>RSDC01000007.1:0-67136 GCA_004154635.1 Bifidobacterium animalis subsp. animalis
GGGGTGGTCGGTTGGGAGGGGGAGAAGAAAGACATATGCCACCTACTATGTTCGAGCGTTTCGTGTGCTGTTCTGTTTCAGTTGGTTAGTGTAATGCATGGCCGTGCAATGGCCGTACGATGTAGCCATGCACGGCGGCGTCCCATGCGCGCTCCGGATTACCTTGCAGGACAATCGGATGACGGCAACGACCAGTTGATAGGCTCCGCTCCCATCTGCTCAAGCGCCGCGTTCGCGCGGGAGAAGGGATGCGATCCGAAGAAACCGCGCGATGCCGACAGCGGGCTGGGGTGTGCGGATTTGATGATGGCGGCATTCGTCAGCAACGGCTCCAGGGTCTGGGCGTTACGCCCCCAGAGAATCGCCACCAGGGGTTTTGGCCTGCCGTGCTCATCAACGCGGTTGTTGAGCGCACGCACAGCGCAATCGGTCACAGGTTCCCAGCCCAGGTTCTGATGGCTGTTCGGCCTGCCGATTTCGACGGTGAGGCAGCGGTTGAGCAATTCCACCCCCCGGTGGGTCCAAGGAGTGAGGTCGCCGTTGCAAGGTGGTGGTACGTGCAAATCATCCTCAAGCTCCTTGAATATGTTGACAAGGCTCTTCGGCAGCGGGTGGACGTTTGGCGCCACCGAGAAGCTCAATCCCACTGCGTAGCCTGGGGTGGGATAGGGGTCTTGGCCCACGATGAGCACACGTATGGAGTCGAAGGGAATGGTGAAGGCGCGCAGTATGTTCCGGCTGGCAGGGGCGATATGCTCTCCCTGTCCGATGCGTTCACGCAACAGACGCCCCATATGGCGAATTTGCGGCTCCACCGGGCGCAACGCCTCGGCCCACCCCGGATCCATGAGTTCCTCAAGAGGTTTGATTTCGGTCATGTCTCTACTCTACTCTAGCCCGCCCGTGCAACTCCAGGCTTCTTGCGGCTATGGACCGTAGCGCGTGGACGTCTGCCGCCGGTATTCGTGTGCGGTGGCCCTTGCGACTCCGACTTGGTATACCCCGACTTGGTATATTGGAGCCGACACTTGTTTGCACTGCGTACGGGAAGGGACGGCCATGGCTCGCAACGATGACCATAAGTATGAGTCGTATCCGAAGGACTCCTTCGACAATCCGCCGACCGGCCCGGTCGGCGTCCATAACGGTCGTCGTTCCTGGCCGGTGCGTCTGACCCCGTATGCAATCGTGATTGTGGTGGCAGCAGCCGTAGGTGTGCTGTTCTGGAGCGCGTTCTCAGGTGAGGCTGCGAACATGTTCAAACATGGCGACCGAGAGACGGTGGTGGCATCCACCAGTACAACCACGACCACTACGCCGTCGTCGGCGAGTGCCGGTGAGAGCGAGTCGCCGTCGCAGAGCGCCAGCGCCTCCGCGTCGGAATCGCCGTCACAGTCGCCATCGCAGTCCAGTGAGTCGCCGTCTCAGAGTCCGACCGAAGAGCAGTCGCCTGAGCAGAAAGTCAATCTCGATGCTTCGATCAGTGTAATCAACGGCACTGCAACCAATGGATACGCCGCCCAGGAGGCGCAGCGGCTGCAGGGTGCAGGCTTCACGAACGTGGCGCCGAGCAATCCGAACGGCATGCAGCTTCCCTCCCAGAGCGTGGTGTGGTATCAGAACGACGCTGATCTGGCCACTGCGCAGAAGGTGGCAGAAACCCTTGGGGTGAGCACCGTGCAGAAAGCCGAGGGCATTGCAGTGCCAGTGGCCGTCGTGCTTATGAATTGAGTCGTCTGCGTCGCATGCCGACGGAGTTCTTCCGCGGTGAACCGGCCCGAGGGCCGGTTTTCTTATGCCAATTTGGACTTTGTAAAATCAGTAAAGTTGGATTGTCGGTTAGGCAGATGCGCGTTCTGCGGTATTTTTCTTATATAAGAACCGGTTTGAAACGCCGAAGCTGCGTTAATACCCCCTCATAACTATCATGAGGAAGGGGTGAATGGTTCCGGGCCGCAAATCGGGGAAGTTTGCGTTGCGTTCCTCTCATGAGTCGTTCGCCTTCACGGAGTCCTTCACGAAGGAAGATACAAGGGTATGCCAAGGGGAACGGTTAAATTCTTCAATGTAGGTCGCGGCTACGGGTTCATTACTCCCGAGGATGGTGGGGCGGATGTGTTCGTCCATTATTCCTCCATCGAGGCCGAGGGTTTCAAGGCGCTTCGCCAGGGGGATTTGGTGGAGTACGACAGCAAGCCCACTGACAAGGGTGAACTTGCCACGAGGGTGGTCAAGATTCATCGTTCCTGAACGGTTAGGGAGTTCGTTCACGATATCTGCGCGAGGCTCTGCTCCGATATTCCCGAAACGCCGTCATCTAGCCCATAGCGCAAAAGGCGGTCCGAAAAGTTGGCACTCGACCACTGAGAGTGCTAATCTGCCCTGTAGCACTTCGGGAACGGGTGCGGGAGCTGACGCCCGTCTCGGACCCAAGTGGGTAAGCATGAATTTCTCGTGGAGGAACAATGGCAAAGATCATTGAATACGATGAGGAAGCTCGTCAGGGTATGCTCGCCGGCCTGGATAAGCTGGCCGATACCGTCAAGGTGACGCTTGGTCCTAAGGGCCGCAACGTCGTGCTTGACAAGACCTATGGCGCGCCGACCATCACCAACGATGGCGTTTCGATCGCCAAGGAGATCGATCTTGAGGATCCGTTCGAGCGCATTGGTGCCGAACTGGTGAAGGAAGTGGCCAAGCGCACCGATGACGTCGCCGGCGATGGCACCACCACCGCAACTGTACTTGCACAGTCCCTCGTGCATGAGGGTCTGAAGAACGTGGTGGCCGGATCCAACCCGATCGCCCTGCGTCGCGGCATCGAGAAGGCTTCCGACGCTCTCGTCAAGCAGCTTGTCGCTTCCGCGAAGCCGGTGGAGACCAAGGAGCAGATCGCTGCAACCGCAACGATTTCCGCAGGTGACCCCGAGGTGGGCGAGAAGATCGCCGAGGCTCTCGACAAGGTCGGACAGGATGGCGTCGTCACCGTCGAAGACAACAACCGCTTCGGCCTCGATCTCGATTTCACCGAGGGCATGCGCTTCGACAAGGGTTATATTTCCCCCTACTTCGTCACCAATGCGGAAGACCAGACGGCCGTGCTCGATGACCCGTACATTCTGCTCACCTCGAGCAAGGTCTCCTCGCAGCAGGATGTGGTCCACATCGCCGAACTGGTGATGAAGACCGGCAAGCCGTTGCTGATCGTGGCCGAGGATGTCGATGGCGAGGCACTGCCCACGCTGATTCTCAACAACATCCGTGGCACCTTCAAGTCCTGCGCCGTCAAGGCTCCGGGCTTCGGTGACCGCCGCAAGGCCATGCTGCAGGATATGGCGATTCTGACCGGCGGTCAGGTCGTCTCGGAGGATCTGGGCCTCAAGCTCGATTCCATCGACCTGTCCGTGTTCGGCACCGCCAAGAAGGTCATTGTCTCCAAGGATGAGACCACCATCGTGTCCGGTGGCGGCTCCAAGGAGGACGTGGCCGCACGCGTCGCCCAGATTCGCGCCGAGATCGAGAAGACCGATTCCGATTACGATCGTGAGAAGCTGCAGGAGCGTTTGGCCAAGCTGGCAGGTGGCGTCGCCGTCATCAAGGTCGGCGCAGCCACCGAGGTCGAGGCCAAGGAGCGCAAGCACCGCATTGAAGATGCCGTGCGCAACGCCAAGGCCGCCATCGAAGAGGGTCTGGTTCCGGGCGGCGGCGTCGCACTGGTGCAGGCTGCCGAAAAGGTCGAGAAGGACTTCAACCTTGAAGGCGACGAGGCCACCGGTGCCGCAATCGTCTTCTCGGGCATCGAAGCTCCGATTAAGCAGATCGCCGAAAATGCAGGTCTCTCTGGTGCCGTGGTGATCGACAAGGTTCGTTCCCTGCCTGAGGGTGAGGGCTTCAATGCGGCAACCGACACCTATGAGGATCTCATGGCCGCCGGTGTGACCGATCCTGTCAAGGTGACTCGTTCTGCTTTGCAGAATGCGGCCTCCATCGCGGGTCTGTTCCTGACGACCGAAGCGGTTGTCGCCAACAAGCCGGAGCCGGCAGCGGCACCGGCCGCCGGCCAGGACATGGGTTACTGATCTAGGGTCTTTCCGGTTCCGTTCCGGGACATACCATAGAAAAGAGGTGGGGCGTTCCGCAGATCGATCTGCGGAACGCCCCACCTCTTTTCTATGTATTCCTTCCCGCTCGCGCAGCTCGATGCGACCTCATGATGTCGCGAACAGCCGTGTCGCCTGCATCTCGGCATCCGCATAAACGGTGGAGGCTTGCGTCAGGGCCTGCTGCATGGCCTCGAGCGATAGCTCCATTTGCTGCTGGGTGCGACGCCATTCGGTGGCAACCATGTTGAACTGCGCCGCGGCGGCTCCGCGCCATGCATCCTGCAGGGCATTCAGGTTCGCATACATGGTGGTGACCGCATCGCGGATGGCGGTGATAGATGAGCAGACGGCCGCGCTCGAGGCGGCGATGCGTTCAGAATCGACTTGGTATTGTGACATTGCATGCTCCTTTGCATCGTGTTCGTTGTAATAAAAACCGCGGGACAACGTGCAGCTCTCCCGCTACTGTTGAATTTATGGCGAACAACAACGAATGGACAGCGCAACAGGCAATTGTGGTCGGAGGACGTGGTGACGATCCGGTCATTGTGGATAACTTCGGGGGCCTCAAGCGGCAGTCCCGCGTCTGGACGGCGGTTCTCTCCGTCATTATGTTGTTCGCGGCGCTCCTCATAGGCGCCACTGGTGCCCAAATGGCCGCGGCAGATGATTCTCCGTCGCCGTCTGCCAGCGAATCGTCGAGTCCGAGTGCCTCGGTGGAGGACTCTCAGGGGTACATCACCGATCCGCAGAACCTGCTTGGCGACAATCTCACCAAGGTGATCGATGCGGCGAATCGGACGAAGCGGGAGACGGGTGTGACGGTGCGTCTGCTCTACCTCGAATCGTTCAATACCACAGAGAAGCCGGAACAATGGGCCTCTCAACTGTTGGAGTCGCTCAACCCTCCAGCCAACACCGTCATGCTTGCGGTGGCCTCCCATGATGGCAATCTCGTCGTCGTGGTCTCACCGAATTCCGACGAATGGCTTCGCAGCCAAAGCACCGTGGACCAGCTTTCGGAGGCCGCGAGCAAACCGCTGCTCGATCAGCAGGCCGGTCAGGGGCCGAACTGGTCCCAATCCGCCATCGACATGATGGATGCCATTGCCAGCGCGAAATCGACCGCCACCACCCATGCCGTGAGCTCGGTGAGCATCATCGTCATGATCATTGTGTTTGTCGTGCTCATCGTTGTCGTGCTGGTCATGATCTTCATGCGCCGTAAGCGTGAAGTGAGCGAAGACTCCAAGCAGACCGAGGAGGTTGGGAAGACGCGGAACGACGACGCCATGCAGTTGGACAACGCCGGTGATGACCTTGATGTCACCGCCATGGCCCCGGAAGAGACATCCGAGCAACCCGAAGGCAAAGAGACGCAAGAGCCGAACCCGACCTCCGAAGCGTCTGGAATGCCTGCCCCGCGTCACGGGCGCCATGCAGCAGCACCGCATGATGACGAACGATTCAAACGCCCGAATTAAGTTTTCAGAGAGCATTCAGAAAACTTCCAGAGTGTTGCGTGATTATAGGTGCCATGAGTAAAGCAACTGAAGCAACAATCGTGGTTGTCGATGACGAACCCTCCATTCGCGAATTGCTCGTCGCATCGCTGCATTTCGCCGGCTATGAGGTGGAGACGGCGGCGTCCGGCTCCGAGGCCATCGAGGTGATCAGTCGCACGAAGCCAGACATGATCATACTCGACGTGATGTTGCCCGATATCGACGGATTCACCGTCACTCGACGCATTCGCCAGGAGGGCATCACGGCTCCGGTGCTGTTCCTCACCGCCCGAGATGACACCCAGGATAAGGTGATGGGCCTGACGGTGGGCGGTGACGACTACGTGACCAAGCCCTTCAGCCTTGAAGAGGTGGTCGCCCGAATCCGCGCCATCCTACGCCGCACCCGCGAGCAGGTGGAGGATGACCCGATCATTCGCGTCGGCGATCTGGAAATCAACGAGGATTCGCATGATGTGACCCGTGCCGGCCAGACCATAGATCTGAGCCCCACCGAGTATAAGTTGTTGCGCTACCTCATGGACAACGAGGGCCGTGTGCTCTCGAAAGCGCAGATTCTCGACCATGTATGGCAATACGATTGGGGCGGTGACGCCGCAATCGTGGAATCGTACATCTCATACCTGCGCAAGAAGGTGGATGATGTCACGGTGACCGATGAGGATGGCTCCACGCACAAGGTGACACCGCTCATCGAGACGAAGCGCGGCATCGGGTACATGATCCGTGCACCGAAGGCACAGAAGTAGGCGAGGGGACATGGGGCAACAGCCACAGGGACCGGGCGGAGATCATTCGGCGTTACCCTCCCCGAAATCAGCGGTGAAAGACACGCCGTTGGCCCAGGCGGCCGCAGCCGATGCCAGGAAAGGGCAATCCTCGCAGAATCAGCCGCGCACGCACAGATCACGACGTCTTGCCGCGCTCAATGAGTGCATTCCGCTGAGCGTGCGCCTCATGTCGATCATTGTGGTCATGCTTTCAATCGGCACCATTGTCATCACCTTTTCCATACGCTGGCTGGTGAGCAGCTACCTGATGGAGCGTGTGGACCAGCAGCTGCTGGAACAGGCGGACCTGGTGTTCCCCCAGATGCTCAATACGGACGTGAATACCCAGAACGGTTTCACCAGCTATTATGTGAAGGTGTACAACACCAACACCGGTTCATCGGCGGTGATGTTGCAGCCGGTGCTTAAGGATGGCGTGATCTCGAGCCCAAAGCTGCCCGATAACGGTTCGTTGGACGGCCATGAGCTCGGTGTGCCATTCACCACGCCTGCTGTGGTGAATACGAAGAACGTTGTGGGGGTTCCCGACCATGCCACCATGCAGTTCGCGGAATGCCCCTGGCGTGTTGTGGCCCTCAAGGGTCTGACGAAATCGGGCAAGGGGGAGTTCCAGGATCTCGGCATCGTGTATATAGGCCTCTCGCTGGGTGACCAGATCGATGTGATCAGCACATTGACCCGGTTCTGCATCATGGTGAGCATAGCCGTGGTGCTACTTGGCGGTTCCTTGGGTGCATTGGTGGTGCAGCGAACCTTGAGCCCGCTCAAACGAATAGAGAAGACCGCCGCGAAGATTGCCGCCGGCGATCTTTCCCAACGTGTGCCGGAAAGCGGTGAATCCACGGAGATAGGCTCGCTGGCAAGATCGCTCAACAGCATGCTCACGCAAATCGAGCGGAGTTTCCATGAGCAGGAGGCCGTGACGCAGAAGATGCGCCAATTCGTCTCCGACGCCAGCCACGAGTTGCGCACACCCCTCGCCGCCATTCATGGCTATGCCGAACTGTACAAGATGCAACGGGATGCGCCGGGGACGTTGGAGCGGGCGGATGATGCCATCTCCCATATCGAGTCATCGAGCTCGCGCATGACGGTGCTGGTCGAGGATCTGCTCTCATTGGCCCGTTTGGATGAGGGGCGCGGCGTCTCGATGAATCAACGTGTTGATTTCACCTCGGTGATGCAGGATTCCGTAGATGACCTTCACGCACTCGATCCGGATCGTGAAATCACCACCATGCAACTCGACATCGATCTGAGTGCGCCGAGGAAGCCGAAGCTGAGTGAGACTCCAGGGCCGTTGCCGAAGATCGCATTGACCGGCGACGCCACCCGACTCCATCAGGTGATCACGAATATCGTGGGCAACATCCACCGGTACACTCCTTCGGATTCGCCTGTCGACATTGGTCTGGGCGTCATAGAGTCGAGCCGCACACCAGAGGACCTCGCGGCGATGCCACAGGACGGCGACATGCTCGAAACACTTCTGCAGGGGGCTCGCAAAAGCAAATCCGGCAAACTCCTGAACATGTATGCGGTGGCTGTGCTGCGCGACCACGGACCCGGCGTACCCGAGAAATCGCTTCACAACATATTCGAACGCTTCTACACCGCCGATCCGTCCAGAGACCGTCAGAAGGGCGGCACCGGACTCGGGCTTGCCATCGCATTGTCGATCGTGAACGCGCACGGAGGTCGTATCTATGCCAGTCCGACCGAGGGCAGTGGTTTGACTTTCACGATCATTCTGCCCATGGAGTCCGGCACGGATTGATGTGTTGGCGTTCGCCGAAGGCTCCAAGGAGCCTGCGGCGGAATAGCAGACGGAGGACCTTGGTTGTTAGGTGAGCCCCCGCGTAAGCTTGCAATGGTTTTGCCAGCGATGCGCGCTGGCGGTAGAATGAACTTTTGGTATGCGGCGGGGCCGCACGTATTCGAGACGATAGAGGTGAACATGCCCAGCGGACGCATTCGTTGGTTTGACGCGAAGAAAGGCTATGGATTCATTGCAGGCGATGACGGCAAGGATGTCTTCCTGCCCCAGACCGCATTGCCGCAGGGAGTGAGGAACCCGAGAAAAGGCGCGAAAGTCGAGTATTCGGTGATCGAGGGTAACCGTGGGCAGGTCGCCATGGGGGTCACCATGGTCGCCTCGGCGCCATCATTGGTGAAAGCCACCAGGCCGAAACCGGATGACATGGCCGCCATTGTGGAGGATCTCATCAAGCTCCTCGATTCCGCCGGCAATGGTTTGCGACGCCACCGCTACCCGTCGTCTGCGGATAGCCGAAAGCTGGCCACATTGCTACGTGCCGTGGCCGATGACTTCGATGTACAGGACTGATATGGCAACAAGTGAATTCGATCCCATCGCCTTGGCGAGGGCGGAGGCAATCGACACCGCGCATGAACCGGAGGATGTCGGAGAGTTCGTCACCAGCGAGGCCCATGACGATGGCGTGACGGATTTCCGCTTCGAGGCGCTCATGAAGGGATATGAGGGCTGGCAGTGGTCGGTCACGCTGTACCACGATGCCGAACTCGACCATTGGACCATCGACGAATCGTCGCTGATTCCCACGGACAAGGCGCTTCTGCCACCGAAATGGGTGCCTTGGAAGGATCGTCTGCTTCCCGGTGACCTTTCTGTGACCGATTCCATCGGCACCCCGGAAGATGATGAGCGACTTGACGATGGCATTGGCATCGATGAGGCGGTCAGCCGCACGGAGGAACTCAATGCCGAGCAGCAGGCTGTCGAGACCGTGCAGGCTCAAGAGGGAGGATCCCCCGATGAGCAAGCCGACGCGTTGACTGCCGTTGAAGATGTGGTGGAAGCAGTGGAGGAACTCGACCTGTCGAGGCGCCATGTGCTTTCGGAATTGGGGCAGACGCAGACGGCGCAACGCTGGTATGAAGGTCCCCATGGCCCCAAGTCGCTCTCCACGAAAACTGCCGATGGCAATCTGTGCTCGACCTGTGGTTTCTTCATTCCGCTCACCGGCAGCCTCAAAACAATGTTCGGCGTGTGCGCAAACCGTTGGAGCCCGGATGACGGGAAAGTGGTCTCGGTGGATCATGGGTGCGGAGAGCATTCCGAGATTCGCCCGCCTGAGCCAAGTCGTATGTGGGTGCAGACAAAGCCCGCCTATGATGATCTGCATATCGATGTGGTGGCCCAACATGGGCGTGACGAGCGCAAGGACGAGGAATTGCTCGAAAGCCTGGATGAGGTTGATGCGGAATCTTTGGCAGGGCTCAAACAGAAGGCACTCGATATGGACGACGACATGCCCGATACCAGCTCGTTCGGTATCGGGTCAGTGTCGCCGCAGGATTCTTCCAACGAGGAGCCGGAAGCGGATTCTACTGTGGGGCCATCCGCTGCCGCAGAGGTTTGCGAGGAAGAGGATGCAGAGCGGATCGACTCGATGCGCACCAGTGAGACGGTGATTGCTGAGGAAGCCGGCGAATAACACGCCAGACGAATATCAGAGGGGTCTTTCATGTGTGTTCACATGAAAGACCCCTCTGATATTCGTCTGCAAATCGGGTCGGTCACATGACATTGCCCGATTTCGTCCCGTTGGATTTCGTCGTGTTCGACCCGTTTCCTTCGGGTTGAGAGGATGCGGACGAGCCGGACTCCTTCTGTTTGCGCTTGCCTGTCCCCGCATCTTCGGAGGAGGTCGACATGCTGGCGGATGGCGAGGGATTGGGTTCCGGCGAGGTTCTGGAGGTGTTGGAAGGCTGCGCCGAGGGGGATGCGGGTTCGTTGGCTGTGCCGCTGTCGTTGTGCGACTTCGCATCATCTGATGTCGTGCCATGGGTGCTGGAATCGGTGCTCGGGGAGGTGGGTGGCTGCGGCGATTCGGTTGGCAGCTGTGTTTCGGACGGCGAGTATGAGGGATCACCCGGCTGCTCATCGCCCTGCAGTTCCTGGGGGAGCACGCCGGTCGTCGCCAACAGCAGATCGCGGGTCAGCGTTGTGGCGTTGTGTGCGAGCTTCTTGGCATTGACGGCATTGGTTTGCAGAACGCCATCATTGGCGATGATTGAGCATGACGGCACCGACGGCTGTTGTGCGGATTGGTCGAGATACGAGGTCACATTGCGCAGTTGCTCATCGGACATGTCTGTGACATGCGATGCCCGGTATGTCTTCGCATCGCCCACTGCGGTGGTGAGCAGGCTGCGCGCCGAATTCGCGTGAGAGACGCTGGATCGGCAATCGCTCATCGCGGCCGCGCGAGGCGTTCCCGATATGTTCCCATTGGCATACAGGTACAATCCGGCGATCAGGATCACGATGATGCCGAGCACAATCGTGGTGATATGCATGGACAGATGCCGTCTGGCTCCGCCGCGGGCGCTCTTCGAGGGGCGCTGCCTGGCATCGGTATCTTCGCTATCCGAGGCCGGATCCGTCTCCTCATGATGCGGGGGGAATGACGGTGGCACTGCCGTGCCGTGCACCCCATCCTGATCGTCCGTTGCCGATTGCGTCACTGACTCTGGGGCTGCGGTCATCTGGCCGCTCGTTTCGCCTACATTGTCTGCAGACTCGTCATCCGTATTCATTTATTCCACCCACCTATCCGTTGCCATACCAGAGCCCCAGTGTAGGGAGTGGCTCTGGCTGCGGCAATAGAGGTGTCGCTCAAAGTGAACAGATGGCGTGTCAGTGCAAGGGCATCTGCTCCTTCATGGTGTCGATATCTCGGGTGAATGCTGACAGTCGGGAATCAGTGCACAATGGTGAGGTTGCATTCCGCGAGGTTGATGAGTTGCTTGGAGACCGAACCCAGGAAATGCGCATCGGCACCGGAGAGCCCGCGGGAACCGACCACAATATGGCGGCAGTAGCGTGAGGCGCTTACCAATCCCTTGCCTGCGCTGATGTGGAAGACGTCCGTCTTGATGGTGAGCCCCTCGGGCAGCGTGCTTGAGGCGATAAGCTGCTGCACCACCTGTTCGGCATGCTGCTGTGCCACATCGAGGGGTGGCACGCTTGTCTCATAGCCGGGGATGTCGGTCATGTCCTTCAACTGCCAGCAGTACATCACATGGAGGGGCGCATGGTTCAGATTCGCCAACCATGCGGCGAACTCGAGTGCTCGACGGGACGTGGCCGATCCGTCCACGCCGACGACGATCGGACGGCTCGTTCGGGGCGTGTCAGGTGCAGGCAATTCGAAGTGAACTTCCTGAGAACCGGGCGTCAGCGCGTTGGCAATCTCATCCTGCACCGATTGATCCTCGTTCTCCACGCGAATGATCGTCACGGGAATCTGCGATTCCTCGGCGAGCGAAGACGACAGGGAGCCGGAAAACCAGCGGGCCACCCGCCCGAGTGTGCGCCGCCCCACGACGATCTGCTGGGCATCGCTGCCAATCTCAAGCAGTGCAGATGTGCCCGAGGCTCGGAACGAGGTGAGACGGATCTGGTCGGAGTCGATGTCAATGCCTTCCGCAGCATCCTTCACCCAATCACGAAGTTTTTCGGCGATCTGCGTGCGCAGTTTCGCGAGCTCGTCGTCGGTGGTGGGTTCAGGTCCCATGTCCCACGAATACGACCAACCGTACACGGCGTTCACGGTCTGCCCGGAAAGTGCGGCCTGACGCAAGGCCCAACGCAATGCGCCGAACGATTCCTGAGAGCCATCCACACCCACCACCAGATCTCCCTGCGGGTTCAGCGACTGCACTGTTGCCGGTTCCATGACATCTCCTTGCCGTTGGTTGAATTACGCACTACATCTAAGCATAGTGTAAGTGGCGCGAGGTGTCATGCTCCACACACGGTGCGTGAGCGATCAGCATGGGGCCCCGCACGGCATGCAGGGTGATGCGAAATGGCGCGATGGGAATAATGCAATAGCCGAATCTGTTCAGCGAGTACATGCCATTCACCGCATATGCGGCACGCGCCGTATACGCCCATCCCGCAATTTCGCGGGAAAACGGAAATAAACGTTCCGCGAATTCTGTAGAGTGGTTTGGAATTGTATTGATTATGGAAGGACAAGCATGTTCGAACGGTTTACCGACCGTGCGCGCCGGGTCATCGTGCTCGCGCAAGAAGAGGCTCGTGCCCTCCAGCACAACTACATCGGCACCGAGCATCTGCTGCTTGGGCTGATTCGTGAGGGAGATGGCGTGGCCGCCAAGGCTCTCGAAGCCAAAGGCGTGACGTTGGAAGACACCCGCAAGCAGGTCGAGGAGATGATCGGCAAGGGCACCGCGGCTCCGACAGGCCACATTCCCTTCACCCCGCACGCCAAGCAGGTGCTGGAGCTCTCGCTGCGTGAAGCGTTGCAGCTGGGGCATAGCTACATCGGAACCGAACATATTCTGTTGGGCCTCATTCGTGAGGGTGAAGGCGTGGGCACCCAGGTGCTCATCAAGATGGACGTCGATCTTTCCGACCTACGCAGCACCACGATCGACATGATTCGCGGCAACTCCGGCAACGGCGAGGGCGACAAGGGCGACATGGCCAATGCGGGTTCCGTGCAGGACAAGCGCAGCCAGAGTGGTTCCGCCATACTGGACCAGTTCGGCCGCAACCTGACTGCCGAGGCGAAGGACGGCAAGCTCGACCCGGTCATCGGTCGCAGCACTGAGATCGAACGCGTCATGGTGGTGCTTTCGCGCCGTACGAAGAACAATCCGGTGCTGATCGGTGAGCCGGGCGTCGGCAAGACGGCGGTGGTCGAGGGACTTGCGCAGAAGATCGTCGCCGGTGATGTGCCGGAGACGCTCAAGGACAAGCAGGTGTACTCGCTCGATCTGGGTTCCATGGTCGCGGGATCGCGGTACCGCGGTGATTTTGAGGAACGCTTGAAGAAGGTGCTCAAGGAGATCAAGACCCGCGGCGACATCGTGCTGTTCATCGATGAGATTCATACGATCGTGGGAGCTGGCTCCGCGGACGGGGCTCTCGGTGCCTCCGATATGCTCAAACCGATGCTGGCGCGCGGCGAGCTCCAGACCATTGGCGCCACGACCACCGACGAGTACCGCAAGTACATCGAGAAGGATGCCGCCTTGGAACGCCGATTCCAGCCGATCCAGGTGTCGGAACCGTCGATCGCCGAGACGATTGAGATCCTCAAGGGGCTGCGTGCACGCTACGAGAACCACCATCATGTGACGATCACCGATGGTGCACTGCAGTCTGCCGCAGAACTTTCGGCACGGTACATTCAGGACCGCAACCTTCCCGATAAGGCAATCGATCTGATCGACGAGGCGGGTGCGCGTCTGCGCATCAAGCGCCTTACCGCGCCTCCGGAGCTCAAGGAGCTTGACAACCGCATTGCGCGCATTGCCAAGGAGAAGGACCAGACGATCAAGGACCA
The DNA here is from genome assembly GCA_004154635.1 of Bifidobacterium animalis subsp. animalis. Lineage (GTDB taxonomy): Bacteria > Actinomycetota > Actinomycetes > Actinomycetales > Bifidobacteriaceae > Bifidobacterium > Bifidobacterium animalis_B. Next base: position 13,788 of record RSDC01000007.1, read on the forward strand.
GCAGTTCGAGAAGGCCGCAGAGCTTCGCGACAAGCAGGAGAAGCTTGAGGCCGAGCGCAAGGAGAAAGAGAAGTCCTGGCGTGAGGGCGAATCCGACGTCCGTATGGTCGTCGATGAGGATGTGATCGCCGAGGTGATCTCGCAGAGCACGGGCATTCCGGTGTTCAAGCTCACCCAGGCGGAATCCAAGAAGCTCATGTCGATGGAGGAGGAGCTGCATAAGCGCATTATCGGTCAGGATGAGGCCGTCTCTGCGCTGTCGCGCTCCATTCGACGTACGCGTGTGGGACTCAAGGATCCAAAGCGTCCTGCGGGATCGTTCATCTTCGCCGGCCCCACCGGCGTGGGCAAGACCGAACTTGCCAAGGCTCTCGCTCAGTTCCTGTTCGACGATGAGGATGCGCTCATTCGCGTCGACATGTCGGAGTTCTCAGAAAAGTACGCGGCTTCGCGTCTGTTCGGAGCCCCTCCGGGATATGTTGGTTATGAGGAGGGTGGTGAGCTCACCGAGAAGGTGCGCCGCAAGCCGTTCTCCGTCGTGCTGTTCGATGAGATCGAAAAGGCCCATCCCGACATCTTCAACACATTGCTGCAGGTGTTGGATGACGGCCACCTGACCGATGGCCAGGGGCGCAAGGTGGACTTCAAGAACACCATCATCATTCTGACGACCAATCTCGGCACGCGTGACATCGCGAAGACCGCCAATACAGGCTTCACGATGGGTGGCAACACCGAATCGAGTTATCAGCGCATGAAGGACCAGGTGTCGAGCGAGCTCAAGCAGCAGTTCCGCCCTGAGTTCCTCAACCGTTTGGATGACATCATCGTGTTCCGCCAGCTCACCGAACCGCAGGTGCGCCAGATCGTCGATCTCGATGTCACGAAGATCAACGATCGTCTGTTCGAACGTCATATGGAGCTCGACCTGACCGATAAGGCCAAGGATCTGCTCGCGGAAAAGGGCTTCGACCCGTTGCTTGGTGCCCGACCGCTGCGTCGTGTGATTCAGCGTGATATCGAGGACACCATTTCCGAGAAGATTCTCATGGGCGATCTGCACGACAACGAACGTGTGATCGTCGACGCCGAAGGCGATGGCATTCTTGGGGAGTTCACGTTCCGTGGTGAACCTTTCGAGCTTCCGGCGGCAGGCGACGGGGACGAGTCGAAGGATGTCGTGCCCGAACCTGCAGCTGTAGCGAGTGAGACCGAATAATCCTCGAGACGATGGGCGCCGAATAAGGGGCGGTGCGGACGGGAATCCCGTCCGCACCGCCCCTTCGTTTCCCGCCAGTGAAGACATCATTGAATTCATATTGGTAAAACATCGGTGAAGACAAGAAAAAATACTGAATATGGGCAGTATGTGAAGAATATTTAAGAAATAGAGTATCTTATTTCGGAAAGCTGTATAGTCAGAAACATAGGGGAGGGTAGCGAATACAGAAAAGGGAAACAGGAAACAGGCCGAGTGTGCAAGGGGGCATACGACGGCGGGTGTTGTGGCACGCGTCTGTGCAGAGAGGAAGACGCCTCCACAACACATGGGGAATGGGGATGCACAGTTTCCTGTGCATCCCCATTCCCCATGCTCTTAGCGGTTTGGCGAGGAAGTCAGTCCTCATCCTCTTCCGGATCGTGATCCACGCCGGTTTCCGCACGCTGTTCGTCAGAAATCGGTGCAGGTGCGCCTGTCAGTGGATCGCGACCGCCACCGGCCTTCGGGAAGGCGATGACATCGCGAATCGAATCCGCGCCGGCGAGCAGGGCAACCGTGCGGTCCCAGCCGAGTGCAATGCCTGCGTGCGGCGGCGCGCCGTACTTGAATGCCTCCAGCAGGAAGCCGAACTTATCCTGAGCCTCCTGAGGCGTGATGCCAAGCACATTGAGCACGCGGTCCTGAATGTCGTCACGGTGGATACGCACCGAGCCGCCGCCCATTTCATTACCGTTGCACACGATGTCGTAGGAATCGCTCATCGCATGCTCGGGATCCTCATCGAAGGTGTCGATCCAGTCCTTCGACGGCATTGTGAACGGGTGGTGCATCGACGTCCACTTGGAATGGCCGACTGCAACATCGTCGTCGTCCGGGTCGTCGGTGCGTTTGAACAGCGGGAAGTCGACCACCCAGCAGAATGCGAATTTCTTCGGGTCGAGCAGACCGGCGCGGTTGGCGAGCTCGACGCGTACGGCACCGAGCAGCAACTGGGAGGATTCGCGGGCACCTGCTGCGAAGAACACGGCATCGCCATCCTCGGCACCCACAGCTTCCTTGAGCCCATTGCGTTCCTCGTCGGAGAGGTTCTTTGCGACAGGTCCCTTGAGCTCTCCATTCTCGCCGAACACGACGTACGCAAGACCCTTGGCACCACGCTGCTTGGCCCAATCCTGCCAGGCGTCGAACTGGCGACGGGGAGTGGAGGCGCCGCCCTTGAAGAGCACCGCGCCCACGTATGGGGCCTGAAACACGCGGAACGGCGTGTTCTTGAAATAATCGGTGAGTTCGATGAGCTCGTTTCCGAAGCGCAGATCAGGCTTGTCGGAGCCGTACTTGTCCATGGCCTCCTGCCATGGGATGCGACGGATCGGCGTCTCAATGTCGTATCCATCGGCCTTCCAGATGGCCTTGATCACCTGTTCGGCCATGGCGATGACATCCTCCTGGTCCACGAAGCTCATCTCCATGTCGAGCTGGGTGAACTCGGGCTGACGGTCTGCGCGGAAATCCTCGTCGCGATAGCAGCGGGCGAACTGGTAGTAACGTTCGACACCGGCCACCATGAGCAGCTGCTTGAGCAGCTGCGGGGACTGGGGGAGCGCATACCAGGAACCGGGAACCAGACGTGCCGGGACAACGAAGTCACGGGCGCCCTCGGGTGTCGACTTGATCATCGTCGGGGTCTCGACCTCGGTGAAGCCGAGCTTGTCGAGCTCGGTGCGGGCGGCGCGCATCATGTCGGAACGCAGCTTGATGTTGCGCTGCATGGCCGGACGGCGCAGATCGAGGTAGCGGTACTTGAGACGCACATCCTCACCCGGCAGCTTGTTCTCGGATTCGTTTTCGAGTGCGGTGGACACCTGGAAAGGCAGCGCGTCGGACTTTGCGAGCACGCGGATCTTCTCGGCCACGACCTCGACCTTGCCTGTCGCCAGATGGTCGTTCTCGTTGCCCTCCGGACGCAGGCGAACCTTGCCGTCCACCTCGATCACGTATTCGCTGCGCAGCGGACGAGCCATCTCCTCGTCGTTGATGACCACCTGCACCAGACCGGTGTTGTCACGCAGATCGATGAAGGCCACGCCGCCATGATCACGGCGGCGGTCCACCCAACCGGCAAGCGTGACGTGCTCGCCGACCAGACCTTCGGTCACGTCGGTGGCGTGATGTGTACGATAAGCCGTCTGCTGGCTCATGCTTCCTCTATTCTCCATTGCATTGTTCTTGGATAAAACTGTTCTGAACGCCGATTTTTCAACGGTTGTCGGCATTGATGGAAACGGTTTGCTGGGCATACACAGTATCCGGTTGCCACGACTGTGCATCAGCTGGACGCTGATCTCCGGTGATGATGTTCTTCACCTCGTCGCTGCCGTCGTTCTCGGGGTTCTCGTTCGGGAACCAGACGTATGGGATTCCGAGTTTGTCGGCGTACTTGATCTGCTTGCCGAGCTTGGCCGCCGTGGGCGCCACATCGGCCGCGATGCCGCGGGAACGCAACGTATTGGCGATGGCGTTCGAATCCCCTCGGTTCTCCTCGTTCCATACGGCCACGAGCACACATGCCGGCGACATGCGGCTTGCCGTGGCGCCCGCCCTGTGCAGCATGTAGGAGACCAGGCGAGACAAGCCGATTGAGAGACCCACCCCGGGGTATTTACGGTTGCCCTGCGTGGCCAGATTATCGTAACGGCCACCTGAGCAGATCGATCCCAGATCGCTCGCTCCTTCGAGGAACGTCTCGTACACGGAGCCCGTGTAGTAATCAAGCCCGCGGGCGATTTTGAGATCGGCTATGACCGAACCGGGGCGAATGCGGCGGGCCTCGTCGATGATCATTGAAAGGGTGTCCAGACCCTCCTTGGCCATGGCGTACTCGTCGCCGTCGAACGGGATATGGTGGATTTCGCACAGTCCATTGAACTTCTCGATGAGCTCCTGGCCGTCCTCCGCGGTGACCTGTGCGAGCTCCAGGCAGGCATTCGCCTGTGCCTCGGTGGCACCGCAGGTCTCAACGAGCAGATCGGTCACCGCTTGGGGGCCAATCTTGTCGAGTTTGTCAATCTCGCGGAGCACACCCTCGATATCGGTCAGACCAAGCCCACGGTAGAAGCCCTCGGACAGCTTGCGGTTGTTCGCGTGCACGGTGGCCTTCGGCAAGCCGAATTCACGCAGCCGTTCCAATGCGTTCACCATGACCAACGGGAGCTCCACCTCATAGTGCGAAGGGAGCGTGCCGTCGCCGACCACGTCGATGTCGGCCTGCACGAACTCGCGGAAACGCCCCTCCTGCGGGCGCTCGCCCCTCCACACCTTCTGAATCTGCCAGCGTTTGAACGGGAACGGCAACGCGCCGGAATGCTCCACCACGTACCTGCTCAGCGGAACCGTCAGGTCGAAGTGCAGGCCGAGCCGTTGTTCGACAGGGATGTCGGATTCATGGCCGACCTCCTGAAGACGGGAGAGCAGGTAGATCTCCTTGCTCGTCTCGCCTTTCTTCAACAGACTCGACCCCTGTTCGACGGCACGCGTTTCGATGCCGATGAACCCGTTGAGCTCGAATACCTCACGAAGCGTATCGATGACACGCTGCTCCACCACGCGTTCAGCGGGGAGCCATTCTGGGAAACCTGATATAGATGCACCTTTTGCCACGCTCCATATAATAAGTGGGGTCGGGGAAAAACGTCGGTGGCGGACTATCGTGAGTCTTGTCTATACTGGGCTAGTGTGTTCCGAGGAAGGGAATGTGCTTCCCCTCCCCATCTCGCAAGCTAAGGAGCTGACCATGGCCGATTCCAACGTCACCGAATCCAAGACCACAGACAACGCAGTCGCGAACGACGAGGCGACGAAGCCGGCCGCATCCGTGCCGAGCCCGGCGGCCATGAAGGCGCATGCTCCCTCCCCGGCCGTTCTCGCCAAGAGCCCTGTGGCTCATCCGGCGCCATCGTCGTCGCATGACGATGTAGAGCTCAAGGAGGCGGAGAGCTTCGGCCGTGTGGATGGCAACGGCACCGTATACGTGAAGGAGGGCGAGGAAGAGCGTGAGGTGGGGCAATTCCCCGACGCGTCGGCCGACGAGGCATTGGCCTTGTACGCGCGCCGTTACCTCGACCTCAAGGCCAAACTCGACGTGTTCGCAAATCGACTCAAGTCCAATTCGATCAAGCCCCGTGAGATCGACGAGACGCTCGCCGCGCTGACCGAGGAGGTCAAGCAGCCGGCGGTCGTGGGCGACATCCCCGCACTTCAGTCGCAGTTGGAAGAGCTGCGCAAGAAGGCCGCGGCGAAGAAGGACGCCATCGCGAAAGCCCGCAAGGAGGCCATGACCAAGGCAATCGCCGAACGCACCTCCATTGTGGAGAAGGCCGAGGCCCTTGCCGCCGGACTGGGTGATAACACGAACTGGCGTTCCACTGCCGACAAGTTCCGTTCGCTGTTCGAGCAGTGGCAGGAGCATCAGCGCACCACGATCCGCATCGACAAGGCCGAGGCGGATGCTCTGTGGAAGCGCTTCTCGGGGGCGCGCACCACCTTCAACCAGGCTCGGCGCAAGTGGGCCCAGGCCCGTGACGCCGAGCGGGCCCATGCCAAGGCGCAGAAGGAGGCGATCATCGCCGAAGCCAACGAAATCAAGGATTCCACAGCTTGGGGTGAGACCTCGCGCAAGTTCAACGAGCTCATGGACCGTTGGAAGAAGGCAGGACGTGCCGGCCGTAATGAGGATGATGCACTGTGGGCACAGTTCCGCGCCGCCGCCGATACGTTCTTCAATGCGCGTCAGGCCGACCGTGAACAGATCAGCTCCAACGAGAAGGAGAATCTGGCGCAGAAGGAGGCGCTGTTGGTGAAGGCCGAGGCGCTCGTGCCGGTGAAGACCGAGGAACAGGCCAAGCAGGCACGTGCCAAGCTCGCTCAGATTCAGGAGGAGTGGGATCAGATCGGCTATGTGCCTCGTGAGGACATGCGTCGCATCGAAGGTCGTCTGGATGCCGTGGACAACCAGATCAAGGCCGTCGAAGATGCTGCCTGGAAGAAGACCGATCCCGAGGCCGATGCCCGTAAGTCGAGCTTCGAAGGCCAGCTCAAGGCGCAGCTCGCCGAGTTGGACGAACAGATCGCCAAGGAGTCGGACGCCAAGAAGAAAGCGAAGCTGGAGGCCGAGAAGGCGACCAAGGAGCAGTGGCTCAACGCCATCATGTGATTGCATCGCATCCACGCCCCCATACATGACGGAAGCGGCCGACCCTAGGCGGGTCGGCCGCTTCCGTCATGTATGGGGGCGTCTGTTATAGCCAATAGCTTGAATCGAGAAGAACCGGGTTCTTCGCATTACGATGAGATGCAGAACACCAGTACGTGCATCCCATGCAGGAGGCAATATGACGACGAGCACACATACCGAGGAAATCACCGTGATGCGTGATGGGCTGAAGCTTCATGGACGCATCGACGCACCACAGGGCGAACCGCAAGGGCCGGTGGTGATTCTGATGCACGGGTTCATGGCCGATCTAGGGTATGAACCCGGCAGCCTGCTTCAGCAGGTGAGCGACCAGCTCGTCGAAGCGGGATTCACGTCCGTGAGGTTCGATTTCAACGGTCGTGGCAACAGTGACGGATCATTTGCGAATTCCGACGTCTACAATCAGGTGGAGGATGCCATCGCGGTACTCAATTTTGTACGTGATCGTTTCGAGCCGGCGGAGATCTCGTTGCTCGGACATTCACAAGGCGGTGTGATTGCAGGCATGACGGCGGGTATGTATGCCGATGTGGTCCATTCCCTGGCCCTGCTTGCGCCTGCGGCCTCGATCAAGGATGATGCATTGCGTGGGCGTGTGCTCGGCGTCCCATTCGACCCCTACCACATTCCACGGCGCATCACGCTCGCTGATGGCAAGCATGAGGTCGCAGGCAAGTACTCTCGCATCGCCAAGACGATTCCGGTGTATGAGGCGGCTGCGATGTTCAAGGGACCCGCTCTGGCGATTCAGGGCGAGCGGGACAAGGTGATCGACCCCAGCTGCGCGCGCAACTACGGCAACGCTATGGCGAACTGCACCGTGAGCCTGTACACGAACCTCGACCACAAGTTCAACGGCGATGACCGCATGCGTGCGATAGGCGAGGCGGTGGCATTCCTTCAGACGCATCACGAGGTGGCCTGACTCGTTTGCACTCATTCTGCCGAAATATACAAAAGACTATAATATGTCTATTTATTTCGGAATATGAGACATCAGGGGCATTGATTTTGCATGATATCGGCCCAATATTCCGTGATGAGCGAACGAAGGTAACATCTCGTTACACACGGGATTATAAACTATGCCGCTATGAGCGAAAACAACACTGTGGAACAATTGTCGCCGAGCGGCGAGAACGCCCATCATCTCGTGGAACTCGAGCATGTGGAGAAGTACTACGGTAATCTGCATGTGCTGCGCGACATCAATCTGAAAGTAGACAAGGGCGAGGTGCTCGTGATTGTCGGACCGTCAGGCTCGGGCAAGTCGACGATGTGCCGCACCATCAACCGGTTGGAGACCATCGACTCCGGTGTCATCCGCATAGACGGTCAGGCATTGCCCCAGGAGGGCAAGGGTCTGGCCCAGTTGCGCGCCGAAGTGGGCATGGTGTTCCAGTCGTTCAATCTGTTCGCGAACAAGACGATCCTGGAGAACGTCACGCTTGCGCCGATCAAGGTGCGTCACATGGACCGCGATCAGGCCGAGAAGGAGGCCATGGACCTGCTTGCGCGAGTTGGCGTCGATTCGCAGGCCATGAAGATGCCGTCGCAGCTATCGGGTGGACAACAGCAGCGCGTGGCCATCGCGCGCTCGCTGGCCATGCATCCGAAGGTCATGCTGTTCGACGAGCCGACCTCGGCGCTCGATCCTGAGATGGTCAACGAAGTGCTCGACGTCATGGTCGAACTCGCCCAGGAAGGCATGACGATGCTGTGCGTCACACACGAGATGGGCTTTGCGCGCAAGGCGGCCAATAAGATCGTGTTCATGGCCGACGGTCAGATTCTCGAACGTGGCACGCCCGACGAGTTCTTCGAGCACCCCCAGACGGAGCGTGCCCAGGAGTTCCTGTCGAAGATTCTCACGCACTGATGCAGTATGGGCCATGCATGCCTATGGATCCCGTTGAGGAGAGCGGAATCTGGTTCGTCATGCATGGCTCGGTGAAGGGAGAACGATGAAACATAGATATAAGAAGGGGTGGGCGCGCAAGGCAATCGCCATGGTGTGCGCCGCCAGTGCGCTGTTCGGGATGGCGGCCTGCGGTTCGTCGTCGGCGGACGGCGAGAAGAAAATCAGGATCGGCATCAAATACGACCAGCCCGGCTTGGGATTCAAGAAGAGCGGCACATTCGAAGGCTTTGACGTCGACGTGGCACGATATGTAGCCAATCAACTGGGGTATACCGATGCCGAGATCGAGTTCCTCGAGGCTCCGTCGAAACAACGCGAAGCCATGTTGCAAAACGGTGATGTCGACATGATCCTGGCGACCTATTCGATCACCGACGAGCGCAAGAAGGCGGTTTCGTTCGCGGGGCCGTACTTCGTGGCAGGGCAGGATCTGATGGTGCGCGCAGACGACCATTCAATCAACGGTCCGGAGGACCTCAATGGCAAACGCCTGTGCTCCGTGACCGGTTCCACGTCGGCCAAGGTGGTGAAGGAGAAATTCGCCAAGGAGGTCCAGCTGATGGAGCAGCCCGGTTATGCCGAATGCGCCACGGCGCTCTTCTCCGGCATCGTCGACGCGGTGACCACCGATGACATCATTCTGGCCGGTCTGGCCTCGGCGTCCCGTGGCAAGCTGCGTGTGGTGGGCAAGCCGTTCACGCAGGAATATTACGGGGTGGGCATCAAGAAGGGTGATACCGCATTCGCCAAGCAGATCAACGCCGCCATTGAAGATATGATCAAGAGCGGCGAGTGGGAGCGGGCCATCGAGAAGAACACCGAAGGCACCGATTACCAGCCGGATCCGAAATATAATCCACCGACACCGGACGAAGGGGAGTGAGCGGCATGGAAGGATTCATTTCCCTGTTCAGAAGCTATAACATTCCCGGTGCGTTCCTCGTCAACATCGAACTGACGCTATGGGCTGCGCTGTTCTCAACGGTTCTGGGCCTCATTCTCGTCATGATGCGCATCTCGCCGGTCTCGTCGCTGCGCAAGGTGTCGGCCGGCTATGTCGAGCTGTTCAAGAACATGCCATTGACGATCATCATGGTGTTCATGGTGCTGGGTGCGTTCGCGCAGCTCAAGCTGAGCTTCTCCGACAACTTCCAGACGAACTTCTTCTGGCTCGCCGTGACAGGCCTGAGTCTGTACACCGCCGCGTTCGTGGCGGAATCGTTGCGCTCGGGCATCAACACGGTGCCCAAGGGGCAGGCGGAGGCAGCTCGGGCCATGGGCCTCAACTTCATGCAGTCCGCCACACTGATCATCATGCCGCAGGCCATTCGAGGATCTGTTGCGCCGCTCGGCAACACGCTGATCGCATTGCTCAAGAACTCGACCGTCGCCGCAGCGGCGTCGGTGGCCACCGAGACCTCATCGCTCATGAGCGAGATGATCGAATTCCGGCCCGATGTGATCATCCAGATCTTCCTCATCTTCGCGATGGGATACGTGATTCTGATCCTGCCGATCGGCATCCTCACCACGTACCTGTCCAACAAGCTCGCAGTCAGGAGGTGAACCGTGGGTAATTCAGACGAAAGCTCCCTGCTGTTCGACCAGCCGGGCCCCAAGGGCCTCAAGCGCATCCGCATCATCAACTGGGTGGCCACGATTCTGTTCGTGGTCGTGCTCGTGCTCATTGTGCTGCGTCTGCACAATCCGCCGGACGGCGAGAACCAGCTCAGCTGGGAATTGTGGAAGCCGGCGTTGGATGGCGAGGCATGGTCGGACTTCTACTTGCCGGGCCTGTGGGCCACGCTACGCGCGGCGTTCTTGGCGGTGATCGGTTCGGTCGTGTTCGGTCTGGTGTTCGGCATCGGTCGTCTGCTGCCGAGCAGGATCGTGCAGGGAATCTGCGCGATTGTCATCGAGTTCTGCCGTGCAGTTCCGGTGCTGATCATGATGATCTTCTTCTGGCGTGCATTCGCCTTCCTGGATCTGCCGAGCCCCTCCTATTGGGCCGTCGTGATCTCGCTCGTGCTCTATAACGGTTCGGTTGTCGCCGAGCTCATCCGCTCGGGTGTCGGAAATCTGCCGGGAGGCCAGCATGAGGCCGCAGTGGCACTGGGTATGACCCGTACACAGTCGCTGATGAGCATCGAAGTGCCGCAGGCCATCTACGCCATGCTGCCTGCTGCCGTGACCCAGCTCGTCGTCGTGCTCAAAGACACGGCGCTCGGTTCGATCATCATGTACACCGATCTGCTGCAGGAGTCGCGACGCTTGGGCTCGATGTACTTCAATATTCTGCAGACGCTCGTTGTGGCCGCTGTGATCTACTTCATCATCTGCTGGCTGCTGTCGAGACTGGCCGAATGGCTGCCGGTGCGCATGCAGCAGCACACGCTCGCGCCCACCGAGCCCGAGCCGGTGGCACCGATTGCCATCATGGACCCGTCCAACGTCAACCAGATCGCGGTGGCGAAGGAGGGGCGCCCGCTTGGCGGTTCCCAGCGCCTCTACCATGTGCACCATCGTGGCACCAATGCGAGGATCCATGGATGGCGCCGCACGCGCTATGTGCAGGGCTACGATGAAACACAGCCACAGAGCCAGCATGTTCCGGCCGAGCACCATATGCACCACCGTTCAAAGGGTGCAGGGGAGCGGTGACCGACCGTCCATGTGAACCATAACGCATACGGCATGCGATGTGGGGTGCGCATCTGCGCACCCCACATTCGTTTTGGCCAGTGCACGTGTCACATGCCTAGAATGTTGGTATGGCAAGCGACAAGAAAAACGGCAGAGGTTCGAAAAAAGGCGAATCAATCACGGTGGCAGAACGCAAGACCAGGAAGGTGGCCGAGCGCCTCGCCCGGGAGGCGAAGAGCAGTGAAACGCTCAGTGCCGTATGGTCGTTGCCCCCGGCGCAGTTATTGCGGTTCCATTCACATACGCGTTTGGTCGACATCGATGCTGGGTCGAAACCGGGGTTTGACGGTGACCAAGCGGCTGGTGAGCGGTTCATCGCCGACAGCAGCTCCGAAATAGCCAACTATCAGCGGCTCATGTATGCCAATGGCATCCATGGCGACACGCATCGCGTGCTCATCGTGCTGCAGGGCATGGACGCCTCTGGCAAAGGCGGCATTGTGCGCCATGTATTCAGTCAGGTGGATCCAATGGGTATTCACTACCATGGCTTTGGCAAACCAAGCGAAGAGGATCTCGCCCATGACTACCTGTGGCGTATTCGCAGGGAGTTGCCGTCAAATGGCTGGATATCCATCTTCGACCGTTCGCAATACGAGGACATCGTGATGCCACGCATCACAGGTTCCCTGCCTGAGGAGACATGGCGCGCACGGTACGGGCAGATCAATGACTTCGAAGCAGAGCTCGCCGGGTCAGGTTGCGCGATCATCAAGATTTTCCTCGTGTCGAGCAGGCAAGCGCAGCGGCAGCACTTCCTGCGACGTCTCGACGATCCGACACGATACTGGAAGTTCGACCCCTCCGATCTCGATGCCCGTGACAGATGGGACGATTACATGGCGGCCTGGCAGGAGGTGTTCGAACGGACGAGCACCTCGATTGCCCCGTGGTATCTGATCCCCGCGGACAAGAGATGGTACTCCCGCATGGTCGTTTCGGAGTTGCTGCGCACGACCATGAAGAATTTCAACCAGACATGGCCGGCACTCGACGCCGATCGTGACGAGGCTCTGGCCAGACTCGGCGTCGAGTGAACATTTGGGTCTCAGCGCGCCTTCACGGTGGCGGCATCGTTGTCGTTGACTACGTCACGCACCGAGTAGTCGGTGAACACCACTTCTCCGCTATCTTGCGTGGCATCGAGATCCACGGTGCCGGTGATCGCCCAATCGTGGTCGCCGTCGGAATCATCGATGATCTGTCGCACCGTCCATTCGTGGTGATCCTGCTCATGGCGAGTGTCGAGAACGAAATACTCACCACCACGGGCTTCGGCATCCGTGTTCACATACTCGTGCTCGTCATAGAAGTCATCGAGCACATCCTCCCACGTGTGCACATCGTAATGCCATGCCTTGTCGAGTGCCCCCAACTCATCAGGCCGGTCGAGGTCCATGAGCTGCACACGGCGGAACATCGCATTGCGAATGAGCACGATGAGCCCGCGACGATCTTCCACCACGGCGTTCGCCACATTCGGTGCGGCGAGGTTCGCGGCCTCCTGCGCCTGTGTACCGGCGTTCTCCCATTCGTCCACGAGACTGGAGTCAATGGAGCGGACCAGAACGCGCAACCATGCGATAATGTCGTCGAGTTCCTCGTTGCGTTTCTCCGGGGGTACCGTTCTGGCCAGCACACGGTATGCATCGGACAGATAGCGCAACAGCGTCCCCTCCGAACGGGCTGCGTTGTAGCGGGCGATGTAGCCGTTGAAGTCGGATGCAGTCTCGACCATGTCGCGCACCACGGACTTGGGATTGATCCAGTAGTCGTTGGCCCAGGGAACGTCTTTCCGATACTGGTCGAATGCTTCAGTGAGCAGGTCATTCAATGGTTTGGGATAGGTGATGTCCTGCAGACGGTCGAGACGTTCATCGTAATCGACGCCATCGGCCTTCATCTCCTCCATCGCCTTGTCCCGGGCCTGCCGCTCCTGGGCGCGCAGAATCTGCTTTGGATCTTCCAACGTGGCTTCGGCCATAGCGATCACATCGAGTGCATACGACGGGGAAGCGGGATCGAGCAATTCAAGGGCGGCGATGAGGAATGGGCTCAACGGCTGGTCGAGCGCGAAATCCTGCGGAAGATCGACGGTGGTGTAGTAGTAGTCGCGGCCGTCCTCCTGTTCGATTTCGATTACATCGGTGTCGATGAGTGTGCGGAAGATCTCATCGGCGCGGGTGCGAAGTGCGTTCTTCTGCTCCTCGGTCTGCGCGGAATCTTCGATGAGCCGGTCGATGCGTTTTCTGGCATCGCCTCCCTGGGCGACTTCATTGAGCACCATCGAATGGGTGATCTTCATATGGGGGATCAGCGTTTCCGGTTCTTTCCCGATCAGCTTGTCGAATGTGGACTCATTCCATGTCACGAATCCCTCCGGTGCCTTCTTGCGCTTGATCTTCCTGAGTTTCTTCGGATCACCCCCGGCCTTCGCCAGGGCACGGGCGTTTTCGATCTCGTATTCGGGGGCTTCGGCGATCACCAGCCCTTCGGTGTCGAAGCCCGAGCGGCCCGCGCGTCCGGCTATCTGATGGAACTCACGTGCACGCAGTTTTCGCATATGGGTGCCATCGAATTTGGTCAGCTGCGTCAGAACCACCGAATGGATCGGCACATTGATGCCCACGCCAAGCGTGTCGGTGCCGCAGATGACGGGTAGCAGCCCCTGCTGGGCGAGTTGCTCCACCAGACGGCGGTAACGGGGGAGCATGCCCGCATGGTGGATTCCCACGCCGGTGCGGAGCAGCCGCTGGAGGATCTTTCCGAAGCCCGTTGTGAACTTCGTGCCCTTCATCGCCTTGGCAATTGCCTCGCGCTGCTCCTTGGTGGACACACCGGTGTTCGACAGTGACTGCGCGGTGTCGAGTGCGGCATCCTGTGAGAAATGCACGATGTATATGGGGGTCTCACCGTTCTGTACCGCCAGTTCCACCGTCTTCTCAAGTGGATCGGTGGTATATCGGTAGCTGAGTGGCACAGGCCGGCGTGCTTCGGCGATGATGTCCACGTCGGTGTCGGTGAGGTCCTCGAGCGAATCTGCAATCGTGTCCACATTGCCCAACGTTGCGCTCATGAGGAGGAACTGGGTCTGGGGGAGGGTGAGCAGCGGCACCTGCCATGCCCAGCCGCGTTCGGGATCGCCGTAGTAATGGAATTCGTCCATGGCCACGCAGCCGATGTCAGCCCGACGCCCCTCCCGTAGCGCTTGGTTGGCGAGAATCTCGGCCGTGCAGCAGATGATCGGCGCTTCGGCGTTGATATGCGAGTCGCCGGTGATCATGCCCACATTCTCCCTGCCGAACACGTTGACCAGCTCGAAGAACTTCTCGGAGACCAGTGCCTTGATCGGCGCGGTGTAGTATGAGCGCCGCCCGGTGCACAATGCCGCGAAATGCATGCCCAGCGCGACCAGTGACTTTCCCGAGCCGGTAGGTGTGTTGAGTACCACATGATCCCCCGCCAGCAGGTCGAGCACCGCCTCCTCCTGATGCGGCCACGGCTCTATGCCACGCTCCTCGACCACCCAGTCGAAGAATCGCTCATAGATCTCATCGGCATCCAGCGATCGGTTGTCCTCCCCTCGGGAGGGAACCAATCTCATCAATGCCGTCCGTTCGTCATCTGCCTCTGCCATGTTCGTTCCTCACGCCTGCGCATCCATATTCCGTTGCAATGCTAGTCGAAGAGCATGATGGACACACCATAGCGTCGAACATTTGTTCGAATTCGTCTTGGTGGCTACACTGTTGTCTATGAGCGATGACATGACGAACGACCTATTCGCGGCGAGCGACCCATCCGAAGACGTGGTGAGACCGCTGGCGGTGCGTATGCGTCCGACCACCCTCGATGAAGTGGTGGGGCAGCGTCATGTGCTTGCGCCGGGATCCCCACTGCGCCGTCTCGCCGACCCGGCCTCGACGGGTTCGCTCACCGCCCCGAGCTCGGTGATCCTATTCGGCCCACCGGGTGTGGGCAAGACGACGCTGGCCCATATAGTCGCGAAGCAATCCGGCCGGCAGTACGAGGAGCTCTCCGCCGTCACATCTGGCGTCAAGGATCTTCGTGAGGTGTTGCGCCGTGCCCATGAGCGATTGGTGAGTCAAGGCAAAGAGACCGTTCTGTTCATCGACGAGGTGCACCGCTTCTCCAAATCGCAGCAGGATGCATTGTTGCCCAGCGTGGAAAACCGTGACGTGACCTTCATCGCGGCGACCACGGAGAACCCGAGCTTCTCGGTGATCAAACCGCTGTTGAGCCGTTCCGTCGTGGTCAAGCTCGAATCGTTGGAACCTGAAGAGCTTCGGACCGTGATCGAACGGGCGGTGTCGAACCCTCGGGGCTTGGGCGGCAAGGTGCGCGTGCAAGGCGATGCCGTGGATGAGATCATTCGCCTGGCAGGTGGAGATGCCAGGAAATCTCTGACCATACTTGAGGCCGCAGCAGGTGCGGTTGACGAATCGGGGTCGAACGTTCCTGCCGAAATCACCACAGACGTGGTCGCCACCGTGATGGACGTGGCAGCCGTGAGATACGACAGAAACGGTGACGATCACTACGATGTGATCTCGGCGTTCATCAAATCGATGAGAGGCTCCGATGTGGATGCCACGCTGCATTACCTGGCCCGCATGATCCGGGCCGGTGAGGATCCGAGGTTCATCGCACGTCGCATCATGATCGCCGCTGCCGAAGAGGTCGGTATGGCGGCACCGCAGATCCTGCAGACCACCGTGGCCGCGGCGCAGGCGGTGCAGATGATCGGCATGCCGGAGGCCCGGATCATTCTATCGGAGGCTGCGATAGCGGTGGCGACCGCGCCGAAGTCAAATGCCAGTTATATGGCCATCAACCAGGCACTGGCCGATGTGGATGCGGGGCTCATAGGTCAGGTGCCGCTGCATATTCGCAATGCACCCACGACATTGATGAAATCATGGGGCAACCACGAAGGGTACCGCTACGCCCATGATTACCCGAATGCGGTGGTGGAACAGCAGTACATGCCTGACGAGCTCGTCGGGCGTGAATACTATCATCCCAACAGTCGCGGCTATGAACGAGAGATAGGTCCGCGGCTCGACCGGATTCGCGCCATCATACACGGCGAGCCGGCCCCACCGGCCCCGACCCCGACAGGGCGGCAACCGACGGGTTCGGCAGATCCTGCGCATACCGAGCATCCCGGTGAAACTCAACGCTCACAGATGAAAGGCAAGAATGACGACGCGACCGACACAGGCCGGAAAGAAGAGGATCGCGAACCCGGCGGCGAATGACGACCGCATCTCCCCGAGGCTCATCGGCTCGATCGTTTCGGTGGGATCCTTGGCGTTCATAGGAATCCTGACCGAAACCGTGATGACCGTACTGTTCCCCGAACTTATGGTGGAGTTCTCGGTGAACACTGCGACCGTGCAATGGATCACCACGATCTATCTGCTATCGGTGGGTGTCACCATGCCCGTCTCCTCTTATCTCAAGCGTCGTTTCACAATGAAATCCGTATTCGTGGCGGCTGTGGCGCTCGCTGTTGTCGGTTCGTTCATCATGATCGTGGGCACCAGCTTCCCTGTCATCATCATTGCCCGCGTCATTCAAGGTGTGGGTTCCGGCATCGCGACGCCGCTGATGATCAACATCATTCTTGAGCAGTCTCCCCGCTCCAAGGTGGGTAGGCTCATGGGCGTGGGTTCGCTCGTCATCACCGTCGCCCCGGCCATAGGTCCCACCGTTGGTGGCGCTGTGGCCAGTATCTGGCCGTGGCGTTCGATTTTCGTCATCGTCATCCCCGTTATTGTGCTCATCTCGTTGCCCATAGGACTCAAGTGCATCACGCAGACGAAGCCCACGGAGGCGGTGAGTCTGAATCCGTTGCAGTTCCTCGCCATCATCGTAGGGCTTGCCGGCATGATTCTCGCACTGAACCAAGGTGGCGTGGCCATAAGTGAGGGCGTGTCCGGTGAGCCGTGGGGCCTGTCGGCCGCCATCGCCATCGTGAGTCTCGCTGCGGGCATGGCTGCCCTTGGGTTCTTCGTGTGGTCGTCTCGCCGCTCGTTCTCACCGCTCATCCGTTTGGGGTGGCTCAAAGACAAGGTGGTGGTTCTCCACCTCATCCCATACACGCTGCTGCCCATGGTGGGAATCGGCTTCGGCTATGTCATCACCAACCTTGCGCAGCTGAGCCTTGGCACGAGTGCGCTCGTTGCGGGAATGCTCGTGTTGCCGGGGGCGCTCATCGGCGCGTTCTTTGCGCCGGTTGGCGGCATTCTGTACGACAAGCATGGTCCCACCAAGCCCATTCTGGGGGCATTCGCCTGCTGCCTTGGCGCCTTGGTGCTGTTCCTGGGCTTCTCCATGTATCTGACGTCCGTGCTCATGGCGTCGTTCTATTTCATCTTCGGAGTGGGGTACGCCCTCGGCTTCTCGAATATCATGACGGACGCCATCTCCGGCATCCACCATGAGTTCACGCCGGATGGGAACGCCGTGTTCAACACCGCGCTGCAATTCGGTGGGGCGGCCGGCACCACGCTGTTCTCCACAATCCTGGCCATCGCGCAGGCTGGTCATGGTGCCGAGGGGACGTCTGTGTACAGGCATGCCACTGCGGTTGGCGGCACATGGACTTTCGCCGTCATGCTGGCCATTGTCGCAGTGTCTTGGATTATGCTGGCTCGGGCTTTTGCCCTGAACAAAGCCCGCATGGGGCGGCGTGCATAAGGCCATGCGCATATAAGGAGGCCTGTGCGATTCCCGGGAATCGCACAGGCCTCCTTATATGCATTCCGAAAGCTGGTCAGCTGGCCTTTTTGCGTGGCACGTAGATGACCGTGTCGATGAGTTTGCGGTAATGGTCGATGATCTGCTTGCGGCGCGTCTTGAGGCTTGGCGTGAGCATGCCGTTTTCCGAAGTGAATTCGTCGGGCAGTATTTCGAACTTGCGGATCGATTCAGCCCGGGAGACCCCTTCGTTCGCCTTGTTCACGATGCGCTCCACTTCGGTGTGCACTATCGGGTTCTTCGAGAGCTCTTCCAGATCGGCGGCCGGTTTGGCGCCTTGCGAGGTCAACCAGGCATTCGCGTCCTCGAGGTCAAGGGTGACGAGTGCTGCCACGAACGGCTTGCGGTCACCAATCACCAGGCATTGGGCTACGACCGGCGAAGTCATCACGGTGGTCTCCAGATGCCCGGGGGAGACGTTCTTGCCGCCGGCGGTGATGATGAGATCTTTCTTACGGCCGGTGAGGTGGATGAAGCCCTCATCGTCGATGTCCCCCAGATCGCCGGTATGCAGCCAGCCATCCACAATCTGCTGCCTGGTCACCTCCGGCTGGTTGTGATATCCCATGCAGATGTCGCGCCCCTTGAAGCACAATTCGCCATCTTCGGCAATGCCTGCTGTTGTGCCGCACAGAGGCTGACCGATGGTGCCGATGTGGTTGTTCTCAGGCAATGAGACACAAACGGGTCCTGAGGTTTCCGTCATGCCATAGCCTTCGAGCAGCGGCATGCCTATGCCATTGTAGAAATGGGCCAGATCCGAGTCCATCGGCGCGCCGCCGGTGATGGCGAAGTCGGCATTGGGTCCGAACACCGTGCGAATCTTCTTGTAGACAACGGCGTCATAGAACGCATGGCGCATGCGCAAGCCTGCGGGAATTCCGTTGCCGGATTGCTCGGCCTTGCTCCATTCGCGTGCCACGCGTACGCCGCGGGCGAACATGCGGCCGGCGAAACCGGTGCCTGCACGTTGGGAGGCGGCGTTGTACACCTTTTCGAATACGCGCGGGACGGCGAGCAGCAGAGTGGGGCCGAAGTCCTCGAAGTCCTTGATGATCGTCTTCATATTGCTGGTGAGGCCGAGAGTGAGTGTGCCGGCAAAGGCCACCGTGGCCATGAATCGTGCGAACACATGGGAAAGCGGGAGGAATAGCAGCAGGCGACGATCGGGAATGTCTATTGCGCGAGGCATGTACTGCAGGGCGTCCATACATTCGGCAGCCATATTCCCGTGGCTGATCTCCACGCCCTTGGGCGTGCCCGTGGATCCGGAGGTGTAGATGATCGTGGCCAGCGTATCGCCATGGGCGGCGGCTTTGCGTTCGAGGAACTGCTCCTCAGTCACATTGGCCCCGAAGGCGATGATTGCGTCGATGGCAGCCGAATCTATGACGAATGAACCGCGCATCGACGGGGTGTCGTTGGCGATGGATTCGAGTTTGTCGCGTTGCGTGTCGTCCTCGGCGAAGGCGAGCACCACCTCGGCGTCGTTGAACACCATGCGGATCTGCGCGGGAGAGTTGGTCTCATACACCGGCACGGTGACGCAGCCGATGGACATGATGGCCATGTCAAGGGCCACCCATTCCCAACGGGTGTGTGCGATGATTGCAATGGATTCGCCGGGACGGGCGCCCCATCCGATGAGGCCCTTGGCGATGGCCGCCACTTTGTCGCGGAACTCGGTGGCAGAGAAGGTCTGCCAGATGCCATTGGCGTCTTTGTAGCTCACCATGGAGCCGTCGGGATTGCGCTGTACGCGACCTTCCAGAAAGTCGAACAGATTGATATCCGGGTCGATTGCGTGCTCGAGTGGGGTGGTGTACTCCTTGACGATACCGGCGTTGGTCACTTCGTCTGCGCTTGGTGCGAGTTGCTGCGCGTTGGAATGATTTTCACTTGTCATACTTAAGGAATACAGGATTGAGGATACAAAATCCCATCTTGGTGTTTCTTACGGCGTAGTAACCGGCAAGCCGTGCAAAATCGCGGATGACAGTCTCAACAAAAATAGGCAAAATAGCTTGTGTAGTGCAAAACGCGCTTGATAATCTGCTGAAAGCGAACTATGCTCAAGTTAGATAAATGAACAGACAATCAATGGCGTCTTAGACTGTTTCTCCTAAACATTTCGACGTGTGGCGTCATCCGGACCGGATAAAGTCCAGATGAACGTGCATTCTGGAAATTCTCGTAACGCTTGCACGGAGCATATATATGTGAACAGGGGAGTGGAAAGAGGGTAGGCATGGTCCGACGGCAATGCATCTGCGGCGCGCACCTCTATGGCCTCGGCCACACCGGTCCGAACATGTTCGGCTTCATCCCATCGTCATCACTGGCGCATTACAACTACGACTGCGAATTCAACACGGGAGTGACGCTGCCGGGAGGACGAATCCTCGAGCAATGCGAGAACTGCGGTGCCATCGTGCTGTGCGAGTACCCCACCCTCGACGGTTCCAAACGAGGGGAGGATCCACTCATCACCTACGGTCCTGGCACTGTGTACGAACAATGTGACATCGAATCGGTGCCACTGACCTACCGCTCGTTCAGGGCGCTCATGTCTTCGGGCGTCACCGGCGGCGTCATGTATTCCGAGGCGTTCAAGACGAACATTGCGAAGCTCTTCGACACGGACATCGACCACCTGCCCAGTTGGAAGGTGGTGAAGGATGCTTTGCTTGATTCCGAGAACTGTGCGCTCGACGAATGGTGGCAGGCCTCGATCGGCCGCAACTTCATCGTGTTGTATGAGAACTCCAAGGTATTGCGTCTTGTCGCCGCATGGCATCGTGTGCCGGGGACCGAAATTCTCAACGCCGACATGCGACGGGTAATCGAGGAGAACCGGGATCCCATGCGTCACACGGCCTCCGATACCGATGAGATGAAACAGGCCGGACGGGAACTCGAAATCAGCGATGCCACCAAGAGACTTCTGCTCACCGGTACGCATGCGCGCCTGCGTCTCATTGCCAAGTCGATGAGACTTGGCAAGCCGATCACCGAACTGGCTCGATTCGCCTCCCTTGAATCGTTGATGGGCGGCAAGCAGCTATGGGAGAATGGTGATGTACGCGAGTTGCATTTCGTGCCGTTCGGCATTTTCCATGCCGAGGTGGCCGATGATACTGAAATGCACACCGTCGACATCATTATGCGTCATAATTTGCTGTCGCGCATGATGTGCTCATGCGAGCAGGCACAAAGTCTGCACGTATGTCGGCATGAGGTGGCCACAATCCTGCAGTTGGCCCAGCAGTTCCGGTTCGCCATAGACCTCGACGTCGAACATGGTGTGTCGATGCGCGAGGGTGAGCATGAGACAGGCGGGCAGTTCGGGCATTACGCCAATATGCTCGACGTGATGCGCGAACATGAGGATTCCAGGGATACCTATGAATGGCTCACCGCATACATTCAGCCCCTTGAAAGCGACACCGGCGACCTCTATCACACCGAGTTCATGACGATGCCCGGTGTGATGAGCAGCGTGTCATACGTGGTGTACGAGCCGATTATGCTCGGCTTCATCGATTCCGTGCTCACCCGGTGCTCCGCCGACTTCACCAAGACGCTGCGCCGTTATGGGCTCGATGCCGATGTGGATCCGAAGATCTTGAATATGCATTCGTTGGACATGGAATTGGTGAACGCTCTGATCACCATGATTGTGTACCGCGAACGCCGTTCCGATGGGTACCTCGCCGAATGCTTGGAGAACGGCGTGCTCGTCGGCCTGCTCAAGCGTATGAGGGAACTCGTGGAGGAACAAAAGGGACGTCAGTCACGGCGCATACGCCAATAGGTTGAAGCCAATGACCTCATACGGCTGTGGGATACACTTGTGGTTATGAATGATTCGATCAGTTACAGGACGTTGCAGCGCACCGATTACCCCGCGTTGACGAAGATGCTGTGCGAGACGTGGCACAAGCAGGATCCGCAGATGGATGAGGATCTGCAAATGAAGCTCGCCCAGATAGATCTCGAATACTGCCTGGCACGCACGACCACCGCAGAAGTGGCTGTACGCGATGGTGAGGTGGTCGGCGCCGTTCTGGGTCGCATCGACGCCCAGGAGACCCGCAAGGGAATCAACCAGCATCATCGCAGCGTCATGAAGATCATGGGCCCGCTTTTCTTCAACAAGTCGGCTCATCAGGCGCTGAAGAACATGCTCAACGCCGAGAAAGCCGACCGGCAGATGATCGAGCAGGCGAAGAAGGACGGCCATGCCTATGACGGCGAGATCGTGCTCTTCATTGTGCGCGAGGACATGCGCGGCCAGGGCATAGGCCAGCATCTGTTCGACTGGATGCTCAATGAGTTCAAAGTGAACAATGTGGAACACTACTTCCTGTACACCGACACGGATTGCGACTACGGTTTCTACGAGGATCGCGGCATGGTGCGTCGCATGGAGATGCCCATGGAACCCCACACGCCGAAGGAGGACACCGAGGCGCATCAGGAAGCCGATTACCTCGACAACCATTTGCATGCGCTGATGTTCGACAACGAGACATCACCAGCCAATGAGGGGGTCAATCCGCTCGGCCGTGACTGATTGGGAAGGCGTCGACATGCATATGAGCGAACCCGAATTTGAGCGGACCGTCACCGAGGCGGTCCGCTCCGTTCCAGAACGGTTCAAAAAGGCCCTCTCCAACATCGCGATCACCGTGGCCGACGAGCCGACAGACAGAGAATACGTCAGCATGACCCACGGAGACGGGGAGCTGCTCGGCCTCTACCAAGGCACGCCGATCACCCAGCGCACCACCGGATACGCCGGCGTGCTGCCGGACCGCATCACGATCTTCAAGGGCCCCCATGAACGCATCTGCGCCACGCATGCGCAGATGGTCGAACAGATTCGCAAGACCGTGCTCCACGAGCTGGGGCACTATTTCGGATTCGATGACAAGTACCTGCACTCCCACGGCTACTGATACTGGCGAATATACGCAATGACGGTGGCCGGCGACCTTGAGAACCAAGGTCGCCGGCCACCGTCACCTTATGCGGGGCTAGTCAATGGTGGTGCCGAAAGGCCACAGGGCAAGCTTGCACATCTTGAACGACTGAATGCCGAAAGGCACGCCAATCACTGTGATGCAGTTCAGCACACCGGCAATGAGATACCCAAGCGCCATCCACCAGCCGACCAGCACCACCCATACGATGTTGAGCAGCAGCGAACCCACCGAACCGCCATAGACGACGTGTTGGCCGAATGGGGTGAGCATGAGCTGGGCCATCTTGAACGACTGCACGCCCAACGGGATGCCCACGATCGTCACGCAAAGCACGAGGCCGACCACGAACCAGGCGAAGGCGATCTCCAGACCGCCCAGAACAAGCCAGATCAAATTACCGATGAATCTCATACCGACAGTGTAGGACGGCATGGATACGCGGCCAAACGCACGCTGTCCATCGGCGAACATGCATGGACCTGCATGGAGACGACATGCCGCTTCGTCTGCCGACCATGTGACAATACGAAGATGCGGGGGAACTCAGACGAGTTGAGAACGCGACAGCGTGACCCTTTGAACCTGTTGGCTAACACCTACGTAGGGAGACATCATATGACGAAATCCATGCCGACCACCATCACCAGAACCGACCTGCCACCGTTCGCGTTGCGCATGCGCCAGGCCGCCGATCCGGTATGGGAAGAGGGCTACAGGCAGCCATTCATACAGGAACTCGGTGCTGGAACCCTTGACCGTTCGAAGTTCGCATTCTACCTGATGCAGGACGAGCTCTACCTCGGTGCCTATGCGAAGGTGCATGCGCTCGCCGTGACGAAGACCGACGACCGCGAGGTGATGGCCTGGATGGCGGGTGTGCAGGATGCGATCCTGCATGTGGAGACCTCACTGCATCGCGACTATCTGGCATCATTCGGCCTGACCGAGGAGAAGGTGCTGCACGGCCAGCAGTCCGCATTCGCACGCGCCTACACGACGAACATGCTCACCACCGCGTATTCCGGCAATCTGCTTGACATCCTGGTGTCCGTGCTGCCCTGCGCCTGGGTATACGCCGACTATGGCGAGCGACTGGCACGTGATTTCGCACAGGGACTCGAGCACAATCCATACCGGCAGTGGATCGACATGTACAAGACCGACGAGTTCTGGCAGAGCTCCGTATGGCTGCTCGCGCAGATCGAACGCCGCGTTGCCGACGTGGGCGAGGAGCGCCGGCGTGGACTGGTGGATTCGTTCGTGCGTGGTGTCGAATACGAGTACATGTTCTGGGCGAGCGCCTATGAGCGCCAGATGACCTGGAAACCGCAGTGGGAGGGCCTCACCTCACGCTGATCCGGTATTGGCGTGCAGATTCGCGGATGCTCCGCGCTTCGCCGCACGCGATTGATGTGCCAATGAAAACGCCCGGCTCATGTGGGCCGGGCGTTTTCATCCGTAAAGGCTTTGCATTCATTCTATTCGCGCACAAGCTGGATATGCTCGATGTCGTCGCGATGTGAACGACGGTAGAGCACGGCACGGTTGCCGATCACCTGGACGACCTCGGCCCCCATGCGATCGGCAAGCCCCTGAGCGGCCTCCTTGGCGTCGATGCCCGAGCCGTCGAGCACCTGCACTTTGATGAGCTCGCGTTTCTCGATCGTCTCGTCCGCCTGCTTGATCACGTTGTCGCTCAGATCGCCTTTGCCGATCTGCACGAGCGGCTTGAGCTGGTTCGCCATCGCGCGCAGCTGCCTGACCTGCTTCTTCGTCAATGCCATATTCTTGTTCCTACCTTTGGAAACCCGGTTGTCTTACAGATTCCGTGCGTAACAGTCCGCTCCATCGTACAGGAGCGTTGGGTCAACGGATGCCGATCGCGAGGTTGGGCTGAATACGACGACAGTCGGAATACGCGTGTGAGATATGCGCTGGGGGTGGGCGCCCACGGGACGGGGAGGGTCTCGTCACTGGATCGCAAGCGCCCTTTACGTTCCTCAACATTCCCCGTCCCGTGGGCGCCCACCCCCAGCGCAGGCAATCAGTGGCGATCAGAAGTCGACGTGGTGGGGATCGGCACCCTGACGTTCGCCGGTGTCCATCGCGTTAATCCGGGCCATGTCGTTCTCGCCCAGTTCGAAGTCGAATACGTGGATGTTCTGCACGATGCGGGTTTCGTGCACCGACTTCGGCAGCGGAATCACCTCACGCTGCATGTGCCAGCGAATCATCACCTGGGCAGGGGACTTGCCGTACTTGTCGCCGATATCGCGCAGCGTCTCGTTTTCGAACAAATCACTGCTCCGACCTCCCATCGGGTGCCATGCCTCGACCGCGATGCCCTTGCTGTGGCAGAAGTCGATGAGATCCTGATTGGCGAAGAGCGGGTTGGACTCGATCTGGTTGACGGCAGGCTTGATCTCGGCGAGGTCCAGCAGCTCTTCGAGCTGATCCTGCTCGAAGTTGCATACGCCGATGGCCTTGACGCGGCCGTCACGGTAGAGCGTCTCCAGTTCCTTCCATGCCTGCTGCCAGCCTTCGACCGGCCAGTGCAGCAGGTAGAGGTCGAGATAATCGAGACCGAGGAGCTTGAGGCTCTTGTCGAAGGCCTCCTTCGTCTTGCCGGCGCGAATGTCGTCGTTCCACACCTTCGTGGTCACGAAGAGCTGGTCACGTGGCACGTCGGACGAGGCGATGGCCTCTCCCACAGACTTCTCGTTCTTGTAGAACGCCGCCGTGTCGATGAGACGGTAGTTGTTGGCCAGCGCGGCCTTGACGGCGTTCACCGTCTCGGGGCCCTCTTCGGCGCGCCATACGCCGAAGCCGATTTCGGGCATGAGCACCTCGTTGTTCAGCGCGATGGTATGTTCGCCATCCTGCAATGCCATGACTTCCTCGTTTCTGTAGTTGTGGTGGGCATATTCTCCTGCGTTTCATCTTAATGGCCCCGAACAATGGACATGCAGCATCGTGCTCTGTGAGAACAAGGCGGCAGTGGAGAGGAGTGCGGAAATAAAAAACCACCCGCCATGCGGCGGGTGGTCACGACTCATGTGCGTCGCCTACGGCATTGGGTCCTTGTGGGACGAACCGTGCGTCATACATTCGACGTGGGCGGAACGGCGCTCAATGCCATTCGCGTCAACCTCATTCGTCGGCGCCGCCGTGCGCGGTGATTGTGTCATCGTACATGACGGGTGTCGTTGTGAATATTTTGCATGAGTATTCGCTTTGAGCGCAACTGCAATTCATATTGTGAACACATTCATGGCGATTATGGCCGCCAACGTCGTCACGGTGAGTGTCATGAACACGATGTCACGGCCACGTATATGCATGGCATGCCAGGTGGAGCGAGGACGACCTTCTTCGAAGGAGCGCGCCTGCAGCGCCAACGACAGGTTGTTGGCATGGCGTATGGCACCGGCGAACACCGGTATGATGGTCGCGCACATCGCGTTGACCCGTTGTGGCAGGGATCCCGATTCTATGGAACCGCCACGAATCGCCTGCGCATCTCGAATGGAGAGTGCCTCCTGGGTCAACGTGGGCACGAACCGCAGGGCCAATGACAGTACCAGTGCCGTCTCCTGCGTATGCCAATGCAGCCGACGCAGCCGTGAGAGCAACGAAGAGAACGCCGCCGTCAGACGGGTGGGGGTCGTGGTCTCAAGCAACAGGGCACCCAATATCAATACGATGGCAAAGCGCACCGTGTAGATGATGGCGACGGACACGCCGCCGGTCGTGATCGGCAGCGGACCGATCCTTACCAGCACATCACCGGTATGAACGACACCGATGTTGAGGGCACCCATAGCCGCGAACAAGGCAAGGAAGCCACGCACCGAATGCAATAGTCCGGTGAAGCCGACACGACTGGCGGCCCAGAGAGCGGCCGTCAGCAGCACACCCACGGCCAACTGGCCCCAGGTGTTCATGGCGAAGACCGCACACATCACCGTGAGGAGGCATACGATCTTCACGCGTGGGTCGAGGCCGGACACCCAGGAGTAACCCGTGTCGGTGGGGGAGAGTGCCTCACGCTGGACCTCACGGCCGCTATCTGTGTGATCCAGTGCCTGTTGATCATTGCCGAACAGGATAACCTGATCGGCCAAACGGTCCACCTGATCGGGGTCATGGCAAATGAGGATGATGGTGACCCCCCTGTCGCGAAGGGTCTGCATCAGATGCTCGATGCGTCTGCTCGCCGAGGTATCGAGCCCTGCACATGGTTCATCCAACACCAGCACTGACGGATCGCAGGCGATGATTCCGGCGATGGCGACCAGCCTCTGCTGGCCGCCTGACAGTTCGAACGGATTCCTGCCGCGTAGGTCGGATACCCCGACGAGGTCCAAGGCCCAATCGACGCGTTCACGCACCTGTGCCGCATCCAAACCCTGGTTGGTTGGACCGAACGCCACATCGTCGGCCACCGTTTCGGCGAATAGCTGGCGTTCGGGATGCTGCATCACAAATCCGAGCACTCGACGCAAGCGTCTGCGCTCGCGTCGTCTCGCTCGCGTCACCTCGATGCCCTCCACCACGATTCGGCCGTCGCGCGGTTTGTCGAGCGCACACAGCAGGCGTGCGAATGTGGTCTTCCCGGATCCGTTCGGACCCATGATGGCTGTCAGGCATCCGCGTGGAATCCGTAGATTCATATGGCTGAGCACGTCCGCCGATTCCCGCTCGTAGCGGAACGACACGTCATCGAACTCCACGGCGGTTGGGGCGGCCCCGATTATGGCGGCATGCTCGGTGTTGACATGTCGGGCCAACGCGTCGAGCTGGGCGAACGTGGTCACGCTGATGGAATGATGGTCGTGTTGCGGCACGTACCGTGGGCAATCCTCGCCGGTGATCCTGCCGTGCTCGATATGCACGATGCGATCGGCGTGCCTTAGTTCCTCGGGAAGGTGCGAGACAATCACCAAGGTCGTCCCCGATGCCTGGATGCGGTCGAGTAGCGCCAGCACCTCGGCGCGCGCCTGCGGGTCGAGCATGGCGGTGGGTTCATCGAGCACAAGCAGACGGCTGTGCATGGCGAGCATACCGGCGATGGCGATGCGTTGTTGCTCACCACCGCTCATATGCGTGGGGTCGGCCCCCCATGCTGCGAGCATGTCGACACAGGCAAGTGAATCATGCACCCTCG
Source organism: Bifidobacterium animalis subsp. animalis (assembly GCA_004154635.1). Lineage (GTDB taxonomy): Bacteria > Actinomycetota > Actinomycetes > Actinomycetales > Bifidobacteriaceae > Bifidobacterium > Bifidobacterium animalis_B. Next base: position 41,826 of record RSDC01000007.1, read on the forward strand.
CGCCGATCATGTTGGCGGGTACATCGAGGTTCTCCGGGCCGAATGCCACATCGTCGGCGGTCACCGTCGTGACGATCTGATCCTCGGGATTCTGGAACACCGCGCCGATGCCACGCCGTGCGCATGCATACGCATCGGCGTCGGCGCCACCTTCGTCGGTGAACACCGTGTGCCCCATGAGCGTCACGGAACCCGTGTCGGGCGCGCTGAGTCCGGCCATCACACGTAACAATGTGGATTTCCCCGACCCGTTCGCACCGACGATGCACACGCGTTCGCCGGCGCGAATGCCAAGGTTCACATCGTCGAGTGCCCATGTCGCACCGCCGTCATAGGAGAATCCGACATGCCGCAGCTCGATCTGGAATCCCGAGGCGCTCATCGGGCGATCAGCTTGCAGACCGGGCGATAGCACAGGAAGCTCACGACGCCGTTGATTGCGAATTTGAGCAGATTGAACGGCAGCAGAATCGGCACGATCATCGAGGCGACTTGCTGCATGCTCATGTGCGCGTAGAGCGGGGTGATGAACAGATTGCCTACGATGGCCGCCGCGAGTGCGACGGCGGCGCCGAGGAGGATGCCGGTGAGTGCGCCTGTGCGTGTGGAACGCCTGCGGTAGATGAAGGCGACCGGCAGCGAATACCCGAGTGCCACGAGAATCGCCATCACCGCCCCCAGAGGGTTGACGAACAGATGTGGCACGAACCCGAGCACGCTGACGATGACCGCGCCCGAGGGGCCGAATGCGAAGCCTGCGAGAATGCAGACGATGCCCGATGGGTCGTATTTGAGCCAAGGTGCGGCGGGCATCAACGGGATCTCGATGAAACTGACCGCCATGGCGAGCGCGACGAACAGCGCATACATGGCGATGCGCTGCGTGGACCAACGTCCGCGGTCTGCAGTCCCAGTGGAGTGGCTGCCGGAGACCTGGTTGGTGGAAGTCGAATCTGGGTGTGAAAAAACACTCATGTGAGCTCATTTCTTTCATCCGGACTATAACCGTTGGCCCTGGACTCGCACCAGATCCACCGCTTGCGCGGGTTGCGGGCTCCGCATGTGGGGCATATAGCCCATTACGCTACCGCCAGTAAGGAGTTTCACCTTCCCTGAAATTGCACTACCCATGTATAGTCCACCGCACGGATTTGCCTGCCCATTATCCACAATATGGGCGATATCGGGGGAGGGGCAGCCCGCGTCGGCCACGTATTTGTTAATGCGATGTATTAATATAGGCGTGGAATGAATCGCCGGAACGGCAAACGATTGCTTCCTAGCGCGTACCAATTGCGTACCGTATAAGGAAAATCAAGCTATCCAGCGTTTTCATGTCCGACAAATACGCCACAATATGGGGTATGGGGTATGCAACGAGTGCACGCCTCGGATTCGAACGGCAAGGGAGATTGCAATGATTGACACTGCACAAGCATTCGGCGTTGACATCGGTGGCTCGGGCATCAAGGCCGCCCCGGTGAATCTGGAGAAGGGCGAATTCGCCGAACCTCGCCTGAAGATCCTCACCCCCGAACACTCCACTCCCAAGGCCGTGGGAGATATCGTGCGCCAGCAGCTCGAGCATTTCGAAGTGCCTGAGGACGTACCGGTGGGCATTGCGTTCCCGGCTCCGATCAAGCCGGGCAAGAAGCTCGACTTCATGGCGAACCTCGATCAGTCGTGGATTGGTGTGGATGTGACCGAGGTGTTCTCCGAGGCGTGCGGCCGTCCGGTCACCGTGGTCAACGACGCAGACGCGGCCGGTCTGGCGGAACAGGCGTTCGGTGCGGCGGCAGGCCAGGATGGACTTGTCATCGCCACCACCCTCGGCACCGGCATCGGTACCGCCCTGATCTACGATGGCGTGCTCATCCCCAACACCGAGCTCGGCCACATCCAACTGCCGAAGGGCAAGGGCGATGCGGAGAAGTATGCGGCATCCTCGGTCCGTGAGAAACTCGACATGGGCTACAAGAAGTGGGCCAAACGCCTCACCAAGTACTACGGTCTCATGGAGCTGTACTTCAGCCCCGAGTTGTTCGTGGTCGGCGGTGGCGTGAGCCGCGTCTCCGAGAAGTTCCTGCCGTACATCGACATCAAGACCCCGATTGTCGCCGCCAAGCTGCATAACGAGGCGGGCATCGTGGGTGCCGCCTACTACGCCAGCCAGCAGTCGGCCAAGTAGGTCGCATTACATTCATGCAAGGCTGGAGGCGCCATGGGATTCCATGGCGCCTCCAGCCGTATTCGCCCTGTTATGGACGACGCTGGGAGTAGTATTATGCCGTGCGTTTTTCCAGCAGAATCGATGTGAGCCAGCCGAATCCAATCGCCGCATGCGAAGCAGAGGCCAAGGCTCGTGGGGTGGACCTCGACAAACTCAATGACTCGAATCCCACGGCGCACGGCCTTGCGCCGCAATTGCTCCCGCAGGTGTATCGGGCACAGCCACGTGGTCAGATTGAGGCACGGCGTCGCCTTGCCAGGGCAATAGGGTGCCCGGATCCGGAGCGACTGTATCTGCTCAGTTCCACATCGCAGGCCTATGCATGGCTCATGATGTTGCTATGTGATCCGGGGGAGTCGGTGCTCGCGCCGAAACCGGGTTACCCGCTCATCGAATCGATCGCACGGCTGTGCGGCGTGAAGACGGTGGAATACCAGTTGCAATTCGACGGTTCCTGGTACATGGACATCGCGGCATTGCGGACCATACTGGAACGGGACGGGCAGGCAGGCCGACACATCCGTGCGCTTATTGTGATCAATCCGAACAATCCGACCGGCCAATACGTCAAACCCAGCGAGCGGGAGCATCTCATCGAACTGTGCCTCGAGTTCGGCATCGCACTCATTGCAGACGAGGTGTTCTTCGACTATGCGTTGGAGCCATTCGAGGGCAATAGGAGATTCGCGGGCGAGTGCGGTGTGCTCACGTTCGCGCTCGATGGTTTCTCGAAGCGTCTCGCCGCGCCGCACGCCAAGGTGGGTTGGATCGAGGTCAGCGGTCCCGACGACGATGTTCGGGAGGCGATGCGCCGGCTCGACGTGATTGCCGATGATTTCCTGCCGATGAGCGAGCTCATCGCCGAACGCATGGACGACATGATCGCCGAACTCGACAGTCAGCATGACCGCGTGCAGGAGCGCATCTCACGGAATCTGGAATCGCTGCATCGGCTGCTCGATGCGGACGACCTCGGCGTGGTGAGCGTGCTCCGTGCCGAAGGGGGATGGAACGTGCTGCTGCGCTTCCCATCGTTCATCGACGAGAACGAGTTGGTGACGACGATGATTCGCGACAATGCCACGTCCGGCCAGCCTGGCTATTTCTTCGACATGGAAGCCAATGGGTATTTGGCGATATCATTGCTGCCGGAACCGGATCTGTTCGACGCGCATGTGCGTCTGGTGCTCAGTGCCGTACGTCACTGTGTCGAGGAGATCTGACGGTATTTGCTGCGGATGAGCTGTGCATAGTACGCCGATGCACTCGCCGGTTCGCCGTCGAATGCAATCTCGCCCTCGTCCATCACGATGACACGCGTGATGTTGAATTCGTCATTGCGAATGAGATCGACATTATGCGTGGCGAAGACGACCGGCTTGCCACAGGTGAACAGACGGTGCGCGACATGCCGTGAGCTAATCTCATCGAGTCCGCGCATGGGCTCGTCTGCAAGCAGCACACCCGGATTGGCGGCATATGCGCGGGCGATGGCGAACAGGTGCAACTGCTCGCCATCGAGTTCGTCGAGCGGGATGCGCATGTTCGCATCCAACGAGAACTTCGCGAGTGCGTCACCGGCGATCGCCAGACGCTGTACGGTGGTGAGCCGGTATTTCCTGAGCAGCTCATCGATGGATTGCTCGATGCTCACATTGTGCCGCAATCGGTACAGATCAGCCTCACGTTGCACGGTGCCCACAATGCGCTGGATCTGCGCCCTGCCGCCATGCGACGCATCGTAGCTCCTGCCATCGGCCTCGACGGTGACCTTCCCGGAACTCGGAGTGAGTGTGCCGTTCATGAGGTCGATGAGTGTGGATTTGCCCGCCCCGTTGAGTCCTATGATCGCCGTGTTGCCGTTTGAGCATGACAGATCGAGTGAGATGTCGCGCACGCCGTACGTCTGGGCGTCGTATGTGTATACGGCGTGGTCGAAACCGAACCCGACCTTTTGCGGCGGTGTTACGGGTCTGGTCGTCTTGAACAGCGATGTGAGCAATCCCATGCCGAACATTGTAGTCTGCAAATGTGCGCTTGCGTGCCTATACGCAGAACGAACAGCGGAGGGCGTCCGCGTGCCGCCTCATGGCAGCAACGTGAACCATGAACGCACGCTGGCGAATCTCGAGGGCATGATGTTGATCATGGCGTCATCACGGCCGATGACGAACATGGAGGCCAAAGCGAGCATGATGGCATACGCCAGCACGATGACGAACACCACACGCCATGCGGGATGCCGTTCCACAAGCCACGCCATCACCGCCAATGCGCACAGCATGACGAGCCAGGAGAAATCCGCCAGATACCGCCACGCGAACCCACCCACATAGGCATCGAACACGAGCAACACCATGGCCAGGGCGAGCATGGATGTCAGCGTGGCATACAGTCTGCCGAGCGGGCGTCTCATGAACGGGACGGCGAAGGCCAACAGGGCGAGTGGCATCAGCACGAACAGGCCAGCGGGCGTCGTCTCGGTGAAGAACCAGGTGGGCGTCGGTGCAGCCGTGAGCTCAAGCCATGGGAAGTCATTGCCAAAGGTGAGCGGCAGAAACAGGTAGTAGCACAATGCGCGTGGCATCTGCGGGAGCGGCGTGTGGAAGTCGGTCATGTTCGCCACAGTGATCTGGTAGGCATTGCCGAAATCGGTGAACGAGCCGAAGCGCATGGCGTTATAGGCAATCACCGGAATCACGATGAGCATGGCGGGTATGATGAGCGCGCACAGGAAACGCAACGCCTGAATGCGAGTGGCGCGTTCCCGCCATGTGGATGCGCTGAACACCGCGCGCACCTGCGGGAAGAACAGGGCAATGGCAAGCAATGCCGTCAATGCGAAGGTGGGACGACAGCCGATGGTGGCGGCGATGCACAGCGCGCCGAATGCCACATGCCGAAGGCTCAGTGAAGGGGAGTCATCCGCGGAATCGGAACGCCCCAGCGTGCATGTGCGTTTTCGCGCGACCGGGGCGCCAAGCCAAAGCCACATTCCCAGGAAAGTCAGACACAGGCCGGAGGCGAAGGGAATCGAATAGAAATTCGTGCGATGCCAGAAATACAGCAGGTTCGAACCGAGCACGAACGCAAGACAGGAGAGCGCGCATGTGGCCACGCTCACCTGCACCGGCATGCGTTTGAGCAGGCGGATCACCAGCAGGCAGCCGAAGATCGCGGCACCGAACATGAGCAGCATGTCGGCGCTCGCATTCGGCAACATGAGGCCGCCGGGAACGAACAGCGAGGTGATGGCACGGTAGGGCAGGAAGAGCAGCAGCGCAGGAAGCACACCGAAATAGGAATACCAATGGCCATCGTGATATGCGTAATCCCAGTAGATGTGCGTCACGCCCTGCTCGAGCAGATGGTCGCGCGCAGCCGTGTCATAGGGGTTATGCAATTGGGCGAACTGTTCCGGCACGGGAAGATCGAGCCACGCATGGCCGTTCATAAGGGCCTGTGCGACATGGTCGTATTGGTCGTAGTCGTAGGAGTATCGGCCCGGGGTATGGTATGCCATCGGTGCGGCCCCGGCGATCTGCCAGTAGATCTGGACAGCCGTATAGCCGGCGAGCGCCAGCGCCCCAATGGTGAATGCGCCACGTTGCAATCGCGAACCAGTGTCGAGTGGCATGAGCCACAGGCGGCTTCTGGGAGAGAATGCGATGAGCAATGCTGCAAACGCGGCCATGAGCAGCACCTGCGCCCAGTTCCAGCTGAACGGTACGCGTGCGTTGGCGTCAAGGCCCACGATCGGAATGAGGGAATCGGTTGCCTCCTCGATCCACAGGCGCACCGTGTGGTCACCGTTAGACTGTGCATGCCGCGTCCCGGAATTCTGGTAGGGCAGGTAGGTGGAGCGCGGGGCATCGACGGCGACTTGCTGCATGCGACCCCCGTCAAGCCGCACATGCACGAGTTCGCGGTAGAGCTCGTCGCGCTGGGCCTGGGTCATGGTTGTTCTGGCGTGGGCAATGTCATTCGGCGAGGTCATGAGCACCTGCGCGTAGGGTGATGAGCCATTCGTAGGCACATCAATATATGCCTTGGTTGCGTCGGTGACCTGCAGCAGGCCATTGCCATGGATTGCGAGACCCGGGCCGAGTGCCACCTGAGGGTCGGGGGCGCCGTTCGACCCCTGTTCGATCAACGATTGCGAGGCGTCTGCAGGGCTCGCAGAGCGTGAGCGCAGGCATGCGAAATTGAATACGAGGCATTCCACGAGCACAATGACGAACGCGGCGATGAGCGCGGCGATGAGCGGATGGGTCCGGCGTGCAGGTGTGTTCACATGCGTCATTCTAACGGCATGCGAGTAACTGCCGTGACGTTGTGCGGGTAATCGGCAGACATATTGCGCCTTGACGTGTAGATTGGAACACATGACAGGCACGAATTCGAACACTTCCGACCCACAGCCACGCAAGCCGGCGCGGTGGCTGAGGAACCTGGGTGTCAATGCGGCCAGATATGCGCGTCAGGTGGAGTCGACGGCGCAGAGCATGTTCGCCGGCGCATTGCCCACGCACAACATGTTCACGCCGACTCCGACGAATCCGCTGCTTGGCGTCAAGATGCCGTCAGCGGAGACGATCGTGCTCAATCCGTTGATGCGCCGCCGGTCGTTCTCGGTGGCTGGAACGGGACTGCCATTCGAGCGTGTCGGTTGGGTGCAGATGCCCGGCCTGCGCAGATTCGCCCTCGGCTATTTCACCTCGCATGACCGTTTCTGCACGCTGGCGATGGCCGATGACACCGGCGCCGTGTATATGACCGGCGACCTGTATGCGAACCTCGATGCACGCGAACCGGATTTGGAGCTTGACGTCACCGATTCACTCACGACCGATGACGATTCCCGCTTCGGCGGGACGAAACCGGCACACATCGCCACCGTGGAAGGATCCGCACGGGCACTTGTCGGCGATATCAAGGGGCGTGATGGCAACGGACGCATGGTCTGGCTCGCTCGCTTCCTCAAATCGGCGAATCGGTATACGATCGAAAACGCCCGTGCCGAATTGCCTGCGCGCCTTCGCACCGATCTCGAATACCGCGATCTCATGGCCGTGTGCTTCTTCCATCTCTACCTTGCAGTGTCGGTCAATGGCGGCCTGCAGGGGTATGGGGCCGGCAACATCATTTCGAATTTCCGTCGATTCTCACCGCTCGCAGCCATTCGCACCAGCGTGTCACAGACGGACACGGCACGTGCGCACCGCATGCGGGTGAGCGGTCTCGAGGAGTATTTCGCCGACACGATGAGACGCATAGGCGTCATGGGCGACCTGTCCGAATTGGAGGCAGACCATGGCAGTGAACCGCTGTATATGATTGAATCGCCCGTCTCCCATGCGCGTTTCCTCGTATGGGAGAAGCGCATGCCATATGATGCGATGCTTACCAGCCTCAAGCTCGAAGGGGCGGTCAACCGGTTCCTGCTGATCGACAAGTGGCTCGATTACAATGCCGCCCACAGCGAACAGCCGATCGAAGACACCGTGACGTTCAAGCAGGTCGCCCGCATTGACCGTCGTCTGTTGCGCAACCCGTCGCTGTCCGCCCTGCCGCCGACTCATCCTGTGCATATTCTCGACGACCCCGAATGTTTCCGTGTAGACGATTACCTGCATTTCGGCAGGGGCATGTCGCTGTCCGCGTCGCTCGACGCCTCACAGGCCGGCGTTGGCGTTGATGTACGGCATCTCGTCGGCAGCGAATGGATATACCGGCACGCCCTTGCAAATGCAGTCAACGCCCTATGGCTTCCTTTCAGATTCGACACGGATTTCCGTTCGAACCTGCAGCAAGGTGAGGTGGCATTCGCCTTCACCTCGGCAAGCCGCACGCTCATGCCCGACGAGCTCATCAACATGCGATTCGGCGCCATGGCCGAACTCGATGAGGCCGAGCGTTCGCGGATCAGCGCGGAATACAATCTGCAGATCGGGCTCATCTTCGCCTCCCTCGCATTCGGTGCCAGCGAGCAGATCAGACGCGTCTCGTTGCGCATGGATTCCCTCGGGCTGGAGGAGGCCGTCTACGAACGCGACAATGCCATCAAGACGCTCATGGACAGCGCGATGACGCAAATCTCCGATCTGACGAATCTTGAGGATTTCACCACGCACGCCGGCCAGGGAAGATTCGGCGAACGCGGCAGCGCCCTGTTCTCCGGCTCGGAAGGAACCTCGGGAGTCGGCGACGATGAGCATGATGTGGTTCAGACGCAGGCCATGCAGGCCGATGCCGACTTCGACCGCGAATTGCGCGACCTGCTCGAGCACGACGGATCCACGTCGTCCGATGATACGACGACGCATCATGCCGAATCGGAGGACGACACAGTGCAATCCCTCCTGAACGTGGATGAGGAATTCGACCGATTGCGCAACAGCAACCCCTCCATAAAACACCTGCTCACCGTCATATTCACGCGTGATGAATTCATCGACTACATGCACGCCAACAGCTGTGCCGACCCGTTCGCCGTATACGACGCGTTCGGCGCGCAATACGATTACGATGGCACCGAAGGATTCCGACCAGTCGAACCAGGCTTCAGCATGGACGAGACACGCTTCACCGGCGACGGCGCCTACACGATTCCGGAACGACGCGACAGGCCTCTCGATGCAACAGTGGCGCGATCACTGGGCGCACACAATGTACGCGACCTGTCGATCTCGCGAGAGGAAATGTTCCGGGGCACCCTCGAACTCATTGCGGACACTGCGAAGAACGACGGTCTACGTGCCGACCGGAAGGCCACCTATGCAATGGGCCTGATCGAGGAGTGCGCAGATCCCGAACTGCGCAACCACACCACCGAGATCACCACCGCAATCATCGACGGCACCCCCATACCGCAGATCACCAGCACCGTGGAGAGAGCACTCGCCGACGCACGCCGTAAATCACAGGAGATGGTGTTCTCCGGTGATGAGGAGGGGGCAATCGCGAACATGGAACGCGTGATCGGCGAACTCGACGAGATGTTCGAATCGGACGGCGTGGTGCCGCGCTACTTCACCTCCTACACCGACCGGGTGGTGTACAACCGGCTGTTCGCCATGCCGGACGAGCGCATCGCCCTCGTGCCCGATGCGCTGTTCCAAGCTCATCTCGACATGGGCGAAGTACTGTTCCGCTATGACAGGGGCGAGGAGGCGATGGCCCACCTCAATACCTTGGTGAGATACGCGCCCGCCACCGCCGGCGTACACATCCAACAGGCCATACGACTATGCGCCTCTGAGGATTGGAACTCGGTGCGAGCAGCCGCACTGAACGCACTGCGCGTAGCCTGCGATCCGGTGGATGCCGCCAACGCATACTACTACTACGCTTGCGCCAGCTGGATGAAAGGCGACACCGCCGTCGCAGTGGCGGCCGGCAACCTCGCCACATCGCTCACCCAGAACCTCGCACCCGCGCAACGTGCCGAGCTCGAACGATTCCGCAACCTCGCCATGGCACAGGGCGAACAGATCGCACAGACCGGCGCCCAGGCCGTCGGAGTCCTGATGCGACATGACGTGCCGGTGTGGCCGCAGGTGGAATGCGCGCAGATTATTCGCGATGCTGCCTTCACCGCCACCAACGAGAAGATCTTCCCCGTGGCACAGGCACTCAACGTGAGCTGGTATGCGCTGCAGGGAGGTAATCTGGGCCCAGGAGGCATGCAGTTCCTGCGCTCGCTGAATGCGTAGGACGATGGTATACGGCGCGTCCGGCACCCTCTCTGGTGCGTATATGCGTAGGATTGACCAATGGGCCATGACCGTGGCGTTTCGGATTGGGTAGGATTTGGAGGAATCCGGTTATGGAAGATGCATTGATTGCAGACGAGCAGCTCGACAGGTATCCGATTGGTTCGGATCCGTGGATTGACTCATTGCGTGACATCGACAGTGATGCGATGGAACTTGATGATCTCGACGTGTCGAAGCTCAATGTAGAGCAGGCGGTGCGCCTGTGGTCACGTCTGAGTGCTTGGGTGGAGGGCGATCAGGTGGCCTATTACGTCAAGGACGCCCCGCTTTCCTCCGATGCAGCGTACGATGCGCGCATGAATTGCCTCAAACGGCTGGAGTCGGAGTTCCCCCAGCTTGACACGCCTCAGTCACCGACCCATCGGGTAGGTGGCACATTCTCGAACGACTTCACGGCGGTGCGGCACCCCTCCCAGATGATGAGCCTTGATGATGTGTTCTCCTTCGAGGAACTGCGTGCCTGGTACGATGGCGTGCGCAAGGACCTCGAATGGCCGGAAGACAAGCCGTTGCCCATGACCTGCGAGGTGAAGATAGACGGTCTGGCCCTGAATCTCATCTACCGCAACGGAGTTCTGACGCAGGGACTCACCCGTGGTGACGGGGTCACTGGCGAAGACATCACGATGAATGTGCGCACGATACACTCCATCCCCACCAATCTGGATGGCCCAGAGGGCGATATTCCCGATATGGTGGAGATTCGCGGCGAGGTGTTCATGCGGTGGGATGATTTCCACAAGCTCAACGAGGCGAACGAAGATGCGGGCAGACCACCGTTCGCCAATCCACGCAATGCGGCCGCGGGATCGCTACGCCAGAAGGATCCGCGCATCACCGCGCAGCGGCATCTGAGTTTCTATGCACATGGCATCGGCGAACTGGTATGGGGGCCGGGCAAGCCGGTGGATGTGGCCGACGAGGTGAGGAACCAGTCGGATGCCTACACGATGTACCGCAAATGGGGGGTGCCGATTTCGCCCCATAACCGCGAGGTCACCGACTTCGACCAGATTCTCGACATGATCGAATACTACGGCGAGCACCGGGGTGACATAGAGCATGCGCTCGACGGCATTGTGGTCAAAGTGGACGACCTCGCGTTGCAACGCAGGCTGGGCAGCACCTCACGCGCGCCACGTTGGGCCATCGCCTACAAATACCCGCCCGAGGAGGTCAACACCAAGCTCCTCAATATTGTGGTGCAGGTCGGGCGCACGGGCAGAGTCACACCGGTGGCCATACTGAACCCGGTGTATGTGGCCGGGTCCACGGTGTCGCGCACCACGCTGCACAATGCATACGAGGTCAAACGCAAAGGCATTCTCATCGGCGACACGGTGGTGGTGCGCAAGGCCGGCGATGTGATCCCCGAACTGGTCGGCCCAGTAATCGCCAAACGCGAAGGGCATGAACAGGACCTACGCGAGTTCGTCATGCCTACACGATGCCCATCCTGCGACACCGTGTTGCGGTATGAGAAGGAGGGGGACAAGGACCTGCGATGCCCGAATTCGGAAAGCTGCCCGGCCCAGCTCGCCGAACGTGTGATCAATCTGGCGGCCCGCAAGGCATTCGACATCGAGCATCTGGGTGACCAAAGCGCGGTGGCGCTGACGAACCCCGAAGACAACAGGCCGGACTCGGTGGAAGCCTACGCCCCCGGCGTGCGTGAGATCGTGGTGGAACCAGGCGAGGAGCCGGCACCGTATCTGGCTCCGAGCGGGCTGGAACTTCCGCCCATCCAGGAGCCCGTACTCACCAGTGAAGCGAATCTGTTCGACCTCGAAGCAAGCGACCTCCGGGATGTCTATGTGTGGCGTGAAGCGCAGATCATCGAAGTGCGCAGGCACGTGGATTCGCATGGCAAGGAGAGGAAGGTGCGCCATCGTCTCGGCGGTTCCGGCCTGTGGCATAGGGAGCCGGCCTTCTGGTCCGGGGTCAAGGATGCCCCACTGAAGAAGGACGCGAATCGCAAGACGGTGAGGGACTCCGAAGGCAACCCCGAATACGAGGTCAAACCGGATGCCGTGATTGTGGGCCATGGCAGGAATGGGCGGCCGCGCATCGAGGAACCCACCGAGAACACCAGGAAGATGCTCGATGAGATCGAGAAGGCCAAGCATACCGATCTGAGCCGCGTCCTCGTAGCGCTCTCCATTCGCCATGTAGGCCCACCGACCGCATTCACGCTGGCCAAGCACTTTAAGACACTCGATGCGCTGGCTGACGCCAGTGCCGAGGAACTCGAACAGATCGACGGCATAGGGGCGGAGATCGCCGATTCCATTGCGACATTCTTCGAGGAGGCTCGCATGCCGGGCAATTGGCGCGGCCGTGTGCTGGAGGCGTGGAAAGCCGCCGGTGTGGGCATGAGCACGCATGACGAGGGTCTGCCTCAGACGTTGGAAGGCAAGAGCGTGGTGGTCACCGGCACCCTTGAGCATTTCTCCCGCGAATCGGCTAAGGAGGCCATTGAACGCCGTGGCGGCAAGGCCTCCGGATCGGTGAGCAGGAAGACGGATTGGGTGGTCGTCGGAGCCAATCCCGGTTCGAAGGCCACGAAGGCCGAGGAACTGGGCATTCCGATCATCGACGAGCAACAGTTCGACACTTTGCTCGCCACCGGCGACGTGCAATGATTCGGCGTCCGGATAAGGCGATGGCATGTGGGCAGCGCTGCAATCGCACGCTGCCCACATGCCAGTTTGCTATGCCAGAAGACTCTTGGCCAGATGCCCGAAGGTACGACCGAAGTCGTCGTCGCGGAGCGTGCCGTCGTCGTTGAGCACGGCCGGCCGCCCCTCGCTTTCGCCGATCTCACGGATGCGCGGGTCGAGCGGCAATTGCGCCATGAGCGGCACCTCATAGTGCAACGCATCGGTCAACTGGGAACTCACACGAGCTCCGCCTCCCGTGCCGAATATGTCGAGCCGTTCGCCTGCATGCTCGAAATAGCTCATGTTCTCCACCACGCCACGCACCCGCATCGGCACCTGAAGTGCGACCAGGCCGGAACGCACGGCGATGTCCGACGCGGAGGGCTGTGGGGTCGTGACCACAACGAGCTCGGCGTTCGGCAATGCCTGCGCCACCGAAATCGCCATGTCGCCGGTGCCGGGGGCGAGATCAAGAATCAGCACATCGGGTTCGCCCCACCACACATCGGCCAGAAACTGTTCGAGCGAACGCTGCAGACGGGGGCCTCGCCATAGAATGGCACGGTCGGAACCGGCGAACATGCCGATCGACATGAGTTTGACGCCCCACGCGGTCACCGGCATCAGCATCCCGTTCAGATTCGTGGGCTGGTCGTGGACGCCGAAGAGGCGGGGGAGCGAGAAGCCGTAGATATCGGCGTCGATGGCCGCGGTGTCGTAGCCGAGTGCGGCGAACGTGGCCGCAAGATTGGCGGAGATGGAAGACTTTCCCACGCCACCCTTGCCTGAGGCGATGGCGAAGATGCGCGTTTTCGTACCCGGTTTGCTGAACGGGTTCTCACGACGGGCGGCTTTCAGATCGTTCACCAGCGACTTGAGCTTCTCCTCATCCATCGCGCCGACGACGATCTCGGCGGTGAGCTGCGCCTCGGCATAACCGGTCACGGCCGCCTCGATCTGCCTGCTGATCTCGGCAGACAGCGGGCAACCAGGCACGGTGAGCTCCACATTGACCCGCACATTGAAGGAATCCGGGCCTGTGGGGCGAACATCGACGCCGCAGATCATACCCAGATCGGTGACCGAGCGGCCAAGCTCAGGGTCGATCACGTGGCTGAGCCGCTCAATGACGGCGGTTTCGATAATCTGCGTCTGATCAGTCATGCCATGCCTTTCTCAACTTCAAAGAAATCGGTGTCACGATTAACGCCCCACTATATTGCATAACCTCCCAACGCGCCAGAGATTGCACAGACATGGTCATTGGCGGCAGAGCCACCGTATGGCTTGCGAATCAGGCACGCTCCGTCTCACTGTCACGAACACGCCAGTGAGCGAACTGAGCCAAGGCTCCGGTGCGAGCGATGGCACGCGACAGCGCGATGCACGCAGCGGCTGCGATCACACCGCCCACCACCGAGGTACCCAAATAGATGGAGGCCCGCATCATTCCCCACCCCGGGTTCGTGAACCAGTAGTAGACGCCGCACATCGCTCCGGACAATGCCCCGGACAGCAGCACCACAAGATTGGTCCACACCTTATATGCGAAGAGCGCGAAAGCCAGTTCGGCGCCGAGCCCCTGCATCAGACCTACGATGAGGGAGCCTCCCACGCCCCATTGGTTGCCGAGCGTGAGTTCGAGGAACGCCGCAACCGTTTCGGTATAGAGTGCGGCACCCGGCTTGCGCACGATGACCGCGGCCAAGGGACCTGCGAACAGCCAGAATCCATTGAGCAGTCCCTCGAAGCCGGGTGTGATGTTCTCGAATAATGTGAGTGGTGCCATGCACACCCAGTCCCACATCCAGAACACCACACCGGATGCGACGGCGATCACCGAGGTGACGGTGATGTCGAGAACACGCCACTTGCGTGAGCTTGCTTGTGATGGGTAGATCATATTGTGCCTTTCTGCGATATCGAAAGACACGGGAAATACGACGTCCGTGCGCCGGCATTATCCGGTTCACGTTCATGCGGTCGAAGCGTTCGCTTCATCTCAGCCTGCCAAGCAAGCCCCCGTGTCTACATCGATCATAGGCACAAGCCCCGAATTTGCAGGGTATGCCCGTCCGCATAACGGAAAAGGTGGGTGCACGGATGCGCACCCACCTTGGAAATGCCGGTATTCGGCGGATCAGATGTGGAATCAGTGGCCTGTCTGGGCGCGTATTATCCGGGAAACTTTGGAAACAGTGGTTTTCCAATGCTGCCTGCTTGTTTCGACGATAACAGACGCCCGCCGTTTTTCCGGCTATCTCCGGTTATTTCCGGCAGGGATAAGTACACCAATAAGTACACCCGGAGTGTGTCGCATACAGGAACGGCATGAACGAAACGAAACATATGCCCAGATACACATTGACACTCACCGATTCGACCAACACAATGGAAGCATTGACCCTCACCGGGGACGATCTCAAGACACTCGTCGCGAAACTGGAGAGGAGGATCACAGCGAAAACACGCGGACGCAGACCACGTGGCACAGGTGGCATATCATCCACCCCCAAAGGCTACCGGGCGTATATGACGGTCACCGACCCGTTGACGGGCAGGAACCATCGTGTCTCCGGTTTCGGACGCACACGCACACAAGCCCAACTCCGACTCAAGGAGAAGATCGCCGAATTCGACCGCACCCATCGTGTCGGCTACACCGAACCACCAACCGTGAACGAATGGATGGATCATTGGCTCAACGAGATCTGCAAACCCCGGCTCAAGCCACGCACCTGGGGCACGTATGTGTCCGTCAATGCGAACAACATCATCCCCTCCATCGGTGGCATACGACTCGACGAATTGAAACCCGCGCATTTCCGTCGCATGGAGCAATACATCACCCGTGAGCAGGGTAAAAGCTCCGCCACCGCAGGCAGCGCATGGCGCACGTTGCACAAAGCGTTGGAGGATGCGGTGCTGGAAGGTGTTTTGGAACGGAACCCGGCGGTCAAGGGCACCGCGCCACGAGTCGCGTTGAAGGAGCGACCCGCGTTGACAGCCGGGCAGGCCGCCGACCTGATCGCGGCGGAACCCGACGACACATGGCGGCTCATGTGGATGCTCGCGTTCATGACCGGCATGCGCCAGGGGGAACGGCTGGGATTAAGCGTCGACGAGCTGAGACATGACGGGAATCGGCTTGTCGTCCTTGTCGAATGGCAGGCGCAGCATCTGACGCCACGCGAGGTGGAAGGCCTGCCCGCCGGGGTTGAATGCATGCCGCTCGGCAACGGCATGTATCGTACACGGCCGAAGACGGAGAAGGGACGGCGTGCCATACCATTGCCGGACGCGTTGGCTGGCCGGCTGCTTGACTACATCGAACACCGTGGCGCCAACGGTGACGGTCTGGTGTTCCACCATGACAATGGTCTGCCGTTGACCGGACGTGTCGAACGTGCGCATTGGGCCAAGGCGCTTGACCGTATCGGTCTTGACCATGGGTATGTTCCTCATTCCGCACGCCATACGACCGCGACCATATTGAACCGGCTTGGCTTGGATGATGTGACCCGCACGGCCATCATGGGACATAGCCGCATATCCACGACGAATGAGATCTACACGCATGTGGAATTGGACCGGTTGACGGCCGCCACGAATGGCGTGGAGCAGGCCATCGAAGGCTAGACGGGCAGACGGGACGTATAGAGGAATGACATACATGTTTTTGCGATAGAGGAGGTTGTCGTATGGTGCAGGCGAGGAAACCGGCGGGGTCTCCGAATTCGACGGGCGGCCAGTATGATCGCAGCCCGGTGTCCATGGCGGGCATGCCACCCGCATTGGGTGACGGGCAGAATGTGATCATCACACGGGACCAATGCTATGAGGAGGAGCTGCGTGACGGCCGGTATGCACATGCCACGCTCCGCGGCTGTGATCTGCGGTATCTGGACATGGTGGACGTGTCGCTGCAGGACAGTGTGTTGGATCATTGTGATCTGACCGGCTCGCATGATTGGAAGCAAGCCAACATGGACGGTTTGACGCTGGCCGGTGACCTGACGGGAGTGGATTTCCGCCGGGCACGCATGCAAACCTGCAAGGTGACCACGTCACAATGGCAGGAGGTGTATTGCACGGAGGCGAACCTGTCGGGACTCCGATTCGACTCGCCGGACGGTGAGGGTGTCACATTCCAAGACTGCGAGTTCGGCGGCGCCCGGTTGCATGATGCCGGTTTCAACGAACAGGATACAGCACCCTTGTTCAATACGTGCGGGTTCATCCAAGCGGACCTGTCGGACATGCGCATGCCGGGTGCCTGCGTGGAGCAATCCGATTTCACCGACGCGAAACTCGCGGGCATGGACATGTCGGATGCGACGTTCTCCACCTGTGATTTCATCAACGTCACCGGGTTCGACACGGCAACCATGTCGGGCGCATCATTCGACCATTGCATTTTCGACAATCTGGGCTACGCGCAGGAACATTCTCTGTTCACCCAGCCTAACGTGTCGTTCGACGAATGCCGGTTGTATGCGGGTGAGTCGGATTGGTGCATGCGGTATTCACGACAGAACGGCCGGGCGGTCGCCGTATGTCAGAACGAATACGATCGTGACCTGTTCCGAGTGCACACGCCACATGAACCGAATCCGACACGGTGGATGGATGAGGGGCAGATGCAGGCGGATATCCGCATGTTCGACGCGGACCGGCAGGCGGATTTGCTGTCGATGGCGGACTGGGAGCATGGCGTATGGTCGCATACGGATATCCCGTTGTGCGCGGCGAGCCTGGGTTGACGCATCGGATGTGCATGTGAGCAATGCGAGTTTGATGCGGGCACGGAATGGTGGTGCGACGGATGAATGGTATACATCCTGGCGGACCGTCGACACTGAACTGTCCCGGCATGTGGAGGCGTTGCATGGCCGGAGTGTCCATTTGAATTGTGACGGGCCGGATTCCATGTTCGCCCGATGGTTTGCCGTTCATGCCGACATGTTGGGGTTACGGTCGTTGACGTGCACGAGGTGGCATCCGGATGCGCACAGCCTGTTCCACCCGGATGCGTGTGGCGGCCGGTGGGATTGGACGGGAGCCGGGTGGGAGCATTCCCATCTGGCCGGGGATGGTTCATACGCGTCCCGTGAATGTCTGCAGGTCAGCCGTCGAGCGGATCTGGTGTGCACGAATCCGCCGTTCAGCCGGTTCGCCGATTACATGCAGCGCCTGTTGGACACGGGCGCGGACCTGCTCGTCCTGGGGCCACTCTCATTGGTGAAATCCGACCCTGTGTTCCCGTATGTCCTGTCCGGCCGTCTCCGGTTCGGCTACACATGTTCGCAGATGTCATTCCTGATCGACGGGCACACACCCGCCGTGTTGCGGAACGCCCGCTGGTATACGACCCTGCCCGTCTGCCGGCCTGTCGTGTCATGTGAGGGGAGTCGCGGCCGGCTGCCCACGGTGGATGGGATGCCGGACGTGTGTTTGGTGGATCGGCTCGCCTTGTTGTCGGATGAGCCGGGATTGTATGCGGTGCCGCTCACGTTCCTTGACCGGTGGCCGACGCCCGGCTGGCGTCTGCACGGCCTGCTGGCTGACGGTGCGGCTCCATGGAAGCTGGGTGTGGCCCGCCATGAGGGTCGGGAATTGTTCACCCGGTTGTTGGTGGAACGGGTACGGGACGCATAGCAGGTGTCGGCAGCCAATGCGGACGGCTGTCAACAGGGATTCTCCTTTCTGGTAACGAGAGGCGGGGATGACCGGTGAGACATTTCACCGGGCATCCCCGCCTTTCAATTGCATTCCCTGCGGATAAGGTGGACGCATGCGGGGCGTAGAATGCCATAAAGGAGGTGTGTGACCATGGGATTGCTGGACCGGCAGCCGTCGCGACAGGAAATGGAGATTGCCGCACAATGGGTGGCGCAGTCACCCATCCCGGAACGGGAGAAGGCGCTGCTGGACACGCCTGACAAAGTGCGGCATACTCTTCAACGTCGCATGGGTGAGAAACAGTTGACCGTCACCGATGTGAGCCGTCTCGCCCATGTGAGTGAACGGCAGGTGCAGAACGTGTTGGACACGGGATTGGCCCCCGTGGACGTGCTCATGCCCGTATTGGAGGCGGCAGGTATTGTCGCCGTGACCATCCCGTCACAGGCATTGACCATGCAAGCTGAAGAGTAAATACGGGGGAACGTCATGGAGGAGCTTCACGTCTGGGATGATGGCGCCCGACATATCGGAGTATTCCACAGGAACGCGTCCGGGCATATCGGATTCGAATACGATGCGGACCGTATGCAACCCATTTCATTGAGCCTGCCCCGTGCCGGTGGATGGTTGAAACGTGCGCCTTCCGTGTTTCTGGAGAATCTTCTGCCCGACCAGCAGAAGGTGCGGCAGGTGATGGCCCGGCAGACAGGAGCGGCTTCCACTGACACGTTCGATCTTCTTGATCGTGGTGATGTGACCGGTGGGTTCACGTTCACCCGTTCATCACTGCCACCCGATCCAGAGGATATGCCTGCCAGGGTCGCATCCGACAGTCAGATAGCAGCCCAAATTATACAGATGCAGGATAATCCGGTGAACTGGTGGGATACGACTGTTCCCACCCGGTTCTCCCTGGCGGGCAATCAGGCGAAATTCTCTTTGCTCCGCATGGGTGGCAGTTGGTTTCGTTCCGACATGCTGCATCCGTCCACGCATATTCTCAAACCAGCCACCGGTGATGAGAACATGGTGGAGGATGCCAGCATGCGACTGGCCTCATATACGGGTGTGCCCGTACCTCATACGGAGATTCTTGAATTCGAGGGAGTGTCCGCATATATGGTGGAACGGTTCGACCGTATGCGGGACGGTTCAGGCATGGTGCATCGCGTCCATACTGAGGATCTGTTGCAGGCGATGAGCCTGCCCCCATCGGAGAAATACCGTGTGACGGTACGGCAGGTCATGCGACTGTTGCAGGGAGCCGATGAAAGCAATACGTTGGCGTATGAATGGGTTCAACGGCTTGCGGTGAACGTGTCATTAAACAATGCGGATGCGCATGCAAAAAACTATTCACTGTTGTATAACCGGAATGGTGTGCGGCTTTCACCATTGTATGATGTGTTGACCACCACGTATTGGCCGTATGTGAGCCGGCAAATGCCGTTGGCGCCAGGAGGGGTGTCCGGTGCGGCCAATGTGACACCGGGATCGTGGCGGAAACTGGCTGTTGAATTCGGTTTGGACGCCGACCGGGTGGAACTTCTGGCTAGGAACACGGCATGGCTTGTATTGGAGCATGCTGAGCAAGCCTACCGTGAGCTTCCACCCCATGTGCGTGACCGGCTGTTTCACGAGTTGGAGTTGGCGAACAAACGGATTGAACCATTACGCCCAATCCAGACGGCCGACAGGGGTACGGCAGGGAGAGATGCCCCCGTCCTGCAGTCTAGCCCCATAGCGGGCAATACGGATGTCGATCATATGGGGCAGGTGTATGTGCATGGGCATTACCGGCGGGGGAAATGGGTGGACTCGTATTGGAGGGATGCTCCTCGCCGTGGATAGCCCACATGTTGGCCTGCTAGCTGCCCCGTATGTGACGATGAGAGCGGGCATGGTGGCATGTGCCCCGTTTGTCATGCCCGCCCCTTAGTTCTACCAGTCTTCCTCATCGTCGTCCTCATCCTCGTCTTTCGGGTCATGGACGGCCATGTAAGCGTCCACCCAGTCCGGGTCCACGGTGTCCATGCTTGCGGGAATGTCCGTGCCATGCCACACGCCATGATCCTCGTCGATGAATTTGGCGAGCGTGTCCGCCATCTGGGTTGCGGTCTCCCGGTCGACAGGTGGGGTTTGACGTTGCCGCCACTCGTCGGCGTCCACCCGCATCTCATCCCGGTTCGTCACATGCCACACTTCCGTATCCTCGACATCATAGTCTGCGGCGACTTGGAGCTGCCAGTCAACGAACCCAGTGGAACGGGCGGGTTGGCCTGGCACACTGATGTTTGCATATCGGCTGCCGTCCGACATTCGCGTGTAATTTGCCACATAACCCTGCCGGTCGCCGAACAATGTGTGGTTGAACGTGGGGCCCGACCAGTCGTGCGAATCTGGGTCGTATGGCAGGTCGAGGGGCGTGATATGCGTGTCGCGCAGATCACTGTCAGTCAAGGTGATGCCACGCCAATCCATGTTGAGGACCTCCACGGCATCCCGTCCGGACAGGTCCATATCCCGCATCTGTCCGATCCCATCAGCCGGCCATTGTTCTGAAACCATGGCCAACATGGGTGGCGTGCCCGCCTGTCCCGCATGTCCGGTCGTGTCAAACTGGCCGCCTGTCCCGTTCGGGGAGCCTTTCGGTTTGCGTGCCTGTGTCATCATATCCTCCTCGGCTTGTTGGTGGGAAACCGGAATGGCTATGCGACGGTGTGGGTTGTCGCCTATTCAATGCAACTGATCTGGGAGACGGGAATGGTGATGGTCGTGCCGAACAGGGTGGTGACGGTCACGAACCCTTGGGCGGGTGTGTCGTATGCGATCTGCGTGTACAGGATCTGTGTGCTGCCCGTGCCGTTGAGCCCACGATGGGTGAGGACGGTCACCATATGGTAGGCATTCGGGTTGAGGAGCACGGCGACGGGACGTTCAGCACCTGCTCTTCCTGTGGTGAGCACACCGGTCGCCGAAACATCAAGAACCCATTCGTCACATGTGCGCAGCTGGTAGCCGGGAGAACCCCCGACACATGCTCTGACCGTATGCTGTTTGTAAGTGCCGTCCGGTAGGAGTTGGAGCAGCAGATACTTGCCGTTCTTCTCCACATGGGTGGGTTGATCCTCCCATGAGACGAACTGTCGTGCCTGTCGCGTCAACCGGGTTTGCATCCACTTCGGCATTGTCTTCGAAACCATGATTCTGCTCCTTTTCCCAATGTTTCGTATCATCACGGGTCATGCGTCCCCGACCGGGACGCATAGGGGTGGCTGCGAACGCCTCCATACCCCAACCGGTAGAGGGAGCCGGCTCAAACCCGGCATAGTGCAGGTTCGAATCCTGTTGGAGGCACGCCCCTATAGCTCAACCGGCAGAGCAGCGGTCTTTTACACCGTGGGTTCAGGGTTCGAATCCCTGTGGGGGCACTGGCCGGCCGGACATGCGATTCTGAAGCTCCGACGCAAGCCCGGCCGGCTTTCCCTTTTCACGGCATGGACGCATGGGAGGGGCTATGAGCAGCATTTCCTCGAAAACCATCGCCCGTCTCCACGGCGGCATCGCCATCACCGGCATGATCCTCCTCCTCGGTTCGATGGGATGGATGATCACCCATGACGGGTTCGCATGGCATCCGGTCGGCTACACGATTGCATGGATTCTCTGGATCATCGGCATGGCCGCCATGATCCACGGTGGTATCCGTTGGTTGGAAACACCCGACGACATGTGACGCATAGAACCGGCTGCCCATATCCTACGGCGGGGTGAAGCACGCTTCGCCCCGCCTTTTCCATATTCGAAAGGAAATCTGATGAGCGAACCAACCGGCACCCCGGAAGCCGTGACCGTGGAAACCCCGGTCGGATTGCCGACCGTCATCATGGGCGGCTACGACAAGACGGAAACCGACAAAACCATCCACGACTACCGGATGCGGGTCGCCACGTTGAAAACCCGTTTGGATCGGAACAGCAACGCCTACGCCGACCTGCAGACCCGCTGCCGGCAGTTGGAGGCCGCCAACACACAGTTGACCCACGACCTGCAGGAGGCCCGCCGGGATGCGGAGCATGCAATCGTCGGTCTGGCGAAACGCGAACAGGCGTACGTGGACCGGTGCCGCAAGGAGGGCGACGAGTATAAAAGCCAGGCGGAGGAACAGGCAGCCAACATAATCGCGCACGCCCGGCATGAGGCGGGCATGCAGGTCGGGCAGGCCAAAATCCAAGCGAAACAGATACTCGATGAAGCGCAACAGCAGGCGGAACAGCTTGTCTCCGCAGGCCGACAGGACAGTGCCGCCCTGCTGGCCTCGGCGAAGGCATCCGCCGAGGAGATACGCGAACACGCCCGCCGGACGGTGACGGACGCGGACCGGCAGGCCGCCTCCATGATCGACAAGGCGAGACAGGAAGCCACACGGATCGAAGACGACGGCCAGCGGAACGCCAAGCAATGGGAGGTGAGGATCAGCCAGCTGGCCGACACGTACAACCAGTATCGGGTGAAGCTCACCGAACTGGCGGACGCGTTGAACACCATCAACCAGCATGACACTGGACGGCAGCATGTCGAACAGGACGATTAACCATTCCCGGCAGGCGGTGTGCGACGAGTATTACACGCCGTATGACATGGTTGCACGCGGGGTTGAACCGTATCGGGACCGGTTCGCTGGCCGTCATGTGCTGTTGAACACGAATGATGGCGACTGGTCCGCCTTCTGGCAATACATGACCGGCCATTACCATGAGTTTGGTCTGGCGTCCTTGACCTCATTGGAGTATTCGCCGGAGCATGCCACCCTGTTCGCAGGCCCGGCGGATCATGGGCGCATCCACCGCTATGACGGTGTCCGGCATACTGTGGAGGATGTCATGGATTCGGGCGGGTATGACAGTCCAACCGGACGACGGGAACTTGCCAGAGCGGACATGGTGGTCGGCAATCCGCCGTTCAGCCGTCTGGGTGAGTATCTGCCATTGTTGGACAAGGCAGACGTGCTGTTCCTGGTGGTCGGCAATCTGAACGCATTATGTTACACGGATGTGTTTCCCCTGTTCCAGCAGGGGCGGATCATGCCGGTGGATCATAACGGTCAGGAGGCGAACTGGTTCATCCTGCCGTTCGAACCCGAACATGCGACGATGCGACGGCGGGATGGGATGGGCCGACCCATGGCCCGTGTCTCCCGTACCGCATGGCTGACGAACCTGCGCACCAAGCCCGTCATGTTCAAACCCGACCATCTGTACAATCCGAACGTGAACCGAACCTATGACGGCATGACGGTCGTGGACTGCCCGTCCCGCAACCTGATCCCCTGCGACTGGGAGGGGCGGATCGGTGCGCCCGCCAGTGTCCTGTCACGATGGCCACAGGGATGGCGGCCGGTCGGTGTGCTCGGCCAGGGGCCGGGCATGGTCAGACCATGCATCGACGGGAGGGAGCAGTTCCGGCGCCTCCTGTTGGAACGTGGATCGTGGCGCCCCGGATTGCACACCAAGTGACGCATCACAATACGCAGTGTTGGTTTCCTTGGAAAGGATTGAGCATGGATACAACATACGAGTATGGGGACAAGCTTCCCGTCGTCCATATGGATGCGGTGGATGGTGAGCCGGATGGGACGATGACGGCGGTGCTCATGGCCGGCCGCACCCATGCGGGGACACGGGAACTGCAGCCGTTGCTCACCATCGACTTGGACAGGTTGAACAGCGGGGAGGAGTCCACGTCGGAATCACCAGTGATGCTCGGCTCACTGTCCTATGGCATGCTGGTGGAACTGTACGCGCACTATCACCTCGTGTTGGACGAGTTGGCCGCACTATTGCAGATCGGTGTGGAAGGCATGCATGAGACGATGGACGAGCTCGCGGCACAAGCGGTGGCGAAACAGGGGGTGAGGGACGCGGAACGGTATGCGAACGGCGAACCCAAGAACCGTTCATGACCGGAAGCGCATATGAATGTAGGGTGGGAGTTTGATTGGCGGCTCCCACCCCACATTCATATCTCATACCACCGTCATGGACGGTTGAACCGGCTGAGAATTGCGTCCGCGACCGTGATGGCGGTATCAGCCGGACGTCCCAGGCCGCCGATCCCGGCGGCACGCACCTGGTTGGCTTGACGGCGGGCTGTCTCCTGTTCGCCCTGCCGGTATGAGGCGGACGCGTCCATGGCGGTGGCAGGCCAGGCGGCCCCATGCGTGTCATCCGCATTGTTTTCGATGCAGGTCAGGATTTCCTGGATTGTCCGGTCAATTGTTCGCCGGCCTGTTGGATGTCGGCGGTCATGGTGGCGCCGATGGGGGCGTCCAGATCGTAGTCGTCCTCGTCTTTTTCCGTGTAATACGCGGCCTCGGGGTAGAAATTCTCGCTCTCATAGGCGGCTTTGATTTCAGCCGGGGTCATGGCCGTCACCTGTTCGCGTGTGTATTGGCCGTTGTCGGAAAGCATCCATGCCCGTTCCTCCAATTCGTGGCCGTCCCAGACCGTATCCCAGTCCTCTTCGGTCACGTAGTTGCCGCCATCGTCGATCCGGTAGCAGCCGCCAATGGGTAGGTCGTCCCAATCCTGTTGGTGGTCGTACAGGTTTCTGGCGATGCTGTCGGCCGTGTCCATGAATTCGTTGCCGACAGGCAAAGAGTCCGTGTCGGTGAGGGAGGGTAGTGCGCTGCCTGCGGGGTGTGTGGTGTGGTCGAATTGTCCTCCGGTGCCGTTGGGGGAGCCTTTCGGCTTGCGTGCCTGGCTTGCCATGGGATGTGCCTTCTTTCCGTGGTGTGGGCTGTATCGTCCGCAGCTATGCGGCGCATGACGCCCTTGGCACTCCCGTGATTGAAAATCACGGGATTCCTGCGAACTGGGCGTGCTTGGCACTTGGCTTGCGCGCCTGATGTCAGAGGCTTCCCATATTGAGCAGGCTATCCCCGATTGTCGGTCGGTTC
>RSDC01000008.1:0-773085 GCA_004154635.1 Bifidobacterium animalis subsp. animalis
GAACCGACCGACAATCGGGGATAGCCTGCTCAATATGGGAAGCCTCTGACATCAGGCGCGCAAGCCAAGTGCCAAGCACGCCCAGTTCGCAGGAATCCCGTGATTTTCAATCACGGGAGTGCCAAGGTGTTATTTCATTCCATGCAAGAGCGGCGGCGATTGTTTCCAAATTCCGTTGCAGACTAGTTTGTTGTAGTTTTTTCATGGCCTTGTTGTCGAGGTCGGCTCATTTCCCTGCCGTAGATTGCCTTGAAGACAGGTATGCGGAGATGATTGGAACCAAATGAAACATCAGTGAAGCCACGGGGAATCTTGCGTAGGCTTCCGGCCGTTGTACCGTCGGAGGGACGCATAATATGCTAGTATTAGCATATTGGTGGCGAGAGGAGTGACGTATGGAGTCAACCATCGACTACAAGAGCATCGACCCAGTCGTGCTTTACGACATTTTCTATGAAACCGGCACACGGCTGGGGGGAACCTACGTGGCACTCATGCGCAAAGCCCGAGCAGACGGCGATCTGCAGCAGGAACATGATTGGCGTGACCGGCATCAGCAGCTCAACAATGAGCGACGTGCCGTAAATCCAGAGGACACGGAAGACCAGATCAAACACATCCATGACTGGGATGCACTGATGAACAAACTCGACCCGCAGCTCACATGAACGACACCGACATTACAAGAATCTTCATGGAGGATATCGAACCCGGATTGTCCAACGAAAAAACATCGAACAATCCGGTCACTGTTTTCCTCGGCGGACAGCCAGGAGCAGGGAAAACCAAAGGGCAGATGCTTACCTTGCGTCTTCACCCGGAGGAGCGTCTGCTGCCGATCATAGGAGATGATTACCGGCAATACCATCCGGATTACAGGCGACTGGTGAAGGACGATCCGCTTGCCATGCCCGATGTCACCGCCTACGCGTCGGGACGTTGGACCGGAATGGTCGTCGCATGGGCGGATGCGCATCAGGTGAGCTGCATCATCGAGGGGACATGGCGGAATCGGAATACCGTTCTTAATGAAGCGCGTCATGCTCATCTTATTGGACGTGCAACTCATGCCGTATTGGTGGCCGTACCACCGGCAATATCCAGACTGGGCATATTGGAACGGTATTATCTGGATCGGGAACGTGGGTTGGAGGCACGGTGGACGCCGCCGCAGGCGCATGAGGACACAGTGGAGGCATTAACGCATAACGTGCCGTTTATCGCGACAAGCGGTGTAATGGACAGACTGACCGTGATCGACCGTGCGGGGAACACATTGTACGACGGCACGGATCCGAACCAGTTCGTGGAATCATGGCACCATGTGTTCACCCGTCCTCCTAGCAGGCAGGAACGGGCTGATATGGCGGAACGTGTATCAAAACTGAAACAGTTGGCACAAAAGCACACACCCAGTAATTCGCAGGTGTTGCAACTGTTCGACACACTCACCGTGCAGGACTCCTCAACCACGTCCACCGGTGGGGTATGGGTGCAGCCTCACATGAGGAACGGGCGTCCGGTACGAGGATATTGGAGAAGCCATTGAAACTGAAACAGGTGAGGAAACAATATGGCGACTTGCAAGGGGCTGTCTGCGAACGAACTGGATTAAGCCAGTCACGAATCAGTCGCATTGAGAATGCGGATGTGGACACGTTGAACATCGCCACGATACGACGATATGTGACCGGTCTGGGTGGTGTCCTACGGATGACCGTCGTATTCCCGGATGGAACGGAATACCAGATGGATGAGGAGTGAAACCACCCGGCATTCCGTATTCTCAGAACAACGTATCCTGGCTGAACCCGTCCGGCCGGTAGTTGGTGACGAGCACCTCCTGCGTGGCATGCTGCCGGTTGCGGTTCTGATAATTGCAGGATGCGTAATCAATGTTGATGCCATACACCAGTAATCCTCGGGACTCCACCCATTCCTGCAACGGTTCGTTGTTCCTGCCTTTGTGTTCCATCACGTTCGACAAGGCGAACCGGATGCCACGTACATTCAGCCTGTCCAACAGGGTGAACAGGCGACGGTCGTCATCAACGGTCCACGGGGTGGTGCCGTGCGGACGATCATTGTAGACGGCTGTACCCAACGTGTAGGGCGGATCCGCGTAGACGAACCCGTCCGCGTTGAGTTTGGTGAAGTCGAAAACGGTGAAATCCGAACAGGTGAATTCCACGTCACGGATCCGGGGGATGAACGCCCGCAGGTTCTCCCTGACCGTCGGTGTGAACCAATGATGCGCTTTGCCGGATGAACTATTATAGGCACCTGCCGAGTTGAATCGGATCTGCTGGTTGAACGAGTGGACGGCAAGCACAAACAGTTCCACCGGGGAGCCGCCACACGTATTGTAATGGTCACGATACCGGTTGAACGTTGCCGGATCATGCGAATCCAACCCCCATCGGGCGATCAGCCGATCCACCTCACGTTCCAACCCGGCCGGATCATAGTGCTGCAATGTCCGCCAGATGTCGATCATCGCCGGGTTCGCATCATTCGCGTATCGCGGCCCGCAATCAGCCATGTTGGCGACCACGTTCGCCGCGCCGCAGAACAGGTCGACGAACCCGTTGATATCACGGGGAAACAGGGGGAGCAGCCAGCGTAACGCCCGATGTTTGCTACCCGCATAGGCAAGCGGACTGTGTGTCAATGTGTTCATCGGCTGTCCGACACCATGAGATGCACATCGTATTCGAACGTTTCCAATTCGGCCGCCGACAGGGAGTCCAACAGGATCATGCCACCATTGCGGCGGGTCAGATACAGGTCCACGCCATTGTCGTCACGAAGCTTCAATTCAATGCAGCCGAGTCGCGCCCGGGTCATGTCACGGGTCTCATTCAATGCTCCGACCATGGGTTGAATCCATCCTTTCCGAACACGGTCATACGATTCGCATATATGCGTCCCCCGGTCAGCCCATGAGCACACTCACCCCGTCCACCGGCACCACCGGTGGCATTGACCACAGGTACAAGCCCATGGATACGACCGCCGCCATCAGGATGATGGCAAGCCAACCAGCCACGAACCCTGCCGACAAGCCCCGACCGCGGGCATGCCGCGCCCCGTCCCGCCCATCCTCCATACGTTCTCCTTTCCCCATAGAATCATGTGCAGACGCACCCTATACGGCATAGCCCCACACCATCGTGGAACAGGGGAGAGGAGCCATCATGAGGAACACCGACCATAAGACCATCATCACCACCACGATCATCACACTGCTGGTCATCGTCGCCACGATCCTCATCATGGTCCACAACAAGCCCGCCGGCCAGACACAAGCCCAGCCAGCCGCCACATCCACCCATACGGCTTCCCCCACACCAACCCTGACGCTCAACCCGCAACAACTGGCCGACACGGCCATCCGATTCGAACAGCAGGCACGTAACTGGGGCACGGATCCGAACCTGAACCTCGACCAGGTGAAAACCATGGATCAGGCCGTGTTCCTGGGCCAAACCCGCATGCCCGACCCCACGATGCCCGACATGAGCCGTCTCACCGTCCTCCACCCGGCAGACGGGCAGGGGCCGGACGGACTGTCACCCGCCTGCCGGGAGGATGAGACCAGCGCGATCTGCAACACGTACCAGACCGCAGGCGCATGGTGGCGGCAGCAGGCGTGGGCGGCCGGCACCCGATGGGTGGACGGGCCACATGTCACCATCAACGGGAATACGGCACAAGTCACCGGACAGGTGCGCAGCATGCTCATCCAACCAGGGGACAGCTTCCACAGCACGGACTATTGGGCGATCACCCCCGCATGGCAGACCAATACCATAGACGACACGCTCACCTTCACCCGAGACGGCAGAATCAGCGGGTTCACACCACATGGGGCGAATTATTGGTGGGTCAACCCGTGGTATACGACATGGGATGACAGCATGGCCAATAGCATGGTCACGTCCGAACGGGTTGCGATCCCCGTGAAAGGCCAACCCGCCATGAACCTGTACCCGTCCACCGACGTGATGCGCGCACCACAAACCCAAGCGGATTTGGACGGGATCGTCGACTGGCGGCTTTGGAATGGGATCTGTCTCGCATCCTGCAACAGCAAACCATTCTAATGGTTCCATGATTGTTTGCGGAAGAACACGCTACCCGCCCCGGCGAACTGGTCCTGGGACAGCCAACGACTGTTATACCCGGTGAACGGGCCGGACCCATCCGTACCATAATTGCCTTCACTGATTCGGATACGCCACCGGCCACCCTCGTTTTTCACCTCTTCGACCACGCCGATATGACCCACGCTCATGCTGCCACCCAACGCGCCACCCAGTTGGCTGACCCCATCCCCCGGATGCGGGGATGCGGACGTCTCCCAGCCCGCCATGTGCGCCATGCCTTGGGAAATCCAGCCCGCATACCCGTTGGGGGCGGCTTGTTGGAAATCATCATTGCTGATGTCATGCCGGTGGATCATCCACAATCGGTTCAACGCATACCACCAGCATTGGTAGCCGAGGGACGGACTGTAGCCGAGCGCGCCCGGATCCCCGGCCTTGCATACGTGCACCTCCGTGTTGCACATCCACGAGTAATCATGCATGTTCACCGGGGCTCCACCGATCGAACCGTACTCCGCATTCCCGCCGGCACCACCATTGGTTCGGCAGGCTGTATCCGATATGGCTGTCGTGTCCGTGTCGGAACCGGCGCCGGGCGTGGAGACGGTTTTGAACGGCAGGTCTCGCAGCGTGTCGCTTTCATACCAGGCGCGCGCATACCGGGCCCTGTTGCCGCCGGACGTGTCGCCGGCACGCTCATACCCCCATTCCCATGCGGCGGCCGCATGTTCCGGCGTATCCGCATGCAGCCAGGCTTGATATAACGCGTCCATGCCGGAGCCTTGCACGGGCACACCCGCCGCAGCCGCCTGGGAGAGGAACACGTTGTTCCACATGTCCGGTTTCGACGCGACCGCACCCAACAAGTATTTGACCTGATGTTCGGGTTTACGCCAATCCGCGCCCGCCATGTTGTTCGCCTGGAACCATGCCTCGTACCGGCTGACCGGGGTTTGCACCAATCCCGCGTAGCCCAACGAGTTGACGACCGCCGGTTGGAATGAGGATTCCTGCTGCATGTTACCCAACACGCCCGCCGTCGCCGCCTTCGAATACCCGGCCTTCGCGAACGCGGTGGCCACCATGGCGGCCACATTCCCGCCGGGAAGCGATGTGGAACCAGTGGTCAGCGACGCTTCCACCCCACCGGAACCGCAATCCGGTGCGGAGGCCGCAGCCGTCTTCTGCTCATCCTGCCATTCAACGGCCGCACCCAGCATGGTGGAACCACCCATGCCACCCATACCCGCCATGGGAACAAGCAGCATGAGACCCGCCAACCCGGCAGCCACCATCCCGATCATGCCCTTATGTTCCATGCAGGCCGGCTATACGGAGTGGACGCATGCGCGATACCATGAACCTCATGGAGCAAGAACAACGACGGGTGGTGGACGGATACACGTATTGGATGATGCGCGTCCACTACGACACAAGCAGCATCCGGAACCCGAAACGGATCCCATGCCGACGGGTCACCAACCAGCCGACCAGCACACAGGATCTGGCTGAATGGATGCAACTGAACCCAACCCCCGTCCTGGCGGGCTCCGACCGGCATCATTACGGACGCCAGCTCTTCGACCTGCAGATCCCCCTGTGGACACCCCGGCAGGTGTACTCGTCCATCATCGAAGTGACACGGACGATCATCGACAAAGTGGGACAGCACCTGCTTGCTCTGAAGCTGCTCTCCGAAACCTTCCACACCCCATTCGAACCAGACATGCCACACAAGGACACAACCACAACGGACATGCCCTACCTGCTGCGCATCCCGCAAACCTGGACACTCCAACAAGCAGACGGCCCACACCGAATCCTCCTCCACATCACCCCCACCGTGAACACACAGGCCCGCATCCAATTCGAAACCAGCCCCGACACGTGGGACCGGCAGACGATCGGGGATCTGCTCATGACATTGAGCGCCACCCGATACATGATGCAAGCCCGGGAACGCTCCAAACGCAACACCACAAGCGTGGACATCAAAACCAGTCAGGACCGGCCATTACGCCGCACACTCGCTTTGCTCGACTTCACCCCGGATGTGAATGATAATCTCAACCCGTTCCACCAGCCAACAGTGTTGACAACACGGACCATCCAATTGGAACCGTGACACACGCCAACTGGACCAGATGCGAATGCGGGTCGCATTGCACCGGGTTCAACATGAACGCGAACACCTCCGGCACAGCCGGCACCTTACCCAAAGCAACACCCGTCCCATACATGGCGGTCACCGTCTCCGCCGTATTATCCGGATCCCCGTAATACCGGTCGTCCGGATACGAGACCGCGGCCACCGCCACCACATGCGCCCCCAAGCCACCCTGTTCACGCCACACGGGTTCCGCCAACCGCATCACCGCCGACTGACGATCCTGCCGTTGCCCGGCCGGCAAACGCATGTTCGACGTCAACCACAGCGCATCCGGTATCGACAGGACCGGCAGCACACCCCGCGCCTCGGCTCCCGTCGAACCGAACAGCCAATGCAAACAATCCCATCCAGACCAGTCGACCGCGCATTCCACGACCGTCACATGGATCAACGCGCCACGGCCCTGCATCCGTCGAGGATCCCTGGCATACAAGGTCATCAACCGGTGTGCCGGATCATCATCCGGCCATAATCCCATGTCCGTGCCCGCATCGATCACCGGTTTCAACGTTTCCGCCGCCAACACCGGGGATTCCGCCCGGCCACCCACATGGACGATCATCATGTAGCGTTCCACCCGGTAGGCGCCATGCCGTTTCGCCTCACCCCACACGCCGCGGGCCTGCGCGCGCAACCGTGCCCGGGTGCGCGCCCGATCCTCGATTGATTCTCCACCCACCGTGGTCTGCCAGAGCATGTCACTGATCCGGAATTCCACCGCATACGGTTCCCGCATGTCAGCCTCGCATCAACGATTCCAGCATGCGCGCATCCATCACCGGCCCCGACGAGTCCACCTCCACCGCAGGCTTGCCCGATGACACCGGGCCGTCCGCCGTTTCCGGCTCATCGCCGGCTGGCATGGGGGAGGGGGTCTCATACCCCGCCTTCGACTCCTCCCACGATTGTTTCAACGCCACCAGGATCGGATCCGACTCCAACGCCTTCCCATACGGCAGGTCGATACGGGAGGTCATCTCATGCATATACTCCGCATCCACCGGATCATCCTCGCCATGCGGCTCCAACAGTTTCAAGAACCGGGTCGCATCCACCCCGTCAGGCACACCGATCCGTTCGATCAACGCTTGGGCCAGCCGGTACGTGTCCGAATACTGGCTGTCGCCCGCATAACATGTTTTGAACACGCAGGATGGCTGGCCGGTGAACTCGGCACGCCCCACGCCCTTCGTCACCCCCTCCACGGCAAGATTCTCCGGAATCTCCGGTAGGGAGGCGAGATCATGGAACACGCCCTTCATCAACGATTCCGACGGGTTCGGCCCCATGGCGATCCGTTGTCCGAACAGGTCACGGGTCGTCGGCCCCAACCCGGACTTGTCGTTGATGGTCTGCGAGATCAGGATCAGCCGGTAGCCTTGCGCGCGTGCCGTGCGCAGCAAACGGAGCGTGCGGGTTTTGATGTCGTTCTCCGCCTGCCCGGTGAACAGGGAGCCGAACACGGCAGGCAACGTTTTCTCCGGGTTCGGAATCGACCGGACCGTCTGCGCCTCATCCACCAGCGACGAGTATTCGTCGATGACAATGTAATGCAACGGGTATCGCTGTTTCGCCCACTTGGGAATGTCCAGCCAGTTCTGCCACGCGTTCCGCTTCCACACCTGGGCACGCTCCCCGTGTTCGATCTCATCGACCAGACGGTTCAACACGCCCGCCGCCTGCACGATCGACTCGCACCCCCAATGGCCGGGTGTCACCCAAGGGCGACACCAGTAATAGTCGGTCGCCTTGTTCGACAGGTCGATGATCGACAATTCCGGTCGTTGCGCGATCAGAGACGCGAGCATGCCGTTGACCAGCACGCTCTTGCCGGAACCACCCTCACCGCCGACCAGGACGAACGAGCTTTCCGTCCAATCAATGCAGGCCGGCTCCCATACGGCATGGTCGCCGCCACGGGCTGGGAGTTTGACACCGAACGGCGTATGGTCACGATCCTCCGGGTCGCCGAGCCGGTCGAACGGGTACGGGTGGGTTTTCAGAAACGTGGGTGGTTCCCCGGGGATGATGTCCACGACACCGTGTTTCGCATCCGCCTCATACGTCCACCCGTATCGGCCGATGCTGATCGCCGCCTGCCGGGTGGCGGCATCCATCTTCGACGGTTTGAACACGATCGACGGGGCAAGCCGGCAATGCCAGCCGCCGTCGGCACGGGGGGAGACCTGCACATCCCATGGTTTGATGCCCCACGCGTCCGCCAGCATGAGCCGGGCACGCGCCTGGTCGGCGGTCAGCCGTTCGAAGACGGCCCGCCCCTCATAGGGTTCGAACCGGGTCATGTTCAATCCGAGCCGCTGCTCCCAGACGCGGGCGATCCTGTCGCCGGCCGTGGGTTTCTGGTCGGCGGGCGCGAGGCTGACGATCTGACGGCCTGCCTCCGTGTCGACGGTGGTGACGGTCCGGTCGACGAGTTTGGCGACATGATGTTCCATGTCGATGTAGTCGAGTTCCGCGTCCTTGGCGGCTGGCGTGACTGTTTTCCATTGGCTGATCTGCCGGTCCAACAGGGCGCGGTGTGTGCCGTCATGCGCCGGGTCGAACGGGATCATGCCGCCATCCCGGGTTTTCACGGTGACGGGGAATTTGAATTCGAACATCTGCATGCATGCCGGCTATGCCAGTGTGGGACGCATCGGTTTTCACATGCGCCGGCATAGCGGACGGTCGCATGTGGAAACCGGTGCGATGAAAAGGAAGGATGCAATGAATCAGACGCGCAGGCCGAAAGGATCCCCGGGTGGCACGGGAGGACAGTATGCGCCCGGCTTGGAGCATGCGGACATGCTGCCCGACCTGTCCGACTATGATACACGCGGCCCGGTGTCCAACCCGGATATGCGGGCAATGCTCACTGATTATGCGGGTGAATATGCGGATGATTACGACATGGATGCGGTGGAAGCCGCATATCGTGACATGTTGGACAAGCAGCTCCACACCATGGGGGTGCCCGCCCACATGGGGGCGGATGAGACGCTACTGTGGGAGGATGATGACGGCAGCCAGTGGAAGAGCATGCCGGAGAGCCAGATCATCCGGACGGCCGCCGACCAAGTGGATCTGGATGCCATCCTGCAAGCCCATGACGATTCCGTCACCACGGACGCGGGGGAGCATTACACACGGGACCAGTGGGATGCGGTCGTCAACATGATGGACCCGCAGATCCGTGAACAGCTCCACAATACGATCGCCCCATGTTCGAACCAGATGTTCTTCGACGAGTATGCGAAAGCACATGAGGCGAAGTACGGGCAGACATGGGAGTTGGCGAAACCGGCCCCGGTCTGGTGACCGGGGAGGACGGGCCGGCATATGCCGGCCCGTCCTTTTTTTCATCCCACCTGTCGTGGACGCATGTCCGGTCATGTCGGCACGCATGGTGTCGAACCGGACAACAAGGAGGAACCGTCATGTGGACACGTGAACATCAGCATGCGATTGACATGCATACAATGAATACGACAGCATCCGAAAAAATGTCGAAGGGAGCGGAGCTGATGGGCAAGGGGAAACATGCGAAGCACAGGGACGTTGATCCAAGGAAACTGGGGGTCGGTGTCATGGCGGGAATGACCGTGGCCGCCACCTTGGCGTCCCCGATGGCCGCCATGGCCGACGAGAATCCAACCCAGCCGGACTCGCAGGCACAGGCTCAGGCTCAGGCCACGGATCCGATCCAGCAAGCCCAGTCGGCTGTCGATGACGCGCAAGCCGGTTTGGAGGCGGCCCGCCAAGCCCAGTCGCAGGCGCAGTCCACCGTGTCGGACGCCCAGTCCGGTGTGGACAAGGCAGCCCAAGAGGTCGGGAAAGCCCAGTCGAATCTGACTGCGGCGGTCAACGCCGACCCGGGCACACGGGAAGCACAGTCGAATCTGAATGAGGCGAACACGCATCTGGAATCCGCAGCCAACCAGTTGGATCAGGCGGTCAACGCACAAGCGCAGGCACAAGCGGAACAGGCCGCGGCACAGAAGGCACAGGCCGCCGCCCAGCAGACCGTGGACACGACGGCACAGGATGTTGCCAGCCAGCAGACCACGGTCGACGGTCTGCAGCAGCAGGTGGATGCGACGGACATGAACACGTTGCAAACGGATGCGGCCGCGAAGAAGCAGACCGCCGACCAAGCACAGGCGCAGGCCGACAAGGCAGCCGCCACGGCAGCCGGGAAGAACACGGAGGCCGACAGGAAACAGCAGGCCGTCAAACAGGCGGAACAGTTGGCGGGCGATGCGAAGGATCCCGTCAAAGTGGACGCCGCCAAAACCGACATGGACGCTAAACAGGCTGCCGCTGATCATGCTGCCACCACCGCCAAGGAGGCCGCGGACCGGAACACGCAGGCACAAGGGCAGCTCGCACAGGCACAGGCGGACGCCGAATCGGCGAGGAAGAACCTCACCGAGGCGACCACCGCGCAGGAACAGGCCAAGACAGCAGCCGATGCGGCGAACAGAACATTGGCCGAAGCGAAGCAGGCTGCAGATCAGACCGCGAACGATGCGCATGTGAAAGCCGAGGCGAAAAAGGCTGCGGATGCGAACGTGCAGGCCGCACAGTCGGCAGCCGATGAGGCACAGGCGAAATTGGACGCGGCGGTGAAAGCCCAGCGGGATGCGCAGGCCAGATTGGATGCGGCGAACGCCACGTTGAAGACGGTGGAGCCGGACGGGTTGAAGGCGGAACAGCAGGAGAAGCTGGGTGCGCTCGGCTGGTTCCAGCAGCGTGGCGATAAGATGGCGCAGGAAACCCTCACCAATCCGAACGCATATTATATGGATGGTGTCCTCGACTACACGCATATCGGTGCGGAAGGCGATGCGACGAGCCTGCCGAATCTGATCGCCGGCATCAAGATGGTGCAGGAAACCAACCGTCTGCGTGCCACCATGGGATGGGCTCCGCTGCGCATCTCCGATTTCGCCATGGCACAGGCAATGGTGAACGCAAACTATGCAACCGTTCTTCTCGGGCATTCCGAGAATTTCGAATCGAATGAGAACCTGTCATGGGGATACGCGGATCCGTATGATGGCTGGTGGACTGCGGAGAAGAAGATCTTCGACGATGCGGTCGCCTCCGGTGATTACCCGGGTCTTGAGAACATGGACCTGTACGACATTTACTGGCAGTATCCGAAACTGTGGGACAAGGCCGGCCATTACATCAACCTGCGTGACACCAAGTATGTGCGGGCGACCGGTGCCGCCATCACACAGGTGAAGCGTGATCTGCCATATGCTCCACCGACCGCGGCACAGGAGTTCATCGACAAGCCAGTGGCCGGGTTCTCAGGAGCCAAAACCCCGGAGCTCCAGAACATGAAAGTCGACATGAACGACCCGGCCTCCAGCACAAATGCGGACGAGTATCTCGCGCAAGCCGAAGCATACGTGGCCAACATCCAGACCGCGAAAGCGAAACTCGAAACCGCCCGTCAAGCCGTCAAAGACGCGCAGGCATTGCTCGACCAAGCCACGGCACAAACCCAGTCACTGCAAACCAAGCAGGCTGAAACCGCACATAAGCTCGCCGACGCGACAACCGTGCAGACCGCCGCCACCGCCGCATATGAGCAGGCAAAGCAGGCGGACAATGATGCACGCCTCCAGCTCGCCGCCGCGAACGAAACCGCTGCGAACGCGAACAGCAAGCTCACCGAAACCACCGCTCAACGTGACCGGGCGCAACAGGCCGCCGACCGGGCGAACAGCGCATATGAGACGGCGAAACAGGCCGCGCAACAGGCCGCCGACCATGCAGCCGACATGCACAAGGATGCGGAACAAGCCGAACAGGCTGCAGCCAATGCGGCCGCCCGCTATAAGGCCATGCAGGATGCGGCAGGCAACCTCGCTCGCGCGCAAGCCGCCTATATGGCCGCCCGTCAAAACGCCGACCAGGCAAACACCGACGCCAAGGAAGCACAGTCTGCTGCAGCCAAGGCAGCCGCCAACTACAAGGATGCGCAGGCGAAAGTCGATGCCGCGAACCAGACGGTCACCGAGCTGAACACGGCAAAGCAGACGCTCGCCGACCGTGAACAGTCGCTTGCTGACGCGCGGGCCAGACTCGACACGGCGAACACGCGACTGGCGGAAGCGGACCGTAAGATCGCGCAGGCAGCCGCCAACGTTGAGGACGCCAGGCAGGTGAAAGCCGACGCGGAACAGAAAGTCAAGGAAGCACAAGCCGCCCTCGCCGAAGCGAAACAGGCAGCGATCGACACGCCCGCCGTCAAAGCCGCGCAAGCGGAACTCGACAAGGCACAGGCGAACCTCGACAAGGCAACCGACATGTTGAAACAGGCGGAAGCCGCATACAAGGAAGCAACCGCCACCGTGACCGCCCACGAACAGGAGGTGACCACCGCGAAGGCCACATTGGCCGCACTGCTTGCCGAGCAGAAGAAGAACAAGCCGGAAGCAACCACCGGTAAGCCAAACACGACGGCCAACACCATCGCCACGGCAAAGACCACCGGCACCACGACCGCCACCGGTACGATCAACACGACCGGCGCCAGCAAGACCAGTGGGACCGTCACACCGGAAAGCGTGCAAGCCACCGACCATGCGGCCAGCCTGCTCGCCTCCACCGGCATGAACATGGGAACAGTCGCCGGCGTGACCATCATGCTCCTCACCCTGGGTGCAGGCACGGCACTCACCGTGAAACGCCGCAACTAACCCAACAGCCGGCACAACACCAAGAGGGGTGTCCTCCGAATCCTGTTCGGAGGACACCCCTCTTGGCTTGCCACCATCACACCACCTTGCCGTCGCCACGCAACAATTCACGGTTCAACGCCATATCATCACCAACCCGACGGGCGAACCCATCCAACAATTCCCCCACCTCACCCGGGATGACATGATACGCATGCACCGGCATGCGCCGATCCTTGAACAAAGCTTCAACCAGCTCCACGTCGACCGTGCCAAGCTGCGCCAACAAGCCCGGAGTCCAATCCACCAACCGCACCTCGTCAACAATCCGCGCATACCCAAGAATCATCCGCGTGTCCGGGTGAATGAACTGGAACACATCCGGCGTGCACACATACTCGCCATACCGCAACTCCCACCGTTTCACCCCGGTGGCAATCAACTCCCACAACTCCGGCCGTAGTTTCGCCGTGACCATCATATGCGACAACATCAACCCGCTCCTTTCCCACGTTGATCTTCCACCATCCACTCCCTATCCGGGATCAGTCGAACGGGACGAGCACACCCATACTGTCCGCCCCGCAGCCACACGTGCATGTCAACCGGGAATCCGGAATCAGTCGAACCAGTTGAAAACCAGTCAGACGTCAAACACCCCATGCTCCCAGACCCGGAACATGGGGTGTCATGTTAAGCAATCGGAGGAAAGAACATCAGCCTAGAGCCGCCCCCCGTCAACATACAATGGGGAGTCAGCTGGGATGACATGCATTGAGGAAAGCAATGCGATCAGAAGCAATCCAACCATGACAAGAGCGAACATGATGTACAAGCATCGGGCGACCATACGTGGAATATGAATGATGTACTCGAACCGGTATACGAAGGCGAACAGGAGCAACGTGCCGCATAATGACCAATACCACCATGCGGCACCCATATCCCGGACAGCCTGCCATCCGATCAACGTGAGCAGCACACAGCCGGCCATGACAAATATTTCCTCAAGAATGTCATACATGCATTCCGGTATGCGTCACAAAGTCTTACGAGGAATGGACAAGAGGAACAGCAACGCAATGACAAGGATCGCAATCCCCACCGCAACCATATTCCACTTCCAAGTAAGCGCCAGTGAGACAATCCCGGTCATGGAGAACAATGCGGCCAACAGCATGCCGGACATGCGGGCCATCCGATCACTATTCAAATAGCATGCATCCATATACGCGTCATACGCTTCCAATTGGGCGGCAATCTCATCCCAACGAACATCACTCCAGTCAACCAAAGGACTGGTGCGATAACAACTCATACGGGCCCGTTGCAGAAGAAAATCCCGCCAATCACCAAACCCTACCTTATGCTGCGTGAACCCTGTCGCCAAATGTCGAGTCTGACGAAACAGCAGATCAACGATCCCACCGTTCACTCTGCCACGAACATCCACCCACCCGCAGTCGGCTACACTCATCCGGGAAACATTCATCAACAAGGAAGGAAGTCGTTTCGTCCCGGATCCTTTCCGCCAATCCGACAACAAGCCGATTGTCTCATCCGCAAGTCGTTGTTTCCGACGGCCAACCGGTTCAGGAAGGATGAACACCGCAAGACCCGTATCATCCAATACAAGCCGCACATGATCCTTCTCGAAACAGAACAGCCGGTCCGGATCCGCAACCTCAAACAATGCTTCCACCGGAGTCCAACCATTCTTTTCGAGCAGACTTTCATTTCGTTCAGGTTTTGCATCAAGGGGAGGGATATATCCCAAATCACAAATCAGGAGCATATACGTGTTCGAAGATGGTTCCGTCATACAAGAAGACAATACCCGAACCGGGCATCGGCAGTGAACCTAGTCGAACGGGACGAGCACACCCATGCTGTCCGCCTGCAACCACACGTCCATCGGCACATGCACCACGCGGCCGCCAACCTGCACATGTTCGAATCCGACCATGCCGTCACGCACCGCCCGGCCAATCGCCACACCCAGCAACGGATTCGACCGGGCACCGAACACAGGTGCCGCACACACCGACTCCCACCCCCACAACGAGTCCGCATGCACCGGACACATGCCGTCGATCATGCGGAACTCCTTGGGCCGGGATTGCAGCACAGCCAACCCATACGCCAACGGAAACTCACACGCCAACCGGGCGCAATCCCGCAGCAGACGCACACGCAACGCCGCATGCAACCCATCCACCCCCATGGCAGTCAACCGGTCGAACACGGTTGACGGTGAACCGGAAACATCACCGGACACCATGAGCCTGTCCGCATGACACTGCAGCCAATCCCAATCCTCCGGCGACGACTCCCACGTCCCCGTTGGCTCCGGCAAATGCAGATAGGAGGGCAGCCCATCATCCAACGACGCATGCAACGCCATCAAATGCACAGGATCAACATCCAACAGGAACCGACCGTCCGGGGAGAACACGATCTGCTCCTTCAACCGGAGCCCCGCATCCAACGTGGCGATCAGCCGATCATCATCCGCCGACCAGGAACGGCCGGCACCATCAACAGTGAACATGCCCACCCGTATGCGTCACCCCTGCAAAACCCCCGGAAACAGGCATGGGCGGACACTTGCGAAAACTGCGGTTCCCAACCCCCTATAATCCCACGTTTCGCATGGTTCGATCCTCCCCACCCTCGTACCGTTACGCCTATATGGGTGTGTTGTCTTGTTTCTTGGCCCACGGTACTCGTTGTTCCACTCATTCCATGCCGATATGAAATGCTGTTTCAATACCGGTGTATGTGTGTTGCTCATGGGTTTGTTCCTCTCCCATGCCCCCTCACCCTTGGTTTGCTTGTTTGCTTTTTCTGTGTTGTTTCTTTTACATGTTGCTTGTTCGTTTCCTGGTTTCGCGGGTTTTGCGTTTTCGTGTTTTCGTTTTTGCGCTTTTGCTGTTTCGGTTTTTCGCATGTTCGTTTCGTTTGGGTTGGCTGTGTGGTTTTCGTGTGTGGTTTGTGTTGGCTGTGGTTTTTCGGATTGCGCGATATTGTGGTGTGTGGTGGGCCGTGCGGCGTTGGGCGAGGGACGCATGCGCGTCCCAGTTGTGGAAAGGAGAATCATGTCGGTTGAGGATTGGCCGGTGGAACGGCTGCGGTCACGTCGCAGCATGCTGGATGCGATGCTGGCGGCATGCCGGGAATGGGGGTGGGATGCGGATACGATCCCGTATCTGTCGTTGGCCGCCCGGTTGGATGATGCCGCCGAGTTGGAGGAGGAGTTGGCGTTGGTGGACGGATTGTTGTGGGAGCGTCAGTTGGAGCAATGAACCTGGTGTGACGCATACCTCCTCATGTACAGGGTTTCCTTTTTCTATGGGAGGTGTGTGGCCTATGGTGCACGGGTTGTCGTTGGGATTGTTGGACAGGTTGGATGACCGGCTGCCGGTCTGGCTGGTGCGTGACATGATGGATGGGTGTCACGTGGAGATGATGGTGACTGCCGGTGAGGCGTATGACTGGCTAGCCGGGCTGTATGGTTTGGATCGTGTGGCGGTGTTTCGTGTTGGCGTGGTTCGCCGGTTGCCGTATGTGATCATTGATGGGGTCAGATGGACGGTGCCAATGTTGCCGACGGAACATGATGGGCTGATGGTTGTGCGATCGTTGACCGGGGTGACGGTGGAGATGCCGGTGGCCCGTGTCGATGCGAGAATATTCCCGGCGGAGTGGGACGGGTTGGAGCGGGGGGTGGGTTTCCCGCGGGTGGATGCGCGACTCGTGTTTTCCGCTGATGATGGGATGCTTGCATTCACCCAATGATCTGTTGCTTGATGTGTTGTGTCAGGCCGGGTTGGCTCATGGGGTTGTTCCATGAGACCAACCCGGTTTTCCTGTCTGGTGGTGTTCGAATGCATAGCGGGCTGGCATGAGGTTGTCTGAAATGATCATGATCATTGTTGCCTGCCTGCTGACGGTCACGGGTGTTGGCCTGTTCTTCTTGACGATCCGGGAATCTGGCATGCCGTCGCGACGGAAGGTGTCGTTGCAGATCAGTGGGATCCTGTGCTGCACGGTCGGTATGCTCGTGTTCTGTCGTGCTTGGCATGTCACCCCTTGGGTTGCGTTCCTGATGTCCTGGCTGATCGTTCCCGCCGTGATGACGGGTGGTGTGTTGATGATGGAACACAGGCATCGGGTTGCATGCAGGCCGGTGGAGTTGTCGGAGCCGACTGTCAGCCATGAGGAGACCGGGGAACCGTTGCCGCAGGATGGTGGTGAACTATTGCAACCGCACATGCGTTCCTGATCAGCGGAGAACGTCTGGCAGGCTGTCCGACTGTTCCCCCCTGTTCACGTTGCTCACGGAGTATGGTGAGCGGAACACCATGAGAGGTGAAATGGGCGGGGCCACGTCGTGCGATCCCGTCGGCGAAGAAATGTTGGGCGAGATCGGTTAACGTCCATGCACGCCCCTCGTATTCCACATGGTTGTCATCCACGATGGTGACGGTTGGATATGGTTCATGGTTGAAGATCACCTGATCACCTGGTTTAAGACCGGCCATGCTGAATTTGAATGGTGGTTTGCGTTGGACACGTTCCGCTGCCTGTTCCTCCGCTTCGACCTCTTCGAGAATCTGTTCCTCGGTGGCGGTTTCCTTGTGCAGCCGGTTGACGGTGCCTGACACTTCGGCGATGACCTGCAGGATGCGATACGCTTCTTCGGCGGTCATGCGGAAGAATTCACGGGTGCGTGTCCGATCATGGTATTGTTCCCGGGTGCGTCGTTCCGGGTCGAGCATGTCGATCAGTTCGTGCACTGGCTTGTCTTCCAACCGGCTGGCCACCTGATAGGTGGCGTAGATACGGAACGCGTAGGGGACGGCTGACAGGCTGTTGAAATAGTCGACGCGTCGCCGCACGTTATCCGCGTATCCAATTTTGACGTATTCGGGGAAACTGGGGTTGGTGAGAATGTAGATGAAACCCATGGGCGTGCTCCCTCCTGTATCCGTTCACCGTATCACGTCACTCCATGCCCGTGTGGACGCATGTCCAATGATGTCATGTTCCAATGTTGTTGGAGGGAGGATGTGATGGGCGACGTGCAGGTATGGATGCCGGATGGGGAGTCCGCTGCGATCATCATCAACACAACGGGGGAGGAGCCGTGGCTGTTGGCGGAATCCCAGCAGGTTGATGCCACCCGGTTCAGTGATAGTGTGTCCGCGTTGGCGTTCAACCATTTGGAGGATCCGGTGGGACGGGAGAAGGCGCTTCGGTTTGTGGAGGAGTTGAATAAGACGGTGGCATGGGCGATCGAGGACATGTGCCGGACGGGGGAGTTGTTGACGGCTGGTGAGGCGATCATGATTCTGGATAGGCTGGCCGCCCCGTTCACCAATCCGGGCCGTCGGGAACGGATCGTCGACCGGTAGGCGGAATCTTGCGGAACCATGGCATGTTGGTTCCATGATCGTGTAGTGTGAATCATCTTGAGGATTGGGTTTTCGAACTCGGGTCCTACCAGGGAGTGAAGCCGGGCTTCACCCCCCATTGTTTTCCTTCATCGCCGTGTAATAAACATGGCGCGCATGATCCTCCCATAGGATCATGCCGATCAGAGGGGTGGACAGCAGGGTGGTTCCCGTAGCGGTATTGCCATGGGAACCACCCTGCTGTTATTTTCGTCCGCCTATGTGGAGGCACCAGTCGATGCCGGCGGCGGCCTGTCGGGGGACGACACCGTTGCCGAGCATGCGGATCTGCAGCATGCGTGGGTTCGCCGGTGGATCCTCCCACAGGCCCGGGTCGGTCACCCAACCGTCGGGCAGGCCCATCATCCATTCAACGAACCTGGGGTTCAACCATCTGGGGGTCGGCATGGGTGTGGTCGCGTGTGTCGTCCACTGGTCGAGGACCGGTTCCGGCGGGAGCATGTTGGAGGGAATGGTGTCGCCACCATACGCAGGGTCGGCGTGCACGTGCTGCCAGAACCCCCAGTCCGTTTGGCTGGCTTCCGGCATGCCGGTGAACGTGTCCGGGTTGACCATATGGTCGGGCAGGGTGGACACCCATTGGCGGAATCGTCGCGTAACCGCATCCGGGGAGGGGGCTGCCCGGCGGATCGTCTGTTCCCATCGGCGGATTGCCTGCGTATACGGGCCGTACATGCCATGATCGTTCATGGTCATGCGTGTCACATCCTCACGGAGATTCCCGGTGCCGGCACATGGGATGCGGTTCGGGTCGCCGCGACGGAGTGCATGATCCAATGCGGTTCCTGTCCGTGGGGG
Source organism: Bifidobacterium animalis subsp. animalis (assembly GCA_004154635.1). GTDB lineage: Bacteria > Actinomycetota > Actinomycetes > Actinomycetales > Bifidobacteriaceae > Bifidobacterium > Bifidobacterium animalis_B. Next base: position 19,250 of record RSDC01000008.1, read on the forward strand.
GAGCGTGTCCATCGTGTTCGGCGTGGACAGCAATCGTTGCCTGTTGTCGAGTTGTGCGACGGCGGTGTTCAAATGGTCTTTCGCTTTGCCGCCCGGCCCGTTCCCGTCGGAGCATTTCGGCGTGGGCAACAGTTGGTGGGGCATGTTCAAACTGATCGCCCCCCAAATGCAATCCGTGTTGTGTCGCCGGTTGTGCCCTTTCACGTCCCGCGCGCAGGGGGTGGGGAGCAGGTTGACGACATCCGCCAGACCGAGCTGCCGGTTATGGTTGGCGCGACGTTGAGAATTGGCGGGCGACCCGGCTTTCATCCCATCATAGACGGCGGATACGGTGGGCAGCATGTCCGCCGGCATGCTCGTGTCAGCGGGTTTCCACTGGTCGTCCAATACGGCGGCCAATTGTGGGATGGTATGCCAGACTCGTCCCTGGTTCATGATCCCGGAGGCTGGCCAGGAGCCATCATACACATCGGGTTCGTTGAACAGGTCGACACCCATGCCACTCACCCAAACATCCTCATCCGGCTGCCAGACGGCGAACGGCTGACCGTCCGGCTGACGGGTCGGCTGGTTGTTCAACCCGGGGAGGGGGTGACGGTCCTGTGGGTCGTGGGGCCATGCGACGAGGAAGATGCGTGCCCGATGATGTGGCGCGCCCGTGTCCGCTGCTTGCACCTGATGCCATACGGCATCGTATCCCGTGTTCGCCAGATCGCCGAGCACACGTCCCAAAGCACGGATTGACGGGCCTGTATGCTGCCTGTTCAACCGGTCGGTGTCGGCGAACACTCGGCTGTCCGCAGTGGTTTCGAAGATCAGCCGTCCGCAGGTTGTGCAGGTGAATGTGGTTGGATCAGTGTTGTGGGTGTGGCTCCATGCGAGCAGTTGTTGTGCGGCCGGCAGGGTTTTCTCCCCGGCAGCCGGGGTGAACCCGTCGACTTGGATGGTCGGGGTGGGGCAGGAGCATAATCCGTGTCGGGTGAGTAGCCTGGCTCGCTGGTCGGAGACGGTCAGATCATGGTCGCTGGAGGCGGTGGCGGACAGGGCGCCGGTCACGTTCTCCCAGACCATGAGCGACGGGTGCAATGCGTGGACCGCGTCCATTTGGTATGACCAGAGGCCGGAACGGGTGCCCTCATGCATGCCGGCTCGCAATCCGGCTACTGACATGGACTGGCAGGGGCTGCCGCCGCAGATGATGTCCACGTGGGGCAGTGTCGTCCAGTCGACTTGGGTGATGTCCCCCAGATTCGGTGTGTGTGGATACCGGTGGGTGAGAATACGGCTGGGGCCGGGTTCGATGTCGCAGACGGCGATCGTGTCCAAGGGTTCGTGGAGTGCGTTGGCGACTCCAAGGTCGAGACCACCGTACCCGGTGAACAGGCTGAGCAATGTTATGGTCATGCCCACGCCGATGCGTCACATGGGGGGGGACGCATTACGGTGGGGGAATTGTCCTTTACCCGGGAATGGGGGTTCGCATGTGGATCGCCGTGGACTTGGATAATACGTTCGCGGATTACACGGGTGCGCTGCGCGCATGGGTGCAGGAGCATATGATGGTGGACGGGTGTTCTCTGGCGGACCCTGTGGCGTATTCGTTCATGGATTCAGGTTGGCCGTTCAACTCTCCCGCCGCCATGATGGAGGCGCACCGCCGAGCTGTACGGGATGGCTTGTATCTGGCCGAACAGCCGTATCCACACGCGGTGGATACAATCAGGCGGCTTGCCGTGCAGGGGCATGATCTTGTGTTCGCCACCTCCCGTGACGATGATCCGTATGGTGTGCAGACGTCCGCATGGTTGGATGAGTGGCTGCCCGGCGGCAGGCCGCCGGTCGTGTTCGTCCAGGACAAGACCCTATTGGATGTGGATCTGCTGGTCGATGACAAGCCGGGTATGATTCAGGCTGCGGTCGCTCATGGTATGGGGGTGGCGCATCCGGCGCACCCGTATTGCCGGGATGAACCGGGGTCCGTGTTCCATGACTGGGCTGAACTTCCTGGGATTGTGGCACGGATGGCAGGGGAGATTGGAACCGGTGGGGTATCCGTGTGAACGCGACATGGTTGTGGTGTGGGCGGAGGAGACCCCACATCACAGCCGGTAGGGGACGCATATTGGCATGGGACAATCCAAGCTAGGAAAGGATGAGTGATGGTCGGGAGCAATGGACGGGTGGAATTGCTCGCATGGTTGGATGTGGAAACCACCAGTGTGAAACCGGAGGATGGCTCACTGTTGGAGGTTGGTTTGCATATCACCTCATTGGACGGGGAGGGGATTGTCCGACAGTCATGGGTGGTGCGGCATGAGAGCATTCCCATCACCGCGGATTCGGTCAAAACATGCGGCATGCATACGGCGAACGGATTATTGGAGGAATGCTTCGACTGGGGCCGGGCGAAACCGTTGCCTATGGTGGAACGTGAAATGATGTACATGCTCACCGAGCATGCGCAGCATGCGACGGGTGGACGGTTGCATCCGGCGGGCACGAACCCGCAGTTCGACTTGGATTGGCTTTCCGCCAAGTTCAGCCCGAATGGTGCGGCACGATTGGAATCGTTGCTCTCCTACCGTCGATTGGATCTGACCGCATTCCGGCTGGGAGGCCAGGCCAGACAGCTGATGAGGGGAGTGGAATCGGAAGCCGAGCACTTGCCGTCCACGGATCATCGGGTGGATACTTGTCTCAACCGTGATCTGGCTGAATACCGGGCTTGGCTGGGGAAAGGGGAGGAATGATGGTGGACATGACCGGTGAATACATTCGCCTGTTGACGATTCTCCAAAACCATGGGTTCCTCCCATATTCCACTGATGGGTTCCTGTCGGAACGCGATATGATCGGATTGGAATCCCGGTTGGATGAATTAGGCAGGTTGGAGGAGCAGTCGGATCTGGTTGACTGGTTCGCCAACGGGATGGCCGGGATCCGCATCCTGAACGACACGGCGAAGAAACTCGACCGGCTGGCCGACAGAACATTGGAGGGTGCGGTGACTGCTGACGACCGGTTCCAACTGACGGGCATGGCATCCGATCTGCGTCGGCTGGCACGCGAAGTGGAATCCATCTGACCGGCAGCCATGACGTGAATGGTCCCGGACATTCATACAGGATGTCCGGGACCATTCACGTCATGGCTGACTGATGTCCCCCATAGCCAGTGGGCGGGCCCATGTCGGATCACAGGTGGGGATACCAGTCCTGCAGCAAATCCAGGCGGCCGCCCGCCCGGCCGGACGCCACCATCCGGATCGAACCATGTTCACGCTCCAACCGGTCCACATACTCATGCCAATCGTATTCACTGATCGTGGCCACCCGCCGTTCGTCGGTGACGGTCAACAGGGGTGGGTTGCCACGCAGATGTTCGGGGACCCGCCGGATTCTACCGGCACGGGTTCCGTATTCCAACGCCCGATGATAGGGCGTCCACCTGTCGACACCCACACGCCGGTGGTTCCGTTCCCCGTACAGGTTCAACGTGCATTCGAAGACAAGCCGGTCACCCAGCTTCAAATCGAACAACGCGCCTGCGGGTTTGCATCTCGAATCCACGGTCTTTGGACGGAAGTCCATCCTGTTCAGGTGCAGCCAAAGATGCGTGTCCACGGGTTCGGGATCCGCGTCCGTCATGTTGCCATGCTCGTCGACGGGGATGACGGTGGGTGACATGAGGCAGATCCGGGTGACATGCCCGTAAAGGTTGAACGCCAGATCGGTGACGAACCCGTCCATCAGCCATACGGGCTGGCCGTGCGCTGTCCAATGTGGCAGGTCGAGCAGGTTGAACCGGTTGGACCGGGTGCGCTGGATCCGATCTAGGTAGACCGACCGGTACATGTGGCGCAACCGTTCCACACTCCGCGGATCGGTTGGCTGACGTGTCACGCTGATCATGTCGCAGCCGGATTCCCGGTGGGGTTCGTCCAAATCGGGGAACAGTCGGATGCGGGATGGTTGATGCAGGTTTTTCGCCGGCTTGTCCAGCAGGTGGAGGAACCGGTCGGATTCAACGAGAGGATTCGACATGTTCATGCCTGTTTCCCCTTTCATGACTGGCTTGCTGACAGTCGAACGCATGCGTCCTTGGCTGCAGGCCATTGGTTGCCACCGTCGGCGAGTCTGCGATGCAGGTCGGCCAGCCCTTTGCCGGTGACACGGATGGTGGGTGGGAACGGGAATGTGCGCCCCTGTTGATCCGTGCCATGCTTGACGTGGGTTTTCATCTCCAACCGTCCGTTCTCCACCTGTTTCTGATACGCCTTCCAACAATGGGTGCCCGCGTCACGGTAGATCCAGCCAAGCTGCGCCATGAACGTGAACAGCCTGTCACGGCCGACCAGGATCCCTGTGTCGTTGGAGAGGAGTTTCGCCGCATCCGCGACACTGTACGTGCCTTCCACTGAGGTGAGCACATCCAATGTTCGGGCTTTCGGCTCCAATACGGTGATCGTTGCCGTGGCTTGGGCGAGCCGCTGGTTTTTCCGTTCGATCGTATGCTGTGCGATGAGGAGCGCTCGGGCCATGATGTCCATGTCCGTGTCCTGCTCGCCGACCCGGAGGGCGCCACCCTCGTTGAAATACGCGTCCAGCGCATCGGCCGCCTCATTCTGATAGGTGAGAATCAGCTGCTTGGCCTGTGGGTTTTTGATGCGTGCCGTGTCGATGGTGGCGAGCCACATGGTGAACGTGCGCCGATCAATGGTCACCATGTCACGGTTTCTTCCATCGGTTCCAACTGTTGCCATGATGGCAATGGTTGCCCATCCTTGCCGTTGCAAACGGCGGTATTGCGCCGAATAGTCAAGGTTGAGGTTTTCGCACACTGGTTTGAGAGCAACACGAACCACACCATCCCCGTCCTGTTGGGCGAGGATGATCTGTCCGCGGAACGGGATTTCACTCAGCATATTGTCAACTGCCATCACATTGTCCTTTCAAAACAATCCGAAAAGATGTGCAGCCGAACCAATGCGTCACGGCACCGCCAAGACATACGAATGATATGCCAGTGGGTTCAGGATTGGTTGCGTTCCATTTCGTATCGCATTGCCTCCCCGTAAAGGATTTCGACCATGTCGGCCGAATCGTATCGCGCCATCAATTCCTGTGCGCCTCGTTTCAGATCCCGTTGCAACCCGGCATCCATATGCATGCTGTTGGCTCCTTCCCGCCATGGCGACGGGCGCATGGCATGGCGTCGGTTTCGAATACGCCCGATCCCGGTATCGGACAATCGGATTGATGCGTCTCGGCCGAGCCGACGGAGAGAGTCTGATTGCCTGTGGCTGATTGTTTTATTCCCCAAACAAAACATTCAGCCGGTCTGATCTTGATGTCGTCCCCCTGCTGCGACCCGCTGCGACCCGCTGCGGCCCGCAGCGGGCAGTCAGCCTTACTGCCGATTGGGGAAAGTGGACAAAATGCTGCGATGTCGGTGACTTGTAGGAAAACAGTGAAAAACCGAGCTACTCACATTGTGGACACCCTGTCCACAATGTGAGTAGCTCCCAAATACGGTAACACCCCAAAAGTCACCGACATCGCAGCATATAGTCCCTACACCCTTTATTTCAGTAGGAGTGAGGGGGTGCTGCGACATGAAAATGTCGCAGCAATGTCGCAGCGGGTCGCAGCGGATTCACCTCGATCGGCGGTCCCCGGGGCAAACCGCCCCGAAATCCCGCTGGTCGGCTGTTCGAAACCCTCCAACGTCTCCGCCCGACCTGTTCTATTGGAAAACAATGCGGGTTCGGCAATGAATTATTGCCCTGTGGTTCGGGCTTGCGGACGCATGACCGGGATACGGAAACTGGGATTCGGGAAGGAGCCGACGATGGACGTGTTCGATGATTGGGGTGGCCGTGACGAGTATATGGAGCGCACGGCGGAAGCGACATGCTGTGCGCTGTGCGATGATCGGATCATGTGGGTGGACGACGTGTCGTATTGCGGTGAATGCGGCGCATTGATCTGTGATCGTTGCCTGCCGTCGAACCGGTGCGCCGACTGCGGCATGGCCTGCTGCAGGGCGCATCTGGCTGACATGGAACGGGTCGGCGGGCCGGCATGCCCGACATGCGTGACGGAGCATGAACCCGTGTTCGCCTGACGCCGACGGCACCGGGCGAGGGGTGTGGCTTTGCGTGTTCGCAGGGGATCATGCAAAGCCACACCCCTTCATCATGTTCACGCCGAAACACCGTGCCGGGCGGGCTCGGAACCTCTGCGGTCAACCATTTGTTTTACCGAATACCATTATTGTTTCATCATAATTCCATTATCGTCGGCATGTGGGGTGGGTTGAGGGGCTGACAGCGGGTGTTCGGATGCCTTGGAGCTGTTGATCGGCGGATTCCGCTGCGACCCGCTGCGGCATTGCTGCGGCATTTCAAGGTCGCAGCAGACTGTCAACCCTACTCCCATAAGGGATTACCGACTAATATGCTGCGATGATGGTGACTTTTGGGGTGATACTCTATATGGGAGCTACTCACATTGTGGACACCCTGTCCACAATGTGAGTAGCTCGGTTTTTCACTGTTTTCCTACAAGTCACCGACATCGCAGCGTCATCCTCCTCCACCCCAATCGGCAGTAAGGCTCACCCTCTGCTGCGGGCCGCAGCGGGTCGCAGCAGGTCGCAGCGGATTCCAACATGGCGAAACAGTGAACGGAAACCATTGTTTCCCCGATAATTCCCCTCCGGTTCGGCATGTGACAGCCGACGCATACCGTGTGGCATGAACGACTATCTGATCGGCGTGGATACACGCCAACTCGACCATCTGACCGAACTGTTCCGTGAATGGGAGGAGGCATCCCCGGCTCGACACGTGACGTGCCTGGTGCACGGCATGGAGGACACAAGCAATATCGGCCAGTGGATGTGCGACGACGGTGCGACGGTGATTCTGCTCACCATCACCGTGGACGACGGGGGTCTGCCTGTGGCGATCATCCGTTCCGCGGGCAGCCGTTTCACCCGGCAAACCTACTACGGGGATTGGCCCGCTGTGCTCGGCTACGATCCACTCCCGTTGCCCGACACGTCCACCCCGGACTGGCTGGCCTCCCTGATCGACGATGCGCATAGCGGGCCCGCAGCATTCTCCCAGTGAAAGGCACGGTTGTGGACACCATACATTCCATGCTCATCCTCATGCCCATCCATCGGGACATGCGCCCCGCATGGCTCATGTATGACGACCCGGATTGGGATTCACCCCTGTTCCCGAACATGACCATCCGCCCGGACATGGACACGGCCACCCGCGCCGAACATCTGATCCGTCTCTGCCAGCCGTTGACCGGCCGGGACACGGTCACCCTCACCCGGCTGGGGGACACGCCACCGGTGGTCAAACCATGCCCCGAACATGACGGCCAGCCACGCCGCTACCTGTACGACTGGTGGCGGCTGGACACGCCGGTCCGACGGGTTCCTTCAGGCTGGCGGCTGTTCACGCTCCCCGACATGATCGCTGATGACCGGCTCATGCACGTCAACCATGACGCGATCGGCCTGGCCGTCCAACACGGATGGATCTGCTAACATGACAGGTGCCAGCCCAGGTCACTGACATGTGGGCTGGCAGGACAATGCCGGAAGACCGGCGGCTCCGACAACAATAGGCATATCTGCCGGAACCGCCGGTCTTCCTCATGCATGCCTATTGTTGTCGGCTCCCGCCGGTGAACGGGAGCAGGACGGATTGTCCGTCCTGGAACCGTAGGCTTTGCGCTTGGCTCATCCACAGATCCTGTTTGGCTTGGCGGATCATCGCACCATACCGGTGGGCGAACCCGCTTCGTGTCATATGCATCGCCCGTGCCATAGTCGCCTGCGTTTCCCGTTCCAACGCGGCCTCCAGCATGTAATGATTCTGCAATGCCAACACCTGTTCCAACAGGCTGGTCGTCCACGCCAATGCGGTCACCGCATCCGTGCCGCCGCGAATCCGGTCGGCCTGCATGCCGATCCGGTTCGCCATCTGTTCCACCGTGCTCATACCCGGCCGGTATGCGTCCGTATAGCCGTTCCCCACAGTCGAACACCGGCATGGTTTGGAGGCATGGTTATGAGTATCCAGGATCTGATGGTCGCCGGGTGGAGGGGCGTGTGGGCGAACCTGTTGAACCCGGGCAGTCTCATGCTGTTCGCCACGCTCCTGATCATCGCGTTGCTCGTCGGCATCATCGCCGGCCGTTCCATCGGGTATCTGAGGTATGCGATACGGGCGGGTGCGCTCATCATCCTCCTCCTCATCTGCTACGGGTTCCTGGGCGCGTTGGGATTGCATCTGACCGGGCTCGCCCCCTTGTGGAATTGGCTGTGCGACCTGGTGCAGGCGCCGTTCATCATCCCGGAGGGCTGACCCATGACGGGAAGGAAACCGGGTGGCGGGCGGAAAGGGTTCGTGGACACGCTCATCGTCATGTTCCTCGTGATCATCCTCACCGTGGTGCTCGTCGCCTCCGGTGGCTGGAGAACGTTGGCGGAGACACTGGGGGTGGGGGACCCGAACGCGGACCTGTCATCGGTGATCAACCCGAAGCGCACACCGTTGCCACACAACACGGCGAAACCGGAGGCGACACTGCCTCACAACACGGCGAAACCCGACACCGTGATGCCGGACAACACGGCCCCCTCACCGCAGGCGCAGCCGAAGGAAGACGTGTCGACACCACCAACACCGCCCGGCACCGGTTCCGATGCCGGCACGGTGGAATACGACACGGCGTTGAAACAGTTGGATTCGATCCGCGTGGCGGCCCCACGACAGGGTGGCTATGATCGTCAACCCCAGTTCGGCGGCTGGACGGCAGCCGGGTGCGGGAAGGCCACGACCCGTGACATGATCCTCGCCCGTGATCTGACCGGCGTGTCCAGGAACCGGGAATGCCAGGTGACCGCCGGTGTGCTTGCCGACCCGTATACGGGACGGCTGATCCGGTTCAAACGTGGCCCGTCCACATCCGCGGACGTCCAGATCGACCATGTGGTCGCCTTGCAGGACGCGTGGGCTTCCGGCGCCCGGGATTGGGATCAGGCCAAACGTGTCCGGTATGCGAACAGTCCGGATGTGCTGCTCGCCTCGGATGGCCCGGCGAACATGGCGAAGGGCGTGGGCGTGGATTTCAACGGGACCGGCCGGTACCGCAACGGGTGGAACATCATGGCGCCGGACATCTGGCTGCCCGACAATGAGGAGTACCGGTGCGCGTATATGGCGAAACGGGTGGCGGTCAAACATGACTGGGGGTTGTCGATGACCGCCCGGGAGAAACAGCAGACCGTCACCTATCTGGCCGCCTGCCGCACCCGCTGACACCACACACCTGTTCGGCTCCGATATCCCTGTGATGTCGGAGCCGATTTTTATTACCCTGTTTATTCGAATTCACGTCTTGGACCATGCGGAGTCAAGGCGCTGCGACCTGCTGCGACCCGCTGCGGCCCGCAGCAGGAGGTTATGCCTACTGCTGATTGGGTTGGAAGCTGTTTTTGCTGCGATGTCGGTGACTTGTAGGAAAACAGTGAAAAACCGAGCTACTCACATTGTGGACACCCTGTCCACAATGTGAGTAGCTCCCAAATAGAGTACATCCCCCAAAATAGCCGACATCGCAGCATATAGTCCTCTAACCTTATATTTCAGTAGGAGTGAGGGGGTGCTGCGACATGAAAATGTCGCAGCAATGTCGCAGCGGGTCGCAGCGGATTTCGGCGGAAAGAATCAGAAACCGGCAACAACAGTGAAAAACACTGAATTCGGATCATCGCCCATCAAACAGCGATCACCCAAGAAGAACAAAGAAAAATCAATAAAGGATATTGCGATTTTATTCCCTCGTGTGCTTATGCTCCCATCAGTTCAGACAAATACTGCGGGAATCTGCACGACTATCGTATGTGTCGGCTGGTTTGCCGCTGGACGCATACCGATCATCTGTATAGGAATGCAACCGACGCGAAATGTCAAAAGGGGAGGAGCTTGTCATGATGTTTTCCACCGAGGATACCGTCGCCATGCGCCATGTCATGGATTTCCTCGACACGGTCGGCGACCAACCCCTGCCATGCACGGCAAGCGGCGAGGACTTCTACCCAACCGACAAGGAATACGCGGCCATCGAAACCGCGAAAGCGATCTGCGACACCTGCCCGTTCGAACAAGCCTGCCTGACCGTCGCCTTACGCAACAACGAGCAATACGGCATTTGGGGTGGCACCACCCCGCTGGAACGCCGCACGTTGAAACGCCAACACCATCACGCATAGCCATGGTCATGGTCAACGACGACCACGGAAGGACACGATCATGGCATTCGGCATGACGGCAATCGGACTGCTGCTCCTGTGCATGGGATTGGGTGGCATGGCGGGCACCTGCAAGGACACGCGGAATCTCGGAGACACGATCCGCGACGGGCTGCTCCCATTCTGGACACTACTCACCATGATCGGCATCATTGTGCTGGTCGCCGCCCGGATCATCCCCGTGTGAGCAGGTTCACCAAACCCTGCGCCAAACGGCAATCCCTGCCGGAACCGATCGCCAGCCACGCCAACCGGCACGCCCGCCCATCCTCACATTCCAGCCACGCGCACAAGGCACGGAGCTGCAGGAACATGTACCCGTAAGTGGGTGTCGCGCCCATCATCCGTATGCACAGCCGGTCCAGACGGGCGGCCAGCATCACATCCGCGGCCCGCCGGTCAGTGAACAGGCGGGCCGCCAGATCATACGCGGATCGTTCCAACTCCGGATCATGAGGACGGAAAGCAATGCGATGCATCATCGACCGGGACACCCGGTCCGGCCAGGCGGCCGCCAACACGATCGCATCCCGATACCGGGGATGCCGGCACAGTTTACCCGCCAGACGACGCACCTCCCGGGATTCCAACACCACATCCGGTTCACCGTGCAGCCAATCATAATAGTTATCCAACAGGCGACCGTCACCAATCAACGCAAATCCCTCCGCAACAGACGACGATGCGCCACATGTGCAGGCTCATGCCGTTTCACCCACAGGACGGCGCACGGCAACAACACGGCCAGCACGACCAGCATCACCCTCCACGCCTGAGACGACGAATTCTGCCGGGATACTTGGCGTATCGTCTCCTCCGGCCATGGTGCCTGATCGGGGATACGCTGCCGCACCCCGGTCACCAGAAGTCTATGGGTGTTCAAAAAGATCGGCGTGCAGGTCACCAACGTGACCAGATCCTTGCCCTTCTGGATTTTCAACGAGGCCGTCTCCTTCGGCAACACGGTGCGAACATCCTCCACCCGGTATGCCAATATGCGTGCCCCGGTCTTGACGTAGAACAGGTCACCGGTGTCCAGTTCGTTCAACCGGCTGAACAGGGCTTTGTCCGCCTCACCGGTATGCCCGGTGAGTACGGCATGCGTATCCCTGCCGCCCACCGGCAGGCTCGTGCCATGCAAGTGTCCGACCCCATGCTCCAACGCGTACCCGTTGGCACCATGCCGGATCGGCATGTCCACATTGATGGCGGGGATCAACAGTTGGCCCATCACCCCATCCCCGTAATCCAACACGTCATGGTAGACGGTATCCGTGTTGAAACTGAAATCCCCCGCAGTCTCACCATCCTCCATGGTTTCACCGATGATCTGCGGTGTAGCGGCCAGCTGCCGGTTGTATTCGTCCGCGACGGGGGACAGGTCTTTACGCGGGTCGGCCTGTATGGCGGAGGAGGCCGCCCGTGTCTGCTCCTGTTGCGCCTGCCGGCGTTCCCACATGATCCAGCCGAATGTGGCCGCGCCCACCAGAGCGCAGACGACCATGATGACGGTCAGCATGCGGATGAGTCGACGTTTCGACGCACGGGATTCCTGCTCCCTGCGCCGTGACTGTCGGGTGCGTGCCGGATCCCTGCCGGTGACGATCCGCTCCCATTCCTCATGAGCATCCATACGCATGTTCCTCCCGCAAGCCGTCTATACGGAAACAGCCCCACGGGGAGGGGTCCCAACCTTCCCATGGGGCTATGGTGTTTCCGGGCCGGTCCAGGAACCGGCCACATCCTATCTGCTTACTGGCGGCTCCTCACCCGGCGGACAGCCAGCCCAATGCCGACGGTCAGGGCAGGCAATGCGATGCCACCCACGGCCAGCCATGCCAACGTGCGGGAACCCGTGGCGGGCATGGTCGTCATGATCGGCTCCCATTGCGCGTACAGGGTGACATCATGGTCAACCATGGGCACGCCCTGTGATGGCTTGTAGGTCTTGCCCTTCCCATCCGGGCTCGTGTTCCAGCCGGTCAGACGGAACCCGTCACGGTGGAAACTGTCGTTCACATTGCCGGGAATGGTGACCGTCGTATCCCACCGCGTGGACTGGGAGGCATGTGAACCCTGACCGCCGTTCTTGTCGTAATGCAGGTTGATGGTCAGAGGCGTCCATGAACCATACACGGTCGTGTCCCGGGTCACATGGGTGGTGAAATCATAGTTCGCGGACGTGTCATCCCGCGTGGTCTTCCAACCGTCGAACCGGTAGCCGCGTAGGATGCCGGTGGAACCGGTCTTCCAGTCGGAAACGTTCGTGGCGGCCGTGTCATACGGGATTTCACGGGAGGCCGGCACGTTCGGCACATTGCCCGTATAATCTGCGGGCTTGTCCGCATCATAGCTGAATGTGGGGTTCCTCTTCCAGATCGCATACACGGTCTGATCGTGTTTCGGCATGATGATCCGGGCTTCCCGCTCGGTCGCGTTTTTGTCACGACTCCAGCCGAGGAACGTGTGGTGTGGCCGGGTCAACTGGGAGACATCCCAGCAATCACCGTCTTTGGCGGCGGTCGCCAATGTGATGTTCGCCTGGGCGGGATAATACGCGTAGCAGCCATGCATGACGCTGGTGGTCGACATGTCGTTCGGCACACCCGTGTTGTTCGGCGTGTTGCCGACCGCATCCGAAGCGTTGCGATCGTAGTACAGACGGTAGGGGATTGTTGAATTGATCGGGCTGAACGCCGTGTTGAATGACGTCAACGCACCGTTCTTATGACGGATCCGCAGCGTGGGGCCGGTGAACGTGGCACCCAGATAATGTTGGAACGCGTGCACCGTGCCCCAATCATCCCTGTTCTCGTCAATCTTGCCTTGCCAGCCGTTCACACCGTACTGTTCCAAATGCGCGTCGCCACGCACGTAGGCTCCGTTGAACCCGGAGACGAGTTCCACACCCTCGATACGATGCTCCTTGCCGTCCTCCCTTCCAGGACCGTCCAAGTCGGTGAACCCGGTGGACCCCTTCACACTGTTGTCGACCGGCCGGGCGGTCTTCGAATCGATCAACGTGACCGTCCAATCACTGGACGTGTCCCTCTCGTTCGGCTGGGGGACGCCGTTGATGAAGTTGAAATAGCCGCTGAATGCGAAATTGTTCGACGTGAGGACGAGTCGTTCCTGCTCGTACGCGTGCACCGTATATTTCGCCCAGAGAGGTCGGGATTGCCCGGTCGCCGGGTCGATGATCTCACCCGCGTTGCGGAAGATGAGTGATGCGCCCGTCTTGGTGGGGTAATAGTTCCATGTGTTCGCGGTATGCTCATCTGCTTCCATACGGAACCCGTCCACATCGGTCACATCGTTACGAGAGATGCCGTCATGTGCCGTGTTGAGCCGGACGAACGCGTATTCGGGTGGGAGGATCTGGTTTTCCAGATTATAAATCGGAATGGTGGCCGCAGCCGATGCGGGCGACGCTCCCATGACGAGCATGGGAAGTGTGCACAGCATGGCTGCAGCCACCATGAGCAGACGCTTGACCCGAATGGGTTTACGGGTCAGCGGGGGGGGGTGATGTTCAATGACATTATTCTTGTTCCTTCTTCTTGAATCGCATCAAGACGCCGGCCGCGCCCGCTGCGATGGTGAATACCCCTATGCCGCCACCGATCAGCCATGCCAACGTGCGGGAACCCGTGGCGGGCATGGTCGTCATGATCGGCTCCCATTGCGCGTACAAGGTGCGATCATGATCGGTGAGATGCACCACGCCGTTCGGCGCATACCTTTCACCCTTCCCATCCGGGCTCGTGTTCCAACCCGTCAGTTTGAACCCGTCACGATGGAAACTGTCGTTCACATTGCCCGGAATCGTCACGTTCGAATCCCAACGCGTGGATTGGGAGGCATGCGACCCCTGACCGCCGTTCGCATCGTAATGCAAATTCACGGTCAACGGGGTCCACGCCCCATACACAGTTGTATCCCGGGTGATCGGGGTCGTGTCGAACCCGTAATCAGCGGACTTGTCATCCCGGCCGGTCTTCCACCCGTCGAACCGGTAGCCGCGCAGAATGGTGGTGGCTCCCGTCTTCCAATCGGAAACATTGGGCACGGTGACACCGGGGGAGAATTCGCGGACGGCGGGCACGTTCGGCATGGTGCCCGTGTAATCAGCGGGCTTGTCCGCATCATACGTGAACCGCACGTTCCTCACCCAGATCGCATACACGGTCGTATTCTCATGCGGCATCGTGATCTGCGCCTGTGGCTCGGTCGCATTCCGGTTTGGAGACCAGCCCTTGAACGTGTAGCCGGGACGGGTCAACTGGGAGGAATCCCAACAGTCACCATCCTTGGCCCCGGTCGCCAGATTGATGGTGTCACCACCCACGTAATAGGCAAGGCAACCGTTCTTCACGCCAACCGTCGGAATACCTTTCTGATCGGTGACAGGCACCCCATTGTTCGTGTCCGACGCGTTCGGATCATACGTCAACGTGTACGCGATGGTCGATGCGATCGGCAGGATCGACGTCTGACGCACACCCTGGGTGCGATACCGGTGACGGACCGTGTTTCCGGTGAACGTGGCACCCAGATAATGCTGGCGTGCATGCGCATCGTCCAGATTCTGGTTCGCATCACTGCCGCCATACCAGCCGTTCGTCCCATATTGGACAAGATGCGTGTCATTGGGCACGTAGGCTCCATCGAATCCGGACATCAGTTCGATACCCTCTTCATACGGATGGTTCGGATCACCATCCAGATCCTGGTATCCTGACGTGCCCTGCGTGGAAGCAGGCAGTGGGCTGCCATGCTCGTCAAGCAATTGGAGGGTGAAATCGATGGTCTGATCGACCGGTTTGCCGAGGGCGAGCGCGTAATCACCGTCAGGGCCGAATCGACCGGAGCTCGTGTCCAAGGCGAGGACCGCCTTGTTGTAGTCGTTGACGGTGAGTTTCGCCTGCATCACATGCTTCACACCATCTGCGGTCTTGTAGGAGCCCACATTGTGCAATAGCATGCTCGCACCCTTCTTGGTGGGGTAATAGGTGAGCAGGCTATTGTTGTGTTCCATGAGATGCACGTTGAACCCGTCCACGTCCGTGATGCCGTCACGGGTGAGGTTCGTCGTATCGATCTGCACGCCTGAATATTCAGGTGGCGCCAACGTGTCCTTGAGATCATAAATGGGCAGTCCCGCCGCCGTATGGCCCATGGGTACATACGGGGTTGCGGAGGCGACGCCCACCCCCATCATCATCATGGGGACCGTGATGATGAGGGTGAGCATGCCAGCCAGACGGCGGGACAGTCTTGAAGAAATCCTGGTCTTCAACATCCTGTCCTTTCAACTATTACTGGGTCAGATACGGCTCTTCAACCGGTAGGCGGTGACCCCGGCCACGCCGGCGGCGAGGATGACGGCCATGCCGCCGAACAGGAGGATCGCCAACGTGGTGGAACCCGTCTTCGGCAGCTGGGACACGTTGTCCACGTTCTGCACGGTCACCATCGGCGTGCCCGTCTTGCCGTCCGCCGCGTTCAACGGGGTCACCAGGCCCGCCTGGTCGACACCGGCGACGGTGATCTTGCCGTCCTCCGTGATCGTCACCCGGAACGAGGGTTTGATGTTGGTGAAATACCCGGCCGGGACCGTGGTCTCCTTCACCAGGTACGTGCCCGCACCCAGGGAACGGAAGTCGATGACGCCATCCGCACCGGTCTTCAACTCCGTGGCCGAGGATTCCGCATCCACATACGACCATTGCTTGGTGGAGGCGTTCCAGTTCATCCACTTGTTCTGATGGAGCGCGGACTGGTTCTGGATTTTGAACCCGGCGCCGGCGATCACCTTGCTCGTGTTGCCGGCGGACACCTTGCGCAACCCGAAATCATACGTGTGCAGGGTGGTCGTGTCGGTGGGCACCGGTGGTTTCGGCTGTCCTTCGAGGAAGAGTCCGTTCTTCCAGCCGGGCGTGATGCCGACCTGGTTGGTGGCGGGTTTCGTCTTGTCCAACGTGGTCATCCGTGTCTGGTAGGTGACGGTCGCCTGCCGGCCCTGATGGGCTTGCACGAACGTGTTGTTGGATTTGACGGTGAACCCGGTGCTGGTCTTTGTCGGGGTGTCGAACTGGCCGGTCACGTCCTGACCGTCGACGGTGGCATGGAATGTGCCGTTCACGTATTCCATGTTGGTCATCACGTCACCGATGGTGACGTTTTGGACGGCGGCGGCGTTCGGAATGGTGAACTGGACCCGGTATTCACGGGTTTCCGAATTCGTGGCGGATGCTTCGTCCACCCATTGGCCGGCGAGGTTCTTGACTTTCTTGTCGGGTTTGATGCCGTTCGACTTGACGGTCGTCTTGCCGATTGGCTTCCTGTTCAGACTGTTCTTGGTCTGCACGGTGGAGGAGATGAGGATCGGCACACCGTCCGTGTCGGTGATCAGATAATAGCCGGCAGGCAGACTGATCGTGGTCTCCTCCGCATTGCTGGTCACCCTCTTCGACTGCAGGTTCCTGCCGTTCACCGTGGTGGCGAGCCGGGCGGCCAATTGGCGGATCGTGTCCGTGTCGTCCTTGACGCGCAGCAGGGTGCTTGACGCGTTGTCGCCCGCCTTGACGGTCACATGCTGCGCGTCCAAGGCGGCCTTCACCCAGTTTTCCGTGTCATTGGAAACGGAACGGGCGGACAGGGAGGCGAGATCATTGCCGTTCATGACGACATCCGGGTATTCGGCGATCCGGTAGACGGTCAGGTTCTTGCCCGCCAGGGTGGAACCATGTCCTGCGCTGATGGTGATGCTGTCGGTTCCCGCCGGGATGTCGGCGGCCATGGCGGGGCCGGCGGACAGGCCGAACAGCATTGCGAGACTGATGCCGGTGACACCGGCCAACTGCCATTTCTTCTTCATATGCTCGTTCCTTTCGAACATTGCTCTGTCTGGACATGCACCCCTATGCGCGTTCCAACCGGGAGTGTTTCCCGGTTCCGGCAAGGCATGCGAGGCGCATGACCACCCCTATGCGCACAGCAAACACATGTTGCCCCGGTTGGGAAACCAACAGCGACGCATAGCCGCGAACCAGACATGACCAGACAGACACGGGGAGGATGACCGACGGTGACCGCACGGCATGGCAGAACCACACGCAGGGCATTGCAGAAACGACTCCGCCGGCAACACCGGCTCCACCAGGCCCTCGGCGTCACCTTGCTCGCCGCCATCACATGCACCGGCGGCATGCTCTCCATGAACGCCACCGCCCGCGAACAATCCGATGCGGCACCCATCCCCGTCTCCCGGACCGTCACATTCAATGCCAGCCGCAGCCAGACCCGGGAACCGTTGATCTTGGAAACACTGTCCGTCGAATCGAACGGCACATGGACATTGGGCAAGTCAAGCCAGGTGGATCCGGGGAAAACCAGCGTCGCCGAACCGACATCAGCATCGCCTGCCAGCACTGGCACCCCCATGGCGCGTGCGGCGAACGTAAACAACCCGTACCCGTATGGGCAATGCACATGGTGGGCGTATCAACGTGGCCGCGAACATGGGATCCCCGTCGGCCCGTGGTGGGGCAATGCGAAGGATTGGGCTGCCGCCGCCCGGCAGGCGGGACGAACCGTGGACGGCACGCCCACCCAAGGCAGTGTCATCGTGTTCCAACCCGGTCAGGATGGCGCCCACCCCGTCTACGGGCATGTGGCGGTCGTCGAACAGGTGGACGTGCAGGCGGGCAGGTTCACGATCTCGGAAATGAACGTGCAGGGCGAGGGGGTGCTTTCCACCCGTGTCCTGCCAATCGCCGGGCATACGTTCATTCACTGAACCGTTGTGATCGGCGGGGATATCGGCGTTGATGCCCCTGCCGACGGCAGTCGTGTCTACCGGCGGGTGTTCAACCGGTGGGCGCGCATCTGTTCGCCGAACAGGAGAATCCGAAACATGAACGCCCCTGCCCTTGAACAGTCCGATACGCCGGCCGCCATCCGGGCCATCGCATCCACCCGGCATATGGTTGTTGGGGGCGAACCACATGGTTCCGGCGACTGCCGGCGCCATCCTTCCATGTGTCTGTCGGCATCGTACATGGAAAAACACAGCCTGTTGCCTCGACGTCTCAAATTCGACATGTCAAGGCAGCAGGCTGTGCCGGATTCTTCCACGATGGCCCCGGCAGTATCCGGGTCAGGCGTTCAGGAACCGTGTGCGCCCCATGTCGGACAACGAGTACCGTATGGGTTTGGAACCATGCGTTTGCAGCAGTCCGGCATTCACCAGCGCGTCAAGTGCGTGCACGGTCTTGCGTTCGCCTATATGCAACGCCTCCCGCAGCAGTCTGCGGGTCACGGGCACACGCATGCCGTCGAACAGTTCCTCCTGGATCAGGAAGAACAGGATACCCGCCTGGAGGTCAGGTGTTCCCTCCTGTTGGCTGTATGCTTCCAAAGCGGTTTGCGCCGCCGACAGCAGGGCCTGTTTCTCCGTCAATTGCGCGACGATGGTCTCCTGCGCTTCGGATATGAACCGAATCATACGCTGGCAGAACATGGACGTGTCCGAACAGTTCAACGGATGCTGGGCGTCATCGAACGCCGTGTAATACTGGGTCTTATGGTCGGCGATGATGGTGCTGACGCTGATCGCGGTGGGGGTGGACAGGTGTTTGCTCAACTGTAGTGCGAACAGGAACCGTCCCGTCCTGCCGTTGCCGTCGTAGAACGGGTGGATGTGTTCGAATGCGTAGTGGCACATGGTGGCCCTCAGCAATGGCGGGATGTCCCGGTTGTGCACCAAGGTCAGCCATTGCGTCAATTGCACTTGGATGTTGGCTTCGGGCCATGCTCCATCATGGAGTTTGCGGCCGGTGCTTTCGTTCCAGACCGCGATGGTGCCTTTGCGGAACAACTGTCCGTCGGGGATGTCCTTGTCCTCCAGTTCCCCGTCCATGACCTGATCGTATATGCGGCGGATGTCCTGCAGGGAGGTGGGCAGGTCCAATCGTCCGGGACCGGGGTCGGAAAGACCGAGGAACAGTCTGGCGAATTCACTCAGCCGCGTGTGTCCGCCGTTGGTATGGGCGGCCTGCAACGCTTCGCTTATCTCCTTGCGTGTGGTGTGCACGCCTTCGATGGTGTTCGTGCTTTGCACCTCGGTGCCGATGAGGTCCATGAGATACGCGTGGCATGCGATGGGCGGCAGGCTGCGCCACAGTGCCTCCACCTGGGTTTCCAGTTCGCGTACCGTGTCCATGTCGCGGACGAGTTGCGCGGACAGTACTGCGAACATTTCGTGCCCGTCCAGCACAAGCCCGGAACGGTATGTGGACCAGCTGTTGATCCGTGTGTCGTATTCCTGTTGCGCGGCTTGCATTGGGGGCAGGGTTGCGGATCCCATGGCGAGGGTTTGCCGGATGGTCTTATACCCCATACGATAACTCCTCATAGTGTGAAAATGTGCATATACGGATGCACAAGAATAGCGCTATGCCTACAAAAAGTCAAAAACAGCATGATAGCATTCGTGTGATGTGGGTGTATGGCATCAGATGCGCCAAATCAACATGCCGATCGGCGGGCACACGTTCATCCACTGACTTCACTGCCGTCGGATACGGGATGGCAGCGGCAACCCGTATCCGACGGCAGCCGGGTTTACCGGCGGGCGTTCACCCGGTGGGCGCGCATCTGTTCGCTGAACAGTCGCACCCGGATCATCGACGCGTAGGTCAACCGGCCGTGCACGTATTGCAATCCCTGGTTGCGGTCAACGGCGTCGCCTGCGACGTTGGCGGCCTGCCGTTCCGGTGGTGTCCGCCTGTCGTGTCCCATGGGTTTTGCGTTCATCGCCATGCTTCCTGTCCTCATGATGTGTCCAATCCTTTCGTGTACGCCATATCTGCCAGACGATCAGCATGGCGAGCAGGATGACCGCCTGATCGACCGCCTCGCCATACAACAGGATCCGCCAGCAGGCCACCCACCATGGTGACAATACGATCAGCAGCAGGGTGGCGGCCGTGCGGCGAAGCAGCATGCGTCCGTTCGCCGACCGGCACCACGCCCACATGCGCGCAGGCACTCTGCGCTTCGGCCCGGTTTTCGTCTTGGGTTTCGTGGGATCATCCTTCATACGAGCCCGGTATGCGTCCCGTTGACGCATACCCATGCCGTATGAGCATTGATCAATCCTGTTTCGACCCGTTGGACGATATCTGGTGGCGGATGGGCGCCACATTGAACTGGTGGGATTCCACACTCGGCCACCCGCCCGCATGGATGCCCGACCAGACCGACGCCCGCCGGCATCTGGCCCGACGCCGGCCGCTCCTGCTACGCGCATTGGCGCTCATCCACGAGCATCGCACCGCCACCACCGGACAGCTGCACCAACTGGATCCGCGTCTGCCCGCCAGGACGGACAGCCGGTTCTGGCTCGACATGCTCGCCGCCGGGCTCATCGACTACGGGTACCCGTTCAACCCGGACGGAAGGACCGCCTGCACGCCACGCACCATCCCATGGATGGCGGTACGCCTGCCCGCACACATGCAGATCGAACCCGCCTTGCAGGACATGGGCTTCAACCCGGTGCAGATCGCCGCCCTCGGCCCAGGACCCTTGCGTGGCGCACGCCAATACGACCGGCACAACCTGATCTGCACGGACCTGTCCATTCGCGCCCGCCAAGCCGGCTGGCATACGCTGGGCGAGGCGTATGGCCGGTTCAGCATGCTCACCGGCGACCCGTTGGCAGGCAACGGCGGCCCCGACCTGATCCTGCAAGGCGAGCATGCGCGTGTCTGCGTGGAATTGACCGCGTCGGCGAACATGGCGTTGGAGTCGAAGTTCCGCCGATGGGATCGGATCCTCGCCCACGACACATGTGCCGCCACGCATGTGGTCTGGGTGAACGCGGCACGCACCGGCAGCCTGCTCACCACATTGGACGCGTACTGCCAGACCCGTGGCCGCCAGCATGCCGCCGACATCAGCCAATGGCGGGAGCATTGGACGGCCACCGACGGCTGGCAGCCCCAGCCGGGAAACCCGCAGCCGGCCGACCCGCAATGGTGTCGGGGCACGTTGACCCGCATGGCCGCCATGTTCGGCTTCGACTCGTTGGACGGTTGGAACCTGCCCGCCGGATTCGACACGGGTCTGCTCTACGAATAGTCGACGCATACGTGAACATATGAGAAACATTGATAACATGCCCATCACCGACCTGTTCGCCTGGTATGCGGCGAGCAAGGACGACTACAATCGGCTGGCCGCCGCCGTCCGACTCCTCGACCGGATGAGCGAACCCGACCGGCAGACCATGCTGGACGCATTCGACACGACCGGTCGGATCAACGGCGCGGGCAAAGGCCTGCCGGATTGCCTCGCCTTGACGGCCGTGTCCATGGACACGGCACGACAGGCCGCAATCAAACCAGCCGCATGACGAACAAAAAGGGCAATCCGCCCGATACGGCGGGCTATGAGGTAGAGGGAATGCGGGATCATGCAGGATATGAGGCTATAGATCACCGATATAGGCGCCATCAGCCACACGGACATGCGATTGGATGGCATCACCGTGCTGGTGGGAGAGAACGGCACCGGCAAATCCACCGTCTGCCGCAACCTGTTGGAAGAACATCTGCTCCGCAGCGACGGCTACTTTGATCTATCAGAAAATAATCCCATCGCCGAAATCACGGACAGGCTCACCCGTCTTCCCCTCGGACAAATAGATGAAGCCGCCGTCAGCTCAATACTTGAGGATCTGGCCGTGAACGACAGAGCCGTGGCGCGGGCACAACTGGTGGAACGGTTGGTACGACGCCTGACCCTTGCCGACGAGGTGATTCTCCGGCAACTCCGGTTCAACGTGCTCCAAGCCGAACACGTCAGATCTCGCGGTGACGACAAGGAATCAAAGGGGAGCATTGCCGTGGAATTAGCTGACAGCCCCCTCATCGGTTTAGGCGTCCACGGTGAGGTCGCCCCCAATCCACGTTCCGCCAACCCGGATTGGGGGATCAGCGAGGATGCGACCATGCTGGACGATCCGCGACTATTGGACGATATGGACTTCCTGAATCCGTTCACGATGCGGCGAGCGACCCGCAATCGTCACACGGATGATCTGAGAGGGAAAATACTTGATTCCGGGCAGACGGACGCCATCACCCAACTGACCATCCAGGAATCCCTTTCCAACGTGCTGCAATCATTGCGCGAACATGCGGGAGGTGAACTCATCTCCACCCGATACCGTCTCAAATTCAAGGAGAACGACGTCGACCGGGAACTGGATCTGCAGGACGTGTCGGATGGTCGCAAAACATTCATCATGCTCCTCCAACTGTTGTCCAACAACATGCTGGGCGAGGATGACGTGCTCATCCTGGACGAGCCGGAAATCCATCTGCATCCCGCATGGCAGCTTGACCTGGCGCAAATGCTGGTGGAACTGCGCCGTGAATTCCATTTGACCATCCTGGTCAGCACCCACAGCCCGTATTTCCTCGAAGCATTGGAAGCCTACACCGGCAAGCAGGGTCTGACGGACGACACGCATTACTACATGATGGTCAGGAACGAAGACGGTTCATGTGAAGCGGAGGATGTCACCGGTCGGCTCGAACGGGTTTATGGTGTGCTTGCGGCACCATTCGACCGGTTGGAAGCAGAGGCTGAGGAGTGATCCATGAGACGGAGGAAACAACGACGTCGGCAATCCCCCTGTCAATTCGTGAAATCAGTTGACAGGAATCATACACTGGTCCAATGCCACATGCCATTATGGAAAACATCACAGGACCCGTCCAACAACCAGACATTATCTTCTCTGAATACCAGAGCCGTGAACATGGATGCCGCAAAGAGGCTTTGGCTGAACGGCTGTAACGCGTCCGACCACACACTGAAATCTTCCGACGCGTTGCTGACAATCGGAAACACTGTGTATCTGATTGAGTTCAAAGCCGGTATTCGCAATGTGAATGCCCAGACTCCCAAGAACGTGCATGAGCATGAGATCAGGGAAAAGATGCTCAGTTCCATACTCATGCTTTCCGATCTGACTGGACGGACATGCAAGGAGATGCGCGGACATATCGAATACTTGTATGTGTTGTCCTCCCAAAATAACATGCATGCGCATATGCGGCGAAAAAGCCAGAAGAAACAGTGTGGCGCCGACGAACATGAGATCGCTGGCAAAGAACGGAGTGTGGATACGTTTCTGTACAAATACAAAGGTGTGTTCTTCCGTGAGGCACATGTTCTGTCAGGCACCGGGTTCGACCGTTTCATTCGTGAACAGTTACGGACATCTGGTTTGCGCGGCTGACCAGAAGCGGACAGTTCGACGATATTTTCCACAGCAAAACGCGAATATTCTCCCTTTATAAGGCATGCGGTCCGTTTTGCTCATGCTCCGGATTTCTGATTGTCCTCATTTGAATTCACGAAACCGTGAATTCGTTTTCAACAGCACAACATGCACCATAGGCATGGATCATACAGGTTGAGACGGCATGCCCGAAGCAAAGGACGATACATTCCAGAAAAGTGCATGAAAATCTTTCACATGCGAAACACGCGTCATAAACCGCAATTCAAGCATCGCTCATTGTATCCGGCATAAGTCGGATTGTATATTGAATGGGCAGTTAAAGATATTCCTCATTTCTGGCATCAACAGTCGGAAGATGATGATAAATCCAGTAAATCTCATTTAGTGAGAAGAGATTAACACGTCTCATGGGGCTGGGGGCAAGGCGAAAGGAAAGTATGGTGAATGTGAACAGCTTTCCGAAAATAGTGATTTGTTCGACACGGATTGTGAATACTGGATTTTTCACTGCGGTCTTGAGGCAGGCAAGTCGGTATCCATGACACGTAACGCAATCAACAGGAAGCACCAACGTTGAGGTTGCTGCTGGTCCCGCACTATGAATTACCGGGTGGAGGGATGCCGATCAACTTAGGTAAGGCATCTTAAATCACGATTCTGATGCATTCTTTCCTTTAATCTGCGGTGGATTTTACGACAGGATGATTTCCTCTCAGCCAATCCACTGCAGGTGACCATGACTGTTCGTTAAGGAAGGGTCTTGTATGTGGAGCACGTTGAAACTGTCTGCATATGTGCCGCGTACGGAATGGTTTGCCCAGGCGATGTCGATGTTCGTCAGGATCATCGTCTTCATTGCGTTGACATCCGTATGGGCTCAGGCGCGGACTGGCACGGAGCGTGACTACCTGATCGCCTATATGGCCGTTTCCCAAGCCTTGGGGTTCCTGCTGCAGCCCACCACGGCGATGGGCGACGACCTTGCGAACGGCACGATAGCGACGCGCATGCTGTGGCCGATGAGTCTGGTGAAATACTATATTTCGCAATGGCTGGGGCATATCATCATCCCGTCGCTGATCTGCGGATCGGCCATTCTGGCCATCTGGCACATCGCATGGGACGGCACGGTTCAGTTCGCCCGGATTCCGTTGTTCGCGCTCTCGCTGCTCATGGGAGTCATTGTCGGCATCGAATTCGACTTCATGTTTTCGATGATCATCGTACGCGTGGAGAACGAGACATGGTTCGCCAATGCAATCAGATGGTCGCTGGTGGCCATTTTCAACGGGTCGGTGATTCCGTTCGCCATACTGCCCGCAGATTGGCAGCATGTACTGAGGTGGCAGCCGTTCGCCTCGATGGCCAACATTCCCATCGATTCGCTGGTCTCCGGCGGATCCACGGCCGCGTCTTTGCTCATCCAACTGACATGGATGGCCCTATTCGCCGCGGCATGCGTGCCCCTGTACCGTGCGACATGGAAACGCCTTACGGTTTCGGGAGGATGATCTCATGTTGGACATGTTGAAGACCAGTATGCGGCTGGGATTGGAACCGATCATCGACGGCGGCGCACGGGGGCTGGTGTGGATGATCGGCGAACTGGTGCTCGCCATCAGCTCCATCGTCCCGTCCCTGGCCATGGCGTTCGCATTGGGACATATCGGGGAGTGGACACAGGGAGACCTCGTTTTTCTCGTCGGATTCGTGCTGACCGCCCGTGGGATCGCTCAGGTCATCGGTGGTGGCAACATTCTGATGATCAGCCGCAAGATCGGTCGGGGGCAGCTTGACCACAACCTGCTGCAACCCCTCCCGTTATGGAAGTCGCTGATCGTTGAGGGATTCGGTTCCCTCGATCTCATCGTCTCGCAGCTGCTCGGTGTGGGATGCTTGTGCTGGGGTCTGACCTACGTGGCACAGGGGAGCGCCGCATGGTGGCTGGCGCTCCTCGCCAACATCCTCTCGGCCGCCGTGCTGATCATATGCACCCAATACCTGTGGGGGACACTCGCGTTCTACGCGCCACAATCTGCCGAGGAGATCAACACGATCACGGATTCGGCGATCGGGCAGCTGTCAATCCTTCCCCTCACCGATATGATGCCATTCGCGAAGCTTGTCCTGTCGTCGGTGCTGCCGGCCGGCATGATTGGCGCGGTGCCCGTCTTCCAACTGCTCCATGCCCACGGCTGGGCGCTATACGCCACACCATTGTTCGCGTTCATCTTCGCCGCCATCACACTACTCACCTTCAGACAGGGACTCGTTCACTATGGCAAATACAGCATATCCAGATACTCAAGCTTCGGACATCGTCGTTGACCTCAACCACGTCGGCAAACGATACCGGCAGAGACAAGGCCATGAGGCAGGTGATGGACATCACTTGTTCAGACGCAGCTACAAGACCGTCGTCGCATTGGATGATCTGAGCCTGACGATCCGACGCGGTGAAACGGTGGCCTACGCCGGACCCAACGGTGCAGGCAAAAGTACCACAATCAAGCTCATAGCCGGCCTGCTCACGCCTGACTCGGGATCCGTGACGGCATTGGGTGTGAATCCCTTCAAAGACCGGGTGAAGTACGTGCGCAACATCGCCGTCGTATTCGGCCAGCGCACCGAATTGTGGTGGGATCATCCGGTCTCCTCCTCCTTCCGCTGGAAGAAAAGCGTCTGGCATATCGACGACGACACTTACGCCAGACAGGTTCGCATACTACGGGAACGGTTCAATCTGGATCCCATCTGGAACTCCTTGGCCCGTGACCTGAGCCTGGGGCAACGCATGCGAGCCGATCTGGCGCTTGCCCTTCTCGCCGACCCGCAACTCCTGCTCCTAGACGAACCCACGCTCGGACTCGACGTGGAATCGCGCATGGCCATGTTGAACTACATCAACGACCTCAACGCCACAACAGGGTTGACGATTCTCATCACCTCCCACAACACATCCGATCTGGAGGAACTGGGTCGACGGGTCGTGCTCGTGGCACAAGGCACCAAACGTTTCGACGGAAGCTTCGCCCAGCTGCGCGCACAGGTCGGCGACACACGCGACCTGTGCGTGGTGACCGACCGCGCCCAGCCCCCGCTCGTCCCGGACCACGTCACCTATGTCCGCTCCGAAGGACGCGCGCATTACTACCATCTCGACTCCGCAGGCCACAACATCATGAACGTCATCAACCAGATTAGCCGGCAATGCAGAATCCTGGACATCTCAATCGAACGAACATCCATCGACAACGTCCTCGCCCAACTCTACAAAAGCTACGACAACCAGTAAAGGGAGCCACCATGGATAACGAAATTCACGGAGCAGTACTGTTTGCAGAATCCTCCACGATTGATCTTGCGGCATTAGAACGGGAATTGGATCATAACCTGCTTCGATTGTATCCGGGATTGCATCAGGATGGGATACGAGTGCATGTGGTGACCCCTGAACGCATGCCGGACAGGGTTCTGGATTCCTTGAGCAAAGTGCTGCCCAACTTCTATGGCGATGTAGAGGATTCCCTATTCGGAACGTTTCGTAGTGCCGCATATCTAACCGCGGATCCCAATGGCTATTTCACCATGCGGAAGGTTCTTTTCGGCATCTATTCCCAAACGGAGGCTTTGGGACTGACCATGGCCACGTTCAAACGTGGCGGATCGGTCAAATTCGGCCCTACCGCGGTCGCCCCGGACCATAGGCATATGGGGTTGGCACGCGCGCTCAGGGATGTGGTTGAATCTGTTCTCCAGCAGGTGGAGGGGATTCGCAAATTCTATTTGACCGTCAACACCAAAAACCATCCTGCTCTGCTGTTTAATCTTGACCGAGGATTCAGGGTGGAGGGGAGTCTACGGGATCAATATCAGGACAAGTCAAATGAGCTCATCCTGTCAAGGGATGCTTCTTCACCAATACCACGGCACATCATTGAAAACATGGAATTGGCCACAGCCGATGCGGACGGGATCCCTGATGTGGATGTTTGGGAGAACGCATCCGTGGAAGAATTGAGGGGCTTGATGCAACCCACGCTGTTGAAATACTATGCGACAGGGAGTGAAAGCTTCTACCGTCATTTGGTGGCGTCAAGCCAAGCTGGAATCCGAGACTATGCCGCTAAAAGCAAAGTAGTATTTCGAGCCAGACAAGGTGATGCGATCACCGGTTTGGCGGTTTGCGCCCCTAAACGTGGAGGCTCAGTCAAAATAGCCCCGCTGATAGCTCTGGACAGGGCAGCCATCCCGGCATTGCTGGACCGTATACTCATCTTCTCAGCACAGCACGATATGAAGAAAATCTACGCGACGATCCCTCTTGCGGAAAGAGGAATCGTGAAGCAGCTGCTGGAATCAGGCCTTGACCTTGAGGCAACATTGCGCGCCCCATACCAAACCGGGCAGGATTTCGTGGTGTTATCAAGAAAGATCGAACAATGAAAACAATGTACATTGCGACAACGAATACAGACAAAATCAGATTAATGCAAAGCGTGCTGGATGGCTACGGGTATACGCTCATCCCATGCGATCCAGGTGACGGCGAACAGAGAATGCCAGTCGGATACGAATCAGCGGCCATAGGGAAGGTCCTCGCCGCACGTGACACCCTTCAAGCAGATGATATACCCATCCTCGGCTTGGACTCAGGATATGAGTTCGAAAGCATGCACGGATTCCCCGGCCCTCTGAGTGGACGCGCATTACGAAACAACCTTTTCGACCTCAATCAACTCACCGCGGGCAGCACCGCGACCGTGGTCCATTGCACCGCCGTTCTTTGGCACAACAATTGCGGCGTATTCACACATGCGGACAACCGGACAGTGGTTTCCCGGACATTGGAATCATCACAGCTTCCCATGACCTCATTGCTTGAAGGGCCTCAGAATGCCCTCGCGCTATGTGTGCACGATATGAACCAGTGGCTGGAGAAAACCAGACAGACAAACGCTCGTATTGCAAAGGAGATGGCATGAGTTTCAGCATCACGGAAATCCTCGAATATCGCACGGCACACACCCCTGAGCTCATCGCCTTACAGGATGTGGATGGTTTCATCACCTATTCTGATTGGCTGGAGAAAGCCCAGCGAATGGCAAGAATGTTCACCCCTCATGGCATGGCATACCGGGATGTGGTGGCGCTTGAGGGAAGTAGGAAAGGATTCATTCCCTCCGCAGTCGCATACATGGCTGTCGAATTGCTTGGAGCCATTCCTCTGATCGTGCCGGAGAACATATCCTCCTCCGATAAGGAACATGCATACGCGCAATGCGGATTGTCGCATATCGTGCGCATCAAGGACAACGGGAACACCGTCATTTTGCACAGAGACCGAGACTCTGATCCCTCTCTTCCGTCATCGGATGATCAAAGGATTTCCGAAGTGCTGTTCTCATCCGGCACCACCGGCACTCCTAAACTCATCGCCTGCCCCATGGACGAGATCACATACATGTGGAACGAGTCCGGAATCGACATGCCAGAACGTGGCATCGAGGTCCATGGCGCGGCCTGGGGCACCAATTACTCACAGGAAATCATGCGCTCATCATTGCTGTGGGGCTCCCATATCTTCACACCGCGCAACATTGATGGGAAAGGGATATTGGAATCCATCCGGGAGTTCGGCGTGAACACGTTACGGCTGACCCCGCCCTTGGCCCGCGCCCTCATTCGTCAAATGAGACAGGATACAGAGGAACGGGTGAAGCACATTTCCGTCAGTTCCGCCGCCTCGGATCCAAGGCTCCTCGATAATATACAACAGCATTTCCCTCAGGCGACCATCATCAATCAGTATTCCGCGACCGAATCTGGACGTTCGAGATTGGAACTCGTCTGGGGGAAGGATCCCCGCAATGTTCTAGGCAGACCACAGGATGGCACAGAGGTTCGGATCAACACGGATTCCCATGAAATCAGCACAGACGACGGGCATACGGCTGGTGAAATCGAACTCCGTCACCGTGAGGCTCCGGCACGGACAGTACTGGCAGGGGACAAGAAGACAGAACCTTCGGAATGGGTGCATACAGGAGACCTGGGGTATCTCAGGGAGGACGGCTATGTGGTCCTAGTGGATCGTATCGACGACATCATCAATTGCGGCGGACGGAAAGTGTCCTCCCTGCAATTGGAATCAGCAGTCCGGAACATTCCGAATGTGAGCGATGTCCTGGCATGCGGGGTTCCCCATCCGACCCTCGGGGAGGCAATCGGCATGCTGCTTTGCAAAGACAATGCAGACGAGCCAATCCTGATGGGAAACCTACTCGACGGCCTACCGGTCCAGATCGTCAAGACAGTGGATGCGATCCCTCTTACAAGAGCGGGGAAACCCGATAGAAAACAGGCCCGAACGATACTGGCTTCCTCACTGGGATCAGCTCAAACAGGCGAAACGGAAGCTGCCGATGCGCGTATTTACGCCATTCTCAACGAAATGATTCCCGAAGCCCAGACAAAGCAGACGCTTTCCTGGATTGCCGCCGGCGGGGATTCCCTCGCCAGTGTTGAATTGATGGACATCCTATCGGAAGAATACGGCATTGAACTGGACCCCCATCTGTTTGACACAGACCACACCATCCAAGATCTCATCCGTTTCATACGGGATCATCTGAACGGGGCGAAATCGTGATAACAGTATTCCTGTCCGGGCCAATGAGGGGCATACAACGCGAGGAGACGGTCGGATGGCGGCTGGAATGCCGCCAGTTGATGCCGAACGTCAGGCTTCTCGACCCAATGAGAGGTCGACGGGAGGAAGAGACCCTGCCTTCTGGAAGGCTGGCCGTTGCAAGAGATTTGGCGGATGTCGCCAAAGCCGATGTCCTGCTGGTATCGGACATATATTCCGGTGTGTCCATGGCAGGAACGGCGATTGAAATACACCAGGCCAAATCTTTAGGGAAAATCGTCATAGCCTTCGGCAAGGCGCACAGAAACGATTATTTCCTTTCCTATTTCATTGATTACTGGTTCGACTCATTGGAAGAGGCTGCCGCATTCATTGAGAGAAGGTTAAACGATGGAGACAATTGATCTGTATGGTCCGGAAAGAGCACGCCTGCCCGAAGCGTCGATTCAGGACATGTTGCAAAAAGGTGTCTTGGTGAACGGTGATGCGATCCGGCATTTGAATTCGGAATTGAGCCGACTGACCGGCGCTTCCGCATTTGCCGTATCAAACGGCACCGCAGCCCTGCATTTAGCGTTGCGGGCTTTGAGGCTGCCGCCCAATACGGAAATCCTCACGTCGCCCGTGTCGTTCATCGCTTCCACAAACGTGATCATCCAAGAGGGGCATATTCCCGTATTCGGCAAAGTGGACGGATCTTTGCAGCTGGATCTCGCAGACGCCATTCGTATATTGGAAAAGCGTAGCACCATAAAGGCTTTGCTGATCCCTCACATCTACGGCTTGTTCCCCCACCAAGGTGCTTTGCAAACGATTCGGGAGAGATTCCCCGATATCCGCATTATCGAGGACTGCGCGCAAGCTCTTCCCGTGGATCCTGTCAATCAGAGAATCGCCTACGAGTCAGATGTGGCGACACTCAGTTTTCACGAGAATAAAATGGTGAGCACATTGGGAGAGGGTGGCGCGGTGGTCACGGCCAACCAGCAGATATATGATGATGCCTTCTCCCGGCATGAACATGGCCGCTCCAACCATGCTTCATGGATTGATCACACATTGCTGGGATACAACTATCGGATGACAGAGATTCAGGCACTTGGCGGATTGAACGCGTTGGAATCCTTGGAGCGTATCGTCGCAAGACGCAAGTCTTTGGCCGACTCATACATGCACGTGTTCTCCCACGTCGAAGGCGTGGCCGCAATGCCTGACACATCCGAAAACAGAAGCTGGTTCGGCTACTACCTTATCCTGGACACCGTATCGGATGCGTCGCTCCTGTCGCGTTCCCTGAAACAACATGGCATCGGCTCCAGAGTGAACCCATTCCCCCCGATCTACAAGTTCAATCATGTGAGAACAAGCAGGCATATCGTACTGGATGAACGAACCGCCGATATCATCGAACGTTCAATCGCATTGCCTTTCAGATCAGAATTGGATGATGAGGATTACCTTTCACGGGTCCGTGCGGCTGTAAAGGATTATTCAGATGCAAGACATTCATGACTCGGCATCCTATTATGATTCCGTCGTCCCCCATTTCCGAGACATGTCCGCCGCCCGTCATGCATATATTCAGGCAGTCAACAATGAAGTCGTGCGATGCATGGCGGAATATGGTGCCGGCAGGTTCATTGACGTCGGCTGCGGCGATGGCATACGAGCCTTGGAATTAGCGGAAAGAACCGGATGGCAGCCCATAGGAGTCGACAATTCCTCTCGCATGGTGCACCGTGCAAGAGCCTTGGGATTGGATACGATGGAGTTGGATTTCTCCAAGCCGGAAGCCAACATTCCCACCCCACCCGTGCAAGCCGTCACCCTACTGTGGAATGTTTTGGGTCACGTGCCCAAAACACGTCGTATGACATTGCTGCATAACTGCCGTAACAGTCTGACACAGGATGGTGTACTCATTTTCGATGTGAACAATTCGTTGAATGTGAGGCAATACGGGTTGAGGAATGTCATCCGCAATGGTTTCCGCATTCTAGTGAAATCCAATGAATACACTGGGGACTATCTCATCTCATCACCGGATCACAGCAACGTTCGCACCATATCTCACATATTCCATGTGAATGAGATCAAGAACATGCTAGATGCATCAGGTTTTGATCATCGGATCAAATACATTGACTACCAGACAGGGAATGTGACCACGCCGCTGCAAGGGCAGATGTTCATCGTCGCAAGGAAGAGGCATGAATCATGAGAATAAGCTACCATTGCTCACTGTTCACCCCGCATGTGGGAGGAATCGAGACGACTATTGAGGCAATGAGCCGGCATGCGATAAGCAAAGGGCATCATGTCAACGTGTTGACGAAAAAATATCCGCTCACATTACCTGATGAAGATCATGTAGGAGCGATCCCGGTCACACGCATCCATATGCCTTGGACGGTGGATCAGTTCGAAAGCCTTGCCTATGAGTTCGGGCAATGGCTGTCTGAGAATCGTGATCTGGATATCATCCACGCCGTGGGTTTACGACGTCCGCTGCCGTATTTCTCCGTGCTCATGGGCGCGGCGGCAAACATTCCCGTGGTGCTTTCCGCATGCGGAACCGATGTTCCCGCAAAAGAAGATGCTTCCAGTGCCCGTATCTGGGCTCAAGGCAAAGGATACATGGAGGCGGCGTTACAAAGCACTCCCACGATAACGGCAGTTTCAGCAGATACGAAAGATGACGTATACAGGGCGATACCTGATTTGCATGCGAAAGTCCGCATCGTTCCTTGCGGAATCGACGCGAATGCAATCCATGCTGCGCTCTCACTGGAAGACATGCGGGAAACACCTTATATCATATCAGTCCGTAGATTGGAGCCGGACAAAGGCATACACGTATTGCTTGACGCCATGCAGATACTGGTGGGCAGACATGGGTTGAACATGCCTGCACTCGTCATTGCGGGGGATGGGAGCATGAAGGACGCTCTCATCGATCAGGCATCCGAATTACGCATACTGCCATGGGTGAGATTCATCGGATCAATCCCACACGACACCGCTATGAGATGGCTACGCGGGGCCTCACTGTGTATCGTCCCGTCCCTAGTGGAGGGAGGCGGTCTGATAAACACCGAGGCACACGCCGCAGGTTGCCCCGTCGTCGCCTCCAATACCGGAGGCATCCCCGAATATGTATCACCGGACGCCAGCATTCTCGTACCTCCCGGTGATCCCAACGCACTTGCCGACGCAATCGACATGTACCTCCTGAACGAAACAGAACGGCGTCGCGCCTCGGCCAAGGGCATCGCCTTCAGTGACACGAGGGATTGGGGCACCGTGTTCAGTGAGTACGAAAATCTGTATGAATCAGCCATACCCCCGAACATCGATGAGCTGGTCAGGCTTTTCCCGGAAAGTGAGCGTTTCTACGACATCATCAAAACAACACTGGCAAAATCCGCAAGGTCTTCCAGATGAACGATCACAGAATCAATTTCTACCCGGTCGCATTCGGTTTCGGCCCACTTGCGACCGCCGCATACATAGCCCAGGAAGTCAGACAGCTGGCAGGAAAAACCATCACACTGGTTTTGGTCGTCGACAACGCATCCGATCTTGAATACCCGGCAGCATTGCTGCAATGCTTTGACAAAGTGGAAAGAATGTCAGCCCGTTCCACAGCAGACCTTCATCTGACGGTTATGAACGAAAAAGCAGTGCGTGCGCTGAACGATGAGGGAAACCGGGTATTCATCATTGATGTACTCAGCTGGCTGTGGGCCAGGAGCTATGCTGCGGCATCCCTAGCGGAACGATATTATTACCAGAGAATTCCTTGGCTGAGTGCATACGATCACAGCTCAGCGCTGCCAGATAATGCCATCCCGGTGAATCCGATCGTCAGACCGTTCCAGAACAACAAGCATCAAGAAACATTCCAGATTGACGATCACACGCCGATCATCTCATTGGGTGGAATGGATACGACAGACCCTGGAACGCGAGATCAATACCTTCGCCTGCTCCTATCTTTCACTAAGAAAACGGGAAACCGTTGCTTTCCAATACTGTTCGGCAATATGCAATCATTCGAACATGATGCGTATGCGGCAATGGGCCGCGACAACGACAGGTCTCTTCTGGGTTCTTATGTGCTACGTGGGGGAGGGTTATTGTGCGCGGCTGGTCTTACGACTGTGCTGGAATGCCTATCCTCGGGCATCCCATTTGGTTTGTTGCCACCACAGAATTATTCGCAAGCCCGTCTGGCACATATCCTGCACGGATATGGTATCCCACGGTTAACATGGGAATCACCTGCCTGCAGATATGCCGAATCTCATGTCATCGAGGAAATGCAAGGTGTCAGACTGATCAACACCAGCATACGAAACGCATATAATTCACAGCGGTTCATATCCGCTGAACAGGTGGAATCGTTATGGAGCTCAACCCGCAGTGAAGACTTGCCGTCTCAACTGGCCAACGGTGCTTACGATGGGGCATCATTCCTCGCGAAGGAGCTGATACATGCCCTGTGACAGCAACATCAGCATTGGAATAGGTCTTGATTGCTGTTCCATCACAAGATGGGATGCTCTTTGCACAAGACGACCGCAAATCACTGACAGGCTCCTAGGGAAATACGAGCGTGGATTAACGCCATCTTCGCAAGCTGCACGATGGGCTGCGAAAGAAGCCTTGGTCAAAGCCACCGGCATCAGCCTGCATGGCAGGTGGAATCAGTGCCAAGTCGTCAATGACCAGAATGGTCGGCCTCGTTTCATCTTCTCCGAAGAGATACGCCACGAACTCTCCGCGCGTGGCACCAATGAAAACAACATAGCAATATCCATCACGCATGAGGAGACAAACGCCATTGCAGTGGTGTTCACCCTCATATCCAGCTCATGTCAAGGAGAACAACCATGACCGCATCCTCGGGTATGCGAGCCAGCAACATCTCATACATACTGCCTTCCGGCCGATCATTGTTGAATTCCATCAGTTTCGCCGCGCTTCCCGGTGAATGCATGGGAGTCATCGGAGCCAATGGCGTGGGCAAAAGCACGTTGCTCAAGATCATGGCCCGCAGAATCAAAAGCACTTCCGGATCAGTCAATACCTTCGGTGACATTTCATATATGGAGCAACGCCGTACCAGTCCGGAGACGCTCACCATCGGAGATTATCTGTTCTCCGCTGCACCGGTTAACATCTCACGCCTCTATAAGCGGATCAAATCCATGGAAGCCAAATTGGACTCCATGGATACAGTCCAAATGCAAGCATATTCACAACTGTTGGCTGATTACGCGGACCTGGGTGGCTACCAGATGGAAGCGGACATGTCCAAATCCACGCAGGATGTGTTGGGATCCTCATATCAGGATGTGGCGGATCTCGAATTGGACTTCCTGTCGGGCGGCGAGCAGAAAATGCTGCATCTGAACTATCTTTTTTCGAATTCCGCGTCGAATCTCATTTTGGATGAGCCTGACAATTTCCTTGACATTGCCAATAAGGAGCGTCTCAAGACCTATCTTAAGGAATCCGCGAAAACCATCCTGCTCATATCCCATGACAGGGATCTATTGGAGGTCACCTGCAAAAAGCATCTGGTGATGGAGCAACGTGACGATGGCACCACTGCGTGGGTTCATGGCGGCCGCTATTCCACCGTGGCGGACGCCAGGGCTGACAGGCATGAACGTGAGGAGGAGCTTCTACGTCGGCGGGACGAGGAGGAGAGGAAGCTGCGCCACTTGGTCTCCTCCCTACGGCAGGCCGCGACCATCTCGGATGTCATGGCATCCCGATATCACGCCGCCCAAACAAGATTGGATAAATTCCTGGAGAACGCCCCGGCACGACATAGGTATGTAGAGAACATCCCGGTGCTACGTTTCGAGGGAGGCCGCTCGGGTGATGTCGTGTTGCAATGCAGCCAATTCGGTTTCACCGGCCTGATCGATCCCTTCGACTTCAACCTCCATTACAAGGATCGAGTTGCGATCCTCGGCGCAAACGGGACTGGAAAGTCCCATTTCCTCAAATACATCGCATACAGCCATGAGCATGGGCCCGCCACGGATTTTGAGGGATGGCCCATCACGGGTGGCCTGCGACTCGGCGCCTCCGTAAGACCCGGCTGGTTCAGCCAATTCGATGATATACCGGGAGTAGGGGAGGGAACCCTTCTTGAGATTCTGATGAGTCATGGGGAGAATGGGCCTGCCCTTTCCATGGAAAAAGCCATGCCTCTTCTGGACCGGTATCGGCTGATCCAAGTCGCCTCTCACAGATACGGATCGATATCAGGGGGGCAGCGGGCACGCTTCCAACTGTTGCTTCTTGAATTGCGCCAATGCAATCTGCTGCTGTTGGACGAGCCGACAGACAATCTGGATGTGGAATCAGCGGAGGCCTTGGAGAGCCTGATACAGGATTTTCAAGGCACCGTGATGGCCGTGACCCATGATCGCTGGTTTGCGAAGAAATTCACCTCCTTCCTTGTCTTCCACGCCGATCACACAGTTCAGCAGACGGACTCATTCGACTGGGACAACAACCATCTCATCCAACGAAAGGCATGACGATATGGAAACAACGTTCCCCCTGTCATTCGGACAACTGTCCATGAGAGGAGACTTCTTCCTTGATGAAAGCAACCCCAATGATGTGTATATACCGTTTCTCGTTGATTTAGAATATCCCACACCGCTGCATGCGGTCAAACACGCGCTTCACGCCCTTGAAACCCAGACCGAGTCACTTCGATCCCGTATCGTGGATTATCTTCCCCGCTCACCCTATCTCACACCGATGCAGCAGGTGTTGGAGCCAAGAGATGACATTCCCCTCACTCATTGCCAGGTAAACGTTGACCTTTGGGATGAGGTCGCTTCCCCCTCCAAGAACAGCGTCACACACGGATACTGTTGGAGTGCCATATTCCTTTATGATGACGAGCATAAAGCTAATGCGTTGAAAATCTGGGTGAATCATCTGTTCTCTGATATGGAGGGACTGTCCCTCATCAGGGATTTCATCATAGACTACTTGCATAAGGGCCGAATGCCATTTGAAACCCAACATATGCGGGACTATGTGGATTGGGAAAAACAGCGTTGGGATTCGCGAGGATACTCCCAAAAAGTGATTCATCGTTGGAGCGAGGCAATCCGTGGGGGAGAGCTTCGCCCACTGCATGCCTTGGACGAATATGTGGTTGCTTCGAAAAGGATACATTGCGCCGAGGGCTACTTGGAAGCAATACAGCGGTCCGGCATGTCAATATTGGGGCAGACTCTCACGGCGTTGATCAATACAAGACAATACCGGAACATGCCTTTGGCGATGCTGGTGGAATGCTCAAACCGGAGATTCCCCATCAATCGTAATCTGGTGTGCACGGCAACCCAACATGGTCTGTTCACCTGCGAGGATGCGCGGAAACTGATGGAGAACAACCGTGACATGACTGCCTTATTGCCGGCTTTACGGTACGCTTGGTATGATCCGACTCCCGTATTGGAAATGCTCCCGGACTGTCTTCTTCTCCCGGAGTTCACCCTTCCTTGGAACGTGAACGTAGCCTATCCGAATTGCCCATGCCCATATGCCGATTCCAAAGGGAACCCGGGTGATGATGCGGATATTCATTTGGAAGCACATCAAAGACTGAAAGGTTCAATCGCCCATTATGTGTCCGTCACCGTGTGGACGGACGTGATAGACGTTTATTGGAGCCGTTCAATCCTCGGAGACGTGGACGACATGCGCACGTTCATCAGCTCATTGGAATCCTCTATTCGGCGATATTCCGGACGAAGAAGGTGAATATCATAAAGAACGGCTAAAAACCCGCTTTTCCTGAAAACTGCGGATATCAGCAAACTCTGAGCGTGGATATCAAACAATCGGCAGGAAATCAAAAGGAGCCACATCAGCGGGCGCATGCCATTGATTTTATGCCGTCCACCCGCTGATGCTTTGTGCCGCCGGTCACATGGTTGGACGGCTGGGGTAGACGCCGCGCATCACCCCGGTGAACACGAGTTGCGCCATGGAACAGTCCGAATCCAATTCCGAGGCTTTCATCAGACTGTCCATGATGGCGTCATCCTCGTGGAGGAACCAGTGGATGAATGCCTGCACCGCGAAGGTCTGCGCGCCCGCATTCGGCCGTCCGGCCGCCTTGCCGAGCAAAGTGAGGAAGCCACGCGCGTAAGCCTCCGTGTACTGGCCTTGTTCGAACATGCTGGTCAGCAGGGGTTGCAACATCGAATCGTCTGGATGTTCCACCATGGCTGTGAAATAGTTGAATGGGATATCATGGCGCATGGCCTGCAGGATCAACGCATCCCGCACATGCAGATTATGGAATGCGTTGTTGAGCCTGTCCAACTGTTCGTCTGTGGGATTCTCCGTGGTGACCGTCGTGTACATGTCCTTCAGCATGCTGGTGGTGTTCTCGCTCATGATGATGCTCCATATCTGTGAAAGGTTTCCTTCGGCAATCCCCGTCATGCATCCACAGGCGGGAGGAACGGTTGCAGATGCACCGTGTCATATGATTCGACCTGCAATCGTGGGCTGGTGAACATGTATTCCCCGTATCGGCCCCGCTTGTTCGCCGAATACCGGATTTCATACGTGAACCGGCCGGCCCGTCCGGCTGGATACCATGCGGGTGGTCCGGGTTCCATATCGTATGTGCACAACCATCGCCATGTGGGCCGGGCGCACAGCAGGCCGGCGAGCGCATGATGCATGGAGGCATTGATGTTCGTGTCGTATAATCTGCCGCCCTGTCGTATGTATGGCGGGTCGATGAAGACCAGGCAATCCTCCATGGCACAGTGTTCGTGCAAATGTTCAAGCAAGGGGAGTGCATCCTGGTGGAGGATGGTGATTCGGTCGTGGTGGGTGGCGATGGCTTCAATCCGGTGGATCAGGGTGGTTTTCGTGAACCGTGAGGAGATGTTGTAGACGCCGGTTTGCGTGTTGCCGCCGATCGGACCCGCGTTGATGATGCCGCTCATGTTCATCCGGTTGAGCATGAGGAAGTCGAACGCCTGCTCCTCCCGGCTGGCATACCGGTTGCGCTGCCACCGGTCGTGGATGGTCTGCCACCACCGGTATGCCTGTCCGCCATCCAAACTCATTAGCCCGCTGGCATGATCGAAGGGGACTTGGCGGATCCGGTCGATGAGCCTGCCGGGGGAGTGGAGGACGGTATGCCAGAATGCGTGTACGCCCGGGTCGAGGTCGTTGAGGATGATCCGGTCGACCCGGTTGGCGAGCAGCAGGTTGACGGCGAGCCCGGCGCCACCCGCATATGGTTCCACCCAGATGCGGGGGTGATCGTTCAAGGTGAGGGTGTGGGCGGTGAACCGGGTGAGTTTCGCCTTGCCTCCGGGCCAGCGGAGCGGACTGTGTGACCGGTTCGACAAGCCGTGTTCCTGTGGCATGCGTTCCTCCCCTCCCATATCTATCCCGTATGGTTTAAGCAGCCAACGGAATGCGTCACGACGCATATTCCTTCCCATGGGAGCCATCCGAGGAAAGGAGTCATGGATGTTGTTGGATGAAGGCTATCGGTGTGCCAGCTGTCATAAACCGGTGCGTGTGGATCGGCTGCGTGAATGCGGCCGGTGTGGCCGGTTCATCTGCAGGCAGTGCACGGCGGATGCCTATCACATGTTCGCCTACACCCGGCGGATCTGTCGGCAATGCGCCCGGCGGAACAGGCATGCCCGCCGTTAGTTCCAGTCACGGGATTGGCAGGCGGCAAGCCAACCGGCAAGCGCATGGCGCAGATGCGCCGGATTGATGTCACACGCATCCACCTCCACCAGATCAGGCATGTCGCGCATCACGGGGATCGCCGCTTGGAGCGTGCCGCGTAGTTGGACGCCGTCCACGCCGCGGGCGGCCCGGCCGGCCACGCTGCGCATGTCCCCATAGGTGGTGCACCGGCACAGTCGGTTGGCAAGCTGTTCCGCGGTCTGGCCCGCATCCCCGCCGGTCAGTTCACGATGCGCACTCTGGTCCATGTTCTCCCGTTCCCGGCGCAGCCGGTCAAGTTGTTCACGGATCCGGGTGTGACGCTGCCGGGTTTCCTCCATGATCGTCTGCTGATACCGGTTGATGGCACGCCGGGTGGCAGCAGGCGCATCATTCGGCGGATTAGTGGGGTCGAACCCTTTGCGCCGACAATACTCCCCGTATTTCAACTGCTGCTCCGAATACGGGTCATCCCATCGGCGTTTGAGTATGTCCGCCATGCCATCGGGTTCGAACCCGCAATCCGAATCGAACCGGCAATCATACCGGCTGACATTCCATGCACTGCCGTCGGGGAAGGAGACGATGCGACGGTCCGGAGCAGCCGGATCCGCTTGGATGCGGATGCCCGTCCCACGGTAGTCACCGGCCGTGCCGTCGGGTTCATACTGGTTCTGCCGGGCGAGCCGATACCGGTCCGCTGCGGGGATCGTGTAGGTGTGGTCGTGGATGGTGAGTGTCCCGTCCGATTCCATGCGAATGTCATCATGGTCCGCGAGCGTGGCGGCCGCCGGATCCGGGTCGGGCCAACCGCCCGGCCGCGTGTCGTAATCAGGGGGTGTCGGCGCATGCCGGGATGCAGGTGTTCCCTCATCCGTCTGATTGTCGGCGTTAAGGGGTGTGGCGTCCGGGTGGGCGACGCTGATCGCCGTATGGCAGGCGTCCTGGAATTCCCGGCTGCCGGTGACGGGCATGGTGCGGGTGGTGCCGTCGGGGCTGGTGATCCGGGCGAGCATCATGCCGGATTCGTCCTGGTCGAAGCACAGGGTCGTGTCGTCAATGGTGATCCAACCTTGCATGAAGTCGCAGGACAGGTCGGGTTGCACGTCCGGTGGATACATGTCGAGTATGGTGTTGAACCGCCGGTAGAGTTGCCGCATGGACGATGGGGACGGGGGTGTGGTGTCGGCGGCGGACAGGTCGGGGAGCATGTCCATGTTGGCATGCGGGTTGGTGTCGTATTGACCTCCCGTGCCATTGGGGCTCCCTTTTGGTTTGCGTGGCTGGCTCATATCGGGCTCCTTTCCTGGAGGGGATGGCTCGTATCCCGGCATCTATGCCTTCCTCCTTGTTTCCCCGTGGGGTAGTGATACATCACAGGGGAAGCAAACCCGAATCTTCACCCGGCGGGTTGGGAATGATCCTGTAATCAGCTGGCACCCACTGCCAGCTGCCACCCGCCAGCACGGTTCCCATCCGGTCGCGGCATTCGGCCAAGGGTTCCAACGGGTGCGTGTTGACCGGCGTGCACAATTCGAATCCGGAATGTAAGGGTTGGCGGGTGAAATGCCGGGGACAGAACACATGCTCCCATGACTCGCCGTCCCATATCTGCCAGTCGGGGAAACAGTCCATGGGGCGACGATCCACATCCTTGTCGTCCTTCATGTCGAGCAGGCCGAACACGCGCATCCCGCAATC
Source organism: Bifidobacterium animalis subsp. animalis (assembly GCA_004154635.1). Classification (GTDB taxonomy): domain Bacteria; phylum Actinomycetota; class Actinomycetes; order Actinomycetales; family Bifidobacteriaceae; genus Bifidobacterium; species Bifidobacterium animalis_B. The sequence continues at coordinate 61,027 of RSDC01000008.1, forward strand.
CGGATACTCGCAGACGAGCACGCATATCATGTGGTCCAACCATGGTGGGCATGAGATGCCGATGATGTCCGTGTCGGGTGCGGTGGCCGCCAGGTCGAGCATGCGGGCGGCCTGACCATACAGGGAGCGCGCATCACCATGGTGGCCTGTAGTGGTGAGCAGATGCCCGGCAAGCGTCTGGTATCGGTCGGCCAGGCCGGCCACCATGTCGATGTCGTCGAACAACAGCATACCCATCCTTCCAATGGCCTACGGGGGATGGGTATGCGTCGCATAGCGAAACCATGGACCCATTGTTCCAGGAGAAGGAGCGGATCGTATCGTGACCAGTGAAATGCGGGCGGACATGGCACGCCTATGGCATGAACGCGGCGTACCCGACGAGGACATCATGAAACTATTACAGATCGACGCCGACGAACTCGACCGGCTCCTCGCCACCCCCGTCGACCAGTAGACGATGGTGCCCGCATACCACGAGAACCATCACGGGATGCAGGCACCATTGTTTCGGAGATGAATCCGAACGACCATCATAGCTGCCGGCGCGACCTGTCATCATGCAAGGAGAGCAGGTAGGTTCCCGTCAGAAAAGCCACCATGATCACGGCAAGTACATGGGCAAGGACGATGGGAGTCGGTTTGATTGGACAATTGTTGTACGAGAGACCGGTTTCACTGTACGTTTTTCACATAGTGAGATACGGGGAGTGGTCCAAATGGAGCTCCGGTCGTTCAATGCTTTGACATCCTGTTCAAGTGAGACTGATACTGGGTTGAACCATATTCACCTGCACCTCATGCCAAACCGTCATGCGTCACGGCACACATTCCATGACATGACAACGGCAGACGATTCTCATTTTCTCCGTTGCAATCTAGTTTGTTCTAGTTTGCATGACCTCGTTGCCGAGATCAGCTCCAAGTCTCATGCCTTTGTTTCGGCTGCTTGGTTCACGGTTCACCGGGGTCTGCGCGGCCGGCGCATGCCGGTCGTGTCTTATGTCCCCCTCTTGTTTCGAACATCCCGGATACGAGAGGCGTCTACCAGCGTTCCGCATTGAACATGCGACACCACTTATCCGCCAACCATTGCGCCCGCATTTGCCCGATCATACGGGATAGGGACGTGTCGAACACATGCCTTTCGATCGGCTGCCAAACGCCATGCTTATGCCGGTACAAGACGGTTTCCACGGCGACATACGCGTCGAACGCGTTGTAGAGGCGATTGATTTTGACTGCATAGCGTCTCACCGCGATGCTTCTTCCGGGCGGCGCATGGACGGATGGTCGATGCTCTTAAGATATTCGTCCAACAAGGTGAACATGATGGTGCCGCTCGAGCAGGAAACACCGGTATGCAAGTCACCGTCCGGGACCCCCGGCTCGGTGAGCAGGGCGTGCAACGGGCAGTCGAACAGGGGAGTGGACCCAGCGTTCTTCATCATGGTTCCTTTCATCACATGACGGCGTGATCCCAGTCGCAGGATATACCGCCCTTGTAGTGGGCTTCGAACACGATGCAGTCGACCTGTCGTCCGTCGGGAAGAGGGACGGTCTTGCTGTACAGGGGGCCTTCATTCATGTGGCTCGTATACTCGGGGATAGATCCATCATCCTTCCAGCCACTGGTGCATCCGGCGGTGGACAGCAGACAGATGGTGGCGAGCAGTCCGGCAAGAATTCGACGGGTACGGGTCATGATGTCTCCTTTCCTCACGGTTCGTCATAGGCGATGCGTCAGAACGGATGAACCGGCCATTGCGAATGGTGCCGGTGATGATCCACGGTCGTTTCAACGTGGGCATGCCCGGTTCCCGTTTCCCATCAGTCATCCGCGACCTTCCCCTCCAACCGTCCGACTGTTGTCGTCGAATCGGCAGCCCGGGCCTGTTCACGGCACGCCTGCTGGTATGCACGCCGTTTCACCCATGTTCGCCAGGCGAGCCATACGGCGTAGCCGGCGGCAACCAGTACAGCCAGCAGATGCCATGCGGACAGGGTAGGATCATGTCGAAGCCAACGACAGTTGAGCAGACCAAGATCCACCACCCAGAAGATGGCAGCCAGAGTCACATAATCACATGCACGCCCATCCATCCACGGCGGCCCGCCTATCCGACTGGTACGAACCAGGGCCACGGTCATCGAACCGAAAGCCAGGATTGCCGTCACCACGTTGGCGAAAACCAGAATGGTGTTCATTTTCCTTCTCCTATCAGCGGGCCACGGGGACGGGTGCGCCTTGCGCCATGCTGTACAAGGTGGCTTGATGGTTGTCGTTGACGGTGAGCACGCCTTGGTAGAACGTGTTCTCGTATCGGAACGTGCATATGGTCGGCTGCCGGTCGAGTTCGATGAGATCACGGGCGTCGCATTGCAATCCGGTGACCCCGGTCGCCTCTTCGACACGACTGGCGGCATCTGCCATGCGTGGCCCGCAGAACAGTGGGATGAACGCCACGAGGAAGGCGACGAGCCAACAGGTGGATTCCAGACGGCGCCTCCATGACGCCGGTCTCATGGCGCACCGGGTGCCGAGCCTGATGGCCGAACATGTCAGACTGAATACGGCCAGTATCAGTATCGGTAGCCAACACCACCAGCGCAATGCGGTGGCTTCGGCGTACAGGGGTGACAGGTCGATCATAATGAGTCCTCCATGGTGTCAAGCTGTTGCGAACACCATGCGTCCAAACGTTCCAACATGGCGATCGCCCCGGCATACATGGCATTGTCGTTCATGCCCATGCGCTGCCGGTTGGCGAGTATGGTCTGCTGCCTGTCCAGTTCGCCACTGATGCGCGCCATGACCATGCGTAGCGTGTACTCGTCCATCCGATACGCCTGCCTGTCACGTAACTGTTCCAATTCCGGGTAGGAGACGGTTACGGAATTGTCGAATCTGCCGGTGAACACCTCATAGGTGCCGTTGATTCGCATGGACAGCAGATGCGCCCCCGCCTCCCATGCTTCCTTCCATGTGGCTGGCAGCATGCTTTTTTCGATTCGTTGCCCGCTGAACACCAGTTTGATGATGTCCGACTGTTGGGCGTCACAGAGGATGGCTTCGAATCGGCGGATGAGCCGTTCGATCTGGTTGAACATGTCGGTGGTGGTGTCCTCGGGATGCTGACGCAGCCATAGCAGCGAGCTGAAATCGTCCACCATGAGGATGAGTGGCGGCACCGATTCCCCCACAATGGTCGCCGCCAGTATCTCATCGAGTTTTGCGATCAGCCGGTCGTATTCACCCCTGCCGATGATGGTGGCACCAGCATGCTTCAACCTTTGGAGGCGGGGTTCGCCGATATCCCATCCTTTCACCGGGTCGGCGAGGATCACCGTCGCCCCGGCTTTCATGGCTTCCTCCGCCATGCGCGTGCACAGCCATGTTTTCCCGTCGCCCGAGCCGCCGGTGATGAAACAGACCGGATGCGCATCCGTGTTCCAAGGTTCAAGTATCATTCCGATTCCTTCTTTCCCGCCGGTTCACCCCAGGTTCTTTCGTATTGCCAGCCGTGGGCGAGAAGCATGTCGAGTGTGCAGAACATGCTGCCATCCCAAGTGCCGTCCGCCCGGCGGACATCCGCATCCCACAGGTCAAGCAAACCGACATCCAGATAGTTGTCTTCCGGTGGCTGACAGCCAAACGTGTAGTCGACACGACGTGTGATCTTCAGCCGGCCGTCATCCTGCGGGCTATGCCAAACCTGTCCGACGTCCAACCGGTCTGGTGGGTGAGCGGCGGGGTGTTCGAGACTGAGGTAATAATCCGGGTTGAATTCAATCAGGTCGAACAGGAGGATGCGCTGTCGGAGCGGATCCGCCGGATCCGTGCAATGGATGACGGGCAGATGGGAGGCGTTCGAGTAGCGGATTTCGAACCGCCATTCCTCCATCGGCTCGTAGGCGATGAGCAGTCCCCTGTCACCCACATGGGGGATGGGCTCCCCGTCCAGACTGGCGGGCCAATCCTGGTAGCGGAACGCGTCCAAATACTGTTGCGCCATGGTTCGGGTCAACATGCTGGTTCCTCCGAGGTCATGCTGCAATCAAGGCAGATCATGTTGTCGCCATTATTGTCGTATCCCCAGTCGGTGATCTCGTCGTATGGGATCGGGTCAATGGTTTTCCCGCAATGGCTGCAGGCGAGCCGCCAATGTTCCGGGCACCGGTGGTGGCATACACTTTGCCGGTCCGTGTATTCCTGCCAATCATCGTTCGTGGCGTCTTCGGCGGCCATGCCCTTGTCCCACCACCAATCGTATTCGTGTCCCTCGTGTTCGACCCCGCAATAGTCGCAGGCCACACGGTAGAACGGTTGGGTCTTGAACATGCTGGCTCCTTCCCAATATGAAGTGATACCGGTGTTCAATGCGTCCGACTGGACAGCATGCAGATTGTCAGGAATTCTGTACGAAGTGGGACACCCGCAAGGTGAACGACTTGCAATAGTATCCAGATGGGGGATCGCCCTCCACATGAATGGCGGCGATCTCCGTCGCATCGGACAGGACATGCAGATCGTATTCCTCTGCAGCCCGTGGATTGTCGGCGTATGAGACCGTGACTGCGGTGATCACATTATCCGGGCAAGCGCCACCATGCACTCTAACGTCGAACCAGGCACAACAGTCAGACGCACCCTTGAATTCAAGGACGGTGCCGTCGTCAAGTTCGACTGTATTGTCGTCGACGCGAATGATCCTGTGTCCGATGAGCTGCTCGGCCACGGTATCCGGATCGCAGTCCATGTATTCTTCCTCATCGTATAATTCACGTCCCATGCTCGTTTCCTTCCTACCTCCGTGATGCTTGTTGCCATGGAGATGCGTCCCCCGTGGCATGGGTGGATGAGTTTTGTCGGGACGCATAGGGGTGGGTGTCCGTTGATGTAGGCAACTGTCCCAACGGACACTCCAATCAATGCGGCTGCATTCGTCCAGGGGTCTTTTCCCCAGTGCTCCGGGGTTTTCCAACCTTGGATGGGATGCAGCCCGCATGCCGGTGTGGCCCAAAGGATAGGGCGTCCGCCTCCGGAGCGGAAGGTTGCGGGTTCGAATCCCGTCACCGGCACGAACGTCAGACGACGGCCATCGTCTGACGTTCATGGAATTGGCTGAACAACCCCGGTCGGAACGGGTGGGGTAAGGCACATGCGCGGGTTTAGCGGCCCCGTCTTAGCGGACAGGCGCATGGTACGCCCAGAGGGAGCTTTACAGGTGCCCCGTTGTCCTCGGCGTCGGCGGTGAAATCCAATCCGCCATTCCGGCCTCCATCCTCTTACGGGGGATGGGGGTTCCACCCTCGTAGCTCAGCGGATCAGAGCGGACGGTTCCTATCCGTCAGGTCGCAGGTTCGAATCCTGTCGAGGGTACGAAAAGAAACGATCCGGCCACCGGTCGTGACGCCACGGTTCGGTTGAAGCGTGGAAAGGCTGGCATCCTCACTGGCGGCCGGCTTCGTGTGAGGCGCGAGGTAGGTGGCCGACAGTCTCCGTAGCTCAGCGGATCAGAGCGGACGGCTTCTACCCGTCGGGTCGCAGGTTCGAATCCTGCCGGAGACACGGGAACAGGGGAGGGCCCCACACCCCGCCCATGGTCCCACCGGCAAGGAGGAAAGGAATCGTCATGACATGAATCGTGAACGTGGACGTGCCCATGACCGTGGAGATCATCCGGACCATGGACATGCCATGGGAGGAAAGCCCGGGTGAGCCGACCAGAGAGAATCTGCTTGACGCGTTCAACTTTGTTTGCTGAGGATTCTCCCACCTCTTAGCGGAGCGTAGGTGGGGGAGGAATCAGCATACACGGTGTATAATAGAAGTCAGTCGTACATTATCGGAACGAGGCGATTGCAGTGAAATTGGAGTCTAATCATCATTCGGTGTTCCTACTCCATTATCATCTCGTTCTTGTCGTGAAATACCGACGCAAGGTGTTCGATAATACGATTTCAGCGCGTGCGCGTGAGATTTTCGAGCATATCGGACGCTCATACGGCATAACCGTGGAGGAATGGAATCATGACGTAGACCATGTGCATGTGCTGTTCAGGGCGCAGCCGAAAACCGAACTGTCCAAGTTCATCAACGCCTACAAGAGTGCAAGTAGTCGCCTGTTGAAGAAAGAGTATCCATGGATACGGCAGAAGCTCTGGCGCGAGTATTTCTGGAGCCGTAGCTTCTGCCTGCTCACGACAGGTGGCGCACCTATCGAAATCATCAGAAAATACATCGAAAACCAAGGAAAGAGGTGAGAACACGATGCAGGTCAAAAGGCATGCGGCAGTCGTATACCGTGCGTATCCGACCCGTGGGCAGTGCGCGCTGATTGAACGCACCATTGGCTGCGCGAGATTTGTCTACAATCAGATGCTTGCCGACCGCATCGAACACTACAAGCAAACCAAGGAATCATTGAGGAACACGCCAGCCCAATACAAGGACAGGTTCCCGTTCCTCAAGGAAGTGGACTCGATGGCATTATGCAACGCCCAGTTGCATCTCAACCGCGCGTACAGCCGGTTCTTCAAAGACCCACAACATGTGGGGTTCCCGAAGTTCAAGGCGAAGCACAAGGCCAAACCGTCCTACACCACAAATTGCATCAAAGGCAATATCCGCTTGGAGGACGATGGCAGGTATCTTCGACTCCCCAAGCTCGGACGTGTCCGCGTGCGCCAGCATAAGCGCATACCCGACGATTGGGTGTTGAAAAGCGTGACAGTGCAGCACACCCGTTCCGGCAAGTACACCATGACCATACTGTTCGAGTACGAAACCCAAATACCCGAACCGCGTGCGCCAAAACACTTCGTCGGACTGGACTACTCCTCGCATGACCTGTACGTGTCCAGCGACGCGGAGAAACCGGACTATCCACGTTTCTACCGTCGAGCCGAACAATGTCTCGCCCGCGAGCAACGCAAGCTCTCACACATGCAAGAACAGTCGAACAACTGGTATAGGCAGAAAACCAAGATCGCCCGCTTGCATGAACGGGTGCGCAACACGCGCCGTGACTTCCTGCACAAAACCGCGAACAAACTCGTGGAACAGTATGACTGCGTGTGCGTGGAGGACTTGAACCTACAGGCTGTCAGCCAATCGTTGAAGCTGGGCAAAAGCACGATGGACAACGGGTTCGGTCTGTTACGTGACATGCTCGCCTACAAGCTGGAAAAGCATGGCGGGTGCATGGTGAAAATCGACAGGTTCTACCCGTCCAGCCAGCTTTGCCGCGACTGCGGATACAAGAACACCGACATCAAGAACCTGAGTGTGAGGGAGTGGGACTGCCCACAATGCGGCGTGCATCATGACAGGGACGTGAACGCCGCGTTGAACATTCGAGACGAAGGCAAACGCCTAATCTCCTGAAATCTTTTGAACCGTGGGGCGCACGGAGATAGCTCGCTGATACTGACAACAATGGTCGTCTTGAACGAGAAGCCCCCGCTTCAAACCCCGTCAGGGGTTAAGCGGCGGGAGCACGTCACACAGGGTGTCGTCCCACATGGGGAATCCATGAGGAGGAGGACGGCTCCGCCGAATACGGGAGCGTTGACGCGGTCAACGACATTAACGAAATGTGACACCCCGTGACGCATAGGGGCGGGCACGCCATCATCCGGGCGTCAGGTCGGATGGCATCGGGCACATGAACAGGCCCCCATGTAGAAGATGCGCATGGAATACAAGCATCATGGCTTCGATCCTCACGGGTCGCATCCTGTACCGAGGGATGCCGGACAGTCTAAGGGTCCGGGAACATCGTGGGGTGTGATCTTCGGATTGCGCCCATATGCGGGTAGCTCAACCGGTAGAGTGGCGGTCTCCAAAACCGCAGGATGATGGTTCGACCCCATCCCCGTATACGAACCGGCGGGGACAGCCCGGCGTACTGTGCGGCCAGATGCGATTCACCGTGAATCGCACTGTCGGCCATAACGGTATGCAGGGAATCCCCTGCCGGCTTCCAGCCGAACTGGAGGCTCGGCTGCACCTTGGCCTGGCAGCCGGGGTTCGTGGCATCCACCTTGTCACGGTCATACCAAGCGAAGCATGGTGGCGTACAGGCAGGCAATGTGCCTGTCTCCTCCGGTATCGGCGGAGGATGCCCAACGGGAGTGTGGGCATGCAAACCGGTGTCCGTCACAGGGTGACTTGTGGCGGGTTAGGCGAGTGGTGCAATGGGCAGCACGACGGTCTTTGGAACCGTATGTTGCAGGTTCGAATCCTGCCTCGCCTGCGCAAGGTCGGGCCTTGGTGCAGGCTCGCCCCCATTCTCATTGAGAGAATGGAACGGTCGGGGATTCGCCGTCTTCGGCAACACCGGTGGCGCCGGTGAACGCATCCCGCATGTCTGCCGATCATGACGACAGGCATGCGCGGGGCTGTAGCTCAGCGGACAGAGCACCGGAAGTGTAATCCGGGGTCGCGGGTTCGAATCCCGCCAGTCTACTGATACATGGACAGCGGTCAGCGTTTCTCACAGAAGAAACTAATGAGGGAAAGGGCATTGGATATGGCAATTCCAGCGATCATCGGCATAGCGAACGCGAATGGCAGTGTGGATTCAATCCGTGTGGAGACCGGCGGCTATCCCGAGCGGATGGCGGCGATTCTCTGCGACGCGTATACGGACGAACCACAGGTGCGTGCATTGGTATCGGACGGTGACCGTATCTGGATTGGCGACACGATCAGCAATGCAGACGTCATTCGCGGCACCAAGGTCACGCATAGCGCCGACCGGCAGGAATTCGAGCAACTGTACGGGCAGGCAGGCTGTACGTATCTGTTCGAACACGGTGCATGGATGTTCGTGCATTCCCGATGTGAGAAGTATGGGAAACTGCCGGTTGCATTGAACGGGTATCTTCCGGATTGGGAACGATGATCCTTGTATTCGCATGGTGTACGAGGGTGTGGATACTGAACTCATGTGCCCCAATTGCGGGCGCAAGGGAGAATACCGCAAGGCCGTCAACCTGCACACGCACCGCAGTTGGGATTGCTGGTGGCGGGTGGGCTGCCCATATTGCAAGACGCGGCTCAAACACTCGTTTCCCACACAGGAGGAAGCACAAGCCGCATGGGAAAACAATCAACTCGACCAACAACCAGCCACAACAGATTAACGAAAGGAAAACATCATGAAAACAGTGCAGTACAAATGGGAAAATGAAGACGGACAATCCGTCACACTCCCCATCGACATCTGCGAGAGTGTTGAGGACATCCTCAACCTTGATGCGAACATTGACGAACAACGGTTGAAGCGGGCTCTGGCGACGCACCCAATCAACAACGTGTCCGAGTGGGCAGACCAGCTGGCGGCCAATGACCCGAATGCCCTGCAACCCGATGAGGTCGTGTTCCTCACCATGTCCTTCGACGAGAACGAGATGCGGGATTGGGATGGCAACTGGTACTACGTGAAGGGTTCCGGCGTATGCTTCGCGCCTGCAAGCTGCTGCATCCAATTCCTGATCCCGTTCCTGCTGGAACCCGATCAGGATGGGAAATACTACACAAACTATTACACCAGTGACCTTGGTGAGCACCTGTGGGCGATGAACTCGCTGGGATTCATGCCCGCCGACGACATCGACTACGGATGCGTGGCCGACGATCCAATCTCCCCGAAGGATATGGGCGAAGGATTGAGAATCGAGCATACGTTTGATGCGTCACGGTTCCCACTGTGCAAATACCAGAGGCTGTTGAAGGATTTCGCACCATTCCATCCAGTCAATGTGCAATACCGTCCACTGGGCGACACCACTGCCGAATGGCAGGACGCGACCGAGGACATGGCAATGAGATGGTGACTGACCAATAACCGACCACAAACACTACCAGAAAGAAGCCGGCCATGCGATAGGCAATTCAAGAACAAATATCGCTACGACACGCTCTGTAGTGGTCAAATATCCAGCGATTATTCAGCCGAGCTGACAATCCGACTTATCCCACTCGTCCAGCGTTGTAGATTTTCTCACAACAGCCCAGAAACGGGCTGCGGGAAAGGAGAGATGGATATGAAGAAATCCATTTGGAAGAAATCAGCCGCCGTGCTCATGTCACTGACAGCGGCTCTCGGAATGGGGGTTGTCGTGACCGCACCAGCCAACGCGGTTGAGGCTACGCCGTTCAAGCGCTGCTACTTCTACGTGGGAAACCAGTGCTATGACCATTGGGTGCCGACCCGTGAATCCTGCCACAACATCGGCAAGTACGGCACCACAGACCAGTTGCGCGCCTGCTTGGCATTGTTCGGCTTCGGAGTAACGAAGAAGCCATGATCTGGGTAATCGTGGCTGTGTTGATTCTCGGCGTGTTCGCGTATTTCGGCAACGAGTATCGGCTTGACCGCAAGGCTCATAAGCTGAGTTCGGGATCTGAGGAGGATCGTAGGCTTGCTGCTGAAATGCAGGACATCGCCCGTAAGATTGATGAGGGCAAATACCTGTACAGGTAAGGCTTCCGTCAATTGGATTCGTTGATGGTGCAGCGACCTCCAGTTTGAGAGAGACGCTGCACCATCGCTTTATTATCCGCGTTTGCCTCGTTGCACGGCAAGGAACACGCCGCCCAACAGGATCGTGGCGGTTTGCCCCGCATGTTCGACGAAGGCCTGCGCACCCACATGCACAGGGAGAAGGAACAGTGAACGGTTGGATGTGGTATGCGATCATCCTATTCGTATTCGCCATCGGATTGACCGCGTTCAGCATGATTTGTATACACCGGTCGAATATGTCGATCAGTGATGATCGGCCATATCGCATCATTGCAACGGTCGCGGGTGTGCTTGCGACCGGCTGCTTCATCGTCACTATAGTCGCATTAGGCATTAGGTTGACATCCTCTCGGGGGTGAACCTCCGAGATTCCACGCCAAAACAATGGTGAATACCGCAAAGCCGTACTGCGAATCTGCGATGAGACCATAGACCGCGCATTGGTCGGATGGGCGGACATGCCGTTCATGGGCATGTTGTTCGAAAAGAACACGAAATCCGGCATGACGATCGGCGTCGAACGCCATGATGCGTGACACGACCAGAATGGTATAGGTTCGGCAGCCTGTTCTGGGATGCGGTACGCGATTTCATAAGTACTGGCCGAAACGGCATACGCCGAACCTTACGGCAAAACGTATATCCTCCCGTGGAAACGGGAAGTGCAGCTGTGAGATCGTGCCGCGCATGGATGTTCGTGCATTCCCGATGTGAGAAGTATGGGAAACTGCCGGTTGCATGGAACGAGTATCTTCCGGATCGGGAACGATGATCCTTGTATTCGCATAGACGTGCAACATCATTCCTCCGTGGTGTAACCGGCAGCACACGGGTCTTTGGAACCCATGGTCCAGGTTCGAATCCTGGCGGAGGAGCCGGCACAGCCTCCCATATTCGTGGGTGAACATGATAGAACCTATCATGTAGCACAGTGTTGTTGCAGTGAATCCGCGTGTATGTGATAGGTTCTATCACATAGGCCTGCCCGTCGGCTTATGCCCCGCAGGGCAGGCTCATATCCGATGTGAAGGCTAGTCGAGGTGGTCTTCCGTGTAGTCTTGCAGGTAATCCTCCGGTTCCATGAGGGTCGCGGTGCTGAAACTGTTGATGCGAATGTAAATGGACTTCCCGTAGGCTTGAAGCGTATGCCGTTCCGGCCTGCCGATGAAACGATCCCCGGTGAGCATCGGTCTCACCTGCGCGCCACCGGCCGGGCTGCACGGGTCGCCGTCCATATGGGTGGCGATCTTGCGGGTGATCACGCTTTTACCGGTCTTGGACACCTCCACTACTTCGTAGAAGTCGTTGATGATCATGTCATACCCCCACATGCAGTGGAAGATGTCACCCACATGCACTTGGCCGATGGCCGTACTGTTGTCCTGCCGGCGGCGCGGCTCGGGTTCGCCGACGATGGCGACCGTATACCGTGGGGAGGGGTAGCAATCCCGGTAGATGTCGAATAGTTTCTCAACACCCCGCATCGTGCGGTATTTCCTCTTGGAGTAGCGTTTGATGTCACGTCCGTCCGTTGTATGTTCCGTGACTTCGACCTGCAGCATTTCGGTTCCTCCTCATTTGATCTGGTATCACCGTCATGCGTCCCCACATAACGCATCGGAACGGGCTGCAGCAGCCGGTTCCGATGCGCTATCGGAGTGGATGGGGAAGAAGAAAGCATTGCGAACAATGCGCATCATCACACTGTCTGTTCAAACCATGCGATTATGCCCGAATCCCACGTGTTGTGCGGAATCCTATAATGCAATAGAGCATTTCTAGTGCAAAGGAGCACAACATGAAAGCAAAATATGATTTCCGAACATTCGCCAGACTACTTTTGGTCCTCATTGCCGTATGTGGAATCTGCCTAGCCTCCGCGCCCTCTGCATCTGCAGTACAGCCAGGCGTCCCGGGAATGACCCAGCAGGAATTTGCCGAACTAGAATCCGACATGCAGGTTCTATTCACGCGCTACATCCAGCTCAATAACAAGGATCGTTTCGAAGTCAACACCGCGAATCTGACAGCCGATGGGCAGCAGGCGCAGATTCAGGGTCTACGACGTCTGACCGACGCACTGAATACCATTCAGCGGACTTCCCCCGCCGCCAACAAAACCTCCGTCAAAACCAGCGTTGCGATTATCAGAAGAGGATCCACTCCCACGATCAGGCCCGCGAATGCAGGGGATTTCGCCCTGTGCGTGGCGCTTGAAGGACTGGGGATTCCGGCGGCAGGAGCTGCCCCTGGCCTCATCGCGGCAATCAAGGAAGGAATTCGCGGCTGGAATTGGGGTCTTACGGCCAAGACGGTGGCACGTATTCTTGGCCCGTCGACCGTCAAAGCGCTCGGAGGTCCCATAGCCATCGGAGTGTCACTCGGATGGGCGGCATGGAGCTGCAGGGGCAGACTATGACATCACCCAGAACCCCCAGGTCAGGAAAAACGGATCGCACAAAAAGTGCGATCGGGTATGCCATCAACTTCGTGGCAATCCTGCTCGTTGCGAGGATCGTGATCCAGCTGGTTGAGCATGGTGTGACAGTTCAAAACCATACGTGGGCTGACCCCATGGCTTGGATCGCCTCCATTGGTTTCGCCCTCATCGGCTCCTACGCCTACTGGTATCGTAACCGCTCCCGGTAGATGATGCGTCTGCCCTCAAAACATCACGGTGCAAACCGATATTCAAGAAAACAGGCGTTCACGAGTCGTGCGCCATATTTTGAACAATAGGTTCACACATGCCGAATCAACGAGGATAGGGATAAGAGTGGGGTCGTCATTGTGATGATGGCCTCACTCATTGGTCTTTCCGCGGTCGCCTTTTCACCCTATCCAATCGGTTCCATAACCCATGCCATTGCGGTATATGTCAAAGACGAATGGTGATCCGTCTGTCCGGCCAATACGGGTTTCCTATGGTTTGACAGTGGGCTTATCCGCAGATGATCCGGTTGGAGGCGACACCATCCTGCGTGGAAAGGAGGATCAGCCGGCATAACGGGTGTTTGCGCCGGTCACGCAGCCGGTCACGTTCCTCCCGTAGTTGGAGATATTCGGCGTTCCACCGGTCGAACTGGTCCCGCACCGCCCGAGGGCGCACATCCGCATGACAGACCGGGCAATGGTTGTGCCAGCCCTTGCGAACCCCGCAATACTCCACGTTCAACATGGATTGGCATTCGGGGCATTCCACCATGCCGGCTGTCTGCTCTTGGTGTTCCTTCCACCATGGCCGGTTGCGGGCGGCCAGTCTGCCACGCAACGATTCCAACCGCCGATCCAACTCCAATTCCCGTACACCCGGCTCACACGGCCGCATGGTCTCGTCATGGTATTCGACCATCGGGCAATACGTGTCATCCAGATACGAGTACAGGAAGTCGATCGCCTCACGGGTGGAATAATAGACCGTGTCGGATACCATGCGTACTGGCAGCAGTGGCAGGTTGTGCGCGGCCCGCCACTCGTCCACCGTCTCCTGCACGTGTCCCATCGTCGCATCCCCGGCCATGGAAACATAGTGCATCACACCAACCTCCCTATCCGATCTCAATGTCAGGGAACATGGATCGTAATGTGGGTTCCGTGCCATGCGAGCACATCCAACCCAGCCGGGGGACCAGGATCATGTTGAACGGTTGGGCGACCATACAATACTCGGTGAAATCAACGCTGTGCATCATGGGGCTGCCCGCAGGCCGGATTGTTGTCCTGACCGTATCCATGCCGAACGCGTTGCGGACGGCCACGCATTCCACCCATGACAGGTTGCCCCGGTCGAGCAGGGCACGTAGACGCGGCTCCTCCCCATAGGCGGAGGCGAGCATGTCGACGGTCGTCTCCGTTCCGTCGTACGCGCATTCGATGCTGTCGATGCTGTCATCCGGGTTCATGATGCCGATACGTAGCATGCCAGCCATGGCAAACCCCTTTCCTTGGAACATGAAATCTATCAAGAACATGTATGCGTCAACCATTGCGTTGAATGTCTAGCCGAAGATCAGCGTATGGTACATGCGCATGGCCTTGCCGAACAGTGTTTCAGCTTGCACGCGCAGATCATCGGCCTGTCTGGCGGCCGCAAGCATACGGGTTTCCGTATCCGGATCACCCGTCCGCTTCCACTGGCCCCAGTATTCGTCCGACTCCGCCTCGCATCGGTTCGCCCTGGCTTGTAATCGTTCCGCCTGCCGGAACATGTGTCGGATATCCGCCCGGCTCATGGCTCCTCCCATCATCCAGTTCCCATGGCACGCATCCGCATGCGTCCCCCACAGGAAGGACAAGCGGATTATCGGAAGGTGAACGTGACGGGCAGAATGCCGACGACGGAGAGCAGCAGGATCATGAGCAACGCCCACACAGTCACTATCAGCACACCCATAATGATCTCATGCACCCTATAGGGGATAGGCAGCATATATTGCGTCCGGTAGAAGAACAGAAGCAGGACTATCGCGACGAGGAACGTCACAAGCCACCATGCCGACGTGCTGTCATGCGCAAAGGCCCCTCATCTTCCATGACGGAGGATGAGGGGCCTTGACCGGGGCGCATCCGTTTACATGTCCGCGTGATCCGTGCCATGCTTACGGTGGAGCAGCATGTAGCCGACACCGGCCGCACCGGCAAGCATCATCGTCACAGCGGCGATCGTAACGATCAGGATCGGCGCACCCGTGGCCGCCAGCTCGTCATGGTCGCCTTGCAGGAGGGTTTTCACCGCATCCAACCCGGATTGCTTCGCCACATGCAGCTTGTACACGGTTTTCACCCGCCCGTCGGCGGATACGACCGTGATCGTCGCCAACGTGGACGTTTTCTCCACGGTCACGCTCATGCCCGAATCCTTGTCGAACAACGGAGTGACCGTGTACTTGTCCGGGTTCGCCACCCGGATCTCATACTCCCGGGTCGCCGGGTTGAACCCGCCGATCGGCTTGCCATCCACTTTCACCCCATCCAATACGGCCTTCGACGTGGCCTGGGTGATGAATGTGACGGTCACATCCCTGGTGCCGTAGGTTTGCTGGTCGGCGGCCAGCACACCGATCGTGTACTTCCACGTCATGCCGGAGACACGGGTGCCGTTCGCCTCCACGGTCTGGCCCGGATACGCCTGCCATGCGAGCACGCCACCGGCCGGAATGTCGAACGTGTCCTTCGCAACCGGCGTGTATTTTCCGTCCAGCATGTAGCCGACCGAATACAGGCGCGTGTTGTCCAACGACGGGTTCTTCTCATCGGTGAACCCGGCATGCGGTTCGCCCGGCTGGAATGCCTCGTCGGCGGTGGGCTTGTCATGCTCACGCACCAACGTGACCGTGTACGTGCTGGTCGCACCGTCGGGGCCGGTGACCAGCCAGGTTTGCACGGTGGTGTACGCGGTCTGACGGGACGGGCCGGTGGTGACGGTCACACCGGGGGCGGCCTGCGGGGTGACGATCATACGCTCCCCGTTTTTCGCACGCAACGTGTAGTCCGTCTGATCCGGGTTGAACCCGGCCATCGGCTGTCCGTTGACGAGGAAGCCGGTGAGACGGGCCTGCCCGTTCGGCTTGTTGGCCGGCGCCGGGTCGAATGGTTGGGTGACGGTGATCGTCCGGGTGGTGGGGGTGAGTGCGCCATGTTCGCCGATCTGGTCGACCGTGTAGGAGACGGTCCATGCGCGTGTGCCGTTGCCGCCCAGCCGTGGGGTGATCTTCACGTCGCGCACATTGCCGGCGGCGGTGTTCAGGTTGCCTGCGGTCAACACGTATTTGTCACCGAGCATGGTGTAGGGCAATGGTTTCAACCCGGTGTTCTTCACATTGAGGCTGTTGACCGTGCCGGTATCCCAGATGGTGCTGGTGGTGCCGTCCGCACTGGTGCGCTGCAGTTTCAGACTCAGGCTCGGATCGTAGATGCGGGTGGCTTTCACCTGCACACGCACCGGTGTGTTGTTCCTGTCCTTGCCCGTGTAGGTGATGGTGCGGCCACGGGTCTGCCAGCCGGACTGGTCGGGTACGCCGTCCACATCAGGCGCGGTGTTGACTGCTACGTCGGTCATGCCGGTCTGGGTGAGGGTCGTGCCGTCCGACAGGGTGACCGTGCCGCCGGCCCACGTGTCCAAATTGGTGGTGGTGCCGAGTTGCGCGGAGGTGAGCGCCTCCCATGTGCCGTCCGTGGTTTTGGCAAATTGGAAGGGTTCGCCGTCGTTGAACCGTCCGGTGACGGGGGTGCCGTGGGTGACGGTGGCGGTCACATGGAAGTTGACGCGTCGGATGGGACTGTCCGTCCCGTCGTCATACGTGTAGTCGTAGTGACCGGTGGTGGTGCCGACACCCAGCGTGGTGTCATCCTGCTTCCAGGATACCGTGGGTTTGTCCAACGGGATGGTGATGTCGCCGAACCGGTTGGAGGTGACGGTGAGCGTGTCGGGGAGTGTGTCGCCGTCCAACCGGATGGTGCCGGTCGCGGTCCCGTCGGTCACGGTGAGGGGTGTGTCACCGATCCTGTATTCCGTGTCCTGCGCCCAGGCGAGGTTGTTGCGTGCCGTGTCGAGCCGGTTCGCGTGTTCCTGGATTTCGGTTTTCGCCGGGCGCGCCGAGCCGAGGAATGCGGTGGCTTCCTGTTTGGCTTGCGTGTACGTGTTCCATGTGGCGGCCGTATACCGGTCGGCATGCTCGCTGTCCTTGTCGTATTGGCTGAGCTTGTCGCGCAATGGTTGCATGGCGGGCAGGCTGGCCGGGATGGCGGCGAGCCGGCTGGCGGCGGTTTCGATGGCCTGCTGGGCTTGGCTGGCGGTGAGCTGGCTGTCCTGGCGGAGTGTGTCCAATTGTTGGCGGGTTTCCTCCAAGGTGGCGCGCTGCCCGCCCAGATCGTAGCCGGATTCGTCCAACCACCATGCGGTGTCGGCGGCCAGCTGGTCGAGCCGGGTTTTCTGGTTCTGGTCGGCTGGGCTGTCGTTGTCGGTGATGGTGGTGGACGGGGCCGGTGTGGGTGTGGTGTCGTCTGCGATGGCGGGGCCGACGGTGAGGACACTGCCGGTGAGCATGGCGATGGCGGTGCCGGCCATCATGCCCCGGTACAACGGGTTGGGTTTCTTCTCTGCCATACGGCTTCTCTCCTTCACATTCTGGAATGCCTCATGGTTCGTCTGCCGTCTATGCGTCGACCCGGATGGAAGCGAGGAGATTGGATGATGCCGACCTAGGTTTATCACCTGTTTTATTCGTTTCCATGGTCGGATCATGGTGTCATCCGTCCGCTGCGACCCGCTGCGACCCGCTGCGGTCCGCAGCGTGGGTTGAGCCTTACTGCCGATTGGGCTGGAGTGGGATGACGCTGCGATGTCGGTGACTTGTAGGAAAACAGTGAAAAACCGAGCTACTCACATTGTGGACACCCTGTCCACAATGTGAGTAGCTCCCAAATAGAGTACATCCCCCAAAATAGCCGACATCGCAGCATATAGTCCCTACACCCTTTATTCCAGTAGGGGTGAGGGGGTGCTGCGACGTGGAAATGCCGCAGCAATGTCGCAGCAGGTCGCAGCGGATTCCGCCGAATACCGGCATCACAGTATCCAGCCACCCCGTTTTCGGCTCGAACCATGATCCGAACCCCATCCCAAACCAGTCGACTGCAAACAATAGGAAAACAATGGGATGTATAGAAAGATTTTTCACTTCCCCGTTCGGTGGGGTAAACAGGGGGAGGGATGCCGGTGTCGACGCATATTCAACCATTATGAGTGCTGAATGGATGAATGAACTCCTCGACCATGTGGACACGCCCGCCGACCTGGCCTACAGTCGGCATGCGATCTGCCGCTGGTATGCCGCCAGCCAGGCCGACCGGCTTGAGCCCCGCGCCCTACGCATGCTGGTACGCGACCCGGCTCCCGCCGTACGGATCGCCGTCGCCAGCCGCACCGGATTGGACGAGGAGACGATCGACCGGCTCACCTACGACCAGAACACGGACGTGCTCATCGCCCTCGCCTCCCTCCAACCGCTCACCGACGGGCAGAAGGACAGGATGATGGGCACGCCGGACGCCACCGTGTGCGAATTGTGCGGTGACATGCGGGCCGCCCGGCTGCTCCGCCATGTCACCGGATCATTGCAACCCGAACCACGACAGAGGAAAGGCTGGCTGGCATGATCCGTGAACACGATGTGGAAACCCGGTTCTGCCGGCTCGCCCGCCGGCATGGCGGCCACGCGTACAAGTGGGTGTCACCGGGTGTGACGGGCGTGCCCGACCGGATCCTGTTCCTGCCCGACGGGCGGATCTATCTGGTGGAATTGAAACGGCCGGGCGGCCGGTTGCATGACACGCAGCCGGCCGTGCACCGGCAGCTCGAACGATACGGGCAGCATGTGTATGTGGTCGATGATGCGGACCGGTTCTTCCATGACATCGTCGACCGGCCCACCTAGTTCACATTCGGCGTGGATTGCGAGTCCGTGGCATCCGTGGCCTGACCGTCCTGCGTGTCCGCATCCAATGGTTGGCCATGCCACCGGTTGCCATACTCGTGGAATGAGGGGGCCATGCCGGGCGCGCCCCATGCGATCACATGCGGCGTGCCATCCGGGTCGGCGATCAGCACATCATACCCATAGTTCATGTTGCCCTGCTCGCCACCCGACAAGGTGATGCCGATACGCGCATACGCCCGATTGGACGTGTCGTTCTCCCTGTCCACCTTGCCGCGATCCGCGTACATGATCTTCTGGATGCTCACCGCCTGCACCTGGCCGGTCAGCATCAACGGCTGATACACGGAAGCGGGGTCCGGATCATCGACACTGACCTTCAACCGGTCCGCATCCGAACCGGCCAGCGCCTTGCCCCATTGGCTGACGGCCTGGGTGAGCGCATCCGACTGGTCGACGGTTTTCAGCACGCCTGTCCAATCATCGTTCGCATCCGGCGTGTTCTGTGCCGGCACACGGATCGGGGTGACCGCCGGATAGCCGATCGGCGTGCCGTCCGTTTTCACGGTTTCCATGACCTGCCACCAATGTCTGCCATCCGACACGGTGAGCCGGTGTGCGGTTGCCGTCACCGGTTTGCCCTGATTCGCCAATTGGATCGTGTCGGCCCCATCCCATGAGATGATGCGCGTGTCCGCGCCCAACGGCTTGGAGTTCAGCCAGGTTTGGGTCAACGCCCATGCGGCCTGTTTGCCGTCCGCATCCAGATCGACGGTTTGTATGGGTGCGGTGGGGGTTGGTGTGTTGGTGGCGGCTGCGACGGCGATGATGGAGAAGATGAGGGTGATGATCTGGATGAGCCGCCACCATTTGGTGCGTGTGGCGACGATCCGCACATACTGGCGGTGCGGATCCTCTTCCTTCTGCCGGGTCGGGTCGTCGAACCACGGGTCGGTGTCATGTTTGCGTGCCATGCGTGGCATCTATACGCGCATAGCCGTCCGGCGACCATATCCATAGTTTTGTGAAGGAAAGTGATCGACATGACCATTCACTCGGTCCCGTTGGCCGCAGCCCCCCAGATCGTGCAGCCCGGCAAGGCGGGCGTGCAACGGTTCGTGCAGATGCTCATGCAGAACAGTGCGCTCGTCACCCTGTGCATTGTGATCGGCGGCGCGTTGATCGCCGTGTGCATCGCATTGCTGGTGATCCGTAAGTTCTGGCCGCAATGCCCGTTGGGCCAATCGTTGCAGCAGGCGGGAACCAGCAGCATCGTCTGGTGTGTGGTCGGCATGCTCGCCGGCCTGATCTTCATCCTGCCCGCCCAGATCCTCCCGTTCCTCGCCGCGATCGGCCTATGGGTCGCCCAACTGGTCGTGGATATCTTCGCCAGGATCCTCAACATCTGACCGCCTATGATGCTCTATGATCTGACGAAAATCTCCGGGCAGCGCGTCTCCCAGGTGGATGAGCTCCACGTGGGAGGCCGCGCCTGGATGCGCAGCACGGATTTCTTCCTGATCCTCGGCGGCATGGGCATCGGTGTCGTGCTCGCCTCGCTGGTGCGCATGCTGTGGCGGGGCTCGTGGGTGCCGTATCTGCTGGTCCCGGTCTGCGGGTTCCTCCTGTTCTTCATGTTCACACGGAAGCGTTCCCGTGCGGGTGAGGTGAACCGGCGTCGTTGGGACAAGTGGCGGGATCGGCGTTCCGTCCGGGAGCATGCGTTCATCCTGCCGGGCAACCCAGAGCCGTTTTCACCGAACATGCATCGCATCATCCTGTTGCATTCGCATCCGTTGCATCGGAAATGACGGGCAACGGGATGGGCGGCGAAATGGAGGGTCGGCATATCCGTATCGTCTCCACGACATGGATGCGTGTGTGCCCGTCGGCGAGGTTCCATATGGATTGGGATCGGAGACTGCGGGGAAACATGACGGCTTCTCCGGTGTCGCGGGACTTGTGTCCCGATGGTGCGAGGCCCACGGCGAATCGTTCATCGCCGACTGCCAGAGTGAGCCCGGTCGCATGGGTGTTCACGATTTTCAAATCCAATGATTCCAATCGGGCCAACAGGGGTAGCACCTTGGCTTTTCGTTGTGTGAGCCTGTCGTTTGCAATGGTGAGCATGTCGGGGGAGAGACGTCCTGCAATCAACTGATCGTAAAAGAACATGACCTCCGACGGGTGGGGCCCCTTATTGCGAAACATGCTTTGCGGACGGTTGCAATGCACGCCGCACAGGTGCATGAAGTTTTCCTTGCCCCAGAGGATGTCCACGGTCAAACCGCTGTCGCACTGCATGATGGCATGGTTGCCGCATAACAGCCTGTCATAGGCGATGGCGCATTCTCTCAGCACTGGGATGAGTTCTTGTTTGAGCTGCCGTGTCGTGCGCGCTGTCATGAACCGTTGTAGATGACTTTGTTTTAGCTTGTCGCTAGAGCGAAGTCATCTACATGGCCTCGTTGCCAAGGCCAGCTCCAAGCCTCACGCGACTCTCACCGCCGCTTGGTTCGCGTTTCGCCGGATGCCGCATTGTCCCGCCTTTGGGGTGGGCCTGTCTTACGCTTCCTCCACGCGCGTTTAACGTCTCCGGGGCACTCCCGGCGACTTGGATGTTGATGGCCGCGTTCACATCACGGTCGATGACAAGCCCGCACTCCTCGCAATGGTAGACGCGCTCGGACAGGGGCAGCTTGGCTTTCACCGTCCCGCAGTTCGAGCACGTCTTCGAGCTTGGATACCAGCGGTCGATGGCGTGAAGCCTCGCGCCGGTGCGTGCGGTCTTGTAGGTCAGTAGGCGTCGGAACTCCGCGAACGCGGCGTCCTGAATCGATTGGGCGAGCCTGTGGTTTCCCGCCATGCCCGCCACGTTCAAGTCCTCGATGCTGATGTCCGCGTAGGTATGGGCGAGCATGGTGGTGGTCTTGTTGAGCGCGTCCGAACGCAGGTTCGCCACCCGTGCGTATAGTCGGGCGGCCTGCGCTCTCGCCTTGCGGCGGCGGTTGGAGCCTTTCCGTTTGCGGCTCAGATTCCGTTGGGCTTTCTTCAACCGTCTGAGGTTCGATTTGAGTGCGTGCGGGTTGTGTATCACGGTGCCGTCCGACAATGTGGCGAGCTCCTTCACGCCCAAGTCGATGCCGACGCTCCCGCCTTGCGGCGGCGATGGAATCGGCAGGTCGGCGCGTTCGACGGTCAGGCTGGCCTGCCAGCGTCCACCGCGCTTGGATACGCTCATGCGCAGCACCTTCGCACCGTTCACTCGCTTGGACACGTTCTCCATGCAGTGCACGCGGCCTATCTTCGGGAGCCGCAGCGCATGAGGGTCACAGTCAATGAGGCCAAACGAGCCCGTCGTGTACGCGAATCTGGGAACCGCCTTGTCCTTGGATTTGACGCGTGGGAAGCCCATCCTGCGGCCTTTCCGCTGCCCCTTGCGGGACTTGGAGAAGTTCTTCAGGGCGTCGGCCAATGATTCGAGGCCGCTGTTGTATGCCTCCTTGCTGTTCTCCGGCCACCATGTTTCTCCCGTGGTCTCGTCCACGGCGAGTGTGTCCTTGGCTTGGTTCCACCACCTGCGCAGCCCGTAGTACGACCATTCGGGTTTATCGCCGCGTTCGAGCATGTCCTTGACATGAGCGAGTCCCGCGTTGTAGACGAACCGCGCCGCACCAGCATGGGACTCCAAGAGTCGTTCCTGCCGTGGCGTCGGGTCAAGCGCCACCTTGACCGCCTCAAGCATCGCGTGCCGCCTTCAACGCCGCGTCCGTCTTGTGCTTGGCTGCGCGGCGTCCGTACAGTCTCGCGTAGAACGAGGTCAGCACCTCGGTCATGTCGCGCACCAGATCGTCGTCCAGTTCCGTGTCGTCCACCACGATGATCCGGCGTTCCTGCGCCTTCAACGCGCTTTCGACCAGTCCCGCGTTCATGCGGGCGAGCCTGTCCCGGTGCTCCACGATGATCGTGCCCACGGTCGGATCGGACAACAACCGGTTGAGCTTGAGCCGTTTGTCGTTCATGCCGGAACCCGTCTCCGTGACCACCTCGGGATGCTCGACGCCCATGCCGAGCGCGAACGCCTTGAGCCGGTCGGCCTGACGTCGCAGGTCGGCCTTCTGGTCGCCGCTGGATACTCGCGCATAGCAGACGGTGCGGGGTTCCATGCTTTTCGATTGCGGCATGGTCTCGTATTTCGGGTCGTGGATGAGCCACATGCCGGTCGGCGTGCGCTCCACAGGAACAGGCATCTTCCCGGTACGGCACCACTTCCACACGGTCTGCGGGTGCAAATGCTCACGGGCCGCTCATTCCTTCACCAACATGAAACTAATTATAACATATTCAAAACACGAAAAACAAACTCATACACCAACAGATAACAACCCTCCGCGTGAAGATGAAACGAGCCTTGGGTTGGACATTCCCAAGGCTCGTAAGAATCGTTGTTTCTGGCTTCTGCATGCCGCTTCGAACCGGTAAGGATCCGAAGTTATGGGATGAACCCATTGTCATACCGCCGTATGACAACGTATCGCCTGTTCATGAGGCTAGACTCCTGTTCTCGCAACGGGAACCAATGCCTTGGTTCCGGGAGCCTGCGGCAGCCGATTCTGTTTCAAGCTTAGGCTTACGGTCACACCTCCGGACGGGAGAGAGACGTGGCGAAAGCTCATTTACACTATAGCATTCATCCAAACCGCGTTTGAACTTCATGTCGACTGTTTTCCCGGATCGTATCCGGATTTGCGGCCGGGTTCACCATGGCAGGGGACGCATACCGGCTTGCGTATCGTTCCCGGACAGCAGGGGAGGGTCCGATGGCGCTGGATGAGATCTACGACGGGTATTGCGTCGTCTGCAATCATTGCAGCCGATACTATCGGTTTGACCCACGGAACCTGTCGGCGGCCCGGGGCTGGTTCAGTTTCGACGAGCAGGATGATGCTGGCGTGCTCACCGGCGAACCCGTATCGGAACACATGTTCGCCGGTGAGCCCGTATCGTCCGAACATACGCATGATTTGCCGGACGATACGGGTTCCGCGGCATTTGTCGGCAACACAGTGGGCATGAACCGTAACTCGTATCATGTAATCCGATTCGTCCGTATCGAGCGCCAATCGCATCCATCTGTCGAAACTCGGTCGGGTGTATCTCAGGGGATGCGGTTTTTGTCAACTAATCCATCTCAATTCGACATTGGAGAAAGCGACACGTCCCACCAGTAAGTTACTATAAGTGAAAACGCATATAAAAAATATGCAGAATGACTTTCGATATGGTACGTAGAGGTGAGATGATGAAACTTGTATCATTGTCGCTCCACAACATCAAAAATATCCGTAACGGGGATATAGGTTTCGAGACTTTGGACTCCGGAGGCAGTCTCACCGGAATCTACGGTGCGAATGGCAGTGGCAAAACATCGGTGATCAAAGCGCTGCGCTTGCTCCAAGACACACTCAATCCGATGAAAGACATTTCCGCACACATGCGGAACCTCATTACGCAAGGCGAAGACAATGCGGATCTCTCCGCCACATTCCAAGAACGGGGACGGCATCTCGAATATCAGGTCTACTACAAATTCGCCGATGACGGACAGCTGACCGTATCACGTGAATGCGTCTATGTGGGACGTCATCCAAGCAGGATGGGACGTGTCTTCGTCCAACATGACGCCGACCCGACGCAGCCACTCGCCCTTTACCCGGCGAGACGTTGGCGTGGGGTTGTGAATGCCGCCCCGGATAAAACGGAGACGATTATCGCGGAACGCGACGCGTACCGCATGCATAACTCGTTCCTATTCTCCGACATGTTCCTGGACACTCTGTCCGATACCGCACAAGGTGCGTATGGGCGACTGTCTGACGAGTCGGCCCGCAGCCTCGAACGATACGATATTAAGGAAGCATTCACCCTGATGCGGAAAGTCCGCGACTATGTCCTCCATCGCATGTTCCTGTTGGAAACCGATCATACCGCATGGGTCAGTTACGAGCTGCTTCCCATGGCGGTTGGCACCAAGGAGGGTAGATACGTGGAGCACATGCTCTCGCTGCGCCAGGAGAACCGAGTTTCGGAACAGGCCAAACGCCAGTTGGAAGACAGCATCCGCATGTTCAACCATGTGCTCCCGTACCTGGTGCATGGCCTGACCATCGACCTCAACGACCTGGGGCCGGTCGAACTGGATGATGGTGATCCGGGTAGGGCGGTCAGTATCGTCAGCGTCCGTGGTAAGCGTCGCATCCCGTTGAGGGATGAATCCGAGGGCATCATCCGTATCGTCGGTATGCTTGCCTTCCTGATCCGCGCCTATAATGATCCGGATGTGTTTGTCGCCATTGATGAGATCGATACGGGCGTGTTTGAATATCTGCTCGGTGAGATACTGTACAATTTCTCAGCGAACATGCAGGGACAATTGGTGTTCACCGCACACAATCTACGCCCCATGGAGCGGATGGTGCCCTTGTCCAAGACAATTGTCCTATCCACGTTGGATGAGGATAATAAGTTCATCCGCTACGGCAAGGTGTTGAAAACGAATAATCCGCGGCACAAATATCTGCGCATGGTCGAATTCGGCGGGGCGGAGGAGCCGATCTATGAGTACACGGCACCACAGCTCATCGGAGCGGGATTCACGTTGGCTGGCTCCGCCCAACGGCATCCCTCCCATTTGAAGTTGAACATACCGGATAGCCTGAAGGTGGCGGATTGGGGGAAGCTGCTATGACCATGCCACCGCCGAAAATCGTGCTGCTGCTGGTTGAGGGTGAATCCGACAGCACGCTGCTTGTTCCCTCGCTGCAAGGTTTGATTGCCCGTCATGTGGAGGGGGCTCCGTTCCGCTGTGATGTGACGGTGGTGAACAGGTATCCGGTCCGTGACACATGGTTCACTCCGAATAAAGATGTGCGTACTTTGGTGCGCAACCGGGTGCGGGAGCATATCGCCCAAAGAAACGGGGCATATAGGAAGAGAGACGTGACCCATATCATCCAGGTCATCGATTTGGATGGCGCGTTCATCCCTCATGATCATGTGGTCGAGAATCGGTCATTGTCACACATTGAATATGATGTCGATCGGATCATCGTTCCCGATCGAGGATGGCACTGCGGGTCGATGGCGGAGAAGCGACGAAGTGTGGATTCGTTGCGCGGACTGTCGGAAATCGACGGCATCCCGTACCGCTTGTTTTTCGTATCCCGTAATCTGGAGCATGCGTTCGACGATGATCCGAATGTGAGGAATCTTGCGGAGAAGAACGATATCGCCTCCGCTCATGCAATCCAGTTCGAACACGATCCCGATATGTTTCGCGCCATGCTCGCATTGCAGTATGCGCGGCATTTGGCGGAAGCCCGGTTCGCAGCCGTTGATGGCATGGCGTTGGAGCAGGCTTACAAGTTGATCAGCCAAGAGGGGTGGCTGTGGGATGAATCCTGGCGGAACGTGTTGTGCTCCGATTCGCTTCTGTCGTTGCATGCCGGCTCGAATCTGGCGTGCATTCCTGATTTCATCCACACTGTCTGCCGGTAAACGGCCCCTATTCTTGGGCGAGGAGTGTCTTCACACTGTCGCAGGCCTGCATGGTTTCCGCGCCCATGTCGGCAAGCAAATCCAGGTACGGGTTGGCGTCCGCCGCATGCTCATGCCACCAGTCGTGGACGGCCTGCGATTGCAGGATAAGACAAGTGCGACGTATTTGCCGAGCTCCTCCTGTCTCAAACTGAATGTCTTTGCGATGTGCGCCAGGGTGACAGTCGGATTGATGTAAAACTGTCTGACAGGGCGTAGCCGACATTACGATATGATATGAGCATGCAGGGTTTCAACGTGGAAAAACACCTCCGATTGGCACGGCAGCTTTCAGCACAGGGTTGGACCTTCTGTAGGGAGAACGAGGATGACCGTCAGACTGTGGACCATCTCATATCCGATGCGTTCAGCCCTTCCACTCTTGGACCAGAGCAGGAAGGTGTCGTGGCAATCGCCTCCGACGGGCGGATAGGCGGCGCCATCCGCTATCAGGCTGTACGATTCCCGAAGGGGGATCGTATTTACCTGCATGCAGTCGTCGTAGCACCTCAATATCGGAGGCAGGGTGTGGCGACCGTACTGCTTAACGTGTTCTCCATGCAGTTACGTCCACTGTATGGCAATCCACCGGTCATCGGCAATTGCGAATGGCGGATGCGTCATCTGTACAAGGATTGCGGCTACAAGGTTCTGGAACCGGGACAGCCGTTGATGGATCCTGTTCAGGGAAAACTATACTGTTCGGATCGAAGGTTTGACTGCTGGCTGGTAGCCGGATGATCTTCCCATCCATTCCGCGGATGGTCTCGTCGAATGTCGCGGACTGTTGCGGGTTCAGCCGAATCGTTTTCTCGCTCATGCACGCCGGCTATGCGTCACGTATGGGCACGGCCTGCAGGCAGCCGTTTTATTCCTGGGCGAGCAGGGTTTTCACACTGTCGCAGGCCTGCTTGGTTTCCGCGCCCATGTCGGCAAGCAAATCCAGGTACGGGTTGGCGTCCGCCGCATGCTCATGCCACCAGTCGTGGACGGCCTGCGGTTGTGGGGAGGGCAGGTTGAACAGGGTGGGCCGGTTGGTTTTCAGCCAGGTGATGATGTCCAACGCGGTCTGGCGTGCTTCCGTGCCGGGTTCCATGCTGTATGCGTAGGCGGTTTGGGCGGCCAATAGGGTGGAGGTGACACGCGCCCCGTGGGCGAGCATGCGGCCCATGTCCACCCAATCGTTCATCCGGTACCCGTCCGGTAACGCCTCCACCAGCCGTTCATGCATCTGGTCGACAAGCTGTTGTGCCCGATTGTCCCATGGTTGTTGGCCGGTGAGCATGCCCGCCAGTTCGGAGAGATGCTCGTCGGACTGATCATCCATGGTGATGGGTGTGGGGACGGGCAGTCCCGTGTCGGCATCATTGGTGATGTGGCCGAGCATGTCCAATGTCAACGTGAGTCGCATGTGGTACGAGTCGATGCTTTCCCCGACTTGGAGGGCGTTGATCCGGTCGGGTAGCCAGACGGCCGGGTTGGTCAGATACATGATGGTCATCTGCCGGCCGGCGGGGAGTAGGGGTGAGGGGATGGGCATGGGACTGATCGGAGGGACAGGCGGCATGAAACCGGGATCATCGTGTTCGTCGCTGCCGGTCCACATGGTGTGCCATAGGTCGGAGAGTCGTGGGGCCTCCAACGGGTTCGCCATCCAATACGGGCTGACCATGCCCGCCACCTGCATCACCATACGCGTGTACCTCCCATGCGTGTGTTCGAGAATCATGGGAGGCTATGCGCGAATGATGGCGGCTTATTCCCCCGGATGTCCGACCGGCGGCTGCACGGCCTGCGATCGTGTCGAGGCCGACGACATGGCATCCTGTCCGGCAGGAGTGGAGGCCACCGGTGGGATCGGAGGAGTCGGGGCGGGCATTCCATCCGCCGGCGGCACGGCCGGGGTGGATGGAACGGAAGGCTGTTCCCCCCGGACAGGTGTTGACGTCGATGACACTGGCCTTCCGTCCGGCTCCGGTTGGCTGTCTGCGGGTTTCGGCGTATCCCACACCTGTTTCGTCGCCTCCGGCAAGCCCGCCATCCCCATCCGATGGGCAGCGGATTTCATGCTCTGGCCCGGCTGGGTGACCACCTGTCCTATCCCTGATTCAAGTGTGGCATCCATCCGATCCAACCGGGCTGACATGCGGGTGAACGGGTTCACGCCTGCCGCCTGATCCTCCCGATGCTGTTGCATCCTCCGGTCCGTTGCCGTGTCGATCCCGGCTGCCGCACGGTTCTGGAAGCGGACGCTCTGATCGGCCTGACGGACACGCGGGGAGAGTTTCCCGTAGCCGCCGCCCATCATGCGATGCGCCATGTTCATCACACCACCAGTGGCGACGGCTCCCGCCACGCCGACACCGGCCAAACCCAATGGGCCCAATGCGGTCATGGCGGGCAGAGCGAGTGCCGTGGCGGCCGCCTTGTGGTGTTTGGCGAACCGGGCGGTCTCCCCAGCGGCCGTGGCCACCCCGGTTGCCAGCCATGCGGCCGCCTTGCCTGTTGCGCCATGATCGTCGGCGAGGGTCTGGTAGCGTTCCCGGGTCATCTTCAACCGGCCACGGAACGTCTTCGACAGTTCCTTCTGACGGTTGTAGTCCGCCGCCTCGTTCTCGTACTGGCGGAGCGCCTGCTGGTGGGCGGCCCTGTCCGCCAAGGATTGTTTCGCCTTGGCGGCGACCTGTTCCTGCACGACGGCCGACCGCATATACTTGTCGACGGTTTTCCGGCTGGTGTTGCCGCCGGCGGCTTTCAGCATGCTGGTGATGTCGGCGCGTTGTGCCTGTTCGGCGAGC
Source organism: Bifidobacterium animalis subsp. animalis (assembly GCA_004154635.1). Taxonomy (GTDB): domain Bacteria; phylum Actinomycetota; class Actinomycetes; order Actinomycetales; family Bifidobacteriaceae; genus Bifidobacterium; species Bifidobacterium animalis_B. Next base: position 90,394 of record RSDC01000008.1, read on the forward strand.
ATGCGGGCCGCCTGTTGTTCGTTCGTCTCATGGGCGGCGTCGACCTGTTGTTGGACGGCCTGCGCCAACCCGGCCGGGTCATCCTTGTATTTGCCGGCCAGCCGGTTGCGTGCATCCAACTCGGTTTTCTTATCCAATTGGCTGATCGTGTCGTCCAACTGGTGTTGTTCCTTGGACATGTCGGGTTTTTCCAGGCTGGGGGCGATGTCCCGGTTTTCGGCGATGGCCTGCCGGTCCTGCGGGTTGATGCTCCGGTCGGCGGCGGTGGGCTGCCGGCTGCCGGAATGCCGTCCGCCGCCTTTGCCACCCACGTTTGGGGTGCCGGTGCCACTGTTGTGGCCGATGATGCTGCCGTGGGCCATGGCGCTGCCGATCGTACCGGATTTGAGTCCGGATACGGCGGCTTGGGCGATGCCTTTCATGCTGCCGCCTGCGACGGCTGCGGCGGTGCCGGCGGCGAGCATGCCACCCATCATGGTGAACCCGTGGCCGACGGATTTGGAGAGTTTGCCGAACGCGCCCATGCTGAACGGGTCACCGACCTTCAACACGTTCACACACATCCACCTGAGCACCCAGACAGACAGCAACGGGAACAGCAGAGACGCACAACCCATGACCACCACCGTGGCAGCCGTGTTGCCGTTATCATCGATAATGCCGAACACGGTCATGAGCACGTTCATGATCATGCAGACGATGCCGGCGAATACGCCGAGAATGGCGCTGATGCCGCACATGCCTGCCATGTTCAGGAAGCTGCTCTTCAATGTTTGCCGGCCTTTGTCGGGGGCAACCGCCCAGACGATGAAACCAAGCCAGATGCCGACGGCGGCGATGCTGGCCATGATGACAGCCAAGAGGCGCATGACGCCGAAGCCGACTCCCCAGATGAGAAAGTTGACGAGACCGGCAACTGCGAAGATAAGGGCGCCGCCCACGTCGGCCAGGTTCGCGTCACCGTGTTGTTGTTTCATGGTGATGATGGCCTCATTGATTTTCGGGCCCTCTCCATCAGCGTTTTTAACAGCTTCTTGGGTGGCGACGTTGAGCCATGCAGTGTTGCTGTTGGATAGGTCAAACTTGCGCACGATCTTGCGCATGTTCTTGTCATGTTCGTCGTGTGTGACCCCAATGTCCTTCACATCCCACACATGCTGATTGCCTCTACCATCATCTTTAGTGCCTTTTTCATCAGTCGCGCTGTTATTGATGAGGGAGGAATTCGTGATGGGAATGTATCCATTGCCAGTGATGACTGCCTTGCAATAGGCGTTGAGCTGTCCGGCGTTCACGCTGTCCAAGCCTCGTTCGGAACCGGTGACCCCGTCCAGCCACTTCCAGCCTTTCCGTGCCGTCCATTGATGCCCGTCGTAGCCGCACACATCCCACATGGTTGTCATACGATCAAGCATGATGTTCGACGCGGCAATTTTCGGATTCTTGTCATCCGTGTTTTTCTTGCCTTCGTCGGGTGCGATCATCAGATCGGCGTGGAAGGCGAGCGCGTTCTCCCATGGAAGGTCAAGATCGGGGATGTCCCTGTCGTTGGCTTGCATGGCTTTTTTCATGGTGTCCACCTGTTCGCGGCTGGAGGCTCCGGCGCGTTGTTCGAGTACGTGGCAGAACACGTTGCTGCCGTTTTCACCCGGACCGTATTGGGCGCGGATCCACATGCGCAGGCCGGTTTCCTCCCACATGGTGTTCATCGTATCCTCAAGACTGTCGAATGAACCCTGCTGGCTGCCGGTGCCGTTCGTATACCCGTTGCCCAACTGGTAGAGGTATCCTCTACAGTCGGCGTAATTAGGGGTGTGCGGGTCGGTTTTCTTCCGGGCCAGGGTTGTGCCGTTCGTTTGCAGTCCGGCCCGTAGGGAGCGTTCGAGCATGTTGCCTGTGTTGCCGACAATATTGCGGGTGAGGTTCACCGTCCACCATGGTGTTCCCGTGGAAGGATTGTCCGGGTGGGCTGCAGAGATTGCACCCATGCTCAGGAACAGGGCCAGACCGATGGCGAAGGCGCCCATGCGTTTGAATAGGACGGCGATGCCTTGGCCGCGGAACACGGCGAAGATGGAGGCGGTGATCACGAATACGGTGAGGATGGCGGGGATCATCCAGTCGCCGGTGAGTCCGTGGTAGAATCCTCCGACCATTTTGTTGGCGGCCTTGCCCATCTGTTGGATGGCGGCGGACTCGTTTTGGGAGCTTTGCTTGAGCAGGTTGGCTCCCGCCGACCATAGGCTGTTGCCCATGCTCAGGAACATGCCCTCGATGTTGAGCGGCACGGCTTTGAACAGGTTGGTGATGTAGTCGATGAGACCGTCCGTGCGGTTCTCCAATGTGGTCGCCACATCCGACCACCGGAGCACGGGCAGTTGTTCCAAAGCCAAAGTCGTTGCCGCTGAAAGTTTCATGCTCCTGTGCTATGCGATTTTAAAGCATGCTATGAAATTACCAAAACCGTTGTCTCTTTGTCGGTTGAGATTGTAAAGAGACAACGGTTTTGCTCTTATGGATCTAGTGTTACTCCTGAACCTCTTTCACCCCCTCGGTTCCCGGTTTATCCAAAGTGAATCCAGCGTTATCCTGTTTAACTTCCGTCAGCAATTCTGAATACCCGCCAAACCACATGTCATACACCTGACTTTTTGCAATGGGTTCAAGAGAATGGTTAAATTGAGAGTTTTTGACATATATTGGGTCATTAGGCTTCGTGTAGGAAAGACCTTCAGCTTTCACATTATTACCCGTCTGATCAGTCGTATATCTCAAATACCATGCGGCCGGTTTCGGTTCTTGATACTTCATTGAATCGTATTTTTCATCAACTTTGCTAAGGTCGTCTTTATCCTTAGTAACACTCTGCCGAAGTTCAGTTATCTCTTGATCTGATTCGGCCTTCTCTCCTGCTGACATGGGGGAGCCGTGAATATCGGAATAAGATTGCTGTCTAGACAATTCATTGCTTAGAAGATCTTCCGAAGATTTAATTGATTCCTGAATCGACTCTTTTTCTATAGACTTTTGGTTTTCAATCCACAGTTCGAAGTATTGCTTATCTTTCTGTTTTGCTAGCGCGATGATTTCTTCGTCAGTTTTGCCTTTCAGGTCGCCTAGTGTGAGTTTGTTTTTATCGTCAGTGGGGATGTCATAAGGGATGTAATAACTGGTGACATTGCCCTTGCCGTCGAAGATAAGGATATTCTGGATTTTCGAGTCTTTGCCGATTTCATCACTGGGCATGGAATACCATATGCTTTTTGTTTTGAATGCTTGGGATGCGGGGATTGGCTGTTTCGCGTCGAATGCACCGTCCTTCACCGTCGCCTGGGTGCCGCCGCAGCCGGCCAGCATGACCGCCGTCAACACGCCCGCACTCAAAGCGGCGAAGGTTCGTCTCATGATCCTGCTCATCCCAGGTTCCCCTTGTCTCTTCCAGTGAATAGTGCTCAACCATTGATTCTACCGCGTCCACCAGGTGCGGCGAACGCCAGACAGGCGGATCGAGGGACGGTGACGAGAACGTCGATGATGATACGAATAGATGCCCACTGTCCACCATGGTGGCCCCGTATGCGACATGTTCAGGTGTGCTGCAGCAGGATTCGCTCAAACCAAGGAAGACAGTCCTATTGACGCATATCAGGAACCATCGCCTCATTGTCAGGTTATCGACGGGAGCGGGTTGAATGGTAGGCATGGAACTTGAGGTTGCAGGCATTGGACGAATCGCCGGCGCGAAAATCAGGCTCGACGGGGTCACCGTCATCGCCGGTGAGAACAATACGGGCAAAACCACCATAGGCAAGGCGGCGTTGGCGCTGATTGACGGGCGCTTCGATCTGGATCGGCGCATGACGGATGCGACACGCCGAACCATACAGAACGCCGTGCAAGACGGGATGATCCCAGCGGATGAGGATGAGACGTGGTCTCAGCGACGGCAGACGATCCTTCAGGCGAGCGAACGGACGGATCGGTTCTTGGAATCACCGGACATGAGTGTGGAGGATTTCCTCACTGCGCTGTGTGACGATGGTCTCAGACTGCAAGACATCGATGCCGTCCGTACGCAGATCGAAGCCGCGATGAACTTAAAGTTGACGGAATATGCGGCATCTCAGATTGACCTGCGACTGTCATCCCTGTTCCACGAGGACGCACTTTCTCGTGTTGATGGATATGGGGACTATCACCGTCTGGCGCTGCATACCGATGATGGGGCGGTGACGTCGATGTCATGGGCTGCGTCGGATGAGCATGTCTTCGACGGTGATTCATTCGCAGGGCCGAACGCGGTATGGGTGGACACACCGGCACTCATCGAGAATCTGGACGGCATGTTCCGTCGTGGATTGTACGGTCGCTTCCGTGGAGATGACCGTCATGTGGCGATGCAGGCGATCATGGACGCCGAATACAATGCGGCTGAGGAGGAGTGGCACCCGGACGACAGGACGAGGGGGATCCTACGCGCTATTGAACAGATCACTCCGGTTTCGTTGGAAAGACGTCCGGACATGCGAGGACGCCAGTTCCATGATCAGACGTTGGATGTGCGTGATGGTGAGGCGTTGAAGCTGCATAACGCCTCCATGGGTGTCAAATCCCTGCTCTTGCTGCATCGTTTGGTATCGACGGGTGTTGTCCGGGCTGGCACCGTGCTGATCTTGGATGAGCCGGAAATCCATTTGCATCCGAAATGGCAGCTCAGCTATGCGAAGATCCTAATGATGCTGGCGAAGCAAATGGATGTCAAGGTGCTGGTCACAACACATTCGCCGTATTTCCTTGACGCATTGCATGTGTACATGGAACGCGAGGGAATGCTCCAACGCTTCCACGTGTATCTGCCCGAATCGGATGCGCATGGCATGGATGTGTTCAATGAGGCGGACGAAACCGAACAGGCAGCATACATGATGCGTCTTGCCGAACCGTTCGACGAGTTGGATCGGGTACGTGATGGGATGGTGAAATGAACCTGTCCAAGTCGCATAAGGAGATGCTACGGCGTGCCGGGGAGCTGCTGCAGGAACACATTCAGAGCACCGGTGAGCTGAGTATGCCGGAGGAGAGCAAGGACACGTTCATCGACAGTCACGTGCAGGGGTGGAACATTGATCGGTTCATGCGCACGCATGCGAACTGGATGGACACTCCCGAATATGAGGGTGAACGCAAGACCCCGTGCAGCATGGACGCGTTGTACATTCGTGAAAAGGATGGTGTCCTATGTCTGGTCGAATTCAAACGGGATAGGGTGTTGGAACATAAGCCGGCATGCGGGCATCGGTGTGACCACCGCTTGTTCGTGGATCATTCTTGTGACGATGACGCCAAGAAAAACGCGGACTATTACCATTGGCTGTGCAGGAAAATGACCGATACGGTGTTCGCGTTAACTGTCCGTGGTATCGCTGATTTGAAGAACGGTTCATGGCGCAAGCATGCGGTCGCCTATATTGTCATCGACGGGGAGCGCAACGGTTTGCGTGGCGCAGGCAATCCAGTTGGCGCAAGGCTACGCGCCACTGCCGCGGATTATGCTGCATTCCCTGAATTGCATGGCTACCTGTTCGATGAGATACATATCATGGACGATCAACGATTCCGGGAGAACATTCTCAGCCAACTGGCTCCTGATCCAGATGTCTGGCTGAAAAAACATGTTTTGTGATTGCGTGATTTCTGCACTGTATGGCCGGGGACTGTCTCGGGTTGGGAGAAAGCCAAGCGTCCACATGAACAATCCTTGTAGGATAGAAAGCAAGGAAATCACAGTACAGGAAACGGAGAAGGAAGGACCATCGGATGATCAACCCGGATCTGTTTGTGGTTGTCTGCGACATGAGCCCTGCCTTTCGTATCATCATCGGGTGAGTCTCTTGAACCATGGTCTCGACTTGGGCACTGTTGTTTTCAATCGTACCCGTCATGGGTTGCGGGTTCACCGGGCAGAACAATGCATGTCGCATGTTGTTTCGCATCCCGCTCAAACATCCATGCCTTCACATGTATCGTCGACGCACATCCAGCCGTAATACCCGTATCCCTGACTGCAATCATGGTGAGTGTCATCATGAACGCCGGCCTAGCTATGACCATGAATCAGGGATTCCAGGATGGTGGCCCATTGGCATTCAGCCAACAGACTCCTCTGCCGTCTTTGTGGCATCATGTCCCAGAAGACAGACCGCGTATAGCGCGGGTCCTACGTGTCGGAACATGCGGTCAGAATCATCAAACATGCACAGGAAGCCAGATGCCTGTGCTGTATTCCGTAGCATTGTAACTGTCATTTCAAACCATTGGAAGGAGATTGAAATGCACGACACAGAAAAGGGCAGGGGAATCATGTTCAAAAGTGTGGCAAGCCTTCTGGCTGCCGCCATGATGTCATTCGGCATGGTCAACGTAGCTCATGCATCCGAGACACAAAACGACGCACCATGGACGCAGGCCGCGGAGATGTCGTATCTGCAGGAAGTGAACGCGAATTCACTGCAACGGTTGCTGGATTATTACGAAAGCATCCCGGATACTGTGCTGGAACAAGGCGATGTGGCGCTGCAGGCATGGCAGAACACCCATCCGCAGCAGCAGGGTCCGCGATTCCGCGCCAACTTCTGGGGTTGCGCCGGTGCAATAGCCGGAGTAATCGCCTCCACCGCGTTCCCCGCGGCGAAAATCCTGAAGATCAAAAAGCTTGTCAAGGCACTTGGCGGGGTCAGATCAGCCATCAAAATCATGGCGGGAGCCTCGTTCAGCTATGAGAAGCTTCAGGCTCTTGGCGGCGCGGCTGCGACACTGGCCGCTGAGCTTATCGGTATTGGGAGTGTGAGAAGCCAATGCTTCGCCTGACACAAACACACCCTCACTTGTGGGGTTGGATCACGGCGATTCTGTCCATCATCCTGCTCATAGCGGCAATCGTATGTTGGCTGTATTGGGATAATGCACAGGCTGCTTGGCTGATGCTTGCCCCATTGGTGGTCATTTGGCCGGGATGTACGATCAAAGTGTTGGAACGGGCTGTTTCGGAACGTAAGACAGATGTCCGACATCAATAACTGTTCGTCTGGATCCTCCGTGGGGCCGTCCGAATAGGGACGGCCCCACCATTATGTCAGGAAACATGAGATGTGGTCAGACAGGCAGACCGGGGGACACGCTTGTTCGACACTCATGTTTTCACCCACGTATAATGGAACCAGCGGCGACACGCCGTGCGAGGTTTTTCACATCAACCCTTCCGCCACATACTCCGATCATTCGAGACGCTCATATGGTATTGGGGGTTGCTACAACTGATGGGGATCGCAGAGGACACTAATAGCAAAGAGGACCGGTGACATCATGGCCAACGTGTTCGACGTCGCAGCATACATTCTGGAACGTCAGGGACGTATGACGACGATGAAATTGCAGAAGCTCTGCTACTATTCGCAGGCGTGGCGTCTGGTGTGGGCGGACAAACCGTTGTTCGCGGAGGATATTCAGGCATGGGCGAATGGACCGGTATGTCCGCAACTGTATAAGGCGCACAAAGGCCGGTTCGATATCGATGCGACTCAGTTCGATCGTGGAGATGCGAGCAGACTGTCGGAGGATGAGCGCGAAAGCATCGACGCCGTTCTCGAAACCTACGGGTCGATGAGTGCAAGACAGCTTAGCGATCTGAGCCATCATGAGGCACCGTGGGCGGATGCGCGTGGTGATCTTCCCGAGGGGGAGAGAAGCACGTCCATTATTTCCACGGCTGCCATGGCTGAATACTACGGTTCGTTCACTGATTAACTCATGGGGAAAAGCAGGAAGAAAGTCCCTAAACGGGCGGTGGCACGTGCGGCCTGGACAAGTACAGGCAAAGGGTATCGCGTTCCGGCGAAAGCCACTGAACTGTCCAATAATCCCAATGACCGAAAGGTGACGTTCCGTTTCGATTGTGTGGGTTTGGAGAATGGCTGCCCTTGGTCGATGGCGTCCATGAGTGAGGAGGATCATCGTCTGCTGCTGGAGAAGCTCAAGGAGTTTGAACGTATGACAGCGGCGGAAATACGCCGGCAGGATGGCTGTTTCAAACTGTATCCCGACTTTACGCAATGCCCCAATCGGGAGCCTCTCGACAGGTTGAATGAACTGTACGTCAATGATAACGGCGAGATATTCGAAGATGTCATCGGGCGTTTCCGCTTGAACGGTAAGATACGACTGTATGGGTTTCTACGCGGACACGAATTTCATATCCTGTGGTGGGATAGGAACCACGAGGTGTGGCCGAGCAGGAAGAAGCACACCTAAGCAGATACCAGTTCCGTTGAACGTGGATGACAGCAGGGTCATTGCCTCTTACCAACGGTCTTTTATTCGGATGGATATGGGGGGTTTCGGCTCTTCTTCGGCTTTGCCTGTTCGAATGTGGAGGGATGCCCCGACTTCCAGGGCATAGTCGACGAGAAGATGCCACGCAGGGTCGAGACTGCCGTTCTCCAATCCCAGGATGGTTTCCTCCTGAATGCTCATTTTATCGGCAAGCTCCTTCGTGCTCATGTTCCGGGACCGTCGTATGGATATGAGGTCTTCGATGAGATCATCGGACTGCCGGTAGAGTTCATAGGCCAGTTTCTCGTAATCGTATGCGATGACCATCGGGTTCCTTTCCTGTCGGACGGATGGTTTTGCCGGCATGGTATGCCTGCTGAACATGTTTTTCTGCCGTTGACACCATCGATGCGCCCAGCTGCCATTCGAATTAAGACCGTCCCATCGTTTGGAACCGTGTGTTCCCGGGAGTCGTTTCAAGGGAAAAATCCCAGCCGGGGGACTGGGGTTTCCCGACATGTTCGTGTGGGTCCCCTGTGGGATTGCTCGCGTAAATTCGGCATATAGGAACTAAACGTGTTGTTTTAGGCTTCTAATCCGTGCTGTTTGGGTAGCGTGTGCTGGTGTGGAATTCGTTCCAGTCGATGCCGGTGCCGAGGGCTGGTTGGGGTATGTCGTTTTCTTGTGGGGCTGCTTGTTTCGTTTTGCTCTTGCGGTTGTGTTCCTTGAGGATGCGCGCGGGGGCGTGGCTTTTCATGTAGCAGTACCATTCACAGGCGCGTCTCATGTGTTCCGGTGGAAGCCCGCAGCGGGAGGAGCATGATCGGAAAGCTGCAACATGGCTGTGCATCCTTGTCTCTTGCGTGACGGCGGCACCCATGGTTGTATCCGATGTCCGGCCAGAATATATGCCGTCCCTCGAACAGGCAAGGCCGCCCGCATAGTCCCCGGGGATACCGCATCATCTGCAATCCGGGAGGGAGCGTCGTATGGACAAGTTGGATCGACAGCGGGAGAAGGACCGGTTCCTGTCGGACAAGTCACAGGAGAAACTGGGCGTCTGGATTGCGGGCGGCACCATGCTCATCGCCATCATCGTCATCGTCTCCACACTCATCGGGCATCCGATCGCATGAAACCGCTTGAACAGCGACCCATCTCCAATAAAAGTCTGGGTTCTGTCATCTTCATACCGTGTCGCCATCTGGCAACACTGATGACGACACGGCGGACACGATGCCGCTGCCGGCGACGAATATACTTGGGCCCTGAACGGCAGAGAAGAACTGACAACAAGGGGCCGGATATGGGCAACAAGGCATACAGGCTGTTTCAGGTGGAGATCAGGGACAACAGGAGAAGGAAACTCCCCGCCGGCGTGCTCATGCAAGGCATGGAGCCCATCGATTACATCGAGCATCTGCTTCGATCCATGCTCAACCGCACGATTCTCGACAAACCGCATCTGTTGATGCCCATTCCACAGAATCCTCCAAAACCGCAGGCCAATGATCCATGTTTCCGTCTCTCAGCTGTGGAACGGGACTGCATGCAGCCGATCCTGCAGGTTCAAATGGCCTACGGCCGGTACGGGGAGAAGGACTCTTTGATCGACCCCCAAGGCAAAGCCAGTTTCATCGGTGATGACGCGGCGGTTGACAATTACACCCTTCGTCTTGCATTCACCGATGATCCGAATGAATTCCATATCGTATCCCCGATGAAAGGGCGTGGACATGGAGCCATCCATTTGCTCAACTATCTTGCCTACGCGGATCGGTGCGCCCATGAGCCGAATCAGGAACCATGGTACAAATATGTTCACTCTGGCGAGGTTGACCGGAACAGGCTGAACAGTATCAGTCAGAACGGAAGCATACAGGCCGTCACGTTGAAGATGCAATCCCTGGGCGCCTCCGGCAACAGGACGCAGAATCCAGTCACCCTACGCATGGAAACCAAAACCACTACGGCAAAACGGACTGCGAAGAACCTGCTATCTTCATGGTTCCACCGTTCCAAAACATTATCCGGGCAGGGGTGTGCCCATGACATACAACAGGCATTCAGCCAGGACCTGTATGCGGATCCCAACAGCATATGGGATGATGCGGGTATCGTCATTGAAGAGAACGGCAAGTCCACGACCATCACCGCGAAAACCATAGACACGTTGTTCATCTACCCGTTGGACGCGAATGCGGACATGGATGATCTATGGGCTGATGCCGCGGTGAAACTGACGGATATAGGCCTCCGGGCAGGCCGGATCATTCCGAATGTCACAACGTTCCGGCCATGACGGATAGGTATAGGAATCTATATGGTAGCGACAATGACGGATTGGCAGGTGAGATTGTGGAAGAGACGCGGGATGACAGGTTCATGTGGCTCCACCTGTATTACGGGCAGGTGAAGAGCCTACGACTCTACCGGTATGATCACACCACCGACTATCCGACGTATCGCCGGGCTTGGCGCAAGCTCCTGTTCATCTATCTGACGCCCGTCCTGTTCGCCGGGTTGACGGCATGGCGGACGAATTCGTTGAAAGACATATCCGATCTGACGGTTGGGGTGCTTGGCCTGCTGATCGGAGCCCTGCTCGCCGTGTTCTCGCAATTATCCGGATGGCGTGACCGTTATCCCAGCGAAGATGGGGCGGACACGTGGGTGCGGGAGCCGACACGACGATTGCTGGATACCAGTTCCACGCAGATGCTCGCCGCATGCCAGTCTGCGTTGGTTGCCGTCATTGTTCTGCTTGCGGCCATCGCTTTGAATCCGACATGGGTGTGGGTGTTGAAACTGTTCGCCGCGTTCGTGGTGTTGTTCACCACGCATGCCGTATGCAGCATGATCATCGCTGTCCCTTACCTGTATGCCGCGTATGTGCAGGTCCATGATATCGACGGCAAATACGACGGATTCAACAGGATGAACTAGTCCTTCCACGCATAGCCATACCTCAGGTATCGTCGAACCAGGGGACGGTCTTATGAAACGATTCTTCCGCAGACTCGTCGCCGCATGGCAGGCGTCACGGCGTGTCCGGTGGACGGTGAACACGCTGGGCGGCCTGCTGGGCGTCAACGTTCTCGCCGTGGGCGTCGGCTTCATCCGGCAGCTACGCGCCAAGGTGGCGGGCAGTGAGGATGCGCCCGAATATGCGGGTGATGTCACGTTGAACCCGTTGCACGGGCTCGGCTTGGACGCAAGCGGTTTTCATTGGCCGCAATGGACGGTGGACATGACGATCCTGGCCGTCACCGGCTTCACCCTGCTCGCCGTTCTCGCCGTCGTCCTGCTGGCTCGCATGCCCATGCGCAAACCGGACAACGGGTTCGACCGGGATCCACGCCGCTATTTCACGGACGCGGACCGGGAGCATATCATCGCATGCACGTCCGGCCAGTGTGAACACCGTATGCTCGGCCTGTTCCGCTGCCATAGGCCGGGCGGGCAGATGGATCATCATTACCCGTGGAGCCGGGGCGGGGCGACCAGCCGGCGCAACCTGGTATGGCTGTGCGCCACGCATAACCGGCGGAAAAGCGACCGGATCCCCACCCGCCTGTACACGCGCCTGTTGGAGCATGCACGGGAGGATTACTGGCCGGTGTGGGCGCGGGACACGATGATCCTGGACGGGTTGGCGGACACGACCGACGACACGACTCCGGATATGGACGATGACGACGGGGATTGGCCCGGGGAGTGAACCCGCCGATGGCATAGACAGCTTCACAACACAGACCACGGTATTGTCCACTTGGAGGGAGTTTGCCATGACCATCGCACGCCGGCCGAAAGGCAGTCCGAACGGGACGGGAGGCCAATTCGCCCCCACCCAAACCATGCTTGCGGGAACCCCGAACATCCAACTGCCCGACACGCCACCGGCCGAACCCATGCCCGTATCCCGGATCATGGACTACAAGAACCTGGCGGAACAGGCCGCCCGGACCGGTGACATGCGCCAGGCCGTCCGATACGCGCATCGGATCGGCGCCGTCTGCCCCGCCCACGGCGACCGGCTGCCCTATGGGACGGGCACGATCACCATGTTCGACGGACACAGGATATCCACCGGGTTCTGCCATGGCGGCCGGGTCGTTGAATGCACGCAATTCCGCCCCGACATGACCCCCGTCGCCAACCATGCGCATGCTGGCCGCATGCCGGCTCCGGACGTGGACGTGCAGGAGGCGAACCTGATCGGATTGCGTGACCGGGTCGAACAGTTGGCCGCACACGGTGACATGGACGAGGCATGCGAACTGGCGCACGCGTTGGGTGCGTGGACGCCACGGGAACACATTCCCGACAGTGTGCTGGTGGAGGGGACGATGGTCAACATCTTCGACGGGCGCACCTTGCAGACCGCGGTCGTCGAACACGGCGAGCTGGTATCCACGGGCGGGTTCCGGCCGGACAGCGTCCATGCGAATGTGCTCGCCCCGTTGCGGCCTGCCGTGGATGCTGCGGACGCATAGAGCATGTCACCTCCACATGGCAACGGGCCATGCTGGGTACGGTGAAACAAAGATTGGAGCCTGTCATGGCTGACCTTATTTTGAAGAACCCGGCGGTAGCCACCTATATTCACCTGTTCAAACCCGGTGATGATGGCAAGTACACGGTTACGATCTTGTTCGACAAGCAGGATCCCGCGCAGATGGAATCCGTCCAGCAGATCGCCGCCGCGATCACTGATCTGATCACACGTGGCATCACGGAGGAGATCGGCTGGAATTCCGAGGCGAAAGCGAAGGTCATCCCATTCCCCGGCGGCAACGCCAACGATCCGAACTTCATCAAGACCCTCGCGCTGCCGTTGAAGGATGCGGACACGTATGTGCTCCGCCAAGGCCAGAACGCGGGCAAGACACGTGCCGAGGTGAACCCGGAGTTCGCCGGCAAGTATTACATGCAGTTGTCCACGACGAAGGATCTCACCCATCAGACGGACGCGGAGGGCCATCCCATCTCGTATCTGGTCGACGCGAGTCAGGGTGTGGCGGGCCCCGCGTTGACGACCGCCACCCTGTATCCGGGTGCAATGGTGAAACCGAACATCTGGCTGTCGCCGTATCCGGCGGGCAAGAACCATGGGGCGGGTATCTCCGCGAACCTGCAGGCGTTGATCAAAACCGGTGACGGCACCCCGCTGATCGACTTGGATGCACGCAACCCGTTGGCCGGGTTCAACCTGCCGACTGCGAACGGGGCGAAGCCGGGCACGTCGGACACGCCGTCGGCGAACCCGTTGGCCGCCATGGGCATCTGACCTTTGGCATGAGATTCTCGGCCCGTATCGGATTTTCCCCTCTTCCGATACGGGCCGATTTTTCTGTTACATTACCTATGTGAAGGAGGCCATATGGAAGCCGATGATTGGCAGTGGCAGCAGGGCAACAGGATAATCTGGGATTCGAACATGAGTGGGTTCCCCGATCCGATGCCGGTTCCCGTCTACCGGGCACGGGTGGACGCGTTGTCGTTGAACGCGGACATGAACGATTTGTGGCATGGCAGACAGTGGGGCAAACAGATGGTGGAGAACCTGCGTATCCCCGACGGGGCGGAGCATGTGCATCCGCATCAGCTCGCCATGCTCCACATGTATGAGCTGTGGGTCATGGAAACCCAAGGCGTGGAATGGTTGACACCCGACCGGATGGGATTGCCCACGGACGGCACCTGGTGGATCAGCCCGGACGGGTTGGTGAACCATATGGTCCATGAGCATGACCGGTTCGACGATGTGACCCCGATCCTCCAGCAGGCGGGGTTCACCATGGGTCGTATCTGGAAGGTGGAGGAGGATGGGCTGCCGTACCGGTGGATGCTGGTGGACGCGACCGGCGGTGAACTCATAGACTAAGATTCCCCGCAATAAGACGGGCCCCTGCCAGCGGCAGCTATCATGCCGCCGGCAGGGGCCCGTCCCATTATGGGCTAGGATTCGGGATTAAGGCAGGGCGTGTATACGGTGGCCCCGTCCGCGGGGGCACGTTTCCAGACGGGTGGGGGACACTGATGGGGGCACCGGCCTTCCGCTGGGTCACAGCCGACTGTCACAATGATGTCATCGGCTGTGGTGAATCCAATGAGACGGGCACCGGTGTCGGCATCAATGACCGGCGGAAGGGAAGGATCCAATGGCTCGTAGTCAATCATACAGAACACCTATGCAAGAGGATGCTGTGTTCATCCTCCCGTTGGAAGCATGCTCGCATCTGCCGTACCCGGCCATGTTGCTTGACGGGCCGACCGTGACACGCCTACTGGCGGACGGTGATCATTTCACCCTGCTCCAACCGGAGGGGCGGATCGACCATTGCCAGGCATACGGTGTGGATCTATCCCGTCGGGACAGGTTGAGGATCCTGGACGCGGCCACCAAGCAGAGCATGCTTTCCATCCGGTTCGAATCCGCCAACATATACCCACAGGATTGGTGGCATGCTGTGCACAAGGCACGTCACATGATCCTGATCCTGGGGGCTGTCGCGAATCTCGCCATGCCGTCACCTGACGGCGACATGCTGCACTGGCTGTATGGGCAGGCGCATGCCACCATCCTGTCCCTCGCCGTTTACATGTGGGGGAGCGGAGTGGGCACGCTGATGCCCGGCCAATGATGCTCACCGGCCGCCGGCGGTGATGTCAAGCTGGCCGCACAGTTGGAATACCCGGTCCAGCCAGCCGTCCCGCCGGGCCGAATCCACATGGGGGAAACGGCCCAATAGGAACGTGTACACGCTCAACGCCCACCACAATTCCGGTTCGGAGGCGGCATACAGGTCCCACCGGTCCAATGCCGCCACCATGTCCCGCAATAGCATGGGATCATGGGTGCGGTCATATTCGGCGACCGATTGGAACGCCTCCCACGGGATGCTGCTCATCGGCGTGGCAGCGGGATGGTGGTCGTCAACCCCGCCTTGTCCAACGCGCCCCTAAGGATCAGGGCCGTGTCCTGCGGATCATGGCCGGGGCGCACATTATCGAGGATCCGTCGGACCAGCGCATCCACCTCCGGTTGGGTCCACGCCTGCTCCCTGGCCCGCTGCAGCAAACCATACGACCATTCCAACACAGGCTGATGGGTCATGCCCGGGGATTGGACGGGCGGGTTCAACCGGATCGCCTCACCACGGTTCGCAGACAACGGATTATCGGAATACCCGCGGGTGAATGGGGTGAGGATCTCACCGGTCACCGGGTCCACGCCGGCGATCACCCCATCCGGGCCAACCGGTAAAGCCGAATCCTGCGGGGCGGGGGCAACGGCTGCCGAGGCGGGTTCGGGTGTGTCCACATACCCGTGTGCCGTCAACCATGCGACCATCGGCCCGCTCAACTCGCACACCTTCGCATCATCCGCGACCGTATACCGGCCCGCATCCGTCACCGAACCGGGCGCGATCACATAGCCCTTGCGTTCCGTACGTATGTCAATCGGCATGCCCTGCGGATGCGCCGCGTTCTTCAACACGACACCTTGGGGCAGCCTGTAATACGCGTGCACACCACCAGACGGGGTGCGGGTCAGATAGGTGCGGGGGAACGCCAACGACCCGTAATCACCCAGATCAGTGCACATGCGCGCCCAACCGGACGGTTCACCCTCATGGGCGGCCATGTCGAAATCCAACACCGCGTACCCGTCGGCAGGCACACACGCCCACGCCCGGGCATCCTCAGGTGGCCGGGACGTGTCCACATTCGGATCCTCCACGGTTCGTTTCCAGTTGACCGCGACCTTATCCGGCCGGGCGGGCGTGTAATCACAATGGAAGCCATATTCATCCGGGTTCAGGCTCGACGGCTGCGGATCCAACGGTTCCGGCGGTGTCGTGTTGCCATCCTCTTCGAGCCGGGCTTTCACCCACTCGGCGAACGGTTCGAACCTGGTGCGCGCCTGCGCCGTGTTCGCCACCTTGAGCACCCATTTATCCGATCGTCTCACCGACTCCAAACCAAGCTTCTCCTTGAGCCGTGACACGGCATGCGTGTCATTGCCACGAAGGAACGGGTTCTGCGTGTTGACCGCAAACCCATGCTGCAGGATTTCCGCGACCACCCATTCCTCCGCATCGCTCATATGTTCCGCACGGTTCAACTGCACGTCACGCACGATCCCGTCCGGATGCTCCAACCAGTACCGGCAGGACGCCATGATGAAACCAGCCGCCCCGGACGTGGCGCAGAAGATACGGAAGTTGACCATCTTCTGCTCATCCGGCTTACGCCCGTCGACGAGACGGACGAACGCGAACCGGCGGCGCATGGAACGGTCCATGTTGGTGACGAAATCCAGGTTCGTGGCGATGCACAGGGTGGCCCGCGGGTTGAACGAGACGACATCCCGGCCCAATGTGCGACTGTCGATCCGGTCACCGGTGCTGATGCGTTTCAGCCGGTCGGTCTGATGCTGGTCCAAACCGGACGCGTCCTCGTCGAACGCCCAGAGCTTGCCGATGAGCTTCGCCGGCTCCTGTTCCAACGAGGTGCCGGACAGGCGGCTGCCGCCGGCGAGTTTCTCCGCGTCGATCGTGCAGGACAGGCGGGCGGTCTGATCATTATGCTTGGAGAACGCGCCGAAGAACACGCCCTTGCCGTTGCCGCCGTCACCGGCCAACACGAAGGACAGATGCTTGTATTTCTGCAGGAACGGGCTGGCGGCCAACAGGCGCATGTTGTTGCGGCTCGCATCGTCGGCGCACAGCCACGTGATGAACCCGTCGGCGGTGTCCGCCAGATGCGGGTTGAACTCCTGTCCCATGTCCAATTCGAACGGCATGCGCAGGATCGGGTCGGCTGGATCGTCGGTGAGGATGATGTTCTGGCGTCCGCGTCCGTCATCGTCGACCCAGTAGGCACGGTCGGTGAATTTGATGCCGTGCACGACGCGCAACGGCACGCCCTCATCGGTGGTGAGGCGCCGGCATTCGCGTTGGAACAGGGTTTCGAACGCCTGGGAGCGTTCGGTGCGGGGCACGTTGTATTCGTCGGCGATGGAGCCGATCGCATGCCATGTGTCCAATGGTTCGCCGTTCATCTCATCGATGTCCCGGCGGAACAGGACGGTGCCCCGGTCGCCGGGCAGGCGTTCCAATACGAGTCGGCGGTGCCGGAATTCCCAGAGGGCTTCCGCGTATCCGGCGGCGAAATAGCGTTTCCCGTCGCCTGCGCGGACGGGGATGCGGATTTCCCGGCAGTCGAAGTCGGTGAAGTCGCCTTCCTCCCCGGTGTCGGTGATGTCCTGAATGCGGTCGTAGACGATCTGCACGCTGCGGGGCATGCCTTTGCGGCGTTCGAACTGCCATGCTCCCATATCCTGCATGATGGCCTCCTAATGGTCGGGCGTGAACATTGTCTACATGGTTCTTATGCGTCGAGCCGGCACGTCCCCGTCCAGCCGAAGAGAATGGCAAAAGCGGAATCGTATTTTCCTGTCATTGTTTCACTGATTACCGGTATTGTTTTCTGACTGCCGATTGCGGGGGAAGGGGAAAGAAGGATTTTGAGATGGATGATCATGGTTTTGACGGCCGGAATCCGATATTCGGTGGAACCTGCTGCGACCCGCTGCGACATTGCTGCGACATTTCCATGTCGCAGCACCCCCTTAACCCTACTGAAATAAAGGGTGTAAGGACTATATGCTGCGATGTCGGTGACTTTTGGGGTGATACTCTATTTGGGAGCTACTCACATTGTGGACAGGGTGTCCACAATGTGAGTAGCTCGGTTTTTTACCGTTTTCATACAAGTCACCGACATCGCAGCATTTTCACCCTCCACCCCAATCGGCAGTAAGGCTGACCACCTGCTGCGGGCCGCAGCGGGTCGCAGCAGGTCGCAGCACCCTGCCAACACCATGATTCGGTTGGTTGGATGAATAAACCAGACAATAAAAACCATTCCCACTAGTCCAACACCCCACGTCCACACCCAACCCAGTCGCGCATAGCCCGACCGCACATCCACATGACAGGACAAAAAGGGGAGAGCATATGGCGGACACGCGCATCCAGAACGCCGGCACTTCGGCCATCCACTTGGGCGGCGGCTACATCCGCACCATCAACGGGGAAGCATGGCAATACATGCAACTACCCGCACAACCCCCGGTACGCGACGCCGCAGACCAGAAAGACCGGGAAAAGAACGCGCGCCCCCTGCTCACCGCCCTGCCACGCATCGCCGAACTCACCCCACGCATCCCATTCGTCAGCCGCAAAGCCATGAAAGGCTTCTACCGGGAAATCCACATCCTCGCCATCAGCACCCCGCAACCATTCGAACCCTCCCCCCGGCTCGACGATGCAAGCCGATACCGGCTGCAACGCGACTGGGGCAACCATGCCGTCCACGACCGGTTCACCCTCATCGGCATCCGACTCACCACCGGGGGAGGCAAGACGAAAGGCTTCTGGACGCGTGCGGCACGCATCGCCGAAACCCTCGCCTCAACCGACGGCAACGGCATGGTACCCGACATTGACTTCCAACGCGACCGGGAGGCGATCATGGAAATCCTCCGCGACGCAGGCTGCAGCATTCCGACGGACATGATGATGCGCCGCGCCCTCGCCTGGTGGCGCACCGACCGGAAACCCGAAATCGTGCCCGTCATGGTCGAACACGAACACCTGCACACCTTCCCCGACTACCAGTCCTGCAAACGCGCCGAACGGTTCTTCCAAGCCGGCGGCGACTGCCACACATGGACCAGCCGGGAACCATTCTCCTATCCGATGACAATCGTCACCCTCACACCCCTCCCATTCGAAGGCCAGGAGCATACACAGAGCATGGACGCCGACTGGGCGGCCACGCTCATGGCACAGGCTCATGGAGGCGGGCAAGGCTGCCTCGCGTTAAGCGTGCGCGGCCTGTTGGAACCCGGTGAACTCACCCGCGAGCAGATCGACAAGGACAAGCAGAACGTGTACGACAAGGCGGTCAAACAGGCCACCGACGGGCATAAACGCAACATACGGATCGCCACGGAACTCGACCAGGTCGACACCGCGTACCAGACCGGGGAGAAACCATGGCCCACGTTGATCGAAGGGCGTGTGCATGCGGCGATCCCCACGATCATCGACCGTCCCAGCCAGGTCATGTATCCCGGTGACGTGCTCCTCAACCCGGACCGGCAGGAAGCCGCATTCCAGGACATGATGATCGGCAGCCCCATCTCCTATAATCCCAGCCCCGTCTACTGGCCGGCACCGATCCTCGCCTACGCGGGTCTGGCGGGCCGTTCCGTGGCAGGCGACGACATGGGACACGGTCTTGCCACGGATCTGCCCGGCGCACTGCTTGGCTTCACGGAGGCGGACGCGCAACCCGTGTATGTTTCCCCGTTCGAATCCACCGTCCGTCATGATCCACCCTGCCTGCTGGTCACCGGGGCGACCGGTTCCGGCAAGACCCGTGTGCTCCTCTGGCTGGCCAGCCAGATGGCCCGGCTACCCGACCCGTATCTGGACGGCACCACCCGGCATGACCGGATGCTCGACTATCGGGACATCATCGCACCACACTACATTCCCGGCGTGTTCCTGGATCCGAAACCGAATTCGGATGATTTCGGCCCGTTCGTCCGCAAACATCACGGCACGATCATCCGGTTGGACAGCCCGGATGCGGACGGGATCCTCGACCCGTTGAAATGCATGCCCCGTGCTTTGGGTGATTACCGGGTGAACACGGCGGTCGACATGTTGAGCCAGATCACGTCCGGTGAATATGGGGACAAGGACCGGGAGCTTGCCTTGCAGACGATCATCTCCTACGGTGACCGGCATGGCACCGACTGTCTGGGTGAGGCGGTCGACATGGCATATGACGCGTATGTGAACCGGCGTGACGGGTGGGAGGTGATCGACCCGCTGGTCGAGGACATCACCCCCCGGATGCGCCGCAACGTCCAGTCGAACGGCATGCTCCGTCTCATCTACGGCACCCGGCATGGTGGACGTGAGCTTGCCGTCAGCCAGGGGTTGACGCTCCTTTCCGCGGGGAGCATGGACATTATCGCCGACCCGGGGGCCGTGTCCGTCCCGTCGATCATCCAACGTTGGGTGGTGCGCATGGCCGCATTGGGTGCGGCTGCCAGCATCCAGAGCCGTAACGGGTTCCTGGTTGTCGACGAGGCATGGTCGCTGCTGGGGGACCGGTTCGGCGCCGCCTTGGTGAACCGGATGGGACGGTTGGCCCGTGCTCAGCATTACATGCCGATCTTCGCGTCGCAGAAGGTGGATGAGTTCGTGGACGTGGGTTTGGAGGATTTCGTCGGCCGTGGCATCGCATTGGGCATGGGTGTGAAGAACGAGGGTGGCGTGTCCGGTGACAGTCAGGCGCAGGCGGTCTGCCGTCTGTTCAACCAGCCGTTGGATGGTCGGCTGCATGCGCGTATGATGCATGCGCGCGTGTTGGATGAGGAGAGCAGGGAGCCGGATCCGGAAAGCCTGTACGCGTTGGTGGATCCGAAAACGGGGCGGATCATCCGTGGCTCCATCCCGTATTACATCGGTGTGGACGGGTCCGCGATCCCCGTGGAGGTGAACGTGCCCGACGAATTGATCTGACTGGCAGGGCGGCTAGATCGAAGAAGCACGGACGTGCCAGACGGAACCTTGCGTTCCGGGCTGGAAATCACGGGGCTCTGGCATCGCAAGGAAGTCAAGTGTTTGTATTGGCGCCCTCTTGATGGGAGTCCCCTGGATTTCATGTCCGATATTGGTGACGCATATGGGTGGGCATGAATAGTGATCATTCGAATCAGAAACCATGCTCACTGTCACAGATGGCGGCATGGTGTGAGGATTGGGTGCTTCCCGACTGGATGCACCCGGATGTCATGCTCATCGAGGAAGGGAGCGTGTGATGGGATTGTTCAACCGCAAACCCAAGCCGGAGGGGCAGACTGTCGAAGCGGTGGAACCCTCCGACGGGGAGGTTATGTCGGACGTGCAGACAGGCGAATCATGGCGGCAGGATTGGGTGTCTGCCCCAGCCGACACCGGCATGCCGGCGGCCGCACCGGCCGCACAGTCGGAACCAGCCGTCACGGCAGGCCCGACGGCGGGGGAGATGGTGCTTGTACCCGCGTTGACGGTCGACGGGTTGACCGAACCGATGATGTACACGCAGGCTGTCCGGTTCACGCATGACCCGGTGGACCGGCTGCTCGACCAGTGGGAGAAGGCGATTGTTTCCCATATGCTCACCGACCCGAAGCATGGTGAGGCGATTGCGGTGATGCTCACCCGCCCCGGGGTGACGTTGGATGAATGGGAGGCCACGTTGACTGGCATGGGGCCTGGCATGGCGTCCGCCGACCCGGATTGGACACCCAGTTTGGATCTCGCCTTGGTGGATCGTCGTCTCGCCCTGTTGGATGATTCGGCGGGCGTATGGGCGTTGCATCTGCTGATCGCCTGGCTGATGGAGGACACGGATCGGGTTGACCTGTGTGATCAGGTGTGCCGGTTGAACGAATATGATCTGCCGATCATCCGCATGGTGCGCACCTATCGGGGTCAGGGTTTGAATTCGGCGGGACGCCCGCTTCCGGTGGACGCATGACAGTCCACGTATCCGAAAACCCGGATCGTATGGGAAGGAGCCGGTGATGACGGTGAAGAAGGATAGGATCGTGGCGGTCGTCGATATGGGCGGCTACACGGATGATGAGCTGCGTCGTATCGCGGGCACGGCGAAAGCCGTGAAGGAGCGTATGGATATGATGGAGAAAGCGGCGAAAAGCGTGTTGGAGGATCGCATGACGCCGGGGGTGGATGAGCCGATCATGGTGGACGGCCAGCAGGTCGGCATGCTGAAACTGTCCAAAGGCGGGGCGAAAGGCAAATACAAGGTGTCTGACCCGGCGGCGTATGCCGCATGGTTGGAAACGCATGATCGTGGCCGGTTCACGGTGGCGACGCCCATGCCCGTGGAGGAGGCCATGTCGGACGGCTACCTGTCCGCCCTGATCGTGGAGGATGGGACGGGGGAGATCCCGGCTGGGGTGAAATACGTGCCGCCGCGTGCCCCGGTGGTGTCCGCCACGTTGGATGATGCGATGGTGGATCGTATGTTCACCGGCAAGGCGCTCGGGTTCACCGAACATTTGTTGACTCGGGGAGTGGGGGAGGAGCCGACGGTCGTGGACGTGACCCCGGTGGGAAAGCCTGCCGGACCGCAGTCGGAACCGACCCCTGACACCACTCCTGTCGAACCGGAGTCGACGGTGGACGTGTTCGCATCCATGGGACTGTGAGCTCCAGATAAACGGGGGCGGGGTGGAAACCAATCCAAGGTTTCCACCCCGCCCCCGTTTTCTGAACAGTTTATCGGCGCGGCCGCCACGTCCACGTGGACACATCATGCGGCCTGCCCACCACGGTTTCCACCAACCGCTGATGCTCCAACTCCAACGCATGCCGTTGCCGCCGCATCCGGCGGATCCGACCCGCCAGCCAGACCGTCACCAGACCGCACGCCAGCAGGAATGCCAACCATGGCAGAACAGGCCAGATCAGATGATCCCACACCCATTGCATTATGGTCAACCCGACAGTGACAGCCAATACGAACAGGATCAGTCCGGCTGCCAGTCCACGCCACAGCCAACGCCCCAATACTTCCAATAATCGCATCATCCACCTCCCTTACACGGGTTCGTCTCCCATGCTCATGCGTCCTTGTCCTTGGCGAGCAGCGCGTCCACCTGCGCGCGGGACAGGCCAAGCAGTCTGCCAGCCTGATAGGGATCATTGCCTTGGGAACGGGCAAGATGCACCAGGGTCCATGGATCGGCCTTCTCACGATCCGACGGGTTTATCACGCTGGCAGCCGTATCATCATTGGAGGCAACCTGCCAATGCTGCTCCTCCCTCTTCCGTTCCACACTCTGCTCATACAGGCGGGCACGGAACTCATTGATATGCCGTTCGTAATCCTTACGCCCGTTGAACCGGCTGCCATCCGGATTCCGCCTGTATGGCATGCTCCGGTATTTCGGATTCGCATTCGAACCATCCGAGTAATACATGCCACCGCCGAAACTCACATGCCGGGCGAGTTTGTCGGCGATGAAATCATGCATCGTGTCATCCCAGATCCGATCCTTCACCTCATCGACAGTCAACCCGTACAGTTCGTCACGCTCATCCATGGTGGTCAGCCGCCCATCATGCTCGCTACGCCATTGGGCCAGCCGTTTCTGATAGCGGGCGCCAACCCGGCCCAAATGGGCGGGCAGCCCGTACATGTCATGCAGGATCCTCTCATAGCGCACCTGGTTGGGTTTCACCAGGCTTTCCACCATGCGGGGACTGTAGCATTTCGTCTCATCCAACGCGCAGGCGCGACGAGCCGCGTCCAACGTGTCCGCCACCCAGTTTTGCGCCATCGTATACGCCTGGACGGGGGAGTCCGTGTAGCGGAGGAACTTGCGTGCCACCGGCCCCAACGAGTTGACGGTCTCATCCGAGCCAAGCATCCGGGAGACAATCCATGCTTCCTCTCCCGGCGAGCAGACCGGCTCATCCGTGTAATCCGCATCCACCCCCGGCTTGGTGGCCGTCAGATACTCATCCTCATACAGCCATCCGTTCCGCTCCTCATCCAACCGGGTGTACAGTTCACGTCGCACCCGGTGCGAGGATTCCACGTCCGCCAATGTCAAATCCGGCAGGCCCGCAAGGATCGACCCTGACGGCGCATACTGGCCGCCCGTCCCATTCGGCGATCCCTTCGGCCTACGCGGCTGCTGCAACCTGTTTCTGTTCATATCCGCTGCTATGCGACGCATCACATGCGGGTATGACAGTGAAAGCCACGTTACATGACTATCAGGCACAGGCCGTGCGCTTCGCCCTGCACACGCTGCCCGTCTATGGCGGCTGCGGCCTGTTTTTGGACATGGGCTTGGGTAAAACATTGACCACGATCGCGATCCTCGACATCATCCACCGGTTGCATCCGGAGCAACGGTTCCTGATCGTCGCGCCGAAAACCGTGGCCGTCAACACCTGGCCTGCGGAACTGGCGAAATGGGAGCACACGTTGGATTGGGCTGTCGCCGCCGGGGAGAAACCGGATGCGAAACAACGCGAAACCGCATTGGCGGCGCAGGCGACGGTGACGATCATCAACCAGGATAATCTCGGCTGGCTGGACACCACGCTCACCGAATGGCCATGGGATGGGATCGTATTGGATGAACTGTCCGGTTACAAGAACGCGAACAGCAAACGGTTCCGTATCCTACGCCGACGCAAACAGGATCGCACCCGCCCTGAGCGTGGACGTGGGAAAGGGCAGCCGACCGGCTGGATCCTCGGTTTGACCGGCACGCCGGCGGCGAAAGGATTGATCGACCTGTGGCCGCAATGCGCCCTGTTGGATGACACGCACCGGCTGGGACGGACCATCACCGCATACCGGTCCACGTATTTCACACCCGGCCGCCATCACGGGCATGTCGTCTACGAATGGAAACCCAAGCCGGATGCGTTCACCCGGATCATGGGCGCGATCAGCCCGTACTGTCTGACCATGCTGGCGAAAGACCAGCTACCCGACCTGCCACAGGTCATCATGCAGGATCATCACGTGACCATGCCAGCCGGCACACGCCAAGCCTACCGGCGGTTCTGCAAGGATAAATACGAGGAATTGACGGACACGCATGTGACCGCCGTCAATGCGGGCGTGCTCACCGGCAAACTCAGCCAGTTCACCGCAGGCTGCCTCTACCCGGACATGGATGCGCCCAACCGGACACCGATCCGATACGATCAGGCGAAAATGAGCGTCGTCAACCGGATCATCGCGGAAGCGCAAGGCAACCCGGTGCTCGTCTTCTACCAGTACAAGGATGAGCTCGCACGCCTCCAGGAAACCTACGGCACGGACGTGCATACGCCCGACGAGCCCGACATCGTCCACCGATGGGATGCAGGTGAGATCCCGATCCTCGCCGCCCACCCGTTGTCCGCCAGATACGGGTTGAACCTGCAGCATGCCGGGCACATCATCATCTGGATGAGCCTGCCATGGTCGGTGGAGGATTGGCAGCAGGCGAACGCACGGTTGAACCGGCAAGGCCAAACCCGTCCCGTCCAGATCCACCGGATCATCGAACCCGACACCATCGACGAGCGTAAACTCGCCGTATTGGAACAACGCGCCATGCTACAGGACGCGGTCATGGCCGAATTGAAACACGCCGCCGAATGAACGTGTCACATGAGCACGGGCTGTGCAACGGCCGTGAACCGGCTGCGCATGTCCGCCTGCCATTCAGCCAACACGCGCTGTGCCTCCAGTCGGCCTGCACGTCCCGGAATGCAGCCACGACGACGCTTCCCCCGGTTCAACCGGTCGCACGTCTCATCCCACAATGCCTGCGCCTCCACGCTGCCATCCTCCACGCCATGCTCCGCCAGCATGGACGCATATGCGAGCATGGTTCGGGCAACCCGGACCGGCAACCCGTAGGAGGTGAGAATGGAATCGGAGGAAGAGGAACGCCCACGGTATGCGGCAACCATACGTTCCGCGACCATACGATCCTGCACGACACGGTTCACCGTGTCCACGCGACGGCTCGGCATGCTGCAGCCTGCCATCATGGCGAGCGCCGTCGGATCCACACTCGCATCCCGTAGCCGTTGCTCGGGAATGGTGCGGATCATGTCCGCGGTGATCCCATGGTCGGCAAGCCATGTGGCGTCCGGCGTCCACGTGGCCTGCTCCCATTCCTGTTCCGCGGACATGCGGGAACGTTCATCCGTGTCCACACGATCATCCCACTCGTATTGCACGTGGGGTGCGCATGCGTTGGCGATCGCCTCCCGCCATTCAGCCAAACCACCGCATGCCAGTTTCTCGCCATGCGGATTATGTGGGCGTGTGGACGTGCCGTCATGCAATGGTGGCCAGCGTACCGTGGTGATCGTCCCAGCCTCCAACGCGGCCTGCTGCCGTTGTGCCTCGTTATGTGCGGCACGATCCCAAATATTCTCGTCGGAGAGTTCCGGGTGTCCCAGATCGTCACCGCCACGTAGTTCAAGACGAAGCTTCTCATACCGGCAGCCTTGCCGGATCAATGTGGCGGGGATCCCGCAGGCGCGGGTGATGATCGTTTCCTTGGAGACGCGACGGCAAATGGTTTTCACCAAGGCGACCGTCAACACTTTGCCGCGTTGTTCGGCTTTGACGAGCTGTTCCATCATCATGTCACGGGTGAGTTCCTGTGCGCGGATCGGATCATGCAGCAGGCCGTTGATCTTATGGGCGGGCGTGGAAATGTTGAACGGGTTCGAAAATGCTTTGACCAGCTTGTAGAGCTGCTCCCGGTCGACCGGGAGCATGCGTGACGGATCCTGCTGGTGCTGTGGTGTTGCAATAGTCATGCCAGCCTCTATGCGTCCGGTCACCGTCCACCCGGACAGGCAGATGCCAGACCGGTCGGAACCTCAACCGGTTTCGACGCATAGAGGAGCATCGTGCAGGGGAGAAAACCTGCATGCAATAGTCACCAGGACCACCCCGCCATCCGGCCAGAACCGGATGACGGGGTGGAACTGTATCCCCCTCATATCATCCGCCCGTTCTCCCATGGACGCATGCCCCCGCCGTCACGACACCATGTCAAGGAGAGCCGTCATGCACATCATCATTGCCACGCTCACCGCCATGCCAATCCTGCTTGGCCTTCTGCTTGCCGTCGAAGAATTCCGCATCCGACGTCTCACCCGGCGGAACACACAGCTACGCGACCAGGCCAGCGAACAGTCGGACACGTCCGCCAGTCCGGTGGACCGGATCGGCATCCAACATCACATCCACCGCAACCCGGACGGCACATGGCTCACCCGCATCCAACCCGAACACGGCACGCCGGTCGACTGGCCGACACGCATCGAAACCATGCTCCACGACATCAGCCCCCACATCCAATGCGCATGGCGGCAGCGAGCATTCGCCGTGGACGGTGAGCCGATCAGTCTGACCGTCCTCACCCGCACCGTCGACGGCATGAACCATGTATGGCTGCTCCGCTTCCAACACCTGCCCGTCGAACCCGACACCAAGTGGCATAACCTCGACGCGACGCACGCCGTGCGCATCAACACCACCGGGCATTGCTTCGCACCATTCACCGGCCAGCCTGTCGTCACCCTCACCGGCACCGACGATCTGGCAGAATACTGGCGGCGGCATGTGACGGCGGGTGACGGCTATCATGCCGGCATCCTCTGGGATCGCATGCAGGAATTGCCGCACACGGTCACATGCGCCACCATTGGTGTCGGCATGACCGAACAGGACACGCCCACCAGCTATGGGCGGCTCACCGACCGGGACGGGCGGCGGATCCTCACCATCCACGACCTGGCCGGCATGCTCCAAGCACATGCCGGCATGTACACGCCCAATGATCCGAGGATGAGCGTGGAAATCCTCACCCGTCCCCTCAACCCATGAAAAACCTCCGGAAACAGGCATGGGCGGACACAGATGGAAACCGTGGCCTGAAACCCCCTATAATCCCACGTTCCGCATGGTTCGGGCTTTCCCACCCTCGTACCGTTAAGCCGTTTATGTGGGTGTTGTCTTCTTTCTCGGCCCACGGTACTCGTTGTTCCACTCATTCCATGCCGATATGAACCACTGTTCCAATACCGGTGCATATTGTTGTCCATGGGTTTGTTCCTCTCCCCATGACCCCTCGCCCTTGGTTTGCTTGTTTGCTTTTTCTGTGTTGCTTTGTCTGCTGTTTCGTTTTGCGTTTTCGTGTTTTGCGTTTTCGTGTTTTGCGTTTTCGTGTTTTGCGTTTTGTGTTTTTGCGTTTTCGGTTTGTGTCTGCGGTTTGTGTCTGCGGTTTTGCGGGTGGGGGCCGTGCGGCGTTGGGCGGACGCATGCACGGCATGCGAACGATGGTCGGGAGGCTTGGCATGGATGTGAGGGATGCGGGAGTACGTGGCTTGTCCGCCGTGGATCGGCGACGTCTGCTGGAGGGACGGACGGATGGGTTGTCGCCGGCGGGGTGTCGTCTGGCGGCGACGCTTGCCTCCGCCGAGGCGGCTTGGTTCCATGGGCTGACCGTCATCCGGTTCACCCCCATGTGCGGCGTGGTGCGCTACCGCGTGTATGAGGGTGAACTGTCGGCGGGGGACGCGTTGTTGGAACCGGGTGCTCGACGGGTGGGTGAGGTGCGTAGCGTGTACGTGTTGGATGGGCGGCCATGGGTGGAGACGGTCGGCCAATCCCATCACCGGTCGGCGCAGGCCGCGTTAAGAGTCATGCTCCGTGAGCTCACCGGTTGGGATGCGCGGATCAGTTGACCGGTGACGCATATGTTTTTGTCGACTGTCGAGGTGGAAGGAACATGATGGTGGCTGTGCTGTCGGTGGAGCAGGCGTGGAGTGTGCGTCAGGTGGATGAATGGCATCTGGTGTCCGACACGTATGACGGCGTGTTGGAGCAGGATGTGCGGTTCGACCGTCGCTGGCCGGGACGTCGCATTGTCTCGTTGGAGGATGGCAGCCGGGTTGATCCGGGGGTGAACCCGGTGTGCATGCCGCTTGCCGAATGGCAGTCCGGGTTCGCGCGGATCGTGTGCGCGGATGGCATGATTGTTTCCATGTCGGACGACATGGTCGGGGTGGGGCATGTGTGGCCGTGGCGTGTGCAGGCGTTGAATGGCACGATGCTGGTCCTGTTCGAATCGGATGTGCAGCGCGTCATCATGCCGTCATGACGGCCGGCCGGCGTGTCGTGTGACGCATGCATGCGTGTATGGCTGATTCCAGGATTGTGTTCGTGCCGATTGAGAGCCGCCCGTTGTTGGGTGTGGCTGAGGCGGCTGCGTTGTGTGGCCTGACCGAGAAGGCGATACGTTGCGCCGTGCGGCGTGGTGATCTGCTGGTCTGCTATGTGCCCGGCTCGTCGACCATGCGTATCCGTCGACGTGATCTGGATGATTGGATTGGCATGTTGCCCGGTCGGATGCAATGAGACGGGCGCGGCCCGCATGCGACATCGTGAAATCGCATGCGGGCCGCGCCCGTCCCGGTGTAAGTACACCGTAAGTACACCTGACGTTTATACTGGACTGCGAAACACAGTCGGCAGTAGTGTTCAGGAGCTTACGGAATCAGATGTGGAAGTAGAGCTCGTACTCAAGCGGAGTCGGCTGCAGGCGAGCCTGGTCGATCTCGCCGCGCTTCAGGTCGATCCACGTCTCGATGAGATCCTCGGTGAACACGTCACCGGCCGTCAGGAAGTCATGGTCCTCTTCGAGCGCATCGAGGGCCTCGGCGAGCGAGGACGGCACCTGCTTGATGCCGGCATGCTCCTCCGGAGGAAGCTCGTAGAGATCCTTGTCGACCGGCTCCGGCGGCTCGATGTGGTTGAGAATGCCATCAAGGCCTGCCATGAGCTGTGCGGAGAAGGCGAGGAACGGGTTGCACGACGGATCCGGCGCGCGGAACTCGATGCGCTTGGCGGCAGGCGAGGTGCCTGCGAGCGGGATGCGGATCGCGGCGGAACGGTTGCGGGCGGAGTAGACCAGGTTGACCGGTGCCTCGAAGCCCGGAACCAGACGGTGGTAGGAGTTCAGCGATGGGTTGGTGAAAGCGAGCACCGAAGAGGAGTGCTTGATCAGACCGCCAATGTACCAACGGGCCATGTCGGAGAGGCCACCGTAGTTCTTCTCATCGTAGAACAGCGGCTTGCCGTCCTTCCACAGGGACTGATGGCAGTGCATGCCGGTGCCGTTGTCGCCTGCGATCGGCTTTGGCATGAAGGTGGCTGCCTTGCCTGCGAGAGCGGCGGTCTCGTGGATGACGTACTTGTACTTCATGAGGTCGTCGCCTGCATGCTGCAGCGAGTTGAAGCGGTAGTTGATCTCCTGCTGGCCTGCGCCGGCGACCTCATGGTGTGCACGTTCGAGGATCAGACCGACCTTCTGCAGGTTGGCGACCATGTCGTCACGCAGATCCTGGGTGTGGTCGGCCGGTGGAACCGGGAAGTAGCCGCGCTTGACGCGGTTCTTGAAGCCGATGTTCGGGGTGCCGTCCTCCTCGACGTCCAGTCCGGAGTTCCATGGGGCCTCGATGGAGTCGACCTCGTAGAAGGAACCGCGCATGTCGTTGCCGAAGCGCACCTTGTCGAAGATGAAGAACTCGGCTTCGGGGGCGAACGAAGCGGTGTCCGCGACGCCGGTGGACTTGAGGTATGCCTCGGCCTTCGCGGCGACCTGGCGGGGATCACGGGAGTAAGGCTCGTCGGTGAGCGGGTCGACGATCGAGAAGGCGACGTCGAGCGTCTTGTGCTTGCGGAACGGGTCGACGAAGGCGGTCTCGATATCCGGAACGAGCTTCATGTCGGATTCGTTGATGGCCTGGAAACCTTCGATGGAGGAGCCGTCGAATGGCATGCCCTCATCGAACGCGTCCTTGAGGAATTCGCTGGCAGGAACCGTGAAGTGCTGCTGAACACCAATCAGATCGGTGAAGCGCACGGAAACATATTCGATGCCTTCCTGATTGATGAGAGCTTCGGCGTCTGCCTTGGTTTTGAGTGGGGTCACGGGACCGCTCCTTTCACAATGTTGCTTACGTTCCACAAGCATAGGGACTAGCATTTCGCCCACTCGTAATTTGAGTTAACAACATGTTTCATACGTAGATTGATACTTCAAAAACGTTGTGTTTTCAACGGTTTTCAAATAGTGGACATATGCCGTTCCATGTCATATTCCAGATTCGTGCCACCTTCGGGGCTGACCGGCTTTTGGATTCGCATGCCTCACGGAGCCGAAAGCCCAAAAAGAAATCCCGGCCATCTGGCCGGGATCGTCGATGCGAATGGCTCACCTGCCGCGCATAGCGCGGCGGCTCACCTTGTGCGTCTTCATCGGGTCCATGCCCTTGGGGATGCCCATGCCGCTACGGCGCTGCAGTGTATGCAGGCGGTCGTTGAGCGTGATGAGCTGCGGTTTGGAGAGTGCGAAACGATGGCGCGGGCGCAGCTTGCGCATGATCGGATTGGTGTAGTTGTTCGGCACGTACGTCTTCTTCTTGAGCACCGTATTGCGCAGATCCTTGAGACGAACCTGCTTGGGACCGTCTCCCACGCAGATGCGGTAGACGGGAATATGCGAACCTGCAGTCACGCCTTTGATCTGCTTCTCCTGACGGTCCATCGCCTGCATCACGCGACCGTAATTGCCTTCGCCGATCAGGTAGATGCCCTGATACCCGGTGCCGCGCCACACTGCGTCACGGGTACGCGGGTCGACCCACACCGGTTCCTGCGGGAAATCGAATCCGGCGCGCTTCATGTTGCCGAGAATGCTGATCGCGGCACCGGACTTGCCTTCCATCTGCTTGTACCCGACATTGTCGGCACGGCGGGTGAGCACGATCGTGAACAGCAGAAGTCCAATCATCACGGCGAGAATCATCAGCGTGATCCACGAGACCCAACCCCAATGGAACACGATGCCGCAGATGATGCCCACGACAATCGGGGTGGCGAACACTGCGCCAGTGATCCATGGCAGCGCCTTGTCCTCGGCTGCCGTGAACTTGTAGATCGTGGCGATCTGCTTGAACATTCCGCGTTTCTTTGGCTTTTCAGACTTCTCTTGCTGCGCCATGTATCCCTCTCTAGCTTGTTTCAACACGAATACGGGCAATGTATTTACTGTATCAGCATGCGCTGTCCCAATGTGACGGTTGCGTATCCGGCAACGGGTCAGCGGGTGTGCAATGGTCGGCCATCGGCTTTGAGCAGCGTTTCCCCGAGCATCTCGCTGAAGGTCGGGTGCGGGTGAATGTTGCGCGCGGCAGCGCTCAATGGAACATGATTGCCTATGATCTGCTGTGCCTCGGCGATCAGATCGCTGGCGTCGGGGGAGACGATATGCACGCCGAGCACATGGACGTCATCCGATTGATCCGCGGACTTCTTCCCACTCACCACCGACACTGAACCGGAGGCTCCGCTCATCAGCATGCGGGCGTTTGCCATGACCGGAATGAGTGTCTCACTGACATCGGCGAATCTGGTGTCGGCCTTGGCTTCGCGCAGCGTGTAGCCGACGGAGGCGAATTCCGGGTTCGAGAACACAACGGTGGGGATCGTATGCTCGTTTACCGGGGAGGGGTCGAGTCCGGCAATCGATTCGGCCACCACATAGCCCTGTTGATATGCACGGTGTGCCAGTTGGTGCCCCGGGGTGATGTCGCCCAACGCCCACACATGTTCCCGGCTGGTGCGGCCGTAGGCATCCGTTTTCACCAAACCGTTCTCGTCGAGCTCAATCGATGCCTTCGTGAACCATGCGTCGTCGGTGTTCGGCACACGCCCGATGGCTGCGAGCGCCCACTCGGCGAATATCTCTTGCTCGTTGCCGTCTGCGTCTGTGTAATGCACGGTGACACCCAGATTCTCCCCGGTGTCGACCGCCGTGATGGTTGCCTTTGTGACAATCGTGATGCCCTGCCGTCTCAGCTCGCGCATCAGCACTTTCGCCGCGCGCCTGTCGGAGCGGGAGAGCACGATGTCGCCGCGCATGATGAGCGTGACGTCTGCTCCTGCGGAATTCCACATCGACGCGAATTCAAGTGCCGTGGCCCCCGAACCGATCACCACGGCGCTATGTGGGAAGGAGTTGAGCGCCAACGCAGACGTCGAGTCGATGAGTGCATGGTTGAATGGTGCCACGTCGAGCGGTTTTGGCCGGGAGCCGGTGGCGATCACCACATCGCCTGCGGTGACGTCGAGAGATTGCCCACCGTCTTCGAAATCACCGCCCGCGTTGCGTACACGGACGGTCTGCCCGCCCTGTGCCGGAATCACGTGCACATGGCCGTCCTCTTCGATTGAGGCGATGCCCTGCACCATATGCACGCCACGGAAGGTGAGCAGCCCGAGCAATCCCTCGCGCATCGTCGACACCGTGTCGTCGCGGAACGCACGTAGTTTGCCAAAGTCGATTTCCTGCAGTTGGCAGTCTATGCCGATTTGTTCGCCGCGATGTATCGTGTCAATGGTGCGCGTTGCCGTGATGAGTGCCTTCGACGGAATGCACCCGCGGTTGAGGCATGTGCCGCCCACCACATCGTCGCGTTCCACCAACAGCACTGATTTGCCCAGTTCCGCCGAACGCAGCGCCACTGTGTAGCCGCCGGGGCCTGCGCCGATAATCACCACATCGTAATGTTCACTCGTCATATGCTTCGTTCCTGTTTCGTTCGTTCACATATACGGCGACGTTGGCCGCCGTGCACGCTGCCTACAGATTACCCGCCCCTCCCGCATGCCACAAGAGTGCAACAGGTACTTAGGAGGACCTCCTCCTCCTCGGAAAACACTTCCCGTAGGCATGTGCAAAGCTGGCCGTAATGAAGGAGGGGGAACGCATTGCGTTCCCCCTCTGTGCACGTCTCGGATTGG
Organism: Bifidobacterium animalis subsp. animalis; assembly: GCA_004154635.1. Classification (GTDB taxonomy): domain Bacteria; phylum Actinomycetota; class Actinomycetes; order Actinomycetales; family Bifidobacteriaceae; genus Bifidobacterium; species Bifidobacterium animalis_B. The sequence goes on from RSDC01000008.1 coordinate 124,231, forward strand.
GTGTGACTACTCCGGGAAATGCCCGCGCTTGGCATAGCGTGGTTTGGGCAGGCGCCAGCGGCGGAACTGGATGGAGCGGCTCCACGCATAGGATCCGGTGCGCATGCCGCGCGCCACCGACTGCTCGCCGTACTTGGCGATGAGCAGTTTCTTGAGCTTGCGCCACATCACCACCTCGTCGATGACGATGGCGAACAGGTACAGGTACAGCAGTGTCATGATGATGATCGACACGAGCGGTGACGGGAAGATCACGGTGAAGATGACCGAGGCGACAAGCATGACCAAGGCGACGGGGATGAAGTATTCGCCGATGTTGAAACGCGCGTCGATGTAGTCGCGGGTGTATACGCGCCATGGCAGGCGCTCGGCCTTCGGCATGTTGTTGAGGTCGCCGGTGCGCATCGCCTCGTACTCGCGGTTTTCGCGTTCGCGCAACTTCTGCTTGGCGAGCTTGCGCTGCTCCTTGGTGTTCTCGGGAACCAATGGGCGCAGATTCCTTGCCTCGGCATCCTTGCGTTTGGGGGTGGGGCGTCCCTTGCCCACGGTCGGCTCCGCAGGGGTGTGTTCCGCTTCCTGCGTGCTTTCCGTTTCTTTCTTCTTGAACAAAGCCATAATCTGCTAGGATACGGGCAACTCTCGACGCGAAATCGTTGGGAAAGCCGATTACAATGGCGTTGCCGGAACAGGATTTTACAGGATTTGAATCTTGGAATCAATCGTGGGAAAGGATGAGCATGATTTTGACCGCAGATCAGATTCGCGCACGCGTGGACTCGGATTGGCCGCAGATTCTGGGCGTGGTGGAGGATCGCATCGCATTGCGCCCCATCTCCGCGCAGGGCATCAATGGCGAACATATGCGTAAATCGGCGCAATACGTGGCGAACAAGCTTCGCGAGGTGGGCGTGGATGCCAAGGCCGTGCAGGCACACGACAAGGATGGCAATCCGAGCGCATGGGAGGTGATTGGCTCTCTGGAAGTCAATCCGGACGCCCCGACCGTGCTGTTGTACGCCCACCATGACGTGCAGCCTGTGCCCGACGAAAAGGAATGGGATACCGCACCCTTTGAGGCCACGTTGAAAGGTGACAGGCTCTATGGCCGCGGCGCCTGCGATGACGCGGGTGGCATCGCGATCCACTACGGGGCGCTCAAGGCTCTGGGCGACCAGCTTGGCGTGAACATCAAGGTGTTCATCGAAGGTGAGGAGGAGATGGGCTCGGCGAGTTTCATCCCGTTCATCGAGGCACATACCAGCGAATTCGAATCCGACGTGATCATTGTGGCCGATTCGGGCAACTGGGCGCCAGATGTGCCGTCGCTCACCACGAGCCTGCGCGGCAACGCCACCTGCGACGTGCATGTGAAGGTGCTCGGGCATCCGGTGCATTCGGGCCAGTACGGAGGCCCTGTGCTCGACGCGAACACGTTGGCCTCGATGCTCATCGCGAAAATGTATGACGAGAAAGGCGAACTGGCGATTCCGGGTCTCATGGCCGGCGAGCCGATCGGTGGTTTGCAACGCGACCTTGACGAGGCCGACATGCGCGCGGCCGCTGGCGTGGTCGATTCGTTCACGTTGGCTGGTACCGGTTCCTTGGCGTCACGACTGTGGACGAAGCCGAGCGCCACGGTGATCGGCTTCGACGCGCACCCCGTCAAGGACTCGTTCAATGTGATCAGCCCCGAGACCACGTTCCGCGTGAGCCTGCGCGTGGCACCGCAGCAGGATCCGCATGAGGCCATGGATGCGATGGTCGACTTCTTCGAGAAGAACGCGCCCTTCGGCGCCGAGGTTCATGCCGAACCGTTGGAGGCTGGCATGGGTTGGGCCATGGACCCGAACTGCGAGGCCACCCAGGATGCACTTGCCTCGCTCAAGGAGGCGTTCGGCGTCGACCCGGTGAACAAGGGCGAGGGCGGCTCGATTCCGTTCATCCCCGAATTGCAGAAGATCTTCCCGAACGCACAGGTGCTCGTCACCGGCCCCGAGGATCCGATCTCGAACGCGCACAGCCCCAACGAATCCGTGAGCGTGTCCGGCCTGAAGAATGACGTCGTCGCCGAGGCGTTGCTTCTTGATAAGCTAGGCAGAGCGTGAATCCACGGGCTAGGTGAGGGGAAGATTGAAAGGAGACGCCATGCCGGTCGTTTCAGCGGTGGTATCGATTCTGTTCGCCACTTCGATGCAGGTTGGGGCACCGGAGCACGCCGACATGGCTCAACCCTTTCGAAGCGATGTTGTTTCGGTGACCACGAGGGATTGCCCAGCATGGATGCACGCGTTGGGATGGTGCTGATTCATCTGATTGCACCATGCTAAAACGGTTGAAGAGTATCGCCCACCCCTTCATCGCGTTCACCATCCTGGCGTTCTCGCTGATCTTCGAATGCGATGTCTGGTTGTTCAAGCCACCACAACAATGGTGGTTCATCTGTGTGCTCATGCTTGCGCAAGCGCTCGCCATCGGCTGCTACTGGTCGCCGGTCTGCTGTTCGATTGCGCTGCTCCTGCTCAACGGCATTGGCGAATATGCCCTTCCCGGGTATTCGCAGTATACGTCGTACTTCATGTTTCTGGCGGTGGTTCTGATCAGCTACAGGACATCGAACCGGATTGGCACCCTATTGTGGGTGGTGCTCGCGACCTACACTTGCCTGGAGACGGTACTCAGACCGGGATCATTCACCGGTTACGGATGCTTTGCATTCTGCATGCTCTATGTGCTTGCGGTGGTCATCGGCAGGTACATGGCATGGGAACAGCGGCGAACCGAACGCATACGTGAGAGCATACGCATCAGAAGCCGTCTCGAGCAGCTTGAGGCGAACCAATATCTGGCGGTATGCCTCCACGATGCATTGTCGCAGGAGCTGGCACTCATCTCGATGGAGACGCAGCTACAGTCTGTCGATAAGACAGTGCCGGACGAGGAACGCTGGAGACGCGTTTCCGAATACACGCAGAACGCGCTCACCGATCTCAGGCGCATCATCGTGCAGCTGCGCGGCAACGATGGCGAATTCCGAGGAACCATCGACATTGATGAGACCATGATGTCGTTGCTGCAGCGTGAGGCGGCTGCGGGAGACAAGTTGCTGCATGAGCATGGATTCTCGGGAGAGACCGTGTTGGAATCGGCACAGGATGCAAATGTGCATTCGTCGGAACTCAACGGTCTGTTGAGTCTCGTATGCCATGAGATCTATACGAACATGCTCAAGCATGGAGATAACAGCAAGCCATACCATATCGATGTCATTGTGTCGGACACTCGATTGCGCATCAACTATCACAACGCCATTTGCGACACCGCAACACCGCTGCCGGGAGGAAGCGGACTGGATTCGACACGTCACGTGGTCGACGAGTTGGGCGGCAGCAGCGAGCATGAGAGTCACGATGGCGTCTGGTACGGAAACATCACAATCCCCCCTCGACGGGCATGTGTGAGGACTGACCGAATGGACCCACCAGGCACATGCTCTGCTCGTTGTGCACGCGTACCGTATTCAGGGGGACATTGGCGTCGCCGGTCAGCGGGATGCATTAGACTCGGCATCGACACGGGAGCTGGTGCAAAGCACCGGCTGAGAGAGGGTAACCTCGACCGATTGAACGTGAATCCGGGCAATGCCGGCGCACGGACGTCGCTCTACACCCGTGCCTGTATTCAAATAGGGAATTGAGAAAGGCACACATCATGTCAGCTTCTGTCATCGAAGCGAAACCGGTCCTCAAATGGCGTGTGGTCGATATCGCCGTCGCCTCGGTCATCGGCGTGGCTTCCGCGCTCATCTATTGGTTCGTGGCATTCGCCACAGCGGCACCATGGTCGCTGCTCGAAGGAGTAGTGCCTGGGCTCGCCGGTATTTTCAACGGTCTGTGGCTGTTCGCCGGACCGCTCGCCGCAATCATCGTGCGCAAGCCGGGCGCCGCGCTCTATGCGGAGATCGTCGCCGGTGTGCTCGAGGCACTCATGGGCAATATGTGGGGAGGTGTCGAAACCTTCCTCATCGCATTGGTTCAGGGTCTGTTCGCTGAGATCGCGTTCGCCGTCTTCGCCTACAAAAAATGGAACCTCGGCGTCACCGTGCTCTCCGGCGCGTTGAGCGGCGTGGGTTGCTGGGGGTATTCGTTCTTCACCCACCTGCAGGCCATCGATCTGGGCGGCTCCTACGGCGTCGTGTATCTGATCACCACCGTGCTTTCCGGCGCGCTCGTCGCCGGCGTGGCCATGTGGTACCTGTATCTTGGCATCGCCAGAACCGGAGCGCTCGATCAGTTCGCCTCGGGCCGTGCCGTGCGCGGCGCCAAGCATTGAGCTGAGCACCACAACTCTGAGGAATACCGGAAAGCACGTTATGACCACTGTGAAATCCGCCTGCGTGGAACCCACGACGGGCATCGCCCTGCAATTCGACCATTGGGGCTACCGTCATGCGTCGCGCAAGCATTTCGCGGTGCGTGGCCTGGATCTCAAGATTCATGCCGGTGAGCATGTGCTGCTCCTTGGAGCTTCCGGCATAGGCAAATCCACCATTCTGGAGGGGGCTGCCGGTCTGCTCGGTGACGAGACCGGGCAGACCGACGCATCCCGGATGAAAAATGCGGCGGGGGGAGAGCCTCCGGTTGCAGTGGAGGACGCCGACGGCGGCATCACCGAGGGGGTCATCCGCGTTGATGGCATCGAGGTGCATGCCGCGCGCGGCAAGGTCGGGCTGGTGCTGCAGGATCCGGATGCACAGGCGATCTTCCAACGACTGGGGGATAACGTGGTGTTCGGGCCGGAGAATCTCAACGTGCCGCGTGATCTCGCATGGCAACGTGTAGATGAGGCCCTCAATGCCGTTGGTCTGGCCGGTGTACAGCTCGACCGTTCGGTCATGCACCTGTCGGGTGGCCAAATGCAAAGGCTCGCCCTCGCCGGTGCACTCGCCATGCGCCCGGAGGTGCTGCTGCTCGACGAACCAACTGCCAATCTCGATCCCGATGGCGTGGTGCAGGTGGTCGGTGCGGTGGATGACGTGCTCCGGCAGACGCATGCGACGATGGTGCTTGTGGAGCACCGCGCCGACCGGTGGATCGACATGATCGACCGTGTGGTGGTGCTCGGTCTCGAGCGCACCGACGACACCCGGCAGGTCGGCAACAGCGGCGAGGAGGGCGAGATCGCCCGCACGAACTTCCGAAACACCGTGGTCGTGGCGGACGGCACACCCGACGAGGTGTTCCACAACACCGACATCGACTTCAACGAACTCGGAATCTGGGTGCCGGAGAGGTTCCGTGCCGCGAAAGACGAGATCACGCGCATCCACACGGCGGACGAACCCGAATATGCTCCACAGACCGGTCTGCCCGAAGTCCTGCTCTCCGCAAAGGAACTCGGCATCGGACGTGACGGCAACGCCATCGCCGAGCACATCGATCTGGAATTCCACCCAGGTCAGATCACCGCACTCGTGGGGGCGAACGGCACCGGAAAATCCACGTTGTCACTCACGCTGGCTGGATTGCTCAAACCGGTGGAGGGTGAGGTTATCGCCCATGACGGGCTCGCCGGCGAACTCGACAAGGTGTGGCCCATCGACTGGACGTCACGTCAGCTTGCCTCGCGTATATCCTACGTGTTCCAGAATCCCGAGCACCAATTCGCTTGTTCGAGCGTGCTCGACGAGGTCATGCTCGGCCCGTTGCGCACGGGAACGTCTGAGGAGCAGGCGCGCGCACAGGGCATGGACCTGCTCAGAAGATTCCATCTCGACCAATACGCGCACGTCAACCCGTACACGTTGTCCGGCGGCGAGAAACGCAGACTCACCGTCGCCTCCGCACTCGCCTCCGCGCCGAAGGTGCTGCTGCTCGACGAACCGACCTTCGGACAGGACAAACGTACCTGGATGCAGATTGTGCGGCTGATCCACGATTTGCGTTCCGACGGCGTGAGCATCGTCGTCGTCACCCACGACCGTGAGCTCGTCACCGCGTTGGGCGCACGGGTGGTGGAACTCGTTCCGACCCGCGATCCGCAGGATCTTGGCGACGACGTTGCTGCGACCATCGCTGCTCGTCTGGCATCGCCGCAGGATGCGGCGGACACCACACTCGTGCCGGTCAGCCAAGTGAACGAACGTGTGGAGGAGGCCAGGCCGGCAAGCCGTTCGCGGTTCCTGGCCTCAATCAACCCTGTGTACCGCCTGTTTGGAGCATTTCTCACCTCGCTGCCGTTGCTGGCCAGTCTGGACTGGGTTTCGGCAAGCGTGGCGCTCGGCTTGGAGTTCGTGGTGCTCATGGCCATCGGCTTCACTCCGTGGCGCATCGTGCGCTCCACCTGGCCCATCTTCATCGGTGCGCCCGGATCGGCCCTTGCCGTGCTGCTGTACGGCAAGTCCGGCGGCGACACCTGGTGGCAATGGGGGTGGGTGAACATCACCGACCGATCCGCCGAGCTTGCGTTGGCCACTGCGCTGCGCATTCTCGCGATAGGTATTCCGGCCATCATCGCGGTGCTCGGCATCGATGCGACCGATCTGGCGGATGGCTTCAGCCAGATCCTGCATCTGCCGGACCGCTTCGTATATGGCGGTTTGGCAGGCATGAGACTGTTCTCGGTACTGCAGGACGACTGGACCGCGCTCACCGCCTCGCGCCGTTCGCGAGGACTCGGTGATGACAGCGCAGTGGCATCGTTCTTCCCGCAATCCTTCGCATTGCTTGTGCTCTCGATTCGCCGTTCCACCACCCTGGCGGTTGCGATGCAGGCGCGCGGGTTCGGGGGCACCGCACCACGAAGCCATGCGCGCGTGAGCCATGTGCATGCCCGCGACTATTGGTTCCTTGCCGGATGCCTGCTCATTCCAGTCATTGCGTTGGCAAGTGCGGCATTCGCCGGCACCTTCAGCTTCATGGGGAATTGACGCACTGCTATTCTCGCGATTCCGCAGGGAGTATGCGAAGACCGCACGGCGCATGTCGTGCGGTCTTCGCATATTTCAGATCTCAATCACGCTTGCTCAATTGGAACACGCGGTCGGATCGTTCGGCAATCTGGGGTGAGTGCGTCACGATGATCACGCATTTGTTCTGCTCATGCGCGAGTTCAAGGAAGATACGCATGATGTCGTCCTGTGTCGCAGGGTCGAGATTGCCGGTCGGCTCATCGGCGATCACCACTTGCGGGTTCGTGCTCAATGCGCGGGCGATTGCCACGCGCTGCTGTTCGCCACCCGACAGGTGCAGGATGCGCTCGTTTGCATACCGTTCGGGCAAATGCACCTGCTTCAGCAGATCGAGTGCAATGTCGCGCTTCGGCCTGTCGAATCTCTTACCGCTCGCGTCCATCGTGAGCATGATATTCTCAAGCACGGTGAGACCGGGAAGCAAGTTGAAACTCTGGAAGATCACGCCGATATCGCGGCTGCGGTAGCTGTACCGGTCCATCTTCGCCAGATTGCGCCCCTCGAACAGCACCTCGCCGCCGGTGGGTGTGGTCAATCCGCTGATGAGCGACAGCAGCGTGGTTTTGCCGGCACCTGACGGGCCGACGATTGCAGTCACCGACCCGCTGGGGAAGGTGTAATTGATGTCGGAGAGCACATTGCGTCCTCCTCTGGCGTAGGCATAGCTCACATTCTTGAGCTGCAGAATCGGCGCGGGCATCTCGTCGACTGCCGCGGCGCTATGCGTGGTGGGTGTTTCGGTTTCGGTATGCATGGTCATCGATGTTCCATTCTGTTAGGTGGATGGGGATTCCCGTTCATGAACGGTCTGCGAGAATCTGCAGCGGCTCGTAACGCATCACGAATATCGCCGCGGTGACGGAAGCCAGAAGCGTGAGCGCCAATCCGATGAGCAGCATCCATCCGATGGTCGCCCAGCTCACCGTCGCATTCACCTGTTTGATTGCATTCGATGCGTGCTGCAGGCCTTGCGGCATGCCGCTTTGAGACTGCTTCCCGTCGTTCGGTTCCGCGGATTCGCCCTGGATATTGTCGGTATTCGGTTTCGCAGACTGAGCGTTGCCGTCCGGTGCTGCGCCTGGGGCACCTTGCATATCGCGTCCGAACTGTGCTCGCCGGGATTCCTGCTGTGATTGTTGAGAAGCCACCTGCGAGGAGAGCAGCGCATCCGATACCGGCACGGAGGTCGCCGCCCCTATTCCGGTGCCGACGATGAGTCCGATGAGTACAACGGTGAGCAGCTCGACGGCGAACTGCGCGGCCACCTTCCACTTCTTCACGCCGATGGCGGTGAGCACGCCGATCTCGTATTTGCGCTCGCGAATGTTGAAGATCGTGAGGATCACCAGCACGACCGCGCCCACCGAAAGCACGACGATGAGCATCGTCTTTGCGAATTTGGAAAGATTGTCGATGGGCACGAGTGACTGCTCGTACTGTTCGACGTCCATCGATGAGACGGTGTAGTCGTCCGAGAGTCCCGCTTTCCTCACTTCCTCGGTGAACCTGTCGTAGTCCGCCTTGCCGTCGAAGACGTATGTGAAGCTCAACTGTGCGGCGGATGTCTCACGCGTATTGCCCTTCGAATCGGTGATGCTCAGGGTTTTCGTGCTGTCAAGACCGATCTTGCCGAGTGTGGCGGCGGACATATAGATTGCGTTGGCGGCGTCATTCGCGCTCGACGCCATGGGGCCGCCCATCGGCATGTTCGATTCCTGCGTGTTCGAATAGATGCCCGCCACGGTGAACGTGTAGGTCTTCTTCGAATCGGAGACGTTGGCGAGTTTGAACGTGCTGCCGACCTTGAGATTGTTCGCGTCGGCAAGCGTCTTCGAGACGAGCACCGGATTCCCGTCGGAAGCCTCATAGTCGAACGCTTTGCCGGAGTCCATGGTGAACGAGCCGTTCGGTGCGTTCTCCAGTGCCTCGTCGCTGGAGAAGCCCACCAACGAGAAGTCGCCTGTGGTCATGGCCGGGCTGCCATTCTGACCGCCCATGTCCCGCGGCATGTCATTCGGCATGGCGCCCTCGGTTTCGGCTCCTGCGGTCCCGGTATTGGTTCTTGAATTGGCGTTGTCTGAGGATTCCTGCGAGGAACCGTTGTTCGTGTCGACCGCTTCGATTCCTCCGTCCACTGCGGCTGCGGAACTCGTCTCGATGTAATACGAGCTGCTCACGCCGTACTCGGATTTCGCGTACTGTTCATAGTCGCCGAGCGTGAGTTGCTTCTCCTGCATGGCCTTGCCGAAACTGCTCATATCAGGCTTCTGCCCGGAGGAGTTCGCGGATTGCATGATCTTGTTTCGGTCCAGCGAGATCTGCGCGCTGATCGTCGTGTTCTCCAACGCAGAGGCACGGGCGCGTTGTGCCGCCTGAACAATGGCAAAGCCGATCGTCGAAGCGGCGGCGATGATCGTCACCACGATGATGATCAGCACACTGCGTCCTTTGTTGCGCCATAGATTCCGTATGGCGTTGTGCACAATGAACATGGCTCTCCTTATACAAATATCGGAATGGTGTGCATTTGCCCATAGCGTATCCGGTGCGGGTTGGGAGGAGCGGCAAACGCGCTGGCATCTTCCCGTAAGTTTGGTGGGAGCTTTCTGAAAATGGGCACCGCGCGCTACGCTGGCGGTATGCCCATAGATCAGCAGGTACTCACGAACACCAAGGCGGAACGTATCCGCCGCATAGCCGAGCTCACCAACCGAAAGCACCGTCAGAAGGCGGAGAGGTTCCTCATCGAAGGGCCGCAGTGCGTTCGCGAGGCGCTCACATGGCAGCCACAGATCATTCAGGATGTCTATGTGCGCACCGATGGTGCGGAACCGGATTCCCCGATCGCCTCGGCCACGTTGGGCAAGCTTGCCGGTGAGGCGATGGGAGAGCGGATCCATGTGCACAAGATGACGCAGGAGGTGGAGCACAGGGTTTCCCATGATGCCCAGGGGGTGTTTGCAGTTGCCGACCTGAATGCCTGCCGTGACCTGCTTGAACGGGTTCCGCAGACTCCCCATCCGTTCCTTGCCGCATTCTGGCAGGTGCGCGACCCGGGCAACGCAGGCACCGTGATCCGCAGTGCCGACGCTGCTGGTTGTGACGCCGTCGTTCTGGTGGGCGATTGCGTGGACATATTCAATCCGAAAGTGATTCGTGCCACCACAGGCTCGTTGTTCCATCTGCCGGTGCTTGCCATGGATGAGCGGGCGTTCTTCGACCTGTGCAGGGAACGCGACACCACCGTGCTGGCCGCAGACGTGTACGGCACCGAAGGCAAGCCTCCGGTGAGTCTGCCGGATCTGCTGCGCAACAGAGAGTTGGTCGAGGGGTCCAAGGCCGTGTTGTTCGGCAATGAGGCCCGTGGCCTCACCACGGAACTGCTTGACGAATGCGCGATGAGCGTCTCCATTCCGATCTACGGGAAAGCCGAATCGCTCAATCTGGGAACCAGTGCGGCGGTGATGCTCACCACGTTGGCCATGTCGAGTCGTATTGAAACAATGGGGAGTCGGTAAACCGTTGGAATGATGCGACTTTCTCTATTGTCGCAACAGGGTTTTGCATATGTGTGCACGATGTAGGAAAGGGTTCTTGTGGCAGAAGGCATAGTATTCGACGCCGATGCGGTGTCCAAAGACGTCGCCGAAGGCATCGCCGCGATAGAACAGGCCTCCACGATGGAGGAACTGAAAGCCATCAAAGCGAAGTACGCGGGTGCGAATTCCGCGATGACGAGGGCCAGCAAGGCGATCGGCTCGTTGGCGAAGGATGAGAAGAAGGAAGCCGGCAAGGTCATGGGCAAGCTGCGTGCCGATTTCGGCCGTGCCTATGGTACGAAGGAGGCCAGCGTGAAGGCGGCTCAGGAGGCTGCCGAGCTGGCCGCCGAAACCGTCGACATGACGTTGCCGATTCGCCGCAAGCCGCTTGGTGCCCGCCACCCGCTGCCCAAACTCATGGAGGACGTCGAGGACTTCTTCGTGGGCATGGGATGGCAGATTTCGGACGGCCCTGAGGTGGAGACCGAATGGTTCGACTTCGATGCGCTGAACTTCGGTCCGGACCATCCGGCGCGCCAGATGCAGGATACCTTCTATGTGAAGGGCAACCAGTCCAAGGATGCCGCAGGCTTCGTCGGCTCCAACATGGTGCTGCGCACGCAGACGTCGTCGGATCAGGTGCGCGGGCTGATCTCCCATGGCGTGCCGCTGTACATCGCATGCCCGGGACGAGTGTTCCGCACGGATGAACTCGATGCCACGCACACCCCGGTGTTCCATCAGGTCGAGGCGCTGGCGGTGGACAAGAACCTCACCATGGCAGATCTCAAGGGCGTGCTCGACAAGCTCGCCGTCGCGATGTTCGGCCCGGAGGCCAAGAGTCGCCTGCGTCCGAGCTACTTCCCATTCACCGAGCCGAGCGCCGAACTCGATCTGTGGTTCCCCGACAAGAAGGGTGGCCCCGGATGGATCGAATGGGGCGGCTGCGGCATGGTCAACCCGAATGTGCTGCGTTCAGCCGGCATCGACCCGGACGTATACACCGGATTCGCTTTCGGCGTGGGCGTGGAGCGCACGTTGCTGCTACGCCATGACATCAACGATATGCACGATCTCGTCGAGGGTGATGTGCGTTTCAGTGAACAGTTCGTGATGGGGGAGTGAGAATATGCCAATGGTAGATATGGGCTGGCTGCGTGAGCATGTGGCCGTGCCGGAGAACGAGACCTATGAGGAACTCGCCCGTGACCTGGTGCGGGTCGGCCTTGAGGAAGAGGAGATCCACACCAGCGACGTGACGGGTCCGATCGTCGTCGGCTATGTGGTGGACGCCACTGCCGAACCGCAGAAGAACGGCAAGGTCATCAACTGGTGCCATGTGGATGTCGGCGAGGAATACAACGACGTCGACGAGCACGGTAATAAGGTGCCACGTGGCATCATCTGCGGCGCGCCGAACATGAAAGCCGGCGAGAAGGTCGTCGTCACACTGCCCGGCGCGGTGCTGCCAGGTGATTTCAAGATCGAGCCGCGCAAGACCTATGGGCATATCTCCGACGGTATGTGCGCCTCGGAACGTGAGCTTGGCTTGGGCGACAGCCATGACGGCATCATACTGCTGCGCGATTATGGCTTCACGCCTGAGGAATACGAGGCGTTGCAACCCGGCGATGATGCCATGCACCTGCTGCATCTCGACGAGCCGATCCTCGAGATCAATGTGACCCCCGACCGCGGCTATGCCTTCTCGTATCGCGGCATCGCACGCGAGTTCCACAACTCCACCGGGGCGGAGTTCACCGATCCGGTGGCCGCCCTTGAAGAGCGTGCACCACAACTTGAGGACCAGAACGGTCAGGCGCACGACATCGATGTGATCATCGATGACGACAATCCGATCCATGGTGTGGTTGGATGTGACCGTTTCTATGCACGCGCGGTTCATGACTACAAGCCAGGCAGCCCGACGCCGAATTGGATGCGTCACCGTCTGTCGCGAGCGGGGATGCGTTCGTTGAGCCTGCCGGTCGATGTGACGAATTACGTCATGCTCGATCTGGGGCAGCCCATGCATGCGTACGACCTCGACAAGATCAGCGGGCCGATTGTCGTGCGTCGCGCCAAGGCTGGTGAGACGCTGGTCACATTGGATGGCAAGAAGCATGACCTCGACCCCGAGGATCTGCTCATCACCGATTCCCCGAATGGCGAGCAGGGATCGCGCATTCTCGGCATTGCCGGTGTCATGGGCGGAGAATATGGCGAGGTGACGGACGAGACCACGAACATTCTGCTTGAGGCAGCGCATTTCGACCCGATCACCGTGGCACGCTCCGCACGCCGGCACAAGATTCCCTCGGAGGCCTCCCGTCGTTTCGAACGCGGTGTGGACACCCAGATCCAACCCGCTGCGGCTCAGATGGCCGTCGACTTGCTCACCAAATACGGTGATGCGAAGGCCAGCGACACCCCGCGAGACGTGAACAACGTCAAGCGCGGTCATCCGATCGCCTTCAAGGCCGGAGAGGTGAAGCGACTGACGTCGCTCGATCTCGACATCAACAAGATCAGCGATATTCTCACCGATATCGGATGCAGTGTCGCCGGTGGTGGCAATGGCGAATTCTCGGTGACAGCCCCCAGCTGGCGCCCTGATCTCACCGCCGCCTGTGATCTGGTGGAGGAAGTGGCCCGCATCTATGGGTACGACCGCATTCCTGTACGAGTCCCGCATGCCCCGGTGGAAGGCCATGTCGGACTCACCGACGATCAACTGCACAAGCGTCAGGTGGCCGACGAGCTTGCCGAATATGGTCTGGTGGAAGTGCTCAGCTATCCGTTCGTGGGCAAAGCGGACTTCAAGAACTTCCAGATCGACCCGGAAGAGGTCGAAAAGGTGAGCGTCGAGATCGTCAATCCCCTCGCAGGCGATCGCCCGTTCCTGCGTCGGCAGGTGCTGCTCACGCTGGCGACCGCGGTGCAACGAAACCTGCACCGCGGTCTCGAGAACATCTGTTGCTACGAACTCGGGCATGTATATCTGGCAGATCCTGAAGCTCCTGCCGTTCCGGCCCTCCCCGGCGCACAGCGCCCCAGCGACGATCAGCTCGCGGCTCTTGATGCGGGATTGCCCGAGCAGCCGCTGCACGTTGCGGCCATTCTCACCGGCAATGCCGAGGACGATGGATGGTTGGGCGACAAGCGTCCTGTGGATTGGACGGATGCCGTCGAGGCTGTGCATCGCATCGCCGATCGTTTGGGTGCGAAGATCGTGCTCGACCAGTCGGACGGCGACAAAGCGGGTGCTCAATGGCATCCGGGTCGCGTCGCGCGCATCATGGCCGGCGACACCCCGGTCGGTGTTGTAGGTGAGCTCCACCCGAAGGTGGACGATGCACTCGGTTTCCCACGCCATAGCGCCGCATTCGAAATCGATCTGACCGCTCTGTTCTCCACGCTGAGCAACAAGCCGGTTCAGGCGAAGCCGATCTCCACCTTCCCGCCGGTCAAGCAGGATTTGGCGTTCACGGTGCCGACCTCGGTCACGGCACACGAACTCACCGAGACGATTCGTCAGGCGGCGGGCGATGTGCTGGAATCCATCGAGCTCTTCGATGTGTATACGGGCGATCAGGTGGGGGACGGCAAGAAGTCATTGGCCTATGCCGTCACATTCCGCGCACCGGATCGCACGCTCACGTCGCAGGACAGTGAGGAAATCCGACAGCGTATTGTTGAGAAGACGGCTACACTTGGTGCGCAGTTGCGTGCCTAGCGTCGGCAGGCATCCCGGCATATGAAATGAGGTAGGGAAATGAGCGAACAAGAGCAGCATGACACCCCCAACGGTGTTCCGAACGGGCCGAACGACCAGCATCATGCTGCTCCGACCGCCCACGGCGAACACCATGCGATCAATCCGGATGCCGCACAGGACGATGTGAGGGGTCTGGTGCTCGATGGGCGTTTCGACGACGCCCCGCCGAGCGTCGGTTCCTCCAATGGCCTGGAGTACGGCGCTTTGGACAGCCAGTTCCCTGCCACGTATGACCCGTATATCTACGGGCATCCAGACACCGACGATGCTTTGGGGGCAGCCGCTGCGCGAGCTCAGGCCCAGCGTGGCAGCGAGCATGGCCAGCCGTCCCAACAGAATGCCTACGGGCAGCAGACCGGACTGCCGTACCGGGCCCAGAACCAGCCCGGTTCCGGACGTCAGGGCGATGGAGGACGAAACCAGCCGCCATTCAATCTGAACGACCCAAGCTTCATCAACAGCATGAACCAGATGAACCCGGACGATCCCAATCAGAATCCGCTGTATGGGCATTGGGATCCGGGTGCCATCATCGCATTCGTGTTCGCGCTGATTCTCCCGTTGCCGGTGCTGCCGGCACTCTTCGGCTGGTTCAGCATGCGTCGCACGAAAATCTACCATATGAAAGGCTATGGATTGGCTGTGGCGGCGCTGGTGATCAACGTGCTCTATACGATCGTGTGGCTGTACTTCCTTGTCTCAGGTGTCCCACCAACTGAATATCTCAACCAAATGTTGAATACTTTGAATAATAGTTCCGGTGGATCTGATTCCGTAAAAGCCTAGTATTCCAGCGGTTAAATCTACTTTGCCCATATTCTGACATCATTCAGACATGCATGTTTATGCAATGTACTGTATATTTGTTAGGATATGGGCAAAGTTGTAATGACATCGGCATGGGAGAAGAGCATATGACGAAATACACGGTTGCCGTGGCAGGGGCCACGGGCTATGCCGGAGGGGAGGCATTGCGGATCCTGGCCGCGCATCCGGCCTTCGAGGTCACGACGGTGGCCGGCCATTCGTCCATAGGGCATCGACTGGGGGAATACCAGCCGCATATTCCGCAACTCGCGGATCTGGTTGTGGAGGACACTACGCCGGACGTGCTCAACGGGCATGACGTGATCATCCTCGCGCTGCCTCACGGAGCCTCGGGAGCCTTGGCGGCGCAGCTCGACGATGATGCGGTGGTGGTCGATCTGGGTGCGGACCATAGACTTGAGCGGCAGCAGGCGTGGGACGACTATTATGGGGGAGATTTCTACCCGCATTGGACCTATGGCATGCCCGAGCTCATTCTTGGAATCGGTTCCGACGGGAAGTATGTTCGCCAGCGCGGCGAACTCACCGGAGCCAAGCGCATCGCCGGTCCAGGGTGCAACGTGACGGCCACCACGCTGGCATTGCAGCCTGCGATTGCCCAAGGGCTCGTCGACACGAAGAGCATTGTCGCCGATCTGGCCGTGGGGTATTCCGGCGCGGGCAAGAACCTCAAGCGCACCAATCTGCTCGCTTCGGAGGCCATGGGGTCGGCGTCGCCGTATTCGGTTGGCGGAACGCACCGGCATATTCCGGAGATACTGCAGAATTTCGCCCATGCAGCGGGACTTGGTGCGTCGCAGGCCGATATGTTCTCGCTCGCGTTCACCCCCATTCTCGTGCCGATGTCACGTGGAATCCTTGCCTCGGTGAGCGCGAAGCTCACGGATGAGGCCCTCGCGCTCACCGATGAGCAGATCCATGACATCTGGGTGCAGGCCTACGAGGGACAGGAATTCATCTTCGTGCTGGATCCCGGCGTCATGCCGGCCACCCAGAACGTACTCGGGTCGAACGCGGCCCATGTGCAGGTTGCTGTCGATCGACGATCCGGCACACTGCATGCCTTCGCCGCCATCGACAACCTCAATCGGGGAACGGCTGGGCAGGCCATTGAATCGTTGAACATCGCATTCGGACTGAACGACGCAACAGGATTGAGCAAGATTGGAGTGGCACCGTGAGCGTTACATTCGCAAAGGGATTCGAGGCGGCCGGTGTGGTTGCCGGCATCTCGTCGCAGACAGGCAAGCAGGACGTCGCATTGGTGGTCAACAACGGGCCGCTCAATGCCGCGGCAGGCGTATTCACCTCGAACCGTTTCTGTGCGGCACCCGTGCAATGGTCCCGCAAGCAGGTCTCAGACGGCGAGCTCAAGGCGGTCATTCTCAATTCCGGAGGCGCCAACGCCTGCACGGGAGAGGAAGGGTACCAGCAGACGGTGCGTACCGCGGAAGCCGTTGCGTTGATGATGCATGTGGAGCCGTCGGAGATAGCCGTGTGCTCCACTGGCCTTATCGGTGAACTGCTGCCTCTCGACAAAGTGATTGAAGGCGCACAGAAGGCCTTTGACTCATTGGATTCCAGCGCTCAGGCAGGCAGTGACGCGGCTCATGCGATCATGACCACCGACACGAAGCCTAAAACGGTGAATCGTCTGGGATCGAATGGATTCCGCATTGGCGGCATGGTGAAGGGATCCGGCATGATCGCTCCGCAGCTGGCCACAATGCTATGCGTGATCACCACCGATGCCGTCGTCTCGGCAGGTCAGCTGCAGGCGGCCCTCACCGCCGCCGTCGATCGCAGTTTCAACCGCATCGATGTGGACGGTTGCATGTCGACCAACGACACCGTGCTGCTGCTGGCATCGGGTGCCTCGGGAATCACCCCGGACCCCGACGAATTCAACGGCTTGGTGGCCGATTGTTGCTCCAGTCTCGCGCGCCAGATCATCGGTGACGGAGAGGGCGCCACCCATGACATTCGAATCCGGGTCACCGGTGCGACCAGTGAGGATGCCGCATTGGCGTGCGGGCGTGCGGTTGCCGCATCGAATCTGCTCAAGTGCGCCATCAGCGGCAATGACCCGAACTGGGGTCGTGTGGTCAGTTCCCTCGGCACCGTTCCCGCCGATGTGGCCCCGTACGATCCGAACGAGGTCTCGGTCACCATCAACGGCGTGCGGATCTGCGCCAATGGTGGTCCGGACCGGGACCGGAGCGAGGTGGACATGACGCTGCGCGAGATCGACATAGACATCGATCTGAACGCCGGGGAGAGCGAAGCCTGCGTGTGGACCGACGACCTCACCCATGAATATGTACATATCAACGCGGATTACGAAAGCTGAGTGTGACTCATGGCAAGCCCATTGCGCGGACCCGGGTATCATCTCGATGTGCATACCGATCTGGGGCCCGATCAGAAAGCGGAGGTGCTCATTGAGGCACTCCCATGGCTGGAGGAGTTCTTCGGCAAGACCATTGTGATCAAGTACGGCGGCAACGCCATGGTGAACGATCACTTGAAGGAGTGTTTCGCCGAAGACATGGTGTTCCTGCGCCAGGTGGGCATCCACCCCGTGGTCGTGCATGGTGGAGGCCCCCAGATCTCCCAGATGCTCAAGGCATTGGGCATTCATTCGGAATTCAAGGGCGGTCTACGCGTGACCACTCCGGAGGCGATGGATGTGGTTCGCATGGTGCTCACCGGCAAGGTGTCACGCGAGCTCGTCGGGCTCATCAATGCCCACGGGCCTTTGGCGGTGGGTCTTTCGGGTGAGGATGCGGCCCTGTTCTCGGCCAGCCAGCGCAAGCCGATCATCGACGGCGAACCCACCGACATCGGTTTGGTGGGCGATGTGGTGGGGGTCGATGCCTCCGCCGTCGTCGACCTCATCCATGCCGGTCGCATTCCCGTCGTTTCCTCCGTGGCCCCCAACGAGGACGATGCCACCGAGGTGCTGAATGTGAACGCCGATTCAGCGGCAGCCGCGCTGGCCTCGGCTCTGGGTGCCCATAAACTCGTGATCCTCACCGATGTGGACGGCCTGTATGCCGACTGGCCCGACAAGAACTCGCTGGTCGGACGCATCGGCGTCGAGGACCTACGGGATCTGCTGCCGGAATTGGAATCCGGCATGCGTCCCAAAATGGAGGCCTGTGTACGGGCCATCGATGGAGGAGTGCAGCAGGCCCATATCATCGACGGCCGCAAGCCGCACTCCATTCTCAATGAGATTTTCACCACCGCCGGTGTGGGCACCATGGTGGAGCCCGGCGAGGGCATGGAATTAAGGAGCTCCTATGACCTCTGAACAAATTGATCTGACGCATGACACCGAACTGATCGGCGAATACGAGCAAGTGCATATGCATGTGTTCGGCACGCCGCTTCGAGTGCTCGATCATGGCCAAGGCACCCATGTTTGGGACGTCGACGGCAACGAGTACCTCGATTTCCTCGCCGGAATAGCCGTCAATTCCATTGGATACGCACACCCCGCGTGGATCGAGGCCGTGTCCGCGCAGGCAGCGCAGGCCGCCCATGTGAGCAACTATTTCGCCACGAGACCACAAATCTCCTTGGCTGCCAAGCTCGTCGAACTCGCCGGTGCACCACAGGGCTCCCATGTGTACTTCGGCAATTCGGGGGCGGAGGCGAATGAAGCGGCGTTGAAGCTCGCCAAGCTCTATGGCCGCAGTCTGGGTGCCGATAAGCCGTACCGCATCATCGCCTTGGAACATGGGTTCCATGGTCGTACCATGGGTGCGCTTTCGGCAACCTGGAAGCCGGCGATTCGAGAACCGTTCCAACCGTTGGTGCCAAATTTCGAATTCGTGCAGGCCAATGACCTCGATGCGATGCGTGCCGCATTCGAAGCGACGGACTCGGGACCGGTTGCGGCCGTGATCATGGAACTCATTCAAGGCGAGGCCGGCGTGCTGCCGCTGGATCCCGAATTCGTACGCGGCGTGAGGAGTCTGTGCGACGAACACCACGCCAAACTCATCGTGGATGAAGTCCAGACCGGCATGGGGCGCACCGGCAAATGGTTCGCCTTCCAACGCGACGATTTGGGGGGCATTACGCCTGACATGGTCACGTTCGCGAAAGGTGTGGCCGGCGGATTCCCGATGGGAGGCATGATTGCCTTTGGCGAGGAACTCAGCGCACTGTTCTCGCCAGGCACCCACGGTTCCACATTCGCAGGCAACCCGTTGGGCGCCGCCGCCGGACTGGCGACAATCGGTGTGATCGAACGTGAGGATCTGCTCGTCAACGCCGAGGCGCGCGGGGAACAGCTGCGGCGGCAGATTCGCGCATGCGGCAATCCACTGTTCGAATCCGTGCGTGGCCGTGGGCTGCTCAATGCGATCGTGCTTACGCATCCCTGCGCGCATGCGGCAATGGATTGGGCATTGGAGCACGGGCTCATCATCAATGCCGTGGCACCTAACGCCCTACGTCTCGCACCGCCGCTCGTGGTGAGCGAGAACGATGTTGACGAGGCGGTCCACGTACTGGCTGCGATCCCCTCCGACCTGCCCAATGACTGAAATACGCAAGCGACCCGCGCCAGTGGGCGCATACGATTATCTGAGCATCGGTAACCAATCTCTATAGCAAAGGAAGTGTTGCAATGGGCGAACTGCGTCATATGCTGCGCGACGACGACGTGAACCATGAGGAGCAGAAGCAGATTCTCGAACTCGGCATGAAATTCCGTGCCGATCGGTTCTACCATCGACCCTTCGAGGGGCCTCAGGGTGTGGCGGTGATCTTCGACAAGCCAAGCACCCGTACGCGTTCCAGCTTCTCCATCGGCGTGGCCGAGTTGGGTGGTTACCCGCTGGTCATCGACAAGTCCGGTTCGCAACTTGGTCGCGGAGAGCCGGTTGCCGACACCGCCGAAGTGCTGACACGCATGGCCTACGGCATCGTGTGGCGCACGTTCGAGCAGTCCCGTGTCGAACAGATGGCACGTGTCGCCACCGTGCCGGTGGTGAATGCGCTGACCGACGAGTTCCATCCCTGCCAGGTGCTCGCGGATTTCCTCACGTTGGCGCAGTTCAAGGGCGGCGTGGACAATCTGGAGAATCTGAAGATCGCCTATGTGGGCGATGCCGCGAACAACATGTCGAATTCGTATCTGCTTGCGGGCGCGGTCGCCGGCATGGATGTGCGTGTCGCAGGGCCGAACGGCTACCTGCCGGACCAGAAGATCGTCGAGGATGCCCAGGCCATTGCCGAGACCACGGGTGGCAGCATCATGGTGACCGTGGATCCAGAGCAGGCGGTCGACGGTGTGGATTGCATCTTCACCGATACCTGGGTCTCGATGGGCGAGGAAGCCGAATACGCGATTCGCTCGAAGCCGTTCTGGCCATATCAGGTGAACGAACGTCTCATGGGTCTGGCCAAGCCGGATGCGCTCTTCCAGCACTGCCTGCCTGCATATCGCGGCAAGGAGGTCACCACTGGTGTCATCGACGGACCGCAGTCGGTGGTCTGGGATGAGGCGGAAAACCGTCTGCATGCGCAGAAGGCACTGCTGACATGGCTCATCGGCAAGCAGCGTGGTGATGAGAGTCTGCTGAGCTGAAAGATTAAGGAGTACGCAGTTGAGTGAACAGACCGGATCGGAGTCAAGCAACGGCGCAAGTGGTGTCGGCCGACCGAGCACGCGTGCAGCGCGTCTGCAGATGGTGCGTCAGCTTTTGGCCGACAATGTGGTGACGTCACAGGCACAGTTGTCGGAACTGCTTGCGCGGGAGGGATTCCCCGTCACGCAGGCGACAATGAGCCGTGACCTCGATGAGGTGAACGCCGCCAAGACCAGGCTCGCCGACGGTACCATTGCCTACGCTGTGGCCGATCAGGTTCCTCTGGCCACCGTGCCCGAATCGAATGGTCAGGGACGGGGTGAGCAGCAGCTTGCCAAGATTCTCACCGGTCTTGTCGTCTCGGTGGCCCACGCTTCGAATTTCGTGATCGTACACACGCCGGCCGGCGCCGCACAGTATGTGGCCAGCGGCATCGACAAGCATTCGATTGACGGGGTGCTGGGAACGATCGCCGGTGACGATACGATACTCATCATCTGTTCGGATGACGCCACAGCTGGTCGCCGAGCCGAATGGATGCTCAGAATCTCGTCCCGATCGTGAGACTGCGTGTCGAAAATGAATAAATATACAGTAGACTGTATATAGTTGTAATATCAACTGCAATCGTGAAAGGCTGAATATGAGCGACAAGAACCGTATTGTGCTGGCATATTCGGGAGGTCTCGACACCTCCGTGGCAATCCCATACCTCAAAGACCGCACCGGCAAGGATGTCGTGGCGGTCTCCCTGGACGTCGGGCAGGGTGGTGAGAGCCTTGAGACGATCAAGGAGCGCGCTCTGGCCTGCGGTGCCGTCGAGGCATATATTGTCGACGCCCGCGACGAATTCGCCAATGAATACTGCATGCAGGCCCTGAAGGCCAATGCCATGTATGAGGGCGTCTATCCGCTGGTCTCCGCCATCTCCCGCCCGTTGATCACCAAGCATCTGGTTCGTGCGGCGCACCAGTTCGGTGCAGACACGATCGCCCATGGCTGCACGGGCAAAGGCAACGATCAGGTTCGTTTCGAGGTGTCGATTCAGTCCATAGACCCGGAGCTCAAGGCCATCAGCCCGATTCGCGATCTTTCGCTCACCCGTGATGTCGAGATCGCCTATGCGAATGAACATGACCTGCCGATCGTGCAGACCGAGAAGAGCCCGTTCTCGATCGACCAGAATGTGTGGGGTCGCGCCATCGAGACCGGTTTCCTCGAGGACCCGTGGAATGCGCCCACCAAGGACTGCTATTCCTACACCGACGATCCGGACTTCCCGCCGGTCGAAGACGAAGTGGTCATCGAATTCAAGGAAGGTGTGCCGGTCAAGATCGATGGTCGCGAGGTGACGCCGTTGCAGGCCATCGAGGAGATGAACCGCCGTGCCGGTGCTCAGGGCATCGGCCGTGTCGATCTGATCGAGGATCGCCTGGTGGGCATCAAGTCCCGTGAGCTCTACGAGGCACCTGGTGCCATCGCCCTCATCACGGCCCACGAGGAACTCGAGAATATGTGTCTCGAACGTGAGCAGCATCGCATCAAGCGCGACGTCGACAAGCGCTGGGCCGAACTGGTCTATGATGCGCAATGGTTCTCCCCGGCCGTGCATTCGCTCAATGCGTTCATCAATGACACCCAGCGGTATGTGTCCGGTGAGATTCGCATGGTCATGCACGGCGGCCGTGCCGTGGTGGTGGGACGCCGTTCCGACAGCTCGTTGTACGACTACAACCTCGCCACCTACGATTCCGGTGACACCTTCGACCAGAACGCCTCGAACGGTTTCATCGAGATCTACGGACTGCCGACTAAGGTCGCTGCAGCCCGGGATGTTCGCTTCGGCAACGGCATCGAAGTTCCGCAGAACGACGTAGAGTAGTCTCACGGCGCAGTTCCCATGGAATGCTTATGCGGGGAAGGGGCGTGAAAACGCCTCTTCTTTCGTATTCCAAGCCAACACGGACGGCATGGCCGTCTTCGCAAAAGGAGAGATATGAGCGACGATCACAAGCCCGAATCCCAGGATCACCTGGCTTTGTGGGGAGGGCGATTCTCGTCCGGCCCCTCGCCCGAGCTCGCATTGCTGAGCAAGTCGACTCAGTTCGATTGGCGTCTCGCTGACGATGACATAGCCGGTTCCCGTGCCCATGCCCGCGCTCTGGGGCGTGCAGGCCTGCTCACCGCAGATGAGTTGCAGCGCATGGAAGCCGCATTGGATGAACTGCAGCGTCAGGTGGATTCCGGTGAATTCACGCCGATTGACGACGACGAGGACGAAGCCACCGCATTGGAGCGCGGCCTGCTGCAGATTGCCGGTGACGAATTGGGTGGCAAGCTTCGTGCCGGCCGCTCGCGCAACGACCAGATCGCCACGCTCATCCGCATGTGGATGCGTCGTCATGCCCGCGTGGTCGCAAACCAGCTGCTCAACCTTGCCGATGCGCTTATTGTGCAGGCCAAGGACGCCGGCCATACGGTGATGCCGGGGCGCACCCATATGCAGCATGCCCAGCCCGTGCTGCTTGCACATCAGCTCATGGCCCATGTCTGGCCGTTGCTGCGTGACGTGGAGCGTCTGCGCGACTGGGATCAGCGCGTGGACGCCAGTCCATACGGTTCGGGAGCCCTCGCCGGTAATACGTTGGGATTGGAACCCGTGGCCGTGGCTCGCGAGCTCGGTTTCACCAACGTGACGGAGAATTCGATTGATGGCACCGCAAGTCGCGATCTCGTCGCCGAGTTCTCATTTGTCATGGCCATGGCAGGTGTCGACATCTCGCGTCTGTCGGAGGAGATCATCATCTGGAATACCCAGGAGTTCGGTTTCGTGAAGCTTGACGATGCCTATTCCACTGGCTCGTCGATCATGCCTCAGAAGAAGAATCCAGACATCGCCGAACTCGCCCGAGGCAAGGCCGGCCGTCTCATAGGCGACCTCACCGGCCTGCTTGCCACGCTCAAAGGTCTGCCCACAGCCTATGCGCGCGACCTTCAGGAAGACAAGGAAGCCGTGTTCGATCAGGTCGACACGCTTGAAGTGCTGCTGCCCGCATTCACGGGCATGATTCGTACGATGCGCTTTGATGAGCAGCGGCTGGAGGAGGAGGCCCCCACCGGATTCGCGTTGGCCACCGACATTGCGGAATGGTTGGTGAAGAACGGTGTGCCCTTCCGCCATGCCCATGAACTATCCGGCGCGTGCGTCAAGGTGGCGGAAAACAGGGGGGTGGAGCTATGGAATCTTTCCGATGACGATTTCATTGAGATTTTCCGTGGCTTCGTCGAACCGGATGTCGCGGTGAAGGTTCGGGAAGTGCTCTCCACCGAAGGATCGGTATCGGCCCGAGCCGGCAAAGGCGGCACCGCACCGAATCGTGTTCGCGAGCAGATCATGAGCGCCAAGACGCTCATCGAGCAGTTTCGCAGCTTCTTCCAGGTGAAAAGCGACGGCATTGCCTACAAGCCCTGCGGCTCGCTCAGTAAGCAATGAGTGGCCGATAGCATATGAAGCGGCGATGGGGTGCGGGCCCGATAGCCGGTCGCACCCCATCGCCGTATGCAGTATTGAACTGGCTAGCGGTACTGCATGCCGCCATCGACAATGACGGTCTGACCTGTCACATAGCGGGCATTATCGCTGACGAGGAATGAAACCACACCCGCCACGTCATCCGGCGTCTCACAGCGCTTCAATGCGATGGTATCGACCATGTCCTTGAAATTCTGTCCGAGCGGTTTGCCGTTGAGCTTGCTCATCTCCTCGTCGATGAACGTCCACATCGGTGTGTCCACAATGCCCGGAGCATACCCGTTGACTGTGATGTTGTACGGGGCGAGCTCCTGCGCTGCGGCCTGCGTGAACCCGCGCACCGCGAACTTCGTCGAGCTGTATGCCGACAGGATGGGGAATCCTTCGAACCCGGCGATCGAGGATGCGGAGACGATGTGCCCGGTCTTCTTGCCGAGCTCGATCATCTTCTTCGCCGCCGCCTGCACACCATAGACCATGCCGAACAGGTTGATGCGGTAAATCGTCTCAAGCTCCTCTTGCGTCACGTCGAGCATCGGCTTGATCTGGCATATGCCGGCGTTGTTGATCATGGCATCCAGCGTGCCGAGCTCGTTTACGGTATCGTCAACCAAACCGAATACCTGATCACGCTGTGATACATCGGTGGGGCGGAAGAATGCCCGGCGTCCCTCCTGTTCGATCTGGTGGATCGTCTCCTCGGCCTCCTGCCGCTGACCCTCGAGGTCAGCCACGGCGACGTCGAAGCCGTCCTTGGCGAGTTTGACGGCGATGCCGCGTCCGATGCCACGCGCCGCCCCAGTCACGATTGCAACCCTGATGTCAGTCATAGCGTCCTTTCCGTCCGGAAGCATGTGCAGACACCGTTGTCTGCGAACGAACATGCCGCCGACCTACATCGAATCCGATTATATTAGAAAAGCGCATGCATCGCATATGCAACTCGCCGCATATGCCGGCACATACCAGGGCGAAGGAGGCGGCATGCTTGATGACGGCGGAATCCATGCCATCGTAAACGCATATGGTGCCGATATCCTCTCCCATGAGCATATGGAGATCGAGAGGAACTCGTTGCAGCATGGTGCCGTGACCACCTATGAGCATTCCATCGCCGTGGCCTGTCTGAGTGTGAAAATCGCAGATCGCCTTCACCTTTGGCATCATGTGAACCTGCGTTCGCTTGTCCGGGCCGCGCTGCTCCACGATTACTTCCTGTACGATTGGCATGAGAAAGACAACGGGTCGCACAGGCTGCATGGTTTCCGGCATCCGTATACTGCCGAACGCAACGCCCGTGCCGACTTCGAACTCGATGACATCGTGTCCAACTCGATTCGCACCCACATGTTCCCCCTCACACCCATTCCTCCGAAATACCTCGAAGGAGTCATCGTCAACATCGCCGACACCCTGTGCGCCATACGTGAGACCCTGTTGCCCTCCCGTTTCCATGCCGCTAAACCCTAAGCAAATAGGGGGTTCCAAGTGTCGTGAACCTATGACACACTAAGACTGCCCGCCAATCGCGGGATCACAACACACGAGGAGAATAGGTATGGCTCACGTCATCGATTTCAAGGAAGCCGGATTTGATTCCGTGCTCGATGAATTGGAATGGCGCGGCTTGATCTCTCAGTCCACAGATAGGGATCGGCTTGCGCACACACTCAACGGAGAGCCGGTCCATTATTATTGCGGTTTCGATCCGACAGCGCCATCGCTGCACATCGGCAACCTCGTCCAGCTCATCATCATGCGCCACCTTCAGGAAGCCGGTCATCATCCGATCGCATTGGTGGGTGGCGCCACGGGTTTGATCGGCGATCCGCGTCAGTCCGGCGAACGCATCCTCAACCCCAAGGACATAGTGGAACAGTGGTGTGAGCGTTTGCGCATCCAGATTGGCGGCATCCTTGAACAGGAGGGCTCCAATCCCGTCACCTTCGTCTCGAACTACGACTGGACCGCCACGATGAACGTATTGGACTTCCTGCGTGACGTCGGCAAGAACTTCCGCGTGGGAACGATGATCTCGAAGGACATCGTCGCCCGTCGCTTGAATTCCGAAGAGGGCATCTCCTTTACTGAATTCAGCTACCAGGTGTTGCAGGGCAACGACTATCTGCACCTGTACGATCATTACGACTGCGTGCTCGAGCTCGGCGGTTCCGACCAGTGGGGCAACCTGACCTCCGGTCTCGATCTCATTCACAAGGTTCGCGGCGTCAATGTCAACGTGATGGCCAGCCCGATCATCACCGACGCCAATGGCAAGAAGTTCGGAAAATCGGAAGGCAATGCGGTATGGCTTGACCCCAACATGCTTTCCGTTTACAAGTTCTACCAGTTCTGGCTCAATCGTCCCGATGTCGAGATGGCCAGCCTGCTCAAGGCGTTCACGTTCCTGCCGAAGGCCGAGATCGAGCGCCTTGTCGAGGCCACTGACACGAATCCGGGCGCCCGTGAGGCACAGCGGGTGCTTGCCTGGGAAGTCACGAGCTTGGTGCATGGCGATGAGCCCACCCGCAAGGCCATTGACGCTTCGGCCTCGTTGTTCGGCCGCGGCGGCGATCTCGCCGACATCGATTTGGAGACTCTGGAAAGTGTGCTTGACGGTCTCAAAGTTGAGAATGAGGCGGGGGAAAAAGTGTTCGCACAGGCCCTTCCTGGAGACCGGATCGCACAGGCCGGTGTGAGTGCCGGGCTGTTCAAGTCCATCTCGGAGGCGCGCAAGACGATCAAGTCCGGTGGCGTGTACGTGAACAATGTGCGTGTGGAAGATGAGGAGCAGTTGCTCGGCGATGGTGATTTCCTCAAAGGCAGGTTCGTGGTGCTGCGCCGTGGCAAGAAGGCCCTCGGTGTCGTGGCACGCAGCTGATGCCGTGCCTGACGCCATTGGCCGCATCGGCTTTTGACGCATAGAAGAAAACAGGCTTGCATGGCCTGCATCCGTTAGACTTAGACCCAGAACACGAAGGCGGGCGAAGGCCCGTCTCTTACGCAGAGGTGCAACATGGCAGACGAACGTGGTTCGCGCAATTCGAATAACTCCCGTGGGCGTTCCTACGGTAACTCGAGGGGCAATTCCGGCTCCCGTGGCCGTGGCAATGGCGGTGGTTTCCACCGTGGCGGCAATTCCGGCTCCCGCTTCAACTCCCATAACCGCAATGATCGCGGCTACCGCCATGAGGGTGACGGTGAGTTCCGCCGGGATGGCAATGGCGGCCGCCGCTACAGCCGCGACGACCGTCGCGATTCCCGTGATGGCGGCCATCGCGGCAACGGAGATCACCGCGGATTCCGCCGCGATGATGACCGCCGCGGCAATGGCGGCTTCAAGCGCCACAACGATGGCGATCGTCGCTTTAATCGCGACGACAACCGCCGGGACGGTGAACATCGCGGATTCCGCCATGATAACGACCATCGTTCCAACGGGCGTCGTGATGGCGAACGTCGATATGACCGCTTCGACCATGCCGGCCATAACAACGACCGTCGTAACAACCCGCGCTATAACCGCGATGATGACCGCCGCGGCAACGACCGTCATGGCGACCGCAACAACCGCAACGAACGTCGTGAGTTCAACCGCGAGGATCGTCAGGCATATCACGATCGCAAGCGCGATGAGTACATGTCGAAATCGCGCAAGAACTCCGATGGGACGGTGAGCTTCCCCTCGCAGAACCCATACGACCATCTGCGCCCAGGCGAGCCAAAACTACCGAAGGGACTCGAATGGAGCATGCTCAGCAAGGACGAGCGTGAGCGACTGCGCGGCCTGTCCAAGGAGCATGCCGAAAACATCGGTTTGCACATCCTGGCTGCCTACACCTTGGAGGGAAACGATCCCGGCCGCGCCCTGGCCCATGCGAAGTGGGCCGCCAAGCAGGCGTCCCGTGTCGATATCGCCCGCGAAACGCTCGCCATGATCGCGTATCGTCAGGGTGACTACAAGCTTGCATTGCGCGAATTCCAGACGGCGTTCCGCATGAACGGCTACTTGGATTACCTGCCGTTCATGGCCGATTGCGAGCGTGGCCTCGGCAAGCCCAAGAAGGCCATCGAGCTGTGCATGGGTGATGACGCGAAGCGTCTCACCGGTGAGGCGAAGGCCGAGATGTTCTTGGTCTACGCCGGTGCCCTGGCCGATCTCAAGTTGTGGAACCAGGCCATTGAGGTCGTGTCCAAGCTCGTGCATGCCAAGGGCCTTGCAGGCGAATACCGTATGCGCGCCGCCCAGGCCGAGCAGTACTTCCTCGAGGAATCGGGACGCAGTGACGAGGCCGTGGCGATGGATGAGCTCATCGACGATCTCGAGGATCGCTATGCCGACGTCGAACAGGATGAGACCGACGATGACTTCGTGGTGGACTACGACGTCGAGGATCTTCCCGAGGATCTGCAGGCCAAGCTGGGTGTCACCCCAGATGACGCCCAGTATGCGCCGTTCGACGATGAGGATGGTGTGAACATGGACGATGAGACGCGCATCCCCGCGGAGGAACAGCGTGCAGGGGCCGAAATGGACATTGAACCGGCTGAAATGCAGGAGCGCAACACTCGTCGCGACGAGGAGGGTCTGATGGCAGATCCCGATCTGACGGATGCGCAGGACGACATCGACGAGGAGGACGCCGAGATCGGCGATTCCGAAGAGGAGATCAAGGAAGAGACGGAGTGACATTGTTGAAGGCCACCGAAGCACCGTTGAGCCAGACGTATTCCTTGGCACTGCTCGACCTCGACGGGGTCGTGTATCGAGGCAAGGATCCGGTGGCCTTTGCCTCCGAAAGCATTCGTCAGGCCGAACATCTCGGCATGACCATTGAATACACGACGAACAATTCATCGCGGATGCAGTCTGTCGTGGCTGACCAATTGCGTGGTTTCGGACTGGACGTGGAGCCCTGGCAGGTCATCACCTCGTCGGTCGTTGCTGCACGCATGGTGTCCAAGCATGTACCTCAGGGTGCCAAAGTGTTGGTGGTGGGCGCGGAACACCTGCAGGACGAGGTGGGCAAAGCCGGCCTGACACCAGTGCAATACGCCAGCGATCATCCGACGGCGGTCATTCAGGGATGGTTCCCGCAGATGACTTGGCAGATGCTGGCGGAGGCGTCATTCGCCGTCGAGAACGGCGCCATGTATTTCGTGACGAACCGAGACCTGACGATTCCACGCGAAGCTGGCATCGCACCAGGTTGCGGCTCAATGATTCAGGCAGTCATCAATGCCACCGGCGTGCAACCCATCGCCTCGGCGGGCAAACCGGAATCGGCCATGTATGACGAAGCACGCGAACTTGCCGCGCAAGGCGAGACAGAACCGGTCTGCAAAGCAAGGAGCCTGGCAATCGGGGATCGCCTCGACACCGACATCGAAGCAGGCAACCGCGGTGGCTACGACTCACTGGCCGTGCTCACCGGTGTGACGAATCCGACCGAACTGATGTGCGCCCCGAAGCATCTGCGCCCCACCTACATTGTGCGTGATCTGCGCGGTCTCAATGAGGCATACCCACGAATCGACGTGGATGAAGCCGGCACTCGGGCAACTTGCGCGCAAGCGCAGGCCAGTCTGACCCATCGGCGACTCACCGTGAACGACCCCAACGACGTCAATGCGCTGCGGGCGGCCTGCGCTTTGACTTGGCAAGCTATGGACAGCGGGCAGGATGTCGCTGCATTCGCATTGCCTGAATTCAGTCTCGGCGAGTGAGCCTGCCGGCGTGTCGTGGATGAATCAGCATGACCCATATGGAATATGAACACACGGGGATGCACGAAGAGCGTCTCGACGTCGTGGTCGCCAATGCGACGGGTGAATCGCGATCCAAGGCGCAACGCCTGATCAAAACGGGCAAGGTGCACGTCAACGGGCATCCACAGACAAAGCCGGCATACGCAGTGCAGCCGGAATCGACCATCAGTGTGCACATGGCCATGGAAGACGATTATGTGTCGCGTGGTGCACTCAAGCTGCTGGGAGCATTCGACGCGTTCGCGCCAGCGGGATTCACCTCGGTTGAAGGCAAGCATTGCCTGGATATCGGGGCCTCGACGGGAGGATTCTGCGATGTGCTGTTGCGTAGGGGCGCCGCACAGGTGATCGCGCTCGACGTCGGCCACGGGCAGCTTGATCCACGTATCGCCGACGATCCACGTGTCATCGAGGTGAGCGGAGTGAACATGCGGTATGTGGGGGTCGACGACCTGCCATATCGGCCGGAGGTCATCGTCTCCGACGTATCGTTCATCTCCCTGACATATCTGATGCCCGCCATTGCCGAGGTGGCGGCACCTGCGGCACAGATCGTGCTGCTGGTGAAACCGCAGTTCGAAGTGGGACAGAAGGGGAGACTGGGCAAGAACGGCATCGTCACCGATCCGTCGTTGCGAGAGCAGGCACTCGAACGGGTGGAACGCTGTGCGCGCGAACACGGTCTGCAGGTTGTGGCGAGCGCTCCCTCTCCAATCGAAGGCACCCATGGCAATGCCGAGTATCTCCTCTATCTGCGTATGTCGCAATCGTCGTGATTCCATATGCTGCGTCATGGAATATAAAACGTGGCGAGTGTCGGCGGTGCGGGACTCCTGCGAGGAGTTGTGGCGACACCTCCTGACAGGCATCTGTTTCGATGAGCGGTGAATTCGCTTTTGGTCCCTTGTGTTCCTACAATGGCTTATGCAAACAGGTGCTGTCGCGTGCCGTTTCGCGGCATGGACCGCTGCGGGCGCGCCGCGACCCAGACCTGCCCGCAGACGAAATTGACCGGTGATGAACAGGAGGACACATGGCCAATCTCCTGTTCGATGAATCGGCATCCAATTCCGAGACCTCCAAGGGTTTCGGTTGGTGGTTCTCCGGAGACACCTTCGAACGCAACGCTTATGAGGAGCGCAATCCTCATAGCCGTTCGCTGTCCTATCGACTGAACTCGCACCCCGGTCGTCTCACCATCATCTACTTCCTCGCGCTCATCACAGTCTCGACCTCATTGCTGTGCCTGCCGATCGCCACCCAGCCCGGCAGAAAGACCTCGTTCTCGACTGCGTTCTTCACCGCGGTTTCCGCTCTTTCCACCTGCGGCATCTCGGTGGTGAACACGACGGACCATTGGACGATCTTCGGGCAGGTGGTGCTGATCTTCTCGGTGCAGATGGGAGGCTTGGGCGTCATGACCTTCGCCTCGCTCATTGCCCTGGCCGTCAACCACCATTTGAAGGCCATGCAACGGTTGCTGGCGGCGAATGAACTCGGCACCAACAAGCTGTCGGAGATCCGCGGCGTGCTGCAGGTGGTGCTCATGACCACGCTCGTCATCGAGGTCGTCACGTTCTTCGCACTGTTCCCGGGATTGCTCTCCGTAAACAAGGGGAACGTGGGGCGCACACTGTGGGAGTCGTTGTTCTTCGCCGTCATGTCATACAATAACGCGGGATTCACACCCGACGGCGCGGGCCTATACGTGAACAATTGGGCCGTTGGATTGCCGATCATGATGAGCGCCTTCTGCGGGACGCTCGGCTTCCCCGTGCTGCTCAACATCTTCCGTACGGCGCGCATGCACAAATCGCCGAAGTACTGGTCACTGCACACCAAGATCACGATGATCATGACCTTCGCCATCGTGTTCATGTCGCTGATATGGTTCCTTGCCGTCGAATGGGATAATCCGACACTTTTCAAGGACGGCGATGTCGACACCCGTATGCGCCGTGCGATGGTGGCGGCCGTGATGCCGCGAAGCAGCGGCTTCGATCTGTCCTGGGTGCCGGGGGTGAAGGAGTGCACGAAGGTGTTCATGAGCGTCGTCATGTTCATCGGAGGCGGCTCCACTTCGACGGCGGGTGGCATACGCGTCACGACCCTGGCTGTGATTCTGCTGGTGTGCAAGGCCGCGTTCACCGGCCATATCGACGTCAATGCGTTCCACAAACGCATCCCGCAACATGTGATCATGACCGCCATCTCGATTACGGCCTCCTGCATTGCCCTGGTGTTCATCGCATCGGTGGCGCTCATGCTCATCACGGACTCCTCGTTCAGCCACGCCATGTTCGACACCTGCTCGGCATTCGGTTTGGGCGGTTACACGGTGGGTGTGGCCCAGGAAAACAATCCTGCGTCGCTCTATGTGCTGGCTGCCGCCATGGTTGTGGGGCGGCTGGGTCCGATGACGCTGGCCTACGCCGTGAGCAGGCCGAAGGAACTCGACGTGGTCCGTTACCCAGAAGGCCAGATAGTCGTCGGCTGATGGATTCGATTCCGCGACGGGGAAGAGACCCCACCGGCGGATATAGTGGTGTGATGAGATAAGCGCGTGTTGCGCAGGAAAGGGAGGAACATGCCGGAAAACCGCAGTGTGCTTGTGGTGGGGCTTGGTCGATTCGGAAGTGCCGTCGCGACGACTCTCGATGCGCTTGGACAGGATGTTCTTGCCGTGGACAAGGATCCGGAGCTCGTCAACCGATGGTCATCGCAGATTCCCACCGTGCAGGCCGACATGACCGACGTGCTCGCCATTGAGCAGCTCAACGCCTCCGACTTCGACACTGCCGTCGTCGCCATCGGCGATTCGGTGGAGGCCTCCGTCATCACGGCAGGCAATCTGCTGGACGCGGGCATCTCCGACATCTGGGCCAAATCCGTGTCGAAGGAACATGCCCGCATTCTGCAGCGCATCGGTGCCCGTCACATCATCAACGCCGAAACCGACGCCGGCAAGCGCGTCGGCCACCTCGTCTCAGGCAATTACCTCGATTACATCGAGCTCGAAGGCGCCTACAGCGTTGTCAAGATCCATACGCCACCGCAATTCGTCGGGTATACGATCGGTGAGGCGAAGATTCATGACAGGTACGGTGTGACGATCGTCGGCGTGAAATCGCCGGGCCATGAATTCCAATATGCTTCGAACGATCTGCAATTGAAACGCAACGACGAGCTGATCATCATGGGCAAACAGGACCAGATCGACCACTTCATTCGGGGCTGATTGGAGGTCTGTGTGCCGGTTGCCATCCCGATTCCACGGAATGGTGCCTGGTATGTATTGGGCTATGATATGCGAAGAGCTTTTGCGAGGTGAAGATGGCCAAGGTACGACATGCAGTTGTGGTGACCCATAAGAAATTGCGTGAGACCGGCACCATTGTGCAAGATACATTGCTGCAGCTCGAACGTGGCGGCTTCGATGTCACACTGATAGACACGAACACCATTCCCGATTTCGGCACGCTGCCGCAGACCGTTCCCCCCGACACCGAGATCGTCGTGGTGCTGGGCGGCGATGGAACCATTCTGCGCGCCGCGGAACTGGTGCATTGCACCGATGTGCCGATCATAGGCATCAACATGGGGCATGTTGGTTTCCTCGCGGAATTCGAAAGCTTCCAGCTCGAGGAGGCGATTCGGCGCATCTGCGACCATGATTACCGGATAGATGAACGTATGGTGGCCCACGTCGACGTGTGGCTGCCGGGGGCCGCCGAGGCTTTGAGCGACTGGGCCCTGAACGATGTGACGATAGAGCGTGCCGACCGCGGCAAGATGGTGGAGATGAGCATCGGCATCGATGGAGTGGCCATGAGCTCGTTCGGATGCGATGGTGTGATCGTCTCGACTCCCACCGGCTCGACCGCCTATGCGTTCTCTGCAGGAGGGCCGATCATCTGGCCGGATGTGCAGGCTCTTCTGATGGTGCCATTGGCCGCCCACGCGCTGTTCTCCCGGCCGATTGTGATCGGTTCCACATCGACACTGCAGTTCACGATCCATGACGATTCCACTTCAGGCGGCTGGATCTGCTGTGATGGGCGCCGTCAGCTGGCATTGGCGAAGGGGACGCGCGTGGAGATTCGCCAGTCCGCAAGCAAACTCCGACTGGCGCGGCTCTCCGACGTGCCGTTCACGAACCGGCTGGTCACCAAATTCAATCTGCCGGTGGAGGGCTGGCGCGAACAGAACGCCTCCAAACATGAGGACACCGACGGACGCCTCCTCACTGATCTGCAGGGAACCTCGCTCAAAGGCGAAGGGGATGAGGGGGATGAGTGCTAGGAGCCGCTCGTCAGCCGCATCGGTCTGGCCAACCAAGAGGTGGCACGGTATACTGTGAAGCTGCAGATTTCAGCGATGCCGCGACGGCGAAACCAACCGGCGGCAGTGTGAGTAGACGACATGGATGGTGAACATGCTTGAGGAGCTCGAACTTCGAGACCTGGGGCCGATTGAATCAGCGGCAATCACTCCCGCGCCGTCGATGACGGCGATCACCGGAGAGACCGGTGCCGGAAAATCCATGTTACTCAACGCATTGCGCATGATCTCCGGAGGGACTGCGGATGCGAGTCGCGTGGCATCCGGAGCAGACCAGGCATGGGCCCAGGGGATTTTCGCGCTGGGGGAGCGGGATCCGTTGCGTGCCATGCTTGCCGAGGCGGGAATTCCGGTCGATGACGATGGGCTCTTCCTCTCGCGTAGTGTGCCGGCGAAGGGGCGTTCGCGTTCCGTGCTATGCGGCAAAAGCGTGCCGCGCTCATTGCTCGGCGAAGTGGCATCGAACCTGATCACCATTCATGGGCAGACCGATCAACTGCGTATCGCCTCGGTTGCCCGACAGCGTGAATTCCTCGATGTCTATGCCCGCGATGGCAAGGCCCGTGAATCGTTCAACCAATCCTATGAGAAATACCGCAGTGTGTGCGAGCGGCTGCACAGACTGCAGACGCAGGAGTCGTCCATGCGCCAGCAGGCGGACTATCTCAGGGATTCCATAGCACGCATCGA
Organism: Bifidobacterium animalis subsp. animalis; assembly: GCA_004154635.1. GTDB lineage: Bacteria > Actinomycetota > Actinomycetes > Actinomycetales > Bifidobacteriaceae > Bifidobacterium > Bifidobacterium animalis_B. The sequence goes on from RSDC01000008.1 coordinate 159,281, forward strand.
CCGTGTGGATCCGCATGATGGCGAGCTCGAGGAACTCATGGACCAACGTGACCGCATCGAACATGCCGAGCAGATCACCAGCGGCGTCGAGCATGCGTTGGCATATCTGGATGCCTCACAATTCGAGAGTGCGGAAGGCACAGCCGGTGTCGGCCAGCTCATCGCCGGCGCCGTGCAGTCGTTGCGCGGCATCCATGCGGTGGGGGATTACGAACAATTGGCCGAACGTCTTGAATCGGCAGGCGCTGAAATAGACGACGTCGTGTTCTCCCTATCCCGTTCCCTCGATGCGGACGGTGAGACAGGTAATCTGGATTCAATCAACGGGCGAATTCATGATCTCAACGAGTTGGCACAGCGCTGGGGACCCACTCTCGCTGACGTACTCCAATGGCGCGATCGCGCGAAGATCGATGTGGAGGATCTCGACGCGTCGCCGGAACAGCTGCATTCCCTGGAACAGGAACGTGACCGGCTGCGAGATGAGGCGATAGTCTGCGGGCGGGCGTTGTCGGAGGCGCGAACCGACGCGGCGAATGCATTGAGCGCCCAGGTGAACCGTGAGCTTGGACAGCTCGCCATGTCCGGAGCGAAACTCGACATCGTGGTCACACCCCGCACCGGGGAAGGGATGCTCGACGCCACCGGAATCGACGACATCGAATTCCTCTTCACCCCCTTCCCGGGATCGGCGCCCCTTCCCATGGGCAAAAGCGCATCCGGCGGAGAACTGAGCCGTCTTATGCTCGCTTTGGAGCTCTGTGCCGCGGATTCCTCACAGGATTCGGATTCGTCGCAGAATGCGAGCGCCGGCATGACGTTCATTTTCGATGAGGTGGATGCCGGTGTGGGAGGCAAGGCGGCGGTGGAACTCGGCAGACGTCTCGCCAGACTCGCACGACGCAACCAGGTGATCGTCGTCACGCATTTGCCGCAGGTGGCATCGTGGGCCGAACGCCAGTATGTGGTGAGCAAGGAGACCGGTAAAGACGGCACACACACCACCGTGCGTGAGGTGAGCGGCGGCGAACGTGTGCGCGAGATCGCACGCATGCTCGCCGGCAGCGAGTCGAAGACATCGCTGGAACATGCGCGCGAGCTACTGCACGAATCCGAGATCGAATAGGGGGGGGCACATGGCGAATATGGGGAATGCAGCCGGAGTCAACAGTGGAAAGGCGGCGATCTTCGACCTCGACGGCACGCTGCTCGACTCGATGGGCGTATGGGACGCGGTGGATGTCGAATTCCTCGGCAGACGCGGATTCGACGTGCCGGCAGACTACATGCAGAAGGTGAGCGCGATGCAGTTCCACGACATCGCCGCATATACGATCCGCAGATTCGGTCTCGACGACACGCCCGAGGAACTCATGCGGGAGTGGAACGATCTCGCCTATGAGGCGTACACCACGACAGTCGAGCTCAAGCCGGGCGCGCGGGCATATCTGGAATGGCTGCGCGCAAGCGGGGCACGGCTGGCGGTGGCCACGTCGATGCTCCCCTCATTGCGGGAGCCGGCGATGCGTCATGCGGGCATCTACGATCTGTTCGACGTGGTCGTGGGCACGGGTGATGACGGCAGCAGCGGCAAGGACAGCCCGGTCATCTTCCTCCATACGGCGCAGTTGCTTGGCGTCGAGCCGGCACATTGCACCGTGTTCGAGGATCTGCTCACGGCGGTGGAATCTGCGAAACGCGCCGGCATGCATGTGTGGGGAGTGCAGGACGACTCCTCGGCCATGCACTGGGAACGCATCTGCGAAACCACCGATGGCGTGCTGTTCGACTTTACCCAGGCACCACGTCAGCTCGCATGATTCAAGGAAAATACGACAGTCCGATTCCCGTTGACTAATATGATGGGGCCGGTCCCTCCGCGGAGGGACCGGCCCCATATGCATCGCGCATGACTACAGTCGGTCGGCGCATTCCTCGACGTAGTGGCCCATGTCGCTCACCTCGACGCAGTCGCGGAACCGCACCTCGGCATTCTCCAGATTCCGCAGCATCTGCGGGATCGGCGTGCCCGATTTGGCATGCAATTCGTCCATGCATTCGAAATCGGTGCCATCCGCCTTCAGTCCAAGCGCCTCATTGACCACGCGCGGGAACTTGTACGGGCTGGCAGTGGACAGCAGCACACGAGGCACCTGCGGATCCGCTGGCATCTGCTGCATCACGAAATAACCGCATGCGGTATGCGGGTCGATCACATAGTGGTTGCGATCCCAGCAGTCGGCGATCATCTCGCGCACCTGATCCTCATCGGCCCAACCGGTGGCGAACACCTTGCGAATCTCCATGAGCATCTCAGGAGGCACCTCGTAGGTTCCCCATTCGGCGAGGTCGTTCATGAGATAGGTGATCATACGCGGATCCTTCTCGCTCATGTAGTAGAGCATGCGCTCTAGATTCGAGGAGACGAGAATGTCCATGGACGGCGACGTTGTCTCGAAGAACGGTCGCTTGCTGTTGTAGGTGCCGGCGGTGAGGAAGTCGAAGAGCACATTGTTGCGGTCGGAGGCGACGACGAGCTGACGCACCGGCAGACCCAGCAGCTTGGCGTAATATCCGGCAAGCACATTGCCGAAATTACCGGTGGGCACCACGAAGTCCACCTGGTCGCCCACATTGATCACCTGCTGTTCAAGCAGCTGTGCGTAAGCCGAGAAATAATAGACGACCTGCGGCACGAGACGCCCCACATTGATCGAATTCGCAGAGGAAAGTCGAACGTGGGCGTCCGCCTCAAGGCGCGATGCGAGATCACGGTCGCCGAAGATGCGTTTGACCGTGGACTGGGCATCATCGAAATTGCCATCCACCGCGCATACGTTCACATTGGACCCCTGCTGCGTGGTCATCTGCAGTTCCTGGACGCGGGAGACCTTGCCCTGCGGATAGAACACCGTGATGCCGGTGCCCTCCGCATCCGCGAAGCCGGCAAGCGCCGCCTTGCCGGTATCCCCGGAGGTCGCGGTGACAATCATGATCCTCTCATCGCGATCCCCGTCCGCCGGAGTGGTGCGGGCCATCAGCCGGGGAAGGATCTGCAACGCGACGTCCTTGAACGCACAGGTCGGCCCGTTGAACAATTCCATGATGAAGTCGTCGCCCAGCGGTTTGACCGGAGTGATGCGCTCGTCGCTCCATTGGGAGCCGTATGCCTCGGCGATGCACTGGGAAAGCTCCTCCTCGGTGTAGTCGTCAAGCAGCACCGACAACACCTTCAAAGCAATCTGCTGATAGCTTTTCCCGGCAAGGTCGCTGATGTCAATCTTCGTCTCCCCAAGGGCGTCGGTGACGAACAGACCGCCATCGTCGGCGATGCCCTTGCGTATCGCCTGCTTGGATGTGAATGCCTCGTCGCTGCTGCGTGTGCTGTGGAAAGTGCTCATGCGTTACTGTGTCCTTCGCCAATAGACGGATTGCCGAGACACATTATATGTGGAGCGTATGGAGCACACCGACACGCGTCCGTCCAATGGAACAAACCGTTGTGCGCTGTAGGCAACTGCCACTACTCTTGGGTCTATGACGAATACGAATGAGCTTCAGACCCCGGTGAGCGGCGACGTGCAGCAGGCGGTGAACGCGCTCGCCGACGCGGCGGCCATGGCACAGCATGAACTGGCGCAAGCGACCGCCGACACCAAGAACGGTGTGCTGATGGCGATTGCCGATGCATTGGATGCGCATGCGAGCGATATCGCCGACGCCAATGCCATGGACATGCAGGCCGCCTTTGATGCAGGCATGGATCAGGGCAAGCTCGACCGACTCAAGTTCGACGTCGTACGTGTGGCCGCAGCGGCACAGGGGGTGCGCCATGTAGCCACCCTGCCGGATCCGGTTGGCGAGATTGTGCGAGGCTACGATCTGGGTAATGGGCTGCGATTGCAGCAGCAGCGTGTACCGCTTGGCGTGATCGGCATGATTTACGAGGCGCGTCCGAATGTGACCGTCGACGTGGCGGCCCTGTGCCTCAAGTCCGGCAATGCGGCCATACTGCGTGGCGGCCATGCCGCGGAGCGCACGAACGCCGCTACGTTGCAGGTGATAGACGAGGTGCTGCAGGAACTGCATTTCGACCCGGCACTTGTGGCATCGGTCGACCGCTATGGCCGGGAAGGTGCGCGTGCGATGATGCGGGCGACAGGCCATATCGATGTGCTCATCCCCCGAGGCGGAGCCGGTCTCATTCAATCCGTGGTGCGTGAGTCGCGCGTTCCGGTGATCGAGACCGGGGCCGGGAATGTGCATATCTACGTCGATTCCTCCGCCGACATCGACAAGGCGATCGACATTGTGGTCAATGCGAAGACGCAACGCGTGGGCGTATGCAACGCCGCGGAGAAACTCATCGTGCATAGGGACATCGCCCGGCGGTTCCTGCCGAGAATGGCGCAGGCACTGGCGCGCGCCCACGTGACCATCCATGCGGACGAGCTGTCGATGCGGATCATGGGCGATGCGGACGTCAGGGACATCCAATTGCTCGCCGCCGACGAAGCGGATTGGGGCACCGAATACCTGGCGTTGGAGATTGGCGTGCGCATCGTCGATTCGCTCGATGAGGCCATCGACCATATCAACCGGTACTCCACACATCACACCGAATCGATCCTTTCCCAGGACTACACGAACATCGAACGCTTCACGAAGGCGATCGATTCCGCCGTGGTGATGGTGAACGCCTCCACGCGTTTCACCGATGGCGGGGTGTTCGGCTTCGGCGCCGAACTGGGTATTTCCACCCAGAAACTTCATGCACGAGGCCCCATGGGGCTTCAGGAGATGACGACGACGAAATGGGTCGGCTACGGCAATGGGCAGGTGCGCGCATGAACGGGGTGCAGGAAGGTATGGAACGGTTGGATGAACGCGAAGACGGTGCCGGCGGCATGACCGAGGTGGTGTCTGACGCGCCCGTCAACCCGTGGGGGCTTGACTTGGATGACCCGTTCATCGCGCTCCGACTCACTGCCGAGCGGTTGAGCCTGGTGCGGTATGTGTTCGTGGTGCAGATCGAGGATGGCATTGCGACCGCAGGGCAGCGCGCGTCGCTTGAGTATGCGGATGCCGTGCTCATCGGATGGCCGGACGAGCACGCAAAGGGCCTGAACGCGCCGACCGATGAGGACCGGCGCACCGTCGACGAGCAGATTCGCCTGATGGAGGAGTACGTCGACAAGTTCCGCACGATGGAACAGGATGGCGATATCGACGGCATGACCGACACCCTCATTCGCATCACCGAACGAGTGGCCCGTGTACGCAGCATCTACCAGCCCAAGTTCCTGCTGCCCACATTCGCGGAAATCCGTCGTGTGGTGCAGGATGAATGGGATGAGGACATGGGCAAGATCGATTCCGACACCGTGATGAACGACAACGGGGAGAGCGGTCTGGCCAAGGATGTGCAAAAAGCCGCTCTTGATGCCGATGAAGCTGGTCGCGGCACGGATCGGGCCAGCGAATGAACGGCACCACACCCATCGATCGGAGCATGTCCGAGCTGTCGCCCTACGCACAACGCGAGGTGGAGCTCGTCTCGCAGCACGGGCGCCGTTCGGCTCGGGGCAACTGGCACGCCCATGCGCGTATCGGCATCATGGGCGGCACTTTCGATCCGATTCACAACGGGCATCTGGTGGCGGCATCCGAGGTGGCGTGGGTCTACGACCTTGACGAGGTGATCTTCGTACCCACCGGGCGTCCGGTCTTCAAGCTTGACAGGCATGTGACGAACGAGGAGGACCGCTACCTGATGACGGTCATCGCAACCGCCTCGAATCCGAAGTTCGTCGTCTCGCGTGTCGACATAGACCGCCCCGGCGTCACCTACACCATCGATACGCTGCGAGACATTCGCGCCCGCTACCCCGATGCCGAGCTGTTCTTCATCACCGGTGCCGACGCCGTCGCGGAGATCATGCGGTGGAAAGACGCCGAGCGCATGTTCGACATCGCCCATTTCGTGGCGGTGACACGCCCCGGTTACTCTTCGAAGGTCCCGCTGCCGGCCGGCAAGGTAGATATGTTGGAGATTCCCGCACTGGCCATTTCCTCCACCGATGTTCGTCAACGTGCGCGCAACGGGGAACCCGTGTGGTACCTGGTGCCGGATGGCGTGGTGCAATACATAGCCAAGCACGGCATCTACGACGAGGACGCGAAGTAGCGGCACGTCACCGCCCCTGGCATCGCGCCGCTCAGTCGAAACAGCGATTTATGATTGGACGCGTAACCGACGACCGACGTTTGGAGACACGGTGAGTGCAATTCTCGAGGGGAAACCCGATAAAAATCTCATTCTCGTAACAGGCAGGGCGCATCCCAAGCTGGCCACCGACGTTGCGGACCAGCTCGGCATCGATGTTCTCGAGACCACCGCCTACGACTTCGCCAATGGCGAGATGTATGTGCGCTACACCGAATCCGTTCGCGGAGCCGACGTGTTTGTGCTGCAGAGTCATTGCACTCCGGTGAACAAAAGCATCATGGAACAGCTCATCATGATCGATGCACTGAAGCGCGCTTCAGCCAGGTCGATCACCGCTGTATGCCCATTGCTCGGCTATTCCCGTCAAGACAAGAAGCATCGTGGCCGCGAACCCATCTCCTGCCGTCTCGTCTTCGATTTGCTGCGTACTGCCGGCGCTGATCGCGTGATGAGCGTCGATTTGCACGCGGCCCAGACCCAGGGCTTCTTTGACGGACCTGTGGATCATCTGATTGCCATGCCGGTATTGGTCGACTATATTCGAGATCGTTTCGATGGTCATCTCGACAATGTCACCGTCGTCTCGCCGGATGCCGGGCGCATCCGTGTCGCTGAGCAGTGGGCGCAACGCCTGGGCGGCGGTCCGCTGGCCTTCGTGCACAAGACCCGTGACATCACGCGGCCGAACCAGGCCAAGGCGAACCGTGTCGTGGGCGATGTCAAGGGCAAGGATTGCGTTCTGGTCGACGATTTGATCGACACCGCGGGAACCATCGCCGGGGCATGTCAGGTGCTTCGTGAGGCCGGAGCCAAGTCAGTGACCGTGGTGGCCACCCATGGCGTGCTCTCCGGACCGGCAGTCGATCGTCTCAAGTCATGCGGCGCTCGTGAGGTGGTGCTGACCGATACCGTTCCGATTCCCGAGGAGAAGCGGTGGGACGGTCTCACGGTGCTTTCCATCGCCCCTCTGCTTTCCTCCGCCATCAAGGCCGTATTCGAGGACGGCTCAGTGGCCGAATTGTTCGACACCTACCCCGAACATCACGGGCAGGGATTCCTGTTCGCCTGATTGGTCGCTGTGCCGATGTGAAACACACCGGCGGCGAAAAGTCTGGGCATATGGCATAATGAACACTTGGCGGAGTCACTCCGCCGTTCCCCCATGGTGTAATGGCAGCACACGGGTCTTTGGAACCCTTTGTCTTGGTTCGAGTCCAGGTGGGGGAGCAATTGGACGCCTGGTCCGCATACGCGGATTAGGCGTTCGTCGTTTATAGGTTTGGAGGCAGTCCATGACGTTGACCGCGGCAATCGTCCTCGCAGCAGGGGAGGGGACGCGCATGCGTTCCAGCAAACCGAAAGTGCTGCACGAATTCGCAGGAAAGACCTTCCTCAACAGGGTCATGGATGCGGTTGGGGCTCTCGATCCCGAGACACTCGCCGTTGTCGTGCGTTATCAGGCACAGCGTGTGGCAGAAGCGGCCCGCTCCTATGATGACGCTGTGCTCATTGTGGAACAGGACGAGATCCCGGGTACGGGACGTGCTGTGCAATGCGCGATGGAGCAGCTCGGAAAGCAGGGTCCTCTTTCCGGCACTGTGCTCATCACCGCATCCGACATGCCGCTGCTCGATACCTCCACACTCAGGCAATTGCTGGATTACCACCGTGACAGTGGTGACGGAGCCACCGTGCTCACCACCGTGCTTGACGACCCGACTGGATATGGCCGCATCATTCGCGATGCCGACGGCAACGTGCTCAAGATCGTGGAGCAGAAGGACGGCAACAGCTCCGAACTCGCGGTCCGTGAGGTGAACACATCGGTGTACGTGTTCGATGCCGCGGTGCTCGAACAGGCCATCGCCAATCTGAATGCCGACAATGCACAAGGGGAGTTCTATCTGACGGATGCACTCATCGTCGCACGGCAGGTGAGTAAGGTCGGTGCCTTCGCCGCGCCCGACCCCTTGAGCGTCGAGGGCGTCAACGATCGTGTGCAGCTCGCGTCGCTGTCCAAGGCGCACAATCTGCGTGTATGCAGGCAGTGGATGCTCGACGGCGTCACCATCGTCGATCCGCAGACCACTTGGATAGAAGACGAGGTGGAGATTGAGTCGGATGCGGTGATTCTGCCAGGCTGCTTCCTGCAGGGGCACACCACAATCGCCCATGATGCAGTGGTCGGCCCCTACACCACGCTCATCGACGCGACGGTCGAGTCGGGCGCTCATGTGGAGCGTTCCCGCGTGCAGGAGAGCCGCATAGGCCGGGAAGCGAACATCGGTCCGTGGACGTACCTGCGCCCGGGAAACGAGATCGGCACCGGTTCGAAGGCGGGGGCTTTCGTCGAGATGAAGAAGGCGCACATCGGCGATGGCACCAAGGTGCCCCATCTGAGCTATGTGGGCGATGCCGATCTCGGCGAGAACACGAACATCGGCGGCGGCACCATCACCGCCAACTACGATGGTGTGCACAAGAACCACACCCATATTGGCTCCGACGTACATATCGGCGCCGGCAATCTGTTCGTTGCGCCGGTCAATGTGGGGGACGGTGTCACCAGCGGTGCGGGATCGGTCATCCGACATGATGTCCCGGACGACGCGATGGTGTACTCCGAGAACACGCAGCATGTTGTAGACAACTGGAAACCAGCTTGGGAGCGTTGAAATGAATGCTTTGGAACAATCCATCAATTCGGTGCGCATCGCCGCGACTGCGGCCGATGGCATGAAGGCTCAGGACGTTGTGGCCTACAACGTGGGCGACAAACTCGGCATCTGCGACCTCATGATGATCGCTTCCGCTTCGAACGAACGTCAGGTTCTGGCCATTGCCGAGGAGGTCGAGAAGCAGCTGTTCCTCAAGGATGGAGGCCGTAAGCCGCGGTCCAGGGAAGGTGTCGAGGAGGCGCAGTGGGTGCTGCTCGACTACGGTGATTTCATCATTCACATCATGCATGACGAGGCACGTGACTTCTACAATCTCGAACGCCTGTGGCGTGATTGTGAACCGGTTGACCTCGAACTGGAGCATCCAGAAAGCCGGGGCATCGAGCCCAGCGACGCCGATACCGAAGAGTGACGGTGGACGAATGGAACCGTACGCACGCCACGTCACGCTGGTGCGCCATGGCCGCACCTCATACAACAGACAAGGGCTGGTGCAGGGATCGATCGACATTCCGCTCGATGAGGTCGGGCTGTGGCAGGTGAACCAGTCCGCCCAGGCACTGATTGAGCTATATGTGCTGCCAGACCCATCACGGCACCAGCTCGTTGTGTCCTCCGACCTCGAACGTTCGATGCAGACGGCACATGCCTTCGCCGATCGACTGGGGCTCGAAGTGCATGCCGACGAACGGTTGCGCGAGCGGCATTTCGGTGAATTCGAAGGCCGATCCGGCGCATACCTGCAGGCCAATTTCCCGCAGGACTTCGACTCGTGGTGCCGGGGCATGGGCGGCGAGATGAATCATGGCGCCGAATCCCACGAACATGCCGGTGCCCGCGGCATGGAGGCCATGAATGATTGGGCCCATGAATGCGATGACGACACCGACCTGTTCGTATTCTCCCATGGCGCGCTCATCGAAAACGCGCTGCAGGTGCTGTTCGGCATCGAACGACGATATCCGGATTTCATCTCGCTCACCTCGATGCGCAACGCGCACTGGGCCAGACTGAGAAGGGCCAATATGGGCATGGACAGCCGGTGGATCATGGAGGACTACAACCATGGACCCGCCCTGGCCGATACGCAGTATTGGGAGCGCCCAGACACCTTGCCAGCGAAATGGCAGGACACCCCAAGTCTTGGCGTGTATGCTGTGAAGACGAAAACTATGAGGCGCGGATGACGATCGCGCCTCCAACCATATCTGGACATTGAAAGCACCGTGAAAAACTTCTTCAAAGGAATATCGTTCTCGCAGCTGCTGGCAGGCGCCTTGGCCGCGGTGACATCGTTTCTGCTGTCGTCGAAGATAGGCATCGCAGGTTCGGTAATCGGCGTGGCCGTGGCCTCCATCGTCTCCACTGCGGCGTCCCAGCTCTATCAGAACGTGATTGACGCGTCGAGCAAGAAGCTCCAGGATGCCGCACAACAGGCTGGGGTCGCTCCGTCGCATGCCAACGCACATACAGGCGACCACTCCAAGGCCGATATCGACGACACACAGACCATCGCACCTGTGCATTCCGATGACTCCCGTGGCACACGCACCGTGGTCTCCGGAACCCATGCCACCGATGCTTCGAAGCACCCGCAGGCTGGTACGAAGCCGCAGATGACCAAGCATGACAAACGTGTGGCCGTGATTGTCGCACTGATTTCCGGTCTGGTGGCGGTCGGCATCACCGCAGGTGTCATCCTCGCCTTGACGGGAGGCAAGGGCACCGACTCCGTGGTGCGTGATGTGGTAAGCCCCACTTACTCGCAGACGCCGGCTGAGATGTCCACCCAGACGCCCACACAGACGCCGGCGCCCACGCAGAGCGGATCCCAGCAGGGTGGAGCGGGAAGTGATACCGATTCGCGTCATACGAAGGATTCTTCGACATCGGACGGGAATGGACAATCCACGGGATCCTCTTCGGGCAATGCGAATACTGGTTCGGGAACCTCAGGCTCTGACTCATCGAACCCCGGATCCTCGGGGTCGTCCGGGTCCCAGAACTCGAATGGGTCCGGGACTGCGGGCACCGGTTCCGCTGGTCAGGACGGCAATTCGGGTGATGCGCAGAACACGGATTCCGGCAATGGTGATTCGGGAGGTTCCGGCAATGACGGAACCAATTCAGGCACCACCCAAAAGAAAGACGGTTCGCAAGCTCAGCAATAGTAGACATATATGGGGATGGCCGAGAATCGATTCCCGGCCATCCCCATATATGCTCCGCCAGAACGCATCAATGCGACACGCCGATTTGCTCATCGAAACAGAATGTTGTAATCTAACACAGGTTCGTTCGAAGAACGACGGGGCTATGGCGCAGCTGGTAGCGCATCTCCATGGCATGGAGAGGGTCAGGAGTTCGAATCTCCTTAGCTCCACGAATCGCAGGGCAATCTGCGATGGCAGGTATGTGATATACACCTGTTTGGGGCTATGGCGCAGCTGGTAGCGCATCTCCATGGCATGGAGAGGGTCAGGAGTTCGAATCTCCTTAGCTCCACCACCAACCCGGCTATGCCGGGTTTTTTGTTTTCGTCTTCTGAATTATTACATTCCCTATATCCCTCCACAGCGCAAACCCGAATATGCCGCCATGTCATCGCGTAGTGTGGTAGTCATACATGACGAAAGGAACATCATGGCGCAACTGACTGAAGATATGAAGGAATTCATCAAGAACAACCTGGCATGGGTGGCCACCGTGAACCAGGACGGCATCCCCGACCTCGGTCCGAAGATGTCGATGTTCGTGCTCGACGACAACCATCTTGCCTATCATGAGCGCACTGCCGGACAGACCTACCGCAACCTCGAGAACGGCAGCCCGTTGGTCGTGGCGTTCGTGAACTTCGAACAGAAGAAGGGCTACCGCTTCCGTGGTGAAGTAGTGCTGCACACCGACGATGCCATTTACGACGAACAGGTCAAGCTCGCCAACGAACGTGGCACCAAGGTTCCCGCCTGCGTCCCGGTGCTGGAGATCAGCGAGATCGACGACCTCTCTGCCGGTGCAAAGGCCGGCACGGTGATCTCGCACGACTGAGCCATATACCGAAAATGCCGAAGCCTGTCGTCTGGCTTCGGCATTTTCGTTCCATGCGGATCGATGCCGGGCGATGGGAACAGAAGGGACGGGAAGAAATGATCGATGAAGTGATGTTCATGCGCCACGGGCGCACCGCATTCAATTTGCAACGGCGCTTGCAGGGGCAGATCGACATTCCACTCGATATCGTGGGGCAATGGCAGGTGGATATGAGCGGATTCACACTCGCCCAACGGTTCTATTGGGCCAAGGTGTCGAATATCGCCCGGCATCCGGACAGGCTTCCCCAGCCCTCCGATCCACGGATTCGTCGCAGCGACATCACGGAATATGAGCAAGCCCCTGCGTCGCGACGCCGCATGGTGGTCGTGAGCTCGGATCTCTTCCGGGCCCAACAGACGGCCCATGCCTTCGCCGACCCTCTGGGATTGGACGTGACACTCGATCCGCGTCTGCGCGAACGTGATTTCGGTCAATGGGAGGGGATGAGCCGAGAGGAGATCAAGGAACGATATCCGGAAGGCTATGACTCCTGGAAGGCCCACGAGGGCGGCGAGGCGGCCTATGGGGTGGAAAGCCGCCCCGACCTTGGCAAACGTGGCGGTTCCACAATCCGTTCCTATTGCGACGACCCCCAGTACATGGATGAGCCCACCACGTTGTTCGTCGTCTCCCACGGTTCATGGATCGCCGCAACCATTGGAAACCTCATGGGTCTGCCAGATTCGCATCTTGACAATCTGACCGGCATGCGCAATGCATTCTGGAGCCGTATGGAGCCCCAGTACACCTCGAATTCCGTGCTGTTCCATCTTACGGAATACGACAAGGGACCGGATGTGGCGGACGCCGTTGACTGGGAGAACGGCCCGGCGTACCTGCGCAATCCGAACATGCCGGCGTGGAAACCGCTGATCTAGTCCGATGTTGTCCGGCTGTCTCAACCCTGTGAGTATGCTGGTGCGTTGGCTTGAAAGCGCCCGCGACGCATGCACGCCCTCACGTGTGGCGTCGCGGGTCCAGTGGCGAATGCCGGACACGATGAAGGCGGGTGATGCCCCATGTTGCGTATGTTCAGTACCGTTGACGGCCAGGTACGGCAGATTTCGAAACCCGAGAACGGCTCCTGGCTGGCATTGGCCGATCCCACCGATGTCGAGCTCGCCACCGTCTCGCAGGAGACAGGCATCGACCTCGCCGATCTGCGCGCCCCGCTCGACGACGAGGAACGTTCGCGCGTGGACGTGGAGGACGACTACACGATGATCATCGTGGACATTCCCACGGTGGAGGAACGCAGCGGCAGGGATTGGTACGAGACGATACCATTGTCGATCATCGTGACGAAGACGATGATCATCACCGTGTGCATGCAGGACACCCCGGTGCTCCATCCGTTCATGGAAGGCACGATCCGGGGATTCAACACCTTCATGCGATCCAGATTCATTCTGCAGATCCTCTATCGAAACGCGACGATGTACCTGCGGTACCTGCGCATCATCGACCGGGAGACCGATAAACTCGAACTGCGACTGCGCCACTCCATGCAGAACCGCGAGATCCTCATGCTGCTCGAACTGAGCAAGACCTTGGTGTATTTCAACACGTCGCTCAAATCGAACGAGATCGTCATGGAGAAGCTCATGACGCTCACACGCATCAAACAGTACCCGGAAGACGAGGATCTGCTTGAAGATGTGATCACCGAGAACAAGCAGGCCATCGAGATGGCGAACATCTACAGCGGCGTTCTCGCGAACATGACGGACGCGTTCGCCTCGATCGTGTCGAACAATCTGAATAACGTGATGCGCATCTTCACGATGATCTCAATCACGCTATCGATTCCGACTCTCATTTTCTCCATGTACGGCATGAACTTCCAACAGGGTATGATCGGCATGCCGCTGAGCGACTCAAAATGGGGGTTCCTCGTCATCGTCCTGCTCGCCTGCGTCTTGGCAGGAGCGGTGATCTGGTTCCTCACACGCTCGCGACTGTTCAAGTGAGGCGCGCCATGCATGCAAGACTGAGAACCATGTCCCGTGCAATCCTCACCATCTCTCTCGCAGTGGGACTCTGCGGCTGTGGCACCTCGGTGAATGTCAGCGCCCCGGGGCAGGCGAAAGGACCGGTCATGTCGATCGGCGTGGCCGCCGACGAACCGGGGGTGGGCTGGTACCATGACGGCGAATACAGCGGCTTGAGTGTCGAAGTGGCCAAATACGTGGCAAAGGTGCTCGGCTATGGGGACGAGCAGCTCTTCTTCCACTCCCAGACCCCCGCCACGCGCTTGGACAGACTTGATGACGGCAGCGTCGATTTCGCAATGGTCACGTTCGCCTATGACGGTGGCAAGAATGCGTTGGAGATGGACCATACGCAAACGGCGGACGGCACCCGGTACGAGGTCTCGGGCCCATATCTGGTCGCTCGCAACCAACTGCTGGTTCGTGCCGATGACGCACGTCGGCTGCCGGATGTGCAGTCACTCGACGGCAGGACCGTGTGCACGGTCGCCGGCGAGTACTCCGGAGAGCAACTCCATGAACGTCACCCACGGATCAAGATCCTGCAACGTGCCGACTACAGCGAATGCTCGGCATCATTGCTGGTGGGCCAGAGCGATGCCATAGCCGGGTCACAGCCGATTCTGGCGGGACTACGCAAGGACGGTGGCACCCGATACCTGCATCTGCAGGAGGACAGCTACGGCACCCAGGCCTTCGGCATCGCAGTGAAGGCGGACCAGCGCAAGCTCATGGAGCTCATCGACACGGCCCTGCAGCAGATGGTGGATGACGGCACATGGGACGCCCAGATCGACGCAATGGAAACCGAGTTGGGTATGCATGTGGATCTGAGTCTCAACCCGGTGACGGTTGCACGCTCGCAGGACGACGAATAACGGGCGCATCCCCTCCCGATGCAACCGGGTCGACTGATGGACATGGCGCCCCCACTGTCCAGTTGCGTCACGATAATCGTTGCCTATGAGTGAGAACGATACGAACGCGCAAGCGACATCGAATGCGCCGGCTACGCCACAATACCGCTATACGACGGAAATGGCCCAGCGCATTGAGGAGAAATGGCAGGACATCTGGGAGAGCGAAGGCACGTTCTGGGCCGCGAACGTGAGCGGCGAACTCACTGACGGCAAGGGGCGTCATGCCGATGGCCGCCAGTCCTTCTTCGCCATGGACATGTTCCCCTACCCTTCGGGCAAAGGATTGCATGTCGGTCATCCGTTGGGGTATCTGGCCACCGATGTGGTGAGCCGATACCATCGCATGAAGGGCGAGAACGTCCTGCATGCCATGGGCTATGACGCATTCGGGCTTCCAGCCGAGCAGTATGCCGTGCAGACGGGCCAGCATCCACGCATCACGACCGAACAGAACATCGCGAATATGCGGCGACAGTTGCGCCGCATGGGGTTGAGCTTCGACGACCGCCGCTCCTTCGCCACGATCGAACCGGAATACGTGCGTTGGACCCAGTGGATCTTCTCACGCATCTACGATGCCTGGTACGATCCGGAGACGAGGAATCCGAGTGGATCCATGGGGTGTGCGCGCCCGATTTCCACGCTGATCGAACAATTCCGCGCCGGTGTGCGTCCGATCGACGGGCATGAGGGCAAGGCCTGGGATGAGCTCACCGAGGTGGAGCAGTCCGAGGTGCTCAATGGGTACCGTCTCGCCTACATCTCCAAATCGCCTGTCAATTGGTGCCCCGGGCTTGGCACGGTGCTCGCCAATGAGGAGGTCACGGCGGAGGGGCGTTCCGAACGTGGCAATTTCCCGGTGTTTCAGCGTGAGCTGCGTCAGTGGTCGATGCGCATCACTGCATACGGGCATCGTCTCATAGAGGATCTCGATTCCATCGACTGGCCTGAGAAGGTCAAGCTCATGCAGCGCAACTGGATCGGGGAGTCGCATGGCGCCTCCGTGCATTTCAAGGTGCCGGTCGACGGTGAGATGGCAGATATGGAGATCTACACCACACGACCCGACACGTTGTTCGGTGCCACGTTCTGCGTGGTCTCTCCCGAACACCCAATGCTGGAGCATGTGCCCCAATCCTGGCCGGAAGGTGTGGACCCGGCGTGGACGGGTGGCTATGCCACGCCGAGCGATGCCGTGTCCGCATACCGTGAGCTCGCGGAGGCAAAGACCGCGGCCGACCGTGTGGCCGACAACGGTGAGAAGACGGGTTTGTTCACTGGCCTGTACGCGATCAACCCGATCACCGGTGCCAAGCTGCCGGTGTTCACGGCCGACTATGTGCTCATGGACTATGGCACCGGTGCCATCATGGCCGTTCCGGGCGGTGACCAGCGAGACTACGATTTTGCCGTCAAGTACGGTCTTCCGGTGATCTACACGGTTGCGCCGCTTCCTGATTCCGGTGACGATCTGGCCAATTATGAGGGTACCGCCCCGTTCGTTTCGCATGACGGCATCGTCATCAATTCCGCCGTCGACGCGACGTGGGCCCGTGGCGACGCGCTCTGCCTTGATGGCATGCGTGTGGATGATGCGATTGCTGCCGTGACGACGTGGCTCGAGGAGGCCCAGGTGGGCAAGGGGGCCACGAGCTACCGTCTGCGCGACTGGCTCTTCAGCCGCCAGCGGTATTGGGGTGAGCCGTTCCCGATTGTCTACGATGAGCATGAGGTGCCCCATCTGGTGCCCGACAGCATGCTGCCCATCAATCTGCCCGACGTTCCGGATTACAGCCCCAAGACCTTCGACCCGGAGGATTCCCAGTCGAGTCCGGAGGCTCCGTTGAGCCGCAACGAGGATTGGGTGAAGGTCACGCTCGATCTCGGCGACGGTCCGAAGACCTATCATCATGACACGAACACGATGCCGAATTGGGCGGGTTCCTGCTGGTACTACATGCGTTACCTCAATCCCCATGACACCGAGCACATGGTGGAGCGCGACGAATACGACTATTGGATGGGTCCGAACCACTCCCCGGCGGCGGGTCAGGCCGGAGGCGTCGACCTGTATGTGGGCGGTGTGGAGCACGCGGTGCTGCATCTGCTCTATTCACGGTTCTGGCATAAGATCCTGTTCGACCTAGGGTACGTGGATTCGTTCGAACCGTTCCACAAGCTTTTCAACCAAGGCATGATCCAGGCGTACGCCTACACCGATGGCCGCGGTCAGTATGTGCCAGCCGAGGACGTTCAGGAGAGCGAAGTGGACGGCAAGACCGTGTACACCTACGAAGGCGAACCGGTCAACCGTGAGTTCGGCAAGATGGGCAAGAGCCTCAAGAACATCGTGACCCCGGACTACATGTACGACCATTACGGCGCAGACACGTTCCGTCTCTATGAGATGAGCATGGGGCCACTTGACGAGTCACGTCCATGGAACACCCGCAATGTGGTGGGCGGCATGCGATTCCTGCAGCGTTTGTGGCGCAATGTGATCGATGAGAACACCGGCGAGGTCACGGTGACCGACGACGCGATGGACGAACGTACGTTGAAACTGCTCAACAATACGATCGCCGAGGTGACCGGTGAGATGGAGGCCATGCGTCCAAACACCGCCATCGCCAAACTCATCGTGCTCAACAATCACCTGACCGGCATGAACGGCGTGCCCCGCGCCGCCGTGGAGCCGCTGGTGCTCATGGTGGCTCCGATTGCACCGCATATAGCCGAGGAGCTGTGGAACCGGCTTGGCCATGATGAGTCGTTGGCCCACCATCCATGGCCACAGGCCGACGACCGTTATGTCGGGCAGGACACCGTCACCGCCGTGGTGCAGATCAAGGGCAAGGTGCGGGCCAAACTCGAGGTGAGTACCGACATCGATCCGGATGAACTGGAGAAGATGGCCTTGGAGGCTGTGGCTGAGCGTCTTGGAGGCAAGCCGCCGCGCAAGGTGATCGTCAAGGCCCCGAAGATCGTTTCGATCGTCCCGGGCGAATGATCGCACGCAGGTCGTGCACCTGTGGATGACCTGCGTGGTGGATATCACGTCCTCCGACCACAGGTGGCCGTCCTCATTGCAATGCCCATGCCGTCATGATTAAGTGGCGGCATGGGCATTGTCTATTCCGGACGGCGTGAAAGCCCGGACGCCGTCATCGTGCTGAGGGATGGGGCTGTGACGCGGCTGCGCCATCTGGAAGGGCCATCGTCTCGCTGCATGACAGCCGATTCATCCACCGGTCCAGGCTTCAGTGTTCAGATGCCGTCGGTGCCCCTGCCGCCGCCGCCCGGTGCTCAGGACCCCTCGGTCACGGCAAGCAACGAGCAATCATCGGGTGGCGTGAGGGAAGTTTCTGGAGATGACCAGAAGGCGAGCGCACTGCTGTCGAGCCTGACCGTGGTGAACGATGACGATTTCGAAGCGGAACGTGGAGGCCGCCGTCTGGAACGACCCCGATTCGAACTCGAACCGAAGCATGCGCTGCTGTGCATCATGGTGCTGGTCTGCGCGCTGGCCACTACCCTGACCCTCCTGGTGCAGCAGGCCTCCAACATGGGCGTCTTGGACACGCAGGCCACGACGAACGCGTCATCTCATACGACGGCCACGGCATCGCCATCCGACCGGGATTCGATGCCTTCCACGGCTGCGCCGGAGCCGTCGCCATCGACATCCGACAACAAGCAGGGCACCTTGGTGAACATCAACACGGCAGACGAGGCGCAACTGCAGGAGATCAAGGGAATCGGGCCGGTGACGGCCGCGAGGATCGTCGAATACCGCACCCAGCATGGCGCCTTCGCCAGTCTCGACGACTTGGTGAATGTGCCGGGCATCGGCATGAAGACCGTAGAGAAGCTGAGACCATGGGCATGCGCACAATGACGGCACCGGTATGCGACCGGGAGCACAGGGGAATCGCGGGCAGCCGAGACCTGCGCATGCTGCCGGTGGCTGTGGGCGTTTGGAGCGCCACATTGCTGACCCGATGGATATGCTCCCAACCCGGATCGGGGCACGACGTCTTCTGGCAGCATGGCCGCATGCTGCAAATGGCGTGCCTGGCGGCGACATCGGCAGCCATCTTCATCGCACTGGTGCTCATTCCCTTCACGATGAACGGGTCGGGGAAACACCATGGATTGGCCGTGGCGCACGCTCACCGGACTCTGTGTACATTGCTGACGGTGTGTTTCGCCATGCTCGCCGCCACGCTTGCCACAGCCGCGCGAAACCTGACGGAGCATGCCGATCCGGTGAACGTGTCGGCATCCTCCTCCACGGAGCGTGTGAATCTGACGTTCACGGCGCATTCACTGCCGTTGGCGACGTCGATGAGGGGATACGATTGCCAGGTCGACGGCAATGCCCGGTCCGTCGTCCGCCATGGCGTTCGACGTCCATCGTCCCGCGGTGTACGGGTGTTCGCCCGACAGCCGGCCTGTGGGCGCATCGCGCAGCAGGGGGACTACGCCATCGTCGGAACCATTCAGGCGGCGGCATATGGTGAGATGCCCATATGGGTGCTTGCAGACGGTGACATGATGGCCGTCAAGGAGCCACCGGCGCCATGGAGTGCGGTCCATCGGATGCGCATGGCATTCCTGCAAACGACCCGCGGACTCGACGATCAGGGCGTTGTGCTGGTTCCCGGCGTGACCTTGGGGGTGCTCGGACACGATGCGATGGTGCACTGCGCAGATGGTGGAGTGGACGACGAATACGCCGAACTCCTGCAAGAACAGTGTCGCCGTGCAGGCATCATGCATCTCATGGCCGTATCCGGAGGTCATTACGCCCTCGTCGGCACATTGGTGCTGGCATTGGGGGCACGACTCCATTGGAACCGTTTTGTGAAGGCAGGCGCGCTCGCAATGGTCTACCCGATGCTCACGATGGTGCTTGCACCCAGCAGGTCGGTCACACGGGCGATGCTGATGTCGATGCTGTCTCTTGGATTCCTGGTGTTGGGCCGTCGCCGGCAAAGTGTGCATCTGGTCTGCCTGACGGTGGTGTTCGGATTGCTGCTCGATCCGTCGTTGGCTTCGAGTTACGGCTTCGCGTTGTCATGTGCGGCGGTGTTCGGCTTGTCGACGGCATGCACGCGTATGACGGCATGGGTGTCGCAGCTGCTTCCGGACCGTTTGGCCAAACCGTTGGCGGCGTCATGCTGTGCACAGCTATTCGCTGGTCCCGTACAGATTCTCATGGACAACGAGGTGTCGATATGGTCTCTGCCGGCGAATCTGCTGGTTGCACCATTCGTCGATGCCGCGACGATTCTGGGGTTGTGCTCGTTGTTCGTCGCATGGATGGCGCCGGGCGTCTCACGATTCCTGGCATGGGCATGCTCACAATGCACGACGGTCATCGAATATGCGGCACGTCTGTTCGGCTCGGAGGAGTCGAGCACCTTGGCATGGATGGAGGGTATGCCCGGCGCTGCGGTGCTCGTCGTGACGGAACTGACTGCATGGGCGCTGATCGTATGCATCGGGGACCTGCTGCGAGCCTATGACGGCACGGTCACCAATGGTGATGGCCGTCCCATGCGCATGCCGGTCAGGGAACGCCTCGCCCAATGGTTCGAACATACGTTCGAAATGATGGGGTGGCTGACATGGCGCAGATGAGACGAAGGATGCAGGCAAGGGCCGGTGTCGCAAGACTTGTCCAAACATACGTCGACATTGAAGATATGACCGCAGCAACACCATGCCTGCTCATCTACGGCGGCGATGAGTACCTGAACGAACAGAACGCCCGGGATGCCGTGTATCGCCTGCTCGAGGAGCACAGGGATGCCGAATTGGCACGCGTCGACGCCCGCAGCGCCGACGCCTACTCCTTCGACGAGGCGGTGAGTCCCTCCCTGCTCTCGCAGAGGTCGGTGGTGTGGGTCGAACATGCGGAGGACGCCGACCCCGGACTGCTCGACGCCATCGTGGCCTACGCCAACGAAACAAACCGGGACCCAGAAGCGTCGCCGGTGGTGATGCAATGCGCCGCAACGCCAAAAGGCCGTTCCGTCGAAGCACTCATGCGCCGCAACAACATTCCCGTCGACACGGTTCCCAAACTCGACAAGGTCAAGGACAAACTCAACTATGTGTACCAGCAGTTCCAATCGCGTGGCAGGCGCATAGACCCGCAGGCCGCACAGCAATTGGTCAATGTGCTCGGCGACCATGTGGGCGAGCTGGCCGCCATGATCAGGCAGCTATGCTTCGACTTCGATGACGACCCGATGCGAGTGAACCGTGTGAACCAATACCTCACAGGGAACCCGAAAGTCACCGGCTTCAACGTGGCCGACCTCGCCATGGGCGGGAAAACCGCACGTGCAGTGATCGCCCTGAGATCAGCGCTCGCCCAAGGGACGGAACCGATTGCACTCATCGGCGCGCTCGCGTTGCAAATGCGCAACCTCGCCAAAGCCGCGGCCATTCGTCAAGGGGACATCTCGAAAACCAAGGCGGCGGTGAACGAATGGGCGCTGCGAACGGCCAACGGACGTCTGGGCGGGTGGACGTCGCAGGGCATCAGCGCCTGCATGCAACGACTCGCCTGGGCGGACGAACAATGCAAGAGCCGCGGGGGCGACCCCATATACGCACTTGAGAACACCATAGAACTCATCGGAGCCAAAGGAATCCAATGAACACCATCCACCATATGCGCGAGCCCAACCCATCGCCCGCACCACGACAACCTGACAGCACGATCACCTTGCAAGTGCCGACCGCACAGGCCATGCACGAGCTGGGCGAGCGACTCGCCCGCAGCCTGCACGGTGGTGAGGTGATCCTGCTTTCCGGGCCACTCGGCGCAGGCAAGACCACATTGGCGCAAGGATTGGGGAAAGGCCTGGGCATTCAAGAACCCATCGTCTCACCGACCTTCACCATCGCCCGGGAACTCGACGGCACCTTCGCGGACGGCACGCCCGCACATCTGATCCACGTGGATGCCTACCGGCTTGGATCCAATGACTACGCCCCAGGTCAGGCGCAGACCGACCTGCTCCTCGACGAACTCGAATCCCTCGGCCTCGACGAGGAACTCGAAGAACCCGGCACGCACACCATCATCCTCATGGAATGGGGCGAACAAATGGCCGCCGCGCTCGCCGACGAACGCTTGGAGATCCGCATCCAAAGACCCACCGACCATGTGTCTGCCCCCATAGGTCGGAACGAACCCACCGCAGACGGAGAACGCATCGTCACCATCACCCCAGTGGGAACACGATTCGCCTTGGCGGAACCAGCCGACGCCCAAGCCTGACGACGCCGACGGACAACGCATACAATACAAGAACCGCACCTTAGAACAACACACGAAACAAGCGACACGAGACACATGAACACGTTAGTCATCGACACATCATTCGGCTCCACAGTGGGCATAACCGGGCATGAACCAATCTGCGAACAGGATTCGCGCACACACGTGGAAAAACTGCAGCACGACATCGCGCAAGTCTGCGCAGAGGCGGAAATACAACCCCACGACATCGAACGCATAGTCGTAGGAGTAGGCCCGGCACCCTTCACCGGACTACGCGCAGGCATCGTGGCAGCCAAGGCAATCGCCTATGCCACCGGGGCACAACTCCTCGGACAGGATTCCCTAAGCGGACAGGCCACCATGATGCAAGCGGCCTACAACGGCGATCCGAACCTGCTGAACACAGCCATATTCAGAAACTGGAATGCGCCAGCCAATGCGGGCACCGCGCTGCAGCTGACCCTCAGCGTCAACGACGCGCGCCGCAAACAGCTCTACTACACCCTGCTCGCAAACACCAACGCAGACACCAAAGATGAACGCATCCTACTCGACATGAACATAGACACGCCATCGAACATCGCGGCCAAAGTAAGCGTAGCGGTCGCCACCATACGGCAACGCCATCCCGACCAGCCAATCGCCGTCGACGTCGTCGGACACGGTGCAAGCAAATACGAGCAAATCTGGAGCCAACAACCCTGGCACGGAATCACACTCGACCATTCACTCCTCGACACCGGCGCATGGGGAGTGGAAACCTTCGCCGCACTCGCCGGACACGATGCCGATGCCGACGCCAATCCACGCCCCATCGAGCCCCTCTACCTGCGCAGACCCGACGTCAGCGTGCCCAACCCGCTCAAACATGTGCTCAACCACGAAGGAGCACATCGTAACGAGGCAAATGCATGATCGTCGACGCCAACACGCTCGACCGCGCCACGGTATGCTCGCAAATAGCCAAGCTGGAACAACAACTGTTCGGCAAAGGGGCATGGAGCAACACACTCATAGACGAAGAGCTCAGCGCGCCACACCGCAGCTACTATGTGAACGTGGACGACCAAGGAACCATAGACGCATACGCCGGCCTCTGGTACGACGGATACGACGCACAGATCATGACCATAGGCGTCAGCCCCGAACGCCAACGACAAGGCATAGCTACCCAACTGCTCAACCAGCTCATCGCCAAGGCCAACGAACTCCACGCCGAACGCATGCTGCTCGAAGTGCGCGTCGACAACGAACCGGCACTCACCCTGTACCGCCACTTCGGATTCGAAACCATGGGAATCCGCAAACGCTACTACCAGCCGGAAAACAAAGACGCCTACACCATGAGTCTCACCCTGCGCGACCACCGACCCGCAGGATTCGCCATACCATCGAACACACAATGCTGATCCCAACAGCGCCACGCCAACAAGCCCAAGAAAGAAAACAATGAGCAACCAAATCATTCTCGGCATCGAATCCACCTGCGACGAAACCGCCGCCGCCGTCGTGCAAGGCAAGACACTGCTGGCGAATGTCGTCGCCTCATCCATGGACGAACACGCCCGATACGGTGGCGTCATCCCCGAAATCGCCTCCCGCGCGCACGCACAGTCATTCGTGCCGGTGGTATCGAAAGCGCTCGCCGACGCGAACATGACCATTGACGATGTCGATGCCATCGCCGTCTCGGCAGGTCCCGGTTTGGCAGGGTGCCTTGCGGTCGGCGTCTCGGGGGCGAAGGCATTGGCTTGGTCAGCCAACAAGCCGATCTACGGCATCAACCACGTCATTGGGCATGTGGCCGTCACGCAATTGCAGTTTGGTGACCTCCCTGCCAATACGATGGCGCTCATCGTCTCTGGCGGACACACCTCGCTGCTGCATGTCAACGATATCGCGCGTGATGTCGAGGTGGTGGGGACGACATTGGATGACGCAGCAGGGGAGTGTTTCGACAAAGTGGCCCGACTGCTGGGATTCCCATACCCCGGCGGCCCATACATCGACCGGCATGCCCAGCATGGCGATCCGCATGCCATCAAGGTGCCGCAAGGACTCACGCAAGGTCGCGCGGGCAAGGAGCATCCGTACGATTTCAGCTTCTCCGGGGTGAAAACAGCCATTGCCCGTTGGATCGAGGAACGGCAGGGGAGCGGGCAGGAGATCCCGGTGGACGACGTATGCGCGTCGCTGGCCGGATCAGTGGCGCAGGTGCTTTCCCGAAAGAGCATGCGAGGATGCGAGCAGTTCGATTCCACCACGTTGATTGTGGGCGGTGGATTCTCGGCGAACTCGCAGCTCCGGGAGGCGCTTGTGGAGGCTGGGCGCAATCACGGGGTCGACGTGCGCATACCGCAGATCAAACTGTGTACGGACAACGGTGCCATGGTGGCGATGCTTGGTTCGAATTTGGTGGAGGCCGGTGTGGCGCCGTCTGACATGGAATTCCCCATCGACTCTGCGATGCCGCTCACCAAAATCAGCATGTGAGGCATTGCGGTGGTTGTCTCCGGAATGATCCGGCATCCCGCCGTGAATGCAGTGCGACACGCGTTGATTTGCATTTTTCGACTCACCCGCTAAACTAAACATCTGTTGCGCGTGAGAGATCATGCAAGCGCATTCCTGCGTAGCTCAGTTGGCAGAGCATCCGACTGTTAATCGGACGGTCGCTGGTTCAAGCCCAGCCGCAGGAGCCATCAGCCGCCCTCGGGCGGCTTTTTCATTGTGTGTCGGATACGGTGTCGCGACGCGACTCGTTGACCAATTCGGTCAGTTCCTTGAGCCTGTCGTGATGAGTGGTGTACCAGCCTGTGTTCTCCATGATGCGGCCGGTTCGGCGCTGCAGTTCCTCGACGCTGTCGGCATTGCACCCGGTGATTTCCGGGGCCTTCTCCTCATATTCCTTGGTGAATTGCACGAGCACGTTGGGGTCCTGCACGTCATAGGTGCCGAGACGGTATGCCTCGCTTGCCTCACTATCGTGCAGGTATGTGTAGGTGTTCATCGCGATACGCAGTTCATCGCTTGCCGCGGCGCACATCTGTCTGGCATGGGTGAGATGGGAGGCGTTCATGTTGTGCACGATGAGTGCGGCGCCGGCTGCGAAGACAATGGCAAGACAGAGCATGACGATGATCGGTGCATTCCGATGTGTGGATGATGCGGTGCTGCTGGTGTCACCATGTTCGTCGCTGGATTTCGGCATATTCGGCTGCGCTGGCTCCATGTTCTCCCTGATTGGGTTTGCGGGGCATAAGCCCGTCGCATATTGTGCGGATTTCTCTCTATGTTGCATTCTACGCGCATCGGAGAAAATGACAGTCGCGTCATATGAATCCTTGGAGTATGCCGACACGCCGGATTTGCGTATTCAAAATATGGTGTGTAGATTATATACCTGTTGCGTGTGAGAGATCATGCAAGCGCATTCCTGCGTAGCTCAGTTGGCAGAGCATCCGACTGTTAATCGGACGGTCACTGGTTCAAGCCCAGTCGCAGGAGCCATCAGCCGCCTTCGGGCGGCTTTTTTGTTATACAGGAAGTAGGTGCGCGGGTATGAGCAGGAACACTGATGACCGGCGTGCTCTTGCGGCGATCGAGAGCGAACGCATGGAAGACCAGATCGCTTATTACCGTAAGCCCTTCATGGTGCTGTGGGCGGCGGTTCAGGAGGCTTCGGTGGAATTGGAAGAGGATTACGGACTCTCTTCCGACATCGCACAACTTTGGGTGGCTGAACGGCTGCGGCAGGTGTCGGATTCATTGGTGGACAGATTGGCCGAGAAAGCCGTGCAACATGGCACCAGCAAATCGAACGTGGCGCGTGCCGCCGATTCGGATCCAACGAATGCCATGCGCAGATTTCCTCGTCTTCGACCGGGAGCTGATCGCACCCGACTGCTTATTGACGAGGTGCTCGATTCGCTGGAATGACGTCTTTGGATTCGCCATCGACCTTTCTCATCCTTCTCGGCGATGAGGGCATGCCATTGACGGCAATGAGATGATGGTGCATAACCCGTTCTCCGACCACAATGACCTGCCAGGCTGGACACGTGGATGCTAGCCGGTCATAGTGGAATCCAGATCACTACGTGGCTGGAGGAGATATGGCACATCATGGGACTTCTTGGAGTGGCTGGCGTCAATGGCGGGCTCGCAGACTCAAGATGATGAGATTGCGGTTGCTGCGGTTGCTGCGGATGCAGCATGAACTGCTGATTCTTGCGCTATGCTTGGTTTGCGGTGCCGTTGCCCCGCTCGCTGTCTCGTCGAGTGAGATTCATGGCATGGAGCTCGCTGTCGGCTGTACGGCGATTGCAGAGGAAATGTGCCATGCTCGCATGCTGTCGCCTGTGCCCAACGGATTGATTGCCAGAGGATTCGACCGGCCGGAATGGCAATGGAGCCCCGGCCATAGGGGGGTGGATATCTCGTTGAATGGTACGCATGAGTTGCTGGCTCCCAGTGATGGGGCCATCAGTTTCAGCGGGATGGTGGCAGGAAAATCGGTGGTGAGCATCGACACAGGTCCGTACACGCTCACATTCGAGCCGGCGCACACTCAACTGATGGTGGGCGACAAAGTGCATCGCGGAAAGCAATTCGCCTCGGTCGGAGGCCGGAGCGACCACTGTGGGGACAGTTGCGTGCATTGGGGTGTCAAGCGCACTGGACGTAGGGACTATCTCGATCCGGCGTCATTCCTGCGTCCAATGCAGATTCGGCTGGTTCCCTATTCCGAATAGCGTCCTACCGGCAAATCGGATCACATGTCGGCGTCGGCCAGTGAGATGTACCCCGGATCGATCAATGCGGCCTTCAGATTTGCGGCACTCACGGCCAGCAGGGTCATATGCAGTGTGGGAATCTCCGAACCGTAGTCGTCGCTGGTTTTGAGCTCGGCAATGTTGGAGAGCTTCTCCTTGCGGTTGAGTTGCAGTGCGATTTGTGCAATGGCGCCGGTGTTGGCATGGATATCCACCAGACCGGTCATCCACTGCAATCCATTCACAATGTTCGGAATATCGGAGATATAGGCGCCAAAACCGGTGATTATGGGCCATTGCTTGGAGTCCGTCTTCGTTGTCTGGGATGGTTCCGCGGTCTCACCGTCTGCCTGTGCCGGATCGGGCACACGTTGCCTGTTCAGTGGCTTCCTTCCTGCGATGTTGCCCACCACATCGAAAATGGTGATGGAGGGGTTGACATCCATGGAGGATCCTGAATAGCCCATCGTTTTCAGCGCCTTGATCGATGCGGCCGCGGTGAAATCGTTCATCGCCAAGATACCGTCGATGCGTACGGCTGCATCGCGTCCCTTCGTCTCAAGGCGTGACTTGAGCTCATCCTCTATCTGGGAGTCCTTCGTCGCCTCGAACATCACATCCTTGTAATCACTTTTCGTGGTGAAGAACGAGAGGCGTTGTGACGGGCTATATGCCTTGCGCTGCCGGAAATACGGCCCTAGAACCTCCCAGATGCCTTCAAACGCCTGCGCTTGGAACGAATTGTTTTTGCCGGACGGATCGGTGTTCGGCAGGAGCACCTCTATGGCTTTGGGATTCGACTCGCTCACCGCATCGAGATCGAGTTTGGATACGATCTGTTGTGCCTGCATACGGCCGATATCGGCGGCAGTCACCAATGGGACGTAGACGTTCGGAACGAAGCCGTCGATCGGATTGCCCAGCACCACCACATGCATCCCCGCGTTCTTCGCCTTGTTCAGCGAATCGGCTATCTGGCGCATGGAAGAGGATTCATCTGAGTCAGTGTCGGATGCATCCTGGTCGGAGGGCTCCTGGTTCGGAGTAGTGATGAAATGGCTGTATTCGCCGTAGTTTCTGTCAAGCCTGACGGCCGGGGCGATGACAATCGTCGTTGCCCCCTGCTCGGTTTGCGGGTCGCCGTATTGCTCCTTGGAATCCGCATTGAGCCGTTCCTGCACATACCGCTTCAAGGCATCGCTCTGGCTTGCCAGCGAACCGCTGGTCTCACTGTTCATGGACTTGCCGGAGAATCCGTCAGTGGACAGCGCGTTCTCGAGCGAATCATTGAGGGTATTCCAGTTGTTCAGGGGAACGTTCTGCGAAAGATTGGGGGAGTTCGATGGAAGGAAGAGCGCCACGTGCCCTGTCGAAGCTGCGGTGGTGGCCGAGGGGCTGGTGGTAGCGGTGCCGGTCGATGAATCGGTGGAGCATCCGGCCGTTGCACACATCAGTGAGCCAGCCGTCGCCAACGAGACGAATGCGCGAATGATGTGAGAGGTGCCTTTGCCCATAACCGCCCTTGCCCTTTGCCTAGATCGCAGCGTATGCCGTTACATTGTACCCGACCTGCAACACTTCGGGGCCTGTGCGTACGCACAGGCCCCGAATGTCGTGAGGATGTCAGATTCAACGCTGCTCGGCAAGGTTCCTTTGCAGGTTCTCATCCAAGGCGTTCATGAACTGCTCTGTGTCGAGCCATTCATGGCTTGGATCGATGAGTATGGCCAGATCCTTGGTCATCTGGCCGCCCTCAACGGTCGAGATGATGGTCTGTTCCAGTGTTTCCGCGAAATTGGCGACCTGTGGGGTGCCATCGAGTTTTGCGCGGTGCTTGAGGCCACCGGTCCAGGCGTAGATCGAGGCAATCGGGTTCGTGGAGGTCTTCTCGCCTTTCTGCCAGCGACGGTAATGGCGTGTGACCGTTCCGTGGGCGGCCTCGGCTTCGACGGTTTGGCCATCGGGAGTCATGAGAACCGACGTCATGAGTCCCAGCGACCCGAATCCCTGCGCCACGGTGTCGGACTGCACATCACCGTCATAGTTCTTGCAGGCCCACACGTAACCGCCATGCCACTTGAGCGAGCTGGCCACCATATCGTCGATCAACCGGTGCTCGTAGGTGAGTCCCTCCTGCTCATAACGTTGCTTGTATTCTGTTTCGAACACCTCGGCGAAAATGTCTTTGAACTCGCCGTCGTAGGCCTTGAGAATCGTGTTCTTCGTGGAGAGGTACACGGGGTAGTGCCGCAGGAGTCCATAGTTGAAGCATGCGCGTGCGAAGCCGCGAATCGATTCATCGAGATTGTACTGCACCTGCGCTACGCCGCTCCCAGGATAATCGAACACCACATGTTCGATCGGCTCGGAGCCGTCATTCGGGGTGAAAGTCACGGTGAGAGTGCCAGCAGCTGGCACTTTGAAGTCGGTGGCCTTGTACTGGTCGCCGAACGCGTGACGAGCCACCACAATCGGCTTTGTCCAACCAGGCACCAGGCGAGGAATGTTGTCTATGACAATCGGCTCGCGGAAGATCGTACCACCGAGAATGTTGCGAATGGTGCCGTTCGGCGACTTCCACATTTTCTTGAGGCCGAACTCCTCCACACGCGCCTCGTCGGGGGTTATCGTGGCGCATTTGACACCCACATGTTCGCGCTTGATCGCTTCTGCCGCGTCGATGGTCACTTGGTCATCCGTGGCGTCGCGGTTCTCGATTCCCAGGTCATAATAGTCGAGATCGATGTCGAGATACGGCAGTATGAGACGATCCTTGATGTCCTTCCAGATGACGCGTGTCATCTCGTCGCCGTCGAGCTCAACCACCTTGCCTTCGACCTTGATTTTGGCCATGCTGTGTCCTCCAGTCGTTGCGGGTAACAAACCCATGTGTAATGCAAAAGTGTTACCAACATGAATATTTGTCCATTCTGCAAACGGTGCGGGTGACGTGTCACATGGCACGGATAGCCTAAAGGCATGGCTCAGGAAACAGAAATCGGCCTTGGCAAGAAGGCCCGCATCGCTTATGGCTTGGACGATATATCCATCGTCCCCTCCCGTCGCACCCGCGATCCGCAGGACGTATCCACTTCGTGGCAGGTGGATGCCTATGAATTCGACATCCCGGTGATCGGGGCCCCGATGGATTCGGTGACGAGCCCACAGACGGCCATAGCCATGGGCAAACTTGGAACTGTTGGCGTACTCGATTTGGAAGGTCTGTGGACCCGATACGAGAATCCCGAACCGATTCTGGAGAAGATTGCCTCGTTGGATCCCGACGATGCCACGGCGTATCTGCAACAAGCCTATGCGGAGCCAATCAAGCCCGAACTCATTGTTGAACGACTCCACGAGATCCGCGATGCGGGGGTAACCGTGGCAGGTGCCCTTTCCCCGCAGCGCACGCAGCAGTACTATTCGACTGTGCTCAATGCCGGTGTGGACCTGTTCGTGATCCGCGGCACTTCCGTGTCGGCGGAGCATGTTTCGAAGGACCATGAGCCTTTGAACCTCAAGCAGTTCATCTACGACCTCGACGTGCCGGTGATAGTCGGCGGTGCGGCAAACTACCGGGCTGCATTGCATCTGATGCGTGCTGGGGCTGCCGGTGTGCTGGTTGGGTTCGGGGGTGTCGCGACATCCGCCAACCGCCAGACCATCGGGGTGTCCATCCCGATGGCGACCGCCATCTCCGATGTGGCCGAGGCACGACGTGACTACATGGATGAGTCGGGTGGCCGATACGTCCAGGTGATTGCGGATGGCAGCATGGGCGAATCAGGCAGCTTCGTCACTGCCCTCGCCATGGGAGCCGATGCGGCCATGCTCGGTGCACCGCTGGCCCGCGCCCAAGAGGCACCGGGGCATGGAACGCATTGGGGTTCCGAGGCTCGCCACGCCACACTGCCGCGTGGACTGCGCTCTGAGGTCGGTACGGTCGGCACCCTGCAAGAGATTTTGTATGGTCCGAGCCACAAGGCGGACGGCACCACGAACTTCATAGGTGCATTGCGCCGTGCCATGGCATCGTGTGGCTATGTGGACATCAAGAGCTTCCAACGATGCCCCGTGGTGGTCACCGCCAACCGATCCTGAACGGGAACATCAAAGCGCCGAGTCTGCCATCTCAGCAGGCTCGGCGCTTTGGCATTATCGGGGGGAAGGGCGCCCCGGCGAGGATGCGGAAGGAATGTGAATAAATCATCCACAAATCCACAATTCCCCGTGTCAGGGTTGCGGGATAATCGTGGCTTCGATACATTCGATACCGAATACGGCAAAGGGGACCGTATCGGACTCAAGGGGGAAACATGCATACACCACCCAACCCATCGAATACGAAACCACATGCGGGCAATGCGCGTCAACCCATAGACATTCCTCCGCTGAAGGAGGAGCTGGAGACATGCCCTCCCGATGTGGACATGCACATAGAACGCACACCGTTGCCGGTGCACAGCGGCATGCTCTCACGTAATCACAGCCTATGCCCGGTGCGGTTCCGCATACGCAGCTGCGTCAATGTGGAACTGCTGCCCATCACGGCATATGGCATAAGCGAGCGTGCTTTCAAGATCTGCTGCATAGCGTTTGAGGTTGTGCGAGGCAGGGTGGGAGTGCAGGCGCTGAGAGGCATGGTCACCACCACCTGCTGCGAGAGGTTAGAACTCATGCGGGATCTTATGAAGTCCGCCACCAGCAGCCGTGTCGATTTGCATTCCAAACGTTTCTATGCGCAACCCATGCCCGTTCTCATCGACGGCACTGCGGTGTCTCCGATGAGATTCGAAATCACCATCGAGGTGAGGGTGGGTTCCCTCCAGTATTGGGTGAACATGGTGCTCGACCTTCGCGGCAGTGCTTGGATATGCACCTACCTGGATATGGGATGAACTTGACGGCATCCGATGAAATGGCAGACGATTGGATTATAGTTGAACCATGCTCAGGGAATATGGACTCGATAACAAATACGTGACCACGGATGACGACACCGTATATCAGCTGCTGTCGAAACGTGCTCTGGAACGCCCCGATGAACTGATTGCCCAGTTCAAAGACCCTCAGACGAACCAATGGGTCGATGTCATGGCCGGCGAGATGCTGGCCCAGGTGCGCAGCGTTGCGAAAGGCCTGATGGCCATAGGGGCGCGACCGGGTACCATGGTGGCAATCTATTCCGCCACCAGCTACGAGTGGGGTGTCATGGATTTCGCATGTGCCAGCATTGGTGCGGTGAGTGTTCCGATCTATGAGACCGATTCGCAGAAGCAGGCCGACTCGATCATCACGGAGGTGCAGCCTGCCATCGCATTCGGCGGTGACGAGAACCATACCCATACTTTGGAACGCATCGCCGAGCAGGTCAAATGCCTCCGCCACGTATTCAACTTCGAGAACGGTGCATTGGAAGCGCTCATCAATTACGGCGAATCGGTGAGCGACGACGAGCTCGATGCGGCCATCGGCCGGGTGCGTGCCGATGACCTGCTCACCATCGTGTTCACGTCCGGTTCCACAGGCAAGCCGAAAGGCGCCATGCTTTCGCATCGCAACTTCACCCACATTGTGAAGAACGGCTACGAGATCCTGCCCGAGATGCTGTACGATGCCCCGAACCGTCTGCTGCTGTTTCTGCCGCTCGCCCATTGCTTCGCGCGTTACATCCAGTATGTGGCCATCGGAGGTTATGGAGTAGTGGGCTATGTGCCCGACGCCAAGCATCTGTTGGCCGATCTGCGTGGCTTCAAGCCGACGTACTTGCTTGGTGTGCCCCGCGTATTCGAGAAGGTCTACAACGCAGCTTCCCAGAAGGCCGGCGCCGGCATTCGCGGGCATATCTTCGCCAATGCCGTCAACCATTTCGTCTCCTGGTCGAAGATGATGTCGGAACACAAGCACCCGGGGCCGATGATGCGAATCAAGCATTCGTTCTATATGAGCACCGTGGCCTCGTCCTTCCGATCGGCCCTTGGCCCGAACCTGCGGTATCTCGCCTGTGGCGGAGCGCCGATCAATCCGGACCTTGTGCATTTCTTCAATGGCATCGACGACATCACGTTCATTCAGGGGTACGGCATGACGGAGACGGCTGCTCCGATGATCGTCAATTGGCAGAAAGCCAACCGCGTTGGATCCGTCGGACGTCCCGGACCGGGAATGGCCGTGCGTACGGCGGACGACGGGGAGATCGAGGTCAAAGGCCCCAACGTGTTCCTTGGATACTACAAGAACCCGGAGCTGACCGATGAAGTCTTGGAGCCAAGCGGTTGGCTGCACACCGGCGATCTCGGGTACATTGACGACGACGGATTCCTGTACATCACCGGTCGCAAGAAGGATCTCATCATCACCGCGGGTGGAAAGAACGTGAGCCCGGCCCCGCTGGAAAGCGCAATCAGTGAATGTCCAATCGTGTCTCATGTGGTGGTCGTCGGTGACAACAAGCCGTTCATTGGCGCAGTGGTGACCCTCGATGAGGAGATGACCCGCAGCTGGCTTGATAATCAGGGCATGCCCACGAATCTTTCGATGGACGATCTGGCCCACAGCGACGGTGTCCACGCATTCATCCAGCAGTACGTGGACAAAGCGAACGCCAATGTATCCCGTGCAGAGTCGGTGCGCAAGTTCATCGTGCTTCCCTCCGATTTCAGCATTGAGGAAGGTACGCTTACGCCAAGCCAGAAAGTTGTGCGTCCCAAGGTGCTCTCGACATACAGCGAGCTCATCGATGCGGAGCTCTATGCTCCGAAGAATGCGGCGCGTCCGGTTCCGGTGAGCATGCAGATCATCGAAAGCACCTCGGAAACCGTGAAGAAAGCCTCCCAAGCCGTGCAGCACACCGCTGAGACGGTCACTCCGAAGGTCCGTCAGGCATTCGACAATGTACAGGAACGCTTTGAGGAGCTTCAGCAGCATGGTCGGTCCGATGAAGCCTCCTCGGCCAAGCCTGAGCATGGTGCCTCAACCACAACGAATTCGGATTCCTCCGAACAGAACACAAAGGAGCAGTGACAAGAGTGGCAATTCGTGAAATTCGGGTCGTTCCCGATCCGGTACTGCGCACGCCATGCGATCCGATTACCGAGATCACGCCGGCCGTACGCAATCTCGTGCAGGATCTGCTCGATACTGTGGATGATCCAGGCCGAGCGGGCGTCTCCGCCAACCAGATCGGCGTCAGCCTCCGAGCCTTCTCGTACAACATCGATGGCAAGATCGGCTATGTGCTCAACCCGGTGCTCGAGGAGACCCGGGGCGAACAATACGGCGATGAGGGATGCCTGAGCCTGCCGAATCTATGGTACAAGACCAAGCGGGCGGATTACGCGCGCGTGCGCGGCATGGATCTGGACGGCAATGAGATCGTGCTCGAGGGAGACGGCATCATGGGCCGTATGCTCCAGCACGAGACCGACCATCTCGACGGCCATCTCTATATAGACCGGCTGGAGAAGGACGAGCGGCGTGCGGCGATGCGCCGCATGCGCAGTCTCGAATAGCGCTGACTAGCAATGTCGAACGCAGCGGGAACGTCTGGTGTGAATGTCCACAGGGGGTCGCAATTGAAATGCGACCCCCTGTGGTATTATCGAGCGTTGTGCGCCAACCGGTGAAGAAGGCAGTCGCAGCTTTCCGAGCCAACCGAATATCGTCTACCGGTGCACATGAATTCGCGTCATGCCCGCGACGGCCTGTGTCGGTCGGCAGCCCTGTATGGGGCAGCTGCACGCAGGATTGCATGGCCAGGCAATAACCGACTAGGAAGGTAGTAATACCATGGCTCAGATCACTATGAGCGAAATGCTGAAGGCTGGTCTCCAGTTCGGTCACCAGACCCGCCGTTGGAACCCGAAGATGAAGCAGTACATCCTTACCGAGCGTAACGGAATCTACATCATCAACCTGTTCAAGACGCTGGATCTGATCGATGTCGCCTACGACTTCATCAAGACCACCGTCGCCCACAATGGCACCGTGCTGTTCGTTGGCACCAAGAAGCAGGCTCAGGAAGCGATCAAGAACGCTGCCACCCGCGTGAACATGCCCTATGTCTCCGAACGCTGGCTCGGCGGCATGCTCACCAACTTCCAGACCGTTTCCAAGCGCGTCAACCGTCTCAAGGAACTCGAGACGATGGACTTCGACGACGTGCACGGCTCCGGTCTCACCAAGAAGGAACTCCTCCTGCTCAAGCGCGAGAAGGACAAGCTGGAGCGTCAGCTTGGCGGCATCCGCAACATGACCCGCACCCCTTCCGCGATGTTCGTCGTCGACATCAACAAGGAAGCCCTGGCCGTTGAGGAAGCCCACAAGCTGGGTATCCCGGTGGTCGCCATTGTTGACACCAACGCCGATCCGGAAGCCGTCGAGTATCCGATTCCGGCCAACGATGACGCCATCCGCGGCATCGAACTGCTCACGAACCTGTTCGCGGACGCAGTCGCCGAGGGCCTGCTGGAGCGCTCCGGCAACGCCTCCAAGAGCGAGAGCAACTCCGAGCAGCCGATGGCCGCTTGGGAGAAGGAACTCCTCGAGAAGGACGAGAAGGCCACCTTGCGCGAAAACGCTGTGGTCACCGAGAATGAGGTGAAGAAGGCCGATGAGGAGGAGGGAGCCTCCTCCGAAGCCGCACGTGCCGACGCCCAGAACGAAGAGGCTGTGGCCAAGCCGGGCGAAGAGGTCGAATGATCTCTACGGCGTCGGGAAGCTTTTGCCTTCCGCCGCTGTTGCATTGGTGGGCGTAAGCCGCAAGGCTATGCCCACCACCCATGCTTTTCACACAAACAAGGAGTAATCAATGGCAGCAATCACTGCAGCTTTGATCAAGCAGGTCCGTGAGGAGACCGGCGCCGGCATGATGGACGTCAAGAAGGCGCTCACCGAGGCCGACGGCGACGTCGCACGCGCCAAGGAAATCATTCGCGCCAAGGGCATTCAGGCCGCTGGCAAGCGTGAAGGTCGTAAGGCCCAGGAAGGCACCATCGCCTCCACTGTTATCGATTCCGCGGCGGGCCAGACCGGCTATGCCGTCGAGCTCAACTCGGAGACTGACTTCGTGGCCAAGACCCCGAAGTTCATCGACTTCGCAGACACCGTGCTCGCGGACGCCGTCAAGGCCGGGGCCGATGACATCGACGCCGTTCTCGCCGCCCCGTCGCAGGATGGCACTGTGAAGGAAGCCGTCGAAGAGGCTTCCGCGCTCTTCGGCGAGCATGTCAAGGTCGGTCAGTTCGCCAAGATCGAAGGCCCGAAGGTCGAGATCTACGCGCACAAGAAGTCCGTTGAGATGCCCCCGAGCATCGTCGCGATGATCGCCACGGATGAGGCCGGTGCCGCCGTGGCCCATGAGGCCGCCCTGCAGATCTCTGCCATGGGCGCCCAGTGGCTCACCCGCGACGATGTTCCCGAGGACGTCGTCGAGACCGAGCGTCGCGTCGCCACCGAGAAGTCTCTTGCCGAAGGCAAGCCGGAGAAGATCGTCCCGAAGATCGTCGAAGGTCGTCTCAATGCCTTCTTCAAGGAGAATGTGTTGCTTGAGCAGGCCTATGTGAAGGATCCGTCCAAGACGATCGGTGATCTGTTCAAGGAAGTCGGCGGTCAGGCTCTCGCTTTCGCTCGTCTCGAGGTTGGCAAGGCTCCTGAGGCCGATGCCTGATCTTGACTGATCTTCGCACACATATGAAAACGGAGGACGTGGGATTCCACGTCCTCCGTTTTCATATGCCTACGGTGTCTGCGTGCATGGATACCCTGTAGACAATAGTGACTGCGCGAAGGCGCAGCAAACGGAAGGTAGAATATGGCATTGGAAAACGACTCGGCACAGCCACGCCGAGTATTGCTCAAACTCTCCGGTGAGGCATTTGGCAATGGCAAAGTCGGCGTGGACACTGCGACCATCCGTCGCATCGCCGGTGAAATCGTCCCCGCGGTGGAGCAGGGAGTTCAGGTGGCCATCGTCACTGGAGGTGGCAATTTCTTCCGCGGCGCCGAACTTCAGGAGGCGGGCATAGACCGTTCCCGTGGCGATTACATGGGCATGCTCGGTACGGTGATGAACTGCCTGGCGCTGCAGGATTTCCTCGAGCAGGCCGGACAGGCGACACGCGTGCAGACCGCCATCACCATGGGACAGGTCGCCGAACCGTACATTCCGCTCAAGGCCATTCGCCATTTGGAGAAAGGCCGTGTGGTCATTTTCGGTGCCGGCGCGGGCATGCCGTATTTCTCCACCGATACCGTGTCGATTCAACGTTCGCTGGAGATCCATTGCGATGAGGTCCTCATGGGCAAGAACGGCGTGGACGGTGTGTACACCGCCGATCCTCGCAAGGATCCGAGTGCCCAGCGTTTCGAAACGTTGAGCTATAAGCGCGCGCTCATTGACAATCTGGCTGTCATGGATGCCTCGGCAATGGCCATGGCCCGTGACAACAACCAGACCATTCGCGTCTTCGGCTTGGAAGGTGAAGGTAATGTGACCCGCGCACTGATGGGCGATTCCATCGGTACACTGGTGTCCAATGGAGATTCATCGCTGGCGTAGGCGCCAGCAGTGACGACAACACGCAGCAGCAAAACTAGAGGAGCATGCATATGGCAAACGTTGTAGATCAGTCCAAGGAACAAATGAAGAAGTCGGTGGAGTCCACCAAGGAGAACTTTGCAGGCATCCGCACAGGCCGAGCCAATCCCGCCCTGCTGAACGGCATCGTGGTGGAATACTATGGCGCTCCCACCCCGCTCAAGCATGTGGCCACCATTGGTGTCCCAGAGCCTCGCACGCTTTCCGTCACACCATTTGACCCATCGCAGGCCAATGCAGTGGAGAAGGCCCTGCGCGACTCGGATCTGGGGGCAAGCCCACGTCGCAACGGAGCCACCATTCTGCTGACGATGCCGGAGCTGACGGAAGACCGCCGCAAGGAATACGTCAAACTCGCCAAGTCGAAGGCCGAGGATGGCAAGGTCGCCGTGCGCAACATTCGCCGCAAGGCCAAGGAAGCCATCGACAAGGCCGTCAAAGATGGCGAGATGGGCGAGGACGAAGGCGATCGCCTGCTCAAGGAACTTGACAAGGTGACGAAGTCCACCACCGATGAGCTCGATGCATTGCTGGAGGCAAAGCAGAAGGAGATCATGGAGGTCTGATCTCCAGATGGTCCAAAAGGCAATGGCATGCATATCCAGCATGCCATTGCCTTTCATCTTGAGTGGTCACGTCATGAGTAAGGCGTAGGGAAATGGATTCACAAACGCAGCGCGACAGGGAAGCCAAGGCCGACGAGGCAATCAACGCGATCAATAGGAAAGCCGGCCGCAATATGCCACAGGCAGTGGGTACGGCAATCGCGCTCATCGCCATCATTCTGCTATGCCTATGGGCCAGCCCCGTACTGTTCGTGGTGCTGGTGGTGCTGTTCATGATCGCGGGGCTATGGGAATTGCGCGTGGACTTCGCGACGATCAACCTGCACATTCCGCTTGTCACACTATGGATCTGTTCCACGGTCACGTTGTTGGCGGTGTACTTCTACCCGCGTCACGTCGTGGCCATGGCGGTCTGTGTTGCCGTCTCGCTTATAGCCGTCGCATTCAGCGCCACTCTGCAGGTCTGGCATGGGCGTCGTGTGGAGAAGGAGCTCGATAACAAGGCCCTGACCACGCCAGATGCGCCCGATCGTCGCACCGAGCAACACAGCCACCTGACTCAGGTGGCTGTCGCGATGTTCACCGTGTTGTACATCCCACTGCTGGCCTCCTGCATCGTGATGCCCCTCACGTTCAACGAGCATTATTTCGCCCACGCGATGTTGATTGTGTTCATGCCGGCGTTGAGCGACACCGGTGGCCTGTTTGCAGGCATGCTGTTCGGTAGGCACAAGCTGAGTCCGCGCATCTCTCCGAAGAAATCCGTGGAGGGGCTGTGCGGATCCATGCTCTTTGCGGTGGCCGGAGCCTATGCCGTATTCGCCTGTACCTATGAGCCGGCATTGTGGGCCACGCGTTGGTGGGCACCGTTGTTGACCGGTGTGATCATCGGCATTGTGGGCACCTATGGTGATCTGTGCGCGTCGATGCTCAAGCGTGATATGGGCATAAAAGACATGGGGCATATGTTGAAAGGCCATGGAGGGGTGCTCGACCGTGTGGATTCAATCCTCATGTGCGCGCCTTTCATATGCGTATTGCTGTGGGCAACTGGACTGTAGACGAATAAGGATTATGAGCGATTTCAGAGTGACTGACGACAATCAGGTTTCCGAGACCGTCGAGACCGGCATCACCGAAGGTGGCCGCAATGGCGCATTCCGTGACGTACTCAGCAAGGACCACGCGCGCCGCGGCAAACCGCCGGTTCATTTCGCCGATCTGACGGACGATGAGCGCATCGCCAGGGCGAAGGAGCTCGGATTGCCGAAATTTCGGGTTCGGCAGCTCGCCAACCACTACTATGGGCACTTTGACGCAGATGCTGGGAATTTCACAGATTTCCCCGCGGGCAAACGCGCTGAGGTGGCGCGTGAATTCTTCCCGACGTTGATTCGCGAAGTGACCCGGCAGGTCGCTGATGACGGGCAGACGATCAAGACTCTGTGGGAGCTGTTCGATGGTTCGAAGATTGAGTCAGTGCTCATGCGTTACCCGAACCGCACCACGTTGTGCATCTCGTCGCAGGTGGGTTGCGGCATGGGATGTCCCTTCTGCGCCACCGGCCAATTGGGGTTGACGCGAAACATGTCCACCGGCGAGATTCTCGAACAGGTGCGCATCGCCGCCGCAATGATGGAACGGGGTGAAGTGGCCGGAGGTCCCGGCCGATTGAGCAATGTCGTGTTCATGGGCATGGGGGAGCCGATGGGCAACTATCGGGCGATTGTTTCCGCAGTCCGACAAATCAGCGCGATGCCTCCGGAAGGCTTCGGGATCTCTGCACGCAACATCACCGTATCGACCGTGGGCGTGGTTCCTGGTATTCGCAGACTCGCGCAGGAAGGCATGCCGGTGCGGTTGGCGGTCTCGTTGCACGCCCCCAACAACGCGCTCCGTGATGAGTTGGTGCCGATGAACCGTCGCTTCAATGTGGATGAAGTGCTCGATGCCGCACATGACTATTATCTGGCGAGCAAACGCCGCGTGAGCATCGAATACGCGTTGATGCGGGGCATCAACGATCAGGAGGTGCATGCACGTCAACTGGCGAACCGGCTCAACCATTACGGTGACAACTGGGCCCACGTCAACCCGATTCCCCTCAATCCCATTGAAGGATCGAAGTGGACGGCATCGAAGCCCGAGGACGAGCGCCGGTTCCTCGAGATTCTGCACAATGCCGGCATCACCGCCACATTGCGTGACACCCGCGGCCAGGACATCGATGGCGCGTGCGGCCAGCTTGCGGCCAAAACCAACAACGCATAATGGGCATATTCTCGGTAGAGGCGGCACCAATTCGGTGCCGCTTTTTCATACCCAACTTGACATAAGCAGTCTGCTCTTGTAAGGTAACGTATGTTGCGCAACAAATGTTACTTAATAGATTGAGGAGATTGCATTGCCACGTCCACCACGATTCACGCAGGAGGAGGTCGCCGTAGCCGCGTTCGACATTGTCCGCGACGGCGGCGAGGAATCCCTCACTGCCCGTTCCCTCGCCGAGAAGCTTGGATGCTCGGTCAAGCCTATCTTCGGCCTGTTCGACACCATGGACGAGGTACGGCAGGCCGTTTGGGAACAGGCGAATGCATGGTACCTCGAGAGGCTTGATGCGGCGATGAGTGCCGGTGATCGACCGCCATATCTGGCCAGCGGTCTCGCATACATCGAGTTCGCGCGCACGGAGCCAAATCTGTTCACGTTGCTGTTCATGCATCGGCGCACGCCTGAGCAGATGGAACAATCCGGCATCCAACTGCGTCCGGTGATCGAACTCATCGCCAGGCGATTGGGTGTGGGGTATGACGAAGCCTATGCCTTCCATATGCGAATGTGGGTGTATGTGCATGGCATCGCCTCAATGATCGTCACCGGTTATCTCGACTGGGACGAGACATTCACGGAACGTTCCCTTTCCGACATGTTCCATGCGCTGAGCGAGTACACGGAAACGAAACAGGGGGAGTGAGATGGACGCCATACGAACCGTCGACCTGACCAAGACCTTCGGCAGCCTCACCGCGGTCGACAAGCTCAATATCACCGTGGCGCAGGGCGAGATCTTCGCATTGCTCGGCGTGAACGGCGCAGGCAAGACGACGATCTCGATGTTGTGCGGATTGACTAAACCGACAAGCGGCAATGCATACTTGCTGGGAGAATCGATACTGACCGATGCGAAGCGCATCAAGCCGCAGATCAATCTCTCGCCCCAGGAAACGGCCGTGGCGCCGAATCTGAGCGTCACCGAGAATCTCAGGCTCATCGCCGGAATCTATGGGCAGTCAGCGCAGCAGGCCAAGGCGAGCACACAGCAGGCGCTTGATGAATTCGGACTCACCGCGGTGGCCACCCAGAAGGCGCACACGCTCTCCGGCGGCATGCAACGCCGGCTCAGCATCGCAATGGGCCTCATCACCAATCCGAAGATCCTGTTCCTCGACGAGCCGACGGTGGGGCTGGATGTATTCGCCCGTCGTGAGCTGTGGAACGTGATCAAAGGGCTTAAGGGGCGGGTGACGATACTGCTCACCACGCATTATCTGGAAGAGGTGGAGGCGCTGGCCGACCGTATCGCCATCATGGTCGCCGGCAGGATCATCGCCGTGGGCACCTTGGCCGAGCTCAAGAAGCAATCCGGTGAAGACAGTCTGGAAGACGCATTCGTGAAACTGGCGGGAGGGAACAATGAGCTGGCATAGGACGTGGCTGTTCGCGCGCCGCACCATGAAGGAGATCATGCGCGATCCGGTGAATCTGTTCTTCGGCCTCGCATTCCCGGTGCTCCTGCTGTGGGCATTGTCGTTGATATACAAGCAGGTGGGCCAGATTCCAGGTGGTGCGACAATCTCCAGCGATGAGCTGGCCGCG
The DNA here is from genome assembly GCA_004154635.1 of Bifidobacterium animalis subsp. animalis. Classification (GTDB taxonomy): domain Bacteria; phylum Actinomycetota; class Actinomycetes; order Actinomycetales; family Bifidobacteriaceae; genus Bifidobacterium; species Bifidobacterium animalis_B. The sequence goes on from RSDC01000008.1 coordinate 201,309, forward strand.
GCCATCGCCGCCTATGCGCCGGTGTTCGTCTCGTTGTTCTCCGGCATGCTGATTGCCAGGGATCGCACGTCGTCGTTTCTCACACGCCTGTTCGCCTCGCCGATGACCGCCGCGGATTTCATTCTCGGGTATTCGCTGCCCATGCTCGTGGTGGCGCTGGCGCAGTCGCTTGTCACGTTCCTGTTCGCCGGGCTGTTTGGCCATCCGATTGGTGTGCGTATGTTGCTTGGGGCGATTGTGGTTTTGCCGACGGCGCTCATGTACACGGCGATAGGCCTGCTGTGCGGCACGCTGATGAGCGACAAGGCCGTGGGCGGTGTGTGCGGCGCGATGCTCACGACAATCGCGTTCATTCTCTCCGGGGTCACGGTGCCGATCCAGATCATGGGGCCGACATTCCAGGATATCGCGAAGGCATTGCCGTTCTACAATGCAGCGCAGTCCGCTGTAGCGGCTGTTGGTGGCGACGACGGGAGAATCTGGCCGCATGTATGGATCGTGACTGTGTATGCCGTGGGGTTCTGGCTTGCCGCGGTCATCGTGTTCGGTCTGCGCAAGCGCAATGTGAACCGGTAGCTGCCGGTATTCCTGAGGGGAATATATGCAGGGTCGCGATATCACAATATGGGCGCCCCATAGCAAGCACATGGCGATGTAACAGGGAATCGGTACGCTAGAGCACGGTATGCAAGTCCTAAGATGAAACGGAGAGCATGAGCATGTCGTTGGCGGTACGTGTGATTCCCTGCCTGGATGTCGATGACGGACGTGTGGTCAAGGGCGTTCATTTCGAAAACCTCAGGGATGCCGGTGATCCGGTGGAGCTCGCAGCGGAGTATTACCGTCAGGGGGCCGATGAGCTCACGTTCCTCGATGTGACCGCCTCGAGCTCGCATCGTCAGACTATGGTCGACGTCGTCACGCGCACCGCGGAACAGATTTTCATCCCGCTCACGGTCGGAGGAGGTGTGCGCACGCCCGAAGATGTCGATTCGTTGCTGCGTTGCGGTGCAGACAAGGTGAGCGTGAACACCGCGGCCATTAACGATCCGACGCTGATCAGCCGCGTTGCCGAGCGTTTCGGCAATCAGGTGCTGGTGCTATCGGTGGATGCCCGGCGCGAGCGTGGGGAGCAGCATACGCAATCCGGATTCGAGGTCACGACGATGGGTGGCCGTAAATCCACCGGCATCGACGCCCTGTGGTGGGCGAGACGTGCCGAGGAGCTTGGTGCCGGCGAGGTGCTGCTCAATTCGATGGATGCGGATGGCACGCAGCAGGGCTTCGATCTGGAGATGATCCGTGCAATGCGCGAGGTGGTGTCTATCCCGATCATCGCCTCCGGAGGCGCGGGAAAGGCGCAGGATTTCCCGCCTGCCATCGCCGCCGGCGCGGACGCCGTACTTGCCGCATCAATCTTCCACTACGGCAAGGTGACAATCGGCGAGGTCAAGGACGAGTTGCGCCGTGCCGGCTACGCCGTGCGCTAGAGAGGCCAAGGGGATGCCCTGGATGCTCCCCGGCCACCGATTGAATGAACGCCTACAGCATTGGAGCAGGTATGAGCTGTGAATCTGAAATCGTATACGACAACACCAAGACGCTGGACCCGCGTATCAAGGGCCGTCTCAAATATGACGACAAGGGGCTGGTCTGCGCCGTCATCCAGCAATACGACACCCATGAGGTGCTCATGGTGGGGTACATGGACGATGAGGCATTGCGCCGAACCCTTACCACTGGCCGAGTCACGTTCTGGTCGCGATCGCGGCAGGAATACTGGCGCAAAGGAGATACGTCCGGTCATGTGCAGTATGTGAAGGGTCTCAGCCTGGATTGCGACGGTGACGCCATTCTCGTGGAAGTGGATCAGGTGGGCGCTGCATGCCACACCGGCAAGCGCAGCTGCTTCGACGAGGGTGGGCCGTTGCCGGTGGTCATGGGCGAGCGCGAACCTCGGGAGGAGGCAGAGTGAGCATGCAGGACTCCAGTAGTGTGAAGAATCTGGGTTGGGGGGAAACCTGGCCGTCGCGCGAGCGGTTCCATGAACTTGCCGGTGAAGGGTACCGCATCATCCCCATCGTGCGCAGGATCCTTGCCGATTCGTTGACCCCCGTGGGGTTGTATGAACGTCTTGCAGGGCACCGGTCGGGGACCTTCATTCTCGAATCCGCTGAGACTAATGGCACCTGGAGTCAGTACAGCTTCATCGGCGTCAATTCCATGGCGCAGTTGCGTTCGAATCAAGGCGAGGCCGACTGGCTGGGAAAGGTGCCTGCCGGTGTTCCTCTCACCGGAGACGTCATCGATGTGGCGCGTGCGACACTCGATGTGCTCAGATCACCGAAAGTGGAGGGCCTGCCGAATCTGACCAGTGGGATGGTGGGCAATGTCGGCTGGGATGCCATTCGACATTGGGAACCGACGTTGCCTGCGAATGCGCCCGATGAGACCGAGCAGCCCGAGCTCACGTTGGCTTTGGCCACCGATATTGCCGTGGTGGACCACAAGACGGGATCCGTGTGGCTCATCGCCAATGCCGTGAACGTGGACGACAAGCCGACCCGTGCCGATGCCGCTTACAACGAAGCGGTCGCGCGCGTCGGGCAGATGGAGATCCAGGCCGCGACTCCGGCGCAGGACGAATTCCGCGTCAACGTCGTCGACACATCCATTCCACAACCGCAGCTGCGCTTCCGGACGGCGAAGGAAGATTTCATCGCGATGGTCGAACGATCCCGCCGGCACATCATTGACGGAGACGTGTTCCAGGTGGTGGGCTCGCAGCGTCTCGACATCGATTCGCCGGCCGATCCCTTCGACGTCTACCGTGTGCTGCGCACGCTGAACCCGAGTCCATACATGTACTTCATGACGCTCACCGATGCGAAGGGCCGTGATTTCAACGTGATCGGATCTTCTCCGGAGACACTCATCAAAGTCGACAACGGATTGGCGATGAGTTTCCCGATTGCGGGGTCACGCCCGCGAGGCAAGACCCCGGAGGAGGACGAACGTCTCCATGACGAGTTGCTTGCGGATCCGAAGGAACGCAGTGAGCACATCATGCTCGTCGATCTCGCCCGCAACGACCTGAGTCGTGTCTGCGAGCCGGAATCGGTGGAGGTGGTTTCCCTGATGGATGTGTTGCGCTACAGCCACATCATGCACATCTGTTCCACCGTCACCGGACGTGTGCTGCCGGGACTTTCCGTGATGGACGTGTTCACGTCGGCATTCCCGGCAGGTACGTTGTCGGGCGCGCCGAAGCCCAAGGCCATCGAACTCATCGATCAGATGGAACCAGCGGATCGCGGCATATACGGGGGCACTGTCGGTTATTTCGATTTCTCCGGCAATATGGACATGGCCATTGCAATCCGTACTGCGTTCATTCGCGATCACAAGGCGAGTGTGCAGGCGGGAGCCGGTCTGGTGCTCGACTCCGTTCCGGAGAACGAATGGATGGAGACGCGCAACAAAGCGGGCGCGAGCGTCGAGGCGATCAAAATCGCCGCACAACTCAAACAGGTGTGAGCGCCCGCATATCGAAGTCCCCCGTATTCGTCGTCACAACGAATACGGGGGACTTGCACCACTGGAATCGAGCGATTTCACTTGCCGAGGATGGCATGCACATGCTCGCGCAGTGCCGGCACCACCGTCTCATCGAACCACGGATGCTCGGTGCGCCAGATGTCGGTACGGCCCGACGGATGCACAATCGGGAAGTACTTGGGCAGGTATTCCTGGAAGTTCTTCACCGTGTCCTCAAGGCGCGCCTTCGACCATTGATTGAGGTAGTACTTCACGGCATACGATCCGGCCAGAATCGTCAACTTGACATCCGGCAGCAGTTTCATGATCTCTGGGTGGTAGGTCGGGGCGACCCACTCGCGCGGCTCCTCCATGCCCTTGTCTCCAGGCACGTCGCCAAGATAGTAGAAGTCCATTGGCACAAGTGCGAACTTTCCGGAATCGTAGAACGTCTCTTTGTCCACATCGAGCCATTTGCGCAGGGTGTCACCGCTGCGGTCGTCCCAGCACAGGCCGCGCGTCTGCGCGTCCAGGCTCGGTGATTGCCCGACTATCGTGATGAGCGCGGTGGATGGCGCCGAGAAAACCGGCTTCTCGCCGCGCTTCGTGAACTCCGCGTCACGCGGGTCGTCCATGATCTGCTTGGTTATCGATTCAATCGTTTCCATGTACACTCCTTAGCATGTCTCCACCAGACCGGCTTAGCACGTTCTGGGCGAACCGGCGCAGAAACGTGGCCCACTTCCGCCGACGGCGTCACGCGGAGCGCTCTGTGGTTCAAAAGGAAAAGGCGCGAACCTGAGGTTCACGCCTTTCATTGGATTCGAAGCGGTCTGGTGACGCGATGTCACTTGGACTGGTCCTCGTGATCCTTCTTGAGTTCGTCGAGCTTGGCCTCGGCCTTGCCCTTGAGCTCGCCGGCCTTCATCTTGACCTCGTCTGCCTTGACTTCGGCCTTGCCCTTGAGTTCACCGATCTTTTCAGCCATATCACTCATGATTGGCTCCTTTCGCTTGTGTGTGCCTTTGTGGCACTTCATCCATTACAGCATGTTCTGGGGTACGCCATTTCAGATTGTTCGGTAAGGACAATGTGGATTCCTGTCGCTGCCTGCGTCTACTCGGAGCCTATGCGGCTGACCATTGCGATGGCGTATGCTGGGAATGGTCGATGTACAGGGCATTACGGAGGGCATATGATACGGGTGACAATCTGGAATGAATTCAAACACGAGCGTGAGTACGAGGGGGTGCACGCAATCTACCCCGACGGTATTCATACATGCCTGGCCCGTGCGCTTGGTGTGGATGCGGACCTGTCGGTTCGTACCGCCACTTTTGAGGAACCCGAGCATGGGCTCACCCAGTCCGTGCTTGACGACACCGATGTGCTGGTGTTCTGGAGCCATGCCCTGCAGAATGAATTCAGCGACGAGGTTGCCGTTCGTGTGCAACAGGCCGTGCTCTCCGGCATGGGACTGGTGGCGCTGCACTCCGCGCACTTCAGCAAGGTGATGAAACTGCTCATGGGGACTTCGATGACGCTCAAGTGGAAGCACGGGGAACATGAGAGACTGTGGTGCATCAATCCCACGCATCCGATTGCACAAGGTGTTCCGGAGTGCGTCGAATTGCCCGAGGAGGAGATGTACGGCGAATACTTCGACATACCAAAGCCGGATGATGTCGTGTTCGCAGGCTGGTTCTCCGGCGGCCAGGTGTTCCGCAGCGGCTGCACATTCACCCGTGGATTGGGCAGAATCTTCTATTTCCAGCCGGGACACGAGGAATACCCGGTCTACCACAATCCGCAGATCCAGCGAATCATTATGAACGCCGTGCATTGGTGTGCACCCATGCGGAGGCGCCGCACTTTGGAATGTGAGGCCCTGTAATGCAAATCTCGGTGTTCTACGACCACATCCGTCAAGCTCACGAGCAGACCGCAATCCCGGTCACTCAATTGCTTCGTCAAGCTGTAGACCTTGGAATCACTGGCATTGAACTCAACTATTCACAAGCTGTGTCGAGCGATGCGCTCGAGTTGATCACTGCAGCCGGCCTCAGCGTGAGCTGTCTGTGGGAATTCTATGACATGCCTTCGGCCGATGAGACCGCGCATATTGACCGACATGTCAGACTCGCGAAGGAACTCGGCTCGAAGATGCTGGTCGTTCCCGGCTTTCTCGATGATGCACAATCGCATTCGATGGCGCCTCTTGTGCATGATTTCGATGCCCTTGCGGATTTTCTGGGGCAGACCGAGGCCGCGGTCCGCATGCGTGACGGTCTGCGATATGCGAGCGAGGAGGGGAGGGCCAAAGGGGTCGCCGTCACGATTGAGGATTTCGACGACCGCAAGTCGACGATCTCGAACATCAATTGTTTGCGTTGGTATCTGGAGAATGTGCCCGAGCTGGCGTTGACCTTCGACATGGGCAATTTCATCACCTTCGGCGAAGACGTTCTGTCGGCTTATAATCAGCTGCATGCCCGTATCGTCCATATCCACTGCAAAGACAGGGATTCGGAGGGGAATTCGGCGGCTGCCGACAGTGGGGTGATTCCGCAGACGCGGATTCTGGAACGCCTTCGACTGAGCGGATACGATGGTGTGCTCGCCATAGAGCATTTCGACGTCGCGGATCAGCGAGAATCGATGCAGCGCAGCGCATATTTCCTGCGGGAGGCTTGGAATGGGGTATGTCCTGCATGATGGGGACGACACGCCTGGAACATGAAAAAGGGACGTGGAGAACACGTCCCTTTCGATTGGAGGTAGCGGAAGGAATCAGCCGAGCTGGGTGCCGAAGCGCTCGTTGAGCTCCACCTGATCCTCGGTGGCCTGGGCTTCCTTGGCGGCTGCCTTGCCCTCTGCCTTGTCCTTCTTGTCATCGGCCTTGTCGGTGATCTTCTCGAGCTTGGCATCCGGGTCGTCGGCGGCCTTGACGATCTTCTCGTCCTCCTTGGCAATCACCTTGGCGGCATGGTCCTCGGCGCGCTCGGCGCGCTTTTCGTCACGCTCCGCCTTGTGCACCTCGTGCTTCTCCTCCATGTGATCCTTGAACTCCTCGAAATGTTCCTTGATGTCTGCCATAATCGGCTCCTTTCATCAGTGGTATAGGCTATGTCTAATTAGACCACCATTCGGCAGTGGGGAACCGGCATTCCACTCTTGAGCGAAATCCCCCTGCCGCATCGGATGCGGTGTTATGTGCCGGGATATCGCCGTGCCACCGATGGAAGGACGACGACCACGATTCAGACGTCGACATGCGTTCGTCACCTGCATTCCGTTACAGTGACTGTGACGGGAAGGGCCCGTTGAGCCATCGCATCCCAAGGAGGAGCATGTCGGTTTTGGATGAACTGGTAGCGGGGGCACTCGAAGACAAGTGCGACCGTGAACGCGTAACGTCGTTGGAAGAGCTCAAGGCCCGGGCTGCCTCGGCTCCGGCTCCCCTCGACGCGAAACGATGGCTTAGGCGTCCCGACGGCATTCCGGTGATTGCCGAAATAAAGCGTGCCTCGCCGTCGAAAGGGCATCTCATCGATATAGAAGACCCCGCCGCTTTGGCCCGACAATACGAACAAGGCGGGGCGAGCGCGATCTCGGTGCTCACTGAGGGCCGCAGGTTCCTCGGGTCTCTTGACGATGTCGATGCCGTACGTGCCGCCGTGCACATCCCGGTGCTTCGGAAGGATTTCATCACCACGGATTACCAGATCTGGGAGGCGCGTGCGCATGGAGCGGATATCGTGCTGCTCATCGTCGCGGCGCTCGACGACACACAGCTGGCGCATCTGCTGAAGCTCACGCATGAACTCGGTATGACGGCCCTGGTCGAAACGCATACCCGTGAGGAAATCGAGCGGGCCATCGCGGCCGGCGCGCGTGTGATCGGCATCAATGCGCGCAATCTGAAGGACTTGCGCGTCGATGTGGGCAAATACACCGAGTTGGCGAGCAATCTGCCCGAAGATGTGATCAAGGTGGCCGAGTCCGGTGTATTCGGTGCCGTTGAAGTTGAGGATTATGCCCGCGCCGGAGCCGACGCTGTTCTGGTGGGAGAGGGCGTGGCCACCGCCGATGACCCGCGGCTGGCCGTGGAACGATTAGTGAAGGCAGGAGAATGCGTGAAAGCTTCTGAAACCACCCCATTGAGCGAACATCATGGCCCGTATTGGGGGCAGTTCGGCGGCCGCTATGTGCCGGAGGCGCTTATCACGGCCCTCGATGAATTGCAGCGTGTGTACGACGACGCGAAAAATGATCCCGAATTCCACAAGGAGCTCGCCACACTCAATAAGCGCTATGTTGGACGGCCTTCACCGCTCACCGAGGCGCCGCGATTCGCCGAACGCATCAAGGAACGCACCGGACTCGACGCCAGAGTGTTCCTCAAGCGTGAGGACCTCAACCATACCGGTGCCCATAAGATCAATAATGCGATCGGGCAGGCACTGCTCGTCAAGCGCATGGGCAAGACCCGCGTGATCGCGGAGACCGGAGCAGGACAGCACGGCGTTGCCACAGCCACCGTGTGTGCGATGCTCGGCCTCAAGTGCCGCATCTACATGGGACAGATCGACGCACGGCGACAGGCGCTCAATGTGGCACGCATGCGCATGCTGGGCGCCGAAGTGGTCGAAGTGACGCTTGGTGACCGTATTCTCAAGGACGCCATCAACGAGGCGCTGCGTGATTGGGTCACCAACGTCAAAGACACCCACTATCTGCTTGGTACCGTCGCAGGTCCCCATCCGTTCCCGGAGATGGTGCGTGACTTCCAGAGGATCATAGGTGAGGAGGCGAAGGAGCAGCTGGCACAGTGGTACGGCATCGACCATCCCGATGCGATCTGCGCATGCGTGGGCGGTGGTTCCAATGCCATCGGCATCATGAACGCCTTCCTCGACGATCCGCGCGTCAACCTCTATGGTTTCGAGGCTGGCGGCCACGGGCCGGACTCCGGCCAGCATGCCATCCGTTTCGCACCTGGAACCGGTGAACTCGGCATGTTCCAGGGGGCCAAAAGCTATCTGCTTGAGAACTCTGAGGGACAGACCCTTGACACCTACTCGATTTCCGCAGGCCTCGACTATGCGTCCGTTGGCCCTGAACATGCATGGCTCAAGGAAATCGGACGCGTGAACTATTCATGGGCGACCGATGAGGAAGCGATGAGCGCGTTCAAGGATCTGTGCGAGACCGAAGGCATCATTCCAGCCATCGAGAGCTCCCATGCCGTCGCCGGCGCCTATAAAGCGGCGCGGGATCTCAAGGAGAAGGGCTATGAGCATCCGGTGATGATTGTGAACATCTCCGGACGCGGCGACAAGGACATGAACACCGCCGGCAAGTGGTTCGGATATCTCACCGACGAGCAGGCAGCCGCACTCGAGGCGAACGGTGCGACCGGCAATAACGCGTGAACGAGTAAGTGGAATAGGAGCAGATATGACCGAATACAATACCACGCCAAGCGGGCAGCCGCTCGGAATCAGCCATCGTCCCAGCCCATGCCGCGAGCTGTTCACACGGTTCAAAGCGCAGAACAAGCCTGCATTCATTGGATACCTGCCATTCGGATTCCCCACGATGGAACAGTCACTTGAGGCCTTCGCCACGATGGTCGAGAACGGTGCCGACATCGTCGAGATAGGACTGCCGTATTCCGATCCGGTGATGGACGGCCCGGTGATCCAGGCCGCCAGCCAGATTGCCCTGAACAATGGCGAGCGCATGGCCGATGTGTTCAAGGCCGTGGAAACGGTGGCCAACGCCGGTGGAGTGCCGCTCATCATGAGTTATTGGAACCTCATCTACCATTATGGGGTCGAACGCTTTGCCGCTGATTTCGCGAATGCAGGAGGCGCAGGCCTTATCACCCCCGATCTCATTCCCGACGAGGCGGGGGAGTGGATCGAGGCGTCGGACCGCCATGGGCTCGATCGCATCTTCCTTGTTTCCCCCGACTCCACCGATGAGCGTCTGCGGGTGGTGTGCGAAAACGCCCGAGGATTCGTCTATGCGGCATCGCGCATGGGCGTGACTGGTGAACGGTCGAGTCTGGGGACCTCCCCGGAGGACCTCGTGGCCCGGACTCGCAAGGCTGGGGCCGAGAATGTGTGCGTGGGCATCGGCGTCTCCACCGCCGCTCAAGGCAAGGCCGTCGGGCAGTATGCAGACGGGGTCATTGTTGGATCCGCTTTGGTCCACACACTGCTCACCGAGGACGGTGATGCGCGTGAGCTCACCTCGGGTCTGGCTGCATTGGCGGCCAAGACCGCAGAACTCGCCGGGGGAATCCACAACGCCCGCCTGTAGCGGCATTCTATTGGTTGGCGGCCGGGACAATGGATCCGGCCGCCAACCAATACCGGTTCTATGCCGATATCGGTTCTCCACGCTATATTCGAGCATATGACGACTCTTGCCTACATCCCCTCGCCATCCATCTCCCAATTCCATGTGGGATCGCTGACGATTCACATCTATGCATTGACGATGCTGCTGGGCATCATTGCCGCGGTATGGATCACCGGTGAACGTTGGAAGAGACTCGGAGGCACTTTCGACCAGATCTTCGACACCACCCTGGTGGCGGTGCCATGTGGCATCGTCGGTGCACGCCTCTACCACATCATCACCACTCCGGAGCGTTTCTTCGGCCCGAATGGCGACTGGGTTGAGATGTTCCGCATATGGAACGGCGGTCTAGGCATCTGGGGCGCTATCCTATGCGGCGCACTGGGTGCATGGGCATGGTGTCGTCATAAGCATTATCCGATGGCGTTGCTGGCGGATTCCATTGCGCCTGCGCTGCTCGTGTCTCAGGCGATTGGGCGCCTTGGCAACTGGTTCAATCAGGAGCTGTACGGCAAGCCCACCACGCTGCCATGGGGGCTCAAACTCAACATGAACGGCAGTGCCATAGGCAATAGTGAGACCTGCTATGACGGTGCGACCTGCCCGACCGGCACGTTGTTCCATCCGACCTTCCTGTATGAGATGATATGGAACCTCATCGGAGCCGCCCTGATCATCTGGATCGGCCATCGGCTTGCGAACAGGCTCAAGGCCGGATCCCTGTTCGCGCTGTATGTGATGTGGTACACCCTTGGACGCACGTGGATCGAGATGCTGCGCATCGACTTCTCCCACGAGATCCTCGGACTGCGCGTCAACGTATGGGTGTCGATCATTGTGCTCATGCTCGGAGCCGTCGCCTTCATCGTCATCCAGCGATTGGGAAGTCCCACCCAGCTTCTCAGCGACAAGCTGCATGCCCAGACCGAATTGGAAGCCAGACAGGAGCAGTCGACGCAGGCTGCAGGTGGCTCCGGCCGCAATGCGGGCTGAATATGGCCGCTCAGGCGTCTAACCTAGTCGATTACTGTATTTAGAATGGCAACCATGGATATTAAAATCGCACCAAGCATTCTGTCCGCGGATTTCTGCAATCTCGAACGCGATCTCGAGCGCATTTCGAATGCGGACATGGTTCACGTCGATGTGATGGACCACCACTTTGTCCCGAATCTGACCATTGGCGAACCGGTTGTCAAGCGCATCTGCGAGGTCACCGATCTGCCGGTCGATGTGCATCTCATGATTGACGATCCGGATCGCTGGGCTCCAGGCTACGCGGAGCGTGGCGCTCATTCGGTCACCTTCCACATGGGGGCCACTCATGCGCCGGTGCGTCTGGCACGCCAACTGCACGACATGGGATGTGAGGCATGGTTCGCCGTACGTCCCGCCGAGCCGGTCGAACCGATCTTCGACATTCTCGAGGAATTCGACACCATTCTCATCATGACGGTGGAACCGGGCTTCGGTGGCCAGAAGTTCCTCGCCAACCAGATGGGCAAGGTGCGGCGCCTGCGTGACGAAATCACGCGTCGTGGCCTTGACACGAACATTCAAGTCGATGGTGGCGTAAGCCCGAAGACGGCGGCAACCGTGGCCCAGGCCGGCGCGAATATTCTCGTCGCTGGATCCGCGGTCTATGGCGCCGCCGATCCAGCCAAGGCGATCAACGAGATTCGCGATACGGCCGCCGCCGCCTACCGCGACTGATTCGCAACTTGCCGCACGTCGAAACGGCGTGCGGCACATTCATGCCCATACCACGTGCCACACTGGGTAGCACGTGTACGTTCGATTAAGGAAACCATGAAGACATTCGAGTCGCTGTTCGCCGAACTCAGCGAAAAGGCCGCCAACCAGACACCAGGTTCACTCACCGTGGACGAACTTGGCAAAGGCACCCATTTCATTGGCAAGAAGATCATCGAAGAGGCGGGTGAGACCTGGATCGCCGCCGAATACGAGGGTGCCGAGCGCACCGCCGAGGAGATGAGCCAGCTCATCTACCATCTGCAGGTCATGATGATCGACCGTGGCATCACCCTCGACGACATCTACAAGAACCTGTAAGCAAATACCCGCCAGGGCGCCGGTCGCATGCGGCGCAAGCGTGGGGAGGAAGTTGGAGGAATCATGCTGAGAATCGCAGTGCCAAACAAGGGCATGCTTTCCGAGCCGGCGTGGGCCATGCTGTCTGAGGCCGGATACACGTTGCGGAGCAACCCACGCCAACTGGTGGTGGAGGACCCCGACAACGACGTCGAACTGTTCTACCTTCGTCCGCTGGACATCGCAGTGTACGTGGGCATGGGCACCATCGACGTGGGTATCACCGGCCATGATCTGCTGCTCAACTCCGGCACTGACGCGCAGGAGGAGATGAACCTCGGTTTCGGAGGATCCACGTTCCGTTTCGCCGCTCCGCAGGACAGCCCGATCACCACGCTCGACGACGTCGAGGGCAAGCGAGTGGGCACATCGTTCGACAAGCTTGTGCATGACTATCTGACCGAACATGGCATCAATGCGACGCCCATCCATTTGGATGGCGCGGTGGAATCCTCGGTGCAGCTTGGTGTGGCTGATTTGATCGCAGATGTCGTCTCCACAGGTACCACCCTGCGCAACGCCGGTCTGCGCATTTTCGGGGAGCCGATTCTGCACTCGGAAGCGGTGCTTATTCGCTCGCCGCGGCTGGACCCGCAGGACGAGCGCTTGGAACGGCTCGAACGCCGCCTGCAGGGTGTGCTTACGGCCAAGCGCTATGTGCTCATGGACTTCGATATTCCCGTGGAGAAGATCTCCGCGGCCGTCCAGATCACGCCCGGCTTCGAAAGCCCCACCATCTCGCCGCTTCACGACAAGCAGTGGGCAGCGGTGCGCGTCATGGTGCCGAAAGCCAAGGTGAATCAGCTCATGGATCAGCTGTATGAAGTCGGCGCACGCGGCATCATCGTCACCGCCATCCAGGCGACGCGAATGTGAGTCGCTTGGATGTGACGCCTATGGATCTCAAAGAGAAGTTCAGCCGGAAGAAGTACAGTCCGGAACCGCGTGACGTGGTGTTCACCATACCGAACATCATCAGTCTGCTGCGCATCATCTCCATTCCGATCATCGCATGGCTCATCACCGAGCACAGCATGGTATGGGCACTGGTCGTGCTGGCGTTGTCGTTCGCCTCTGATGGGCTCGATGGTCTCATTGCGCGCAAATTCAATCAAGTGAGCAAGATCGGCCAGTTGCTCGATCCGATCGCCGACCGATTGCTCATCCTGTGTTCCATTCTGGCACTTGGCATCTGCCATGTGGTGCCTTGGTGGATGCTCATTCTCGTGGCTTTGCGTGATGTGACGATGGCCGTGCTCACCGCGGTTCTCGCGCAACATAACTATGGGCCGCTCCCAGTGCACTTCGTGGGCAAGACAGGCACCGCAGTGCTCATGATCTCGATCGTCGGCCTCATGGTGGCCGATATAGAACGTCAGATGCCCGTATTCGAAATGCTGCACTATGCGGCTATCTCCTGTGCAATCTGGGGCATAGGACTGTACTGGATGGCCGGAATCCTGTATATGCGTCAGGGCATCGGGCTCCTGCAGGCGGATGGACGTCAAAAAGCAGTCAGGTAGGTAAATCAGAGAGAGGACGCGCAGTTGACCCGCGAAAACGGCATGCCTGAAGTGTTCCCGGTGAGCGTTGAAGATCCGCCGGTTCGCAGGCGTGCCGTTTTTTCGTCCGCATATGCCCGTCTCGACTCACATCACACCGAGATATCACGTGGTGGGGTGATGCCGCCTCGGCGCCGGGGCAAACACTACGATGCCTCGCTTCGGCTCATCGACGATCTGGTGAACCGTCCGATGGACGCCCTCTACAACGATTCGAGACTGGTCACCAAACCGGATTCGAAACTCGCATTCTGGGGCACCCGCATTATCGTGCTCCTCATATGCGTGGCCGTCGGATTCGCGGGATGCCTGTTCGTGCGCCTGCTCAACACCGATCCCCGCAAACAGGTGCGTCAACAGTTGGCGTCACAGCTTGAGGCGCAGAATACTCATATCGACGAACTGGAGAAGCAGATTGCGGATCTGCGCGCAGATGTGGACCGCCAATCGCAATCCGCATTGCCCTCCCAGGTGGAGCAGGAGGTACGGCGCAACGAAGCGGCTGCGGGCGCCACCGCGGTCGAAGGCGAGGGCATTGTGCTCACCGTTGCCAACCCGATGGTGACGAACAGCAATGCGCAGGAAGGATCGCTACCTCGAGAGAAATCAGCGAACAGATTGCGCGTGGTCACCGACACCGATCTGCAATTGCTCGTCTCGCTTATGTGGAAGGCGGGCGCCGAGGCGATCTCCATCAATGACAACAGGCTGGGGGTGCAGACGTCCATACGAACCGCAGGCAACTCCATACTCATTGGCACCACGCCGGTTTCAAGCCCATACCGCATTCAAGCCATCGGCAATAAGAACGAACTTGCGAATAGAATGGGGCAGAGGGAGCTCTCGACGCTGTACCAGGAGTTCAAGGACGCCGGTATGACGTTGCAGACCAGCAAGGAGAATATGATTCGGCTCAAGGCGGCGACACCTGGCCAGGTTACATACGCGAAGGAGATACAGTAATGGCAGCAGTGCTCGGTCTGATCATCGGCGTTGTAGTCGGTCTATTCGTGAAACCAGACATTCCGATTTGGCTCCAACCCTACCTTCCGATCATGGTGGTGGCGGCACTTGATGCGTTGCTTGGTGCGGCACGTGCCTACTTCGAGCGCAGCTTCTCCGACAAGGTGTTCGTGATCTCGTTCTTCTCCAATGTCGTCACCGCAACGCTTCTGGTGCTTCTGGGCAACCAGCTCGGCGTGGGTTCGCAACTCTCCACCGCTGTCATCGTCGTGCTTGGCATCCGCATCTTCTCCAACGTCTCGGCAATCCGTCGTTTCATTTTCCAGGGGTGAGCATGGGCGAAGCGAATGAGCACGAGAACAAACCGATTCAGTCAGCCGGGACGCCTCCTGAACCGCCCAGCGGCAGCCATGTGAAGAAAATCCTCTCTCAGCAGAAAAAAGACCGGCAGAACGACAAACTGCCAACCGGTGCATTTCCGGTGGTCAAGAAAGCGAAACCGAAGAAGCAGATTTCCGGACGCGCACAATCCATTCGCGCGCGGCTGCTGGCCAGTGTGCTTGTAGCGGCATTGTGCGCACTGCTGTCGTTCGGGTACGTGATTCAGGTGAACAATACGGATATGACGTATGAGACGATGACCGAGTCTGAACTCACCCGTATGCTCGGCGAGACGAATACGCAGGTGCAGCGCCTTGAAGAGCGACGCACCGAGCTCAGCCGGCAGCTCACTTCGCTGCAGCAGGCAGCCGATAAGGAGGCCGAGGCGAACCGCATCGCCAAGGAGAACGAAGAGTCCAGCGGTATTCTCTCAGGTCGGCTTCCCGCGGAAGGTCCCGGCATCATCGTGCATATCTCCGCCGGCACCAAGGCCCCAATCGATGCGGCGACCATGTTCAACCTCATCGAGGAGCTGCGCAACGGAGGTGCAGAGGTCATTGCCATCAACGATGTGCGGGTGGTCACCTCCACCTACATCAGCGAAGGGGCCAATGGCCTCATATGCGATGGCAAGGCACTCAACGCGCCATACATCGTCAAGGCCATAGGGGAGCAGAACAACCTTGCGAATGCGGTGAACATGGCCGGTGGCGTCGGCTCGAGGCTCACGGTGAAATTCGGGGCGAGCGTGAACGTCGAGACGTCCGATGACGTGAAAATCACCCAAACGCAGCCGGTGACCGACTATAAGTACGCAAAGATTGTAGAATGAGGAGTTATGACTGATCCAATTCCAAGTGCAGGCGAAACCACCATCATCGGCATGCCTGCCATCCAGATTCCAGTGACCACCAGCGGTGAGCGCCCGTTGACGCAGGAGGATCTGCAGACCATCTCCAGACTGGCGGACGACACGGCTCTGCTTATCGCAACGCGCGGCGCTCTCTCCGGTTCGCGTTACCTGCTCGATGAAGACGAGGTGACCGTGGGCAGGGACCCGCGCGCGGACATTCTGCTCGACGATTCCACGGTCTCGCGCCAGCATGCCGTGTTCCGCCGCGAAAACGGCGCCTACACGGTGATTGATGCCGGCAGCCTCAACGGCACCTATGTGAACCGACAGAGGGTCGACAAGGCGACGCTCAAGAATGGCGACGAGATCATGATCGGGAAGTTCCGCCTGATCTATTTCACGAACAGCGCGGTGCGTAACATCTGAGCATTGAGCCGTACGCCCCGCAATGGAGTCGAATCGGGAGACACAAGCACAGCGGGAAGGCCGGAATGACGGCCTCCCGCTTTTCGTGGATGTCCCATTGCTCGAGGTTGACGATTCCATGGCACAGGGGGAGCTGTTCCCGGACTCCCTGCTGGAAACCGAGCCGGTTCGCAGGGGTTACCGCGGATCTGCGGCGTCACGGGCCGCCGGCATCACATACCGGCAACTCGATTACTGGGCGCATAAGCATATCGTGGAGCCATCGGTCACCGCATCGCACGGTTCAGGGTCGCGACGCCTGTATTCCTTCAACGACGTACTCATGCTCGCCGCATGCAAGAAATTGCTCGACCTTGGCGTGAACCTACAGAACATATCGCAAACATTGCAGTTCCTGCGGGCCTACCGCTCCACGCAGCTCTCCCATATGGTCATCGTCTGCGACGGGGAGCATGTGCGCGCCTGTGAGGGTGAGACCATGTTCGCCGATGTCCTGCAGCATGAATCCGCCGTGTTCATCATTGCCATCGGGACGTTGTTCCGTCAGGTGGAGTCCAGTCTGTCGGGCGCCGAATCCGTTGCCGTCACCTCCGATGCCGCCTTACGGCACCTGAGCGTCGATTCCGATGGGCCGTTGGCTCGTCTGCCGATTGTCGCGAAAGGCACTAGACTGCATCACCGGGACGCGCACGTCGAGCCTCCGTATCGCGATGTGCCCTTGGACATCGATGGGCATTCGTACGCCGTGGCGTAATATATCAATGTGCAATGAAGACGAGGGGAGTGACATGAACGCCTTACCTGCCATTCTATGGATTGCAGCAGCGCTCTGTGCAGTCATGGTGTGTGCGGTCACCGTGCACTGCAGCCATTTCGGGCGCGCGGATGTTGTGGTCAAACCAGTCAGTTGGGCCGTGATCATCGGCCAGCTCACCACCTTTGTCCTGTTCGCCATGCCGTATTTCCTGTACCTGGCGAACAAGGACTCGATTGGCGCCCACCCACGCTCGCTCTACGAACGGTTGGGATGGCCCTCCGCGGTGGTTGCCGTGGTGTTGGTGTTTGCGGAGCTGGCGCTCATGTATGTGCAGGCTCGGCGTGCCATGCGTTTCGAACCGGCACACGTCGAACCATTGCCTGACGATGGTGACGCAGACGGTGACGAGACCCATGAGGGGATGCCAATCATATGATCTGGCTGAATCTCAGTGCGGTGGCTGTTGGCGCATTCGCCGGCGGCTGTTTGCGCTCATTGGCCTCAGGCTGGCTTAACCGCAAGGGCTACACAATCCCATACGGCACCCTGTTGGTAAATCTGACCGGTTCGTTGCTCGTGGGCATCATGCTGGGGGTAGCGGCCATGGGGCCTGTGGCCGAGCCGTGGAAAGCTTTGCTGATCACGGGATTCTGCGGCGGTCTGACCACATTCTCCACCTTTACGTCGGAAGTCGTGTCGCTGTTCGAAGAGCACAGCACGGTTCGCGCGTGGATCTATTGGATCGGCAGCGTCGTGGCGGGCATTTGTTGCGTGGCGTTGGGTTTTCTCATCACCAGAGCGTTTTCGTAGGGAGATACATGGAACTCATTGCAGTGGGATTCGGATGTGCATTGGGAGCCATCTGCCGGTATCTGCTGGAGAATGGCTTCAACACTTGGACGATGGATCCGATCTCGATTCTTGTCATCAATTGCGTGGGCTGTTTCCTCATGGGGCTATTCACTGCGATTATCGAACGGCGCGAACCGAGCAAGGCCATGGCGAAATTCATGACCACGGGATTCTGCGGCGGTCTGACCACGTTCTCCACCTTTTCGGCCGATACCTACAAACTGCTGCAGACGAATGCCTGGCAGGCGATCGCATTAGTGCTGGCGAGCCTGTTCCTCGGCATGCTGCTGTACGTTCTGGGTCGCAGGCTCCCGCGGCGGAATGCACACGCCGATGTTGTTTGAGTTGCGGAGGAATCCAAGGCAATGCATGGGGGAGAGGACGATGATGTTCCGGTGATCCTTAGCCAATACCGCTGTGGTTCGAATAATGGCGTAACGGGACTTCGAATTACCGAAGAAAACAAATAATATCTAGCATGTTTGAAATATATCTGTGCTTCATGTAGTAAATAATTTTAATAGAACTCTATGGGCAAGAATATTGAAAATATGCTGTATAAGCATTTTCAATGAATAAGACTTGTTCGACGAAAATATAATACATGGCCCATTGTTTTATCGCGGCAGGATTGGTCGCATCCTGTTGATCTTGTTGCGATGAATGTCTCGTCGTGCCGGTGCCGTCTGTGGTGCGGATGGTATGGTCGTGCATTCGATCTGATTGTACCCGGCGAATGAGCTAGATATGGCATACCGCATATATCTCAACGGGGAGTGTGTCGGGTCACTAATCTGACATAACGTACATTATCGGATAATAGTATACCGATATAGTGAAGGGGCGTATACGTATTGCATACGCCCCTTCACATGAGATTATTGGATTGTCAATCGGTCACTGGCGTTCCGTGAAGTAATCGTTCACCGCATCGGCAAGCTCGCTGACGAACGGAACCACACGGTATGCGCCATGCTCGCGCAATTCGTTCGGCTCGGCATAACCCCATCCGCAACCCAAGCAGTCGAGCCCATTGAGCTTGGCGCCGTCCACATCGGTCCAACGATCTCCCACCATGAGCGCTCTGTCTCCGGCGTTCCTGTCCACACCGATTCTGTCGAGCGCATAGGTGATCACCGCTTCCTTGGTGATGCGCGAATTGTCTTTGCTCGCCCCGTAGATGCCGTCGACAAGATCGGTCAGATGGAAATGCTCGCAAATCGGAATGGCCTGATACTCGGGCTTTGCCGTGCATACCGCGAGATAATAACCCATCTCGCGCATTTTGCGCAGCTGCTCGGGAATGCCTTCGTACATCGAGTTGACAAGACGGCCGGGCACTTTCCGCCCGGGTTCGTTCGGATCGTCGAACACATTCGCATCGCCATAGAAATGCCGATAGACACGTACCGCCTCATCGAGTTTCTGCGGCGGAATGCCGTTGAGCTTCATCGAATCGATGATGGCAGGTCCAATGAAACGCTGCAATGCCTCGTCGTTCGGCACGGGAACATCCACGGCCTCGAAGGCCTTGATCACGCACTTGATGATGCCGGGGCCTGATTCCGTCAACGTGCCGTCGAGATCGAGCAACACCACTCGCCTGGGTTCTGTCATGTATTTCCTCTTTCTGCTCTGTATGGACACACGCTGTTTTGCAAATGAAAAACCTGACATAACATGCTCTGTCATGTCAGGTTGTCGTCACTCGTAGTCTGGAATCCAGCCGTCGTGATGCATCTTCAGACGCTTTTCAAGCAACGCCGCCAGCTCGTCCTCGCTACGACGCTCCATGAGCATATCCCAATGCGTGCGGGTCGGCTTGGTGATTTCGTCCGGCTGCTCGTCCTCCTCGTTCTCACGGTGCGCGGTGGCGCCGCAACGGCACTCCCATTCGTTCGGAATATCCGCGGACTCGGCGAACGGCAGGATGGTGCGGTGCCCCTTCGGACATACGTAGGCCACCTCGACGCGTGCCGCGAAATCGACGTTGTCGTCGGACTCCAAGGACTTCGCGCCGATGCTCATGCCACGCAGACTGCGTTCCGCCATGCTGTTCCTCCTTGAGGTTTCAAAGTACTTCCAAGCTACAAAACAGCTGGGACTACCCCTTTATTCCTTGCATTCTCGGTGTCGGGCACCGGTCCTGGTGCCGATCAGTCGACGCCGGAGTAAGCCACGATGCCACGATTGACGCGCTCGTAGGCCTCATGCGCGACGGCGGCAAGCTCGGCACCGCCCTCCCCCAGATATGGTTCGGCGACGGCGATCTGCTGCAATACGTCGGCAATGCGTTTCGCCGTACGTACGAAATCCCCTCCGGTCATGTCGCTGTGCTCGAGCACTTCGGAGAGCGAGTCGCCATATGCCCAGTTGTACATGAGATCGACGATGCCGAAGTCCAGCGGTTGCAGATAGTTCTCCAGACCGTTCGCCTCGCACAATGCGATGATCTGGCCATCCATGTTCCTCAAGGCGTTCGCGGCCTGCATCACACGACCACGGGGGCCTCCCGGGTACCTTCTCGGTTCTCCACCCTCGCCTCGGCGAGGTTCATACAGCAACGACGACATCACTGCAGCGAGTTCGGGGGCATTGAGATCGTCGAAGATGCCATGGGTGATCGCCTGCGCCAATACCAGATCACGTTCGGTGTAGAGTCGCCTGAGTAGCTGCCCGTATTCGGTGAGCCTGTAGTCGATGTGACCGTTCTCGTCGGCTGTCTCAAGGTAACCGAGCACTTCGAGGCTATGGCATATGCGGTCGAACTGACGAGCCACCGAACTGGTACGGGATTCATAGCGGTATTCCAGACGCTCGAGTTCCTTGGTCTCACGCACCCAGCGGTGTCCCCATTTCATCAGGGTCTTGAAATCCGGAGACTGTTTGGCGGGGTGGTTCGCTTCCTGCTCTTTGAGCTGGGCGATCTGTGCATCCAGCCGGCGGAATGCACGCGAACGCTCCTCATTCGACTTGAACACCTCGTGCTTGAGCCGCCGGCGTTCGTTCTTCTGTAGGTCGCTGAGCTTCATGCGAATGCGCAGCAGCTCCACCATGTCACCGGCATCGTTGGCCATGGCCTCCTCATAGCCGGCTATGGCCTTGCGCAGTTTGCCGATGCGTGCCTCGAGATCCCATGCCGACTCATTGGCCTCCCATTGGGCGAACGAATGGTCGAGGGTGTCTCGTGCCGTCTCATAATCGCTGGAGTTGAGCAGATTGACGGCCATATTGAAGGTCGCCTTGAAGCTCGAATGCAGCGGATAGACGCGCTTGCTGGACAATGCCACTGCCGTCTCGGGTTTGAAATCGCGGTGATCAACCACGATGGCATTGCCTATGGTGTCGATGCCCCGGCGTCCAGCACGGCCGGTGAGCTGGGTGTACTCCCCCGGGGTCAATGGCACGATGCCTGTGCCATTGTATTTCTCCAGCTTCTCCACCACGACGCTGCGTGCCGGCATGTTGATGCCGAGCGCCAGTGTCTCGGTGGCGAACACACACTTGATGAGGCCCTCTTCGAACAGGCGCTCGACAATCTGCTTGAACAGCGCGATCATACCGGCATGGTGCGCGGCAAAGCCCTCTTCCAAGGCATAGCGGAACTGCGAGAAGTGCAGGGTCTTCAGGTCCTCACGAGTGAGCTGCCCCTCGATCATCTCATCCACAATCTTGCGGATGCGCAGGGCCTCCTCGTCAGTGGTGAGCCGCAACCCGGCGTTGAGGCACTGGTCCACTGCCTCGTCACAGCCATTGCGTGAGAACACGAAATAGATGGCGGGGAGCATGCCCAGGAAGTTCAGCTCATCGACGACCGCCCAGCGGCGAGGCTGATATCGTTCCGGCTTACGCACGAACTTGCGTTTGCCTCCGCGATCTCGCCGCCGCTCCGACCTATCATGGGTGTCCGCACGCGCGCGCCGCGCCTCCATACGGTCGAGCTCGTCAAGCCGGTTCATCAGCCGTGCATTCATTTTGACGGTCTGTTCGCCCATATCGTCCCTGCGATACAGGTCGAACAACTCCGGTTCGGTGCGCGGATCCTTTTGCAATAACACATACTGGTCCAGCGGAACCGGTCGATGTTCAGACACCACGAGCTTGGTGTCCCCACGTACTGATTCAATCCAGTCTGCAAAGTCTTCGACATTCGACACAGTGGCGGAGAGCCCGATGATTCGAACGCTCTGGGGAAGGTGGATGATCACTTCCTCCCAGATCGGCCCCCTGAACCTGTCGGCGAGATAATGGACTTCGTCGAGAATCACATAGCCCAAGGCATTGAGTGTTGTCGAATGTTCGTAGAGCATATTGCGCAGCACCTCGGTGGTCATCACCACGATGTCTGCCTCGGAATTTATCGAGGTGTCGCCGGTGAGCAACCCCACCTTATCCGCACCGTACATGTCGACCAGATCATGGTATTTCTGGTTGCTCAACGCCTTGATAGGCGTCGTGTAGAACGCCTTCACATTGCGTTGCTGAGCCAGATATATGGCGAAATCGGCCACCACGGTTTTCCCGGCGCCGGTCGGTGCCGCCACAAGCACATTGGAACCGGCCTCGAGAGCCTCGTTGGCATCCTGCTGAAAGGCATCCAACTCGAATGGCATACGGTCCGCGAACTGTGCCGCCACAGACTGCATGTGCTTTCTCGATTCCTTGAAGGCTTGGTACCGTTCAGCGGAGCTGAGTTCGCGCTCGCCTGTTTTCTCGTCTGTTGGCTCGGAATGCCTGTTCCTTTTGTTTCGTCCTGCCATTTTCCCCATCCACGTCAGTCGTTGAATGAGGCCCACCTACTCCAGATTCGTGCATAGCGTTCACGACGTGCCCGCTTGCGTTCGTCCACCTTCGTATGGGCCTGCGTGTATCGATTGGCGGCCACCTCGAGTGGCTCGGTGAAGATGGGGCGCTCCTTGGGGTGTCGGGTGCCTTCGGTATCGGTCATGAGGGCCATCCGTTCGGAGACCGCCTCACCGGTCCGTTGCACCGATTGGAGCGCATGGAGTCCGTGAATGATCACATAGATGATGCCGGCGATCAACACCGCCAGCATGGCAAGGGCCAGAATCAACCAGATCCACCACGGCATGCGTTCCCTCTTTCTTGCGTCGTCCTGTCAATTCCACCGGGCGCGATGGCGTCCGTCCGTCATGTAATATACCTCTACACGCACCGCATCAGCGGGCGTGATGCTCCTCGGCTGAATCGGCCTCACCATTCTCGTCGAGCATACTCAGTTCACGCTTGGCACGTGCGATAATCATCGTACGCAAGGTTTCCGGTGCCACAGCCAGAATATGGCGGGCATGAGCAATGCAGAACGCCACGAACCACGAGTCAGACTGAATCTGCAGTCGAACCTTCTCCCCCTCACCGCACGGCTCCACCTCGGCATCGCCGAGTGTGCGTATGAACTCCAAATGCGGTTGATCGGTGATGAAGGCGGCGGATGTGGAGGTCTCGATGCTCCATTTGCGCAGGTCGCTTACAGAGACATCTGGAATCTGCGCCGGCTCGGTCGGTTCCACCTCCTGGGCCTCCTCTATGCGCGCGATGCGCAGGATCTGCCAGATTCGAGGTTCTCCAGTCTCCTTGTTGATCGTCATGTCCTTATGCACGATCTTGTGCAGCGCCGCCGGGGCGATGTCTTCGACATCGGTCCACAAGGCCACGTAATACACGCCCTCGTCCACGTAGATTTTGGATGGTGCCACCAGACGCTCGCGAATACGGCCCGAACCATCGGTGTACTTCATGTCCAGCAACGCATGCTCGGCAATCGCCTTCTTCACAATGCCAAAGGAACGCGGTTCCACCTCGTAGCCAGTCAGACTCAGCCAGGGAGTCTGACCCGGTTCCACATACTGGCGCAGGCGGTCGTAGAGGTCAACCGCTTGGCTGCGTTCTTCGGCGGGCAGCAGCGGTGCATGGGCCAGATAGTTCACCGATGCGGTGAGCATGCTCATGTATTGCGGCGAGATTCCGGCAAGACGTTCGAGGCCGAGGGAGTTCGTGGCGCATACAATACCCTCGGATTCGAGCAATGACCAGTCGATGTCGAAGAACTGGCTGCCAGCCATCTCGCCATCGTCGGAGACGGTGGTCAGTGTGTTGATGTCCTTGTGAATCGTCTGTACGAACTTCTTGCGCTCGTCGTCATTCTTGGGGACGCCAATGAAGCGCACGGCGAGTTCGGAGAGCGAGTACTCCTCTCCCATGTGGGCGGAGAGGAACAGCATGAGGCGCAGACGGCGATCCACTTCGCTTCCCGTCTGGAACGAGCTCTTCTTATGGCCCTTGCCGTTCGCACCGTCCTCGTCCTCCGCCTCGTCGCCGGCGTCGATGGCATGGGCTGCCACCTTGGCGCTGGACATGTTTGCGGAGTCATCGGCCAGCTGGAAGCCGATGGCGGCATTGAGGCGTCGACGGAATGCGTCCACGGCCTCCGGCGGGTTCACAATGGAGGTGTTCGGGTGCTCAAGCACGAACATGACAAGATCGTCGGTGTCGGTGTAGGCGACGTTCAGGCTTTCGCCGTTCACGGAAAGCGTGGCGGCGAATCGGCGGGAATCCACCTCCTTCACCAGGTTCTCGGGAATGTGCTGAGTGCCTAGGCCAGGTGCGATCGAGTCAAGGCCAAGGCCGGGAATAGGGGTCTGCGGTACGCGTGGCGCCGTGCGGGAGACGTGTTGGGGCTGGGGTTGCGGGGCCGACGACATGGACATGGACCGTGCGAGATAGTTGGCGGCGGCCAGCACCGGCATGTCTTCCGGCTGGAACTTCAGCCGAATACGGGGCTCGTCTCCGAGCTGAAGGCGGTACGAGGCGAAATCCTGACCTTCGGATTTCGAGGAATATTCGGGTTGCCGCGACTCTATGGCGATTCCCATGGCCGCCAGCTTAGCGCGGTCACGTTGGAATTGCTTCGCGAAAGCCGCCTTTGCGGCCTGATCAGCCAGTTCACCGTAGGAGTCAGCGTATGCCTTCACACGCTGGGCGATCTGGCGGGAAGTCAGCCATTGCGGAAAAGCGGACGACAACACTGCCAGCACATCAAGCTCATGCTTGCCCCACTTATCCGAGAAGCGGCGCCTGCCGTTACTACCCTCAGCCATTAGTCCTCACGTATCGTTACCGTTTTAAATCAAAGTGGGCGCACACAAACGCCCCTTGTATTATCATAAGGGCCTTTTCCTCAAATGGTGTACTGAAACACCGAAAAAGACCAAATTTTCTTTTCTGCGAACAATTCTACAGCCATTCGTCGGGCTCTATACCCTGCGGTCCCACGAATTCGCCGTTTGGGACATAACTCGGCCGTCCCTCATCATGCAATGTCGCCTCACCATAGAAGTTCACATCACGGCCGAAGGTCCAATCCCCCTCCACCGTGACCGAAGCGGCCGCTGCGAGCGATGGGACGCCATAGGGGAACCGGTCGTCGAAATCATGGATGTTCTTGTAGAAGCGCGTGTCAAGCTGGACGTTCGGGAAGATGTAGTTGCCGTCCTCCATCTCGTACTGATCGGTCAGATGAAAGCGGTCGGAGCGCATGATGAACAGATCGTCGGTGGTTTTCACCGGCAGGAAGCGCATGCGGTCCACCTCGACGCAAATCGCCCCGTTGAACAGACTCACCGCAGCGCCCATCGCGGTCTCGAGCTGGATCACCTTGGTGGTGGAGGCATCCGTTGGGTCGACGGTCTTGTAATTGCGAATGACCGGCAATGGAAGCACGCCGTTGCTTTGTGCCAGCTTCTCGCGTAGGGAGTCGATGCGCACCCAGATGTTGTTCGTATTGAAATACGGATGCTTGTCGATGTTCTTGGCTTCCGCCGCGTCTTCGGGAGCCACCTGCGTCATCTCGCGCAGCATGAGCCTACCGGTGACCTTGTCGCGAACGATGTGACCACCCTTGCGATCCGCTTCGGTACGTTTCGACACTTCGATCATGAACGGAGCGCCGGTGTTTTCGAAGTGCTGGGCCAGAGTGCGTGACGGGCGTGCACCCAGATTGTCGGAGTTCGAGATGAACAGGTATTTAAATCCGTGGCTTTCGAGAATGTCGAGCAGACCCGATTCCCATAGGGTCGAATACAGGTCGCCGTGCCCGGGTGGGCACCATTCGAGATCGGGATTGGAGGGGAATGACACCGGCTCCCCCGTCGAAAGATCGATCTTTGGCTCCACGTGTTGGATGATCTCCATCGGGACATCCTCCTGATGGAACCGCTTGTCCCGGTTGAGTACCTTCATGGTATCTGCCGATGTGCGGAACGAATTCATGAACGTCAGCGGGAGCTCCACGCCCAGACGGTTGCGTGCGGTTTCCACCTGTCCGAGAATGATGTCGATGAAGCGCATTTGCTTGGCCTTGTGCCTGCGAACCGGCAACAATGATTTCGCACAGTCGAGTCCCATCGAGGTGCCCAGACCGCCGTTGAGCTTGAGGAACGCCGTCTTGGCGAATGCGTCGACCGCCTTGTCGTGGTTGATCGTCTCATAGATCTGCGCGAAATTGGGGATGTCCTGAACCGGCTCGATGTCCTCCTCGCGAATCCAGGTGGTGCCATCTTCGTTCTGCCATACATCATAGAGATGTTCGAATTGGGCTATGGCCGTCTCGCTCAGGCCGTGGGCCTTCATCTTCTCGGCGGTTCGCTCGAATGCGTCGGTCATGTCAAACCTTTCTCATACGAAGAGGATCCCTGTATCGTTATGCCAACTGTGCCAAGTGTAGCCTTTTTTCCAAGGATTCGCATCTTTTGCATGACTATTCGAATTCTTTTCCTAGTTTCAGTTGAAAATATGTAAACAACGAAGAGAAAAGAATTAGTATGTTAATTTTTTGAAAGTCTCGTCCGATCATCTCGAATTGATTCCTTGTAATACGGCAGATTGATCGACGACGAAAAATGAGATGGGCAGAAATCCCATGAAGTCGGACCAGCGGGATTTGAACCCGCGACCCCTTGACCCCCAGTCAAGTGCGCTACCAAACTGCGCTATGGTCCGTATTGCTCAAAGGCAACAAATACACAATATAGCAGAGGGGGCGAATAATGGCCGACGCTGCGCGCGTCGGCCATTGGAATCGCTACTTACGGCGCTTCTTCTCGCGAATATTCACCGAGATCTGAATCGGCGATCCCTCAAATCCGAATTCCTCACGTAGCGAACGCTCCAGAAAGCGTCGGTACCCGTGCTCCAGGAAGCCGGTGGCGAAGATCACGAAGCGCGGCGGCCGACTTGACGCCTGGGTGGCGAACAGAATGCGAGGCTGTTTGCCACCACGCACCGGATGCGGGTGCGAGGCTTGGATCTTGCCGAGGAATGCGTTGAGCTTGCCCGTCGGAATACGCTTGTCCCAAGACTCGAGAGCCTGCGTCATCGCCTTGGCCAGACGGTTCGTGTGCCAACCGGTCTTCGCCGAGAGATTCACACGTTGCGCCCAAGTGACACGGTCGAATTCGGTCTTCCACAACCGCTCCATGCGCTGGCGGTCGAATTCATCCATGAGATCCCATTTGTTGAATACGAGCACCACCGCACGGCCTGCATCCACCGCCGTGCTCATGACCTTGAGATCCTGATCGGAGATCGGAATGGAGGCGTCGAACAGCACCAAGGCGAGCTCGGAGCGTTCGATGGCCGCTTGGGTGCGCAGCGACGAGTAGTACTCCGCGCCCGACAGCTTGTGCTGACGACGTTTGATGCCCGCCGTGTCGATGAACAGGTAATCCTCGCCGTCGATGGTCACGATCTCATCCACGGGATCACGCGTGGTGCCGGCAAGTTCGTTCACCACCGAGCGTTCCGAATGCGAGAGCTGGTTGAGCAGCGACGACTTACCCACGTTCGGTCTACCCACCAACGCCACACGGCGCAGATGGGATGGCGTGAGGAAACCGGAGGTCTTTTCGGCGCTTTTCATTTGCGCAACGGCCTCATCGAGCAGGTCCCCCACTCCTCTGCCATGCATGGCAGAGATCGGGTATGGCTCACCAAGGCCGAGCTTCCAGAATTCAGCGGCCATATACTCGCTGATCTGGTCGTCGATCTTGTTCACCGCAACGGTGACGGGTTTGCCAGCCTGACGCAGCAGCTTCACGATGCGCTCGTCGGTCTGTGTGAGCCCGGTGAGCGCATCTACCACGAAGATCACGGAGTCCGCGAGCTCAACGGCAATCTGAGCCTGGGATGCGATGGCGGAGTCGATGCCTTCGACGTCGGCTTCCCAGCCGCCGGTGTCCACCAGTTTGAAGTCAGTGCCCGCCCATTCGGCGTCATAGCTCACCCGATCGCGGGTGACACCCGGAGTGTCCTCCACAACCGCGGCGCGACGTCCGAGAATGCGGTTCACCAATGTCGACTTGCCCACGTTCGGACGACCCACCACTGCGATGACGCCCACCGCCTTGCGGCGGTCCGACTCTCCGTCTGCACTGAATGCGGAGCCGTCGAGCAGACCCTCATCGCCCTCATCAAGTTCGTAATCGTCGAGATTGGCGGCATATTGCCGGTATTCCTGCTCTTCGATCGCGTCGTCGACCAGACCGATCATCAGGTCGAGTGTCTCCCCGAAATCGATGTCGGAGTTGTCAATCGTCGTCACACCATCCGAAGCCTCCGTGAAGTGGGTGACCTTCGAGTCGGCGGCGTCGCGTTTCGCGACGTCATCGCTGCCCACGCCACCGGTCTGCTCCTGCCTGTTACGGCGTGCCTGACGCACCTCCTCTCGGGCCGTGAGCAGGATGCGCACCTCCGCACCGGGTTCCACGACGTCGGTGATGTCACGCCCCTCGGCTACGACACCACGGCCGTGCGAGAACGAATCATCGGCGCTTTGAGCCGCGATGTAGGCACGTTGCGCCGCGATGAGCACGTTGCGCACCGGCATAATCGCCGCGAGTCTGGATACGTGGGATGAGACCTCCTGCGAGCGAATCTGTTCGCTGATGTCGACGTCGTCGGCGAAGACGCCGGGATGCTGGGGGTCGACGCTGATGTCGAAATGGCCGTCGGTGAAGAAGGCTGCCACAATCTCCGTCACCTGCTGCTCGTCCACATGGTCCGCATCCAGGTCGACCCCGCGCTCCAGGCACCACCATGTGCATGCACGATACATGGCGCCCGTGTCGAGGTAAGCGAATCCAAAATAGTCTGCAAGGGCCTTCGACGAGGACGACTTGCCCACGCCGGCAGGGCCATCGATTGCCACACGAATCATAGACCGACCTCCTTCGAGAGTGCGCGAACCTCATCCTGCGACAGCACACGGTAGGACCCGGATTTGATGTCACCGAGCTTGATCGGGCCGATCTGCGTACGCACCAGCCGTTTGACCGGGAAGCCAATGGCCCCGAAGATGCGGCGGACGATGCGGTTGCGCCCGGAATGGAGCACCACTTTCACGATGGTCTGGTCACGGTTCGAATCGATGATCGAGCAGTGGTCGAGCTTGATCCAACCGTCGTCGAGCTGCACGCCGGTGCGCACGAGACGGCGGCATACCGTGCCGCTCATATGCCCTTCCAATGTGGCGATGTAGGTCTTCTCCACCTCGTATTTCGGATGCATGACATGCTGGCTTAGTTCGCCGTCGTTCGTCATGAGAATAAGGCCCTCAGAATCGTAGTCCAGGCGCCCCATGTGGAAGATGCGCTCATATTTGTCGCCGACGATGTCGCGCAGCGTGTAGCGCCCCTTCGGATCGTCCATCGTGCTCAGCACCTTGCGTGGTTTGTTCAATGCCAAGGTGATGTGCCGTGGATTCAGTCGTATGCGTGAGCCATCGACGCGTACTTGCTGACGTTTCGGGTCGACTCGGGTGCCCAGTTCGGTGACGAGTTCGCCATCGACCTCGACACGGCCGTCGGTGATCATTTCCTCGCATTTGCGGCGAGATCCAAATCCCGCCTGCGCCAGAAGCTTCTGCAGGCGAATACCGTCGCCGTCGTTCTCATATTGTTTTCTGGCTTGACTGTAGATGTGTGGCATCGTTCTCCCAACGTGGCCGAATAACATATAACTTTCTCAATATACTGTGCGGGTGGTACTCCGTCAAGCATTGACGAGCAATTGCACAGCTTGTTGAGTATGATGGGCTCCGGTCGCAAAACGCTTTGCGTCTGCCATTTGAATGAAGGAACAATATGACCGATACGACAACAACCGCTTCAGTCCAGCCAAAGAAAGGGCATGATCTGTGGGCGCGCGCACTCTCCGAGTTCGCTGGATCCCTGCTCATCTGCTTCGCCATCTATCTCATGTGCACTTTCGGTTCGGCGTTCTATAACGTGAACCTTGCCTTCGTCACCGTTGGCGTCGGCGTGATCTATGCGGCCATGACCGCAATCTTCGCACGAATCTCCGGCGCACAGTTCAATCCGGCCGTCACCGTTGCCGCCATGCTCACCTCGAAGACGAAGGTGTGGGACGGCATCTGCTACATTGTCGCGCAGATTCTCGGCGCCATTGTCGCCGGCGGACTGCTCAGGCTTGTGCTGCCCACCTCCGAAAGCGTCGCCGCCAACCAGTGGTATGCCATGGCAGTGAACGGATACGACAAGGGTTCGTCGCTGTACACATCGCTCAATTCACTGGGCCTCACGTTCAGCATCACCGTCGCCATCATCGTCGAGCTGCTTGCCTCCATCATCGTCGTGGCAGCCGCCATGGTCTCGATGCGCAGGCACGGCAAGGTGAGGTCGGACTATGCGCTGGTGATGGGTGTTGCCTATGCCGCCGCGTCAGCCATGAGCTTCCCCGTGACGGGTGCCTCCATCAATCCTGCCCGTGCCACCGGCATCGCCGTGTTCGCCCAGGGACAGGGTCTGACGCAGGAGCCACTTGCCCAGCTCTGGGTGTTCTGGGTCACCGCCATTCTCGCCGCCGCCATTGTGGCGTTGGTGATCATCGTCTCCCAGCTGCTTGGTACTCCGAAGACCACCATCGACTCGGATGTGGCCGAGGCCGCCATGGCACAGGCCGGTGAGATTCCGGCGGAAGATGAGGCCGAGGCGGTTCAGATCGCCGAAGCAGAGAACTACAATGTTCCACTGAACGGAGAGCAGGCTGACAACGACTATTCAGTGATTGAGGAAGAGGACGCTGAGGAAGAGACCGAACAGGATGACCCCCAGGCCGATTCCGCAGATGGAGTCGAACGTCGCTGAGCGAATCTTCCACGGGCTACGTTCCCGCAACACGGCCCGTAGCACACCGGTTCCAATGGCCGTCACAGACAGTAGGGCTGTGGCGGCCATTGCTTTGCCACATGCCGCCAATACGGTGGAGGCCACCACACAGAGCGCCACCCCCCATTCGAATGCGGGTTTGCCCTCATGGCTCTCAGAGACATATGGATGATGGCTGCTCATGGTGCTCCTCCCGGCGATTGCTGCATACTTTACCCTATCCCCTGCATGTGCCCCATAGCATGATGGAAGGGCCCAACAGCCGTGCAGCCGTCGGGCCCTTCCATGCATCATCTGCCATGCACCGGTTCGAACAGCCGGTTTCAAAGGCAAGTGGCTTAGTGGAGGAAGTGGCGTGTGCCGGTGACGTACATGGTCACATTGGCTTTGCGTGCCGCTTCGAACACCTCCTCGTCACGAATCGATCCGCCTGGCTGCACGATGGCGCGCACGCCGGCGTCAATGAGAATTTCAGCGCCATCGGCAAACGGGAAGAAGGCGTCGGAGGCGGCGACCGCGCCCTTCGTGCGGTTGCGCCCATCATCGAGCGTATTGGCGCGTTCCACGGCCAGATGCGCCGAATCCACGCGGTTCACCTGTCCCATGCCGATGCCTACCGTCGCCATATCGTCGGCAATCAGGATTGCGTTGGATTTGACGCAACGAATGGCGCGCCATGCGAATTCGAGATCCTTGAGCGTGCGATCATCCGCGGCCTCACCGGCAACAAGCCTCCAGGCATCCGGATGGTCTCCCGGGGCATCAATCAGATCGGTGGACTGTACAAGCAACCCTCCGTCGATCTGCTTGAACTGGTATTTGGCCTTGGGGGGTTCGGCAACCTTGAGGATGCGCAGGTTCTTCTTCTTGGCTTGGAGAAGTGCGAGGGCTTCGGGCTCATAGTCGGGGGCCACAATGACCTCGGTGAAAATCGGACGGATGTATTCGGCCATCTCCAGCGTCACCGTGGCGTTGGCGGCAATCACACCGCCATAGGCACTCATTGGATCGCAGGCATGTGCCTTGCGGTGTGCTTCGGCGACAGTGGTTCCCACGGCCAGTCCGCACGGGTTGTTGTGCTTGACCACAGCGACGGCGATCTGGGGGGCGAAATCCCATACTGCACGCCACGCGGCATCGGCGTCCACATAGTTGTTATAGCTCATGGGTTTGCCGCCAAGCTGCTCGGCATCGGCGAACCCGCGGACATTGAGCGGATCTACATACAGGGCGGCATCCTGATGAGGGTTCTCACCGTATCGCAGAATATGCGCGCGGTCCCAGGAGCGGGTGTATTGGGCCGGGAACTTGCCAAGCTTCACCTGCTCGGTCGGATCCTCGGCACCCGCGACGGCGATGGTGTCAATGGTCTCGTCGATGCTCGCTGGTTTCGGCCAATGGGCGCCGGTCCACTCGTTGATTGTGGCATCGTAGGCGGCTGTGTGGGCAAAGGCCTTCGACGCCAGCCAACGGCGTTCCTCCAAGGAGAATCCCTCGCCGTTCTCGATGCGTGCGGCCACCAGGGCATAGTCCTTCGGATCGGTGACAATAGCAACCGTGGCGCTGTTCTTCGCAGCTCCGCGAACCATGGACGGTCCACCGATGTCGATCTTTTCGATGATGTCGGACTCTCCGGCTCCCGAACGCACGGTATCGGCGAACGGATACAGGTTGACCACCACCAAATCGAACGGCTTGATACCGAATTCCTCGAGCTGCCGGGCATGGTCCTCATTTGTCATATCAGCCAGAATTCCTGCATGGATATGCGGATCAAGCGTCTTGACACGTCCGTCGAGGCATTCCGGGAAGCCGGTCACCTGCGACACTTCGATCACATTCACACCAAGCTCTGCCAGCTTGTTCGCGGTCGAACCGGTAGACACCACCTCGGTTCCGGCAGAGATGAATGCCTGGGCCAACACCTCGATGCCTTCCTTATGGAATACCGAGACCAACGCCCTGCGAATCGGTCGGTTAGTCGTCACCTTTCGTCTCCTTCTGCGTAAACGTGGAATTGACCACGCGTGGAGTATGGGGATTTTTGTGTTCTTCGCGTTCGTTATCAGGGGAATCCGCGGATTCCGACGGCGACGAAGTGCGGTTTGCGGCCCGTCGTTTCAACATCATGAGCATGAGCGAGTGGATGGCAACGATCACGATCGCGCCAATCCAGGATATTCCCAGACCAATCGCACATGGCCTTGCCACCACATTCGTGGAGCGCATCACATCAACCCCGACATCACGGAGCCTGCCGGCTCCCAGCGACCCATCGGCCAGCCAGAATGCCAAGCTGCTTATCAGGGAGACCAGTGTGGCGGTGATGCAGAATGCGCCAGCCGGGTATGCGAAGCGCAGCAGCAAATCGCGTACGTCCACGGGCTCATTCGGATCAATGCCCCGCACGTGGAAACCCCGGTGCAGCAGCAACGTGAGCAAACCGAACACAAACCCCAGCATAACCGGAATCAGCATCAGACAGGTGCGAATGCCCGCATTGTCGACAGGATGGGGGAACAAAGCGAATATGGGAAGCGAAGGCAACTCGTGAATCTGTGCCGACCACAACGAATATGAGGCGGCCTGCCCAATATGGAATCCGCCGCCGAACACCCATGACAACGCCCATAACGCCATATTGGGCAACCATGACAAGGCCATGATGCACATGAGGATGCGCGATCCGGTGTTCATGTGCATCGTCTTGAACATGGCGGCCATGCCGGAATGATCAAGACAGATCCACACAATCACGGTAATCAGTCCAATGGAAAGGAACACCACCAGCAACCGCATGGCCAGACGAACACCGACGCGAATGCTGGAGCGCACCGGTTGGGAGATGTGTGCAGTGCAGTACAGTCGTGCCTTGTCCATGAGTGCGGAGTCCGGCAACGCCCTCCACGCGAAGCCCAGGGAGAACACCACCGCGCATTTGAGCGCGATGAGCCATGTGGAATCGGTGAGTTGGATGCGCGTTTCACCGCTGCACCACAAACAGAGTGTAATCCAAGTTGCCACGCCCGCAAGATAGGCTGGCAGATCCGTGCTCCAGCGGGAGTAGACGGCACGGATTAGCAGGATCATCGCTAATGTCAGGAGCAAAGGCGTGACGGTCAGGGTAATCACCCCGGCATGCATGCCGACACCTTGGCTGAGCAACACAATGATTCTGGTGAGTGGGACGGCGAACGACGACATCGTCTCGCCGCCCTCCTCCATGGCGAAGACCAGCAGGGCCAGCGCCATGAAAACCCCGACCGGAATGGCGAAGATCACCATGACCAGAACCGGTGCGAGCACACCTTTCAACCAGGGCGTTATCTGCTTCATCATACCTGCGAGGAAAGCACCTCACGCATGATCTGTGCAGCCTCGGCGGGTGTTCTGCCCACTCGGATGCCAGCCGCCTCAAGTGCCTCCTGCTTGTCCTGAGCCGTCCCCTTGCCTCCGGACACAATCGCCCCGGCATGCCCCATCTGCTTGCCTTCGGGGGCGGTGAATCCGGCGATGTAGGCAACAACCGGCTTGGTCATGTTCTTTGCGGCCCATTGTGCGGCATCCTGTTCGGCATTGCCTCCGATCTCGCCGATCATCATGACCGCCTTGGTGTTCGGATCGGCTTCAAAGGCTTCGAGCGCCTCGAGCAGCGTGGTTCCCACGATGGGATCACCGCCAGCGCCGAGACAGGCCGTGAAACCGATGTCGGAGAGTTCGCCCATGAGCTGATAGGTGAGTGTACCGGATTTGGATACCAATCCCAGTGGGCCACGTGAGACGATGCCATCGGGGATGATGCCGAGGTTGACGCCATGTGAATCGGTGGATTCCGGCAACGTGAGGAGCCCGGGGCAGTTCGGACCGACGATGCGCACGCCTTTGCTGAGAGCGAGTTCCACGAAATAGGCGGAATCCGCCACGGGAATGCCCTCGGTAATCACGACGACCACCTCGAAGCCGGCTTCGACGGCTTCGACAACGGCGTCTTTGGCGAAACGAGGGGGAACGAACACAACGGATGCCTTGGCGCCGGTGATGTCTTTTGCCTCTTGACAAGTGGCGAACACCGGTACCTTGACGGGGGCGCCGTTTCCATCTTCGAATTCGAGGGTGGTGCCGGCTTTGCGTGGGTTCACGCCGCCGACGATATTCGTGTTGGCCTTGAGCATGCGCGCGGTGTGCGTCATGCCTTGGTGACCGGTGATGCCCTGCACGATGACGGGTGCGTCATCTTCGATGAACACGTTCACTTAACGCTCCTCCTTGCCATGGGCGGCGAGACGAGCCGCCTCGGCGGCCGCCTGCCCCATGGTCTCGCATACATGGATGTTCGGGTTATCGGCCTCGGCGAGAATCCGAAGCCCCTCATCGGCCTTGTTTCCCTCGAACCGAACGACCATTGGCTTGGATGCGCCGAGCTGATCCGCCGCCTCGAGAATGCCGAGCGCCACCTGTTCACAGGAGGTGATGCCTCCATACACATTGATGAACACGGATTCCACCTGGGGGTCGGAGAGAATGATCTCAAGGCTTTCGCACATGACCTGCGAGGAGGCTCCCCCGCCGATGTCGAGGAAGTTCGCGGCCTTCACACCGGTGCCCTGTTCCTCGCCCGCGAATGCGACGGCGTCGAGGGAGCTCATCACCAAGCCCGCCCCGTTGCCGATGACACCGACCTCGCCGGTGAGATGCACGTAATGCAGATTGTGTTCACGGGCACGCTGTTCGAACGGATCCGGGACGATCGGGTCGGCAAAGCGCTTCCATCCATCGTGACGGAAGGCTGCGTTGTTGTCGAGTGAGATTTTCGCATCCAATGCGCACAACGACTTCGAAGATTCGTCGTCCGGGTCGCCGACCTTGGCCAATGGGTTGATCTCCACGAGGGTGGCATCGTTCTGCTTGAAGCAGCGCCACATGTTGAGCAGGATCTGCGCCGCCTGAGCCGAATCCGCGTGATAGAAGCCGATGCTCTCGGCCATTTTGGTCGCCGCTTCGAGGTCGAAGTCCTCAAGGGCGCTTATATGCAGCCGTTTCACAGATTCCGGATGCTCGCGTGCGACTTCTTCGACTTCGGTGCCGCCATTGGCTGTGGCCAGGACGTCGAAGTCGCGTGAGGATCGATCAACCGAGATGGACACATAGTATTCGTGGAGGATGTTCTTGGCTTCGGTCACCAGGACGCCACTCACCTTGTGACCATGGATGGTCATCGGAAGGATATCCTCGGAGATGAGTATCGCCTCGTCACGGTCATGCGCAATGCGTACACCGCCTGCCTGCCCGCGATGGCCGATCTTCACCTGTGCCTTGATCACGACCGGATATCCGATGATGTCGGCGGCTTCGGCCACCTCATGTGAATTCTGTGCGAACACCGCCTTCGGCACATCGATGTCCTGCTCTTCGAGCAGCTGACGTGCCTGATATTCGTAAAGATCCATATTCTTCTACTCCACTGTTTCCTAAGCGGGCATCTTCAACAACGAGCTGTATGGATAGTCGCCGAGCGCCGCCCGTCCGTCAAGGCCCTCCAATTCCATGACGAATTCGTAGCCTGCGACCTTGCCTCCAACCGATTCGATGAGGTCCTTCGCTGCCGCAGCCGAACCGCCGGTGGCGATCAGGTCATCGACAATGAGTATACGTTCATTGTTTCGGACACTGGTGTCTTCGATCTCCAAGGTGGCTTTGCCGTATTCGAGTGCATAGCTGCATGCATGCACCGGTGGAGGCAGCTTCCCGGCCTTGCGAATGGCAATGAATCCCTTGCCGAGTTGTGCGGCAAGGGCAGGACCGAACAGGAACCCACGTGCTTCAAGGCCTGCGACCGCATCGAATTCGTCTGGGTGCACCGGCAAAGCGGCGATGAGCGCGTCGAGGAGAATACGAAGCCCTCGGGAGTCGGCGAATACTGGCATGAAATCGCGGAACAGGATGCCTTCGCGGGGGAAATCCGGAACGGTGCGAATGAGTGAGATGAGGTAGCGGGCATCGTCTTGCGACATGCTGGCAGCATTGGCCACATGAATGTCGGTCTGTGACATGTTCACCTTCGTTGATCGGTGGGTTGGCGGTGGTATTGGCAGTTTACTTGGACTGTGTTTCGAACGGTGAGGAATCCGCGTCCTCCGGGGTTTCGACCACGGAGGTTTCCTCTACGACGGTCTCGGAACCGTCGGATTCCGGCTCGTTCGAGGTAATCTGCGCCGGCTCGTCCTTCGGCAGTGGATTGCCGTTCTCGTCGACGTCGTCGTCGCTCACATAGGCCGGACGAACATATGCCCGGCTGACCGACTGCAGGCTGAAGCGCAGCAGCGATCCTTCGGAGTCGAGCACGATTTCCTCGTACTGCTCATCCACTTCCACGACCTTGCCGATCAGGCCTCCGATGGTGATGACCTCAGTGCCCGGAGCGAGGCTCGTGCGGAACGCCTGACGCTCCTGCTGCTGCTTCTTGGCCTTCCGGGAAGAGTAGAACATCATAACGCCCATGAGGACGATGAGAACGATGAGCATCGTATATTCCATGAGTGGACTCCTTAAAAACATGGGAAGGGGCAATAGCCCACGAAATCTTAAGCTTAGAATAGCTTACTGACATCATCAGGGGTACCGTCGTCGGGTTTGAGACCCAAATGCTCCCATGCCTTGGCGGTGGCGAGACGGCCTTTCGGGGTGCGAATCAGGAAGCCTTCACGTACCAGATACGGTTCGCATACAGTCTCCACTGTCTCGGCCTCCTCCCCCACCATGGCGGATAGGTTGTTGAGACCCACCGGGCCGCCGTTGAACTGCCGGACGATTGCATTGAGCACGGCGATGTCCAGGCGGTCCAGTCCTTCGGAATCAATCTGGTAGAGAGCCAGTGCGTCTTTGACATCGTCCGCCCCCACGCTGTCGAGATCGTGCACGATAGCCCAGTCGCGCACTCGCCGAAGCAGACGGTTCGCAATACGCGGTGTGCCGCGTGAGCGCAGCGACAACTGCTGTGCAGCCTGATCCTCCAATGGGAGGCCAAGCACGGAGGCGGAGCGTTCTATGAGTTTTTCCAGTTCCTCGTGAGGGTAGAAATCCAGATGCGCGGTGAAGCCGAATCGGGCGCGCAGCGGTGAGGGGAGCATGCCTTCGCGAGTGGTGGCTCCGATGACGGTGAACCGAGGCAGCGTCAGTGGAATGGAAGAGGCACCAGGCCCCTTGCCCACCATCACATCCACGCGGAAATCCTCCATGGCTATATACAGCAGTTCCTCCGCGGCGCGTGGAAGTCGGTGAATCTCATCGATGAACAACACTTCGCCCACGTCCAGCGAACTGAGAATCGAAGCCAGATCTCCAGCATGTTGAATCGCCGGTCCCGACGTGACCCGGATGGGCACCCCAAGCTCATTGGCCACAATCATGGCCAATGTGGTCTTGCCCAAGCCGGGAGGACCTGCCATGAGGATGTGATCGGGAGCCACATCACGTTTGCGGGCAGCATCAAGGAAAAGCTGCAGCTGGGCCTTCAGTCTGGGTTGCCCTATGAAGCCCTCCAACACATGAGGACGCAGCTCCTCGTCGCTCACCGGTTCATTGCCGACCGGCACGGCCGACACCATGCGCAACGATTCATCCCTGGCATCGAGGTTGTCGGCTCCGGAATACTCCATTGGTTCCATGTTCGCGATTGCCACGAATTACCTCCCTCTGTCCAGTGATGTCAATGCCAGTCTGAGCACAGTCGGCACATTGCCTTCCTCCAGTGGCAACGCGATGCCACTGGAGGAAATGACCGAATCCACAGCCTGCTGTGCATCCGCCTGCTTCCAGCCCAGCGACATGAGACCCTCAACCACCTGTTCGACCCCCTTGTCGGTTGGGATGCGTTGCGTGGAAGTTGGCTCCCCTGTTTCGATTTTGTCGACGTCAATCGAGCCCTTGAGCTCCAGGATGATTTTCTGGGCACCTTTCCGGCCCAGACCGGGGGCGCGTGACAAGGCCTTGTCGTCACCGTCGTGGATTGCCTGTGCAAGGTCGTCGGGAGCCAGCGTGCTCAGCAGCGAAAGCGCCACCTTCGGTCCGACGCCACTTACCTTCTGCAGCTGGAGGAACATGCGTTTCGATCTGGCATCGAGGAATCCGAACAGCGTGATGGCGTCCTGCGAGACGCTCATGGATGTGTATATTTTGACGTCCTGGCCCATATGCATGGCGGTGAGATCGTTGGAAGGCATACGCAATTCGAATCCAACCCCATGGACGTCCACCACCGCATTGGAAGTGTCCACCGACTCGACCCGGCCCTTGAGCATTCCGATCATTAGTCCTCCTGCCGAATTCGAACATATGTTCGGTAGTTTACATGCCTCTGCGGACTCCCCTTCTACGGGTGGCATGCTGCGTGGCCTGTGCCCATTGGCGTTGCGCCGGAGTGAGATGTTGCTCGCGTTCGCCGCCTTCAAGTGCACCGGACGGCCGCAGTGCATGGCATATGGCGATGGCCAAGGCATCTGCGGCATCCGCGGGTGTGGGCAATGCGTTGAGATTGAGAATCCGAGCCACCATGCGCTCCATCTGGATCTTCTCCGCCTTGCCGTTGCCGGTGATCGCCATTTTCGATTCGGTCGGCGTGTGAAGCGCCACCGGAATACCGCGCTGGGCGGCGGCCAGCATGGCCATGCCGGCCGCTTGTGCCGTGCCGAGCACGGTATTTCGGTTCTCTTGGGCGAACACACGCTCGATCGAAACGGTGTCGGGAATGAATTCGTCCATCTTCGAGCACAGGCCGTCGTAGATCTTGAGCAATCTCAGATCCTGCGATTCGTGCGGATCGCTTCGCACCACATCGACGTGAATAAACGAAAGCCGGCGGTATGCGCCGGCTTCGATCACGCCGACCCCGCAGCGTGTGAGCCCGGGGTCAACGCCGAGAATGATCACGGATGACTACTCCTCGTCCAGCTGGGCGAGCACGTCGTCAGACGCGGTCCAGTTGCTGTAGATGTTCTGCACGTCATCGAGATCGTCGAGGTTGTCGATGAGCTTCGACACCTTGCGCGCGTCGTCGAGACCAAGCTCGATCTCGTTCTTCGGGCGCATGACCAGATCCGCGGAGTCGTAATCGACGCCGGCATCCTGCAGGGCCTGACGCACTGTGATCAGATCCGAAGGATCGGTGACGACCGTGTAGGTGTCGCCATCGTCGATCACGTCCTCAGCGCCTGCTTCTGCGGCCTTCTCGAACAGATCGTCGAAATCAAGACCCTCAGACGGCACGACGATCTCCCCCTTGCGCTCGAAGTTGAAGCTCACGGCACCATTGGTGGCCAGCGAGCCACCGCCCTTGCCGAGGGTGGAGCGGACGTCGGCCGCAGCGCGATTGCGATTGTCGGTCAGGCATTCGATGATCAGGCCGACGCCTGCCGGTGCATAGCCTTCGTAGATGATCTCCTCATAGTTGGCGCCGCCGGCTTCGGCACCCGATCCACGGGCGACTGCACGCTTGATGTTGTCAGCGGGCATGGAGGCCTTCTTGGCCTTGTAGATCGCGTCATAGAGCGCCGGGTTGCCATCGGGGTCGCCACCGCCCTGACGGGCAGCGATCTCGATGTTCTTGATGAGCTTGGCGAACAGCTTGCCGCGCTTGGCGTCGATGGCGGCCTTCTTGTGCTTGGTGGTCGCCCATTTGGAATGGCCTGACATATTGCTCCTACAAAGATTGCGGATTCTTAGAACGTGTTGATTTTACAGCGTTTCTATGACAACGCCTTCGCATACACCTCGAGGACCTCATCGACCACGGTATTCCAGTCGAAGCTTTGGGAGCGTATGGAACCAGCCTGTGACAGGGATTGGCGGCGCGCCGGATCCTCGATGAGCTCGGTCATGCGGCGCGCGCAATCATTCGCATCGCGATTGACGAACAACGCTGCGCTGCTCCCCTCCTCGGTGACGGCCCTGAACGCATCGAGGTCGGAGGCGATGACGGGGCAGCCCGCGGCCATCGCCTCAGCCAACACGATGCCGAAGCTCTCGCCGCCGGTTTGCGGGGCCACGTACATGCTCAACGAGCGGTAGAACCTGGCCTTGTCCGCATCACTTACACGCCCTAGGAATTCGAAGCGTTCCCTCAGTCCTTTGTCGGCGCCAATGGCGTCGAGCGTTTTTTCGCCGTCCTCCTGCCCGTCGCCTGCAACAAGGAACCGTGCGCTCGGGAATGCCTCATGCACAATCTTCGCGGCCTGAGCGAACACCGTGAATCCTTTGCGCTCCTCACCCATACGGCCCAGGAATCCGATGGTCGGCGCCTCTGGACTGCCCTGCCATTGTGGGTTCGGCTCCGCGCGTCGGTAGAAATCGCATTCGATGCCATTGGGGATGGTCTGGATCCCCACTTGCTGTGGCAGATAGTGTTCGGCGGTCTTTTGTGCGGACTCGGAGACGAAGATCGCTTCCCTCAGCGGCGAAAGGTATTTGCGCAGGTAGCGGGTGAACAATCTGAGCGCGCGTGGATATGGTTCGATCGAGGCATGGAATGTGGCCACCATGGGCGGCGCATCGTGCATGACGAGAGGCTTGTGGCTCAGTGAAGGGGTTTCGGGTTCATGCAGATGCAGAATGTCGAAACCGCCGTCACGCACCCATTTTCTGGTGGTATGGCCGGCGTTGAGGAAATAGCTCAGATGCGCCCATGATCCGTTGTACGGGATGGCGAACGAGGAGTTGTTCGTATGGACATATTGGGGCATGTCCGCGGTTCTCCTGCCTGGTGCGAACACTTGGACCTCGTGCCCGCGCCGACGCAGTTGGCGGGCGAAATCGCGAATATGGTTCTGCACACCGCCCGGCGTCTCGAACGAGTATGGGCAGATGATGCCTACACGTAGTGCGTCCTGTTGTCCTGCCGTTCCGCTCTTCGTATGCGAAGACGGCGTATTCCTGTCAAACGATGGCATATTGGCATCTTGCTCGACTCGCTGGACTTTCACCGCGGCATCGTTGCTTGTGCTCGCAACTCCTCGGGGACGTCTTTGAGACGCTCCATATCCAGATCCTCCAGGAATATCGGTTGGAGCATGTGCCAATCCTCAGGGTGTGCGGCGATGCCTCTTGCCCAGATGTCCACCCAATTCTGGCAGATGCAGCGGATTGCCTCCTCACGAGGCATGGAACGGTATCGCTCCACATCAATTGGCCCACTCACTTCACATACGTATCCGTATGGTGCGCGCGCCAAGCGGCGTCGTTCCCCGCGGAGTTTTTCGCGGTAGGTGTTGACGACGAACAGCGGCGTTCCGGTGTCGAACGCTATTGCGGCCGGTCCCCTCGCCACTCGGATGATCGATCCGAATGCGTTCACGAATTCGCCGTGACGGCTCAGATCCCGGTCCGCGAGCAACGGAACGAGCGTATGCGGAGTCCGCAGTGCCTCCTCAAGACGTTCGGTGAGTTTCGGCGTGCCTGTCAGGAAGATGGTCATGCCCAGATGTTCGCGTATGGACACGAACGCGTCGAGCATCTCCCTGTTGGCCAGTTTCTCCGCCACCGTGGTCACCGGCGCCACATCGAATTGCGCCCAGAACCCGTCGTAGTCCCAATTGCCCTGATGCCCCATGGCAATCGGAGCGGAGCCTGTCCCCTCCGAACCCGCCTGATGTTTGATCGACTCGAATCCGTCCCCTGAACCATGGATCCGCGCAAGCAATTGCTCCTTGGATCGTGCGCCAACGGTCATTGCCTCGGAGAAATAGGTGAAATACGAACGCATGCCCTTGCGAGAGAGTTTGCGCAACGTCCTTCTATCGGGATTCGTCCCGTCACGCCAGGAGAGCACACGGGCTAGATTGCGTTCCAGCTGCCTCACCGAACCGATATGCAATGCCCACGTCACATCCGCGGCAGCCAGGAATCCCCCTCGAACCATACGCTCGGGCAGCGCGTTCGGGTGGCGTGCGAGCCATGCCATCAATCTGTCGAACATCAATTCGCCTTTCACATTGTGCCCATGAGCTCGGTCGTATGGGCGGACGGTCGGGTGTCGTCACTGCTTGGAGACGCCGGCGTCGCCGTTGGCTCGCATGTTCACATAGACCTCGCGGATGCGCTGGAACACGGTGATCGTGCCGAGCAATGCGAGCACGGCCATGTCGATCATGAGCCAGAGCGGATTGTTGGTCAGTCCGCATATGGCCATGCCAACCAGAATGATCGTCAGGCGGTCGGACCGTGTCGCTACGCCGTTTTTCGCCTCATAGCCGACTGACTGCGCTCGTGCCCGTGCATATGAGGTGACGAACGAGGTCATGACCGAATAGATTGCCAGCGCCATGCCGCTCACGCAAATCCAGTCGTAGTGTTGCCCGGCGTGTGCTGCAGTGAAGGTGGAGTTGCGCACAAAGAAATAGATGATGCAGCCGAGTAGCACGGCCCAGTCGGCTATACGGTCGAGTGTGGAGTCGAGGAACGCCCCGAATTTTGTGCCGCCTGTGGTGATTGCGGCCACAGAGCCGTCAAGCGAATCGAACACCACCAGAATGGTGAGCACCAAGGCCCCCCAGAACATCCATCCGGTGATTCCGGCTGCGATGCCGACAATGGTGGTACCGACCGCCCCGATGACAGTCACCGCGTTCGCGGTGATGCCCATTCGTGCCAATGCGCGTGCGATCGGAGCGATGAGCCGCTTGAACCATGGTCGAAGCTTTTCCAGCATGTTGTGTCCTGGGGTCAATGGGTAGAAACACTATGAGAATAGACAACAGCGCAGATATTGCTTGCGAATGGCTTTGGAAAAACACCGGTGGGGCCGGCGCTGGAATGCGCCTGACCCCACCGGTGCCGAATGCCGTGATATTCGCAGTGCGTCCTGTTCTATTCGGCGTCGGTGTCTGCGACGCCGAACTCGACATTCTCCACAAGCTGCCCGGTGGCTGCCTTGAAGTCGTCGACGCTGTTGACCTGCACACGCTTGGCGATCGTCTCCAGAATCCACGTCTTGGCCTGGTCGACCGGCACGCCGTTGAGTTGGCTGCCGTCACGGAAGCGGAAGCTCACGGCGTTGTTGTTCATATCCTCCTCGCCGGCGATGATGATGTACGGCACCTTCGATTTGGAGGCGTTGCGGATCTTCTTGCCGAAACGATCATCGGAATTGTCGGTCTCGACGCGCACCAGATCCTCTTCGAGCGAATTCATGAACTTGTCGAGATGCGGGGCGAATTCGTCCGCCACCGGCACACCCAGAGCCTGCACGGGAGCCAGCCACGCCGGGAAGGCACCAGCATAGTGCTCGAGCAGAATCGCGAAGAAACGCTCGATGGAGCCGAACAACGCACGATGGATCATTACAGGGCGCTGGTGCGATCCATCTGGAGCGATGTACTCCAACTGGAAACGCTCCGGCAGGTTGAAGTCGAGCTGAATCGTGGAGACCTGCCAAGTGCGTCCGATTGCGTCGCGGGCCTGCACCGAGATCTTCGGACCGTAGAATGCGGCGCCACCCGGATCCGCCACGAGTTCGAGACCGGATTCCTCGGCCACCTCGGCGAGGGTGTTGGTCGCCTCCTCCCAGATCTCGTTGGAGCCGACGAACTTGTGCTCGTCCTTCGTGGAAAGCTCCAGGTAGAAATCGTTGAGACCATAGTCCTTGAGCACTTTGAGCACGAAGTTGAGCAGGTTCTTGAGTTCATCCTTCATCTGCTCACGGGTGCAGTAGATGTGGGAATCATCCTGAGTCAGACCGCGCA
Source organism: Bifidobacterium animalis subsp. animalis (assembly GCA_004154635.1). GTDB lineage: Bacteria > Actinomycetota > Actinomycetes > Actinomycetales > Bifidobacteriaceae > Bifidobacterium > Bifidobacterium animalis_B. The sequence continues at coordinate 246,056 of RSDC01000008.1, forward strand.
CGCGGGTCAGTCCGTGAACCACGCCGGACTTCTCGTAGCGGTAGACGGTGCCGAACTCGAAGAGGCGCAACGGCAGTTCTCGGTAGGAACGCTGGCGCGACTTGAAGATGAGGTTGTGCATCGGGCAGTTCATCGGCTTGAGGTAATAGTCGAAGCCCTGCTTGACGATGTTGCCGTTCTCGTCCTTTTCCTCATCCAGATGCATCGGCGGATACATGCCGTCCTTGTACCACTGCAGGTGTCCGGACGTCTCATACAGGCCGCCCTTGGTGATGTGCGGGGTCTGCACGAAGCTGTAGTGGTTCTTGCGGTGCATCTCGCGGGAGTAGTCCTCCATCGCGTTGATGATCGCGGCTCCCTTTGGATGGAACACGGCAAGACCTGGGCCGATCTCGTCAGGGAACGAGAACAGGTCCATTTCCTGACCGAGTTTGCGGTGGTCGCGTTTGGCGGCCTCCTCCATGCGGGTCTGGTAGGCCTTGAGCTCGTCCTTGGTGGGGAACGCCACGCCGTAGATGCGCTGGAGCATGGGGTTCGCCTCCGAACCCTTCCAATACGCGGCGGCGGCGCGCTCCAGCTTGAATGCCTTGATATAGCGGGTGTTCGGCAGGTGCGGTCCACGGCAGAGATCCGACCACACCACATTGCCCTCACGGTCGAGATTGTCGTACATGCTCAGTTCCTTATGGCTGATGTCTACGGCCGCCTCGGTCTCGAGCGCATCTTCCTTGTCTTTGATGAGCTCGATCTTGTACGGCTCATCAGCCTCCTCGCGCAGGGCCTCCTCTTCGCTCACCACTCGGCGCTGGAAGCGCTGCGCCGACTTGATGATGCGTTGCATGTGCTTTTCGATGGTCTTCAGGTCATCCGGCGTGAATGGGTCCTTCACGTCGAAGTCATAGTAGAAACCGTTCTCGATCACCGGGCCAATGCCGAGCTTGGCATCCGGGCGTACCTCCTGCACGGCCTGTGCCATGACATGGGTGGCCGAATGGCGCATGATGCCTATGCCATCCGGCGAGTCGAGGGTCACGGATTCGACGTTGTCGCCATCGTGCAGAGGCGTGTAGAGGTCTCGCAACTCGCCATTGAGACGCACTGCGATGATGTTCTTGTCGTCTGCGAACAGTTCGACGCCGGTCTGGCTTGCTTCCACCTCCTTCGCCTCGCCGTTGACTGTGATGGAGATGTGTGCTTCTGCCATGAGGTGTCCTTTGCTATCTGGGTCCGCGGTACAAGGTGCAGACCTGGACTATGTAGTGTTACGACATAAAACTTAGGGTTCAGTTCAGACAAAGTGCTCCCCTGTCTCACACCTGACAGGCTTCGGCGAACCAATGTGAGTAGATGGCAGCGCGATTCGGATGTGCCGTCATCTGCTCGAGGCGGATTGCCTTCCCGGTCGGTATCCAGACCCATTCACTGTTTTCCGCAGACTTCGTCGAGGAACCAACGCTCGTGACTCACCACGATGACGGCTCCCCTATAGGAGTGAAGGAACGATGCCAGCGCATGCTTGGAATTGAGATCGAGATGGTTCGTCGGTTCATCGAGCACCATGAGTTGCGGGGAATGCAGCAACCCGAGGCAGAGCCGGAGCTTCTGCAGCTGACCTGGGCTCGGTTCCTCGCCCGCCATCAACCGGTCCGGGTCGGCGTTGAGCCGTGCATATGCCGCGACCACCTGCGACAGGGCGTCAGCGTCAAGTGCATGTAATTGCGCAAGCAGATGTCTCCCCTCTGTCGGGCTGGCGACCTGTTCTATGGTCATCGTCGGCAGATCACATGCCACCGAGGAGAGCAATGTCCGGACCAGTGTGGATTTTCCGCTCCCATTGCGCCCCTCGAGACCGATATGATCGCGAGGACCCACGCTCAGAGCGGGAATGAGCATTCCAGGGATAGTACCTTCCGCCTCTCGTCCTGTGTCGGGCAGCATCCGCGCACTCCACCGATTGCCCTCCACCTGCAGCGCCGACACCGGCATACCCCTGCCGGAATCCTGTGCGACCCTCTCGGCGGTGCCGAAACAGACGATTCCCGAATCCACATGAGCCAATTCCCTGCGCGCTGATGGCACGATGTCGGCGAGGATGCCACCGTCATATCGCTTCGCACCCACCTCCATCGCCCGCACCTCAGCGGCGGCCATGCTCACGCGGCTGCCAAGCGCGCGATAGGAGGCGGCGCTCGCCTTGTCGCGCTGCTTGTCGAGCCACTTGTGTGAATTGCGCGCATCATGGTCGAGCCTATCGATGGTATGTCCGGCATGCTTGCGTCTCGCTGCGGCCTCCATCATCTGCCGTCGGCGTTCCTTGGCATGTTCGAGGTTGCGCTGTCTTGCCTTGGCGTCTTTGAGTTGTTGGACGGCATGCTCCGCCATCAGTGCCCGTGTGGTGTTCGCCTTGCTGTAATTGCCGGCATAGCGTTCAAGCACCACGTAGTTCGCGCCGTCGGCATGCCTGCGCTCGAGCATCAGGCACTGACCGCAGGTGGCGTCAATGAGTTCCACATCATGCGAGACCAACAACCCTATGCCGTGGAATCCGCGCATCGCTTCCGCCACGATCCCGCGTGTATGCTCATCGACATGATTCGTGGGCTCGTCGAGTACCAGTACATCGGGACGTGGGTACAGCGCACAGGCGATCTGCAGACGTTTGCGCTCGCCGCCACTGAGGGTGTCATACCGGTAGCCCCAATCGTCGCCGATGCCGAGTGCGTCGCGCAAGGCAATGGATTCGGCGGACCAGTCATCGCGGAACTCTGCGAGTCCCTCAGGTTCCGAAACGCATTCCTGTTCGCAGTACGCGCAGATGAGCGTCCGCGGACTCGGCTGTACTTCGCCCTGCGTAGGTGTGCGTCGTCCGCAGATCAGTTGCGCGAGCGTGGTCTTGCCGAGACCGTTGTCTGCGAGCAACGCGGTCCAACCGCGTGACAATGACGCGTTGAAATGCTCGAACAGCGGTTCGCTGGAATCTGTGTATTGATATGAGATGTCGTGAAGCACCAGATTGCCTACCATGTCAGCTCCTTGCCGATATGGCGTACTGCATATGTGCGAAACAGCGAGTAAAACCTGAATGCGAATGGGAACATTGTGCACAGTGGACACGGCAGCACGCGTAACGCGTCTGGTTTGCTGGGTTACTCACTGTGTTCAGATGCGCAAGTACTTGCCGACCTCCGTTGAGCATTCTCTTGGCATGTGGGAGAATGTGCTTGAAAATAGAAGAGAGCGGACAACGGGACTCGAACCCGCGGTCTCGACCTTGGCAAGGTCGCGCTTTACCAACTAAGCTATATCCGCATGTGCTTGAAGCACGAGTTATTAATTTACTATAGTTTTCCGATTGCGCAACTTCGGCGTGTCGTGTATATTCAGATGGCGCACGACACCGGTGGAAAGGAACTGAACATGAGCGAGATTTCCATTGCCGAAAACACGCAGCTGCAGACGATACGCGAGCTGAGCATCGCCACCTTCAGGCAGACGTTCGCCGATACCAATACCGAAGAGGATATGCGCGACTATATCGCCCATGAGCTCTCCCCCGAGGTGTTGGGCAAGGAGCTGGCAGACCCGCTGCAGACGTTTTTCGTCGCAACGGTGGATGGTGTGCCGGCAGGGTATATGAAGGTCAATCTCGGCACGGCGCAAACGGAGCGTATGCCGGACGACCATGCCGAAGTCCAGAGACTCTACGTGCTTGCGGATTTCAAACGCCACGGTCTGGGAACCAGGTTCATGCGTACGGCGGAGCAGTTCGCGTCGGCACATGGCAAGCAAACGCTGTGGCTCGGCGTATGGGAGCATAACGAACCTGCGAAGGCGTTCTATCGTGCAATGGGATTCGTCGAAACCGGCGCGCACACTTTCGTGCTCGGATCGGATGCGCAGACCGACCTGATCATGAAACATGCATTGACTGCTTGCTGATCACATCTTTCGCCCTGTCCCGCGATGCCCGCTGCTGTGGCGTGGTCATCGATAGAGGTATTTCCCTTCATCCATTTTGCGGGCAATGTCCTGCAATTCGGAGGCGAGACGCCTGTCTTCCTCCGATCCGTCGCGCAATCGGTGCGCCTTGCGGTCTAGACGGTACTCATTGGCGAAATACGCGGATATGGCGAGGATGACGATTGCCACGATGATCCAGACCATTATTTCCTTTCGATGGGTGTGTTGTGTGCTCCGCATTCATGGTGCAATCAGGTATACGCCATGACCAGTATGAATGGGGTCGCATAGCAGAGCAGAATGAAAACCGCTCTGGGGAGCAGCCCTCTGAGGGTCACCGGACGTGGAACAAGCCTGTTCCTGCTTGTGAGATACCCATATGTCTCGGAGACGATTGCGTATATGACCAGAATGAGGACCAGAAATACGATATCGACCCACCTGCGCTCACCCCATACCAAGGCGCCTGCAACAATCAGATAGATGAACGCCATGACGGCCGTGCACCAATGAAAACTGACGGAGCACCGACCGAGTTGGAAAGCCGGCCTCGAGTTGGCCTGCCACATCCTGCGAGCCAACGCGAAAGCCCTGTTTGCTTGCCGTTCATTCATGACTCTCCCCTTCGTCCCTCATATCAGGTGCGCCCTCTTCCGCCTGCCCATCTGGTTGCCGCCGTGCATTATGTAGATGCCTGCACAGCACTATGACTGCGGTGATCACCGCAGTCCAAAAGACCATTGCACTGATGAAAAGAATTTCCATGGCACGCACCGCCTTCGAATACCGAGCATGTCATGACATGCAATCCGATCCTCGCCATTGGGAACCACTTCCAGTGTATTCTGGCGGCGCGTGGGAACATCATGAGTTGGCGAGTTCCGAGTATCTGTCGGCATGAATCGCCATCCTGACCGTATGTCGAACAACACCCTGATATGCATTCAGGCCAAGTACGAATGCCGGTATGCGGAGATGCCCTTCTCCTCTATGGGCAACAAGATTCGGAAGACATCACTCCTCCGCGTACTGTTCTGCATTCAACGCATTGTATTGAGACGTGTTGTGATCCAGATTCCACAATGCTGTGCTGATCGTCTCATCCCGTTCATGACGAATCTTCCGGGCATCCTGCAGGAGTACCCATACGTATGGAGAACGATACGGGGACTTCAGGTATGCATTCGCCGTCTTCGGGACCGAAGGCCGAATCGGCGTCTCCTCCTCCGCTTGTTTGCGAAGATTCGGAGGCAAGCGCTGGATCATGCGATTCGTATCGTTGACCATCCCCTCCGATGCCACCCAGACACGTTGAGCACTCTCATATTCGTCCACTTCGCGATCCACGTATGCTCTCGCCAGGAACCAGCACACAACATAGAAGATGGTCAGGGTGCAGATAATGAATACACGTGAAGTCCATGAGATGCGACGGGTGTGTGGAGCATCGGTTCCAGCTGCTCGCGTTGTCATTGCAGGTCCTTCCTGACGAAATCGGGTGGTTGGCGTTCGATCCTCGGGGTCTTATAGGCCGATGGGAATGTCTTGTCCATGTTCATCATGTTTTTCGTTGGGTGAGATGGTTGTCATCCCAGTTGAATGATTCCGTCTGTCGAACGGTGTGGTCGTCAAGGAAGACGAGGAAGGAGGTGAATTTCTTCGCGAACCAGCGGTCATGGGTCACTGCCATCACGGTGCCTTGGAAATCCTGTATCAGCCGTTCCAACGCCTCTGCTGATTCCACATCCAGATTGTCGGTCGGCTCGTCCAGGAGCAGCAGGTTGCATTGCTGCAGCTCGAGCAGCAGCAATTGGAAGCGCGCTCGCTGGCCGCCCGAGATCGATCCGTATCGGTGCGAGGCGACCTGGATCAGCCGATACCGGTCCAGAAGGGGCATGGCCTGTTCCATCGTGAGTGCCGAGCCATGCTCACCGCGGTGCATAAGGATCTCGAGCAGAGTCCCGTCGCCCAATCCGGGGATGTCGTCGAATTGGCTGAACCATCCGGGTTTGACACCGGCACCGAGACGCAGACCGCCGGTGAGGGTCCATCCCTCGAAATCCACGGCGGCCTCATGCGCATGGCGGTACGCGATGTATTTGAGGAAATGGGATTTGCCGGTCCCGTTCGCGCCGAGGATCGCAACACAGTCCCTGTACCGAAGTTCGAGGTCGAAGGGTCTGATCAACCCGGAGAAGCCGAATTGGTCGCATCGCAATACAACGTCTCCCGACCGGCCGCCGTCGAAACGCAACACGGGGGTGTTCTCCACGTACCTGTGCCGTGTGGGGGCGGTTTCCAGGAATCTGTCCAAGCGTGTTTGGGCGGCGTGATATCGCGATGCCATGACGTCCGAGATGGTCGCAGCCTGACGTAATGAGACGACCAGTTGGCGTAGCTTCCTCTCCTCGTCGTCCCTCCGTCGCAGCAGCTCCTCCTCACGCGCATGCCTTTCGGCCCTGGCGTCCGCCAGAGTGGAGTACCGACCGCCATGAACCCATGCGGTGGTGCCGTCGTCACGCTCCTCCATCACCAGATGTTTCTTGCAGGTGGACTCCAGCAGGTCCCGGTCATGAGAGATGAGCAGGACGGTCTTTGTGGATTCCCGCAGATAGGACTTGAGGCGATCCTTATTTGCGATGTCAAGGAAATTATCGGGCTCATCGAGAATGAGATTCGACGCGGAGTTCGAAAACAGGTAATTCAACAGCAGCATTTTCTGTTCGCCGCCCGACAAGCAGTCCAATTCGAGATCCGAGACGTCCTGGTATGAGGATCCCAGTACATCCTGTGTGGACTTGGACATCTCTGCCTCCATCCGGTAGCCGCCCAGATCCGCGTAATCGGACAACAGCTGGGAGTATGACTCCATCTGCGCGGTGTTCGCAGGATCCAGCGTGGACTCCATTGCTGCGATCCGCTTGCGCAGACGCGCGATGCCGGCCTGTGCCACGGAAAACAGGTAGTCCCCGATGGTGCGTATCTCCGGGTCGGTGCGGCGCTGCTCCATATAGGAGACATCACCGAAGACATTGACCGAGCCGGAGGTGTTTTTGATTCGACGGGCCATGATCTTCAACAACGTGCTTTTGCCCACACCATTGGCGCCGATAACCCCCATGCATTCGTTCGGAAGCGCGGCAAAACTGATGGAATTCAACAACAACCGGCCAGAAGGCAGCACATACGAGATGTCGCTGGCCCGCATACCCGAAAGCGCCGTCATGCTCATTCCCCCTGCCATGGTCTGCATACGAGGACAAGCACCATCGCAATGGCGCATGATGCCTCATGCGTGGCGGGTACTGTTGCATCATCCCCCGGCTGGCGATACAACTGGGAATGAGAAGCACCCTTACCCAGCCACTTAATGTACAGTTCGGTCCGTGCCCGATACAATGAGCAGTGCCTGAATCGTGGTTTACAAGTCGTGTTTTGCCTCTGGGAGGATTCTCATTCTCCCTCTCGGGATTGGGGACGGTGTAATATTCCCGGACTCCGTCGTCGTTGTCTTGATTAAGCCATAAGACCTGGTTCCTGTCGGTGACGGCCGATGTTCATGCGTCTCATCACACCGGCATCGACTTAGGCGCATATGGGAGCCGATGGGTGGGAGGCGGCTGATCCGCTCGGGAATCAATGCCAACTGAGATTTGCGGGCACATGTTGTGGAGCGTGATGCCGAGGTGTGTTTTGCGTCGCTTGGATTGCGGTCTTCCGGCGGCGAACCGGTGGGTTCGGCGTTGAGCTGTTCCAGGGCTTTTGTTGATGACTGATGATTCGCGGTGCAAGCCCGGTTGCCCGCAGTCGGATTAGCCTCTTTCCCATTTCCGTCGCCATTGATTCTGGATATACCGTTTCACTGTCTCCACGGTTGCCCGCCGCCGCTTGCCTCATTGCGTTCATCATATGTGTGGCTTCCTAACATGGAACCTATTTTCTTTCCTCTAGAAAGTATTGCTATGCTGGGTGTGTTCCCATACAGGGACGGATTTGGCATCCATAGCATTGCAAAGGAGTATCCATGGATCTGATTCATCAGCTGTTCCTGCAGATTGAGGAGCTTCCCCAGGTGGAGGCAATCGCCTTGGGCGGCTCCCGGGCGTCCGGATGGAACGACGCCCGCTCCGACTATGACGTGTATCTGTACTGCACGGGGCCCATACCCGAGGATGTACGCAAATCATTGCTCACCCCGTATTGCTCGGTCATGGAGATAGGCAACCATTACTGGGAATACGAGGACAATTGCACATTCCGTGACGGCGTCGACCTCGATCTACTGCACAGGGACATTACCGCATTCGGCGCTGACGTGGCGCGCGTGGTCGAAGGACACGAGGCATCCCTCGGGTACAGCACGTGCATGTGGCACAATCTTCGCACCTGTTCGGTGGAGTTCGACCGTAATGGACGTCTTGAGGCATTGCGCCGCCGTTTCGATGTCCCCTATCCCCGAGAGCTGCGCGATGCGATTGTCGCGGCGAATCTGCCGTTGCTGCACGGCGCATTGCCTGCGTATGACGCACAGATCCATAAAGCCGCATCCCGAGGGGATTTGGTGAGTGTCAACCATCGCGTAACCGCGTTCCTCTCCTCGTATTTCGACGTGCTGTTCGCGATTAACGGGATGACTCATCCAGGAGAGAAGAGACAGCTGTCCATCGCCGAACGCGACTGCCGCATACTACCCGAGGACTTCCGACCCAGTTTCACGGCATTGTTCGAAACGATGTTCACCGATGCCGCCGCACTGGACGATGTCGTCGCCCATCTGGCACGCAATCTGGCCGTATGCGTGGAACAGTCGGCGTGACGAAATGAAGAAGCCGCATGGAGACTGCTGGCATTTTCCACAGTCTACTCATGCGACTGCGCCGCGCCAAAAACGAGCACCGGCTCGGCCAAGGACTCGCCGCCATCGGCAAGGGGCGCCTGATCATCTCCGACAGCTACGAGACAAGGAGCGTCATCTCCACCCGGCTCCCGTCCAATCCCACCGGTCCCCACACGCACCACTGATGGACACCATGCTGCGACACACCTGGCGTGTCTCCTCTGATGCCAACGGACAAGTCGAAACAAAAAAGCCTTGCGAACAACAGTCCGCAAGGCCTCATGGTGGGTGATGTAGGAATCGAACCTACGACCCCTTCCGTGTGAAGGAAGTGCGCTAGCCGCTGCGCCAATCACCCGTATTCGGTTATTGTATCCGATGGCTCGGATCGTGGGCGATACAAGATTCGAACTTGTGACCCCTTCCGTGTCAGGGAAGTGCGCTACCTCTGCGCCAACCGCCCGGTTGGTCTCGGGCATCTTTCGATGCCGTCGAGGTGGGTACGAGAGTCGAACTCGTCTATACGGCTTTGCAGGCCGCTGCCTAACCGCTTGGCTAACCCACCGTAAGGTTCGTTAAACTCATCGGACCTTAGAGCGGACAACGGGACTCGAACCCGCGGTCTCGACCTTGGCAAGGTCGCGCTTTACCAACTAAGCTATGTCCGCATGTGCACGGCGCGACATGCATCGCACAGGCACAAGTCGTTACTCTACCGGATATCGTCGTCCATGCCAAACCGGCGTGTCATGCATATATGCGCGCGTTCAGCCATCGCCGAACGCGTGTTTCTACACTGGAACGAAACCGAATGAAAAGAGCACGCATCCATGCCGATGATCGAGCTGTCCAGAAGCGACGACGTGGCCACGATCAGAAACCTGAGCATCGAGACGTTCACGCAGACCTTCGCCGCGCTCAACACGCCGGAGGATATGGACAAGTACGTCGCCGACCATCTCTCCCCCGACGTGATCCGCCGGGAGATCGACGATCCGGACTCGACGTTCCTCGTCGCCACCGTGGACGGCACGCCGGCCGGCTACATGAAGGTCAACGTCGGCGACGCGCAGACCGAGAAGATGACCCACGACCATATGGAGGTCCAGCGCCTGTACATCCTCAAGGCGTTCAAACGCCACGGGCTCGGGGCGGGTCTCATGCGCGCCGCCTTCAATATGGCGCGCGCGCAGGGAAAGACGAGGATATGGCTCGGCGTATGGGAGCACAACGACCCGGCGATCGCGTTCTACAAGCGTTTCGGCTTCACGCGGATCGGCTCCCACGACTTCATGCTCGGCGAGGACAGGCAGGCCGATCTGCTGATGGAGGCGGTCGTGCCGGCGCAGGAGTGACCGGGCTGGGGGGGCTTTGCGCAGGAACCCTCACCCGCGGCGTCCGGCAGCAGTCGGACGATATACTTGGTGCGGAAAACGATACGCCCGAGGACAACCGACGAAAGGACGTGCAGATGACCACACGACCAATGAAGACGGCGGCGCTCGCCGGATGCGGCTCGTCCGGTCCGTCCTCCTCATGGAACGCCGAACAGGCGGACTCCGTCTGGAGCGAGCACGTGGCTGATGCGGGCACGCCGTTGACGGCCGACGAATTCGAGACGACGACGTGTCGCCGCCGCGGGCGCATACCGCCAGTGACGACTAATGATTGCGTAACATGGTCGCGTGGCGCCTTGTGGGCAGTGCGGACGCCGGATCGGCTGATGTCGAGAGCACTGGTTTGCCCATTGCGTAGGCGTGGGCGCGATGCGTAATATATGGGCCATGACGTCGACGGCGTCAACCGCATACGCCAATGGATGACCGTCCGCCTACCGCCGTTGGGCGCGGGCAGCGGCCGCAATCCTCCATTACCGACCGGAAAGGGCCCAATGATGAACCATCAGCAACCGCCGAACGGACCCGCGAACCCGTACAGGCCCAACAGGCCCAACAGGCCGTACGCCCCCTATTGCACTCCATATCCACCGAGCGGCTTCGGAGCTTCCGGTCCGCAGCCGCCCCGGCCGCAAGGCCCATGGCCACCCGCCGAAGCGACGAAGCGGCGGGGATTGCCCGTCTGGCTCATCGTCACGATCGCCGCGGTCACGACTCTGGTCCTGCTCATCACCGTCGGCACGATCACGACCACGCAAACACGCACCGTCACGCACGCCGACGACGCGATGACGGCCTCTCCTACCGCACCCACATCCTCCGCTGCGCCAGATTCTCCCACCACGCCGAAGTCGAATCAATCTACAACTGGGGACAGTGGAGGCACTAGAGCCACGCACGGCGACTATTTCTCTGGCGGTGGCGCCGATGCCACGGTCTACGTCTACGATCAGGACCCAGGCTTCGATGCCTACGTCAAAGCCGTGTCGGATATGAAAGACAAGTGGTACTCGATGTCCGACCAGGAGCTGCTCGAAACACTGCCCACGCGGGACGACGCCGGCATCGACCAGCTCATGGCCTTCCGCACAATCCTCGGTGACCTGAAATCGGCCACGTACTTCGGCGACAGCCGCGAGACTACCAATCCGCATGAAGCGTCCGACTACTGGGCGGCCAAGACGGCGCGCCTGAACGAACTGGAGGCCAACTATCTGGCCGGCCGAGGCCTAGGCTATATCGTCCAGCTGAAGAACGCCGACGGCACGGTGCGCGAGGTGCACACCGACGCCAACGCCGCGGTCAAGACCGAAAAGACGATCACCTCCCGCTACACCGAGTTGCAGAACAACCTCAAGGAACAGGCCAAGAACAAGAAGGACACCGCACCGCGGACGCAAATGCCGCAACCGACGCGGAAACCGCGGCAGCAACAGCAGCAGACGCCCGAGCCGTCCACCGACGCGGCACTGCTCACTCAATGGGAGGACGCCATCCGAGCCGTGCCATCCACGATCGGAGCCGACGGCACATACCAGCAGGCAGCCGAAGCGGTGGCCATCTCCGTGGGCTTCACCGTCGACTATTCGATGGACAACCTGCACAGGGCCTGCCCGGGCGTCAGCGCCAACACGGCCGGCGCCGACCAGATGCTCATGGCCTACTGTCCAACGACGCCTACAACGATATACTTCAACACGAGCCACTTCGACTACGCAGCCCAAGTGACCGATCCCTACTTCGTTGATGCGGCGCGCCATGAACTCGCCCACGCGATGATCCATCGCATCTGCGGCACGCCTGCACCGTCGACCTTGGCCCAGACCGAAGCGGTGACCAACTCCTACGCCACCCACTATTTCGGCGCTACCCAATTGCATCGGGTGGCCGCTCCCGAACTCTACGGCATGTCCACCCAATCGGACGCCGACGCCGACGCCATCCACGCCGGCCAGTGCAAAGTCGCCTGAACGCGGCGCATCGTCCGCCGAAGCGGCATGCACTCCCCGCAGCGGCAGGATTATCGCCTGCGTGACGGACACCGGCAGGTTGTTGCCGCCACGATCGCGTCCATGGTGAGCATTCCATGCCGCCCTGTCGTCGCGGGGCCGCGCCGAGCCGACATGCCGAAACGAAAAGGCCTCCGACATGCCGTCGGAGGCCCATATGGGTGGGTGATGTAGGAATCGAACCTACGACCCCTTCCGTGTGAAGGAAGTGCGCTAGCCGCTGCGCCAATCACCCGTATTCGGTTATTGTATCCGATGGCTCGGATCGTGGGCGATACAAGATTCGAACTTGTGACCCCTTCCGTGTCAGGGAAGTGCGCTACCTCTGCGCCAACCGCCCGGTTGGTCTCGGGCATCTTTCGATGCCGTCGAGGTGGGTACGAGAGTCGAACTCGTCTATACGGCTTTGCAGGCCGCTGCCTAACCGCTTGGCTAACCCACCGTAAGGTTCGTTAAACTCATCGGACCTTAGAGCGGACAACGGGACTCGAACCCGCGGTCTCGACCTTGGCAAGGTCGCGCTTTACCAACTAAGCTATGTCCGCATGTGCACGGCGCGACATGCATCGCACAGGCACAAGTCACTACTATATCGAACTCCTGGGAGTTTGCAAGTTCGGCGTGTCGTAATCGTTGGATCATCTCTCCGTATAGGATTGCAGTAGAGAGATACACAGCAGTGGCCGCGCGTTTTGCTCACGGTTCCTCCACATTGCTTCACTGTGGGATTACCTTCACAAAATGCACGCTTTTCAAGGGATACAGTGGTGTACATGAATGAGCGAGGAACCAGAGTCAAATACGTCATGGTCGCGGCCTTCGACGGCTGGAATGACGCATGCCAGAGTGCCACCAATGTGATTCGGCATCTGGTCTCCCGTTATAGGTCTTTGGAGATTGGCCACATCAACAAAGACGGTTACTATGATTACCAATCCGCCCGTCCGATGCAGTGCACCATTCAGGGTTCCCGTTGCATTCTATGGCCGCAGACCGCTTTCTACGACATCGCAGTGAGCGACTCGCTCCATATTCTTGCGCAATTGGGACCGGAGCCGAACTACCAGTGGCTTGAATACTGCCGCGATAGCCTGCGTTTCGCCGAACAATATGACGTCGAACGCATTGTCACGCTGGGCTCCATGCTGGCGGAGTGCCCGCACACGCGCCCGTTGCCCATAGATATCTCGAACAACGGCAAGCCGCTGGATCCCGATTATGAATACAACGGGCCAATCGGAATCACGCATGCGCTTGACACGATGGCCATCGAACAGGGATTTGCCACCACATCCTTGTGGGTTTCCATCCCCCGCTATCTCGGGTCCGCTGATACATGCCCACAAGCAACCCTGACACTGTTGCGGGAGCTCGGCGAGATCTTGGGGCTCGATCTTCCAGTGGGTGCCATAGAGAACAAGGCGAAGCAATGGCGTTCTCGTTGCGACGTCACCGTGCGCAACAACGCCGACCTCGAGCATTTCGTGAGTCAGCTGGAACGTGATTATGATCTGCATCAGCATGCCAAGGAGCTCTCTTCGGCAGGGGCGCCGATGGCCGAACAGCTGGTACAGGAGGCCGAGGCATTCCTGCGGGATCAGGATTGAGAACCGGTTTCTTTCTTGCACCATAGGACTGCTGTCTTGGATATGAGAAGACCTCCCAATTTGGGAGGTCTTCTCATATCCAAGACAGCACACATCAGGCATTACCGGAGACCGGAATGCCCTCCAGCGGCGAGAGCACGCCGCACAGCAGCAAGATAGCCACGATGATGGCCAGGGCGATACGATAGATGGCGAAGGCCTTGTAGGAATAGGTGGACACGAATTTGAGGAATCCGATGATCACGATGTAACCGACCACAAATGCCACGACGGTGGCGGCGATGGTTGCGCCCCATCCGGGGAACATCGCGTCGGTATTCACGTCTTTGATCGCCTTGACGGCTTCGAGAATGCCTGCGCCGAACACGGCGGGGATGGCCATGAGGAATGCGGCGCGCACTGCCGCCTCGCGTTTGTACCCCATTGCTCGTCCGAAGGTGATGGTGCCGCCGGAGCGTGATACGCCTGGAATAAGCGCGAGCATCTGGCCGATGCCAAACCAGATTGCATCCTTCGTGTTCATGTCGTCGAGTGTCTTGACCTGACGGGCGCGGTCGTCGACAATCCACAAGATCACGCCGAATACGAACAGCATGGCCACCGTGATCCATAGATTGCGCAGCGTCGTCTCAATGGCATGCTGGAACAGTACGCCCGCGATGAGAATCGGGATGGTAGCGATGATGATGTACCAGCCCAGACGAGCGTCCTTGTTATGCGCTCCGAAACGAGAGGCCCTGTCCTTTCCCTCCTTGCCGGCGAGGCATAGGCACCAGGACTTCAGAATGTTCCAGATGTCGTGGCGGAAATACAGCAGCACCGCCAATTCGGTTCCGATCTGGATGATGGCGGTGAACGCGGCACCTGGGTCTCCGCCGAGCATGAGATCGCCGACGATGCGGACATGGGCGCTGGAGGACACCGGCAGGTATTCGGTGAGTGCCTGCACCAGTCCGAGGAATATGGCCTGGAAGAAATTCATAAATCCTCTTTACGAATGATTTCATGGTTATTGCAGTTTCACTGTACCGTGTGCCTTTCCTCTTCCACCGAAGGAGGCGATAGTCGCACAGGTCGTCGAACGGCATTCCGTGCCGTTTCGCGACATCGAATTGCGTACAATGAACACCGGAATATACAGGCGAAAGGACTGAGATGGGTGCAGAATACCGTAAGAGTCGCAGGAATGCGCCACGGGGCTTCTTCGAATGCGAGGGCAAGGGCCTTGAGTGGCTTGGCGAGGCGCAGGCGCAGGGCGGTCCGCGTGTGGTGAAGGTGTATGGCTGGGGTGACGATTACCTTGACATCGAGCGGGTGACCCCCGCGATGCCGACGGGGAAAGCTGCCTTCGAATTCGGTGCCGCACTTGCGCATATGCATGATGCGGGCGCGCCGTATTTCGGATCGGCTCCGAAGGGATATGACGGCACCTGTTATTTCGGCCCCCTGCAGGATCCTGTGCCGATGGACACCGGTGAGTGGCGAGATCCGGCAACATATTTGGCCGAAGGCCGTCTGCGACCGATGGTTCAGATGGGAATCGAACGCGGGTCGTTGCGTGATGCCGACATGGATCTTACCAACGAGGTCATCGATGCGCTTCCGGAACTGCTCGGCAGGGCCGGCGAAGATAGACCCGCTCGTGTGCATGGCGACTTGTGGAGCGGCAATGTGATGTGGACGGCAGACACCGGCGAGACGCAGGCCGTGCTCATTGATCCCGCGGCCCATGGCGGACACCGGGAGGAGGATCTCGCCATGCTCCATTTGTTCGGCATGAGTTATCTGACAGAGATCACCGATGGCTACATGTCGGTGCATCCGCTGAAGGCGGGTTGGCAGGAGCGTATCACGATATGGCAGCTCTATCCCATTGCGGGGCACTGCGTGTTCTTCGGCGGCGGCTATGTGAGCGAGTATCGGGAGATGTGCCGTTCGCTGCTGAGGTGAATAGCTGTTGGAGGCAGTGAATGTGTTCTATGCGAAGGGCCGGTGCGACCACCCAGCTGGGTGGTCGCACCGGCCCTTCGCATAGAACACATTGATCAGTCGCGTTGCCGGATGCTATGTGATTTCAGCCTAGGGCGTCTTTGATCTTGCTGAAGAAGCCCTTCTTCTGCGGTGTTGCGGGCTGCGAGGACTGCCGTACCGGTTTTTCGTCCTTCTGCTGTTGGGCGAACTCCTCCATGAGACTGCGCTCGGAGTCGCTGAGCTTCGTGGGAATCTGCACGTTGATGTGCACAATCAGATTGCCACGTTGATCCTTGTCGTTGAGCTTTGTCATGCCCAGGTTCTTGAGCTCCACGGTCTGTTCCGGCTGCGTTCCCGCGGGGATGTCGAGTTGCTGCTTGCCGTCGAATGAATCGATCTCCATTGCATGCCCCAGCACGGCCCATGTCATGGGAACGCGAATCCAGCAGTGCAGGTCGTCACCCTGCCGGGTGAACCTTTCGTCCTTGCGCACCGTGATGTCCACGTAGAGATCGCCGGGCTGCCCGTTGCATTCGCCGGCCTCTCCCTGCCCCGGCACGCGAAGGCGGGAATCGTTCTGCACGCCACCCGGCACAGGGATCACTACGTCACGCTCGGTGCGCACACGACCGCTTCCCTGACATTGGGTGCAGGGGTGTTGGAAGATGTTGCCGTGACCTTGGCAGGTTTCGCAGGGCACCGAGGTCATCATCTGGCCGAGCAGTGTGCGCACCACCTTCTGTGTGTAGCCGGACCCATGGCATGTGGGGCATGTGATGGGAGGCTCCTCGTGCTCGGATCCGGTGCCTTCGCAGTTCTGGCAGGTTCCGTAGGTCGAAAACTTCAGATGTTGTTCCGCGCCGAACACAGCGGTCTTCAAATCTATGGTGAGCTCTTCGAGCTGATCGCGGCCGGGCTGGCTACGTGGTATCGGACCGTTGCCGGTACCTCCACCAAAGGCGTCGAAGAACTGGCCGAACACGTCGCCCATGTCGAATCCGCCGAAGGGCTGGCCACCACCGTATCCCGCTCCACCTCGGGGATCGTTCGGATCGACGCCCATGTCGAACATACGCCGCTTCTCCGGGTCAGAAAGCACTTCGTACGCGGTGTTGACCTCCTTGAATTTCTCTTCGAACTGCGGACCTGCGAGATCGGGATGGTATTTACGGCTCATCTTGCGGTATGCGCGCTTGATCTCCTCTTCCGTCGCATCGCGCTCGACGCCTAGGACACTGTAATAATCTGCCACGGCCACTCTTTCTGTTGTGCTGGGACGTATTCGTATGACTGTATATTGCTACTCGAAAGGTTCGGCTGTTATTCCTGCCATCCATTATGGCCAACGCGCAGGAACTCGGTCAGATACCGCGATACGGCATGGACGGCGGCCATGGTCACCGCATAGTTCATGTGGGTCGGGCCGATGGATCCGATTACGGCGATCGGCATGGTTGGTTGGGTGCCTGTGTCGTATTCCTCATGCTCGACATTCGCGCTCGGGGTGGAGCTTTGCCCATAGCCGCTGCTCACCACGGAGGCATGCAGCAGGCCTGGTGTGTGTGTTTCCGAGCCGATGGCCACGCCAACACCCTCCTGGCCGGGCTGTCCCGTCAGATCGTACATCAGGCGCATCAACACCACCTGCTCCTCCAAGGCATCGAAGAGCGGCGCAAGGCTGGCGGCATCGATATGCTGATGCGTCAGGCTTGCGGCACCTGATGTGAACAACTCGTTTGAACGCTCCTCATTCTCCATGCCGGAGAACGCCGCCGCGATGGCATCGCGGAGCTGGGGGGTGAATCCCCCTTCGGAGTCGGTCGGCAGCGTGCGAATGGTCTGCGCGCATTGGCGGAACGTGAGCATGCGGCAATGGGTATTGATCGTTTCGCATATGCACTGCGTCTGCTCGGTATTCGGCAACGTGTCCGCCGAGACCAACCTCTGCACCACGCGGCCCGTCTCGGTTATCGCCACCAGCAGGAGCGTATGCGCGGCGAGGGGCAGCAGCTCCACGTGCCTCATAAGGGACCGGGACAACGACGGCGCCGACACCATTGCATATTGACCGGTGATGGTGGAGAGAATGCGTGCGGCGCGCTGCAACGTGTCCTGCAGGCTCACCGAACCGCTCAGGGCACTGCTGATTGATTCCCGTTGCTCTGCGGTGAGCGGTATCGGTGTGCTCAGCGAATTGACGAAGTACCGGTATCCTTTTTCGGTCGGGATGCGTCCCGCCGAGGTATGGGGCTGGGTGAGATAGCCTTCATCCTCCAGCGCGGCCATGTCGTTACGGATTGTGGCAGGGCTCACTCCCAAATGGTGCTTGGCCGCCAGCGCACCGGATCCGATGGGTTCCTGCTGCCGTATATAGTCCTCTACAACGGCCCGCAGAATCTGCATGCGACGTGTCGAACTCATATATACCCCTTATTACGCTTTCGAGAAACATTGTATTAGCACTCTGCGTACAGGAGTGCTAATTTCCGGCTCACAGAGAAAGCGGATAACACGCCAAAGGCGCGGAACCTCGTCGGTTATTGCGGTTAGTATGTAAGTGCAATGTGAAGAGCGCCGGCGTTGTTGGACAAGCCGGCGGCCCCGGCGCTCGAAATATTGGAAGGAAAGTAGATCACTTATGACCGATAACACCTGGTCTGAATTGGATGAGCGCGCCATCAAGATGGCGAAGGCCCTCTCCGCCGATGCAGTGCAGAAGGCGGGCCACGGCCATCCGGGCTCCCCGATTTCGTTGGCTCCAATCGCCTACACGCTGTATCAGCGTTTCATCAAGCACGATCCGAACGACCCGAACTGGGCCGGTCGCGATCGTTTCATTCTTTCTGGCGGTCATGCATCGCTTACCCAGTATGTGCAGCTGTACTTCTCCGGTTATGGCCTGACGCTGGACGACCTCAAGTACTTCCGTGGCGGCGCGGATACCCGCACTCCGGGCCATCCTGAGTACGGCCTGACCCCCGGTATCGAAATGACCACGGGCCCGCTGGGTCAGGGTGTCGCATCCGCCGTCGGTTTCGCATATGGCCAGCGTTACGAGCGCGGCCTGCTCGATCCGGATGCTCCGGAGGGCAAGTCCCCGTTCGACCACAAGGTGTGGGTCATCTGCGGCGAAGGCGACATCGAGGAAGGCGTCTCCGGCGAAGCCTCCTCGCTTGCCGGCAACGAGCAGCTCGGCAACCTGTTCGTCTTCTTCGACGCCAACCACATCCAGATCGAAGGCGAGACCAAGATCGCCCTCGACGAGAACGTGATCGAGCGTTACAAGGCCTACGGCTGGTACACCGATGAATTCAGCTTCATCCAGCCCGACGGTTCCTACAAGGAAGACATCGAAGGCCTGTCCAAGGTCATCGAGAAGGCCGAGCAGGTCACCGATCGTCCGCACTTCATCAAGGTCGACACGCTCATCGCATGGCCGACCCCGGGCAAGACCAACGATCCTTCGTCCCACGGCTCCGCTCTGGGCGACGAGGCCGTCGCGGGTCTCAAGAAGGCCCTCGGCCTCGATCCGACGAAGACCTTCGAGGTGGACGAAGAGGCACTGGCCCACGCCCGCAAGGTCGCAGAGCGCGGCCTCGAGGCACACAAGGAATGGGATGATGCCTTCGAGAAGTGGGCTGATGCCAACCCGGACAAGGCTGCTCTCTACAACCGCATCAAGAACGGTGAGCTGCCTGAGGAATTCGACAAGGCCATTGACGATCTCGAAGCCGGCTTCGAGGCCGGATCCAAGGTCGCAACCCGCAAGGCCTCCGGTGCCGTGATCAATGCCATCGCGCCAATCATGCCTGAGCTGTGGGGTGGCTCCGCCGATCTGGGTGGTTCCAACAACACCAACATCAAGGGCGCCGCGTCCTTCGCTCCGGCGGAAGATGCCACCACCCAGTGGCCGGATTGCTCCCCGTATGGCCGTCAGCTGCACTTCGGTGTGCGCGAATTCGCCATGGGCTGCATCACCAACGGCATCCTGTTGGGTTCCGACACCCGTCCGTTCTCCGGCACCTTCTTCCAGTTCGCGGATTACATGCGTGCCGCAGTCCGTCTGTCGGCACTCATGGAGATCCCGAACCTGTACATTTGGAGCCATGATTCCGTGGCCCTCGGCGAGGATGGCCCGACCCACCAGCCGATCGAGCACCTGAGCTCCTTCCGCGACATCCCGCAGCTCGAAGTTGTTCGTCCTGCCGATGAGTGGGAGACCGCCGAAGCCTACCGTTACTTCTTCGAGAAGAAGAACACGCTGCCAACAGCCATGGTGCTGACCCGTCAGGGTGTCCCGACTCTCGTCGAGACCGCCGAGAAGGCCAAGGAAGGCGTGCGCAAGGGCGCTTACGTGCTCTACGGCGAGGAAGGCCAGCCGGATGTGATCATCATGGCCTCCGGTTCCGAGGTTCAGTGGGCTCTGGAGGGTGCCAAGAAGCTCGCGGAGGAGGGCATCAAGGCCCGCGTCATCTCCATGGTCTCGATGGAATGGTTCGAGGAGCAGGACGACGAGTACAAGGAGGAGATCCTCCCGAAGAGCGTCAAGGCCCGTGTCTCCATCGAAGCCGGCTCCGCAATGTCCTGGTACAAGTACCTGGGCTCCTATGGCAAGGCCATCGCCATCGACCAGTTCGGCCTGCAGGGCGACGGTGCTCAGAACATGATCGATCTGGGCATCACCGCCGAGCATGTCGTCGAAGCAGCCAAGGCCTCCATCGAAGAGGCTCGCTGATTCATCTATGAGGGGATGTCATCCGGCATCCCCTCCCCTCTGCCTACACTGGTAGGCGTTGGATTTTTTCAACAACACAAATTAGGAGATACATAATGACTGCATCTACTCAGGCAATTTCCGATGCCGGCGTTTCCATCTGGCTGGATGACCTGTCCCGCACCCGCATCGAGTCGGGCAACCTCGAAGAGCTCATCAAGAACGACAACGTTGTTGGTGTCACCACCAATCCGTCCATCTTCCAGAAGGCTCTGAGCCAGGTCGGCCCGTACGACGCACAGCTCAAGGAACTCGGCAAGGTCGATGTCGAGACCGCCATCCGCGAGCTCACCACCACCGACGTGCGCAATGCCTGCGATATCTTCAAGCCGGTCGCCGAGGCCTCCGACTACGTCAATGGCCGTGTCTCCATCGAAGTCGATCCGCGCCTCGCACACGAGACGGCCGAGACCGAGAAGCAGGCTGAGGAACTCTGGGCCAAGGTCGACCGTCCGAACGCCATGATCAAGATCCCTGCGACCCTCGAGGGCCTGCCGGCGATCACCGCTACCCTGGCTAAGGGCATCTCCGTCAACGTTACGCTGATCTTCTCGCTCGAGCGCTACGAGCAGGTCATCGATGCCTTCATCGAAGGCATGGTTCAGGCCGACGCCAATGGCAAGGATCTGTCCAAGATGGCTTCCGTCGCATCCTTCTTCGTCTCCCGTGTCGATACCGCGGTCGACAAGAAGCTCGAGGAGATTGGCTCCCTCGAGGCCAAGGGCCTCGAAGGCAAGGCTGCTGTGGCCAACGCTCGCCTCGCATACGAGCTCTTCGAGAAGAAGTTCGCCGAGGATCCGCGCTGGGCTGCTCTGGAAGCCAAGGGCGCCAAGAAGCAGCGTCCGCTGTGGGCCTCCACCGGCACCAAGAACGCCGCTTACTCCGACGTCAAGTATGTCGATGAGCTCGTCGCCAAGGACGTCGTCAACACGATGCCTGAGAAGACCCTGCTCGCTGTGGCCGATCACGGCCAGGCCACGCTGGGCATCATCCCGGGCAACTATGACGAAGCCCACGACATCATGAACGACCTCGCCGAGGTTGGCATCAACTTCAAGGATGTCACCGACAAGCTCGAGGCCGATGGTGTCGCCGCCTTCATCAAGTCCTGGGATTCGGTGCTCACCGATGTCCAGTCCGGCATCGACCGTGTCAACGGCTGATTTCGACTGACTTGATATAGTCGAGACATAATCGGATGGGCCCAGCATTCGCTGGGCCCATTTTCTATATGCATCGAAGGCAATCGATCACTGTGTGCGGATGCCGATGCTTCGTGCGAACACGTCGGAAAGATCGGCGATCTGCTCCAGAGACATGGTGGTCCCATGCAGTGAATCGACATTGCGAATCTCCCGTAGCCGTGCGCCACGCAAATCCACATCGGTGCATATGGCATGCTGCAGGGAGAGCACGTCTATTCGTGTCCTGGCGAATGCAATGCGCGAGAGTCTGGCATCGTTGCCGTCCAGCTCCCCTATCTCGCAATCGCGGAACATGATGTCACGGCATATGGCATCCCTGCAATTGAGATAGTCGATGCGGCATCCACGAATCTCTATGCCAATGATCTTCGCCGTGTTCGCCTGAACGGCGCCGAAGGCGCAGTGGACCGCAATGCTGTTTTCCATGCCGATGCTGCGGATGTCGAGCAGTGCAGTGCGACAGGAATCCGCCAGCACATGATTGACATGCGTGCGCTCGGCAATGATCGTGTCAATTGCGAGATTCCTGAACTCGCAATTGAGCAACGCAGCGGCGGTCATGTCGACCGTGGGGGCCTGCTGGTCGAAGAAGCGGCGTGAATCCTGATCGTCCTCGGCAGTAAGCGACGAGAGCCGCGATTCAATGAGCCCTTCCCCGCCCATCGGGAATTTGGGAAGGCGGGGAGGCTGAGTGTCACGAATGGCTGCCATGGTGAGAGTCCACAGATTCACTCGGCAGATGCAATGATTCGAGGAACGCCTCGATACGTGAGCAGGCCTCTTTGATGTTCTCCATGCTCGTTGCATACGAAATGCGTACGAAGCCTTCCCCGGAATCGCCGAAGGCAGTGCCGGGGACGATGGCCACCTTGTGCTCCTCCAGCAGGCGCACGCAGAACTCGTCTGAGGTGAGGCCTGAAGATGTGATGTTCGTGAACACGTAGAACGTGCCTTTCGGTACATTCGTCGTCAGTCCCATACGGTTGAGTCTGGCACAGATGAGGTTGCGCCGCGATTCATATTCCCTGCGCATCGACTCGGTATCGGCAATGCCGTGCTCAAGCGCCTCGATCGCCGCATACTGTGCCGATGTGGGTGCGGACATGATGACGAACTGGTGCACTTTGGTGAGCTGTTGGCTCAGATCCGCGTTGCTCAACAGGTAACCGAGGCGCCAACCGGTCATGGCGAAGGCCTTCGAGAAGCCGTTGATGACGAGCACCTGATCGCGAATCTGCTCGAAGTTGGCAGGTGAGCAGAATTCTCCCTCGAACAGCAGTTCGGAATAGATCTCGTCGGAGATGACGTAGATTCCGGATTCCTTGAGGATTGGAACCACACGCTCATAGTCCTCGCGGGTCATCACGCCACCGGTCGGGTTCGACGGGAAGTTGAGAATGATTGCCTTGGTACGGTCGCTGATCGCGCGTTCGAGGTCCTCCGGCAGTAATTTGAAATCGTTGTCTTGCGTGAGCTCAATGCGCACTGGCACGCCGCCCGCCATCAGGATCACCGGCTCGTAAGCCACGTAGTTCGGGTCCAGCACAATCACCTCGTCGCCAGGACTGATCAACGTCCGGCAACATAGATCCACTGCTTCCGAACCACCGACAGTCACGAGAATCTCGGATTGCGGGTCGTAGTCGATGCCGTAGCGGCTGTGGTAATACCCTGCGATTTGCTTGCGCAGGGCGATGAGTCCCCGGTTCGCGGTGTAGTGCGTATGGCCGTTTTCGAAGGACTCCACTGCTTTCGCACTGATATGCCAAGGTGTGTCGAAGTCCGGCTCCCCCACACCGAGCGAGATCACACCCTCCATGGAGTTCGCCAGATCGAAGTATTTGCGAATGCCGCTCGGTTTGAGATGCGCGATGGTCTGGTTGATCGGCTTCATCAGTAGCTCACCACCAGACGGTCCTCGGCACGGTTCGGCCGACCGGCGCCCGTGAGTACGCCGGATTGTTTGTACTGCTTGAGCACGAACAACGTTTTCGTGCTCTGCACGTTCTCCATGACGGCGATGCGATCGGCCACGAATTGGCACACCTCGAACATCGTCTTGCCCTGCACCAGGCAGATGAAGTCGTTGTCGCCGGTGATCAGGTAGAGCGAATCAATCTCGGGGTATTTTGCGAGCAACGCCGCGGTATGGTCGTAGCCCTTGTCTTTCATCGGGCTGACATCCACCTCGATGAACGCCATGATGCGTTCGTCACGCAGCACCTTGTTGTAGTTGATCACCGTATGGTAACCGCAGATGATCTTCTGCTCCTCCATGCGGCGGACGGCCTGCTGCACCTCTTGTGCCTCCTCGCCCAGAATGT
This sequence comes from Bifidobacterium animalis subsp. animalis, assembly GCA_004154635.1. Lineage (GTDB taxonomy): Bacteria > Actinomycetota > Actinomycetes > Actinomycetales > Bifidobacteriaceae > Bifidobacterium > Bifidobacterium animalis_B. The sequence continues at coordinate 270,140 of RSDC01000008.1, forward strand.
CCGCCAGATCCCGTGCATCGAGCCGCGCATCGTTCTCGAGCAGCTCGAGTATCGCCTGATCGTTCGCGCTGATGTTCCCCTCGGCCATGTCGCCTGTCATCCTTTCCGCATTCCCTGTTGTTCGCCAAGCCATGCATGCGCCTATTGGCGATAGTGGCTGAAGAAGTGTGTCATTTTGTCGACGGCGCCTTTGAGCACCTCGACGCGCGGCAGGTAGACCACACGGAAATGGTCCGGGTCCTTCCAATTGAAACCGGTGCCCTGCACGATGAGCAGTTTCTCGTCGTGCAGCAGATCGAGCGCGAATTGCTCGTCGTTGCGAATGTTGAATTTCTTCGCATCGATTTTCGGGAAGATGTAGAAGGCCGCCTTCGGTTTGACCGCCGTGATGCCATCGATTGAGTTCAGCGCGTTGTAGATGTATTCACGCTGTTCATATATGCGGCCCCCCGGGACGAGATAGTCGTTGACGCTCTGATGCCCTCCCAATGCCGTCTGCACGATCGATTGGGCGGGTACATTCGAGCAGATGCGCATGTTCGTGAGCATGTCAAGGCCTTCGATGTAATCCTTCGCGATCGACTTGTTGCCTGACAGGATCATCCAGCCGATGCGGTACCCGGCGATCATATGAGACTTCGACAAACCGCTATAGGTCACGCAGAACAGGTCCGGTGCGAGGGAGGCGATTGACGTGTGGGTGAGCCCATCCATGACGAGACGGTCATAGATCTCGTCGGAGAAGATCATGAGCTGATGCTGCCGTGCCAGTTCGACGATCTGCTGCAGCACCTCGGTCGGATAGAGCGCGCCTGTCGGATTGTTCGGGTTGATGATGACGATTGCCTTGGTGCGATCGGTGATCTTGGCACGCATATCGTCGATGTCCGGATACCACTCCGACTGTTCGTCGCAGACGTAATGCACCGGTTTCCCTCCTGCCAGGGTGACGCATGCCGTCCACAACGGGTAGTCGGGGGCCGGTAACAGCACTTCGTCCCCGTCGTCCAACAACGCACTCATGCTGAGATTGATGAGCTCGCTCACACCGTTGCCGGTGTAGATGTCTTCTACTCCCACATTCGGCAGGTTCTTGAGCTGAGCGTACTGCATGATCGCCTTACGGGCCGAGAAGAGTCCCTTTGACGCCGAATACCCCTCCGTATCGGTGAGCTGTTGTGCCATGTCATAGACGACTTCGTCCGGTGTACGGAATCCGAATGGGGCTGGATTGCCTATGTTGAGTTTCATCACATGCATGCCGGCTGCTTCCATGCGCGCCGCCTCGTTGACCACCGGTCCGCGTACGTCATAGAGCACGTTGTCCAGTTTATGTGACTTGGTGAAGACCCGCCGCGATCCGATGTTCATGGGTTCCGGCGTGACACTTGATGGCACATCAGGGAACGAGGGGTCCTGTACATTATTGTTCGCTGCCGGTTCCATGTCTTGCTCCTGTTCAATTTTAGCGAGTTCATTACTATGTTCAATATGTTCAGAATTCTGAATTGAACTATTCTGTTCAACTCTATTGATATGTTCAAAATCGGTGTCTGGACTCTCGTGTTCAATCTTTGCGAAGGTTTCAGGATCATCGTCGAACGGCACGCTCTCGCCTGCCAGCCAATCCGCGTTCACCCGCAACACAGCCGCGAGGAATCGCTCAATATCGCGACGTGGTCTTGTTTTGCCGCTCACATATTGACTGATGTGGCTGCGCCCCAGCTTGACGCCATGGTCCTGCGCCGCTTTGACGAAGTCGATCTGCTTGATGTTGCGCAACTCCATCGCCTGATTGAGGCGCGTGGTGAAATCGGCCATGCCGTCCCTCCGTTGAACTTAGAACATAAGTGTTTCTTCGAAGCGTACCGTAACGGTTGAACATAATCTTGTTTTGAACATTCCTATGTTCAAAACACAAAAGTTCAAGTTCAGTTTATGAGTATGCGATGTTCAATCCATTTCGCCACGCCGTCATCATTATTCGAAGCGCATATCTCATCGGCTATGTTCAATACTTTCGGATTCGAATTGGCGACGGCCACTCCGGTTCCCGCACGCTGCATCATGTCAATGTCGATGATGTCATCGCCAAATGCGACCACATTGTTCAAATCGATGTTCCAACGGTCGCACAGCAGTTCCATGGTGTACTGTTTGTTCGCATGTGGATCCATGAGCATCCACAGACTTCCCTCGCTGATGTTGAGCGACAGTTCGTCAGGAAGCAATGTGCTGAGCAACGGAGTCTGCTCGTTGGTTGGGAAGATGATGATCTTGTCTGCGGTGCCCTCTGGAACGTCGGTGAAATCGGTGAATCGCCACGTCTGTGTCTTCCAGTACTTGGATACGTCGAAATTCGTATATCGTACGTCATCCATGACGATGCCTATCTCGATGTCGGGAATCACATGCGTGATTGATCGGCACACCTCGCAGGCATAGTCTGAAGAGAAACCTATTTTCAACAGTTGCCCGTTGGGAGCAGATTTGGTTCCGGTGAGCATCGCGTAATCAGAGGTCGCCGGATGGAAGTCGATGAGTGCGCCATTGAGATAGATGCATGCATCGGCATGCAATCGGCGTACCATGTCGAGACCTGTGCTGACTGGACGTGCGGTGGCCACGACAAACGGAACATGGTTGTGATGCAATGTGTCAACAGTGCGAATCGTATAGTCCGACAATGCGCGTTGTTCGAAGGTCTTGCCGTCATGGAGCAATGTGCCGTCCAGATCGGCGACAATGAATGGTTCCGTCAAGTCCACTCCCCTGTTCGTGGATTATATGCTGTTGTACAACAAAAACGAAAAGACCCATGCCCTCCTAGGGAGGAGCATGGGTCCTTTCACAAACTCATATCAGGCGACACCGAACTTAGTGAACAGTCCGAGCGCAATGATGATGGCAACCCAGATGAGTGCGATGATCACAGTCCAACGGTTCAGATTCTTCTCGGCAACGCCAGAGGAACCGGCGTTCTGCGTAAGACCGCCGCCGAACATGTCGGACAGGCCGCCGCCCTTGCCTTTGTGCATGAGGATGAGCAGGGTAAGCAGCAGACTGAGCACAACCAGCACAATCTGCAGAATCAGCTTGACTACAGTCACGGGTGAACCTCCAAATTTCAATACCGTTGTCCAGTGTACCGCAAGTTCGCGAAAAAGCGTGCAAAATCAACCATTATCATGTGAAGATGTTGTCGCAATCGTCTTCCTGCAGATTGTGGTGAGCTCATCGACGTCGAGGGCGGCACCTCCGATGAGGAAGCCGTCGACGTCTGGCTCCTCGATCAGCTCCACACAGTTCTTCGAAGACACCGAGCCACCATACAGTACACGCACGGTCTGTGCCACATGGTCACCAAATGATTTCGCCAGATCCACGCGGAAGGCATGGGCGGCGTCCTGCGCTGTCTGCGGTGTGGCAACCATGCCCGTGCCAATCGCCCAGACGGGTTCATAGGCGATGATGAGTTTTGATGCCTCCCCATCGGAAAGGTCGCGTGTCACGTCATGCACCTGGCCGACGGCAAACTCAAGTTCAATGCCCTTGCGTCTCTCCTCCAGACTCTCACCGACGCATAGGATCGGCTGCATGCCGGCGGCAAGCACCGCTCGTACCTGATCGACGATGTTCGCATCGTCCTCCGGATGGTATTTGCGCCGTTCCGAATGGCCTACAATCACATAGCTGCAACCCAGATGCGCGAGCATGTCCGCAGAGACGTCACCGGTGAACGCCCCCTGTGACGTGACCGAAACGGCCTGGGCCCCGTATCTGATGCGCAAGTGTTCGGATTCCACCATCACCTGAACGCTGCGAATCGAGGTGAATGACGGGAAGAGCGCCACTTCGCAACGGTTGAAATCAAAATGGCATCGTTTGAGGTTCTTGGAGAATGCCCGAACGAACTCGGTCGCCTCAAGATGATCGAAGTTCATCTTCCAATTGCCCGCAACCATGGGGATGCGTCGTGTCGATGCCATATTGCCTTGCCTGTCCTCCATATGAGAACGTGGCGTCCAGCACCTATTGCCGGGCGCCACGTCACACCGTTATTGGGCTAGTGTTGTGAATCCCTACTCGAGGACCTTGAGGCCCGGAAGCTCCTTGCCTTCGAGGAATTCGAGAGAGGCGCCGCCACCCGTGGAGATGTGCGAGAAGCCATCCTCGGGGAAACCGAGCAGACGCACGGCCGCAGCGGAATCACCACCGCCGACGATGGTGAAGGCACCATGTTCGGTGGCATCCACCAGAGCTTGGGCAACGGCCTTGGTGCCTGCTGCGAAGGCAGGAACCTCGAAGACACCCATCGGGCCGTTCCATACGACCGTCTTGGAATCGACGATCTTGTCGTGGAACAGCTTGCACGACTCAGGTCCGATGTCGAGGCCCATCATGTCAGACGGAATCTGATCGGCGGGAACCACCTTCGGATCGACCGGAGTGTCACCAGCCGGGAAGCCCTTGTTCACGACGATGTCAACGGGAAGCACAAGTTCGACGCCGTTCTTGTCGGCGGTTTCGATGTAGCCCTTGACCTGGTCGATCATATCCTCTTCCAGCAGGGAGGTGCCGACCTCATAACCCTTGGCCTTGAGGAAGGTGAACACCATGCCGCCGCCAATGACGAGACGATCGGCCTTGTCGAGCAGGTTCTCGATCACTCCGAGCTTATCGGAGACCTTGGAGCCACCGAGCACAACGGTGAACGGACGCTCCGGATTCTCAGTCGCCTTGGAGAGGGCGTTGACTTCCTTCTCCACCAGCAAGCCAGCGGCGGCCGGCAGGTCGGCGGCGACATCGTAATCGGAACCTTGTGCGCGATGAACCACACCAAAGCCGTCGGAGACGAACACATCGCCGAGAGCTGCAAGCTTCTTGGCGTATGCGGCACGCTCGGCCTCGTCCTTGCTGGTCTCCTCAGGGTTGAAACGAACGTTTTCCAGCAGCACAACGTCGCCATCCTTCATGGCGGCTACCTTGGCCTGGGCGTCCTCGCCATAGGTGTCGGAGGCGAGAACCACAGGAACACCGAGAAGTTCGCTCAAGCGTGCGGCCACGGGAGCCAGGGAAAGCTCCGGAACAACCTTGCCCTTCGGGCGACCGAGATGAGCCATGAGAATGACCTTGGCGCCTTCCTTGCGCAGAGCCTCGATGGTAGGCAGCGCCGCCTTGATACGACCATCGTCGGTGATCGTAGTCCCATCCAGCGGAACGTTGAAATCTGCGCGAACCAGAACGCGCTTGCCCTTCAGATCTCCAAGATCCTTGAGTGTCTTCATTCGTTATCCTTTCTTACCGCAAGAATGCGGGTGTGGCTTATGCCATCCCTTGCATTCTAGCGTCAAATCCACGCGATATCGGTTCGATTATCCGTTACGCAACATCACGCCTTACACCAGCTTACGCCATTGCGGCGTCCTGCTCCGCTTTCTCCGCCCGCTGCAGCAGACGACGGATGCGACCTGCCACCGCGTCCTTGCTGATTTGCGGGCGGGCGGCTCGTCCGAGCTCCTCCAAGGAGAAATCGGGGTGATCGATGCGCAATTGCCCGGCGGCACGAAGATTCTGCGGAATATCGTCTCCGAGCACATCGAATGCATGCTGCACTTTCACCACGGCCTCTGCGGCGGCTTTCGCGCTGCGGCGCATATTCGCGTCATCGAAGTTTGCCAGTCGGTTGGCGCGATGGTGTGATTCGGTGTCGGGTCTCTTGCCGGTCCAATCGCGTACGGTGCTTGAGGCTCCCATCATCGTGAGGAGCCGTTCGATAGCGTCCGGGTCGGAGAGATGGACGCGTACGGAACTGCGTACCGTATGCTTTGCGGCTCGTATGCCGAGGCGCTGGCCCATGGCGATGAGCGAATCCGCTGTCTCCTCGTTCGGGCAGATAATCTCAAGCGCGCTGGGTTTGTCGGGATCCGAAAGCACGCCGGCAGACATGAAGGCACCACGCCACACACCCTTGATCTGGGCAATGTTGCCGTTGGACAGATCCGTTGGCAGTCCGCGGACGATGCGGTTGAGCCGCGGGTCTATCATGCCGGTGCGCACCGCCAATGCGAAACCGGCGCGTGCGCCGACGTCCACGGCATATCGACGCATGGAGCCATGAGGGGTCTTCACATCGACGGATTTGAGGGCGGCTGGAATTTTATACAGGCTCTCGATTGTTTCCTGAAGCCAGTGGGCGGCTTCCATGGAGTCGAATTGTGGTTGGACGATGATCTGCGTCGAGGATTCACGCTGCACCTTGCGGAATCCTCGGCCGAAGTACAGCATCGACGTCACCTGTGCCTTCTGCACCGCCGGGGATCCCCCATCGATGTTCGACAGCTCGCTTTTGACCTCATCGAGAAGCGCCAAAAGATCCTCCTGTAAGTTGTGTGGTACCTATTACGGTTCGGCGTGTCTCATTGACTCCGCTGTTCTGTGATACCGAACGTCTTGGACATCTTTGTTGAGTTTTCCCACATGTTGAAGTTGCTTTCACGATATGGGAAAACGCTTGCAATCATTGGGTTTTTCGATCTAACTCCCGGGCCGAGACGGAGACCGAGAGACCATGTGACCGCAATCTTGATGCCAATGCCTCGCTCATCGCCACGGAACGATGCTGGCCGCCGGTGCAACCGATTGCGATCGTCACATAATGCTTGTCTTCCTGTGCATAGCCTTGGATCGCTATTTCGATGGCCTTCTCATAGGCATCGAGGAACTGTGTGGCCTTGTCATTCGACAGCACGTATTCGCTCACCGGTGCATCATGCCCGTTGAGCTCTCGTAGCTGTGGCACCCAGTAGGGATTGGGCAGGAACCGCACATCGGCCACGAAATCGGCATCGATCGGTATGCCGTACTTGAAACCGAAACTGAAGATGTGCACGGAAACGGTTGTGGGTCCGTTGCCTGTCAAAGCCTCGTAAAGTTTGGTGGAGAGCTGATGGATGCTCAGCTTCGAGGTGTTGATCACGATGTCGGCACGTTCCTCGAGGTTCTCGAGCAGTTTCCGCTCTTCGTGGATGCCGTCGATAAGACGATTGCCTTGCTGCAACGGGTGTGGGCGTCGGACGGATTCGAATCGCTTGACCAGTACGTTGTCATCGGCATCCAGGAAGAGGATGCGCGTTTTGAGGCCCAGATCATCCAGATGCGAGAGCACCGAACTCAGGTCCATGAAATAGTCGCGGGAGCGCACATCGATCACCGCTGCCAGCTTATGGAACCCGGATTTCGACGCGGTCATCATGTCCACCATGGGTTCGAGGAGTTTGGGTGGCATGTTGTCCACCACATACCACCCCATGTCCTCTATGCTATGGGCTGCGTGCGAACGACCGGCGCCGCTCATGCCGGTGATGAGCAGCACTTCAAAGCCTTCCGCAGGAGAGGCTGCATGCGGTGATTCAGGTCCCGTGCCTCTTTGTTCATTGCGTGCGGACTGCATCACAACTCCTTCTCCAACGCTTCCCACATGGCCTGTTCCAGTGTACCGGTTTGGGGTGGATTATTCAGGGCATCGTCCACATCGGCACCCCCGATTGTTCCCGTCATCAGCAACACTTGCGCCACGGCCTGATGCAACAGCATCCGCTCTCCTCCTATGGCGAGGCCGCCACGATCGCGCCAGGCCACCATGAGTTCGGTCGGACGGGGATCGTATACGACATCGAGCAATGCTCCATGGATGGGCTGTGCATGCTCCGCGAAACGCCGGGCAACCACATCGGCGCCCGTTCCGGGAATCGTACTGATGGCGATGTCGCATTGTTCCAGTGACGGAAGGCAATCCTCCAATGGGATGCTACGAACCGTCACACCATGCGCGGCACCCAGGTCGATCAGTGCCGTGCTGCGATTCGGATGCCGTGCGGCGACAGTGATCTGGGAACAGCCCATCGTAATGCACGCCGCCAATGCCGAAGTCGCGGTGTTGCCGTTGCCGAGTATGACTGCGTGTGGTTGAGCTGGCAACGTCATGCCATGGGTGCGAAAGGCATCATGGAAAGCACGCACAATACCATAGACATCAGTATTGTAGAGTGCCATGGCCGGAAGATCCTGACCCGCTGAGGTCGAGGGTGAATCCCAATCGAATACAACGGTGTTGGCGACGCCAAGTTCCCGTGCCCATTGGTTCCGTGCAATGCCGAAGGGGGCGATGGTGCGTTTGAGCGGCATCGTCAGGCTCAAGCCTCGCCAGGAGGGGTCCAGGGAGGCGAGGAATGAGGGAAGTTCGCTTTCAGCCACTTCCTGCTTCGTATACGACCATTGTCCAAGACCCAGCGCTCGATACGCAGCCTCATGCAACACCGGCGACAGCGAATGCGCGATTGGTTTGCCTAATACCGCACATCGTTGCATCTTATCCATATTCTCATCCCCTCATTTGTGCATGCCCGTTGCATGCCCTACAGCACTCTACAGCATAACTGTGCTTTGTTGCGGCATCGGCGCATGCCACAACGACGACTCATAGCCATTGCAATACGCATATAGGCGTTCACGAAGCATTCTCATGCAGTGCTTTGTAGATGGCCTGTGCTTTGGCATGGCCAACGCCTTTCACGGATTCCAGTTCTTCGAGGCTGGCTTGTCTCATGCGACGCACTGACCCGAAGTGGTTCAGTAGCCGCTTCTGGAACGTCGGGCCGATTCCCGGAATCTCGTCGAGTGCCGAACGGAGGGCCCCCTTGCGTCTGGTCTGACGATGGTAGTTGATGGCGAAGCGATGTGATTCATCACGGACACGTTGAAGCAGGTACATGCCCTCCGATGAACGTTTGAGAATGACCGGATAGTCGTCGCCCGGCACCCACACCTCTTCCATGCGCTTGGCCAGGCCACACACGGCCACGTCAGTCACACCGCAGTCCTCCAATGCTTTCGCGGCGGCCATCACCTGAGGCTTGCCGCCATCGACCACCACCAGATTCGGTTTGTAGGCGAAATGACGGCGATCGGTGTTCTGCTGAACTATTTCCTGTTGGACCTGCTCGGCGGATTCCAGCTCTTCCCCCTGCGCAGCCCGCTTCTCGTTGTCCATACTCTCGCCGGTGTCTCCCGCAATGTTTCCATGCTTGAATCGTCTGGTCAGCGTCTCATACAGCGCACTGAGATCGTCCACCGCACCTTTGCCATCGGCCCCACGTATGGCAAAGCGTCTGTATTCGGATTTCCGGGCCATGCCGTCTTCGAACACCACCATGGATGCCACTTGGAACGCCCCGCCCACCGTATTCGAGATGTCATAGCATTCGATGCGCAACGGCGCCTGGCTGAGTCCAAGCGCATCGGCCACATCGTTCATAGCGGTCGTACGCGCACCTATGTCGGAGATACGGCTCATTTTCGAACGTTGCAACGCCTGCTGTGCGTTCTGTTCGGCGCGCTCGAGCAGTTGCCTCTTGTTACCTCTTGCAGGCGTCCCAATCGAGACCGCGCCACCGCGAAGCCGCCGCAAGTATTGTTCCAGGTCACCTGTACGAGCGGGCATCACTGAGACCAGCACCTGTCTGGGCACAGGGGCAATCGGTTCGAGCAGATCGGCACGACCGGTCTGCTCGCGTCTTGCGTTACGTGCCTTGGTCGACTGCGCGCGGGATGACGCGTCACCGGCCGACATGCGCTGTGTCGATCCCATGGCCGTGCGCTGTTCTTCGACTTTGATCTGTGCCTTTTCCATGCGAATCGGCGTGGGTTCCGCGCTCACGGCCGCGTCAAGCGTCGCAGCCTGGGCCATCGGTGGGTCCACGGTCGGTCGGGAGGATGGCAATGCATCGGTCTGGCGGAATTCACCCGCTTCACGCTCACTGTACAGTTCCGAATACACCTGCATGATCAGATCGCTGATCAGTTCGGCGTCATCGACATCTTCGACGCGTTCCACACTCCAGTTGCGTTCGCCGCGAATCGAGCCCGAGCGCACGAAGAATGCATGCACCGACGCCTCAAGCTCATCGGATGCAATGCCGAACACATCGGCATCCACATCCTGATCGAGAACAACCGCATTCTGCTCCACAACCGTGGAGAGCATCTGGATCTCGTCTCGCAGGCGCGCGGCTTTTTCGAAATCGAGTTCGGCGCTTGCCCCCTTCATAGCTGCAGTGAGTTTCGCCACATATGATTTGCCTATGCCTCCGGTGAGCACGCCGACCAATTGCTCGCAAAGACGCTTGTGATCCTGTGGGGTTATGCGCCCCACGCAGGGGGCAGAGCATTTGCCTATCGACGCCAGCAGACATGGCCTATTGGTGAGTTGCGCCTTGCGGAAGTTCGCATCGGTGCACGTGCGCACCGGGAAGGTGCGTAGGAGTCCGTCGAGACTTTTGCGCAGATCCCACACCTTCGCATATGGCCCATAGTAGCGGGTATCACGGCGCTTGCGGCTGCGCGTGACCCAGATACGCGGGTACTCCTCGCCTATCGACAGCGCCAGGTATGGGTAGGTCTTGTCATCCCTGAACTGCACGTTGAACCGCGGATCAAACTCTTTGATCCAGGTGTATTCCAGTGTGAGCGCCTCCAATTCGGTGCCCACCACCGTCCATTCCAAGGATCGGGCTGTGAGCACCATGGTCTGGGTGCGGGGGTGCAGCTGCCGCAATGGCTGGAAATAGTTGGATAGACGGTTGCGCAGGTTCTTGGCCTTGCCCACATAGATCACCTGCCCGTCGCCATCGCGCCATTTGTAGACGCCGGGCTGGGCAGGAATGTCACCCGTCTTGGGTCTGAAGAGGTCACGGGAGTCGCCGAGCAACGGTGCGCCGTTCGCATTCACATCCTCTGGCGGCTGTGCATGACCGCCGGCACCGGTATTGCCGGTGACTTCCATGAGATCATCGGCAAGATGCCTCCAGGTTCCTGGCGCATGACGCTCGAAAATGGGCATGTCTCCCCTTATCGCTTGTTGCCGTGAGTGATTGCTGACCGTGCGTGAGGTGTGGCAATGTGTTATTGGTGCATGTCGCTCGATGCCCGTTCGAGCATCGGTGCAAGGAATCTGCCTGTCCAAGACCTTTCGCATGTGACCAGATGCTCTGGCGTTCCCTCGGCGACGATCGTGCCGCCTCCGTCGCCGCCCTCAGGACCAAGGTCGATGAGCCAGTCGCAGGACTTCACCACATCGAGGTTGTGCTCGATGATGATCACCGTGTTGCCTTTGTCGACGAGTCCCTGCAGCACCAGCAGCAGCTTGTTCACGTCTTCGAAGTGCAGGCCGGTGGTGGGCTCGTCGAGAATGTAGACCGTCTTGCCGGTGGAACGTCGTTGCAGCTCGGTGGCCAGCTTCACGCGTTGGGATTCGCCACCCGACAACGTGGTGGCTGGCTGTCCGAGACGGATATACCCCAGTCCGACGTCCACCAGTGTGTCAAGGTAGCGTGAGATGGAGGGGTACGCCTTGAAGAACTCGGCGGCCTCGCTGATCGGCATGTCGAGGATGTCGCTGACGGTCTTGCCGTTGTACTTCACCTCGAGTGTTTCGCGATTATAGCGTTTGCCGTGGCATTCCTCGCATTCCACATAGACATCCGGAAGGAAGTTCATCTCGATCTTCAAGGTGCCGTCACCGTGACAGGCTTCGCAACGGCCGCCCTTGACATTGAAGGAGAACCTTCCGGGACCGTAGCCGCGAACCTGCGCCTCGGGAGTCTTGGCGAATAGGGCGCGGATTTTATCCCATACGCCGGTGTAGGTCGCCGGATTCGAACGGGGGGTGCGTCCGATCGGGTTCTGGTCGACATGAATCACCTTGTCGCACTGGTCCACACCCTCGACACGCGTATGCTTGCCGGGCACGATCCGTGCACCGTTGAGCTTGTCGGCCAGCACCGGGTAGAGAATCTGATTCACGAGCGTCGATTTGCCGGATCCGGAGACGCCGGTCACGCAGGTCATCACGCCGAGGGGGAACTTGACGTCGATGTTCTTCAGATTGTTCTCACGGGCGCCCACCACCTTCAGCATGCGTGAACGGTCTATCTTGCGCCGTGTCTTCGGCACTCCGATGCTACGGCGCCCCGCAATGTAGTCGCCGGTGATCGACCGCGGCGCGTCGACCAGGTGTTCGGCGGGGCCGGAATACACGACCTCTCCGCCCTGTTCGCCGGCCTTCGGTCCGATGTCCACCACCCAATCTGCGCTCGTGATCGTGTCTTCATCATGTTCGACCACCACGAGTGTGTTGCCGAGGTCGCGAAGATGATGCAATGTGGAGATGAGCCGGGCGTTGTCTCGCTGATGCAGACCGATTGACGGCTCGTCGAGTACGTACATGACGCCCACGAGTCCGGAGCCGATTTGGGTCGCCAGTCGAATGCGCTGGGCTTCGCCTCCAGACAGCGTTTTGGCGGCACGGGAAAGAGTGAGGTAGTTCAGGCCGACATCGTTGAGGAATCCGAGGCGTGCTCGGATCTCCTTGACCACCTCACCCGCGATTTTCGCCGCAGCTCCGGTCAGTGAGAGATTGTTGATCCATTCGAGGCTGCGCTCGGCCGCCATGTCGCACACATCGGCGATTGATTCCCCGTCGACGGTGATGGCCAGCACCTCCGGTCGGAGTCGCTTGCCATGGCAGGCGCTGCAGGGCACTTCGCGCATGTACGATTCATAGTATTGTTTGCGTTGTTCGGAATCGGTCTCCTCGTGCCGCCGCATGAGGGATCGAATCACACCTTCGAAGCCGGTGGTGTACTCGCGCATACGCCCCCACCGGTTACGATACGAAACCTCAACCTTGAAGTCGCGGCCGTAGAGGATTGCCTGGCGCACCTCCTCGGAGAGGTCCTTCCATGGGGTATCGAGACTGAACCCCATCTGATCGGCGAGTCCTTCAAGCAGGTGACGGTAATAGTCGCCGCTGCTCTTCGTCATCATCCAGGGCTCTATGGCTCCCTCGTTCAACGTCTTGTCGGAGTCGGGAACCACGAGTTCGGGGTCGATCTCCAAGCTGAAACCGAGACCCGTGCATTCCGGACATGCACCATAGGGCGCATTGAACGAGAACGTGCGCGGCTCGATCTCGTCGAGATCGAGGGTATGGCCATTCGGGCAGGCCATATGCTCGGAGAACGGCACCTGCCTTTTCGGATCGTCCTGTGGCAGGTCGACGAATTCGGCGACCATCACCCCATGGGCCAATCGCAGCGCAGTCTCAACGGAATCCGTAAGACGCTGGCGAATGCCATCACGAATCACCAAACGGTCGATGACGACCGAGATCGTATGCTTCTTCTGCTTCGTCAGCGTGATGTCGTCGGACAGTTGCCGCATCTCGCCGTCTATGATGGCTCTCGCGTACCCATCGCCACGCAGAAGTTCGAGCAGATCGGTGAACTCCCCTTTTCGCCCTCGCACTACTGGCGCCAGAATCTGGAAGCGGGTTCGCTCGGGGTATGCGAGCAGTGCATCCACCATCTGCTGGGGGGTCTGGGCCTGCACCGGTTCGCCGCACACCGGGCAGTGCGGTATGCCGGTCCTGGCGAACAGCAGGCGCAGGTAATCGTAGATTTCGGTAATCGTTCCCACCGTGGAACGTGGGTTGCGGTTGGTCGTTTTCTGGTCGATGGAGACCGCCGGGCTCAGACCCTCGATGAAATCGACATCCGGTTTGTCCATCTGCCCGAGGAACTGGCGGGCATAGGCGGAAAGCGATTCGACATACCTGCGCTGGCCCTCCGCGAACAACGTGTCGAAGGCCATCGATGACTTGCCGGACCCCGACAAGCCTGTGAACACGACCATGCGGTTTCGGGGGAATTCCAGATCCACATCCTTGAGGTTGTGTTCGCGGGCACCCTGCACCACGATTTTGAGATCATTGGGCAAGTGCCCGATGTCGGCCACCAGATTGCCTTCGTGTTCCTCGAGAGGCGCCTTGCCGAGCTCCCTGCTCAGGAACGAGTCGCTCGTCATCACCTTTTCCACGACCGTTTTCCTGCTCGCCCGTGCATCATGATTTGCCAAGGCATTCCTCCCGTCAGGCATCGCTTTCTCCACGCCGTCTGTATGCGATCGGCTTATGTGTATGCAGTATCGTACATCAATTCCACGCAAAAGTCGAACACTTGTTCGATTGTGGGACGTGTGCCGCAGCCACCCAAATAACAACATATGCCGTCGCCACATATTCCGTCTCCGGGTTTTCCCGGTTGACTGAATTCGATGCTCATGCCGAACATGCGCGCTGGCTGGCGATATCGTGGAGTCATACACATGCATTCACTCGTATCTGGGAGAGCTGATGGGCGAGAAGAGACAGGCAGAGCATACGCAGGCCAATGCGGTGACCGTGGAGCCGAAAAGCAGTTCGCAGCGTTCAAAACAGAAGGTGCGGCATGACATTGAAATGATCTGTGCGTGGGTGTCGTTCGCCGCATTGGTCGTGTGCAACGTGCTGGCGCAGACCGGCGTGATGCGTCGAATGGTCAAGCCGCAGCATTCGGAGGCGTTCACTTGGTTCGTGCCGGCGCGATATACGGATCTCATCTGGGCGGTCATATTCGTGTTCGCCGCCGTTTGGCTTGTGCGTCTCGGCAACGATAAGCACCGCGCGAGGAACCTGGGCAAGATCCCGGCCAGTCTCCTCGGAATCCTGTTCATTGCCGCCTGTGTACTGCAGATCGCATGGCTGTTCTGCTTCCATGCCGTGAACTACCCGGCCACGATCACCTTGGTGTTTGCCTCGACCATAGTGATCTGGGTGCTATGGTTCTTCTCCCGGAGACATGACAGAACGCTGTGGGGCTGGGTTCCGTTCTCGCTTTGGGGTTCATGGCTGGGAATCGAGACCATCACCGACATCGCCCGCGCAGTGAGTTACTACCTGTCCAAAGACGGTTCGCTTTCTGCGTTCGGACAGATGATTTCCACAATCATCCTGGCTTTGCTGTTGCTGGCCGTCGCCTGCGCCATGCGCTGGTACATGGGTGATTGGGTGTTCGGGCTGTGCGTGTTGTGGTCCGTGCTCGGAGTGGCGATTCGAATCATGGACACTTCGAAGATCACCGCAGTGATTGTCATCATCGCCGAGACCATCGCAGCCGCACTCATGTATCTGCCATGGCGTCATCTGACTGGAAGGCTCAATTCCGTGGACGCGCTCTCCTCGGCACATGCGGGTGCGGTGGATGAGCAGGGACGGAAGAGCGTGGAATCCGACGGAGAACTGCAATCGACGGATCACCCAGGCGCCCAGGAGCATAGGTGAGGCTTTCATCACGCCGTCTGTGAGTCAGCGCAGCCGCGTACCGGAATTTCCTGGGTACGCGGCTGTTGTGTATGAGGTGAGCACTATGGAACGATTCATTCATGTGGAGCACGGTTTCGGACCCTGCTATGCGGCGGATTCGACCCGCTTGTTCCTTGGCACCATGGCGAGCCCGAAATCACGGGAAGCCGGCTTCTTCTACATGCATCCGCGCAACCGGTTCTGGCCGATCATGCAGGCGTTGTTTGCCGATCCGGAAGATGCATCCGACGTGGTTGGCGACACTCCGGATTCGCGCCGGGCATTCGCGCTGCGTCACCGGTTCGCGTTGTGGGACACCGTGGAATCATGCGATATCGTCGGCGCCAGCGATTCGAGCATCCGCAACGTCGTGCCCAGCGACTTAAGCGAGATCATTCGCAATTCACAGATCTCGCATATCTACGCGTGCGGGCAGAAGGCGGACCAGCTGTTCCACAAATACAGCGAGCCGATGCTCGAGCGCAATGGCATCCATATACCTGAAACGGCTCTTCCCTCCACTTCCCCCGCATATGCATCGAAGACACTCGACCAACTTGTCGACATATATCGAGAGCGCATTTTCGGCTGATTCCGGTTCATCTGCCGGTTGACGATGCAGGAATAAGAAGACCCAAGGAGCCTGATATGCTCAACGCCCTATGCCACGTCCACGACGATTCCTCGCCGCTGTTCCTCATGTTCCACGGGTACGGAAACGACGAGCATGAAATGATCCGCGTCATTGAGGCCGTTGGCAGGCACGACCCGATGAGCTACATCAGTTTCCGCGCCCCATTCGAGCGCGAATACATGGGCGGCTATTCGTGGTACCCGCATGGATGCGGCGCCGAGGAGCGCAGACGGTTGGCAGATGAAAGCATCGGGGGAATCATGCGGTTGCTCGACTCCCCCATCTGCTGCAATCGTCCGACCGTCTGCATCGGGTTCTCCCAAGGTGGCTATATGAGTCTGCGTATGGTGCTTGCGGAGCCCACGATGTTCGACGCCGCCATATTGATGAGCCCCTCCTTCGTCGGCGGATTATCCGATGACGAGCGGGAGCGGCTCATGCACAGCCGTACACGTTTCTTACTATGCTATGGCGAGGATGACACGACGATTCCGCGGGCCGACCAATGCAGGCTCCGCGAATGCCTGCAGCGGACCGGCAGGCTGACATACCGGGACTACCCGCAGACGGCGCATGCGATCGTCGCCCCGGAGATACAAGACATACGAGAGTTCATACAGGAGATGGTGACCCATGCCGATTGACGCGCAGGGACTTGAGATTCAGATCGGTGCCCGCACGCTGCTGCACCCGACGAACTTCCATGTGACGAAGGGTGACAAAATCGGCCTGGTGGGCCGAAACGGCGCAGGCAAGACCACACTCACCCGCGTCATCACCGGAGACATGCTCCCCACCGCGGGCACCGTTCGTGTCTCGGGCAAACTCGGCTACCTTCCGCAGGACACCCATGCCGCCGATCCGGAACAGACGGCGCTCGACCGTATGATGAGCGCACGTGACATCGCCTCGATCATCAAACGAATCCGCAAGGCCGAGAAAGAGATGACCAGCCCGGATCCCGACGTGATGACAAAGGCGATGAACCGGTACGACAAGGCGATGCAGGATTTCGAGAAAGCCGGCGGGTATGCGGCGCAATCGGAGGCGACCGCAATGGCCGCCAGCCTCGGCCTACCCCAGGAGGTCATGGGCCAACAACTCGGCACGCTCTCCGGCGGACAACGCCGGCGCATAGAACTGGCGCGCATCCTCTTCTCCGATGCCGACACGCTCATCCTGGACGAACCGACAAACCATCTGGATGCCGATTCCATACTGTGGTTGCGCGAATTCCTGAAGAAATACGAAGGCGGATTCCTCGTGATCTCCCACTCCAACGAACTGCTCGACGAGGTGGTGAACAAAGTATGGCACCTCGACGCCCAGCTCGGCCAGATCGACATGTACTCGCTCGGTTGGAAGGCATACCTACACCAGCGCGTCGTGGACGAGGAGCGCCGTCGCCGTGAGCGTGAAGTGGCTGAGAAGAAGGCCGAGCGCCTCATGCAGCAGGGCATTCGACTGCATGCCAAAGCCACAAAAGCCGTGGCAGCGCAGAACATGATGCGTCGAGCCGAACGTCTCCTCGCCGAAACCTCCGTGGCCCAGAAGAAGGAGAAGGTGGCCGACATACGCTTCCCGGAGCCGGCACCATGCGGCAAGACCCCCATCGAGGCGAAGGACATCTCGAAAGCCTATGGCTCGAACATCGTATTCGCGGGAGTCAATCTGGCCATCGACAAAGGCTCCCGGGTGGTCATCCTCGGGTACAACGGTGCGGGCAAGACCACCACACTGCGTTTGCTCGCCCATCTCGAGGAGCCGGACACCGGCGTGGTCGAATACGGCCATGGCGCGAAAATCGGCTATTTCGCCCAGGAACACGACACCCTGGATCTAGGCATCACCGTGCTCGAGAATCTGCAGCGAGTGGCACCCGAACTCACCGACATCCAAGCGCGCTCCATACTCGGATCGTTCCTGTTCTCCGGTGACGATGCCTTCAAACCCACCCACGTGCTTTCGGGCGGCGAGAAGACCAGACTGGCGCTCGCCACGTTGGTGACCTCCCGTGCCAATGTGCTGCTGCTCGACGAACCCACGAACAATCTCGATCCCGCCTCGCGCAATGAGATTCTCAAGGCAATCTCGAAATACGAGGGAGCGATTGTGCTGGTCACCCACGATGAGGGCGCCGTCGAGGCGCTCCGACCAGAGCGCGTGCTGCTCATGCCGGATGGCGACGAGGATTTGTGGAACGATTCGTATCTGGAGCTTGTCGCCGAGGAGTGAAGGCGATGGGATGGGTTGCGGCGTTGTTTGCGTGCGCAATCATCGTTCCTCGAATATCATAGTGGCCCGAACTTTCGTCCGGGCCACTATGATATTCGAGGAACGATGATTGCTACTCCATGAGATCAACCGGTTCGTCCGGCGTCCCTGCCTGCGTCTCTCGCATCACATCGGGTTCCACATAGATTTCCCAGTTATACCATGGCATCGCGGTACGCACCGCATCCTCGATCTTGTTCACCGTCGTCACATCGTAATCACGGTCGAGCTTGGAGGTCTGCACTTTGAGGCAGAGCAGAATGTTGTCTTCCGACATATGCACGCTCTGCATGTTGAGGAGATCCTCCACGCCCTCGGTCCCCTCGACCGCTTTGATGATCCGCTCCTGCGTCAACGGGCTCACCGACTCCCCTATGAGCAGCGAACCGGTCTTGTAGGCGAGGAGCAGCGAACCGACAATCAACACGATGCCTACGAACATGCCGCCAAGCGCATCGTACAGTTCGTCACCGGTGCAGATCGCGAGTCCTATGCCGAGGAAGGCGAACACCAGACCGATCAATGCGAGCGTGTCTTCCATGATCACCGAGGCGAGGTCGGCGGATTTCGTCACTCTCCAGAACCGATAGATGCCCATATGCGGCATTCCGGTATGCCGCATGCGTTCATTGGACTCTTTGACCGACTGGTGCAGACCGTACCCCTCAAGGCAGGCGCTGATGATCACGACGATCAGCGCAACCACGAGCTCACCGCGGTTCGCCACTCGTGCCGACTGATCGGAGAGCACCTCGGTGATCTTCTTGACGGCCTCGCTTGTCGAGAAGAAGCCGCCCACGAAGAACAGCAAGGTTGCCACGACGAACGATGCCAAGTATTTGACGCGGAACCAACCGAAGGGGTGTTGCGGGTTCTTGCGTTTCTTGCGGGCCACGCTGCCGCCGGCCATCAATACGATCTCATTCGTGCAGTCCGCTATCGAATGCACCGATTCGGAGAGCATGGCCGAGGATTGCGTGAATGCCCAAGCCGCGAGTTTGGCGATGGCCACGCCGACGTTCGCCGCCAACGCCGCCTTGACGGCTGCGCCCTCATGCTTTCTCTCTTCCTGGACGATCGGATTGTCCTGTTTGGGTGGAATATGCCGAGGTTGTGCCATATCGGTCTGCGTGGATGTACTCATTGCTCACTTCTTCACTGATTGCAAGGTGTGGAACTGCACGGGCGGTTCGGTCACACTGTCTGTTTGTCATTATGGGTCACTTCCGCAATGGTTTTCACGGCGTTCACCGCGCGCGGATACCCGATGTACGGCAGGCATTGCGAAGCCACTGCGATGAGGAAATGCGCGGTGTTGCCCACCCGGAGGTTCGCCATGATATGGCCACGCAGCTCATTGGCGCAATCCGGTTGCGCCATGAGCAGGCAGAATGCGATCATCTCCCGTTCCTGCAAGCTCAGTCCGTTCCGCGTGAAGTAGGCACCGAGGTAATCGCCGCGGATCCAGGAATCGATGTGACCGGCGCCCATCTTGCGAAACTCCTCGTCACTGTCTGCAGATTCGCCGAAGAGTGTTCTGCGCAGTGAGGCACCTTCCTGTGCGCGGTTTTGCTTATCGATTGCGGATTGCGGCGCCAAGGGCAGTTCCACATTCTCCACATTGAGATAATCATTGATTCGTTTGAGATACGGCAGTGTATGCGCGAAGCCGATCAAAGGCGTGGCCTCATACACGATTTCCTTAAGCTCAACGGAGGTGACGCCGGAGTGATATGAGATAGGCAGCATCATCTCGAAGGCATCCATGCCCTGTGAGCCGATGATGGCTGCGATGATCGCCATGCAACGGGCATGGTCGTCGAGCTTCTCATCATTGGCACCGGGCTCATTGACCACCGTGTCATATGCGAATTCGCTGAAGATCCCAATGAACTCGGGATCCGTCTCGTTCAGTGTGCGATCGGCATTCCAGAACCGGTTCATCTTCCTATGCAGTTCCTCGAACATGCCGTTCCTCCGTCCTCTCTCGGCATAGAAATCGGGACCCACGCATGCGCAGGTCCCGAATACGTGTTGCCCCAGTCTACGAGGCAATCGTTACCGAACGGAGTCCTCTGGCGTTCCCTCTCACTTGCTCTGCAACTGGTTCGAGGAGGCGTCGAAATCCTTGACGGCATAGGAGTGCACGGCCATGTCGTCGTACTTCTTCAAATACACGGTCTGCGTGGCCGTTGAATAGCAGTCGGAATACAGCGTTTTCTCGAATTCGCCGTTCGCCGAGATTGCAGTCCCCTCGATCACTGCGGCGGTCGACAACGTCTTGAACAGGCGGTTCACGTTGGCATCCTCGCCGCTCTGCGTCGGATAATGCGTATTGTTGTATGCCGCGCGCACGAAGCGTGCCATGGAACCATAGCCACCCGGAAGCCCCTGGGAGCTGTTGGAATCCTGATTGGTCTCAAGTTCCGAGCTTCCCCATTTCACTGACTTGCCGGTACGGGGGGAAACGTAGGCGTAATTGTCGAGATGCTCGATCTGCTGTGGGAACGGTGGCTGATTGGTGAGCACATCGACGTCGTCATCGTAGACGTGCATGCCGTCCTCGGTGCATTCGACGACGATGCTGCGGGTGTTGTCGGCGATGATCCAATGCAGTGTGGCCACCGGGAACCTGTCATTGATGGGCTTGCCGACGATCGTCACGTTCTTCAGAGCCTCCTGCACATCGTCCACGCTGGTGAAGTTGCGGGTGACCCACAGGGGGAACTCGTATGCGGCCACGTTCGTGGTGAAGTTGACCGCCTCGGTGGCGTACTTGCAGTACTTGGCGAAGTTGAGACCCGCCACGGCGAGGCCAGCATCGTTCATGCAGTCGAAATACAGCGGCGTATCTTCCACGATGATGCCGATGCCGATCACCGGGTGGTTCTTGTCTTCGGCATTGAATGCCGGCGTGTAATGGTAATCATGTGGGGCGAATACGATTTTCTCCCCGTAATCCTCGCTCCAATCGAGATTGCGGCCGAAGTACATATTGTTCTGTCCATCGTCAAAACGAACGGCTGTGCACATTGCAGTTCCTTCCGATATGCCCGGCGGTGAAATCCGCATGGGCGTCATGCCCAATTCTATGGACGGGGAATTCGTCCATGTCGATTTATCGTTGAGAGGTGAAGCAAACAGGTTACGCTATCGCCCAATCATACATGCCGCCTTGCGCCGCGTACTAGAGTTGAGACTATTCGCCGTCCTGTTTTATGGACCATACGGAAGGGATGTCTTATGGCCTCACAGACCGCTCAACGCGAGCAGACCGCAGCGCTCGATGACGCACACATCGATTTGCTGACCACCACCGCCTACAGTGTGGCCAATGTGCGTGCCATGGAGCAACCCCTGTTGGCGGAGGGCGTGCCTCTCATGCGCATGGCGGCACGCGCCACGGCGCACAAGATCCTGCAGATCATAGAAGACGCTCCCCTTGACCCGCATGACATACGGGTCAGCGTGCTTGTCGGCGCGGGAGACAACGGTGCAGATGGCCTGTTCACCGGTGCCATGCTTGCGGCACAAGGCGTGAACGTGACGGCCATTGCCGTCGGCAAGCAGCTGCATGAACAGGGGTTCGTCACTTTCGTGCAGTCCGGCGGCCACATTTGGACGCTTGATCCGGGCTCACGCATTCCCGGCGTGCCCACCGGATTCTCCTCGGGAGAGGCCGGGCAACGACTTGAGACGGCCATTCGCTACGCCAAACGCTCCCACATCATCGTTGATGCAATGACCGGCATAGGCGTACGCGATGCCCTGCAGGGCATTCCCCGCGCACTCGCAGAGGTGCTTGGCGCTTTCAAGTCCGACGAGGGCAACGAACACAAGCCGTTGGTGGTTGCGGTCGATACGCCCTCGGGCATAGGCGTGGATGATGGCACATTGCCGGGTGCCTACATTCCCGCGGACATCACGATGATGTTCGGTGCACTGAAGCCCTGCGCCATGCTCCCCCCTGCCGCATACGCCTGCGGTGAGATCAATCTGGTGGATTTCGGCTTTGACCTCGAATCCGCGGTGCCTAGCGTTGAGATGGTGGATGCCGATTTCGCCCGCATGTCGATTCATGAGCCGAAGGTGACCGACTCGAAATACACGCGTGGTGTGGTGGGGCTCATCACCGGATCGGTGCAATACCCCGGTGCCGCAGTGCTCTCCACCACCGCAGCTGCCCGCTCGAACATAGGCATGGTGCGCTACCTCGGCCCACAACATGCCCAGGATCTGGTGTTGCAGGCATTGCCCGAAGCCACAATGGGTAAGGGACGCGTTGAAGCCTGGGTGGTGGGCAGTGGTGTTCCGGGGGAAGACACGCAGGACATTCAACGGGAGGCCATTGAATCGTTGCTGGCACATTATGAACTCACCGATTCGGCACCGGCGGAATCGGTGAGCGACATTGATGGCGGCGATGTGGAATATAGCGATGCCCAGCAGAACGAGGAGGCCAGGAACATGCCTCCGATCGTGGTGGATGCCGGAGCCCTTGACTTGCTGCCCCGACATGTGCCATCACAGGTCGTGCTCACGCCCCATGCCAACGAGCTGTCCAGACTCCTGACGCGTATCGACGAACCGGTGAATGCAGCTGAGATAGAACAACGTCCCCTGTATTTCGCACGACGTGCGGCACGTCTCACCGGGGCCACAGTGCTGCTCAAGGGCGCGTTGACCATTGTGGTTGGACCCGATGATGACTCAATGGGTCGCGTGCTCGTGTCTGGCCGGGCGCCAGCCACCCTGGCCACTGCAGGGGCTGGTGACGTGCTCGCGGGTATGACCGGAGCATTGTTGGCCCAGCAAGGTGACGCCTATCTCGAAGATCCCGCCACCGTTTCCGAAACAGCTGCCGCGGCCGCATACCTTCATGGACTGGCGGCCTCGCTGGCCTCTCATGCAACCCAGCATGCTTGGAACAGACCGAACATCGTGGGATTGGAGGAGACCGATGCCGACGAATCCCTCGGACGACCCATCATCGCCTCCGACATCGTTCGTGCGGTTCCGGAGGCGTTCCGTCACTTGGGAAGCATGGAAGGTTGATTCGCATGTGAGGTACATCATATGTGACGTTCGCCGCATTCGCTCTGAGTAGACCCGCGTACAATCCACGCTGCGTGTGGCCATACTCGAAGAAGGATCTTTTGGCAATCCATCGAAAGGAAGATCACCATGTCAATGTTGCAGCATAATCTCATCGATTTCTCCGTGGAGGCCTACCATGATGGGGCACTTGAGACTATAGGCAAGGAGGATCTGCTCGGTCATTGGTCGGTGCTGTTCTTCTACCCTGCCGACTTCTCCTTCGTCTGTCCCACTGAGCTTGAGGACCTGCAGGATCATTACGCCGAGTTCAAGAAGGCCGGTTGTGAGATCTACTCGGTGTCGTGCGACACCCAGTGGGTGCACAAGGCTTGGCATGATGCCAATGAGAAGATCGGCAAGGTGCAGTACCCGATGCTCGCCGACACCACCGGCAAGCTCGCCCGTGATCTGGAGACCTATAACGAGGAGTCCGGCTTGGCCGAACGCGGCGATTTCATCATCGACCCCGAGGGCAAGGTGGTGGCCTATGAGGTCATCTCTTCGAACGTCGGGCGCAATGCAGAGGAGATCCTGCGCCGTGTGAAGGCGTCGCAGTTCGTGTACGAGCATGGCGATCAGGTGTGCCCGGCCAAGTGGGAGCCCGGCGACGAAACGCTCGAGCCGAGCCTCGACCTCGTGGGCGAACTCTGATCGGAAGCGTATTGGAGCATGGACGATTCGAAACTCTATGACGCGATTGTGATCGGTGGGGGCCCTGCAGGCCTCACCGCCGGCATGTACCTCGCGCGTGCACGTTACCGCACCCTCGTCATTGAGAAAGAGGACTTCGGCGGTCAGATCACCATTACGGCGGAAGTGGTCAATTACCCCGGTGTACCGCGCACCAATGGCCATGCACTCACGAAGGCGATGCGCCAACAGGCGCAGGATTTCGGTGCCGAACTCACCGTTGGCGATGTCACCGGCATCGAGGAGGATCCAGACCGTTCCGGTTTGAAGATCGTGCATACGAAGCGAGGCGATTACCGGTGCTTCGCGGTCATTCTGGCTATGGGGGCCGCTCCGCGCAAGATCGGTTTCGACGGTGAACTCGAATATGCCGGCCGCGGAGTCGCCTATTGCGCCACTTGCGATGGCGAGTTCTTCACCGGCAAGGACGTCATTGTGGTCGGAGGCGGTTTCGCCGCAGCTGAGGAGTCGGTGTTCCTCACCCGCTTCGCACGCAAGGTGACGTTGCTGGTGCGTGAGGACGACTTCACCTGCGATGCCATGGTGGCACAGAAGGCCAAGGACAACCCGAACATCGAGATTCACTATGGCACCGAGCTCGTCGGGGTGCAGGCCGGTGAGCAAGGACTCGACAGGGCCGTGTGGCGTTCGGTCGCCACCGGTACGCAAACCGTCTGGCAGCCAGACGATGGAGGCACTTTCGGCGTGTTCGTATTCGCCGGATATGTGCCACAGACCGCTGTGGTGAAAGGAGTCGTCAACCTTGATCCGCAGGGATATGTGATCGCCGACGAACATATGCAGACCAGCCGGCCGGGCATATTCGCCGCAGGCGATCTTCGGGTGAAGGATTTGCGCCAGGTCGTCACGGCAACCGCCGATGGCGCCATCGCCGCGGTGAATGCGGAACGGTATGCTGCCGCGAAAAATCTGGAGACGGGCATTGTGCCGAAACGTGTGGACCATAGTGTCTATGAGCAGGAGGAGCAGCAGGCTGCGCGGAACAAGCCTGCGGGCACCACCCCTGCCCCGGCTCCGGACCGCAGCCAGTCGGAAGATCCGCAGAACACGGTGTCCGCGGTGTTCAATGACGACGTGATCAAACAACTCAATGTGGTCTTCTCGCGCATGGCGCGGCCGTTGACATTACAGCTGCAGCTCGACGAGACGAAGACCTCGTCCGATCTCAAGGCGTTCATCACTGAACTGGTGCGCCTGAGCGACGGCAAGCTCGACATGATCGAAGACAAGGTGGGCAAGATTGCCCCCAACGGGCGTGGCGAATTCGATGTGAACGATCCACTGCCGTTTGCCGCCCCTCTGGTCAGCATCATGGTGCGTGACGATGCGGGGATGCTGGTGCCTACCGGCTTGACATTCCACGGCGTGCCGACCGGCCATGAGTTCCATTCGTTCGTGCTTGGCCTCTACAATGCGGCAGGCCCCGGCCAGCCACTCATCGGAGACGAGGCCGAACGAATCGATGCGATTCACGATCCCACCGAGATCATGATTCTGGTGAGTCTGACGTGCACGATGTGCCCGGAGACGGTTCGTGCCTCCCAGCGTATCGCCGCGGCGAACCCGAATGTCAGGGCCGAAGCCTACGACGTCGCCCACTTCCCCGAACTCAAGGAGAAGTACGACGTCATGAGCGTGCCGTGCATCGTACTCAATCGCGGAGGCAGGCAAACCGTCGAGTTCGGCAAGAAGAACGTCAGTCAGATGCTCGATCTGATCGACGCGCTGTGAGTGATCTGTAACCGAAAGCACGTCGCGGGCGCATATGAGCAAACATATGCGCCCGCGACGTGCTTTCGGTGTGGGCGAAGTAGGCAGGTGTCAATCTGAAATGATCGTATACCCGTGGTTCGCAATGACCTCCTTGAGCTTGTCGAGATAGGTCTGTGCGGCCTTCGAGAGTTTCGCGCGTTCGTTCGTGATCCAGCCCAGCAGCATCGTCTCGTCGGTGTCGAGCGGAATCGTCATGATCTTCTCATTATTGAGGTCGCCATTATCGATTCCGGTGCACACCGTGTACCCGTTGAGCCCGATGATGAAGTTCAGAATGGTCGCACGGTCGGTCACATTGATCTGCTTGGGCGAATACTCCGGCCACACCGCCTCTTCGGCGAAGAAGAAGGAGCCCTCCTCCCCCTGCTCGTACTGGATGAACGGGAAGGGCTTGAGATCGTCCATCGTCACTTTCTTTTTCATCGACAGCGGGTTGTCTTTCGAGATGAACACGTGCAATGGCGCGCGGAAGAGCGGGTGGAACTCGAGGTGCTTCTCTCGCAGCATCTTGCCGATCACATGCGTGTTGTAGTCGGAAAGATACAGGATGCCGATCTCGGAACGCATGTTCGCGACCTGATTGATGATGTCTTTCGTGCGCGTCTCGCGAATGGTGAACTCGTATTCATCCGATTTGAACGAGTTGATCATCTCGACGAAGGCCTCGACCGCGAACATGTAATGCTGTGTGGAGACGGAGCACAGCTGCTTGCGCGGTTTCGCGTTCTTGTACCGCTCCTCCAACAGATCCGCCTGGTCGAGCACCTGCCGCGCATAGGTGAGGAATTCCGCGCCGTCGACGGTCAGCGCAATGCCCTGCGAGGAACGCGTGAAGATCTCTATGCCGAGCTCGTTCTCAAGTTCCTTGACCGACGAGCTCAACGCAGGTTGCGAAACGTACAGTGCGTGCGACGCCTCGTTCATCGACCCGCATTCGACAATCTTGACGATGTACCGCAGCTGCAACAGTGTCATGTGATTCTCCCCGAGGTTGTTGTCAACGAGTAGTGTACCGCCCGGAAATCGCCCGGCCAAACGGTTGCTCAGTGTTCGAGCGAAAGCAGATCACGTCTCGCCTGTGCTACGTCGCTGAATCTGAATGCATGCCAGCCCACGGATTTCGCGCCGTCCACATTGCGCTGCGTGTCGTCGAAGAACACGGTGGTCTGCGGTTCCAGATTGAAGCGGGACTGTGCAAGCTCGTAGATGTCGGCGTTCGGCTTGCGCAGTTTCTCTATGCCAGACACCACGGTTCCGCTCAGCAATCGTTGGAGTTGCGGGTACTTCTCGAACGCGAAATGGAATGTGTCCGCCGACCAGTTCGTCAGTCCCCATGCGCGTATCCCGCGGTCTTTTAGCTCGGTGAGCAGATCCTCTGCACCGTCGATCAACCGCGGCAGTGCGTCGTCATAATGCTCGATGTAATAGCGGTACACTTCGGCGATCTCGTCACCCTGCTCCGCACGCACCAGTTCGAGCACATCCGCGAAATCCGCGCCACCGTCCATGAGATCCTCGTAATGGAAGAAACCATACGGATCGTTGTCCGCACAGATGTCCGCTACCAGCTGCTCGGGGTACACTCCGTCGAGCGCCGCATGGCATTGCCAGTCGATCAGCACGCCGCAGAAATCAAAGACGACATTGCTCACCGCCCTGTTCGCCGTCTGGTTCTCGCCCATGTTCGCCTCTTCCTACATTACTGCAATCGGTTCCTGCGTCAGTATAATTCAAGCATTACCGATATGCCCGTAATTCCCATACCTCGATCAACCCTAGGGAGAGCTAGGCGACGACACGCTGACGAGTGGAGTGGATTTACACGGATGCACCGGCCATATATGGTCGACGCATGGGGTATTCGGACGAGACGAGTGCCAGCGAGGCACGAGGGTTGCAACGCGAGCGACGCGACTTAGAGGTTCAACGCTGTGCAGCCGCCGAGGATGTGTGCGGGCGGCAGGTGGCATGCGTCTTCGCGCTCACGACGGCATTGGCGCTCATGGGGTTGGATTGGACTCCACTCACGACTGGGGTGACAAGACGGCGTTTGAGACCTGAATATCTACAGGTTGTGGTGGGTCCGTCGGATCTCAAGCCAGAAGACAGGATCGCTGGTAAACGACATGGAAAGGTTTACGGTCGATTCAGCGTCACCTACTTCAAAAGCGGGATTCCTCTGAAGACGATCGAAGTTGCCCCAGGTGTCACCTGCACCTCATGCGCATCCACTTGGCTGATGTTCGCCCAATGGCTGGATTTGGAGGAGTTGGTGAAGCTCGGTGATGCCATGATGCGCCGGTACACACTTCACGAGATGATGACCATACAGGATTTCGTCGATTTCCTCGATTGGGTAGATGAGTATGCCAGACGTAATCATAGGTATGCTCCACGAGGCATTATGAAATGCCGGAAGGCGTTGCCGCTGATGGCACAAGGTACCGATTCGGTTGCGGAAACTATGTTGCGTTTGATATTGATCCGCTATGGCCTGCCAATCCCTCGCGTCAATTACCGACTCGTCTTGCACGATAGTTCACTGGTGTTTCTGGACCTTGCCTATCCTGAGGCGAAGATCGACATCGAATACGATGGGCGTCATCATCGCTACCAATGGGCACGGGATGCCCAGCGAACCATGAAGATCCGTGCCGAGGGATGGGAATATTTCCAGGTTACCTATGAGATGCTCTCCGACGATGAGCAAATGTTTATGGTGGTCATGCTCGTTGCCCGGTGCCTCAAGGAACGAACTGGCAAGGATTACCTGCTGCCGCAGCCATTGACTTTGGAACAGGCGGCCGACCAACGTCGCGCGGTCTGGCATGGTTGATTTCGGGTTTACCGGCCGTCATTCGTCGCTGTTTTGCAGAAAAGTGGAGGTCCTCTCCATAACATCTTGGTTTCAAGAGCGGCAAAACTCGACCACCTCCACGTAGCGGGATTCGTAATATACGGTTTTCCGTTACTCCTGGACACCGCTGCTTGTGGGCTTGGCATTTTGCCGCTCTTGAAACCAAGATATGCGCGGCCAGTCGATTGCCACCGCCTCTCTTCCGGTAATTGTTCCGCGACCGTCACCAAATGCCGTGACTGGTTCGCACGAATCAGACGCCTTGTTCAGGTATATGCTTGTTGTATTTACTTATTCAACGTACGCTTCCGGTCGGTGGACGCCCACATATCGTTCAAGGAATGCTGGCAATGGACGCATTCGACAAGATCGTGCAGAAGAGCTCATGAGTCAGATGGAGGATGGAATGACCGGCATATTCGGCGCGATCATAGGCGATATCGTCGGCTCGAAATACGAAGCCGATCCAATCAAAACCAAGCATTTCCCGCTGTTCTCCAATGGTTGCCGATTCACCGACGACACGGTGATGACCTGCGCGGTAGCCGAGGGCATCATGAATGGCGGTAGCGCAGATGATTTCATTGATGCGATGAAGAAATACGGGCGCATGTACCCGAACGCGGGTTATGGTCCCCGGTTCATGCGCTGGCTGTTCTCCGACAGTCGTGAGCCCATCGGCAGTTTCGGCAACGGATCGGCCATGCGCATATCGCCTTGTGCGTGGATGATGAGCTGCGGATTCACCGCACGGACCGGATTCATGCCCATCGGAGGTCGCGAACTCGCCGAGCGCTCGATCACGGTGACCCACGACGATCCCGAAGGTGTCAGAGGAGGGATGGCAGTGGCCGACTCAATCTTCCTCGCGCGATACTACTTCGGCGGCTGCCGCGGTGAGCATGAGAGGTCTCTGGCCGACGATCCTGCCGCATGCAGGCAACGGATCAAAGACCACATCATCCATGAATACGGGTACAACATGAGCCGATCACTGGGCAAAATCCGTTCGGGCTACCAGTTCGACGCCACATGCCAAGGTTCGGTGCCAGAGGCCATCACCTGCTTCCTGGAAAGCACCGGCTTCGAGGATGCCATACGCAATGCGGTCTCATTGGGAGGAGACAGCGATACCCAGGCAGCCATAGCTGCGAGCATTGCACAGGCCGCCTATGGCATTCCCGACAGCATAGCCGAACAGGCGCTCTCCTATCTGCCGATGCCCTTGCGCGACGTGCTGACCCGCTGGAATGCATTCTATAGAGACCTTGACGAACCGCCGCTCTTTTTCGAACATCGCCCGTACGACTCATGAAAAGCGAAAGTGGACGTTACAAGAGAATGTCCCGCTGCCCTCATTGCAGGAAAGTATGAATTGCGGGGTGATGATTTGGAGGGTTTTAGATTCAGTTGAAAAAGTAAGTTTTGAAACTTACTATTCGTAAGGTTATTATATTCCGTTACTTTCATCTGTTATACTACCACCATGGAAAAACTCGATATCTTCGCAAAGGACTGCCCCGCACGCTTCCCACTGCAGGTAGTCAGCGGCAAATGGGGACTGCTCGTCATTCTGGCCCTCGAGAAGAAACCGCTGCGTTTCAGTGAATTGGTGCATAACATCGGCGGCATCAGCGAGCGCATGGCTTCGCAGACGCTCAAGTACCTGGAGCAGATTGGCGTGGTCCGTCGCGAGGTGCTGCAGCGTTCGAAGCCGCCGCAGGTCTATTATGAGTTGACGTCGTTGGGTCGGCGGTTTCTCAAGCCGCTTGGCGAGCTGGTCGAGACGGTGAGCGCGCATGTGGATACGATGGCGTATCATCGTAGCTGATTCCGTATGACTGTGCGTGCGAATCGAATCCCAAATCATGTCCGCGATGCCAATCATTTCATTTCATTTCATCGCATTTCATCGACGTAAAAAGGGACATTCTGACGCTGGAGGTGTCTCCTCTTACGTCTTGGAGAGAGCGTATCAGTCAATTGGCGATGCTCGTACAATCATGGAGGTGGTATGACTTGACTGAGGAACCATTGAGTCTTGAGCTCGAAGATACCGAATGGCCGTTCGAATATATTGATCATGATCGACCAATCGCGCGGGCCATCATCATCGATGCTCACGCGTACTTCTATTTTCTGCGGGTGCAGCGTACCGACGTCTTCGGCAATGCGGTGACGATCGAAACCTCCGGAGGCGGCATCGAACCAGGTGAGACTCCCACGGAGGCAGTGATGCGCGAGGTTAGGGAGGAGCTTGGAGCCGAAATCGAGATTCTCGGCGAGATTGGCTTGGTCAGCGATTACTATAATCGGATTCATCGCCATAATCTCAATCACTACTACCTGTGTCAGGCGCTTTCGTTCGGCGAGACGAATCTGACGGAGCTGGAGCGGACGAGATTCAATCTGTCGACATTGAGGCTCACCTATGCTCAGGCCGTCGCCGAATACAGGAGATGCGAGGATTCCAAGCTCGGCAGACTGATTGCGGCGCGTGAGCTGCCGATGCTGGAGCGAGCATGGGGCATGCTCGGAAAGTTGGGATGTTAGTGAGATTCAGGTGTCGATGCGCGTGAGTTCGGCGAGCGCCTTGTTGCGGTAGGTCAGGTCGTCGCGCGATGTGAATCCGAGCCGCTGCCAGAACGCGTTGCCATCCGCGTTGCGGGCGAAGACGACGAGCGCCACCTTGGCAATCCCCTCGTGGGCAAGTGCCTGCAACGCCGCTTCGACGAGCGCGGTGCCGATGCCTTGGTGGCGGTGGTCGGGACTGACCGCGGTGTGGTAGATGTATCCGCGTCGCCCGTCATGCCCGGCGATGATGACGCCGGTGATGCGCCTGTCACGCTCATCCACGAAGCATGTGGTCGGGTTGCGTGCCAGATATTTGGCGATGCCGTCGCGTGAGTCGTCGATGGTGTTGAGCCCCATGCCGGTGCATGACATCCAGCATGCGTAAACGGCATCGTAGTCGTCGATCGTCATTGGTCGGATCATAGGCGTTCTTTCCGTATTCCTTCCGGTTTGTTGTTCTGAAGCGGGGCATATGACCGAAGGCAACCCGTTCTATTTCTTCCTGATGAGTCTCAGTGTGAGGTTTTCTGTCACTGTCGCTGCGGCCGATATCACCATACTTCCTCCGATGATGGGCCGCAATATACTTCCAGTTTGTGGGCGTATCCCAGCTGCGGGTGCAGATTCGTGGACGGCCTATTGAATGTTAGACGCGGATTGTCGCCGCCATACCCGCATATAGGCATATGTGTGCCGCGTTCCTTTGCTGATCCATCGCCCGTTGATTTCCGCATGATCATTCGCGAGCATATACATTGTGCGCCGATGGACTTCGATGATGCAACAGTGCATCGATCATCGACATTGTTTTTCCGAGAGGAACTGCGTCTTGGAATGCTTGCAAAGGGGCCTGTATTTCACCTGATAGACTTACGCTTGTGTCAAGCGTAACCACCACATCTCCTTCCTCATGCAATGCATGAAAAGTGGGCAACGAGGAAACCCGTTGCCCACTGAAAATGATGACAGCCCACTCACGCTCCGTACTGCGAGAGATACTCCTCGGCGGCCCTGGCGATCTCGTCAGTGACGTAGGGCTGGCCGTGTTCGCCGATCAGCTGCCGTCCAGCGGCGAAGATCTCCTTCACGTTCGCAATGGCGAACACGGGGAACCCGAACTCGCGTTGCACGTCCTGCACGGCGGAGAGATCGGAGTCCTTCGTCTTCTCCATGCGGTCGACGGAGAGCACGAGACCCACGATGTTGATGTCGGCTTGCGCCTTGAGCTTGGGAACGACCTCGCGTACTGCGGTGCCGGCGGTCATCACGTCGTCGACGAGCAGCACGTTCATGCCGTCCTCGAGTGGCTTGCCCACCATCGTGCCGCCGTCGCCGTGGTCTTTCTTCTCCTTGCGGTCGAAGGTGTAGCCGATGGAGGCGTTGAAGCGGTGCTGCATGGCGATCGTGGTGGCCACGGCCAGCGGGATGCCTTTGTATGCCGGGCCGAACACGGTGTCGATGCGGGCGGCCAGATTGCCTGCGGCGATCTCCTGTTGGATCTTCTCGGCATAGAATTCACCGAGCGTGGCGATCTTCGCACCGTCATCGAAGGCGCCGGCGTTGATGAAGTAGGGCGACTGGCGCCCGGACTTCAATGTGAACGAGCCGAACTTCAACGCCTGCGATTCGAGCAGGAACTGGGTGAAACGGGTATCCAATGCTTCAGTCATCTGTGATTCTCCCTTTTGCAAACGGATGCGGGAATAATCTGCGTATTCGGGACATCCCCGAGTTCGATTCGTCTCGAATACGCAGATTGACGGTTATGAATGGGTTCGGAACGGCGGATGGGCATCGCCGACGGGTCAGCGCCAGGTGTCGCCCTTGACGAGCTTGTGGGCCAATTGCGGGCGTGAGTCCAGCAGATCGTCGAGTTCACGCGCCACGCGAATAGGTGCGGTCGGGTCATAGAGCGCGGCGCCGCCCACCTCGACGGCATTGGCACCTGCATACAGGTATTCGAGCGCCTTTTCACCGGAGTCGATGCCGCCGATGCCGATGATCGGCACATCGGGCAACGCGGTGCGCACACGCCACACGCAGGCTAGACCCACCGGGAACACGGCAGGTCCGGAGACACCACCGGTACGGTTCGCGATGATCGGTTCGCCGGTTTTGATATTGATGCGCATGCCGACCAGCGTGTTGATCATGCTCAGCGCATCGGCACCGGATTCGACAGCCGCCTTGGCGATGGCCGTGATATCGGTGACATTCGGCGTGAGCTTGACGATCATCGGCTTGTCGGTCATCGGGCGCAAACGCTCCATGAGCCGGCTCAACGCCACCGGATCGGTACCCACGCTCATGCCGCCGTGGGTCACGTTCGGGCAGCTCACGTTGATTTCAAGCATGTCGGCATCCGAGTCGGCGAGCTTGGCGACAACCTGGGCGTAGTCGTCGTCGCAATGACCGGCCACATTAGAGACGACCGTGGCGCCCATGTTCTTGAGTTTGGGCAGGTCGTATTCGAGGTAATGGTCGACGCCCGGGTTCTGCAAGCCGACAGCGTTCACCGTGCCGGCCGGGCATTCCGCCGTACGCACACCGGGATTGCCGAGCCACGGCACCGGCGAGACCCCCTTCGTGGTGACAGCGCCAAGCTGGCTCACATCGTAGAACTGGCCGCAGGCATCCACCTGGAACGTGCCGGACGCGGTGCCCACCGGATTCTTCCACGGTATGCCGGCCACCACAGTGCCATGCTTCCACTCATGCGGTTCGTACACGCTGCTTGTGGTCTCGTTCATCGTCTCGTTCTCCTTCACCCGCTCGTCCATCTCACGCATCGGCGTTCGCCTCGGCATCATCGACGTCCCAACCCAATTGGTGCGCGGTGAAGACCGGGCCGGCCTCACACACCTTCTCGCGGCCAGCACGTGTGTCGATTGTGCAGGCCACACAGGTGCCATACCCGCATCCCATGCGCTGCTCCATGCTCAGTTGGGCGTCCACGCCACGTTTGGAGGCCCAAGTGGCGACGGCTTTCATCATTGGCGTCGGACCGCAGGACAGAATGATCGTCTTACGCGCGCTTTCCTCCAATGCTGGCCACAGGCGTTCGAGCAGCGTGAGCACATTGCCCTCCGACTCGTCGATGCTGTGCACTTCGTCCGCGTACTTGGCGGCGTAGATGTCGGCGAAATGCTCGTCACGATAGCCGAACACGGCGATCGCCCGCGAATCCGCCTCATCACGCAGGCTCTGCGCGGCCTCAAGCAGCGGTGGGATGCCGAGACCTCCTCCGACGAGCACATAATCCGCAGCCTCATCGAGATTGAAGGGCGTGCCCAACGGGCCAAGCACATCGATGGTGTCCCCCGCCGTCAGCTTGCTGAACTCGTCGGTGCCGAAACCGACCACCGCGAAGATGAGGCTCACCTCGTCGCCATCCACCTCGCTGACTCCGAAAGGACGCGGCATGAGGTGCATGGGGTTCGACGAATACAGATTCACGAACTGCGCAGGTCGAACATGGCGGGCGATGTATTCGTCACGGAAGGTGAGACGGACGATGCCCGCAGTGAGTTGCTTCACGGCGACAATGCTGACGGTGCGCCTGGTCGGGGTGAAACCGGCCTCCTGGGCCTGCTCCACCGTGTGGGTGAATGCGGTTGGCATGAATCTCCTTGGTTGTTCGGTGTGCGATAATCCGTACGGACGGCTATCGCATACAAATCTATATCGGTTATGCAAGGGCGACACGCAGCTGGTCTCGCATATCGGCCGCCGCTGCGCGGGCGTTGACGGCTACGAGCTCCAGCGCGGATTCCGGTTCGAGTGAATCGCTGTATTGCTCGTCGTTACGCCAGGCGCCTATGATGCCGCGGGATGAGTTCACAATGGCGCCGGAACCGTTGCGGTCGAACATGCCGGCCACGCTTTGTGCCGTGCCGCCCTGCGCCCCGTACCCGGGCACGAGGAAGAACGTGTGGGGCATGCGCTCGCGCAATGCGGCACCCTCCTTGGGGTGCGTCGCGCCGACCACGGCTCCGGCCCGGGAATAGCCGAAACGGCCGATGGAATCCTTGCCCCAATCCTCCACCAAATCGGCCACATGCTCATACACCCGGCCGCCATCGGCCAATTCGAGCTCCTGAATCTGCGAGCTCGATGGATTCGAGGTGCGCACCAGAATGAACATGTCGCGATCGGCTTGCCCGGCGGCCTCCATGAACGGTTCGATGCCGTCGGACCCCAGGTACGGGTTCACCGTCACCGCATCTTCAAACCACACGTCATCGCCTTGGAAACCGGTGAGATGATGCGCGTAGGCGGCGGCGGTCGAACCTATGTCGCCGCGTTTGACATCGCCGATCACGTACAGGCCGCGGCTTTGCGCATATTCGCATGTCATCGTGTAGCAGTCGATGCCTGCGGGGCCGAGCGCCTCATACATGGCGATCTGCGGCTTCACTGCAGGCACGATGTCGTACACCGCATCGATGATGGCGCGATTGAATTCGAAATACGCCGCTGCGGCAGCGGTGGCTGCCAGATTGTCGTCCGACTCCACCTGTTCCTCGGCTTCGACGGCATAGGCATCCATCACGGGGGCCGGAACGAGTTTGTCGGTGGGGTCAAGGCCCACGACACTGGGATTCTGCTTGTCTTCGATTGCTTCGATGAGCCGGTCCATAGTCTCTACTCCCCTGTTTCCGTTTCGGTTGCCTTGTCAAGTCCCAATCGGTCGAACACCAGAGCGGATGCGATGATCGTCGCATATGGCTTGCCGCTCACATCCCAGCCGTTGAATGGCGTGTTACATGCCTTCGACAGGAACCGGCTTGCGTCGATGCTCCACTGCTCCGTGGTGTTGAGAATGTTCAGGTCCACGAGTTCCGGGTGTTCCACTTCGGCCAGGTTCAGCGAGCGCTTCACCGCGCATTTCGACGAGGTGTTGAGCAGTGCGGCGATGTCGGTGGAATGCCGTCCCATCAGTTGGGCTGGATTCAGCGACATGAGCTCGATGAGTCGCTGGTCGCTGATGTGTCCGCCGTCGACGAGCACCTTGTGGCATACGGCATAGGCGCATTCCAGTCCGATGATGCCGTTGGGTGCTTCGAGGAATCCGCGGTCCTTCTCTTCGAGTGTGTGCGGGGCGTGGTCGGTGGCGATCATGTCCACTGTGCCGTCCTCGATCGCCTTGATTGTGGCCAAGCGGTCCCGTTCGCTGCGCAGTGGTGGGTTCATCTTCGCGAGCGTGCCGTATTCGAGCAGTGCCTCGTCGTTCAATGCCAGATAATGCGGTGCGGTCTCGCAGGTGATCGGTAGCCCTTCGGCCTTCGCTTTGCGAATGGCGTCGAAGGAGATTGCGGTGGACACGTGCTGGAAGTGCACGTGCACGCCGGTTTCGCGCACGAGGTCGATGTCGCGTTGCACGATCGCCAGTTCGGTGTCTTCGGGGATTCCCGGCACGTTCAGGGCACGGGATACGGGCCCTTCGTTCACGGCGCCCACGTCATGGTGTTCGCAGTGCTCGATGAGGTATAGGCCTGTGCTCTTGATGTTGTCGAACACCTGGCGCAGCACCGGTTCCGGCACGGCTGACCCGTCGTCGCTCATTGCGGTGACGGGGTGGGCGATCTGTGCGGGGTCTTTCTCACTGTCGTGGCCCGGCATGTACCATGCCCAGTCCTTCGGGTCGGTCGGTTCGAGCCCGGCCCGGCCTTTGGTGGCGCATACGCACAGTTCGTAGCGTACCGGCAGCGTGACGTGGTGGATCTGTTCGTAGTGCTGCAGATAGTCGATCACCGTGTGGTAGCCGACATTGAGAATCTCCTGCGCGCCGGGTTCCCCCTCGTGTACTTGAAGGCCGTCCATCGCCGGCACGGTGTTCGGCATGATGAGCACGTTCGTGTAGCCGCCCGATGCGGCGGCCATGCATCCGGAGACCATCGACTCCTTGTAGGTCTGTCCGGGATCGCGGAAGTGCACGTGCGGGTCTTCGAAGCCGGGCGCCACGGTGAGCGCACTGGCGTCGATGGTGACGTCTCGCGGGTCGGGGACGGTCAGATCGATGCGTTCGTCCGTGTCCCACACCGTGATGTCGGTGAAGGTGATGGCCATTTAGAATTTCGCCTCCTCATCGCAGTAGCGGCAGCGATACACCTCGTCGTCGGTGTGGTCGAGGTAGAACACCTGGTCGATGCCGGGTTCGGTGGTCGTCACGCAGCGCGGGTTCACGCAGGTGATCACATTGACCACGCGTTCAGGCAGTGTCGGCGTCTGCTTGTTCACGATCTGGCCACCGTGGATGATGTCGACGGTGGCTTGGCGGGCCACCAGTCCGAGCACGTCGAGGTCGACGTCCTGGGCGTCCTCGATCTTGATGATGTCTTTCGAACCGTACCGCCGGCTCGTTGTGTTCATGATCAGCGCGAGCTTTGTGGTGGCCGGGTCGATGCGCAGGTATTCGAGCACCTTGAGCGCGGTGCCGGCAGGCACATGATCGATGATGATCCCATCCTGGATGCTGGTGACTTCCATCAGGCTTCGACCTCCTGGTTCGCATACTGCTCGTAGCCGGGCAATTCGTCGCCGAGCACCGAGCTTTCCAATGCCATGCGCATGAGCATGCCGTTCTTCACCTGTTCGAAATAGGCGGCACGAGGGTCGGCGTCCACCTCCGTGGCGATTTCGTTGACGCGCGGCAACGGGTGCAGCACCGCCATCGTGGGCTTGGCCTTCGCGAGTTTGCCCTCGTCGAGAATATAGGTGTCACGCAGGCGCAGGTAATCGTCTTCGTTGAAGAAGCGTTCCTTCTGCACGCGCGTCATGTACAGGGCGTCCAGATCCCCTATGACCGAACTCAAGTCGGTGACCTCCTCGTACGAGCAGGTGGGCGTGGCGTTGATGCGGTTGAGCACGTATTGCGGGGTGCGCAGCTCCTTCGGTGAGATGAGCACGAAACGCACGTTGCCGAAGCGGCACAGTGTCTCGATGAGCGAGTGCACGGTGCGGCCGAAGGTCAGGTCGCCGCACAGGCCGATCGTCAGGCCGTTCACCCGTCCGAATCGCGACTGCAGCGTCGCGAGATCGGCGAGCGTCTGCGTCGGGTGCATGTGGCCGCCGTCGCCGGCGTTGATCACCGGCACCGCGGAGGCGTCCGCGGCCACCAGGGCGGCGCCTTCCTTCGGATGGCGGATCGCCACGACGTCAACGTAGTTCGACACGGTCTTCAACGTGTCCGAGATCGATTCGCCCTTCGTCGCGGAGCTCAGCTGCGATCCCGCGAAACCGATCACCTTGCCGCCCAACCGCAGCATCGCGGTCTCGAAGCTCAGTCGCGTGCGCGTGCTCGGCTCATAAAACAAAGTGGCCAACACCCGTCCGTCACAGGTGTGTGCCACTTCCTTGCGATGCGAATCGATGTACTGCGCTTTATGCAGCAACTCCTCGATTTGCGTGACTGTGAGATCGTCGAGGGTGATGACGCTGGTTCCCACTATGGACTGTCCGTCGGCGTGTTGCTGAACGCTAGACAATGGCTCACCTTTCATGCATGTGCTGTTCCAGGTGATCACCGAAGTGACCTCTCCAACTATACCCCACTGCCCCGCCGGCTCGACACGCCCTCATAATTCCGGCTGCACATACCGGGGAGCCTTGGCATTGGCCGCTTTCACGCGCCTGGCACCGGCCTGTGCAGAACGGACGCCTGCAACTGTGCCCCGGGCCGGATGATTCGTCAGATCCCTGTCAATCCAGGCCATGACGAGATCGGCCAGTCTGTTCACCTCGGCATCGGTCAACGGCCGACCCTTGGCAATGCCATGCCATTTCTCGATGCATCCGCGGCAGCAGGTCGCCGTCGCATGCTGGGCGGTGAACACCGGATGCCCCCGCCAGGGCGTCTGCCTGCCGTCGTTGGACGGTTGCGCCTCGCCCACGCGTGCGCGCAGCATCTCATGCGCATGCCTGTCGATGACACATCTGCCCTTGTCACGCGCGTACGACCGATCGGCCTCGCTCAACACGAACTTCGCACGGAACCGTGATTCGCCGAGCCGCACGAGGGTGTGCTCCACCCACGCGGATTCGCCATCATGCCCATTCATACCCGCCAGCGTATCTCACCCCTCGACACCGTAGAAGAGCCGTTCGCATACTTCACGACTCTTGCGCATCTGCGAGAGAATGTCGTTCTCGAACTGCTGACCGCGATCCGGATCGTAGCCAAGATACGTGGCGATGCCACTGAGGTCGAAATGCTGGTCGGGCAGGATGTCGGCGCGGTTCGCACGCCCGTTCCACAGATAGTTGCCATTGCGCGCCGCCGTGCACATCTGCCAGGCGTCACGCAGTATCTTCGCGTCCTCCATGACGATGAGCCCATGCTCCACCAAGACGTCAAGGGCCTGCATCGTCGAATTCACCTGCAACGCCTCAATGTCATGCGCATGCTGCAATTGCAGCAACTGCACGGTCCATTCGACATCCGACAGGCCTCCCCTGCCGAGTTTGAGATGCCGGTCGCGTCGCACACCACGTGGCAGACGCTCCGCCTCCATACGCGCCTTGAGTCTGCGTATCTCCTGCAACTGGTCGTCGGTGAGACGCTCGGCCGGGTATCGGAACGGGTTCGCGACATTCGCAAGGAAGTCCTCGGCCAGCTCCTTGTCGCCGGCGGCGAATCGGGCGCGCAACAGCGCCTGGCGCTCCCACACACTCGCCCACGCACGGTAATACTCCTCACACGAGGCGTACGAGCGCACGACGGGCCCATTCTTGCCCTCAGGGCGCAGGTCCATGTCGAGTTCGATCTTCGGTTCGGTCGACACCGGACCCATGAGCATCATGCGCATCTGCTCCTGCACCTTGCGGGCGAACGAATTCGCGGCGGCATCGTCAGCGCCGTGCGCAGGACGGTAGATGATGATGACGTCGGCGTCGGAGCTGAAATTGACCTCACGGCCGCCATAGCGCCCCATGCC
This sequence comes from Bifidobacterium animalis subsp. animalis, assembly GCA_004154635.1. GTDB lineage: Bacteria > Actinomycetota > Actinomycetes > Actinomycetales > Bifidobacteriaceae > Bifidobacterium > Bifidobacterium animalis_B. Next base: position 310,234 of record RSDC01000008.1, read on the forward strand.
GATGACGGCGAGATGCGCAGCCGGTTCATCCATGCCGTTCACCCGCATCGTATCATGCACCGCCCATTGCAGCGAGGCCTGGATGATCGAGTCATACACGTCGGTCATACCGTTCAGGGCCTGCGCCGAATCGATCACATCGGTCATCCAGCCGATCCCGATGCGCTCGATCTCATGGCGGCGCAGTGCGCGCAGCATGTTCGCCGCGTCGGCCAGTGAATCGTCATAGCGTGTGATGATCGCCTGACAGCCCACATCCAACGATTTACGTGTGCGCGCATGCAATTGGTCGTCATCGCCGAGCCAGCGGATCGACTCCTGCGACTTGTTGAGCGCGTCGCCGAGGAATCTGGAATTCGACAGCACATGGCACAACCGCTGTGCGGCCGACTGCGAGTCGCGCAGGAAGCCCAGGTAGTCGCTGCCGGAACCGAACCGTTCCTCGAGGTTGCTCCAGCCCAGCAGTCCCATGTCGGGGTTCTGCCCCTCACCGAGCCAGCGCAGCACCGCGGGGAGCAGTATGCCGTTGATCTTCGCGGCACGGGTGATGCCGGCGGTGAGCGCCTGCACATGCCGCAGCGCCGCCTGCGGGTCGGCGAAACCGATGGCGGCGTAACGATCCATCACCGCCTGCTCGCTCAGTTCCACGCGTTCGTCGCCCGAGACCGCGCTGATCGGCAGCATCGGACGGTAGTAGATATCGTTATGGAGCCGACGGATCTGCCTGCGTGTCTCGTCGAAATTGTCCACCAGCTCCTCGTTGTGCCAGCCGAACACGCGGGCGAGCCTGTGCAGTTCGGCATTGCGCGAGAGCTCCTCCACATTGACCGTGCGCTTCTTCTCCAATCCGCCGGCGTTCGCATTGCCCATGTCGGGGAACAGATGGGTGCGTTTGAGCTGCCACATCTGCTGGCGGTGTTCGAGCACCCGTTCGAAACGGTAGTCGTGGGAGAGCACGCGGGCATGGCGGCGCGAGACGTAGCCGCCATCGGAAAGCGCCTGCAACGCCTGCAGTGTGGAGCGAACATGCAGGGTCTCATCGGCGCGTCCGTGCACCAGCTGCAGCATCTGCACGGTGAACTCCACGTCGCGAAGACCTCCGCGGCCCAGCTTGATCTCGCGGTCACGCAATGGCGCCGGGATGAGGCTCTCCACACGTTCGCGCATACGCTGGCAGTCGGAGACGAAGTTCTCACGCCGCGAGGCCTGCCAGACGAATTCGGATGCCATCTGCATGTATGCCTCGCCAAGAGGCACGTCACCGGCCACGGCCCGTGCCTTGAGCAGCGCCTGGAACTCCCAGCTCTCCGCCCACTGCCGGTAGTAGGCCTTATGCGAGTCCAGACGGCGCACCAGCGGACCGTCCTTGCCTTCGGGCCTCAATGCCCCATCGATCTGCCACAGTGCGGGCTCCGTCACATCGGGCATCACCGACTGGCAGATCTTCTGCATGAGCATGGCGATCTTCGAACCGACCTTGACCAGCTGCGGTTGCGACATGGTCTCGGCTATCGGCTCCACCACGTAGATGAGATCGACATCGGAGACGTAGTTGAGCTCCTGTGCGCCGAGCTTGCCCATGCCAATGATTGTGAAGCGCAGAAGTTCGGACTCCTCCGTGTTGCTCTGCGCAATGGCCAACGCGCTTTCCAGGGCGGCGTCCGCCAGATCCGACAACGCGCGGGACACCGCCGGTTGAATCGCGATCGGGTCGTCGTGCGAAACATCGTAGGCCATGACCGCAGCCAGTTGTTCGTAATAGTTCCGGCGTAACCTATTGGTCGCCTCCGCCAACGGCACGTCGGTGACCAGACGCCGGAACGAGGAGCCCGAAGAGTCCGCGGCACCAAGCTGCTCTTCATGGGCATCGATCGCCGCCAACATGGTCGCACGCCTCGCCTCGCCGTCAAAACCCGCGCTCTGGAGGGGATCGACCGCCGCCGCCTCGACGAGTTCGGGCCGCGAGCGCATGAGCACGCCAAGCTGCCGGCTGGCGCCGAGCACCTGCAGCAATGTGCGCGGGGACCTACCGTGCAGCAGTCCGTGCAGTTTGCCGGGACGGTCGGCAAAGTTGATGATCAGTTCATGCAATGCGTCCAATGCCACGTCCGGATCCGCACAATGCGCCAGTTCGCCGAGCAGTTCCCGCTGGGTGAGTTCGAGATCCCCCGCCGAGCACACCTCACCAAGCAGTTCCTTCGCACGGCCGAGATTCTCGAATCCGGCATGAATGATGTCTCGTGTGCTTGGGGTGGTGTTCTCGTTGATCTCCATGCCTGTCAATCTAGCGTGTTTTTGTTGCGCTGGGAAATTGGGTCACGCTTTTTCGAACAGATTGCCCACGTTCTGCCATATTCTGCGCGAGACCGACGGATGGTTCATCGTGTACAGGTGCACGCCGTCGACTCCCTGAGCCACGAGGTCGCTGATCTGCTCGCTGGCGTAGATGATGCCCGCCTCGCGTAGCGTCCTGGGATCGTCTCCCCACTTCTCGAGCATGCGTTCGAGCTTGCGTGGGACCCGGGATGAGCACATGTTCGTCATGCGCCGCACCGATTTCGCATTGGTGACCGGCATGATGCCCGCCTCTATGGGCACATTGATGCCCGCGGCCCGTGCTTTGCCGAGGAATGCGATGAAATCGTCGTCGTCGTAGAACAGCTGGGAGATCAGATGCGAGGCGCCTGCATCCACCTTGGCTTTGAGATTCGCCACATCCTCGTCGAGCGTGGCCGCCTGCGGGTGCTTCTCCGGATAGCAGGCGCCGTAGATCTTCAGATTCGGCCTGCGCTCGCGAATATAGCACACCAGATCACTGGCATGGGTGAACACGCCGGCCGGTTCGCGCTCGCTGTTGCGGTCTCCGCGCAACGCGAGCACGCCGCTCACTTTCGCCTCGTCGAACATGGCGAGCGCCTCGTCGACATCCCGGGCGGTGAGGTACTGTGCGGTCAGGTGGGCGACCGCGTCGATGCCGTATTCCGAGCGTATGGTGTGCGCGATGCGTGCGGTGGCTGTGCGGTCCGCCGATTTGCCGGTGCCGTAGGTGACCGAGATGAAGTCGGGTTTCATGTCATTCAGCCCGTCGAGGGTGTCGTAGATCGTGCCGACCGGCGATGTGCGTTTGGGCGGGAATACTTCAAGGGAGAACATTGGCGTGTGCATGGTGCTGGGTCTCGTGCTGTGTGACGTGTGCAATCTGATGGGATGCGCAGCATGTGATGCCACAGCGGGCGGATGTGCCGCTATGGCATACATGCTGCGATTATGGGGTGCTGCGGACTGTGCGTGGAGGAGCCCAAGATCAGTCGAGGTTGGCACGCACGGCTTTCGCCGCCTGGACCATGTGCGTCAGGCTCGGCCAGGTTTCGTCATTGCCTCGGGTCTTCAGACCGCAATCGGGATTGATCCACACCTTGTTCACATCCATCTTCGCAAGGATCTCGCCGATGCGCTCCTCGATCTCTTCGACCGAGGGGATGCGCGGGGAATGGATGTCGTACACGCCCGGACCGGCCTCGGTTTCGAAGTGGGCGTCGTGGATGGCATCGAGCACCACCAGATCGCCGCGGGAGGCCTCGAATGAGATGACATCGGCATCCATGGCGTCGATGTCCGAGATGATGTCGTTGAACTCCGAATAGCACATATGCGTGTGGATCTGCGTGCTTGGCTGCACGGCGGAATGCACGAGACGGAATGCGGGGATCGCCCAGTCGAGGTATTCACGATGCCAGTCGGATTCACGCAGCGGCAGTTTCTCACGCAGAGCGGCCTCGTCGATCTGGATGATCCTGATGCCGGCTTTCTCGAGGTCAAGGACCTCGTCCCGAATCGCCAGGGCCAACTGCTTGGTCTGTTCCTCATGGGTGATGTCCTCACGGGGCCACGACCAGTTGAGAATGGTGACAGGGCCCGTGAGCATGCCCTTCATCGGCTTGGAGGTGCGCGACTGGGCATAGGAGCTCCATGCCACGGTGATTGGCTGGGCACGGCTCACATCGCCCCAGATGATCGGAGGCTTGACGCAACGGGTGCCGTAGGACTGCACCCAAGCGTTCTTCGTGAACAGGAAACCGTTGAGGTTCTGACCGAAGTATTCGACCATGTCGTTGCGCTCGAACTCCCCATGCACCAGCACGTCGAGTCCGATCTGCTCCTGCTTGGCCACCACATCGTCGATCTGACGTCGAATGAATTCGTCGTATTGCTCCTGGGAGATCTCACCCTTGCGAAGGCGGGCGCGTTCGGCACGCACCTGCTTGGTCTGCGGGAAAGAACCTATCGTCGTAGTGGGCAGCAACGGCAGGCCAAGCGCCTCACGCTGGAGTCGCTGGCGCTCGCCACGCTCGGGCTGGCGCACATAGTCCGCATCGGCAAGGGCGGCGATGCGGGCGCGCACAATTTCGTCGGCGACCACACGGCTGCCATCGAACAGCGCCTGGTTGGCGGCGAGCGCAGTGGACTGACGCTTCGCATCGTCGTCGAGCTGCACGAGGTCTGCGATCTCGCGAACCTCCTCGAGTTTCTCCACGGCGAAGGCGAAGTGGCGCAGCACCTTGTCGCCGAGCTGTTCCTCCCCCTTGGTGCTGAACGGCACATGGAGCAGCGAACAGGCCGAGGCGACTGCGACGTTGGCGGTCACCTGCTGGAGTGCCTCCACCAGTGCGATGCTTTCCGCATAGTTGTTGCGCCAGATGTTGCGGCCGTTGACCACGCCTGCGAAGAGCGTGGTGCGTGCTGCCACACCATAGTGTTCGACGGCCTTGAGGTTCTCGTCACGCCCTTCGATGAGGTCGAGTCCCACTCCGTCGAATTCGAAGAGCTTCACTGTTTCGTAAATATCGGCTATGTTGCCGAAATATGTGTTGAGCAGCACCTTGACACCGCTGTCCCGCGCCGGCAGCAGACGCGAATAGAGCGATTTGAACAGCGAGACGTCACCCTCGTGCTTGTCGAGCACCAGGTATGGTTCGTCGAGCTGCACCCATTGCGCGCCCAGCTTGGCGAAGCGCCGGAGCACCTCGGCGTACACGCCGGCCACGGCATCCACGAGCCCCTCGTCGATGGTGAGCTCCTGGGCCTCGGCATCGCGGGAGAGTTTGAGGAAGGTGTACGGGCCGATGAGCACCGGCTTCGTCTCTATGCCCAGCGACTTCGCCTCCAAGTACTCATCGAACGGTTTCGTGCCGTTGAGCCGCACCTCGGTGGAGGCGTCGAATTCGGGCACCAGGTAATGGTAGTTCGTGGTGAACCATTTCTTCATGGGCAATGCGGTCACATCGCCACGCTCACCTTGATACCCGCGGGCCATGGCGAACAGTGTCTCCTCAGGGTTGTCGAAACCAAGGCGACGGTATCGGGCCGGAATCACATTGAGCAGGACCGCGGTGTCGAGCATCTGGTCGTACAGTGAGAAATCATTGCTCGGGATCAGATCAATGCCTGCGTCCTTCTCCAACCTCCAATGCCGAACACGAAGCTCGCGGCCGGTCTCACGCACATCGTCGAGCGTGGCATTGCCTTTCCAATAGGCTTCGATGGCCTTCTTGAGTTCACGGTCGCGTCCGATGCGGGGGAAACCCGAGATGGATGTGGGAATGGTCATGGATCCTCCAGTCGTGTCGATGCAATGGAGACCACGTTAGCAAACCGGAACCGGTGCAAGCCCGAAATTCTTAAAAACAGCGCATAGGAGTTTTCTTTCAAAGGCTATAAGGCACACTTATAGCCTGCCGTCGACGCCTGCTGCTGCTACTTTTCGAACTCCTTCGGCGTGAGCACCGCAATGAGATTCGCCTCATGGGTGCCCCATTTTCTGAACGGCGCATTCGAACCGAATATCGCCACGCCGGCAGTCGACATGCCAAGGTTCAGCAGATCGAGCTGGCCCGGATCACTCTGTTCGCCTGCCAGCCACTGGCTCGCCAGCGAGACGGTGGGCTCATGGCCGAGCACCAGCAGCGTATGGCGTTTGTCCTTGCAGGCAGCGAGCATGTCGAACACCGCCTGCATACCCTGCGCATAGAGATCCTGGTAGTAGTCGACTTTCGGAGCGTCGCCGAACACCTTGAGCATGCGCTCGCATGTCTGCATCGCCCGGGTGGCGCTTGAACAGTCGATCTGATCCGGCACCAATCCCATGTCGCGCAGACCCTTCGCCACGCGCTTGGCCTGCTTGAGTCCTTTGTCGGTGAGCACACGCTCAAAATCGCCCTTCGCGTTGAAGGCCTCCGTCTTCGCATGGCGCATGATGATGAGCACGTACTTGTATTCCTTGGCCCTCTTCGCCACTTTCTTCAGATTCACGCTTCCTCCATGCATCCGGCCGGGCCTGCCCGACCCGCACCTTTCCCATTCTAATTCCAGCCATGCTGCGGTGCATCGTGTCGCGCCCGGCGATAACCGGTCATTGAGAATCCAAATGACCTCGTTGTTCGCCCAGATCCCTGAGCACCTTGCGCAGCTTGCGGTCGGAGATGTCACGAAGCTCAAGCTCCTCGAGCGATGCCTCGCGCTCCTCTACGGAGAGTGAGTCGATATCCGTCGTCGTGTCCTTCGTGGCACGGTCACGCTTGCGCAATGCCTCGTATCCGGGAGCCATCGCCCGGGAGACGATGAGGAAACCGGTGTGGCCGATCATCTGATGGTCTGGACGCACTGCAAGACCCTGCGCTTTCCAATTGCGCTCCATGGTCTCCTGGATCTGCGGTTCGGTCCAATGCTCACTCTCCCTCAGCGCTTCGGCCATACGGCTCATCTGCGTGGTCGTCGTCACATAGGCGACGAGCACGCCACCTGGCGCGATCACCCGATACGCCTGTTCCAGTCGGTTCCATGGATCGAGCATGTCGAGCATGATGCGGTCGAATCCGTGTTCCGGCAACGTGGAGGCCACCGAATCGAAATCGCCGACCAGAAGATTCCACCAATCCGGTCGGCGCCCGTAATACAATGTGGTGTTCGCCTCGGCGATCCTCGCGAAATCAGGGCGCATCTCGATCGTGGTCAGGCAGCCGCCCTCACCCACCGCGTCGAGCAGGTGCAGGCTCATCGCACCCGAACCGGCCCCGGATTCCAGCACGCGGGCGCCCGAACGTATGTCGCCGAGTTCAATCACCTGCGCGATGTCCTTCGGATACATGATCTGTGCGCCACGCGGCATCGACAGAACATAGTCGGCCATGCGCGGCCGCATCACCGCGAACTGCCAGCCGCCGATTGCGCGCGCAGCCTTCCACGGCTTCGCCGTATCGCGTTCCGGGTGCTCCCTGTTGAATTGGTCCTCACGCTTGGCGGTGACGGTGGTGACCACGCTCCCCTCGTCCCTGCCGATCACATCGTCATGCAGGATGATGCCATGTGAGGTCTGTGTGACGCCGCCCGCAACCAATTGGTCGGTGATCTTGTTCGACTTGCGGTCGGTGAACTGCACTTTCTCACCGGATTGCAACGGACCTCTGCGCATACGCTCTCGACTCCATGCTCTGCTTGCTCATTGGACGTAAATCCACTGTAGCCAAGCTCGTCTACACCATCCGTCGGCCTCCCCGTCGCCGACATGCTCATATTCGGGCGAAGGCGCTCCATCGGCCGTCGATGTGGTGCACGTCGAGCGGCATGCCGAACAGCCGGCTCAGCCGTTCGGCGGTCAACCCGTGTTCGAGATCACCCGCATATTCGATCGTTCCCGGTGCTGGATCGGCAGGGTCGGGTTGCGACGTGACGGTTGACTGGCGTCCCATGATCGCAATATGGTCGAAACCCTGAGGGATCTCCTCGAGATGATGCGTGACGACGATGATCGTACGTGGGTCGTCATGCAGCGACGACAACGCGCGAATCGTGACCTCGCGCGCGCCGAGATCGAGTCCGGTCGTCGGCTCGTCGAGAATGAGCAGTTCGGATTGGGCCATGAGCGCACGGCAGATCAGTGTGCGTGTCCGCTCCCCCTCGGAGAGTCGGCCGAACTGCTTGCCGGCAAGGTATGCGATGCCGAAATCCTCCATGAGTCTGCGCGCGCGGGCGTATTCGTCGGATGCATAGGTGTCCTTCCAACGGCCGGTCGTCGCGCTGAGCGCGGTGACCACGACGTCAAGCGGGTCTTCGAACGGCGGAAACGCGCGCGACAGCTCCGCCGAGCTCAGTCCGATCAGGTGGCGGTACGAGAACACGTCGACCTTGCCAAGGCGCCGTCCGAGCACGTCGATGTCGCCGGATGTGGGGAACGCGCGTGTGCTCATCATCGAGATCAGGCTCGATTTGCCAATGCCGTTCGGCCCGAACAGAATCCACTTCTCGCCGCGTCCGACCTCCAGATTCACGTCATCCACGATCACACGGCCATACCGTCGCAGATGCACGTTATGCATGGCCAACGCCCGTGTTTCGCAGTCCAGTCCTTCCATTGCACCCCCATATGAGAGCTGGATCCCGTTGCATGGGATCCAGCCCGCTTCCTCTTGCTTGCCGTGCCGCGAATTATTCGCGCTGCGCCGCACGCTCCTCGAGCACACTGCGGTACACGGCGACGGTCTGGTCCGCGATCGACTCCCAGCTGAACTTGTCGCGTGCGCGTTCGCGCCCACGTTCACCCATGTCCTTGGCCCGCTGCGGGTCGGCGAACATCTCATTGATCGCATCCGCCAGATCGTGCACGAACCGTTCGGGATTCGTCGGCGTGCCGGTGCCGTCGTGCTTCTGTTCGATCGGCACGAGATACCCGGTCACCCCGTCGACGACGACCTCGGGAATGCCACCCGTCGCGGTGGCGACCACCGGCAGACCGCACGCCATCGCCTCGAGGTTCACAATGCCGAGCGGCTCGTAGATGCTCGGGCAGATGAACGCATCGCAGCCGTGTTCGAGCGCGTTGAGCTCGTGCTTCGGCAGCATCTCCTCGATCCAGATGATGTTGCCGCGCTCCTCATTGAGCCTGGCCACCGCCTCCTTGACTTCCTTGCCGATTTCCGGGGTGTCGGGCGCGCCCGCGCATAGCACCACCTGAATGTCCGGGTCGACGAAGTGCAATGCCTGCAGCAGGTACGGCAGCCCCTTCTGCCGGGTGATGCGCCCGACGAACAGCAGGGTCGGCTTGTCGCGGTCGATGTGGTAGCGGTCGAACACCGCCCAGCCGGCATCATCGGGGGCCGGCGTCTCGAAATCGGCAAGCGTGATGCCGTTGTGCACCACGACCACCTTGTTCGGGTCCACATTCGGGTAGGCGGCGAGAATGTCCTCACGCATGCCGCCGGACACGGCGATGATGCGGTCGGCATGCTCATAGGCGTCACGTTCGGCCCAGGAGCTCAGATTGTAGCCGCCGCCGAGCTGCTCGCGCTTCCATGGGCGGAACGGTTCCAGCGAATGGGCCGTGATCACGAGCGGGACGTCATGCAGCAGTTGCGCCATGCGCCCGGCAAGACACGTGTACCAGGTGTGGGCGTGGACGAGTTCGCCGTCGACGTCGTTGGCCATCTGCAGATCCACACCGAAGGTCCGGATGGCCGCGTTGTCGCCATCCAGCTCCGTCGGCACATCATAGCCGATCACACGCAACGAGCCGCGTCCGTCGTGCTGCGCCGCCTCGGATTCGCGCGGTCCGTCGAATGCGCGCACCGTCACGTCGATGCGTTCGGCCAGCACCTTCGCCAGCTCCTCCACATGCACGCCGGCACCGCCATAGACATGCGGCGGGTATTCGCGGGTGAGAATGTCAACTTTCATAATCGCCTCTTCCATGAGTTCCATGCGTACGACTGCATACACCACAATACGGCCTTCGGAGGCGAGAAACACAATGGATTGTGTATATTGGAACGATTCGTTCCGCCGGCGTCGCGAACCGCACACCGAAGCAGATGGTCAACGCATCGCTTTTTGCCTAATTGATTCACGGGCGTTCCCCCGACGCGCGAAAACTACTCTATTCGCGTATTTGCCCATACAGACCCCGGGTTCGGGTCTAGGTTGGAGGCATGAGTGAAAACAACATTGTACGCCTGAACAAAGGCGATAAGGCACCGAACTTCGAACTCGAATCGGACGAATACAAGCACTATGCGCTTGCGGACTTCAAGCACCAGAACGTCGTGCTCTACTTCTACCCGAAGGCGGGCACCTCGGTGTGCACGCGTGAGGCCAAGGACTTCCGCGACAACCTCGAGCGTTTCCAGGCCGAAGGATATACCGTCATCGGCATCTCCCCCGACGATGTGAAGGCGCTGCAGGAGTTCCGCGAGAGCAACGACCTCAACTTCATCCTGCTCTCCGACCCGGAGTTCACCGTGCACAAGCTGTACGGCGCAGCCAAGGAGCATGAGAAGGACGGCAAGAAGACCTACGAGACCATTCGTTCCACCTTCGTGCTCGACGGAGACGACAAGATTCGCTTCGCCGGCTATGACGTGAACGTCAACGGCCAGATCGACGAGCTGCTCGAGCAGATCGAGAAGATCAAGTAAGGCATTCGTTCCCGGAAGGGGCCGCGGTCATCGCCGCGACCCCTTTCCTTTTGCCCGGCCATCGCCATCGCAATACATGCAGGGGCCCCGACCTTTCATGAAAGATCGGGGCCCCTGCATGCGTCTGATCAGACGGCGGTTCCATTCTGATCGAGGTTCGGGTTGTTCTTCGAATCACCGGCCGTGAAGAACAGGCTGATCACACCGCAGGCGAAGACTGCACACACCGTGATGATCGCCCACATCGGCAGGTTGGGCACCCACATGACCACGAAGAACGAGATGGCGGACACCACGATGACGATCCAGCTGAACAGACGCGCCCATTGGCGGCCGGAATGTGGGGCGCGGAGCACCTGTGGCGGGTCGTAGTTGTCTGGATTCGTGTCGAGCGCGATCTCCTCGTACTTCTCAAGTTCGCTGCTCGATGGCTTCCACGGGCCCTCCTTGCCCTCCTTCAGCCGACGGGAACGCTCCTGCAACTGCGACTCGTCGATCATGCCACGGCGACCACGACCCTGTGTCGAGTCATACTGCGAGGGCATTCCCCCGTTGTTTTTCGAACGACGTTGCGCACGATTGGCCATGTCTTCTCCTTCGTAAAAGTCCAACACCCATACTCTAGCGCACCGAGGGCATGAACCGGCGCCGTCCGGCGTGACTTAGCCCGTGGACGCAAAAGCGGTCCCGACCCGGGACCGCCTTTGCTTCAGGGCATGCTCCTCTCGATCAGCGGCGAGGCAACGCCATCGGGCGCTCCGAGGCGACAATGGGGGCCGGAAGCTCGGTGCATCCGGTCAGATACCTGTCGACGGCCGCAGCGCAGGAACGACCCTCGGCGATCGCCCATACCACCAGGCTCTGGCCGCGTCCGGCATCACCGCACGAGAACACGCCATCCTGCGACGTCTGGAATGCGTCGTCACGGGCGACGTTGCCACGACCATCGAGGTCAACCGGCAACTGCGCCTGCAGGGTTTCGGTATCCGGGTGCAGGAAGCCGACCGAGATGAGCACCAAGTCGGCTGGGATCACACGTTCGGTGCCCGGCTGGCGGGTGAACGGGCCATCCTTGCCGGGGGCCACCGACACGACCTTGAGGCCGGTGACATGACCGTTCCCATCGGAGACAAAGCCCTCGGTCTGCGTGTTGTCACTCACCGTGATCTTGGCGGCGTCCTCCTCGGAACCCACGAAGTTCACCGAATCGGTGTTGTAGACGTATTCGCCGCCCTCCTCCATGGAGGAGGTCTTCTGATAGAGGCGGGCGAAGGTCGGCCAAGGCTGGTTGGCCGGGCGCTTCGTCGGTTCCTGCGGCATGATCTGCAACACCGTCACATCCTTGGCCCCCTGGCGAATCGAAGTGCCCAGGCAGTCGGAACCGGTGTCGCCGCCGCCGATGATCACCACATGCTTGTCCTTGGCCGTGATGTCATGGATCGGCTGCTTGCCGAACACGCGACGGGTCGCGTCGGGCAGGAACTCCATGGCGAAATGGATGCCGTCGAGATCGCGGCCCGGAATGCTCATATCGCGGGGAACTGTGGATCCGATGGCCACCACCACGGCGTCGAACTGGCTGCGCAGATCGTCCCAGCCGAGGTCCTTGCCGATCTCGGTGTTCGTGCGGAAGCGGGTGCCTTCGGCCTCCATCTGCTTGACTCGACGGTCGAGGAGCCCCTTTTCGAGCTTGAAATTGGGGATGCCGTAGCGCATGAGGCCACCGACCTCGTCGTCGCGTTCGAACACGACGACGGTGTGCCCGGCACGGGTGAGCTGTTGTGCACAGGCGAGGCCGGCCGGCCCCGAGCCGACGACGGCGACGGTCTGGTCGCTCAGACGTTCAGGAGGCAGCGGCTTGACGTATTCGAGATCCCACGCCTGGTCGATGATGGTGACCTCGTCGTTCTTGATCATCGTCGGCGGCTGGTGGATGCCGAGCACGCACGCCGATTCGCACAGCGCCGGGCATATGCGCCCGGTGACCTCCGGGAAGTTGTTCGTCATGGACAGGCGATGGTAGGCGTCCTCCCATTGTCCCTGCCGCACCAGATCGTTCCATTCGGGAATGATGTTGCCCAGCGGGCAGCCCGACATACAGAACGGGGTGCCGCAATCCATGCATCGGGCGGCCTGCTCCTGCGTCCAGTCCTGCAGACCGGATTCCGCATGAACATCAAGCCAGTCCTTGATGCGTTCCTCAACGGGGCGTTCGGCCAGTTCCCTACGGGACCTCACCTTCAGGAATCCACGTGGATCACCCATGTCAGCGCGCTCCTTCCATCACGTGCTCGTAAGTTTCCTCCCACACACCGGGCTCGTTGAAATCGATGTGCTCCGCCTTGGCCTTGTCCATGGCGGCGGTCATGGCGACGAACTGCTTCGGCACGAGGTGCGTGAAGCGCTTCGCCGACTCACTCCAGTGCTCCAGCAGCTCCTTGGCGAACACGGAGCCGGTCTCGGCGGCATGGCGCTCGACCAATTCGCGAACAACAGCCGAGGCATGCTCATCAAGCGGTTCGATCTGCAGCGCGCCGGAGGCGGCCTGGGGGTTGAGCTTGTCCCTGTCAAGGTCAAGCACATACACATGGCCTCCGGAGAAGCCGGCGCCGAGATTGCGCCCAGTGGAGCCGAGAATCACCACAGTGCCGCCGGTCATGTACTCGCAGCCATGGTCGCCGACCCCTTCCACCACGAAGGTGGCGCCACCGTTGCGCACGCCGAAGCGTTCGCCGGCACGGCCGGCCACGAACATCTCGCCCGAAGTGGCGCCGAATCCCAGCACATTACCTGCGATCACATTGGTATGCGGATCGAAGGTGATCGCGTCGGTCGGCCTGATCACCATGCGGCCGCCGGACAGGCCCTTGCCCGCATAGTCGTTCGTCTCACCGACGATGCGAATCGTCTCGCCACGCGGAATGAACGCGCCGATGGATTGGCCCCCGGTGCCGTTGAGCGTCAGGTCGATTGTGTTGTAGGGCAGGCCCTCCTCGCCGTATCGCCGGGTGATCTCGTACCCGAGCATTGTGCCCACCGTGCGGTTGACGTTGCGAATGTCGGCGGTGATACGCACTGGCGTGCCGTTCTCGAGGGCGTCGTGCGCCTGTTCGATGAGCACGTTGTCGAGGGCCGTGTCAAGCTCATGGTTCTGTTCGATCGTCTGGTGGAGCACCGTGCCGGGAACCGGACCGCTCTGCATGAGCACATGGCTCAGGTCGATGCCCGCGGACTTCCAGCGCTCGATGGCGTCGTTCTGGTCCAGGCACTCCACATGCCCCACCGCTTCCTCGAGCGTGCGGAAACCGAGCTGTGCGAGCAGTTCACGCACTTCCTCGGCAATGAACATCATGAAGTTCACCACATGTTCGGGCTTGCCGGTGAAGCGTGCCCTGAGCTCCGGATCCTGCGTGGCGATACCCTGTGGGCAGGTGTTCTTCTGGCATGCGCGCATCATCACGCAGCCCTCCACCATAAGAGCGGTGGTGGCGAAGCCGAACTCCTCCGCTCCCAGCAGCGCCGCGATCACCACGTCACGGCCGGTCTTCAGTTCGCCGTCGCACTGGACGACGATGCGCGAGCGAAGACCGTTGAGAATCAACGTCTGCTGGGTTTCCGACAGACCGATCTCCCATGGCGTGCCGGCATGGCGGATGGCGTTGAGCGGGGCCGCTCCGGTACCGCCGTCATAGCCGGAAATGAGCACCACGTCGGCATGGCACTTGGCCACACCGGCCGCAATGGTGCCCACACCGAATTCGGACACGAGCTTGACATGCACGCGAGCCTTCGGATTGGCCATCTTCGCATCGTTGATGAGCTGCTTGAGATCCTCGATGGAGTAGATGTCATGATGCGGAGGCGGCGAGATGAGCTCCACGCCAGGTGTTGCGTGGCGTACCTTGGCGATCCACGGCGGCACTTTGGCCCCCGGCAGATGGCCGCCCTCGCCGGGCTTGGCTCCCTGCGCCAGTTTGATTTGCAGGTCGGTGGCATGCACCAGGTAATCGCTCGTCACACCGAAGCGGGCGGAGGCGATCTGCTTGATCTTGCTGCACAGCTTCGGATCGTTGAGCCGTTCCGTTGATTCGCCGCCCTCGCCGGAATTGGAGCGGGCGCCAATCGAATTCATTGCGATGGCGAGCGTCTCGTGGGCTTCCTTCGAGATGGAACCATAGCTCATGGCACCCGTGGAGAATCGCTTGACGATCTCGGTGGCCGGCTCGACCTCACTGATGTCGATCGGTTTGCGCACCGTATTGAACTTCATGAGTCCACGCAGTGTCATCAGACGGTTCGATGTGTCGTTGATATGCGCGGAATAGCGCTTGAACATGTCGTAGTCGCCACGTTGGGTGGACTGCTGGAGCAGGAAGATCGCCTCGGGGTCGTTGAGATGCTCCTCACCGGTGCGGCGCCACTTGTATTCGCCGCCGGTGCGCAGCACACGGTGCGGTGTCGCCGTCCATTGGTTCGGATATGCCTCGCGGTGGCGGATCGCCACCTCCTCGGCCAGGTCGTCGAGCCCGCAGCCCTCGACACGGGATACCGTGCCGGTGAAGTACTTGTCGATCACGGCGCTGTCGAGGCCGACGGCTTCGAACAGCTGGGCACCACGGTAGCTCATGATCGTGGAGACGCCCATCTTGCTCATGATCTTGAGCACGCCGGTGGAAAGCGCATTGCGCAGATTCTCGATTGCGGTCTCGGGGTCGACCGTCACATAGCCGGTGCGGGAAAGCTCCTCCACCGACTCGAATGCCAGGTACGGATTCACTGCCGCCGCTCCGTAGGCGATGAGCAGCGCCACATGGTGAATCTCACGCACATCGCCGGCCTCCACCACCATGGAGATCTGGGTCCTCGTATGCTTGCGCAGCAGGTGATGCTGTACAGCCGAGGTGAGCAGCAGCGACGGGATCGGAGCCATCATATGGTTGGAGTCGCGGTCGGAGAGCACGAGGAAGTTGCTGCCGTCGGCGATGGCCTGGTCGATTTCGGCGAAGATCTCCTCCAGACGGGTTTCCAAGGCATTGCCACCGCCGGTGACCTGATACAGTCCTCTGATCACATACGGCTTGTAGTAGCCTCCGAGCTGTGAGGCGCGATCCAAGCGCTTGAGCTGGGCCATCTCGTCGGAGGTGAGCACCGGCTGCGGGATGATCACCTTCTTGGCATGCAGGGCACAGTCTTCGAGCAGATTCGGTTCGGGCCCGATCGCCGAGGCGATCGAGGTGACGATCTTCTCGCGTTCCCAGTCAAGCGGCGGGTTCGTGACCTGTGCGAACTTCTGCATGAAGTAGTCGAACAGCATGCGACTGCGGCTGGAGAGCACGGAAAGCGGAATGTCGTTGCCCATCGAACCGAGCGGCTCCTTGCCTGTATTGGCCATGGGAGTCAGCACCATCTTGAGCTCTTCCTGCGTGTAGCCGAAGGCACGCTGGCGCCGGTGCACGGAACGGCCGGAATAATTGATGTGCTGACGCTGCGGCAGCTCCTTCATCTCCACCGTGTTGTCTTGCACCCATTCCCTATAGGGATGCGCAGTTGCCAGTTCATGCTTGATCACGTCGTCTTCGATGACCTCGCCACGCACGGTGTCGATGAGGAACATCTTGCCGGGCTCAAGACGCCCCTTGCGCACAATGTGCTCCTCACCCACCTGAGGCAGCACGCCGCTTTCCGAGGCAAGCACCACGTAGCCGTCATCGGTGATCTGCCAACGGCCCGGACGGAAGCCGTTGCGGTCAAGCAACGCCCCCACAAGCTCGCCGTCGGTGAAGACGATGTCGGCTGGGCCATCCCATGGTTCAATGAGCGTGTTGTTGTATTCGTAGAATGCACGGACGTCCGGATCGAGTTCCTTGTTGTTCTCCCATGCCGGAGGCACCATCATCAAAATGGCATGTGGCAGGGAACGACCTGCAAGGTGCAATAGTTCAAGCACCTCATCGAAGGTGCCCGAATCGGAATACCCCGGCGTGAGAATAGGCAGCAGTTCCTTCATGTCGCCGAGCAGCTTGGAGCTCAGGCGCCCCTCACGAGCTGAGAACCAGTTGCGGTTGCCTTGGATCGTGTTGATCTCACCATTATGGGCGATGAGGCGGAAGGGCTGTGCCAACGGCCAGCTCGGGAAGGTGTTCGTGGAGAAGCGCGAATGGACTATCGCGATCGTGGCCTTCATGCGCTCGTCGGACAGGTCCGGGAAGAATGGCTTCAGCTGCATCGTCGTGAGCATGCCCTTGTAGGTGATGGTCATCGACGAGAGCGATGCGAAATAGACGCCCACCTCGTGTTCGGCGCGCTTGCGCACACGGTAGACCTTGCGGTCGAGATCCACACCCGCCAAAGCCGATTGCGGATCCGCCAGCACCAGCATCTTGAACGATGGCATACTGGCCAGTGCCTGCAATCCCAGACCATCAGGATTGGTGGGCACCACACGCCACGCCAGCACCTCAAGCCCCTCCTCGGCGGCGATCTTGGCAATGGCCTGCTCCTGCTGGCCGCTGGTGGCGATGTCACGATCCAGGAACGCGATGCCAGCCGCATAGTGCTTCGGATCCGGCAGCGGCGCATCGATGACGGCACGCATGAACTCATCGGGCATGCTCATCAGAATGCCGGCGCCATCACCGGTGTTCTCCTCCGCTCCGACGGCCCCACGATGGTTGAGGTTGATCAGCACCTCGATGGCATCGTCCACGATCTTGCGTTCCGGCCTCGTGTTGAGGGTGGTGACCATACCGACACCGCAGGCATCATGCTCGGCAGCGGGATCATACATCCCCTCCGGGCGATGAATCGTCAAATCTAGCGGGCTCGCAAAAGTCACCGCAATCACCTCTCCTTCATGGCAATCCATGGGCAGTTGTCCAACTTAGGTTAGCGGGCGTCGGCCCGTTGCCGCCACTTGAGTCCACATACCGAAGAACGCACTGGATGTCAATGGGCGAATTTCACGCTCCGGGAATCTAAGCTCCATGCATTCTATTTCCCGCATTATTACGGGAGTATGTCATGCCGTCACACGGCGAACATACGTCCGAATGATGAGATTCAGTCATGGAGGGCGGCATCCATGAGCCGCTCGATCACCAGATCGTTGAGCAGTCTGCCCCGCAATGTCGCAATCAGCGCGTCGTCCGAACGGGTGAGCAACCCCTCGTTCACCAATGTGTCGATTGCCGTGGAGGAAATCTTCATGCCGGTCCGTTCGGCGAAGGCGGAGACATTGAGCCCTTCCCGCAGACGGACACCGAGCATGAGCAGCTCCTCGGCGTTCTCATCGCAGTCGATGAGTTCGAAGTCCTGCCATGGCACACGACTGTGCTGAAGAGCCACCGCCCAGACTCGTGGATGAGGTATGTCCCATGCGCGCATGGACGTCCACGCATCCCGTACCGGAGCGCCGTGCCCGTTGGCGCCTACCGGTATGCCCGCCTTGGGATCATGGCCGATCCCCATATCCATGCGGCGTACCGCATTATAGTGGCTATGCGCCCCCGGTCCGATCCCGGCCCAATCCACGTTGCGCCAGTACCCCAGATTGTGCCGGCTTTCATGGCCGGGGCGCGCCCAATTGGATATCTCATACCATTCAAGCCCCGCAGCGCTCAGCATCTGGTCGGCAAGCTCATATTTGGCGGCCTCGTCATCATCATCCGGCGCATCGAGCTCACCGGTGGCGATGCGTCTGCCCATCTTCGTATGGGGTTCGACCGTCAATGCGTAGGCGGAGATATGGTGCACGCCCAGATCAATGGCCGATCGCACGCTGTCGCACCAGTCCTCGGTACTCTCCCCCGGCGCTCCGTAGATCAGATCGACGCTTGTCTCCAACCCGAGCCTGCGTGCAGCCTCGACATCCGCAGCCACATTCGACGGGTTGTGGGTGCGATCCAACGTGCGCAGCACATGCGGCACACTCGACTGCATGCCGAATGAGATTCGGGTGAACCCACCGTCCCTCAGTATGCGCAGATACTCGGGATCGACCGAGTCGGGATTCGCCTCGGTTGTGATCTCGGCATCCTCACAAATGCCCCATATCTCGCGCACGGCGTCCAGCATCGCCACCAGATCGCCGGCAGGCAGCAACGTCGGAGTGCCCCCGCCGAAGAAAACGGTGGACGCAGGCGGCTCCACCACACCATGCGCCAACTGCCATTCATGCACGACCCGCATCTCGCGAATGGCCAACGTCGCATAGTTCGCGCGCGAAGCGCCCTCCCCGAGGTCGAGGGCCGTGTAGGTGTTGAAATCACAGTAGCCGCAGCGGCGAATGCAGAACGGCACATGCACATACACCTCGAATGGCATGGTGGTCGAAGCTGGCGGATGCGCCGTGAGCGGCGCTGCTGCATCGGACATGGCCCGATCAGCCTTCGCTCTTCTGCGCGGCGCGGATCTTGTCTTTCGTATCGCGGTCGTTGCCGCCTTCGCCGGTCGACAACGCGGCGACGAAGGCCTCCTGCGGCACCTCGACATGACCGAGCATCTTCATGCGCTTCTTGCCCGCCTTCTGCTTTTCGAGCAGCTTGCGTTTACGGGTGATGTCACCGCCATAGCATTTCGCCAGCACATCCTTGCGCAACGCACGTATGTTCTCACGCGCGATGATGCGGGAGCCGATCGCGGCCTGGATGGGAATCTCGAACTGCTGGCGCGGAATGAGCTCACGTAGTTTCTTCGTCATCATCACGCCATAGCTATAGGCCTTGTCGCGGTGCACGATTGCGGAGAAGGCATCGATCTTCTCTCCCTGGATCAGAATATCCACCTTCACCAAATCGGCCGCCTCCTCGCCATCCTCGTGGTAGTCGAGCGACGCATAGCCTTTCGTGCGGCTCTTCAACTGGTCGAAGAAATCGAACACGATCTCGGCGAGCGGTATGCGGTAGTGCATCTCCACGCGGTCGGTGGAGATGTATTCCATGGTGCTCATCGTGCCACGATGCTCCTGGCACAGATCCATCACGGCTCCAATGAACTCCTTGGGGGTGATGATGTCGGCGGCCACCATCGGTTCGACGATCTTCTTGATCTTGCCGTCCGGGAACTCGCTCGGATTGGTCACACGATGCACGGTGCCGTCTTCGGCGGTCACCTCGTACGGCACGTTCGGGGCCGTGAAGATGAGATCGAGACCGAATTCGCGGCTCAGCCGCTCGGAGACGATCTCCATGTGAAGCAGACCGAGGAAGCCGCAGCGGAAGCCGAATCCCAACGCCACCGATGTCTCCGGTTCGTAGATGAGGGCGGCATCGTTGAGCTTGAGCTTGTCAAGGGCCTCACGGAGCTCGGGGAACTGGGCGTTGTCGATCGGGAACAACCCCGCGTAGACCATTGGCTGCGGGTCACGGTAGCCGGGAAGCGGCTCGGTGGCGGGATGGGCTGCGGATGTGATCGTGTCGCCCACCTTTGACTGGCTCACATCCTTGGCGCCGGTGATCACGTAGCCCACCTCGCCGGCACCCAACGCGCGCGTCGGCATCATATCGGGGCTGATCACACCGATCTCAATCGGGTCGTAGGTGGTGCCCACACTCATCATATGAAGTTTCTCACGTGATCTGAGCTCGCCGTCTACCATGCGGATATAGGTGACGATGCCGCGGTAGGAATCGTAGACGGAATCGAAGATGAGCGCACGGGCGTCCGCATCGGGATCACCGGCGGGTGCCGGCACGTCGACGACGATGCGGTCGAGCAGCTCGCGCACACCTTCCCCCGTCTTTCCGGAGACGCGCAGCACGTCGCTCGGCTCGCAGCCGATGAGACCGGCGATCTCCTCGGCGTGTTTATCGGGTTCGGCGCTTGGCAGATCGATCTTGTTGAGCACGGGGATGATGGTGAGGTCGTGGTCGATGGCCATGTACAGATTGCTCAGCGTCTGCGCCTCAATTCCCTGCGTGGCGTCCACGAGCAGCACAGCCCCCTCGCATGCCGCCAAGGCTCGCGAGACCTCGTACGTGAAATCGACGTGTCCGGGGGTGTCGATCATGCCGAGGGTGTACTCCTGACCGTCATAGGACCATGGCACACGCACGGCCTGCGATTTGATCGTGATGCCCCTCTCCTGCTCGATGTCCATGCGGTCGAGGAACCGGTCGCGCATCTCGCGTTCAGGTACGATTCCCGAAAGCTGGAGGATGCGGTCTGCAACGGTTGATTTGCCATGATCAATATGCGCGATGATGCAGAAATTACGGATCAACGACTGATCGGTGAATCCCGGCTGGTTATGCTGCTCGCTCACGAACCCTCCTATACGTTGGTAACTGTATGATTCTACCCATACGCCACGGCAAGCCCACGGAATCCGACACCTTCCGTTTATCCCCGCATCATGGTATTCTTTTCATTTGTATGTCCTTATAGAAACATTTCGTTTGGAGAATAGATAGTGGCAAACATCAAGTCGCAGAAGAAGCGCGTTCGCACGAACGAGAAGGCGCATCAGCGCAACGTTGCGGTCAAGTCCGCCCTGAAGACCTACATCCGTCGCACCCGCGAAGCCATCGCTTCCGGCGACAAGGCCGCCGCTGAGGCCGCCTTCGCCATCGCTGGCCGCAAGCTCGATCAGGCTGCAGGCAAGGGCGTCATCGCCAAGAACCAGGCTGCGAACCGTAAGTCCAGCCTCGCTCTGCAGATCAACGCCATGTGATTCGTTCGCATATGCAAAGGCCCCGGTCCAACCGCCGGGGCCTTTTCTTTTGCGTATGCGGATACCTGGAAGGAGCGAGCGTTCGTCCGATCAGCTTGACGCCGGATCACCGCGCCGGGGTCCCGGGGTATCCTTGGAATCCGGTGTGGCTTTCCGACGCTGCCCGTCGGTGTCGGTCTGCGCCCTCTCTCCCCTCAGCAGCGTGGCGGGCAGATGCACATGGTGTCGTTGCACCGCACCCGGCAGTCGAATGTTGAATTTCACCGAGCAGATGCGCAGCACGATCACCACAAGCACGATCACCACATCGAGGAGCATCTCCGTATTGTCCCCGATCAGGCGGCCGGTATGAGCGCGCCATACCCATACGGTGAAGATGCTGCCAAGCACCGCCGGCACCACATAGAGATGGGGATCGCGCACCACCATCGGCACCTCATTGACGAGCATATCGCGAATCACCCCGCCGCCCATCGCCGTGAACGTGCCCAGAAACACTGCGGTCATGCCCGAGGTGTTGTACAGGAGGGCCTTGCTTGTACCGTTCACGGCGAACAGGCCAAGTGCCAGCGCATCGATGGTGATCATGGACCATTTGAGTTTGTCGACCTCCGGATGCACCACGGCCACAACCGCCCCGGCGGCGAACGCGGTGAGCACCGATCCCATGTCGGAGATTCCCACCGGTGGTAACGCCCCGAGCAGCACATCACGTATGATGCCGCCTCCGAGCGCGGTGATCCATGCGATGATGATGATCGATGAGACGTCATAGCGCTTGCGTACCGCCGTCAGTCCTCCGGCCATGCCGCAACAGAAGATTGCAAGGTACTCGACCGCCTGGAAGAACGGTGTGCTCTGCAACGCTATTTCCATGAATCAGACTTCCTGTTCCGCCAGTGCGTATACTGCACGTTCAAGACTACAACGGAAAAGGGCGATGCCGTGAAGCATCGCCCTTGCACGCCGCATATGCGGCTGTCACTGGTGTCGGCTCAGCACACCTTCCACATCCAGTCGTGCGGATCGGCGATCTCACCGAGCTGGATGCCCAGCAACTGATTGCGAATCGCCATCGTGAGCTCGCCCGGTTCGCCGTCGCCGACGGTGACATCGAACTTCTCGGACTTGAAACGGCCGATCGGGGTGACGATCGCCGCGGTGCCGCAGGCAAAGACCTCGGTGACCTTGCCGGACTTGATGTCGTCGAGCAGCTGGTCCAAGGCGATCATCGTCTCGACGACGTCATGGCCATCGTCCTCAAGCAGCTGGATGATCGAACGACGGGTGACGCCGGGGAGGATGTTGCCGGTCAGGCTCGGGGTCTCCACATGGCCGTCCTTGTACACGACCATCATGTTCATGCCACCGAGTTCCTCAAGATAGGTCTTCGTCGCGGCATCGACGAAGCAGACCTGTTCGCAGCCCTCGGAGATGCCACGGTACTCGCCGAGCAACGATGCGGCGTAATTGCCACCGCACTTGGCGAAACCGGTGCCACCGGGACCGGTGCGGAACCACTTGTCCTCCACCCAAATGCTCACCGGCTTCACACCACCCGGGAAATACGGACCGGACGGGGAAGCGATCACGCAATACTCGACCTCCTCGGGCGCACGCACGCCGAGGAACGCCTCGGAGGCGAAAATGAACGGACGCAGGTAGAGCGTGTATTCACGGCGGCTCGGCACCCACTTCACATCCTGTTCGACAAGCGCGGCGCAGGAACCCAGAAAATCATCGATGGGCACTTCAGGCAGATACAGGCGCTTGGCGGAATTCTGCAGACGTTCCGCATTGCAGTCAGGGCGGAACAGCCAAGTGGAGCCGTCGGCATGGCGATATGCCTTGAGCCCCTCGAAACACTCCTGCGCATAATGGAGCACTGAGGCGCCCGGATCCATCTTCAGCGGCGCATACGGCTCGATGCGGCGGTCGTTCCAGCCTTCGCCCTTGGTCCAGGTCATGTGGGCCATGCTGTCGGAGAACACCTGGCCGAATGCCGGCTTATCGATGAGCTCCTCTCGTTTCGCATCGGATGCCGGGTTCGGATTGGGCAGAACGGTCCAGTCCTCGGCGAGCTTGTCGAGGGCTTCTGGATTGTGATGAGAATCGTTGGTCATTTTCTCGCTTCTTTGAATCATTCGTGGAATGTGTTGGCTTTGCAGCGCTTGTGGCACCGATTTGTCTGTTACTGTAAACACACCCCGTTACGAATGCGCAAAGCCGGTTCATATTTTGAAATATCTCACCGTCAGCGAACGGACGTCTCGATTCCATATGCGAAAAGGACCCGCCGAAGACGACGGGTCCTTTACACGGATTCGCGAACGGCTCAGGCCTCTGCGCCTGCGTCCTTCTCATCTTCCGCCGGAACGGCATCTGCCGGCTCAGCGGTCTCGAAATCGGCAGGAGCCTCCTGCGGGATCTCGATAGTGACCACGGATTCCTCCGGATCGGCGATATCGAGCTCGACACCCTCCGGCAGCTCGAGATCCTTGGCGAAGATGTTGTCGCCATCCTGCAGGCCCTCGACGGAGACGACGATGCGCTCCGGGAGGTTGGAGACATCTGCGCGGACCTTGAGCTCCTGCGCATCAACCACTGCGATGGCGCCACCCTTCGGGGTGCCTTCAACGAAGACCGGAACCTCGACTTCGATCTTCTCGCCGGCCTTGACCTCATAGAAGTCGATGTGCTCGATGATGCGCTTGACCGGGTTGCGCTGCACATCCTTGACGACGGCGAGCTTGGAGTCGGCGCCGAACTTGATGGTGAACAGTGCGTTGGTGTGGCGCAGGGCCAGCGACGTCTCACGCATCGGCAGCTTCACATATACCGGCTGGTCGCCACCTGCGTAGATGGTCGCCGGGATCTCCTTGGCAACGCGCATGCGGCGGGCAGGGCCCTTGCCGAACTCGGTGCGCAGTTCGCCTTCGAGAACAATGCTGTTGTTAGCCATGTTGCATTCCTCCTTGTTTCCACTTGACGCATCAACGAGCCAAAGCGGCCCCAAGGAGCCCACTTTTTGCCGAGTCGATGACGGAGGCCGACCGGCCTCCCTCGCCAAAGCAACTCCTCAACGCTACCGGCATGCCGCGACATGATGGAGAGCGATACCATATATATTCGTTGTGCAGTACCATGCAATCAGAACGCCGCGGCTCCGGCATGACAACGGAACGACTTGCGGGTGTGGAGGCAGACATGACGAAACGAATATCGAACGCATGGCCATATATAGGAGCCGCAGCCGGAACGGTGCTGGCCTGTGGCATGATCCTCGCCGCCGGGGAGACGATCTTTTCCGTCACCTTCGACTCGAAATCCACACGCTCGGTGTTCCGCAACAAGTCTCGCGGCACCTTCGCCCAGCATGACCCCGCGCATCTGGCCGCCGAGGACACGCAGGCACAGCTGTGGTTCGAACAGACCAGACATGCTGTGCAGATACGCAGCTACGACGGGCTGAAACTGCATGCATGGCGTTTCGATGCGAACACGGCCGCACCACTGCCCCACACCTATGCCATTTGCATGCATGGCTACACCGGAGGCCCCGAGGAGATGGCGCCTTGGGCATACCATTACGCCAATCTCGGCATGAGGGTGCTGGTGCCGGCGCAACGCGCCCACGAACTGAGCGAGGGCCGCTTCGTCGGCATGGGCTGGCTGGAGCGTGAGGACCTGCTGCGCTGGGTCAACTCGATTGTGGCCCGTGACCCTGACGCCCGCATACTGTTGCATGGCAATTCGATGGGAGCCGCCACGATACTCGACGTCTGCGCCGACCCGCGTCTGGCTCGCAACGTGGTGTGCGCCGTCGTCGACAGTGGGTTCTCCAGCGAATACGACCAGATGCTCGATTCGGTCTCCGCAATGCTTCACATGCCCAAATGGATGGCCAAGCCGATGGTGGATTGCGCCAGTCTGGTGAACAGGCTCAGACTCGGCTTTGGGTTCCGTCAGGCGAATGCCATTGAGCAGCTGCATCGCACCACGCTGCCGATTCTGTTCATTCAAGGCGATCAGGACGACATCGTCAGCCCGCATATGCTGGGCAGACTCTATGCCGCATGTGCCAGCCCCGTGAAGGCGAGATTGCAGGTTCATGGCGCCGGTCACACACTCAGCCTGACCACCGATAGGAATCTGTATTGGAGCACGGTGGATGCCTTCCTACGCCGCTGCCTGCACATGGAAGACTGATCGCCGATCCCATCCCAAATAGCGATAGATGGGGGCAGCGTCCCGCCACAGCGGGACGCTGCCCCCATCTATCTATTCAATATTTCAATCCATGGAAATGGCCGCGGACTCAGCCGAGCAGCTCCTTGACAGCCGCGATGACGGACTGCAGGCTCTGCTTGGCATCGCCGAACAGCATCTGCGTGTTGTCTTCGTAGTACAGCTCGTTCTCGATGCCGGCGTAGCCCTTGCCGCGGCCACGCTTCATCACGACGACGTTCTGAGACTTGTCGACGTCGAGGATGGGCATACCCGAGACCGGCGTACCGGGTCTGCGTGCGGCCGGGTTCGTCACATCGTTCGCGCCGACGACCAATGAGACATTGGCGGTCGGGAACTGCGGATTGATGTCGTCGAGATCGACGAGCTCGTCGTAGGGCACGTTCGCCTCTGCGAGGAGCACGTTCATATGACCGGGCATACGACCGGCCACTGGATGGATCGCATATTCGACCTCAACGCCATGCTCCTTGAGCAGTTCGCCCAGATCGGCGAGTTCACGCTGCGCCTGCGCCTGCGCCAGACCGAATCCAGGTACGAAGATGACCTTGTCGGCATAGACGAGCTGCACCGCGAGATCGTCTGCCGACGTTTCCTTCATCGTGCCTTCCGGCCCCTCGCCATCACCGGCGGATGCATTGGAACCGCCGAAGCCGCCGGCAAGCACCGACATGAGCGGACGGTTCATGGCCTTCGACATGAGCACGGAGAGCGTCACGCCGGCAGAACCGACGAGGGCGCCTGCGATGATGAGCGCCACATTGTCAATGGCCAAGCCGGACATTGCGACGGCAGTGCCGGTGCACGCATTGAGCACCGAGATGACCACCGGCATGTCGGCACCGCCGATCGGAATGACGAACACCAGGCCGTAGCACAAGGCGAACACGGTGGTGAGGATCGCCCACAGGAGGCGCTGCTGCGGGAACACGCACAACAGCACGAACGAGGCGACCATGAGCACGATGAACAGGATGTTCCAGAAGCTCTTGCCGGGCAGCGAGAGGTTCTTCACCCACTTGACGCCCTGCAGCTTGCCGGCGGCGATAAGCGAACCGGTGAAGGTTACCGAACCGATCATGACACCCAGACCAGCGGTGATGAGCACGACGATGCTCGGGGTGCCCTCCCCGGCGAGGATGTCATTGAGCGCGACAAGAGCCGCCGCACCGCCGCCCACGGTGTTGAACACGGAGACGAGCTGCGGCATGTCGGTCATCTTGACCTTCTTCGCCGAGGCGACACCGGCGACGGCACCGATGATGATGCCTGCGATCAGCAGCCAGATGGCGATTGCATTCTCGAATCCGGTGATGAACAGTTTGACGAAGGCCATGACCACGGCGACCACCATGCCGGCCGCCGAGATGAAATTGCCCTTGCGCGCCGTCTTCGGGGAGTTCATGTAATGAAGACCCATGACGAACATCACGGCGGACAGCAGGTATACGAACCATGCGATGATATCGATTGGCGTGGCGCTCATTACTTGTCGCCTCCCTTCCCCTTGGCGTCATCTTTGTTGCTCTTGAACATCTCAAGCATGCGGTCGGTGACCACATAGCCACCCACGACGTTCATTGTTCCCAGCACCGCCGCGAGGAAGATGAACACGTAGGAGAGCCAGTTGTTGGCCTCGGCGGCCACAATGACGACACCGACGATGACGATGCCGTGGATGGAGTTCGCACCCGACATCAATGGCGTGTGCAGCGTCGCCGGCACTTTCCCGATGACCTCTATGCCAATGATCAGTGCGAGGATGAACAGGGTGATCGATACGACTAGATCAGGCATCGTCACTCCCCTTTCTTCTTGTCGTCGTTGCTGTCGGCATGCGTGTGGGCGACCACCATCGCATCGTCGAGCTCTTCGCCCTGCCTCACTTCGAGTCTGCCGTTCACCAGGAAGTGGGCGAGGACATCCGCCACGTTACGGCTGAGCAGATTGGAGGCGGTGGTGCTCACCTCGCTGGCCAGATACGGGGCGCCGATGACGGTCACACCGCCGTCGGTCACCTGCGTTCCTATTTGCGAGCCCTCCACGTTGCCGCCCAGCTCGCTGGCCGCGCAATCGACAATGACACTGCCGCGGTGCAGACCATCCACACCGGCCTTGGTGAGCAGCATCGGGGGTTTACGGCCGGGAACCTTGGCGGTGGTGATGATGATGTCGAATTCCGCGGCCTTTCGGTCCACGGCCGCCTGCTGCTGAGCCTGCTCCTCGGCACTCAGCGCACGGGCGTAACCGCCCTCGCCCTGTCCACGGGACAGGTCGATACCGAGGTCGAGGAACTTGGCACCAAGCGATTCCACCTCGGACTTCGAGGCGGGACGAACATCGTACGCCGTCACCACGGCACCGAGTCTTCTGGCGGTGCCAATGGCCTGCAGGCCGGCGATGCCGGCGCCGAGAATGAGCATCTTGGCCGGGCGGATGGTGCCTGCAGCCGTGGTCATCATCGGCAGGAAGGAACCGTAGGCGTTGGCGGCCACCAGCACCGCCTTGTAGCCCATCACCGAATTCTGCGAGGTCATCTCGTCCATCGACTGGGCTGAGCTGAGCTGGCGTGGCAGACGTTCGATGGCGACGGCGGTTATGCCGGCGCTTGCCAGCGCCGCCACATAGTCCTCGTCGATGAATGAGCCCAGCATGCCTATGACCCAGGTGCCCGGCTTGATGCGACCGATCATCTGCTCGGATGGCCGATCGACGAAGCCGAGGGCATCGGCCTTGGCGAGGATATCGTCGGCAGTGCAAACGGTGGCGCCGACCTTGGCGTAATCCTCGTCGGTGTAGGCGGCCGCGTTCCCGGCACCCTGCTCAATCATGCATGTGACCCCCGCCTTGCGCAGGCGGGTCACGGTATCCGGCGTCAACGCGACGCGGGATTCATGGTCTGACGTCTCATTGAAAACGCCGAAGACCACGTTGGCTTCTGGTGTTTGAGCCATATGAACCCTTTCTATGCATCCCCCGGATGGGAATGGTGAACATACAGCGCCCCAGTCTAACGAAACATGCATGTAACACCATGGAAAAGTCCATGTATCGAATACTTTTGCCGACCGCCCTACCACAGCGGGGTCCCCGACTCCCCCTCATTCGTCCAAGGCGTGACTAATTACGCCAGAAGTCATCATTACGAAAGCGTAAGGTGACGGCGGACGATTTTACGGCTAGACTTCGCGTAGAAGGTTTTATCAAACGGTTAGGAGTGTCATGTCCGTTTTCTCGAAGGTCAAGAAGTCTGCGTCCGATGCGACGCAGAAGCTGCTGCAACTGGGTGGTGATTTCTCGCACCCGATCAACGCCGATGGCGACACCCCGGACTATATCGATCCGCAGACCACTCCACAGCACCATAATTATGAGGACCTGCCGCATGTTGATTTCTGGGGTCCAGACAGGCCGACCACCACGTTCATCGATGCCGACTCCGATTTCATCACGGCCAACACCGAAGGCAACAAGCCGCTGCCAGAGAACTTCAGCATCTACAACATCTACGAGGATCGTGCCGATCGCATGCCCGATGAGGGCCTGTACACCTTCAAGCAGGGCGATGAATGGGTGACCAAGACGGCCCGTGAGACCTTGAACGACATCCGTCAGGTGGCCAAGGGCCTCATGCATCAGGGACTCAAGAAGGGCGACGGGGTGGCGTTCATGTGCCACACCTCCTATGAATGGGATGTCTTCGATGGCGCGGTGCTCTCCATCGGCGGTGTGATCGCCACGATCTACGACACCGATTCCGCCGAGCAGATCCGCAACATCGTCGACAACTCCGACGCCAAGCTTCTCATGGTCGAAACCAAGGACATGATGAAGAAGACGAATCTGGCGAAGGAGGACTGCCCGACGCTCAAGAACGTCATGTGCCTGGAGAACGGGGCGCTCGATGAGTTGAAGGCCTACGGCTCGTCCATCTCCGACGAGAAGCTCGACGAGCGCATTCGCAGCGTGAAGAAGACCGATCTGTGTTCCATCGTGTACACCTCGGGTTCCACGGCTGCGCCGAAGGGCGTCGAGATGACGCAGGCCCATTACTGCTCCACCGCCACGAACCTGCCGGATTATATGCCCGATTTGCTGCATAACAAGCGCAACCGCGTGCTCCTGTTCCTGCCGCAGGCACATTCGTTCGCCCGTGCCATCAACTACATCTGCGTCGCCAGTGACATCCATATCTATATCGCCCGTGGCATCAAGACCCTGACCGCCGACCTCAAAGTGGCACGTCCGCACATCATGATCGTGGTGCCGCGTGTGCTCGAGAAGGTCTACAACGCCGCCTCGCAGAAGGCCGGCAACGGCCCGAAGGGCCGCGTCTTCGCCGCCTCGGTGGTCGCCGCTCAGAAGTACATGCAGGAGGTGAGCGAGAAGGGCAAGGCGAGCCGCTTCGTCACCGCACGACGCAACATGTTCGACCCGATGGTCTATTCCTCGATTCGCGACGCCCTCGGCGGCTGCGCAAAATGGATCGTGACCGGCGGCGCACCGCTCGACCCCGATCTCATGGCGTTCTTCCGCGGCGCTGGCATTCCCGTGTATGAGGGCTACGGACTTACCGAAACCACCGCCCCTTGCGCCTTCAACCCGCTGACTGTGCCATACCACCAAGGTTCGGTCGGCATCCCGTTCCCGGGCTTCCAGGTGCGCATCGGAGACGGCAACGAGATTCAGGTCAAGGGCGTCCCGGTGTTCAAGCGCTATCACAAGAACGAGGAGGAAACCGAGCTGAGCTTCACCGACGATGGCTGGTATCGCACCGGCGATCTTGGGCGGCTCGATGACGACGGCTTCCTGTTCATCATCGGACGCAAGAAGGACCTTATCATCACCGCCGGCGGCAAGAACGTCTCCCCGGGCCCCATGGAGGAAGTGATCAAGCGCTGCCCGTTCGTTTCCCAGGCGTTGGTGCTCGGTGATAAGCGTCCGTTCATCTCCGCGCTCATCACCTTGGATGAGGACTCGCTGCGCCCATGGCTTGCCAAGCAGGGCCTCGATTCGGGCATGACCATGGAGGACGCCGCACAGAACGCCGCCGTGCGCGCGGAAGTGCAGAAGTGGGTCGATCAGGCCAACGAAGGCGTCTCCCGGGCGGAGTCGGTGCGCAAGTTCATCATTCTTCCCGAGGAATTCACGCAGGAGAACGGACTGATGACCGCCTCCATGAAGATCATTCGCCCGAAGGTGCTCAAGCGCTACAACACGCTGCTCAACACGCAGATGTACACCAAGCGCAAGCCCGCTTCCGAGGATTCTCAACGAAGCTGATACCGCTGCATCCATTGATATGGGAGGGCTCCCGTCATATAACATATGACGGGAGCCCTCCCATATCAATGGATTAGAAGCCCAATCTGTCGAGTTTCTTGGGGTCGGACTGCCAGTTCTTCGCCACCTTGACATGGAGGTCAAGATTCGCCTTGCGTCCCACAAGACGATTGACGGGGGTGCGCAATCGCTTCTTGATGCGCACAAGATGCTCGGCGTGCCTGCCGATGATGATCGGCTTCTGCGAATCGCGTTCCACGTAGATGGACACCATCACGCGTGCTTTGCCATGCATGGCCTGCGCATCGTCCTCATCCATGTCTTCCGGCATGTCGATGGAATCGACCACGACGGCGAGGGAATGGGGCAATTCATCGTCGAGTTCCTCGAGCAGCACCCCGCGCACCAGCTCGGCGATGGCATCCTCCGGCCGTTCCTCGGTCACCTGATCCGTTGGGTACATCTGCGGCCCCTCCGGCAGATGCTCGATGAGCACCGTGCGCACCTCCTGCAGATTGTCGTCCCCAAGCGCACTCACCGGCACGATGTCGGCGAAATCCGCGAATTCATTGATCTCGATGAGCTTGTTGACGAGTTCGGTGCGGTTCAAACGGTCGATCTTCGTCACGATGGCGATGAGCGGCACCTTCCATTTGAAGGTACCGTCATCGTTCTTCGTGGCGAACTGGGAACGCAGTCTGCTCAGGATGCGCCGGTCACCGGGACCGATCTCTTGATCCGCCGGCAGCAGGAATGCGATTTCGTCGCTGTCCGCCAATGATTCGTCCACCACATCGTTGAGACGTTGGCCAAGCAGCGTGCGGGGCCGGTGTATGCCCGGCGTGTCGACGAGCACAATCTGGGCGTTGTCGGTGGTGAGCACGCCGCGAATCGCCTTGCGGGTCGTTTCCGGCCGTGATGACGCAATGGCGATCTGCATGCCGATGAGCGCGTTGATCAGCGTCGATTTGCCGACATTCGGGCGTCCCACGACGGCGACGAAGCCGGAACGGTAAGGAGTGACGCCGGAAACAGCGTCGGCCCCCTTGGTATGTGTCTGGTCAGCCATATCAATCCTGTTCTTTCTTGGTGGAGTTCGAGTCCGGGGAATCAGCGTCGGATTCCAAGGTAGTCTGATCGACATCGGACTCCGGTTCGACAACAATGGTGGAGACTTTCTTGCGGCGGCCCGCGGAATCCACTGCGGTGAGGCGCAGACCGCGCGTGACGGCGCTCGACCCCACGATCGGCACACGTCCCAGTAGTTTGGTGAGCAATCCGTACACGGTATCCACGTCATCTTCGTCGAGATCGATCTCGAAGATGTCCTCCAATTCGGCAATCGGAGTGCGCGCCGGCATGCTCCACTTATGTTCGCCTATCTGACGCGGCTCGCCATGCTGGGTGTGATCATGCTCGTCCTGCAGCTCCCCCACGATCTGCTCGAGTGCATCCTCTATGGTGACCATGCCGGCGATGCCTCCGTACTCATCGACGACGACGGCAACATGGTGGCAGGTCTGCTGCATCTCATGGAACAGATCGTCAGCCGGCTTCAGCTCGGGCACGAGCATGGGCTTGCGCATAATCGATTCAATGGGCCGGCTCAACGCGGCATTGTTGAAGATCGTCGCGCGCACGGCATCCTTCATGTATGCGATGCCGAGCAGGTCGTCTATGTCATTGCCAATCACCGGAATGCGCGAATAGCCGGAACGCGAGCACAGTTTGAGGAAGTCCTCAAGCGTGTCGTCCTTTTCAATGCAGATCATGTCGGTGCGAGGCACCATGATCTCGCGTGTGAGGGAATCGGATAGAGCCAGTACATTGTGCAGCATTTCGGAGACCTCTGGGTCGAACCGGTTCGTCTCCAGCACACGATTGATGGCGGCGCGCCCCTGCTCAAGGTGAATCTCCTCGAGCTCCTCGTTCTCCGAAAGCTCGGTCTTGCGCGCGTTCTTCGACTTGCGCGGGTGCAGGAACGGCGCGCAGGCATAGGCAAATGAGGCCAAATGGGAATATGCCAGCAAAATCTCCAGCGGCTTGTCGGAACCCACGGAACGCGGTCTGGCCAACACCGACACGAACGCAACCACCAGAGCGGCAAGCACGCCATAGATGAGTTGCAGCCATACCGGACTGGCGAATATGGCCGCAATGCATACCACACAGGCCCCGATGAGCACATTGCTCAGAATACGCAGAAACGCGCAGGCCGAAGACGTGGCATGCCGGTTTGCAACGAGATGCTGCACGCGATGGATCTTCGCGATCTTCTTCTGGCGGGTGAACTGGCTCAATTCAGAATCGGTCTGCGCCTCGATCATCAGGTTGTTCAGATTCGCCCTGGTCACCCGCACAATGGCGCTTTCAAGCGACGCCATGAGCAGTGATTGCCAGAACAGTACGATGGCCACGACAACCAGCGCCACCACGGTGACGATTCTCAGTTCGTCCACTTCAATGCCCCCTACGTTCAGTGTCCAAGCTCACGGTTCGTGCCGTATTTGCGTTCGTACACCTCGAGTTCGTTCACCGATCCGGAGGGAAGCGTCGCCGACCAGGCTGTGCCATGGTGCAATGCGAAGAACGTGAGCAGCAGCTGGCGCTGCAGCCCGAACATCTGCCGTTCCTGCTCCCGTGTGTGATGGTCATACCCCAGCAGGTGCAGCACACCATGAATGGTGAGCAGCATCATCTCCTCCATCGTGCTGTGACCGGCCGCCTGAGCCTGTTGCTGCGCCACCCACGGGCAGATCACGATGTCGCCGAGCATCCCCTCTGGTTCGTTCCGCTCGTCCCCCGGGCGCAGTTCATCCATCGGGAAGCTCATCACGTCGGTTGGCCCCTGAAGGTCCATCCAACGTTCATGCAGCTCTGCGATCGGTTCCGGATCCACGAAGGTGATGGTGAGCTCGGACTGCGTGCTCACCCGCATCTGGTGCATGACCCACAGGCCGAGTTCCGAGAACACCTTGGGATCCAACTGCCATTCCGTCTCATTGGCGACTTCAACGCTCATCGTCTACCACCATCGCATTCCTGTCATCATCGTCACCGCGACCAGGTGCCGCCGTGTGCGTTATTCTCGCATCTTTGCCGCCTTTGCGCCTCCGTGCCGCGTCATCATGCGACTCGTATGCGGCCACGATCCTGCCCACCAGCGCATGACGCACCACATCCGAAGCCCCCAGATGCACGAACGCGATGTCATCTATGCCCCCGAGAATCGATTCGATCGAGGCAAGCCCGGAACGCGGCACATCGAGGTCGACCTGTGTGATGTCGCCGGTAATCACCATCTTCGTGTTGAACCCGAGTCTGGTGAGGAACATCTTCATCTGCTGACTCGTCGTGTTCTGCGCCTCGTCGAGAATCACGAACGCATCATTCAGCGTTCGGCCACGCATATACGCCAGCGGAGCCACCTCAATGGTCCCGTCGTCGAGATACCGCTTCATCCGTTCAGCACCGAGCATGTCGGAGAGCGCGTCGTACAGCGGCCGCAGATATGGATCCACCTTCTCGTTGAGTGTGCCCGGCAGGAAGCCGAGGTTCTCCCCCGCCTCGACGGCGGGACGGGTGAGGATGATGCGCCTGACACGCCCCTCCTCGAAGTCGCTTACGGCTTTGGCCACGGCCAGATATGTCTTGCCGGTACCAGCAGGGCCAATGCCGAATGTGATCGTATTCGACTCTATGGCGTTCACATAGGCGATCTGACCGGAGGTCTTCGGCCGCACCGGATACCCGGCGGCATAGGTGATGGTCCCTGGCACACTCGGCTTGCGATGAACGGACTCAATCTGTCGCGCCTGCGTGCGCTCATGCTCCTTGAACCTGCGCAGCTTCTGCACGGCCGAACCATGGCCGGGCACCTCGTCGCGTACATCGTTATGCAACACCTGCTGTTCCATCATACGGCGAACCGTGGCTGCGTCGAGCGGACTGGTGTAAGCCGCATCGATGAGTGCGCGAATGAGCTCCTGCGCCTGCGACGCCTCGCGCTCGCCTTGCCGCGAGGTGGAGGTAATGGTGATGCGATTGCCGCGCACATGCACGGTAATCTCCTTGTATTCGCGTTCGATCTCGCGAATCACCTCATCGTACACTCCGAGTACTTTCACGGAATCCAGCTGTTCGGGAATATCGACCGTTCGTGTTGTAGTCGCCAACTGCTCCTCTTCTACATGTTCTATACGTCTGTGGCGTCTTGGAGAGATATCGTGTCATTCTTCCATGGGCTCGCCGGTGAGCACATGCGCATGCACGTGGAACACCGTCTGCCCGGCGTCCTCACCGGTGTTGAAGATCAGGCGGTACGAGCCGTTATATGCGTCATCGGCAATGCCCTGGGCCACTTCGACCATATGCGCCAACAATGCCGGATCGGCCTGCGCCAATGCGTCGACGTTGCGGTAATGGTCGCGAGGCACCACCAGCACATGCACCTTGGCCTTTGGATTGATGTCTTTGAACGCATACACCTGCGCGTCCTCGAACACCTTCTCACTCGGCACCTCGCAGTCAATGATCTTGCAGAACAGGCAATCCGCGTCTTTCATACCGTCTCACTCCTTGGCGTGATGGATTTTTCCTCTGCCCATACTACCAATCCGCGCGCATATTCATTCCATGAAGGAACGCGTTGTCCGCTCAACGGTACCTGCCTATCGCACGGCTCAGCAGCCCAAGCGCCACGGGGCCTGCAGCCGAGGCGCGCAGGATGTTGCGCCCCAGCACGCAGACCAACGCTCCCGCCTCGGCGAACATTTCGACCTCCTGATCGCTGATGCCGCCTTCAGGACCCACAACCACACTGACCGTCCGTTCCTTGCCGTCATCCAAGCATTTCGCAGCAAGCTCCTCCACCTGATGTTCGACGTCCGACCATGTGACGTTCGCGTCCTGATGGAGCACGATGACCAGATCGCCATGCACCATGGCACGCCGAATCATGGCAAGAACCTGCTTGCTTGTTGCCATGTCGTGCAGTTCGGGAACGAACGCCCGCCGAGATTGCTCGGTGGCCGCACGCAGCGTCTGCATCCATTTGCGATCGGTGCGTCCCGCTTTGAATCTTGCGATGGAACGGTCCGCCTGCCAGGGTGTCACCTCGTCCACCCCAATCTGCGTGGCCATATCGATCGCCTGCTCATCGTGCCCATTCTTGGCCAGAGCCTGAATGAGGCCCAATCTGACCACAGGGCGTTCCTCCTTGGTGAATCCGAGCACCCTGACGATGCCCGACTTGGAATCGTCCACCACAGCCTGGATGCGCAACCCCGTGCCGTCGGAAAGCTGCAGCTCATCGCCTTCCTTCAGGCGCATGGAGCCGATGGCATGTCGCCTCACCTCCTCGGGCAATCGCAGGGTCCACCCGGTCTGCAGTTCATCACTGCTCAGCGGAGCATCGTCACTGGTCGCATCCACCACAAACATTGCGTCGGTCATAGTTGTACCCTAGCGCATATGGGTAACCGTTTTCCCCTGATTTCCAACCCTTTGGCCTCGGTCTCAAAAAACGACACGCCGAATTTGCATTGATCCGTATATTCGCGTATATTTTCTTTCTGTTGCGCTGCAACGCACCTGTCCGGGTGGCGGAATGGTAGACGCGCTAGCTTGAGGTGCTAGTGCCTATTTTATACAGGCGTGCGGGTTCAAGTCCCGCTCCGGACACCAGCTACCGGCTCCTTCGGGAGCCGGTTTTTTATTTCTCCATTCGGAAAGGCAATCATGCAGCTGGTGCATCTCGAGTCCATCGATGACCCTCAGGTGGAGGCATACACGAATCTCACCGAACTTCAGCTACGCAACCGGCTCGAACCAAGCAAAGGCATATTCATAGCGGAATCCCCCAAGGTGATCACGCGCGCATTGGCCGCGGGACGCCAACCGATTTCCCTGCTGGTGGAGGAACCATGGATCGAAGGCATGGCCGACATCTTCGCGTTCATCGATGAACACTGGGGCGACGACATTCCCGTCTACGTCGCCTCTCCCGAACAGCTCAGACGCATCACCGGCTACCGGCTGCACCGCGGGGCGTTGGCTGCCATGCGTCGCTGGGAGCTTCCCACTGTGGCGGAGGTATGTGCGAATGCCACGCGCATCGCCGTGCTGGAGAACATAGTGGACCACACCAACGTCGGAGCCATCATGCGTTCGGCAGCGGCGTTGGATGTCGATGCGGTGCTGGTCACGCCCTCATGCTCAGACCCCCTGTATCGCCGCGCCATCCGTGTGTCGATGGGCACCGTTTTCCAAGTGCCATGGACGCGCATAGGGGGCGATGACGTGCACTACTGGCCGTGGCAGGGTCTGGAGGAACTGCATGGGCTCGGCTTCACCACCGCGGCGATGGCGCTATCCGATGACTCAATCTCGCTTGACGACCTCGTGTGGCGTCTCCACGCCAACGACAACACGCATATCGAAAAACTGGCACTGATCTTCGGCACGGAAGGCGACGGACTGTCACGACATACAATCGCGAATGCCGATCTCACCGTGAAGATTCCCATGAGCCATGACGTGGACTCCCTCAACGTCGCCGCATCGAGCGCCGTCGCATTTTATAGCACGCGCGATCTGAAGCATGCCCGCTGATTCGGAGCGTGGGACACATCCTCCGAAAACGGTTCCATATTATGGAACGTTTTGAGCTTTTCTTGCAAAAACGACGGCGTTTTGGGCGATTCGGTTTTACCTCACAGCGAATCTATGCAATTATTGAGGTGTCTTCAATGATGAATGCTGAACAGATTAGGTTCTGTGGATCCGCAGGAAGGAGCTGCTATGGCGAAGAAGAACCCCAAGATTCTTTCCATCGTCCTCGCAGGCGGCGAAGGAACGCGTCTCATGCCGTTGACCAGGGATCGCGCGAAGCCCGCCGTCCCATTTGGTGGTGTATACCGACTCATCGATTTCCCGTTGAGCAATCTGGTGAATTCCGGGTATAGCCAAGTGATTGTGCTCACCCAGTACAAGTCGCACTCACTTGACCGCCATATCTCGCAGCTGTGGCGCTTCTCCACATTGCTGGGCAACTACGTCTCCCCCGTCCCCGCACAGCAGCGGCTCGGCAAGCACTGGTATCTCGGCTCAGCGGACGCCGTGTACCAGACGATCAACATCATCGAAGATGTCCAGCCTGACATCGTGGTGATTGTCGGGGCTGATCACGTCTATCGCATGGACTTCGAGCAGATGGTGAACCAGCACATCGAATCGGGCGCCGAGTTCACCGTGGCCGGCATTCGCCAGCCGATCGAGCAGTCCAGCCAGTTCGGCGTGATCGAAGTGGACCCCGAGCACCCGAATATGATCAAAAGCTTCCAGGAGAAGCCGAAGGAGACGACGGGGCTGCCAGACAACCCGAATGAGATCCTCGCCTCCATGGGCAACTATGTTGCGAACACCGACGCGTTGTTCAACGCGCTCTCCATCGACAGCAAGGCCGAGAACACGAAGCACGATATGGGTGGCGACATCGCTCCGTTCTTCGCCGAACGCAACGAGGCCGGCGTCTACGACTTCAGCAGGAACGAGATTCCAGGGGCCACCCCCACGGATCATGCCTACTGGCGCGACGTGGGCACAATCAGGCAGTTCTACGATGCGCATATGGATCTCATCTCCTGCACCCCCGAATTCAACCTTTACAATATGGAATGGCCGATTTATACGAATTCAGGCAATCTTCCGCCGGCCAAGTTCGTGCATGCGGCCGGCGACCGCATCGGCCATGCCACCGATTCCATCGTCTCCCCCGGCGTCATCGTATCGGGTGGCGAGATTCACCATTCGGTGATTTCACCGAATGTGCGAGTGCATTCATGGTCGCAGGTCAATGATTCGATCCTGTTCGACAATGTGGAGATCAACCGCAGGGCCCGTGTGAACCGTGCCATTCTCGACAAGAATGTGGTGCTCACCGAGAATTCGACTGTTGGTCTTGACGTCGAACACGACTTGGCACGTGGCTTCACCGTGACCTCCGACGGCATCACCGTGGTGCCGAAGGGAACGGTGGTCGACGACTAGCCGCCAGTGACGTGCTGTGGTATGTGGAAGGGGCCGCCTCCAATATATTGGAGGCGGCCCCTTCCACATACCACAGCTCAGTATCGTGGCATATTGTCGAGGTTGAAGCCCAATGCCGCAAGCTGGTCACGGCCTTCCGGCGTGATCTTGTCGACGGTCCAACGAGGTGTCCAAGTCCAGTCGATGCGGAACTCCTCCACCAAGCCGGCCAAGGTGCTGGCGCATTCGTCTTCAATCAGGTCGGTCAATGGGCATGCAGGCGTCGTCAGCGTCATCGTGATGATCGCGCGGCCGAGCTCATCGATTTCGATACCATAGACCAAACCCAGGTCGATCACATCGATGCCCAGTTCCGGATCGATCACCTGATGCAGGGCCTCCTTCACATCCGCCGCAGTGGCACGGCCGATCTCATCGACACCTTTGAGCTCGATGCCATCGGATCGGCATGCGCATTCATGGTCTTGCGACTGGCCACCATGGCCGCCACAGCACTCCGACTTGACGGCAGATGCGTCGTCGTCGCCCAGAATGTCCTTCGCCAACGATGGATTCGCAATGATCGCCTGCGCCTCATCCTCATTGCCGACGACGGCATTGACCGCATCGAAGATGGTGGATTGCGGTTCGGGAACCAGATTGTCGCTCATATCAGTCCTCCTTCATCTCGTCATGCTCGGTTGCCTCGGAGTGCTGGGATGCGAGGGCCTTCGCCAATGAGTCCCTGAGCCCCTCCCAGCCGAGCAATGCGCATTTGATGCGCATCGGGTATTTGGAAACCCCTTGGAATACTGCGGCATCGCCCAACGCATCCTCTGCCTGTTCGTCATCGAGACCGGCGCCTCGCGATTCCATCAGCTTATGGAATTGGCCGAACAGCTCCATGGCCTCATCGACGGTCTTCCCTTCCACGAGATCGACCATGATCGACAGGCTCGCCTGTGAAATCGAGCATCCTTGACCATCCCAGACAACGCTTTCGATGCGGTGGGGTTCACTATCGCTCACTTCGACATGCACGGTGACCTCATCGCCACAGGTCGGATTGAATTGGTGCGACCGTGCCGCGGAGCAGGACTCATGCACAGCGGTGACTGTCGCCTCGCCTCCGATTGCCGCAGGATCGCCCTCCGATGTCAGTGTGCCCCTGCCATGTGGATGACGCGAGGCATCGAGAATCACTTCCTGGTACATCTGCTCGAGTTCCTGGCTTCCCAAATCCGCCATCCCGCTCCTTTCCTTCATTCCTACACAAGCAACATATATCGTTCGAGACTATTCCCTGCCTGTTAGGTAGCCCGAAGACTCCTAAGCCTTCACCGCAGGAAGAAGCGGCGCACGCCTTCCACCGCCTCAACCAACGCCTGTGCGTCCTCGGGTGTGTTGTATATGCCCGAAGACGCACGGTTCGAAGCGAATACACCGAAATGCCTGTGGATGGGCTGGGCGCAATGATGCCCTACACGTATCGCGATGCCTTGGGCGTCGATGTACTGCCCCACATCGTGCGGATGCACCCCATCCACTTCGAAGGCCACCGTGCCGATGCGGTTCGTCCCGTCCTGAGGGCCCAGAATGCGAACTCCATCAACTTCGGCAAGCCGGAGCAGTTCTTCGGTGATGATGCGTTCATGGTCGGCAATCGTCTCCATGCCGATGCCCATCATCCAATCCGCCGCCACGCCGGCTGCGACCACTTGGGCCACCGGCTGCGTCCCGGCCTCGAACCGTGCCGGAGGCGCCATGTACTGGGCAGGTCTGTCCATGAAGGCAAGCTCGACCATGGAACCGCCGAACTTGGCCGGAGGCAATGCCTCCAACAAATCGCGCTTGCCGTACAGGAAGCCCACGCCAGTGGGACCGTACATCTTGTGGGCGCTGAACACCGCGAAATCCACGTCCAACGCATGGAAGTCGACCGGAATGTGAGGCACCGATTGGCATGCGTCCAGAATGAAGACGCCCCCGACCTCATGGGTGCGTTTGACAATCGGGGCAATATCGGTTATGGCACCGGTGACATTGCCCACATGGGTCACGGCCACCACCTTGGTCCGTTCCGTGATGACCTCGCCTGCGGTGTCGGAGAGGATGCGACCGTCGTCATCCAGATCGAACCATTTGAGGGTGGCGCCGGTACGCGAGGCAAGCTCCTGGAATGGCAGCAGTACGGAATGGTGTTCCGCGCGAGAGACGACGATCTCGTCGCCCGGTTTCAGTGCGAAACGCTCAGCGACCTTGCCGCCACGCCCCAATGAGGCGTTGCCGAACGCCGTGGCCAGCGTGTTGAGTCCGTCGGTGGCACCCATGGTCACCGCAAGCTCCTCGTTGCCTTCCTCAGCTGAGGCGCCCACGAGTGCGGCCACCTTGGCACGGGCCTGTTCGAAGGCGACGGTGGACAGACCGGCCAAGGTGTGGGCTCCGCGATGCACACCGGCGTTGACCGTCTCGTAGAAACGGGATTCGGCGTCGATGACGCATTGCGGCTTCTGCGCTGTGGCGCCACTGTCGAGATACACCAGCGGATGGCCATTGATCTGCTGGTCGAGAATGGGGAATTGCTCGCGAATCGCAGTGATATCCGTCATCACAACACCTTACGAATAGTCATGGGTCATTCATGCCAAAGCGGATTCGGAATCTGAACCTTCCGGCAGGTACATGTCGTAACCGGTCTCCTCCAGCTCGTCGGCCAACTCCGGGCCTCCCGTCTTCACGAAGTGACCCTGTGCGAACACATGCACGACGTCGGGCTTGATGTACTTGAGAATACGCGTGTAATGGGTGACCATGAGGATGCCGAAGTCGTTGCTCTCCTTGGCACGATTCACCCCTTCAGACACGACGCGCAGCGCATCGACGTCCAGTCCGGAATCCGTCTCGTCGAGAATCGCGAACTTCGGCTTGAGCATCTCGAGCTGCAATACCTCGGCCCGCTTCTTCTCACCCCCGGAGAACCCTTCGTTGACGGAGCGCGAAGCGAATTTCGGATCCATCTTGAGGTCCTTCATCGCGCTGGAAAGCTCCTTCGCCCACGTACGGATCGCCGGCGCCTTGCCAGTGACCTCGGTGACGGCGGTGCGCAGGAAGTTCGTCATGGAGACGCCGGGAACCTCGACCGGATACTGCATCGCCAGGAACAGGCCCGCCTTGGCGCGTTCATCCGGCGTCATCTTGAGAATGTCCTCGCCGTCGAGCAGCACCTCACCCGAATCCACCTCGTATTTCGGGTGGCCTGCCAGAGTGTAGGCCAGCGTCGACTTGCCCGAACCGTTCGGTCCCATGATCGCATGGGTCTCGCCCGAGTTCACCGTGAGATTGACACCGCGCAGAATCTGCTTGCGGCCTTCCTTCGTCTCCACCGATGCGTAGAGATCCCTGATTTCCAACGTCGACATTACTTCTCCTCCAAAACGTTCGTCATTGCTTCGTTCTCACCGCGCACCAGGCGACGGTCGATGGCCTGCATGAGATGCGTGGCGATCTCATCGATGCCGATCTCCTCGACGAGCTCGCCGAAGAAACCGCGCACAACGAGCTTTCGAGCCTCTTTCTCGGGGATGCCGCGCGATTCCAGGTAGAACAGTTCCTCGTCGTCGAAACGGCCGACCGAGCTGGCATGCCCGGCCCCCACTATGTTGCCGTTCTCGATCTCAAGATTCGGTTCGGAGTCGGCAACGGCTCCCGACGTGAGCACCAGATTGCGGTTGAGTTCGTAGGAGTCGGTTCCCGGTGCGGTGGGCTGGATCAGCGCATTGCCCACCCACGTGGAATGGGCGTCCTTGCCGCTCAGCGCACCCTTGTAGACCACACGGGACTTGCATTCGGGTTCGTTGTGCACGACCATCGTACGATGTTCGATATGCTCGCCCGGATCGACGAAGTAAATGCCGAGCATGTTGAGCTCGCCATGCTCGCCGCCGAAATCCTGATCCATGCGGATGCGTACCACGTCGCCACCGAGCGTGACCTGCGAATGACGCAGCGATGCCTCCTTGCCCACATGGATGCGATGGTTGCCCACATGCTTGGAGCCACGGTCCCATTCCTGAATGAAGGTCGTGCTGATGTGGGAGTCCTCGCCGGTGACGATCTCCACGCCTTCGGCGAGTCTGGCATTGCCATAGTGCTCCACGACGACATCGGCATGGACGCGAGCGTCGGCTGCGATGACCAGATGCAGGGCATCCAGAGCGTCATCGGTTCCGAACACCTTGACCAGCACGGGATGCTCGAGATCCTGCTTGAGTTCGATGATCGTGGATTCCCTGGCACTGTTCCATTCGACGCAAGAGACACGGTCATTCGGCATGCTCACGGTACCGCTCAGGTCTTCGCCCATGTTCACCGTGCGCACATCGACCTTGGACCCGTCCACTGCGGAGCCATCGATCATCGTCACGCTCACCTGCGTTCGGCCGCTGGGTTCGAACACATCGAAGAATTCACTGAGGCGGTCGACGGGCGTGAATCGCCAATCCTCCTGCTTGCGCGTGGGCACCGGGAACGTCTCCACTTCGAATGAGCGTGGCGCCGTGTCGGCACTCGACGGCATGGCGGCGGGAATCGCATACGGGTCATTTGGATCCGCCACCGGGATGTTGATTTCCTTTGGGTCTGCCATAGGTCAGCCCACCGATCCTTCCATCTGCAATTCAACCAAACGGTTGAGTTCGAGCGCGTATTCCATGGGCAGCTCACGGCTGATTGGCTCGACGAATCCACGCACGATCATCGCCATGGCCTCCTTTTCCTCAATGCCGCGGCTCATCAGGTAGAACAGCTGGTCCTCGGAGACCTTCGAGACCGTTGCCTCATGGGCCATCGAGACGTCGTCCTCGCGCACATCCACATGGGGGTAGGTGTCGGAACGGGAGAAGTCATCGACCAGCAGCGCATCACACACCACATTGGAGCTCGACCCTTCGGCGCCGTCGACGATCTTGACGAGTCCTCGATAGGCGGAACGCCCACCTCCTCGCGATATGGACTTCGCGACGATGGTGGAAGAGGTGTGGGGGGCCAAGTGAATCATCTTCGCACCGGTGTCCTGGTACTGCCCCTTGCCTGCGAAACCCAGCGACATCGTGGAGGCGCTGGCGTAGGGTTCGGCAAGGATGCAGGCGGGGTATTTCATGGTGGCCTTCGAGCCGATGTTGCCGTCGACCCATTCCATGGTGGCGCCCTCGCGCACGTAGGCGCGTTGCGTGACGAGATTGTACACGTTGTTCGACCAGTTCTGCACGGTGGTGTACCGGACGCGGGCGTTCTTCTCGACGATGATCTCGACGATTGCGGCGTGCAGCGAGTCGGTCGAGTAGATCGGCGCCGTGCACCCCTCCACGTAATGCACGTAGGAGCCTTCGTCGGCGATGATCAGCGTGCGTTCGAACTGCCCCATGTTCGGGGTGTTGATGCGGAAGTAGGCCTGCAACGGA
Organism: Bifidobacterium animalis subsp. animalis; assembly: GCA_004154635.1. Taxonomy (GTDB): domain Bacteria; phylum Actinomycetota; class Actinomycetes; order Actinomycetales; family Bifidobacteriaceae; genus Bifidobacterium; species Bifidobacterium animalis_B. The sequence goes on from RSDC01000008.1 coordinate 354,384, forward strand.
ATGTCCACATGCACGCCCTTGGGCACATACACGAACGAGCCGCCCGACCATGCTGCCGTGTTCAGGGCCCCGAATTTGTTGTCTTCAGGGGGGACGACCGTTCCGAAGTATTTCTGCACTAGTTCCGGGTACTCGCGTACGGCGGTGTCGGTGTCGACGAAGATGACGCCTTGCTTGGCAAGATCATCCTGAATGGAGTTGTAGATGACCTCGGATTCGTACTGGGCCGCAACACCGGAAACCAGGCGGCTCTTCTCGGCCTCGGGTATGCCCAGCCTGTCGTAGGTGGTTCGGATATCCTCAGGGAGGTCCTCCCAGCTTGCAGCCTGCTTGCCGACGGGCTTGACATAGTACTTGAAATCCTGTGCGTGGAATCCCGAAAGATCCACACCCCATTTCGGCATCGGTTGCTCGATGAACGCCCGGTAACCACGCAGACGCATGTCGAGCATCCACTCAGGTTCGTGCTTGTCCGCCGAGATCTCACGGACCACGTTCTCATCGATGCCTTTTTTCGCCGCTTCTCCTGCGGCGTCGGAATCATGCCATCCGTAGCCGTATTCGCCGAACTGCTCGATGATCTCGTCGTCCTGTCGCAGCTTGTCTTCATTGACGCGACCGCGATCGGCGATGTACTGATTCATCTCCACATCCCGTGCGGCATGGGGCGCCTGGTTGTCTGCCACTTGCGCTGCCTCCTATCAAATTCGTTCCTGTCTTAACCTAACAGAAGGAATGACAAAAATCTAGGTTTTTCATCACTTTTCTCCCGTAATGTTCATCACGTCTGCAAGACTCGACGACGATGGCGGGCGCCCCATGTGGCATGCATTCGGATAACGAAGGCCCGGCGAGTTCTAGAACTCGCCGGGCCTTTCTGGTTTTGTTGCCCCTTATTGCTGGACGTGCACGCTGGTGCCATCCACGCACCAGTTGTAGAACCATTCCGCCATGTCCCAGCCGATGCCAACGCAACCGTGGGAGGTGTTCTCACCCAGGGCCTGAATCTGCGCATCGGTGTACGGGGTCTGCGTGGCAATGCGATGGATGGCGCAGCCGCTCTTCGAGAAATAGTTGACGAAGCCGACGTTCTTGACGTCCCACGTCTCCTTCTTGCCGTCCGAAAGCGTCAACGTGCCCGACATGTTCTGAGATGGGTATTTGAGCCAGATCTCGAAATCACCTTCCGGCGTGCACATGTCGCCCGAGGCCTGGCATTTGCCGGTGGCATAGTCGTTGCCTTGGCCTGCGGACATATGCATCGTCTTCACCGCGTTGCCGTTCTCCAAAGCGGTCACGGTGTGATCCGAGAGATCGACCACAACGTGCCGTTTTGTCTCCTTCACCTTCATCGGGTCGAGTTTGCCGGAAACGGACACGGTCCCGTTCCCCTTGCCAAACGCATCGATCGCCTTGGTGCCGATGTTGGCGTCTGCACCATCGTCGAGTGTCACACCGTCATGGCCTTCCTTGATCACTTCGATCTCGGTGCCGTTGTTGTTGACGATGACCTCGCGATCTTCCCTGGTGGACTTGATGTTCGGCTTGATCTGCTCGTCATATGCCTTCTGCAGGGCAGTCGCATCGTAGACGACGTTGCCGTTGCGGATCTGGCCTTGCGGCAGCGTGCCGTTGCCGTTCGGGTCGATCGTCGTCGCGGCGAGGATCATAGACGGTGTGAATGCGGCGAACCGTTCCTTGCCAATGTACACGCCCGGCTTCTGTGTCATCAGTTTGTCCAACGTGGATTTGGCCTTGTTCGCCTCATCGGTGGTGATCGCCGGAGAGATGGTCTTGAGCCGCACCTCCACGGTCTTCGGTTCCTGCGCTCCCAGGGACTGCACGACACGCACCGCCTCGTTGGCGGTCTCGGTCGGATCGGCACCGTGACCCTCCGTGCCTTCGATGACCGTGATGGTGCTGCCATCATCACCCACCTGCAGCTTGGCGTCGACAGGTTTGATGCTGTTGGTGCCCAGCTGCTCATCGAGGGCTTCCGGATTCGCATCTTCGGCATCGATGGCCGGGTTCACGTCATGCTTCGCCCATGGTGCATATCGGGCGAATACGTTCTCATGGCGTTTCGCATCCACTGCCTCCTGAGCGATTTGCTGTGCATCGACCTTGACACCGAGGTCCGCCAGCGTGACCGACCCGGTTTTGCCCTCGTAGCTCACCGGAATCTTGGTGCCGTCCACCTCGTTGGAAATGGTCTGGGCAATCTGCTGCTGCGTCTTTCCGGACACGTCAACTCCCCAGAGCGTGGTGCCGGGCAGCGCGCGGGTATTGAAGAACGCCACAAGACCGGCACAGGCGCCTGCCAGCACGACGACCAGCGCCAGCACGATCCATGGCCATACATGGTGCCTTTTTCCTGCGGCAGGCCCATTCATGCCTGCATTGGAAGCGTGCTGCTGTGGGGGCAGTGGCGCATCCTGCATCGGCGTGAACACCTGCGTCGACTCGAAATCACGCATGTCGCTGGCATCCGATGGCACCTGATTGTTGGCTCCGTTCGAAGAGAACCCACCATTGCCGGATGGAAAAGTCATATTGCTCCTTGAAAACACTCCCCAAAGAAATCCCAAAAGGAATTGGGCCTGTCCATATTATGCAACATGGTCATGAACAGCAAGCGGTTCATGACCATGTTTCGTGCATTCTTCACAAAGCCGCCTCAGACGGCACCTAGGCCCTATTCGGCAGTGGCCTTCTTGGTGTCACGCGCCTCCTGATGGTCCAACGCAGCCTTCACCAAACCGGCAAACAACGGGTGCGGCTTGGTCGGGCGCGATTTGAACTCCGGATGCGCCTGGGTGGCGACATAGAACGGGTGCACATCCTGCGGCAGTTCCACGAATTCGGTGAGCTCGCCGTCGGGGCTCTGACCGGAGATGACCAGACCGCCCTCGCGCAGACGATCCTTGTATGCCACGTTCACCTCGTAACGATGACGATGGCGTTCGGTCACGTGGGTGGTCCCATAGAGCTTGGCGACCAGCGAATCTTCGAGCAGTTCCGCCGGATAGGAGCCCAGACGCATCGTATGGCCCATGTCGCCATTGCCGGCGACGATGTCCTTCTGCTCCTCCATCGTGGCAATGACGGGATTCGCACACTCCGGGTCGAACTCCGAGGAATTCGCATCCTTGATGTCGAGCACGTCACGGGCATATTCGATCACCATCGACTGCAGCCCCAGGCACAGTCCAAGTGCCGGAAGCTTGTGCTCGCGTGCGAAGCGCAGGGCGCCGATCTTGCCGTCGATGCCACGAATGCCGAAGCCGCCCGGAATCACGATGCCGTCGACATTGTTGAGGGCCGCAGCCGCACCGGCCTCCGTCTCGCACAGATCAGCGGCGACCCATTTCACGTTGACCTTGGCCCAGTTGGCGAAACCGCCGGCCTTGATGGCCTCAGTGACCGAAAGGTAGGCATCGGGAAGGTCGATGTACTTGCCGACGATGGCGATGTTCACCTCATGCTTGGGGTGGTGCACGCGTTCAAGAAGGTCCTCCCACTCGTCCCAATCAACGTCATGGAACGGCAGGCCGAGCTCTCGGACCACATAGGCATCGAGACCTTCGTCGAACAGCACCTTCGGCACATCGTAGATGCTGCTGGCGTCCACACAGTTCACCACGCCCTCGGAGTCGACGTCGCACATGAGCGAGATCTTGTCTTTGATGGACTGGTTGAGCGGACGGTCGCTCCTGAGCACGAGTGCATCCGGCGAGATGCCGAGCTGTCGCAGCATCATCACGGAATGCTGCGTCGGCTTCGTCTTGAGCTCGTGGGCGGCGGCAATGTAGGGCACAAGCGATACATGGATGAACATGCAGTTCTCGGGACCGAGATCACGACGCACCTCACGTGCGGCCTCCATGAACGGCTGCGATTCGATGTCACCCACCGTGCCGCCGATCTCGGTGATGATCACGTCGACGTCATCGGAGGCCTGCGCACGCATACGGGATTTGATCTCGTTCGTGATATGCGGGATTACCTGCACGCACTGGCCGAGGTACTCACCGGCGCGTTCCTTGCGAAGGACCTCCTGGTAGATCTGGCCGGTGGTGACGTTCGCCTTCTGTGAAAGGAAGACGTCCAGGAAACGCTCGTAGTGACCGATGTCGAGATCGGTTTCCGCGCCATCCTCGGTCACATAGACCTCGCCGTGCTGGAACGGGTTCATGGTGCCGGGATCGACATTGATGTACGGGTCGAGTTTCTGCTGCAGCACACGCAGTCCCCGGCTGCGCAGCAGACGTCCGAGAGAGGAAGCGGTAAGACCCTTGCCAAGGGAGGAAACAACGCCGCCAGTGACGAAAATATGCTTGGTGACGTGTTCTTGAGCATTGCCATGTTGTCTTCTAGCCATGGGTCTTCATGGTATCGCTCTGGCATGACATGCACAAGGGTGTTTCACCTCGATTTCACTTCATCTTCCTTCTATGATCAGCTCGCTCCCCACACCGTTGAGTTCAATGATGTTTTTCGAATCCTCATCCACACGCACACCTGGACCTATGATTGTGTGGGTGCGCAATCCGCGCGTCTGCACAGCCACCGGCGCATCCCGTGGCACGGTGATATGGGAGGTCGCAGAGAGCTGGTTGACATCAACTCGCCCGTCCAAGGTGACGCATGTGATATCCATATCGAGATTGCAGTCGATCTCGACATGCGCATGCACACCGTCGAGCGTGAGTCGCTGCGTGCGCACGTCGAGCTCGACCCCGTCACATGCCAGGCCCCGCACATGCGCTTCGAAGGTCTTCGCCGCACATTCCATTGTTGTGATATAACGCTGCGGGACCCAGAGGATTACCGAGACATCGTCTTTCGCCAACGTTTCGCTGATGCCCGCTCCCCTGTTGACCGTGACATCCAAACGCTTCGGACGGTCGTCGATTGACACTTTGAAGTGTCGCGCGATCTCGGCCACAGTGTTTGAGACCACGCGCACGCGCAGCTGCTCGCCGTCGTATCCGCGGATCATGCATGAGTAGATTGATCCGCAGTCGATATCGAAATGTTTGGTTTGGCCAATATCGTAGTTGGTGACGCTTTCGTAGCGGTATTCGCCGGAGTCTCCATTTGACGTGGCGGCAACCCCCAGCAGTGCATCAACGCTGACGGCAAACACGTCGGCGAGCGCGACGAGGTTTTCGATTTCCGGCCTCCCGGTTCCGCTCTCCCATTTGGAGATTGCTTGCCTGGAAACGCCGATGCGGTTTGCGAGCTGTTCCTGGGAGAGCCCGGACTGCCGGCGTAGATCTTTGAGTCTGGTGAGGAATTCCATTAGCTGTTCCTTGCCTGTCTGGTATCGGTTTTCGTCCGGGGCTCATTCCGTAATGAGCGCGTAAGCGCTTACTTTGCGTATCGGTCGCGCGAAACCGAGAGCGAGCGCAAACTGCAGTATTACCAAGATTACCGACGCGGCTGCCGGCAGCACGGCTGGCATTTCGAATTGGCTGCGCATGACACCGACTATGGAGAGCATCGTGTCGATTGTTCCGCGCATGGTTGTCAATGCGATGACCATGCCAATCGCCGCTCCAATGACCGTCGCCGGCAATAGCGTGGCTGAGACTTGCATCATCAGCTGTCCGGATGTGTACCCGAGAGCCTTGAGTATGCCGAAACGGCGGCGTTCACGAACGATGGACGAGCGGATGACCATCATCAGCACGAGCGATGCCAGAATGAGCGCGATGACGAATATTGCAAGGCTCACTGAGGACATCAATGTGCCGTACATCTCCTGACTTGTTGTGCGCATTCGTTCCATATCGTTGACGTGAACATTGAGATCCGCGCATTCCTCTTTGATTGCTCTGATGATTTTCCCGCTTGACGGCCCATCGCAGTAGACATACAGCGTGCGCCGCCCATCTGCGAATGTGGGGTCGAGCCGTTGGTATCCCGATTCCGTCAATTCGCATGCGTTGCCGCCGTCATTGACGCTCTGGATATATCCGACGATTTCATAGCTGCGGGAGACGTCCCCAAGCGTCACAGTAATGATGGAGCCGATCGGATGGGCGGCAGCCAAGGCGGAGCCGATGGCGATCTGCCCATCAGTGCTTGGATGTTCGCCCTCATAATGGATGTCATTGCTGGCTGCGGTGAAATCATCACTGACATAGGCCGGCATTCGTGTGCCGTCGATGCTGACGCGCTCAGTCGTGTAGTTGATGACATCGTCAACATCTGGAATCGCTTCAATACGATGTCTGACTTCACCGGTGTGGGCGGCGTCTGGAATGACGGTGATCTGCGGGGTCTCCCCTGATAGCGTGTTGTAGAGGTTGTCTGGTTTGACTGCAGAGTTGTGAACGAGCGTCGCGGAGAATGAGATCAGCAATGTCATCAGCATCGCGATTGCTCCGACGAGCATGTTGCGTGACGCAGACGCGCCGACCTGCTGCAATGTGATTGCCGTGGGCGCGTTGCCCGGGGTGTCCTGCAATGCGAGCATCGCACGGCGCGCGGATCGTCCGCAGCCTCGGATCGCGTCGATTGGCTGCAGTGCGCGGACTGAATGCACGCCTATCCATGCGAACAGCAGCGTGACTGCGACAAGCACGATCAGTGTTATGCCGAATGCGCGGATGTCTGCAGTCGGCTCGTATGTGAAACCGGATTGCATCGATACGAGCGAACCTAGCATAGAAGTCAAGGCGAAGGAGAATGCCAGGCCCAGCAGTGACGCGGCGGCGCACACGACAGTGTACGGCGTCATCATCGCCCGTGAGATCATCGATCCGGTATAGCCCAGGGCCTTCAGCACGCCCATGTCAATGCGCTCCTGCTCAACGATGTTCTTGGTATGGAATGTGCACAACGCAAGGCTGACGATTGCGACAGTGCCTGCGAACACGACGAGAACAAGAATGATCAGCTGGCTGACCATTGTGCGTGTTGAGCGCACGGTGTCGCGGTCTATAGCGGCGGCGAGCGGCACGCCATCGCTTGCCAGTTCGCGTTCGATTGTGGATCTCACCTGCGCGGCATCCGCGCCAGGAGCGGTGCGCAGCGCATACTGCGTCATGCGAGCGTCGGGAAGACGCCGCTCGAGATCGTCAAAAGTCTCTGGTGGCGCACCAAACAGCAGGATTCCGGAGCCGGCGTTACCGAATTCCATCTCCTCATCAACGGCACAAATGCGGAAAGTCGCGTCTTCACCATCCATGCGCATGCTGATTGTGCCACCGGGAGCGAACTCGCCGAATTGTTCAGCATATTGCGGAATGGCAATGCCGCGGCCGCCTTCATGTTCGAGATCCGTTGCCGTGGTCTTCGTACGGTTGAGTGCGCGTGGCGTGCCGTCGTCGATGATCATCGTGCGGATTGTGAAATCGGTTCCGCGGAAATCCTTGATCGTCGAATCGGTCAGAATGACGTTCTGCTCTTCTACGGAGGAGACCCCGTCAACGTCGGCGATTTGCTGGCGAACACCGTTGCTGGCCGCCACTTTGGGAATGACAATATTGACGTCCGCCGCGTCGAGTTCGTTGGCGAGTGCGTCATACCGTGCCGGAACCGTGAACAGCAATGTGAGCGCGGAGCCGAGCATGCAGGCGGCGATCAGTATGGCAATGCCGAAACCGATGAACGCGCCTTTGGCCCTTCGCCACTGGTGCATGGCAAGAGTACGCATGTGTGGTCACCATCCCATCTCTTCGAGGAAGACGGCAAGCTTGTGCTCTCGACCGTCGTATGTGCCAGCGGCCCATGAGCCAAGCGCGCACTCTCCGGCGATGACGCCATCGCGCAAATACAGCACGCGGTTGGCGCGCAACGCGCTGTGTCGGTCGTGTGTGACCATGACAATGCTCTGGCCACGCGCATGGAGCATCGAGAACACGTCGAGCACGGCTTTTGCATGATGAGAGTTGAGTGCGCCGGTGGGCTCGTCCGCGAACACGAGCGCCGGGTCATTGATCAATGCGCGCACGATGCTCGCCCGCTGCGCCTCGCCACCGGAAACCTGCGCGCTGGTGCGCTTCTGTGTTTCGGTGTCAATATGCACGAGTGCGAACAGTTCACGTGACTTTTCGACGATCTGCCGCTTCGAACGCATCGTCAGTGCACCCGCGACGATGACGTTGTCCATAAGACTCATACGTTCAAGCAGTTGATGCTGCTGGAACACGAACCCGCAGTTGCGGCGACGGAACACAGCGAGCTCGTCATCCCGCATCATGGTGATGCTTTTGCCGGCGAAATCAATCGTGCCACCGGTCGGACGGCTAAGGCCGGCAAGCGCATACAGCAACGTCGACTTGCCGGCGCCGGACGGTCCCATGATGACAGTGAAATCGCCTCTGCGGATATCAATGCTGAGGTCGTTCAGCACAATCTGGCCATGTCCTGACACATCGAAGGATTGCATCAGTCCCCGCGCACTGATGATTGCGGATCTAGGCTCTGGAGTTCCCGATTTCTGTTCCGGGCATCCCTTTGGTTGGTCGGTTGGTTGATCGGTCATCGCATTCCAATCTGTCATGGCGGAAAAGCCCCGATGGCTTTCCGCGTCGATGGATCCACGGTAAAAGCGCGCTGCCAGTTCGCACCAGCAACGAACACCAACGAAGCCCAGTTATGACGCAACGTTGCGTTGCATCGGCTCTATTCCAACGAAAAACGGACGTGCCTTTTCAGGGCACGTCCGTGTATTCTTCGGTTGCTGTGCGTATTCAGATATATGGTGTCAACCTAAAGCCGCTATTCGCGGGTAGCGCGAACCTTGATCAGCAGACCTGCGCCAACTCCAAGGAGCACAATGACCATCGCAATGATGACCGCGATCGACGAGCCAGTGGACGCCGTGCCGCCATTTGAGGCTGACGCGTTGTTCGCACCATTGGCAGCATTGTTGGCACCATTATGGGCATTGTTGCCACTTGGCTTGTCAGGCTGATCCGAATTATCCGGGTTGTCCGGATTGTTCGGGTTGTCCGGATTGTTCGGATTATCCGGGTTATTCGGATTGTCCGGCTCACTCATCACCGCGGTTGGACCGAGCAGCAGGGCGCTCTTGGCAGGAACTGCGATGGCATCGCCGTCCGCGATTTGCACGGTGCTGCCTGCCTTCGAGACATCCTTGCCGGCAGCCGTTGGCGCGGCATCAGCTGCAGCTGCCGTCGTATCGGAGACTGCTGGATGCAGATAGGTCTTGCCATTGGAGACCAGCACGCCGTACTTGCCTGCGGTGACACCATTGAGGTCAGTTGGCTGATCATTGTGGTTGAGCACAACCACGTAGTTCGCGCCGTTGTCATCCTTGACCTCGTATGCGACGAGGCCATCGGCGGACTTCAGCACCTTCGCGTTCTTGTTGATCGTGTCATAAGCGCCGACACGGAGCACAGCGTTGCGCTTGCGAATCTTGATCAGATCGCGCATGTACTGCGCGTTGTCCGCGTACTCGGCGTCATTGAGGCGATCCCAGTCGAGCTTGTTGGTGTCATCGCCAGCATTGTAGCTGTTCTCGTCGCCGCCCTTCGTGCGCAGCATCTCCTGACCCACCTGGAATTCGGAGACGCCATGAGCAAGGAAGACCGCTGAATCAGCGAGCTTCGAAACCTTGATCTTCTCGGTCTTCTGCGCTGCGTCAAGCTCATCGTCGGTCTTCTTGCCGAATAGCGAGACATTGAGCTTGTCGTTGAGCGTCAGATTGTCATGGATCTCAACATAGTTGACGATCTGCCCTGCATTGCCGTATTTCACGTTCGCGTTGCCGTTCGTGCAGAATGCGCCTTTCGAGATGCCTTCCGGATTCTGGCAGCCGAGCATGTTGTTCAGGATCAGCCCCTCGGTGTTCGGCTTGCCGCTTGCGAAACCGGTGTCTCCCGCTGAGAACACGGAACCCTTCAGACCGTCGCGGATCGAATCGTTGAAAAACGCGACCGTGGAGTTGTGGGTGTCGAGCTCGTATGCATTCGGCTGGATCGACATCTTGGACTTGTCCATTGTCGAGTTCATATCCCAACCCTCGCCGACGATGATGATCGACGGGTCTACCTTGTCGAGCGCGGCGCGCACGGCCTTCATCGTGTCGAGGTCATGCAGTCCCATCAGATCGAAGCGGAAACCGTCCATGTTGTATTCCTTCGCCCAGTAGGTGACGGAATCGACAATGTACTTGCGCATCATCGCACGCTCGGAAGCGGTGTCGTTGCCGCAGCCGGAGTTATTGACGAGGGAACCGTTCTGGTAACGGAAGTAGTAGCCGGGAACGGTGAGGTTGAATGGGTTCGTGTTGACGTCACCGACGTGGTTGTACACGACGTCCATGACCACGCGCAGACCGTTCCTGTGCAGACCGTTGACCATTTCCTTCGCCTCGACGATGCGGGTCTTGGGATCGTATGCGTTCGAGGAGTAAGAGCCTTCCGGCACGTTGTAGTTCTCCGGGTCATAGCCCCAGTTGTAGTTCCCGTTGTCAAGAGGCTTCGTCTCGTCAACGCTGTTGTAGTCGTACATCGGCTGGATCTGCACGTGCGTGATGCCGAGTTCCTTCAGGTAGTCGACGCCAGTCGCTTTGCCTTTGGAGTTCTTCGTGCCGTTCTCAATCATGCCGAGATACTTGCCGCGGTGCGCTTCGGAAACGCCGGAGTTGGCGTTCTTCGTCAGATCGCGAATGTGGGTTTCAGCGATGACGGCGTCGGTGTTCTTCGTGAATGGAGCCATTCGCCTGGAATCCTTGACGGTCGTCACTGCGTCGGACAGAACGACGGAGCGGCGGCCATTGACTACGGATGCGCGGGCATACGGGTCGGCGGAATCGTTCGTCGTGCCGTCCGCGAAAGACACACGGTAGATGTAGGCGGTGCTGGAAGGAACCTTTTCGGTAGCGTTCCACACGCCCTTCTCACCAAGTTTCATTTCCACGACAGTGGCCTCTTCAGCGTCCGCGGAATCAGCGGACCTGAAAGTGACGAGCTCAACCTTCTGTGCCGTTGGAGCCCACAGTTTGAAGACGGTGCCATTCTCGTCGTATGTCGCGCCAAGGTCGTCGCCGTTGTATGCATACTTCCTGTCGAACTCATCGGTGCGCACCACGGAGCCTGCAACGGCGTCAGCGGAACCGAAGTCGGTGATTTCGAGTGCGTACTTGCCCCTGATGTCAAGATCCTGGTCAAGGGTGACGGTGACGGTGGTACCGTCGGATTTCACGTCCTTGACATTGAGTTTCCGACCGCCGGCATCGGCGACGATGACGTCGGATGCCTTCACTTCGGCATTCTTCGAAAGCTTGGCGGAAATCTCGCGCATTGCGGAGATCTCCGCGGAGGTGATGCGCGTACCAAGGGCCTGGCGAGCCGTGTAGACCGTGGAATCGTCCTGCAGCATCCAGACCTCGGCCTTGGCGCTGTTCGTCGCCTTATCGAAGACGAGCGCGCTTGCCGTCATCTTGATGTCACCATCACCGCCGTCCTTCCTCTTCCACTCATCGGCGCCATAACGGCGCAGCATGCCGAAGTCGGACGTGCCATCGGCTGCGGCTGAGTAGGTGTAGCCGGAGAAGGACGCGAGGGCGACCCCACCCCAATCGTCATGGCTCTTGAATTTCGCCGCGAATCCGTTCGTGTTGGAGTTCCAGGTCCACACGTCCCACTGCGGAACCTTCGTGTCGGCGTCTGCCGCGTTGAAGTACAGGCCGTCGTTGCGCATGTAGTGGATCGTCACGTCAACCTTCTGCGCGGTGCAGCGGTAGTCGGCTGGCGCCTTGTCGAGCGTGACATCGTCTGCACCGGTGCCGTCCACCCACACCTCGGCGGTGCCATCGGCAGCGACCTTGGCCGAACGGTCGCCACCGAACTTGTTCCAGCCGTCGGTGGTAATGATGAAATTGAGGTTGTTGAATGTACCGTCGAACTTCAGCTCGGCCACCTTGCCATAGCAATCCTCACCGGTGAATGCGAGGTGCCGTCCCGCGAGCTCGGCTCCCGCGGCATCCTTGCCCCAGACGTACACGCCACGGTTTGCAGTGGACTCGTCGGGCGCCGGCTTGTAATGCATGAGCAGACGTGTCTGACCTGTGACGGCTTCAGGGTTGCCCACACTAAGCGCGCCATTCTCGACGCCGACCTGCGTGATGCCTTTGGCGATCAGATAGTTCTTGCCGTTGTTGCTATCCCAGTCGCCGCCGCCATCGTTGAAGCAGATCTGGTGCTCGTCGCCCTTGGTGTCGATCGTCTTCTTGTAGTAGCCCTGCGCGTCCGGACCTTCCATCTGCTCACCCGGAATGGCTGTCCAGTCGCTGCCGGCACCATGGTGCACGAAGACCTTGCCCCACTTCTTGGTGGGCTTGTACCAGATGGTCGTCGTCTGATCGTCGGGCTTGACGGTGTTGTTCGGAATGACGGCGTCCGGAGTGCTCGGATCGACGGCCACCTTGGAGTCGGGGTGCGTCGCCTTCGTGGCACCTCCATAGATCGCTATGGCCTGCATGGCTGGCACACTCGCCTTGATCTTGCCGCCGGAGACGGTCACGGTCTTCGAACAGTCCTGTACCGCGTAGACGTCGCAGTACTCGCCGTCGGGCATCGTGGTCGAGTATTTCGCCTCCTTGCTCTCAGTTGAGTTGTTGATCGCAACGAAGCCCTTGCCACCGCGTGAGAACGCGATGTTGTTCGCGCCGTCGTCCTGCCAATGCTCGACGGCGGTACCATGCACGTAGTTGTGGAACGCGATCATGCCGCGCGTCGTCGTCCAGCGTTGCTGGCAGTTCCAATCGGCGTCCTTCGTCGAGCACGTCTGGCCGAAATCGACGTCCGGCACCGCGGTTTCGGTCGCACCCGGCGCACCGTTGTCGTTGACGTCGTACTTATAGTCGGAGAGCAGACGCGGCGTGCCGTAGTCGTAGGCGAGCATGAACGCGTTCGCGAGCGCGTACATCGAACCGTTCTTGTACGTGATCGCGCCGTCGTTGCGGGCGGTGTCCCAGTTCGTCACGAAGACGTTCGCATCCTTGGATTCAATCGCGTTCGGGTTTTGCGATAGGTCTCCGATGCGCGTGGAAAGGTCTTTGAGTGCGGCGATCTTGCCTTTGAATTTGGCGTTGAGGTCCGACTTGTAGTCGAACTGTGTGACGGTGCCTGTTCCAAGATAGTTGCGCGGCTGGATGCCGGGCGCCTCGTTCGCGTTGCCGATGACCTCCTGGATCCAGTAGATGTCGTCGGGGCTCTTGCCGACCTTCCTGGCCATCTGGTTCTTGATGGCCTTCATGTCCTCGTTGTTGATGTGCTTGACCGCATCCATGCGGAAGCCCTGTACGCCCATGTTGTAGAGTTTGGCCAGGTAATCCGACTGGATCTGCCGCACCTTCTCGCTCGACGTATCGAAGTCCCACATCGAGCTCAAACGGCCTTCCTGCACCTCCTGCTGGTTCTTGTAGTCGGAGATGCACGCGCCGTTGTTGTAGTCGTGGAAGTCGGCGGCGGTCACGCCGTCGGGGTACCGGTTGCTCTCGCCGGTGAATCCTGGGTAGTCGCCGGTCGTACCGTTGTATCTGGTGCCTGCGACGCCTGTTTGCTCACCTGCGGCTACGTCCGACCCGGTCGTCTGGTTGAGCACGACGTCGGCGATGATGCCGACGCCTGCCGCATTGCACTGTTCCACCATGGCCTTGAACTCGGCTTCGGTGCCGAGTTTCGAATCGAGCCGATAGCTGACCGGCTGGTAGGAGGTCCACCACTGGGTGCCTTGGATCGATTCCTGCGGAGGAGACACCTCCACATACCGAATCCCCTCGGGCCCATAGGTGCGCCCGCATTCTTCCGCGATGGTATTCCATGTTTGCTGGAATGCGATCATCTGTATGTCCGTGGCCTTCGGCAGCTGGGGACTGCCGGTGTCGGCTGGCGCTGCATTCGCCGCATTCGGTGCCGCGATCACCATACCGGCGCACAGCGTGGCCAATGCCACGCCGATGCCTGCGGTCCGGCGAAACGCGGTGTGCATGTGCTGAATCACCATGTCGTTCCTGTCCTTCTAATCCAGTGGCGATGCAATGCAACTGCGCATATGCAATCGCCTCTTCCCTGACGTATGCATCTTGCGCGCGGCCATGCGCGGATTCCACAGGTGTTCGACAATGAACGCATGCATACGTTTGCATGGAATCTCCATCAGAGTATTACGTTTTCCGATCGTGTGCATCCTCCGGCGCATTTTCGTCGCTTTGCACTGCGTGTTTGAAGTCCTCCACGCTACGCATTGCACGCATGACCCATGGCTTGCCGTACCGGAGTCCGCAACCGATTGCATTCGGATGTCGCGTCATTGCAGGCATCCGAAAACCATATGATCGATGTCATCAGGCATCATGCGCACGTTTGCACGAAAAATCCCCGCCTCGGATGCGACGGGGATAATCTGGGCGACCGAGGGAGGCGTCCTATCTCATCAGTTCTGCGACGGCCTCGAGTGCGAGCTTGTATCCCAGGTAGCCCAGTCCCGTGATCGTGCCGGTGGCCACCGGGCTGATCACCGAACGCTTGCGGAACTCATCGCGTGCGGCGGGATTCGAGATGTGCACCTCCATGAGCGGCAGGTCCGCGTCGAGCACCATGTGCGCGGCGTCGGCCAACGCATAGGAGTAATGGGTGAAGGCGGCGGGGTTCATCACCACGGCGATGCGCCGGTCCGCGGCCTCGTGCATCCAATGCACCATCTGCGCTTCGTCATCGGTTTGGCGCACATCGACGTCAAGGCCATATTCGACCCCCCACTGGGTGCAGAGTCGACGCAGCTCCTCGAGATCCTGCGAACCGTACACATCCGGCTGGCGCACACCGAGCCGCCCCAGATTCGGCCCATTGACCACCATGACCTTGATCGGCTGTGACTTCGTTGCCATTGTCCCTCCAATTCGTTGCCGTTGACTGCTCTCCACTATAGCGAGGCCGGAGCGTGTACGGGCGGTCGGCTCCCACTTTGCATTCTGGGCGTATATTCACCTCGCGTCTGCCGGACCGATTCCATTCACGGGTTCTGCACGCGGTGGAAGGCCTCCTCGACGGCCTCCGAATCGGGGCCGTTCAGATGGAACGGCTCCCCCACCCGCTCAAGGCCCACGAACCGCAGCGTGTTGCCACGGGCCTTCTTGTCACGATGCATCAATGCGAGGACCTCATCGAAGCGGGCGCCGTTCCACGATGTCGGCAGACCGAGGCTGGTGAGCAGGGACCTTGTGTAGTCCACCGTGTCACGGTCAAGGTGCCCGGTCAGGCTCGACAGCTCGGCCGCATAGACCATGCCGACGGCCACGGCGTTGCCGTGACGCCAGCGGAAATGCTCGAGCTGTTCGATTGCATGACCGAAGGTGTGGCCGTAGTTGAGGAATTCACGCAATCCGGCCTCCCTGAGATCGGCGCTCACATGGTGTGCCTTCACACGGACGGTGCGCTCGATGAGCTCACTGACCACATCCTCCAGAGGCGTGCCCAGGAATGTCTCGCCATTGAATGCGCGTAGTTCGGCGGCATGGTCCTCGAGGATGCGCAGGATCTGCGGGTCCATGATGAACCCGGATTTCGCCACCTCGCCCAGCCCTTCGATGAAGATGTCGTTGGGCAGCGTGGTCAACGTACGGAGGTCCGCCAGCACGCCGGCCGGCGTGTAGAACGAGCCAACCAGGTTCTTGCCTTGAGGGGTGTTGATGCCGGTCTTGCCACCGGTGGAGGCGTCCACCATGGCGAGCAGCGACGTCGGGCAGTTCACGTAGCGAATGCCGCGCATCCACGTGGCAGCCACGAATCCCGCCAAATCCGTGCAGGCTCCGCCGCCGATGCCCACAATGGCATCCGAACGGGTGAAGCCCTCCGTGCCCAACCGTTGCCAGATCCCATTGGCCACCTCGATGGTCTTGCCGGCCTCGGCGTCCGGAATCACAATGTCCGATACCTCATAGCCTGCCTGACGCAGCAGTCCGCGAGCACGGTCGCTATGGCGCTGCACGGACTGCGTGTGAATGAGCGCCACGCGCACGGGCTGCTTGCCCAGCACTTCCGGCAGGTGGCTCAACGCTCCTTCTCCAATGCGCACATCGTAGGGTTCGATTCCCTTGCCATCCACATGTACAGTATGCTCTGCAACCATTTCTATCATCCTTTTCGCCGCGGCTTTGGGCGTCATACCCCGCGTTGGTACGACCAGATTCGCCACCTGGCGGTATACGAGGTCGCGTTGTCTGAACAGCGACATCCAGCGTTTCTCGGCATCGCCTGTGAGCATGGGGCGACCGCCTCCCCGGTTGGCACGTTCCATGGCCTCATGTGGGTCGGCCTTCAAATACACCACCTTGCCGCCCTGCGCCACATACTGTGCCAGTCGCCGACGTATGGCCTTCGTCATCGGCGCTCCGCCCCCCAAAGAGAAGATGCCGCCGAAGGAATCCAGTATATCGCACACCACATCACGTTCCACCTCGCGAAATGCCGGTTCCCCATATTGTGCGAAATAGTCCGGAATGCTCATGCCGATCTCGCGTTCGATCTCCACGTCGGCGTCGAGAAATGGCAGACCGCGCATCTGCGCCATCTCCTTGCCGAGTCGAGTCTTTCCCGCGCCCATCATGCCGATGATCACGGCCTGCGGTTGCCTGCGGGGTTTGCCCGCGTGCCTGTGGTTATGTGCCATGCCCTGCAACCGCCTAACGCATGTGCTCCGGCCACGAGGCCAGATAGCTTTCGATGTTGCGGCGCGTCTCTTCGATGCTGTCGCCTCCGAATTTCTCCAGCAGGTGCTGTGCCAGTATCAGACGCACCATGGCTTCCGCCACCACGGCGGCAGCCGGGACTGCGGTGCTGTCAGAGCGCTGATTGATGGCCTGAGCTGCCTCTCCGGTGGTGATGTCCACCGTGCGCAGGGCGCGCGGTATGGAGGGAATCGGTTTCATGGCCGCGCGCACCCGAATCGGCTGCCCGTTGGACATACCGCCCTCGATGCCGCCGGCCCGATTCGACAAGCGTGCAATGCGGCCATCATCGCCTGGCGCCATCTCATCATGTGCCATGGAACCGGGGCGGTCAGCCTCCAGGAATCCATCGCCGATCTCCACACCCTTGATTGCCTGGATGCCCATGACCGCGGCGGCCAGGGCGGCGTCCAGCCGACGATCCGATTCCACGTACGTGCCGATGCCTGCCGGCACACCGTATGCGATGACTTCGATCACACCACCCAACGTGTCGGCATTCGCCTTGGCCTCATCGATGCGGGCCACCATGCGCTCCTCAGCATCCTTGTCCAGGGTGCGCACCGGAGAGGCATCGAGGGCCGCCACGTCATCAGGGCCCGGCAGCGGCGTGTTGTCATTCTCCACGCCGGCACCTCCAATCGAGATCACATGGCTCACAGTTCGAATGCCCGCCACCTGCTCCAGGAACAGCGCGGCCACTTCGCCGAGCGCCACGCGCGATGCCGTCTCGCGGGCGCTGGACCGTTCGAGCACCGGACGAGCATCATCGAAATCGTATTTGCGCATGCCGGTCAGATCGGCATGCCCCGGTCGCGGCCGGCTCAGCGGCGCATTGCGCCCCTCACGCGCAAGTTCATGGTCAAGTGGGTCCGCGCTCATCACCTCGGTCCATTTCGGCCATTCGGTGTTGCCTATCTCGATGGCGATCGGAGACCCCAACGTGCTGCCGAATCGCACACCGGTCAGCAGGCGCACCTGATCCTGCTCGAACTTCATCCGAGCCCCACGGCCATACCCCAGACGGCGTCGCGCCAATGCATCGCGAATGTCCTGCGATGTCACGCGCACACCTGAGGGCATCCCCTCGATCATCGCAACCAACGCCTCGCCATGGGATTCGCCTGCGGTCTGCCAACGCAACATGCCTACTCCTTTTGTTCTACGTCAATCCCGACTATCTTAACCATATGCATTGGCTAATCACCATACCGAGCTTGGTCTGTGGACTCGCGATCTCGGTCACCGACCTGAGGCGCCGCATTGTGCCGCGCCCATGGGTCATGGCAGGTATAGCCGTGCAATGCGCGGTCTTCTTGGCGGCGGGGATTCGCTCCCACGACCTGTGGCCCTTCGTCTGCGCCTGCTTCGGGCTGCTGGGTGCACTCGGGGTGCAGCTTTCGCTCGCCATGGCGATCCCCCGCCATGCGCTTGGCCTTGGTGATGTCACGGCCAGTGGCATGGCGGGATTTGCCACGGGGTATTTCGGACTCGAATGCTTTCTGTGGTTCTGGCTGTGCATGGGCGTGCTCGGTGTAGGTTGGGTGG
The DNA here is from genome assembly GCA_004154635.1 of Bifidobacterium animalis subsp. animalis. Lineage (GTDB taxonomy): Bacteria > Actinomycetota > Actinomycetes > Actinomycetales > Bifidobacteriaceae > Bifidobacterium > Bifidobacterium animalis_B. Next base: position 372,646 of record RSDC01000008.1, read on the forward strand.
CCGCCTATTCCGTATATTCCCGGGTACGTTCGCGTGGACGCACCGGTGATGGGGTGGGACGTCTGCGGGTGCCGTTCGTCCCGGTGATAGCAACGGCGGCTGCACTTGCCGTCATGTGTTGTGCATGACGGGGCGCAGCCGCCGTGGCCAGCTGAAATTTCAGGTCCCGCATCCGCTCGTCAGTTCGCGTCCGGGTTGTTCCTCCGGTACTCCTGGACAAGCTGTTGGAACTGTTCGTCTGTATCGGCAAACTTCGTCTCGCCGGTCTTCAGATCGGTGGTCACGAAGTACAGCCAATTGCCGTCGGCGGGGTGCATGGCCGCTTCGATGGCGTCATCACCCGGATTGCTGATCGGTGTCGGCGGCAGACCGCGATTCACGCGGGTGTTGTAGGGATTCGAGGTGTCTTGCAGCTGGTCGTTGGTCAGTTGCATGCCGTTGATGCCGGCACCATAGGCCACGGTGCTGTCCATGCCGAGCGTCATGTCTTTGTCGAGACGATTGTAGATCACTCGGCTCACCTTGCTGTAGTAGTCCGATGAGTTCACCTCCGCCTCCACAATGGAAGCGATGATGAGCATGCGCTCGCGTTCCGCGCCTTGGGGAACGCCCATCTCGTCGAGTTTGCGAATGCGCGCGTCCACCATCTCTTTGAGCAGCCGCTCGGGAGCGGTCGCGACATCCCCCACAGTATAGGTGCCAGGCTCCAGCCAGCCTTCGAAGTTGCCGTTTGCCTCTGCGGGAAGGATCTTCGACGCCTCGTCCCTGTTGTTGACAATCGCTTCGAACCGTGTCTTGTCGATGTCGTTATCGGCGCAGATCCGTTCGATCACGGTGGACACTCGTTCGCCCTGCCGCACCTCCGCGAAGCCTTTCGCGTTGCCTTGGTCGGAGAGTATGTCCGCCGCCTGTGATGCCTTCATATGCGTCTTCAATGCATAGGTGCCCGGATACAGTGTCTTGTCGTTCGAGGAAACATAGGTGGCGAAGGTGTCTGCCGACTTGACGATCTGCTGTTGCACCAGATTGGCACCCACCTCCATGATGCCCTCGCCCTGCTTGACGGTGAAGGCGACATCGGTGTCTCCCGGTCCCGGATAATCCTCGACGAGGGATTCATGGGCCATGTTCGTACGACGCCAGTTCCGTGCGGCCCGGTATGCGAACACCCCGCCGACCGAGATGAGGGCGAGGGCGATGATGACGATGATGCAGATGATGAGATTCCTGCGTTTCCTCATCGCGCGTTGGCGTCGCATCTCGCGCCTGCTATGGGGAGGGGTGGGTGGCATGGCCGCCGGTTCGGCGCCATCGTCCCAGGATTCGTCGGCATTGAAGAAATCATGCAGGTCGTCGGACACTTCAAAACTCCTCTGTGTTATCGCGTGCACGATCAAGAGCCGTCTGGAGGATCTCAACCGCCGACTGCTGGTCGACGACGGCTCGGTGTTGCTTGCTGCTGACATTCGCGTCGAACAGACGACGGTGTGCGTCGACGGTTGTCAATCGTTCATCGATGAATATGATATCCGGCATCACGCCGATGTGAGAGTTCTGGTCTTCCATTTCGGACTCGAGTCTTCTGCGCAACGACTTCGCCCACCGCTGCGCCTTTTTGGCGCTGCTTCCCGCGGAACCGTCCATCTGCAGCGGCAATCCTATGGCGATGGCCGTCACGGGTGTGCCTTCTTCGGCCTTGTCTTCGATTAGGTTCAGTACATCGTCGAAAGCCTGGAAATAGTCGCCGTATACGCGAATGTTGCCCTCGGGGTATGCGAAGGAACGCTCGGGGTTGGAGGCAGCAACCCCCACCCGAGCGTTCCCGAGATCAAGCCCTAGCCAGATTCCCGGCATCAGGCGCGCATCGCCTCTTGCGTCAGGGCTTCCAGCGCGGCATCGATCTTCGAGGCATCGGCACCGCCACCTTGGGCGAAATCGGGCTTGCCGCCGCCACCGCCACCAAGCATCTTGGAGGCGCCGCGAACCAGGTCGCCGGCCTTCACCCCCGCCTTGCGGGCTGCTTCATTGGTGGCCACGGCAATCATAGGCTTGTCGTCCTCATTCACACCGGCGAGGGCGACAATCACCGGCTTGTCGTCACCCAGCCGTCCACGAATGTCCATGACGGTCTTGCGCAGCACATCGAATGATCCGAAGTGGCCGACGTTCTTCGAGACCACCACCACAGGGGCGGTCGAATTGGCGGCGGCCTCAACGAGTTCCGGCACCGACGACGCCAGCTGAGCCTCGTACATCGAGGCAAGGCGGCGGTCGGAGTCTTTGAGCTTGGCCAGCAATGTGTTGATGCGATCGGCCAGCTCATCGGGACGTGCGTTCAGCGTGTCGGAGAGCTGGGAAACCAGTGCATGCTCGCGGGCGTTGAAATCATAGGCGCTCTGCCCCACCAGTGCATCGACGCGTCGCACACCGGAGCCTACGGATGCCTCGGAGAGAATGTTCACCTGACCGATCTTGCCGGCGAAATCCACATGCGTGCCGCCACACAGCTCACGGCTCCAGCCATCGTCGCCAATGGTGACCACACGCACCACATCGCCGTACTTCTCACCGAACAGATGCATGGCACCGAGTGCAATGGCGTCGTCGAATTTCATCTCCTCGGTGCTCACATGCAGGTTGTCGCGCACGCGGTCGTTCACGCGGGCCTCGACAGCGCTCATGAGCTCCTTGGTGGGTGCCTTCGACCATTGGAAGTCGAATCGCAAGCGGTTGGGGGCATCCTCCGAGCCACGCTGGGTGGCCTGAGGGCCAAGCTCCTCGCGCAGGGCCTTGTGCACGATATGTGTGGCGGTATGCGAGCGGGCGATGGCACCACGACGTTCGACGTCGATGGTTGCCGTGGCTTCGGCTCCCACCACGAGCGTGCCCTCGATCAAACGGCACTGCTGCACAATGAGGTCCTTGATCGGCTTCTGCACATCGTCCACCTCAAGCACGGCACCATCATCGGAGATGATCTCACCCTGATCGGCAAGCTGTCCACCGGCCTCGGCATAGAACGGCGTGCGGTTGAGAATGACCTCCACGGTTGCCGGCGCACTCACGGCCGGCACCGAACCGACACCCTCAAGCATGATGCCAAGCACCCGGCTGCGGGTGGAGACCTCCGTGTATCCGAGGAACTCGATTGGCTGCTGCAGTTTGTTCTTGAAGTCGTCGTATTCGCTCAGATCGACATTGTGACGCTTCTTCAGGGCATCCTGACGGGCTCGGGACTTCTGCTCGTTCATGAGCTCGCGGAACTTCGCCTCGTCGACCTTGACCCCCTGCTCCTGCGCCATCTCCAGCGTCAGTTCGATCGGGAAGCCATAGGTGTCGTGCAGGGTGAACGCGGCATCGCCGGAAACAACCGGGGTGGTTTCTCCCTTGGTTTCCTCGGCCGTGGTCTTCGCCTTCGCGACGGCCATGTCGAAGATCTCCAGACCGTTGGTAAGCGTGCGTCGGAACGCGTCTTCCTCGCCGTATGCCGCCTCCGACACATCGTGGAAGGTGTTGGCGAGCTCCGGATAGTTCGGCTCCATGGCCTGTTCCGACACGGGCAGAAGCTGGGGCATGACCGGATCGGTCACACCGAGCACACGCATGGCTTCGATGGTGCGGCGAATCAGGCGGCGCAGCACATAACCACGTCCCGCATTGCTCGGACGCACGCCGTCGCTCATGATCATGAGCGCGGAACGAACGTGGTCGGCCACGACGCGCATCCTGACGTCGGCCTCCTGGTTCTCGCCGTACTTGATGCCGGTGATCTTCTCGGCTGCCTCGATGACGGGGTACACCTCATCGGTCTCGTAGATGTTGTTCTTGCCCTGCAGCAGGTATGCCAGACGCTCCAGACCGGCGCCGGTGTCGATGTTCTTGTGCTTGAGCTCACCGGCGATGTGCAGGTCTGTCTTCGACTTGACGTTGTCCACCATGTAGTTCTCGAACACGAGGTCCCAGATCTCGATATACCGGCTTTCGTCGGCGATGGGGCCGCCTTCCTTGCCGTATTCGGGTCCACGGTCCACGTAGATTTCCGAGCAGGGGCCGCCGGGGCCGGGGCCGCCGGTGGTCCAGAAGTTGTCTTCCATGCCGAGGATCTGGATGTGCTCCGGATCCACCCCCTCGTTGCGCCACATGGCACGGGCCTCATCATCGTCCGTGTAGGTGGTCATCCATAGCTTCTCCGGGTCGAATCCGAAGCCGCCGTCCTCGCGCGGCGAAGTCAGCAGATCGTATGCGTAATGGATGGCCTCCTCCTTGAAGTAGTCGCCGAAGGAGAAGTTTCCGAGCATCTGGAAGAAGGTGCCGTGACGCGTGGTCTTGCCCACCTCCTCGATGTCGAGGGTGCGCACGCACTTCTGGTTGCTGGCCATGCGGTGGCTTGGCGGGGTCTGCTCCCCCATGAGATACGGAATGAACGGGACCATGCCGGCAATGGTGAACAACGTGGTCGGATTGGGCGAGATCAGCGATGCGGATGGCACCACCAGATGATCCTGCTTTTTGAAGTAATTGAGATAACGCTGTGCGATTTCAGCGGTGCGCATGTGATGCGGCTCCTTGTATTGATGTTCTACTGACGGTATTGGCTTCGCGTATTTCAGCTCAGCTTTGCGGTGTATTGCCGGTTGAGCTCCTCTTCACGTGCCTGCTGGGCCTGCCTGAACTGATCGATGAGGCCCTGCAGCGTACGTATCCCCACATTCTCCTGATCCGGCCCCAGAAGGAACTGCCTGGCTTTGTCCGGGGTGTTGGCCCTGACGTATGCGGTGGCCTTGGAAACGGCGAGTACGCCTAGCACCACACCGGTGGCAACCCAAAACACTCGTTTGAACATCACTCGCCCTTGCCTTTCTGCTCCGCCGATGCGGGCTGGTTTTTCTTCCCTTTGTTCATGAACGACGCCGCTGTCACCTTGACCGCATAGAAGGTGGATGCCAGCTTGATGATCGGCTTACCCAGGAAGGAACCGTATAGGTTCGTCAGGGCGCCGAGGTTGTTCATTGTGCTCGAGGCGGCACCGGAGATCTCATTGACGTCACCCAGTGACTTGTTGACCTGCTTGACGGTGGTCACACCCTCGTCCAATGCGGGGAGAGCATGGTCGCCGGTCTGCTTCACCGTTTCGGCGATCTGATCGAACATCTTGCCCAAGCGGATCAGCGGGTAGATCAGAAAACCGGCAAGGATCGCAAATGCGATCGCCGCAATCAGTCCCGCAATTTCTCCAGCACCCATGGCGCCCTCTTTCCTAGCAGTTTGCGTCTACACTTATACGCGTTTAGCCTATCCAATCACCCAGACCTGAACGGCTAGCGTCGATTATACGATATGACCTCAATGGCATCGTCCAGCGGCTTGACGGTATTGAAGTCAATCACGGTCACGGAGCCGTTGGCCGGTCGTTCACTCAGGTCGTACCCCGCAGGAGCGAAGCGCTGCATCAATGACAACAGCGTATTGCCGTGCGAGATCATGAGCACATCGTCGCCGTCCCTAAGGTCTGCATTGGCGGCAATGAGGGCGAAGGCACCATCGACTCTCCGCCAGTACTCCTCGTCGGACTCGGCATCGTGGAATGGGTCCGCCTCCTTGAGGAAGTCCCGGGTGGCACCCAGTCCGAACCGCTCAACTATGGCATGGTATGTGGGAGCACCGTGCGGGCCCCCGGCCGCGAGCCAGGCCGCTCCCATGTCCTGCCCTTCGAAATAGCCGTAGAACTGCTCACGGAAGTGCATGTCGGCATGAATCGCCGGCACGTCATGCCCATTGGCTGCATTGATGTCGAGAATCGTCTGTGCCGTCACCTGCGCTCTGGTGGTGTCCGAGCAATACGCTGCGGCGAAGGTGATGTCTTTCAATGCATTGCCCGCATGGATGGCGTCGTCGAGCCCGGATTGCGTCAATGGTGAGTTCGACCAGCCTTGGAGCCTGTTGTAGCGGTTGAAGAATGTCTGTCCGTGACGGACGAGATGAATATGCACGATCATGCTTCGATTATGGCACGGCACCGCACCCGGACGCCGTATTTCGCCTGTGGACGTCTTCGGGCATAATGGGGTGATGGGCAATTTTCTCATTCGATGGTTCATTCTCACCATAGCGGCGGCCGTGATGGTGGTGCTGCTTCCCGGCATGCAGGTGGTGGGTCATCCACCCATTCTCGGCATCGCCGCCTTCTCGCTGTTCATGGCTCTGTTCAACGCCTCGCTCAAACCCGTGGTGCAGATGCTGGCGTTGCCGTTCAGCGTGCTCACCTTCGGCCTGCTGGCCTTGGTGATCAATTGGCTGTTCATGGAGCTGGCCTCCTGGCTTGCCATCAATCTGTTCGACGTGGGCGTGACGATCGGCGGATTCTGGTGGGCGGTGCTCGGCTCGCTCATCATGTCGCTGGTCAGCGGAATCGTGAGCGCCGCAGTCGGTCGATGAGGAACCGGCTCGCGAATACGAAGAGGCCCGCGGGCAAGTGCCGCGGGCCTCTTCGTGTATGTATGTCCTTATACCGTATGTTCCTACAGTATGTTGATCCAGATCAGCGGGCGTAGAATTCGACCACGTACTGGATGTTCACCTGAACCGGGATCTCCTCCGGCTCCGGCTTGCGGGTCAGCGTCGCCTTGAGGGAGGCGAGGTTCACATCGAGATAGCCCGGCACCGGCGGCAGAACGTCGCGGTGGGTGCCTTCAGCTGCGATCTGGAACGGAACCATCGTCTGGCTCTTCGGCTTGACCTGGATGGTCTGGCCGGGCTTGACGCGGTAGGACGGGCGATCGACGATGTTGCCGTCGACGAGGATGTGACGGTGCACCACGAACTGGCGGGCCTGTGCGGTGGTGCGGGCGATGCCGGCACGCAGCACGAGGGCGTCGAGGCGGGTCTCCAGATCGGTGAGCATTGCGTTGCCGGTCTGGCCTGCGGTGTGGGTGCCCTTTTCATAGGCGGCGCGGAGCTGCTTCTCCGAGATGCCATACTGAGCGCGCAGACGCTGCTTCTCGCGCAGACGGACTGCGTAATCGGACTCAGCGCGGCGGCGGGTACGGCCATGCTCACCCGGGGCATACGGACGCTTTTCGAAGATGCGCTGTGCCTTCGGGGTCAGCGCGATGCCGAGGGCGCGGGAAAGACGCACCTGACGGCGGGAACGATTCGACATGATGTTTCCTTCGTTGTTCTGTCGTTGTCTGAACGGAATCCGGCAGCCATACGGCTTCGGACTGAGCCAGCCTCTCCAGTGCTTCCTCGTGCCAAGCACGAACAGTCTTGCGACTGCCGACCCACTGATGGGCTAAGACTCCCAGACAGTGCCTCATTGCATAAGGCACCAAATGGGCATTATACCGTGAAGGTGTAGACTTCGGCGTTCCGATGTCAGATTATCAGGGCTACAGCTTCTCGATGGGCGCCAGACGGAGCATGAGCCGTTTGACACCAGAGGAGCCGAAATCTACGGTAATCACCGAGTTCTTGCCCTTGTCCTGCGTCTCCACCACCTTGCCCAATCCGAAACGGTCATGGGTGATCCTGTCCCCCACGTGGAAATCTGCGATATTGAGATTATTGTCCGCGGCAATCTGCGAAATGGGCATTCCCTGTGGTTGAGATGCCTTTGCAGTGGTGTGCCTGGTATGCACGGCACCCGAACGGGAAGCCGAGGAACGAGATGATGAGGAACCTCCATGCGACCGGTGGGCTCCATATGCAGAGTGGCCCGAACTCGATTTGAACGTCGCGGCGCTCCCCCACCCGGTGCCTCCAGCGGCATTCGACGCCGTACCCGAGGAACCATAGGCATGGGAGCCGAAATCCGAACCCGAGGAAGTGCGGGAGCGACCCGAGGAACCATAGCTCGAGCGCCCATAGGAGCCTGCGCCATAATCAGAATCCCCGTCATCCCATCCGCCGAATTCGTCGGAGAAGCCGTCGTCAAAACCATCGTTGCGCCAGCCGGAACGCATACGCTCCATACCGGCTTCGCGACGCTTCCAGTCGATGAGGGAATCGGGGATCTCGTCGAGGAACTGGCTCGGCATCATTTCGCTCTGACGCCCCCACTGCGCGCGCACGGCCGCACGCGTCAGGTACAGCCTGCGCTTTGCACGCGTGATGCCAACGTAGGCGAGCCTGCGTTCCTCGGAGAGCTCATCCATGTTCTCCATGGCGCGTGAATGCGGGAAGGTGCCCTGCTCCATGCCCGTGAGGAACACAATCGGGTATTCCAGACCCTTGGCTGTATGCAGTGTCATCAGCGTCACCTTGCCGCTGTCGTGGCCCTCCCCCGGCAACTGGTCTGAATCAGCGACCAGCGCGGTGGTCTCGAGGAAGCCGGCAAGGGTGGTATCCGGTGTGTTCTGCTCGAACTCCGCGGCCACCGACTGCAGCTGGGAAAGGTTCTCCACACGCGATTCGTCCTGCGGATCCTCGGATTTGCGCAGCAGCTCCAGCATATGCGACTGCTCGAGCACCTGCGCCACAATCTCGCTGGGCTTGGAGTCATGCTCTCCGGCGAATGCCCGCAGCGACGTCATGAGTTCACGGAAGGCACGCACCGCATTCGCCGTACGGGCACTCATGCCCTCGATGTCCTCAAGGTGCTCGATCGCCCACCAGAACGTTTGGCTGTGCTCGTTCGCGAACAGCGTGAGTTGTGATTCCGCACGCGCGCCAAGGCCTCGCTTGGGCACGTTGAGGATGCGGCGCATGTTGATGTCATCTGCCGGGTTCACGATTGCCTGCAGGTAGGCGATGGCGTCCTTGACCTCACGGCGCTCATAGAACTTCGTGCCTCCGATGAGCTGGTAAGGGATATGCGCCTGAATGAGCCCCTCCTCGAGGGAACGGGACTGGGCGTTCGCTCGATACATGATTGCCATGTCGCTGTAAGGCAATCCCTTCTCCTCATGCAGGTGGAGAATCTGTTGGGCTATCCAATGCGCCTCGAGTTGCGCGGTGTCGGCCGCGTACCCGATGATCTTGTCGCCTTCGCCGAGTGCGGTCCACAGTTTTTTCGGCTTGCGCGCGCTGTTGTGGGCGATCACGGCATTCGCGGCATCGAGAATCGTCTGCGTGGAACGGTAGTTCTGTTCGAGCATGATCGTGCGCGCATCCGGGAAGTCCTTCTCGAAATCCTGGATGTTGCGTATGTCTGCTCCGCGGAATGCGTAGATCGACTGGTCGGAATCACCCACCACAGTGACCCACGCCGGTCCGCTCTTTCCGGCCCCCGTGGCCGTGGGATCACTTGGTTCATGGGCATCCACACCCGCAAGCTCGCGCACGAGCACATATTGGGCATGGTTCGTGTCCTGGTATTCGTCGACGAGAATATAGCGGAATTTATGGCGGTAGTATTCGGCGACATGCGGCTGGGTTCGCAGCAGCTCCACCGTGCGCACGATCAGATCGTCGAAATCCACAGCGTTCGCCAGGGCGAGACGGTACTGGTATTCGGCATAGACCACTGCATACACCGGTTCCGGATTGCCTATCTGGCCGAAGGAATAGTGACGCATGCCGGGTTTGAAATCGGGGGCATGCTGAGCCAAGGCCGTGCTCGCATCGGTGAGCTGGTTCTTGTAGTCGCTGATTCTGGCGAGGATGGATCGCGGGGTGAAGCGTTTGATGTCGATGTTGAAGTCAGCGCAGATGAGCTTGATGAGACGCTCGCAATCCGCGGTGTCGTAGATGGTGAAGCCAGATTTGAGACCGATCTGCTCACCGTCCCGGCGCAGGATGCGCACGCACGCGGAGTGGAACGTGGAGACCCACATGCGATCGGCGACGCCGCCGATCAATGCGCCAAGACGTTCGCGCATCTCGGCTGCCGCCTTGTTCGTGAAGGTGATGGCCAGCACTTGGCTTGGCCATGCCCCGAATTGGGTGAGGATCCACGCGATGCGTCTCGTGAGCACGCGCGTCTTTCCCGATCCCGCGCCGGCGCCGATCAGCAGCGCGGGCCCGCGGTACTGCACCGCCTGGGCCTGCTGCTCGTTCAGATCGCCGATGAGCTCTTGGGGTGGACGGGCGATGAAATCAACGTCCTGTGGCAACGCATGTCCTTTCTCCACATCACGAATTCGGCTTTCAGTTGTACCACAGTCCGTGTTCAACACAACGCCATGGCCCACCCGTATGCGCATGGTCATTTGGGCGGCGTATGCTATGCGCCATACGGACGCCATGTCATGGCGTGTTTCACGGTCAAAACAGCAGAGCAAAGGGTCGACATGCAGGAACTTGAAGAACGTATTCGCGAACAGGGCGTAGTGAAACCGGGCAATGTGCTCAAGGTGGACGCCTTCCTCAACCATCAGTGCGATGTGCGGCTGTTCGACCATATGGGTGCCGCCTGGGCCGAGCATTTCAACAACAAGCACATCACGAAGATCCTCACCATTGAGGCATCGGGAATCGGCATCGCCTGCGTCGCCGCCACCCATTTCGACGACGTCCCGGTCGTGTTCGCCAAGAAGGCGCAGTCCATCAATCTCGACGGCGAACAGTATGTGACCCACGTCTACTCCTTCACCAAGCAGAAGGAGTTCCCGGTGATCGTCTCGAAGAAGTACCTCAATGCAGGCGACCGCGTTCTGCTCATCGACGATTTCCTCGCCAATGGCAAGGCCCTCAACGGGCTCATCGAACTGTGCGAATCGGCGGGGGCGATCGTGGAGGGTATTGGCATCGCCATCGAGAAAGGATTCCAAGGTGGTGGCGACGCCCTGCGTGAGGCCGGCTATGATCTGGATTCACTGGCCATCGTGGAATCGATGGATGCCGAGACCGGGGCGATCGAATTCCGCCACTGACAGAACGCAACATACCGGCTGTAGCCTGTTACCTGTTCCGCAACGAATACACGCATATCGACGTCGATCACGCTGATATGCGTGTATTCGTTTTGGTATCGAAGAACACAGAGAGCAATAGAAGAAAAGAGAAACGGCAGAGGAATGAGCAACAACGCCAACCCCACCGCATCCGACGCCAACACGCGCTCGGAGGAAGATCAGGAACGTACATTCGTCACCCCCGAGCTGAAGCGCGACGAGCGTGAATCCAAGGCGGAAGTCGCCCAGGAAAAAAAGAGGAAGGGGTCCGTCTCCTTCGAAGCGCTGTCCAGTCTCGACGCGCCCGTCTCGTTCTGGAAGGGCATCCCGTTCGGCCTGCAGCATGTGCTTGCCATGTTCGTGGCGAATCTGGCGCCGATCTTCCTGGTCGCAGCCGCCGGGCATATGAGCCCGCAGGACTCCGCCAAGATCATTCAGGCCGGCCTGCTCGTCGCAGGTCTGGGCACGTGCCTGCAGCTATACGGCATCTGGCTGTTCGGCTCCAGGTTGCCAATGGTCACCGGCATCTCCTTCACCTACGTCGCCGCCGCCATCTCCATTGTGAGCCACAAGGGCTACGGTGCCGTGGTCGGCGCCGTCATGGTCGGCGGTCTGCTCGAGGTGGTGCTCGGTCTGACCGCCAGGTACTGGCAGCGTTTCGTGCCACCCATCGTCTCGGCCATCGTGGTCACCTCGATCGGATTCTCATTGTTGTCGGTGGGAGCCGAGAGCTTCGGCGGCGGAGCGGGTGCCGAGGATTTCGGCAGCTGGCAGAATCTCACTCTCGGCCTCATCTCACTGGTGGCATGTCTGGCGTTCCAACTGCTCATGAAGGGGACCGCCAAGCAGCTTTCGGTGCTGTTCGGGCTGGTGGTCGGCTATATCGTGGCCATCTTCTTCGGCAAGGTCGACTTCTCCGGCTTCTCGCACCTGCAGGCGGTCAACGTGCCCACGTTCATGCCGTTCAGGCCTGAGTTCGACTGGGGCTCCATCATCTCGATCGGGTTGCTGTACATCGTTTCCTCAGTGGAGGTGCTCGGAGACACGGCAGCCCTGACCAAGGTGGGGCTCGACCGCAAGCCGACTGCAAAGGAGACATCCGGCGCGATCGCGGGCGATGGCCTCATCTCGTCCGTCTCCGGTCTCTTCGGCTGCCTGCCGCTCACCTCCTTCGCACAGAACATCGGTCTCGTGGCAATGACGAAAGTGGTCAACCGCAAGGTGATTCTTTCCGGCGGCCTGCTTCTCGTACTCGCCAGCTTCGTGCCAGCCATATCCGAGGTGTTCAATTCCATGCCGCAGGCGGTGCTCGGCGGGTGCACGATCATGATGTTCGGCAACATCATTCTCTCCGGCTTCCAAATGATCTCCGATGCCGGGTACACCCAGCGCAACATCACGATCGCCGCGCTCTCCCTCACCATAGGCATCGGTTTCACGCAGGTCTCCAGCATCTTCGTGCATTTCCCGCCGCTGTTCCAGTCGATCTTCGCGCAGAACTGCATCGCCGTGGCATTTGTGGTGGCTGTGGTGCTCAATCTCGTGCTCCCGGGCGAGGACCGTTTCCTGGCCGCTCCTGCAACCAACCGGAAGTGAACGGAATCGGGAAGAATCCGGATGAATGCGATGGGCCGACGGTGTAATGCCGTCGGCCCATCGCATTTCACACGCCGGAAGATTGCATATGCCATTCCCCACACGCATGCCGATGATGCCAACTTCGAATGAGGCGACGACGAAATCGAGGAATCCGCAGGTGCCGCACGCGTATTGTATGAGATACACGAGTTTGAAAGGATGCTATGCAAGCGATTACGCAACAGCTGCTCAGTGGTGAACGCGCACTGTTCCAAGGTCGTGATCTTCAGATCACGGATTGCGTGTTCGAGGACGGCGAGTCGCCGCTCAAGGAGTCACGCAACATCGTGGTCAAGGATTCGGTGTTCCGCTGGAAGTATCCGCTGTGGTACAGCGAGGACGTCGAGGTGGAGCACAGTCTGTTCGAATTCAATGCCCACGCGGCGTTCTGGTACTCGAAGAACATGACGTTCCACGACTGCACCATCCAGGCACCCAAGGAATTCCGTCGCAATGAGCATGTGACCGTGGAGCGCACCACATTCACCGATGCCGCGGAGACCTTCTGGGAATGCACAGGCGTCACACTGCGCGAAGTGAGCGCGGCAGGCGACTATTTCGCCATGAACAGCGAGAATCTGGACATACGCGATTTTCAGCTCACCGGCAATTACTGTTTCGATGGCGCACGGAACGTGACGGTGGATCATGCCCGTCTGATTTCGAAGGATGCCTTCTGGAACTGCGAGAATGTCACGGTGCGCAACTCGTTCATCAGCGGGGAGTATTTGGCATGGAACACGAAGAACATCACATTCGAGAACTGCACCATCGAATCGCTGCAGGGACTGTGCTACATTGACGGGCTGACGATGCGAGACTGCCGTCTGATCAACACGACGCGCTCGTTCGAATACTGTTCCGACATCGACGCCGACGTCACCACACGCATCGACAGCGTGGTCAACCCGATTTCCGGCGTGATTCGCGCTGCCGCATTCGGCGACGTCGTGCAGAACGACCCCGCGATCGACACAACGAAGATTCAACTCATCAGCACAGACCTATGATTCACGGAGCAGCGAGGCACAACATGGACATTGACGAGCGCATTGCACAATTCGACTCCCCTGTCGACCGCACGGGCATCTTCTCGATGAAATGGGACGTGGCCGACGGCGAACTGCCGATGTGGGTGGCGGACATGGATTTCCGCACGGCTCCGGCGATCAGCGAGGCATTGACTGAACGCGTGGGCAACGGCACCTTCGGCTATACGGATATTCCCCGGGAATGGAACGAAGCGGTCGCGGATTGGTGGCTGCGTCGGTATGGCGTGACGATGGATCCTGAGCATGTGGTGTTCACCACCGGTGTGATTCCGGCGATCTCCTCGCTGGTGCGCTCGCTGACGAATGTGGCCGAGAAGGTCGTGCTCCAACCGCCGGTCTATAACATCTTCACGAATTCGATAGTGAACAACGGACGTCGTGTACTGAACAATCCGCTGCGATACGAGCATGGTGTGTACTCGATGGATTTCGAAGATCTCGAACGCAAGCTCGCCGATCCGCTCACCCGTCTGATGATTCTGTGCAATCCGCAGAATCCGAGTGGCAACGTGTGGAGCGACGGCGATCTGGCGCGCGTAGGCGAGCTGTGCGCAAAACACCATGTGACGGTTGTTTCCGATGAGGTGCATGGCGACATCGTGCGCCCGGGTGTCACCCATATGCCATTCGCCGCGGTCAACGAGCTGAACCGTTCGATCTGCGTGACCTGCTCGTCACCATCGAAGGCCTTCAATGTGGCCGGACTGCAGTCCGCATATTTCATCTGCGACGATGACGGCCTCCGGGCACGTGCCGTGCGCGGCGTGAACACCGACGAGGTGGCCGAGCCGAACGATTTCGCCGTGTTCTCCACAATCGCCGCCTATACCGATGGAGGCGTGTGGCTCGACGATCTGTGCCGTGTCGTGCAGCGCAACAAGGACTACGTGTCGGCGCAACTTGACGAGCATGCGCATGACATGCTGCATATGGTGGCCTCGGATTCCACGTATCTGGCATGGATCGACTGCTCGGGCCTTCTTGATCGTGTGGGTGACGCCAATGCTGAGCGCTTCTGCGGTTTTCTGCGTTCACATACCGGTCTTGTGCTCTCGTATGGCGGCATCTATGGCGAGAACGGATCCCGGTTCGTACGCATGAATCTCGGCACCCGCGCCGATCTGGTCATCGACGGCACGGCGCGCCTGCTCGCCGGCGCCGCGGCGTATCTGGGAAACTAATCGAAATCAGGTTCGTACCGCCGCCGCGCATAGCGGATCACGAACCACCGCATGCACAAAGCGATGCCGATCATCACAACGAGTGGAAGCCAGAAGTACGGTGAACGGAAGGTGGGCAGGAAGTAAAGCCCCAGCGCTCCGAGCACACCGATGGCCACGGTGAAGTTGGTGAGCGACGACGATAAGTCGCATAGCCTCTTCTCTCCGAGTCTCATCTCACGGCGCGCGTCGCTTTCGCTTTTCCCCAGCTCGTAGACGTTGACTTGGCGCAACGCACGGAAATTATAGAGGAACAGATCGGTGCGCGTTGCGTACAGACCCCCATACACATAACACCACACCCCCGCCGCGATGCTGGTCTGCGCTATGCCGGCGGCGATGCCGTCACCCATGCCATGACCGTAAGCCAGCAGTAGGCCATGGGTGACGAGAATCACCACGGTGCCCAGAACCACCAGAACCCCGCAGCGAATCCACCCCCGGCGTCTCTGCGACACTGTGTAGAACTGCTCGATCCGATTGAATGCGGCGTCGTATTCTCGGCTGTCCTCATGCGCATGCTTGAGAATCGTGTAACCGATCAGGATTCCAACGATTTCCACGATGAACGATTCCGGATGCCGCTGGATATGCGGCAGCTCCACCAATTCCTTGGTCATGAGGCCAATCAGCCGATCGAGCCCTTTGACCACCTCCTGCACGTCGGCGGTGTTGCGTTCCGGCAATGCCTGCAGGAAGCTTCCAAAGGCGAATCCGAGAATGATGACGGTCACACCATTTGCGATGCTCAGGGCCCGGTTGGTCGCATGCCTGTCATAGCCGAAGCGGTCATCCTCCTCGGCTATCGCCTGCATCCGGTGGGCTTGTGCGTGTATTGCCGCATTGTGGGCGTGCGCTGCCAAACCATCCTGTGCCCTGGTTCCGCTTCGTGGATTCCGCGCATCGGGAGACACTGGTGAATCTGCATTGCCCCTGTGTTGCTTCGTCATTGTCTCCCTCTCCTCCCCGGTGTCAACCTCTACAGAGATTAGCGTATAGCTGGCCGGTTATTCCTAGTCTAGAGGCATAGACTCCGCTTGTGCCGCACTATGCTCTCAGGCGCATGCAGTCCTAGCTGCGGGCGTGCCGGACAACGCTTCCAGCATCACCCCGTAATCGTCCGCATCAATATAGATGGCGCATGACCGCGGAGGGCATCGCATCATGCCCTGTCCCTGCGTGTCAGTCGTCGCCGGGGCATCAGGATGGCATACGTCGATAAGCGTATGCGAGGCGAGCGCCGCATTGCGAACCTGTCGATGGACCTCGCTGCTCCCGGTGTTGAGCACCACGCACACCGGGTGGTTTCCTTCCACCACCCAGCACAGCGAATGGGCGGTGTCGCCTGGCTGCGCCTCCACCTGATCCCCCAGCAGATGCGCGCGGATCCACACCATGTGCGGCAGGAACCTCATTGGCGGGATGAGATCGTGGGGCACACCGTAGTAATCGCCGAAGAACACGCAAGGCAACACGTTGTCGCGTAGCAGAATGCATGCGTACGCCAACGGTTTGAACCATGGTTGCACCCAGGATTCGAGCGCCTGACCGGGTTGTGTGTCATGGTTGTCCACGAAGGTACATGCATACGTCGGTTCGCGCTCATACAGCGTGTCTGCGGCAAGTCCCCGCAGATCGAATCCCTCTGGGTTCTTTGAGGCCTGTTCGAAGCGGAAATGGAGCGCAACATCGAACAGCATCATGCAATGGTTGCAATCATGCAGGTACGAGGTCAGCTCGTCCGCGTCACCCGACCAATACTCCCCCACGGCAATGCCGGGATGATTGCCGTATCGTTGCATCGTGCGCAACCATGGCGCGAAGAATCCGGCGTCGATGCTTTTCACCGCATCGAGACGGAAGCCGTCCACTCCTGTGGTCGTCGTATACCATATGCCCCAATCCGTAAGCTCTCTGGCGACCTCAGGTTCGTTGACATCGACGTCATCTCCCATGATGTAATCGAAGTTGCCGCGTTCATGGCTCACATTGTCGCTCCACTGCTTGCCGTCGAAACGCATGATGCCCGTCGTGCCATCATCGGTCGTGTAATCGGTGCCGGTGAAATCGCTCCAGTTCCATTTGAATGTTGAATACACGCCGCCGCGTTCGGGGAAATTGTATACGGTGTCCAAGGTGCGTTCGACCACGGTGGAGTCGCTTCTCGTACGGTCGTCCACATTCACTTCATGTGTGCGCACAGGTTCCGTTCCATCGGCACCCATGCGGTGGTTGAACACGATGTCCGCGAATACACGAACACCATTGCCCTGCATCGCGCGAATCGCCTGAAGGTACTCCATGCGGGAGCCGTATTTGGTGGGAACAGAGCCTTTGGCATCGAACTCTCCGAGATCGTACATGTCATAGACGCCGTATCCCACGTCTGAATCGCCGGCCTGCCCCTTGTACGCAGGTGGAAGCCAGGCTGTGGTGAATCCGGCATGGGCCACGCTCGGCGCCTGCGATGAGAGCCATCTCCATAGGTTGTGGCTTTCGGGCAGGTACCATTCGAAGCATTGCAACATGGTCTCATGGTTTGGTTTGTCTATCGCCATATCCGTTCGCGTCCGTAAGTGTCGTCAGTTGCCGTGTCCTGTTGCCTCCATGCTAACGACATTTGCATCCAATACGCCCGTAGCTTGTGGCATATTGGATTGGCCCGCGCACTGCAACATTCAATCTCAGAGTGTGCAGGCGTTCACGAAGGAGCGGAATATGCACCTGCTTGGTTCGTCCGCTTCATAGAGAAACTCGGGATGCCATTGCACAGCGCGGAAGTATCGGCTCTCCGGCCTGTCTATGGCCTCCACGAGACCGTCCTCGCTTATCGCCATGGCCACCAAACCCTGCGCCAAATCGTGTATGGCCTGGTGATGGTAGCTGTTCACCGCCAGCACGTTGACCTGCAAGTCGTCGAATAGCGGGGTGTGTTCGCACAGACGTACATGGTGGGCCGGCCGATCATAGGGTGGGTGCTGATGATGATCGACGTCACTGGGATGTTCGCTCGGCAGATCCTGATACAGCGTCCCTCCGCAGAAGACGTTCATGATCTGCAGACCACGGCATATGCCGAGCACCGGTTTGTCGCTCGCAACGGCACGTTCAAGCAGTGCGAACTCCATCTCATCCCGCGCATCGCAGCAGTGCAGATTGCCGTATCGGTCCGATTCGCCGTAGCATTCCGGATTCACGTCATGCCCACCAGTCATCACAAGACCGTCGCACATGCCGAAGATCCGGTCGATCTCCTGTCGATCGGTCGTCAATGCAGGCATGAACGGCACTGCACCGGCCTCACGCAATGCATTCATGTACCCGGGAAGCATCCATAGGCTCTCCCGTTCGTCATCCACCAACGGCATCACCGCGACCACTGGCCTCATATGCCCTCCGTTCCCTCATCACCATGCAGACATGAACATGAGCACGATAGCCAAGAGAGGGACATTCTCGGTGACATGACGATTACGAATCCATTTCAGCATCGAGGTGCGTGGATGCCAACCCGGCCGTAATCCGCTACCTGACAACACCAAAGAATTGCGCGGCTTAGATGAACCTGTAACCGTGGCCCGTGTGCCCGATGAACCTGAGCAGATCCCCGTATTCCAGACTCACCGTCTTCGTGTTCGTATTCGGATGCATGAGCAGACGCTGGCCTGCGAGCGCAGTATCGACCAGCACCTCGACCTGCTGGTCGGCATCGTTGATGAGCGCGAGCGGAGTCACCGATCCGGGTTCGAGGTTCAATACGCGCCGCAGTTCGTCGGCATTCGCAAACGAGAGCCGGCCCGTACCGATGATCTGTGCGAGAGCCTTGAGATCCGCACGTCGATCCTCGCTCATCAGCACGAGATAGTAGTTTCCTTTTCGATTGGTGAGGAACAGATTCTTGATCGGGGTGCCGTCGATGAGCGTTTTGACGAATTGTGCGGCCTCCATTGTCGTGACCGCGGGGTGTGTGACTTCGGTGTAGTCGATGCCGAGTTCGTCGAGAATATTGTAGAGCGTCACAGTGCCGAGCATACCCAAGCCGCCTCCCAGCCATCCCCTATGCCATGACAAGCCCCTCATGCCGCTGCGTGCATGAAGGGTGTCTGCATCACAACCGCAGTCTCCGACAATCACCATTCGGCTCTGCTGAGTAGGCGATGGGATATCGACACTGATGCGGCCGTGCACACCAAGCAGACAACACCGCCAATCAGCATCAGCATGCCGTTTGGGATGGAGGTCAGAGCGACGAGGATGCCCTGATTGTTCGTGATGGAAACGACGAGTACGCATATCGTGAAGATGACGGCCATCGCCACGATGCGCATCACCGCGGCACGGTCACGGAAGGCGAGACTGATAGGGATTTCAACCGCCACCGTCACCGACACCGTCGTCAGGACCATCACCAAGGCAGCAGGCACCTGATTCCATGCCATCTGCGGGCTCAATGTGCCGAGGGCCATGAGCACAAGCGACAGGAGCATCGGAGGGATGATGGCGCCGCAGTATTTCTCGATGAGATAATCGCGGGTATTAAATGGCATCGTGAAGAACATGCGCCGACATGCCCGTGACACGTCGTTCTGCACTGTCTTGCATACCAGCATTGCCAGCATGAGCGGCAGGAATGCCACACCGAATGCATAGAGGTCGGAGAATAGGTAGAACACGGTCAACGCCAGCAAGCATACCAGCAGCATGCGTTGCTTGCCAAGCCAGATCGCGTCTCTGACGAACAGACCTTTCATTGCATTGTCCTTTCCTGCATCGTTGTGGTTCGCGGGTCAGCACTCATCAGCGTGATGATCTCATCGATGCTTGCCCCACAGATCCCCGCTCCGGGCAAGTTCTCCTCATAGAATCCACGTTCGTCGGTAATGGCTTTCCAGCCGCCGGGCCTGCGCTGTTTGGCGAGTATGTACCGTGGGTCTGCGGCTGACATCTGATCGTCGGTGAGCGTGAGCACCGCATATTCATCGTGCAACGCATCGATGGTCTCATGCATGCGGATTCGGCCGCGGTCAATGAGGTAGAAGTCGTCGCACAGATTCTCCAGGTCGGTGGCGATGTGCGAGCTGATGAGCATTGAACGTCCTGGGATCTCCATGTATTCGCGGAGCAGGTCGAGCACTTCGTTACGGGCGATGACGTCCAGACCGGCCGTCGGCTCATCGAGGATCAGTAGTTCGGGGTGATGTGCCATTGCCATGATCGTTTTGCATTTGGCAAGCATGCCCGTGGAGAATTCCTGAATCTGCCGGTTCAGCGGAAGCGTGAACCTCTGCAGCTGTGCCCTGCACCATTGTTCGTCGAATGTCGTATAGAAGCGTTTGCGTTCGTCGATCTCATTGTTCAGCGTGAAGGTCGGCACGAACGTGCTGTCGCCGAAGGTGACGCCGGTGCGCGATTTCACGTTCACTCCCACCCGGCGGATGGGGTCACCAAGAATGGTCCCATTCCCTCCATCCGGCCTCGCAAGTCCGAGCATGAGCCTGAATGTGGTGGTCTTGCCGGAGCCGTTGGTGCCGATGAGAGCGGTGATGGTGTCGTCCGGCACCTCCATCGTCACGTCGAGGTCGAAATCCGGATAGTGCTTCGTCACATGGTCAAGTGCAATCTTCATGATGCTCCTTCAGTCCGTTTTGCGGGGTCGCCCGAATCCGCGGAAGCGTCTTCAAGCAGCATGATGACAAGCTCAAGGATCTCCTCGCGGGTCAGCCCAAGCCGCCGGGCTTTGGCGATGGCCTGCGCGAACTGCTCCTCGACCTGTCGGTTGAGCTCCTCGGCGACAATGTTCGGCGAGATCTGTGCCACAAAGCTGCCCTTGCCCTGAACGGTGACGATGAGTCCCTCCTGTTCAAGCACGTCGTATGCTTTCTTCACCGTCAGTGCGGAGATTCTGCAGGTACGAGCGAGGGAGCGAACCGAATCCAGCGGCTCCCCTGCCTTGAGCTTTCCCTCTTTGATGAGCGCACGTATCTGATCGACAATCTGTTCGTAGATTGGCGTCATCGATGTGGTGCTGATCAGAAGCTGCATCTCCCCTCCTTTCGAATGTGAGGATGCAATGTGTCCAAGCTCGACATATAACAGTATATAACAGATAAAACAGTGCATATCTCTGGCGTGTTGGTTCGCAGGCATGTTCACAGACACATTGCGCGACATTCCATATGACGAGATGTGGACACGCTGATGAAAGACGCGAGCAATCATTGGAATTCCAACGATGCAACCGCAAGTTGACATCAGATCGTCGGTTGCCGGAGCGAATGCAACCGCAAGTTGGTGGCGCGCTTTCCGCATTTCGGGCATAGTAGGGGCATCGGCACCCGCGACGGTTGCCGAAACGAGTAGGCGCGAAGGAAAAGGACAGGACCATGAGCTTCAAAGACAATCTGCAATATCTGCGTGGATCGCGCAATATGACGCAGGAGCAGCTGGCAATGCTGATTGGGGTGTCACGACAATCAGTGAGCAAGTGGGAAAGCGAGAAGGCGTACCCCGAAATGGACAAGCTGCTCATGCTATGCGATATGTTCGGCGTGAGCCTCGATGACCTGGTCATGGGTGACGTGCGCAATGCAATGGTCACATCGGCAGATCACGACGGGGATGGGCACCCAAAAGCACCGATGCCTGAGATGGAAGGATCGGCGTTGCCTCAGGACATCACCGGCTACGAGGAGCACATGCGCAAATTCGACCTGATGATTCCCACCGGTGTGTTCGCCATCATCTTCGGCGTGGCCATTGGCAGCCTGTTCGATTCAGGCAATTCAATTCTGGGTGCCAACAACGCGAATGAGGTGCTGATATTCCTGTGCATCGCCATAGGCACGCTCGTCGGTCTCGCCCTGCTCATCCCCGCCGGCCTGGCACACAATGCGTTCAAACGTCAGCATCCCTATGTGGAGGACTTCTATACCGAGTCGGACCGTGCCGCCGCCCGCAAAGTGCTCGCCATAGCATTGATTGCAGGCATCACCCTCGTCATGGCCGGCATCGCCATCAACGTATGGGCCGATGAGGTGCTTGGCATAGACGAGGGATGGCCCAACACGGCACTCCTCATATTCGTCGCAGTCGGCGTGTGGTTCATCGTATTCGGCGGCATGCAGTATGGACGGCTCAACATCGCCGACTACAACAAGGAATCGGAGGAGCAGCATGCGCAGGAGAACGCGGCGGAGTCAATCTACGACAAGGTGAACGGGGCGGTATGCGGCATCATCATGATCACGGCCACCCTAGTCGGCCTCACGTTGCTGTTCTGCTTTGACGGTGGACCGCACGGCATGTTCTGGATGTCTTGGGTGATCGGCGGTTTCCTCTGCGCAATCGCCTCGATTGTCACAGGACTCATCAAATCCACCAAATCCGTCTGAACGGCGCCCCGGCACAACATGGAGTGGGTAGAATATGGGAAACCGATATCGCAATGGAACGAGGAACATGGTGGACGGGAAAATCAGGCAGGCACTGGAGACGATGCCGAAAAGCGAACTGCATCTGCATATCGAGGGAACGCTCGAACCGGAGCTTGCACTGACGCTGGCGGACCGCAATGGAGTGACATTGCCGTGGACGGATATCGATGGCCTGCGAGCGCAGTATGAATTCGAGAATCTGCAGTCGTTCCTCGAGCTCTACTATGCGCTGATGAAGACGCTGAAGACCAAGGACGATTTCAAGGATCTCATGCTCGCCTATCTCACACGGGCGCATGCGAACGGGGTAAGGCATGCGGAGATCTTCTTCGACCCGCAAGTGCATGTGTGCACGAACGGACTGGATTTCAACATGGTGCTCGACGGCCTTCTTGAAGGATTGGAAATCGGACGGGAGCGCTTCGGCATCAGCGGCGGTCTGATTCTGAGCATCGTACGCGACATGGATATCGATTCGGCGAACCGGATCCTCGACATGGCGGCGCCGCGAAAAGCCGAGATCCTCGGCATCGGCTTGGATTCGGCGGAAGTCGGCTACCCACCGGCCGAATTCATCGATCAGTTCGCGCGGGCAAGGGCCTTTGGCTGGCATTGCGTGGCGCACGCCGGCGAGGAGGGCCCGGCGACGTATATCCGCGATGCGCTCGATCTGCTGCACGCCGAGCGCATCGACCACGGCATCCACATTCAGGACGACCGCGAGCTGTTCGAGCGCGTCGCACGCGACGGCGTTCCGCTCACCTGCTGCCCGTTGTCCAACCTCAGGCTGCAGGTCGTACACGACATGCGCGAGCATCCGATTCCCAGATTCCTGCATGAAGGGGTCGTATGCACGATCAACTCGGACGATCCCGCATATTTCGGAGGCTATGTCGCGGCGAACTATGCCGCGCTCGCCGACATCGGCATGTCGATGGAGGAATTGGCATCGCTCGCCAAGAACTCCATCGACGCATCGTTCGCCTCGGATGACCGCAAGACACAGCTCCATGCGCAGCTTGCCACATGGCGGACACAACATGGGCTCTGACCATTCGGCAATATCACCATGCATACCGACCATCACCGCAATCAACATATACCGCCTTATACGGCGGCATATCATTCCATATGCGGCAGCGTTCATGACGAGCCTCCGTTGCGCCCAGGATGGTCCGCATGAGCCCACAGGACATGCATACCCGCCTGATCATCGTCGAGGGGTTGCCGGGCAGCGGAAAAAGCACGACGGCCGCGATGATCGCCGCTGAACTCGAAGCGCGGGGAAGGGATGTCGTCTGCATCGACGAGGGAGCCACTGACCACCCCGCAGATGTCGGCGACTACAGTTTCCCCGATTTCGCGACGGAACGCGCCACGATACTCGATACATGGCGCAGGTTCATCGCCCGTGCCAGACCCGCTGCGACCTACGTGTTCAATTGCCTCCTGTTGCAGAACCCGATGTGCGAGACGATGATGCGATTCGGCATGGACGAGGACGAGTCGCGACACTATATCGGTGAGATCGTGGCGATCATCGAACCATTGCACCCGACGGTCGTCTACATCGACGAACCGGACGCGCGCGCGGCGATCGACGCTGTCCGCGACGAACGCGGTGACGATTGGCTCAACGCCGTCATCGACTACCACACGTCACAGGGGTACGGCGAAGCGCATGGGTTATGCGGCTATGCGGGGTACATCGCGTGCCTTGAGGAGCGCAGGAAGCGGGAACGGTGCATCCTGCGCTCGCTTGCGGTCGACAGCCGCATCATCGCGCCATTGAGCGATGCACAACAGATAGCGGCATTGCTGGATTCGATGAGATGATCGGCCCACCGGGAAAGGGACCACAATGCCCGGATGCCGCGACGCCCTACAGCCATTGGATGAAGGCGGTCTTGTCGGTACTGTTATAGCCGGCATGGCGGTAGAGATCGAGCGTCCTGGGGTCATGGGATCCGGTGAGCAGCATCATCTTGTAGCAACCCGCTTCCGCTGCGAGCGCCCTCGCATGGTCGAGGCATGCGGTCGCATAGCCATGTCCACGCGCGTCGGCACGCGTCACGACGTTCTCGACGAACGCGTACGGCCTCACGCTGCGCGTCAGATTCGGGATGATGACGCATACGCATGAGGAGACGATGGCCCCGTTGTGCTCGCATACGATGAGATGGTGGTCCGGATCGGCGAGGATGCACGCCCACGTGTCACGCAGACGCCCGTCATGGTCCGGAACCGACCGCTCGTGCAGATCGAGGTACAGCTCGAGCAACGCATCAAGATCCTCTTCGCGCGCCTCCCTGATCATCATCGTCCGCCCTCCCCTTCCGGCTGAAACCACCTTACGGTTCCATACGATTTTATCAGGCGGCGCCCGAAACCCGATCGTCACCGTCTCATTTCCGCGATGGTAGATCACGCTGCGACGATGAGGGTATCCGAGATCTCAAGCCACGGCTCGTCAAGCATATGCGACAGGACGAGGTTGATGGCGATTTCGAGTACAGCCGCCAGCGCGTCGCAGTGCGAGCAGGTTCTCGTCCACCTTCTGCACCGTCTCCTCCGGGGTCAATTCCTCCCCGCTGAGCGGTTCGTTCACCGTGATGCCCAATATTGTCGCCCAGCGGCAACATGATGGACATCGTGCCCGTCTCCCATTTCGATACCGCGCGGTCGGTGATGTTCAGTTTGCGCGCCAACTGCAGGTGGGTCAGATTCTTCGCCTTGCGGCGTGAAGTCGCCGGAGACACACCCACAGTCAGGAAACAGTCAGCCCGTGCGCATGTACACCTATCGCCCACCGGTAGCGTATGGTTCGATACGCACCGGCAACGCACGCTTGATGTACACATCCATCCCAGGGACAGTGAACGCCACCTGCCCCCGACGCGGCGCATAGATCAATCCCAATTCGATGAGTTGGTTGCGCACGTTCGTCAACGAAGAACCCGCACGTCCGAGGCGCCGAGCCACGTCAGCGGTGTCCACCGCCTCGGTGCCGGCGGCGGCCATGGCCGCCATGTAATCACGCCCCAACTCGCTCGCGCGCTGCCAGCGAGAGATATAGAGGCCTTGATCCAAGGTACGCCACGCTTCCGGAACACCACGTTCGACCGCGTCAATGGTCATCGGACTCGAATCGGTAGCATCCCATGTGGCAGATCCATATGCCTGGATGAAATACGGATACCCCATGCTACGCTCCACCAGTTCGGCCAATGCCGCATCGTCAAACGACCGGCCTGCCTCTTGCGCAGGACTACTGAAGCCCAGAGCGCTCGCCTCCTTCGAAAGCGGTCCAAGTTGATGATATGTGAACAAGCGCTCCGCGTATGAGCGTAGCCTCGTAAGCACTCCCGGAAGATTGGGCAATCCAGCGCCCACCATGAAGAACGGAAGGTCCTGCTGTCCCATGCGATGTTGGATGCCGATGAGCGTGCCAAGCACTTCGTCGGACATCTCTTGCAACTCATCGATGAACATGAACAAACCGCTGTTGCGTTCCTTGAGTTGACGAGACAACTCCTCGACAAGCAGCTCCAAACGGTACGCATCGGTCTGAACCCGAGAGTCTTGCGGCTCCGTCTCCACCGTTGCCTTGACGATGCCGAAATCGAATGACAGATCCTTCACATATGAGAAGGCGTTCTTCAACGCCTCCCGCAAGGCATGGTCACGCATGCGCTGCGTGGCCATCATCAATTCGTGGAAGATGGCATCGTATTCCTTTTGCGCCTCCCCGTTCGCCTCGCATTGCACGACCATCATGCCGTGGGCACGTGCCTGCTTCGCGAACTGCAGCAGCAGCACCGTCTTGCCCATGCCCCGCAGACCGCTGTAGATCACACCTCGGTCAACGAATCCCAGCTCGGTTCGCACGAGCAGCTGTTCCATACTCTCCAGATCGGCGTCGCGTCCGACGAGATCACGCGGCAGCTTGCCCGATCCCGGCATGAACGGATTCAGCGCCTTCGTGGGAATCTCCATGCCATCTCCTTGCGCTCGTGTATACCATTTCATTACGAGATATCACCAAATATTACCCTATAACCTTTATATCACTTTATATATGTATATATTAGCTTATATGTATGTCGTTACATAGATGGTGCGCGGAACGCGATGGAATCGACCTTACAGGCTTTGTTCCATGTTCGTGCATATGTCACCAAGCACGGTCTTCAGCTCGGTTCGGGAATGCAGCACATGGACCCGTACATCGAGACACGAGGTGGCATGTTCCAACATGCACAGCATCTGCGGACGCTGCCGTGTCGGGAATTCGGCGATGTATTGCCGGAACTCCTCTTCGAACTCATGTTCGACCCATGGCATGTCCTCGCGTTTCACACCGATGCGTTGTTCGGCCCCCGCGACGCATATGTCGGTCAGGAAATCAAGGAAGAATACTGTATCGCAGTATTCGAGGCGCTGCGGCAGCGTTCTGGCGTAATTGCCGTCGATGATCCATGCGTCACGCTTGAGAATCGACTGCAACCGCGCGTCGAATTGCTCACGTGTGACGGTTGTCCTGTCTGGTTTATGCCACATCATGTCCAGATAATACAGTGGCAGTCCGGTCACATCCCGCAGTCAGCGCGCGAACGTGCTTTTGCCCGCACCTGGGCACCCAATGACGAGAACGCGTTTCATGACCTCACACTCCACTCTTCCTGATCATTCACCAACGATACAATATTGTTCCGCTGGCTGTTTATGAGGATACATGGCATGGGGTTGCTCCTCCGCGTCAGCGAATGGCCCATGACCCTCAGCGCCGAACTCGGGCGCACTTCTCACGGAAGCCCAACGCTCCCAGCACGAAGAAGACGGCGAGGAAACCGAACAGAGCCAGCAAGTCGATCCAGATCGCTTCCCAGCCTTGCCCCCGCAGCATCACGTCGCGCAACACCTCCACTCCATACGTGAGTGGGCAGCATTTACCAATGGCCTGCAACCACATCGGCGCACCGGACAGGTCGAACAGGCCGCACAGCAGGATCTGCGGCACGACGAACAGCAACATCATCTGCACCACTTGGAACGGTGTTCTGGCCAATGCCGAGACCAACAGACCCAGACTCACCGACGTCATCGCCAGCAGCATGCAGGTGAGCACCAGGAACCACACATTGCCCACACAGGGGAATCCTATGAACCGAATGGAGATTCCCAGAATGATGAATGACTGCACAAACGAAAGCACACCGAACGCTGCCGTGTACCCGGAGAGAATCTGGGCGCCGCCGATCGGCGTGGTGAGAAAACGGGTCATCGTACCGCCGGTGCGTTCGGTCACCAACGACATCCCCGAGGTGATGAACGTGAACACGAACAGGAAGATGCCTATGAACACCGGGCCATAGAAATCGAACATCTTCCAATCCTCACCGCCATGCAAATAGACGGTGTCGACGCCGGTGACCGCCAGCGTCTCCATCTCGGGGCCGGCGGCCTGCATGAGCTCATCCACTGCAGAAGCCATGCGCTGCCGGGTATTCGGCTGTGGCTTGGCCACGATAGACTGCAACTGCTCCACCTTGCGCTGCATGGCGGCTTCAGCCTCCCGCTGCGCAGCCTCGACCTCGGACTGGTGTTCTTTGCGCAGGGCGGCCATCGCCTCGTTCACGGCCGCCATCACCTGCTGCGATTTGCCCGTATCGGTCCCCTCGAGTTCCACCCGCAATGTGTCGCCATCCATCGACAGCACCGCGGCCACATCGTCGGCGTCGATGAGGTCCTTCGCCTGCGATGCGTCGGCTCGCTCGATGTGCACATCCGTCTTCGACAGCTGCGTCTGCAACGCTTCGGGCAGGTCGACGGTGGCGACATGCACGGATGCCGCCGTGCCATTGAGGATCACGGTGAGCAGCCACAGCACGAGCACCGGTGCCACGAACAGCAGCGCCAGCGTGCGACGGTCGCGGCCGAACTGGGTGAGAATGCGTGCGCACAATGCACGGATCCTAAGCATGGCGTTCCTCCTTCTGCTGGGCCGCTTCCCCGCGATGCCGTTCCAATGCCAGGAAAGCCTCTTCGAGATCGGCGGCATGCGTACGCCTGCAAATCTCTTCCGCAGACCCGTCCGCGATCACACTGCCGCGGCGGATCATCGCAATCCGTTCACACCGTTGTGCCTCATCCATCACATGTGTGGTCATCAGGATCGCCACACCCCGGTCCGACAGCTCCCGCAGATGCCGCCAGATGAAGAGACGCTGTTCGGGGTCCAATCCCACCGTCGGCTCATCCAGCACAAGCAGGTCCGGCCGCTGCGCCAGCGCGACGGCGAGCGAAAGTCTGCGTTTCATGCCACCCGAATAATCGGCCACCAGCTTTCCGCGATCATTACGCAGATCCGTCAACGCAAACAGCTCATCCATGCGTGCGCGCAACGCGTTGCCGTGCATGCCGAACAGTTCACCGAAGAATCTGAGGTTGTCCTGTGCGCTGATGTCCTCGTAGAGCGCCGTCTCCTGCGGCATGAAGCCGACGCGCCGGCGTGCATTCCGGTATGGCGCCTGTTCCCCGAATACACTCACCGTGCCGCTCTGCGGAACCTGCACGCCCATGATGGTGTCGACGAGCGTGGTCTTGCCTCCGCCGGAGGGGCCGAGCAGACATAGGATCTCGCCTGCGTCGACGGTCAGCGAGATGTTGTTCAACACCTGGTTCGAACCATGGGCATACCGGAAACACACGTCACGCACATCAATCACGTGCGAGTCTCCCCTGTTCGGCATGGAGGCCGCGGTCATTGTCTTTTCTGCATTCACGGTGCCGAAATATAATCGAACATGGTGTTGGATAAAACCATTACTTCAGGATCATTTGACGGATTTCATCGCGAAAAGAGGAAGGCATGGGGCGGCCGCGGAAAGACAGTGCAACAAAACCTGTGCAGGAGCGTCTTGAAGACGCCATGATCAAACGCATGCTCGACGAACCGGTCGGAGCGGTCTCGGTGCGCGAACTCACCGAAGACACGGCATGCAATCGCAGCACGTTCTATTATTACTTCAACGATATCAACGAGATCGCCGACGCCGCGCTTGACCGCGCCATACCCTATGAACTTCCGCTCACCATCGCATCGTTGATGGTGACCTACGGCACCGAGCCGCTTTCCTCGCAACGATTCGACGAGCTCCTCGAGCAGCATGCGAAAATCGATCCGGAGCAGGTCGACATGCTCTGCCTACTGCTCAACGGACCGAATGGCCCGTTGGTGGAGCGCAAGGTGAAGGACGCTCTGTCGCACATCTATCCGACGATAGTAGATGCGTTGCCGAACGAAGGTGCGCGCGACGAACTCTCGCTGCGCATCATCTTCGAATACGCGTCGAGCGCGATCCTAGGCCTCATGGCCTACCGGGGCGCCATCGGGCTGAGCGTACCGGTCGAACGTATGATTGGCGCTGTCGCACCGGAGGTACCCCATGCGCTCATCGGCTGCATCAACCGTGCGACTCACGCGTAGCGAATTCATGCCACATCGCAACGGTTTCCCACGTCTCTAGAGCAAAGCGCCCCCGCCTTCATGGCAGGGGCACAAGCGACCTTCTTTGGAGCCGATCACTCCCATTCAATCGTCGCCGGTGGCTTCGACGTGCAGTCGAGCACAACGCGGTTGATCTGACGGCATTCGTTCGTGATGCGAGTCGAGATGGTGGCGAGCACGTCGTACGGCACACGCGACCAGTCGGCGGTCATCGCGTCCTCGGAGCTGACCGGCCGCAGCACGATCGGCGAACCGTAGGTGCGTTCGTCGCCCTGCACGCCGACGGAGTGCACGTCGGCGAGCAGCACGACCGGGCACTGCCAGATGTCGCGGTCGAGACCGGCCTTCGAGAGCTCCTCGCGGGCAATCGCATCGGCATCACGCAGCAAGTCGAGACGTTCCTCCGTGATCTCACCGATGATGCGGATGCCCAGACCCGGCCCGGGGAACGGTTGACGCCAGACGATCTCGTCCGGCAAGCCGAGTTCGGTGCCGATGGCGCGCACCTCGTCTTTGAACAGCGAACGGAGCGGCTCAATCAGTTCGAACTTGATGTCGTCAGGCAAACCACCGACGTTATGATGCGACTTGATGTTCGAGGCGCCGTCGCCGCCACCGGATTCGACGACGTCCGGGTAAAGCGTGCCCTGCACGAGGAACTTGACCTCCTTGCCCTGGGCACCGGCCTCCTCGATCACCTGGCGCTGCGCCTTCTCGAAGGTGCGGATGAATTTCTCGCCGATGATCTTGCGCTTCGTCTCAGGATCGGAGACACCCTTGAGCGCATCGAGGAAATCCTTGGAGGCATCGACGGCGATGAGCTTGATGCCGGTCGCCGCGACGAAATCATGTTTGACCTGCTCGGCCTCGCCCTTGCGTAGCAGACCGTGATCCACGAACACGCAGGTGAGCTGGTCGCCGATCGCGCGGTGCACGAGCGCTGCAGCCACGGCCGAATCGACTCCACCGGACAGACCACAGATGACCTGTGCGTCACCGACCTTCTCACGAATCGCCGCGACCTGCTCGTCGATGATGTTCCTTGCGTTCCAATCGGCTTCGATGCCGGCGCAATCATGCAGGAAATTCTCGATCAGATCCTGTCCCAACGGCGTGTGCTTGACCTCAGGATGCCACTGCACGCCGTAGAGCTTGCGTGAGGGATCCTCCATCGCAGCCACCGGCGCCCCTTCGGTATGCGCGGTGACTTCGAATCCGGCGGGCGCCTTGTTCACGGCGACACCATGGCTCATCCAAGTGGTCTGCAGTGATGGCGAACCGTCGAGAATGCCCGTGGCATCGTCCACCACCGCCTCCGTCTTGCCGTACTCGCCGAGCGCCGCCTTGTCGACGTCGCCGCCGAGCTCATGGGCCATCACCTGGAAGCCATAGCAGATGCCCAGCACCGGCACTCCGGCCGTGAAGATGCTCTTGTCAATGGTGGGAGCACCGGGTTCGTACACCGACGCCGGACCGCCTGACAGTATGATCGCGGACGGCTTCTTGGCCAACATCTCCTCGACCGGCATCGAATGAGGCACCAATTCGGAATACACGTTCGCCTCGCGCACGCGGCGCGCGATGAGCTGCGCGTACTGCGCTCCGAAATCAACGACAAGGACAGGACCTGCTGCCATTACGCTCCCCTTATATATAGGTTCATTACTCGGGCATTACAACACATCTATTGTGCGCAGGCAAGTAGACATTGAACATTCGCACACTCCTTAGGTTGCGTTCGTGGTAACTTAAGCGCTCAAGCACTGCAATCACAAGGATTTTCCAGATTGTTCGCTTGTTTTCAACACGCCGCGCAATATCCTCACAAACCGCACGCGACAACTACGGCGAAAATGCTTGATTTCGTTGGAATCTCAACGTTTCTCGCCTTTATTCACTGATTTTCCATTTTCACAAATCGCTCGAGCAATCTCCCAAATTCGCAAATTATGCGCACAGATTCGCTCACACTGTTTCAAAAACTGCAAAAAGGTCAGCGTATTCGCGTAACATAATCAGCGATCGGGCACGGAAACCGGCCTGCAGGACAGCGCCGAAGCCCGTGCCCAACGGAATAAACAAATCGCACATTTATGTGCAGGAGTACAGGAGCACACATGACTAATCCTGTTATTGGTACCCCATGGCAGAAGCTGGATCGTCCGGTTTCCGAAGAGGCCATCGAAGGCATGGACAAGTACTGGCGCGTCGCCAACTACATGTCCATCGGCCAGATCTACCTGCGTAGCAACCCGCTGATGAAGGAGCCCTTCACCCGCGATGACGTGAAGCACCGTCTGGTCGGCCACTGGGGCACCACCCCGGGCCTGAACTTCCTTCTCGCCCACATCAACCGCCTGATCGCCGATCACCAGCAGAACACCGTGTTCATCATGGGTCCTGGCCACGGCGGCCCTGCAGGTACCGCTCAGTCCTACATCGACGGCACCTACACCGAGTACTACCCGAACATCACCAAGGACGAAGCTGGCCTGCAGAAGTTCTTCCGCCAGTTCTCCTACCCGGGTGGCATTCCTTCCCACTTCGCTCCGGAGACGCCGGGCTCCATCCACGAAGGCGGCGAGCTGGGCTACGCCCTGTCGCACGCCTACGGCGCGATCATGAACAACCCGAGCCTCTTCGTCCCGTGCATCATCGGTGACGGCGAAGCCGAGACCGGCCCTCTGGCCACCGGCTGGCAGTCCAACAAGCTCGTCAACCCGCGCACCGACGGCATCGTCCTGCCGATCCTGCACCTCAACGGCTACAAGATCGCCAACCCGACGATCCTCGCCCGTATCTCCGACGAGGAGCTGCACGACTTCTTCCGCGGCATGGGTTACCACCCGTACGAGTTCGTCGCCGGCTTCGACAACGAGGATCACCTGTCGATCCACCGTCGCTTCGCCGAGCTCTTCGAGACCATCTTCGACGAGATCTGCGATATCAAGGCTGCGGCTCAGACCGACGACATGACCCGTCCGTTCTACCCGATGCTCATCTTCCGCACCCCGAAGGGCTGGACCTGCCCGAAGTTCATCGACGGCAAGAAGACCGAAGGCTCCTGGCGTGCACACCAGGTCCCGCTGGCTTCCGCCCGCGACACCGAAGCCCACTTCGAAGTCCTCAAGGGCTGGATGGAATCCTACAAGCCGGAGGAGCTCTTCAACGCCGACGGCTCCATCAAGGACGACGTCACCGCATTCATGCCTAAGGGCGAACTGCGCATCGGCGCCAACCCGAACGCCAACGGCGGCCGCATCCGCGAGGATCTGAAGCTCCCTGAGCTCGATCAGTACGAGATCACCGGCGTCAAGGAATACGGCCATGGCTGGGGCCAGGTCGAGGCTCCGCGCTCCCTCGGCGCGTACTGCCGCGACATCATCAAGAACAACCCGGATTCGTTCCGCATCTTCGGACCTGATGAGACCGCGTCCAACCGTCTGAACGCGACCTACGAGGTCACCAAGAAGCAGTGGGACAACGGCTATCTCTCGGCTCTCGTCGACGAGAACATGGCTGTTACCGGCCAGGTTGTCGAGCAGCTCTCCGAGCATCAGTGCGAAGGCTTCCTCGAGGCCTACCTGCTCACCGGCCGTCACGGCATCTGGAGCTCCTACGAGTCCTTCGTGCACGTGATCGACTCCATGCTGAACCAGCATGCGAAGTGGCTTGAGGCCACCGTCCGCGAGATCCCGTGGCGCAAGCCAATCTCCTCGGTGAACCTCCTGGTCTCCTCACACGTGTGGCGTCAGGATCACAACGGCTTCTCGCACCAGGATCCGGGTGTGACCTCCGTCCTGATCAACAAGACGTTCAACAACGATCACGTGACGAATATCTACTTCGCGACCGATGCCAACATGCTGCTGGCCATCGCCGAGAAGTGCTTCAAGTCCACCAACAAGATCAACGCGATCTTCGCCGGCAAGCAGCCTGCTCCGACGTGGATCACCCTCGACGAGGCTCGTGCCGAGCTCGAGGCCGGTGCCGCCGAGTGGAAGTGGGCTTCCAACGCCAAGAACAACGACGAGGTCCAGGTTGTCCTCGCCGCCGCAGGCGATGTCCCGACCCAGGAGATCATGGCTGCTTCCGATGCCCTGAACAAGGAAGGCATCAAGTTCAAGGTCGTCAACGTTGTTGACCTCCTGAAGCTGCAGTCCCCGGAGAACAACGACGAGGCCATGTCGAACGAAGACTTCACCGAGCTCTTCACCGCCGACAAGCCGGTCCTGTTCGCCTACCACTCCTATGCCCAGGACGTTCGTGGCCTCATCTACGATCGCCCGAACCACGACAACTTCACTGTTGTCGGCTACAAGGAGCAGGGCTCCACGACCACGCCGTTCGACATGGTTCGCGTCAACGACATGGACCGCTACGCGCTCGAGGCTCAGGCTCTCAAGCTGATCGACGCCGACAAGTATGCCAGCAAGATCGACGAGCTCAACGAGTTCCGCAAGACCGCGTTCCAGTTCGCCGTCGATAACGGCTACGACATCCCTGAGTTCACCGACTGGGTGTACCCGGATGTCAAGGTCGACGAGACCGCTGCGATCTCCGCGACCGCCGCGACCGCCGGCGACAACGAGTGAGCATAGTCTCATCGCTTAGCCGATGAAAGGCCCGGGTGGCAGCACCCGGGCCTTTTGCTATCCATCTGCTATCCATCACACAACGTCGAATATCCCATACCCATACAGAATGTGACCTGCGTCACATTCTCGCGGCAATTGCAAAATAACCGGTCTGCCACGCCCCCATTCCAGTTACAATGGTCTGCGTGCACAACGCAGTCGCACGTCAGGCAGATCATCGATTTCAAAGGAGTCATCGTGAGCCTCAAAAACGTGAGCATCATCAGTCCCGAACCTGGAGACGGCCGGAACGTGGTGGCATTGGGTGTGGTGGATATGCTCGCCCACACCGCGAAGACCAGCATATTCCGACCGGCGGTGCAGGCAGGCGAAAAGCTCACCGATGCCCTCCTCTCGGTGGCGAGCGTGCCGCAGACCCGCGAACAGGCCGTCGGCGTCACACTGCGTGACGCACGTCTCGACAAAGACAACGCCCGCCAGCAGATCGTCTCCAAATTCATCGACACGAATGCCGAGATCAATCCGCAGATCCGAGTGATCGTCGGATCAGACCGCACCAATGTGGGCGATCCCGAACGGTTCACCTTCAATGCGGACGTCTCCGCCGACCTGCAGTCTCCGGTGTTGCTCTCAGTGAGCTCGATGGGGCGCACGGCGGAAGAGATTCGCGAGACGATAGACGCATGCCGCGAGGTGGTCACCAACGCGGGCACCCAAGTGATCGGCGTGTTCATCACCGACTGCACGAATTCGGCGCTGTCCACACTCACCGACGAATTCGTGAGCTACGACCTGCCGACGTGGCCGCTTCCCCTCGTGGAACTCGGTTCCGATGACACGAATGTCAAGGCCGCGCTTGATGCCTTCGACGAGCATGTCGACAAGGAATCACTCCTCAACGTGCTTGACACACCTTTCGTACCTCCGACCACACCATTCGCGTTCCAGTACGATCTGCTCGCACGTGCGAAGAAAGACAAGAAGACGATTGTGCTGCCGGAAGGAGAGGACGACCGCATCATCACCGCCGCGAACTACCTGCTGCAGTCGAATGTGGTCGATCTGGTCATCATCGGCGACCGCGACGAGATTCTTGCGCGGGGTGAAAAACTCGGCCTCAAGGCGCTCGACCAGGCGAAGTTCGTCTCCATCGACGACAGGCATCTGCTCGACACCATGGTGCCCAAACTGTGTGAATTGCGCGCCAAGAAGGGCATGACCCCCGACGTGGCTCTGAAGACGCTCAGGGACACGAACTACTTCGGCACCATGCTCATCGTGCTCGGCATGGCCGATGGTCTGGTCTCAGGTGCCATCAGCTCCACCGCCAACACCGTGCGCCCCGCGCTCCAGCTCATCAAGACAAAACCCGGTGTCTCCTCCGTATCGGGTGCCTTCCTCATGTGTCTCAAGGACCACGTGTCGGTGTTTGCCGATTGCGCCATCAACCTCGATCCCGATCCGCAGCAGCTGGCCGACATCGCCATCCAGTCGGCCGAGACCGCCAAGGCATTCTCCATCGATCCCAAAATCGGTTTGCTCTCCTACTCCACCTTGGGTTCCGGTAAGGGACCGGATGTCGATCTGGTGGTCGAGGCCACTTCGATCGCCCAGAACAAACGACCGGACCTACCCATCGTCGGTCCCATCCAGTTCGATGCCGCCTGGTCGAAGACGGTTGCCAAGGTCAAGGCCTTCGGCAACCCGATTGCCGGCAATGTCACCGTGTTCGTGTTCCCGGACCTCGATGCGGGGAACATCTGCTACAAGGCAGTGCAGCGCACCTCCGGCGCCGTGGCGATCGGACCGGTGCTTCAGGGGCTCAACCGGCCTGTCAACGACCTGAGCCGAGGCGCCTTGGTGCAGGACATCATCAATACCATCGCCTTGACCGCCATCGAGGCGCAAAGCAACGAATAGTCCACATCGCCTCGCGAATTCATGACGTGGATGGGTGCTCTTTCGAAATATAGAACGGGAGGGCACCCATTCACCGTTTTGTAGCAAACGCTGAGTAATCTTGTGTGTTGGAAAGCCGCGTAGCGGCAGAGCAATCACCAATGGAGGATGCCACAATGGCGAAAACCGTCCTTGTTATCAATTCGGGTTCCAGCTCGATCAAGTACCAGCTGGTAGATCTCGAGTCCGGCGAAGGAATCGCATCGGGTATCGTCGAGAAGATCGGCGAACCGACCGACGGCCACTACAAGTACGAATACAACGGCGAAAAGCACGAGCTCGACGAGAAGGTCGAAAACCATGAGCAGGGCCTCAAGCGCGTGCTCGGGTTCTTCGAGGAATACGGCCCGAGCCTTGAAGAGGCCGGCATCATCGCCGTTGGACACCGAGTCGTTCAGGGTGGCGACACCTTCCCGAACCCTGCCTTGGTGACCCCCGACACCACTGCCAAGGTCGAGGAGCTGGCTGTGCTCGCTCCGCTGCACAACGGCCCGGAGGCCAAGGGGGCGCGAGTCATGCGCGAGCTGCTCCCTGAGATTCCGCAGGTCTATGTCTTCGACTCCTCCTTCTTCCAGCAGCTGCCGAAGGCATCGAGCACCTATGCGTTGAACAAGGAAGTCGCCGACAAGTACAAGATCAAGCGTTACGGCGCACACGGCACCTCGCACTGGTTCGTCTCCTCCCAGATCCCAGAGTTCCTCGGCATCGACGCCGAGGCCGCCAAGGGCCTCAAGCAGATCGTGCTGCACATTGGCAACGGCGCCTCCGCCTCCGCGGAACTCGGCGGGCGCCCCATCGAGACCTCCATGGGCCTCACCCCGCTCGAAGGCCTCGTCATGGGTTCCCGAACGGGCGACATCGATCCAGCCGCCGTGTTCCACCTGATGCGCAATGCCGACATGGATGTCGATGAGCTCGACGATCTGTTCAACAAGAAGTCCGGCATGATGGGCATGACCGGCTTCGGCGACATGCGCGAAGTGCACCGCCTCGTTGCGGAAGGCGACGAGAACGCCAAGCTCGCCCTCGACATCTACGTACACCGCATCGTCAGCTACATCGGCGCCTACACCGCACAGCTCGGCGGCCTCGATGTGCTCACCTTCACCGCCGGCGTCGGCGAGAACGACGAGATCGTTCGCCGCATGGTGTGCGAGAAGCTGGCACCGTTCGGCGTCAAGCTCGACAACGACAAGAACGACACCCGTTCGAAGGAACCGCGCATTATCTCCACGCCGGATTCCACTGTCACCATCGTCGTCTACCCCACCAATGAGGAGCTCGCCATCGCACAGCGCGCCAACGAGATCGTCACCGCCGGGGAAGACACCTACGGCAACAAGATCTGATTCTCCACAGGAAAATGTGAGGGGCTGCAAGACCGTCTGTCTTGCAGCCCCTCACATTTTTCCGGGCGCCTACTGTCGCCTGCCGCGCAACATGCCATTCCACATGCCCACGAAATCCGGAATCGTCTTACGCGTGGTCTCCACATTCCTTACTTCAATGCCATCAATCGCCAACCCGAGCATCGCGGCGAAGGTGGCCATACGGTGGTCGGCATAGGTCTCCATCACTGCGCCGTGCATCAGGTCCCGTGCAACCGGTGCTATGGAGATGCCCTCCGCCTCCTCCTGAGCGTCAGATCCCACACGATTGATCTCGGTGACCAACGCCTCCAGACGATTCGTCTCATGACCTCTCAAGTGGCCGATGCCCACCAGCACACTCGGTGCGTTCGCGAATACGGCTATGGCGGCAATGCTTGGCGTTATTTCGCCGATTGCCGAAAGGTCGCACTCCCCCAAACCTTCGATCACACCGTCGCTGCTCACTTCCAAAATGCCGTTGTAATCATCGGGGAAACATTCGCAATCGTTCACTTCATTGAATGGTTCACCCCCCAAGGTGATGGTGGCACCGAACCGATGCAGAATGTGCGGCAGGAAACCGCCTGGCTGCGTGGTGTGTGCCGGCCAGTTCGGAATACGCACCGAGCCGGATGCAATCAATGCCGCACCCAGGAATGGTGCTGCATTCGACAGGTCCGGCTCCACCACCACATGAGCCGCCATCTGCAATTCGGCATGGTCCACAATCCATCTGCCCCGTTGTGGCATTTCGATGTGGCCTCCGGCTGCATCCACGTCTTCCATCGTCATACGAATATGGGGCATGCTTGGCAATTGCGCACCGGTATGCTCAAGAATCAAGCCATTAGGCAGCCGCGATCCAATGAGCAGGAGCCCCGAAATGAACTGAGAGGAAGCCGATGAGTCGATGCGCACCTTCTGCGGCTTGCCTTTGAGATTGCCCAGTTGCACAGGCGGCGTCACCGTGAATGGTAGATGGCCCTCCTCGCCTTCGAACTCTATGCGAGCGCCCAGCTGCCGCATCCCCTCAAGCACCGGGCCCATGGGGCGTGCGTAGGCCTGCTCGTCACCATCGAAACGCACCGGTCCCTTGGCGAATAATGTCAGCGGCGGCACGAATCGCATCACGGTGCCCGCAAGGCCGCAAAACACCTCGGTATTGCCAGTGAACCCTTCGGCGGGAGGCGTCACCGTAACGGTGGTGGGCTCGCTCTCGTCTTCCTGGAAGGCCACGCCCAAGGCGCTCAATGCCCCCATCATCAGTTCGGTGTCACGCGATCGCAGCAGACCCTCGATGCGCACTGGCTTGCGAGATAGTGCCGCCAGAATGAGGAATCGGTTCGACAGCGACTTGGATCCGGGAATGGTCACCGTGGCGTCGATAGGCGCGGTCGCCACAGGTGCCTTCCATATGGTTGTGTTCTGTTCACTCATACTCATATCGTATCGTTACCGGTGAAATACCATGTGAAAATGCCGCTGAGAGAGGCACATATGAAAAACTCCCGGCGATTGCGGGAGTTCTAAGTCGGGCTGACAGGATTTGAACCTGCGACATTCTGCTCCCAAAGCAGACGCGCTACCAAGCTGCGCCACAGCCCGAATGTGTCTTCTCGGGGCGTCGAAGCCCGTCAGGCACAGGAAATAACTATAACACAGGGTCTGACATTGTGCATACAATGGGGTGTCGGAAGATCGAGGTGATATGGGACGTCATCAACGGGCAGAGGCCTCTGGCCTCATCTCATTCGTGATTTGCGCCATCATAGGCGGATTCGGCATGTATTGGTACATGCAGGCGGCTTCAGCCTTCTGGCAGATCTCACAGCGCCGGTTCATGGCCTGCGCCGGAATCGTGGCGGCCTGCGGTGTGGCCTCGTTCATCGCCGGATATCTGCGGCGCAGGAGCTACAACACGTTCCGTGGCATTTGGATGTTCCATCTGCGTCGCATATTCGAGGTGCTCGCCCTTTCCGTCGTCTACGCCTCCACACTCTTCCTCACCTCGTACATGCTGTTCAACGTGATGAACGGCGCCATGGGCAAAACCGTATTCAGCACCTATATTCCGGCCATATGTGCGGCTTTCGCCGGGGTATCCGGTTACCTCACCTTTGTGCAGGCGGAATTGATGGATGCCAAGACGTTGGCGTCTCTGCTGCCCTTCTTCATTATTTCGGGCGTCTGCACTGCAAGCTTCACCACCAACGACCCCTATTGGTTCAACAACAATTTCTCGCAACTGGGTGACCGTACCACTTTTGCTGCCCGTATGTTCAACTCGACGCTCATTCTGGGTGGCGTCTGCATCATCATCATCAGTTACTTCGCGGTTTCCGAGCTCATCGCCACCTACCGAGTGAAGGGTCCCCACGGCACCGTGCACATGCGCGATCCGCATTTCTCATACCACGTGCCGAAGTTCAGGGCGCGCATCATCGCCTTGTCCATACTGCTGGTGCTGTGTGGCGTGTGCTTCATCGGCATCGGCTGCTTCCGCTACACCCCTCATCCGATTCTGCATAATGTGTTCGCCCGTGGCATGCCATGCGTGATGTTCGTCATGCTCATCGGACTGCCCTGGCTTGCGCCGCAGCTGTCGAGATCGTTCTTCGTCATTTCCGATCTCGCTCTGGTGGTCTGCGCCGTGGAGGGGTTCATGTGGCTCAAAGGTCACAATACGCTGACGAATGTGGAGGCACTGGCAGCCATGCTGTTCCTTGGCTGGTTCATCGTCTTCTCCCGGCAGATCGCCTCCATTGAGGCCGACCGCATCCAGCAGCAGTTGCTGCTCAGGCAGACCGTCTCGCTCGATGAGCTCGATGCGAATGAGGCTTTGGATGACGCCGCGGAGACGGAATTCCAGACCGTGCTCGACGAGGATCCCAGCATTGTGGGCAGCAATCCGAAGGATGTACCGGCCCAACGGTCATAATGGCCTTATACCGACGCGTGTTGCGTATGCGAATGGTGTTCGCATACGCAACATATCTCAACGTTGGTTATGATCCGCTTTACGGTCGCTCATGAGCATGAGGAACGATCTCGACTGGGCCGTGATGGCGAATCCCGCCTCATAGTTGAGCTCAGGTCCCTTTGGATTGTGTGTGTCGACGATGAGCCTCCATTTGCGCCCATACTGCTCACTTGGCAACGTGAACATGATCGGCTCGTAATGGGCATTGAAAATCAGAATGAAATCATTGTCCACCATACGGTTGCCGTACCAATCCGTCTCCGGCATTCCCCCGCCGTTGAGGAACACCATGATCGACGAGGCATGCGTATTCGACCAGGCCTCGGCATCCATGATCTTGCCGTTATGCTCGAACCATTCCACCTGAGGCACTGCATCCTGCGGCATATCGCTGCTGCGTCCCGTGAAGAAACGCCGGCGATGCAGCACAGGATGTTCGAGTCGTATATGGATGAGCTTCGTGACGAAGTCCAGCATGTCCTGCTGGTAGTCTTTGAGGTCCCAATGGGTCCATGACAATTCGTTGTCCTGGCAGTACGCGTTGTTGTTGCCCAACTGCGTGCGGCACACCTCGTCGCCGCCGCAGATCATGGGGATGCCCTGCGAAAGCAGCAATGTGGCGAACATGTTGCGCATCTGGCGATGCCTCAATTCGTTCACGTCGCGAATGGTGGTGGGACCTTCCACACCGCAGTTCCAGGAGCGGTTGTTGTTCTCGCCGTCCCGATTGCCCTCATCGTTGGCTTCGTTATGCTTCTCGTTATAGCTGACGAGGTCGTTCATGGTGAAACCATCGTGCGCCGTGACGAAGTTGATCGAGGCGACGGGCTCTCGGCCGTTCTTCTGGTAAAGGTCGGAGGAGCCCATGAGACGGCTGGCGAGCTCGGGCAACGTCGATGGCTGCGAGCGCCAGAAATCGCGCACACAGTCGCGGAAGTGACCGTTCCATTCCGACCAGTTCGGAGGGAATCCACCCACCTGATACCCGCCGGAACCCAGATCCCAAGGTTCCGCGATGAGTTTGACCCGTGAGATCACCGGATCCTGCTGCACGATGTCGAAGAACGCGGAGAGCTTGTCGACCTCCTGGAACTGGCGTGCGAGGGTCGCAGCCAAGTCGAAACGGAAACCGTCGACATGCATCTCCTCCACCCAGTACCGCAATGAGTCGGTGATCACCTGCAATGCGTGAGACGAGCGCATCAGCAGCGAGTTGCCGGTGCCGGTGGTGTCGAAGTAGTGCAACGGGTCGTTGTCGACCAAACGGTAATACGCCTGATTGTCAATGCCCTTGAAGCTGAGCGTCGGCCCCATGTGGTTGCCCTCTGCGGTGTGGTTGTACACCACGTCGAGGATCACCTCGATGCCGTTGCGGTGGAACTCCTTGACCATGGCGCGGAATTCGTTCACCTGCTCCCCGCGCTGGCCTTGGCTTGCATATGCGTTGTGCGGTGCGAAGAAGCCAATGGTGTTGTATCCCCAGTAGTTGTTCAGGCCTTTCTCCTGCAGGAACGGGTCGTTGACGAACTGGTGGATCGGCATGAGTTCTATGGCGTTCACGCCGAGCTTCTTCAGGTATTCGATGACGCTGGGATGTGCGAGACCCGCATAGGTGCCGCGGATCTCCGGAGGCACTTGTTTGTTCAGATTGGTCATGCCACGCACATGGGCCTCGTAGATCACGCAATCCGAATAGGGGATGTACGGGTGCTGGTCATTGCCCCAATCGAAGAACGGGTTGATCACGGCGGCCTTCATCATATGTGCCGCGGAATCGAGATCGTTCATGTTCCCGGGGTTGTTCGGGTCGTTGAACCAATACGAGTACAGGCTCTCATCACCGTCGATGTTGCCTTCGATCGCCTTGGCGTACGGGTCGAGCAGCAGCTTGTTCGGATTGCACCACTGCCCCTGCTCTGGGTTGTACGGCCCGTGGATGCGATAGCCGTAGCGCTGTCCCGGTTGGATCCCGGGCAGGTAGGTGTGCCATACGTACGAGTTCTGTTCGGTGAGTTCCACGCGCGTCTCGTTGTCCTGATCGTCGAACAGACACAGCTCCACGCGTTCGGCTACCTGGGAGAACAGCGCGAAGTTGACCCCCGCGCCGTCGTAACTCGCTCCGAGCGGATACATTAAACCTGGTCGTGCTTGCATGTGTTCCAGTATCTCACAATCTTGTAAGCAACGGGTGATTTAGCTTCCCGGCTACTTTGCCGACCATTCACGCAGTCTGCGAATCTGTTCATGCTGAATCGCGATGATCGAATTCGACGCGGTGACCGGCAATGCCAACAGATCGTCCCAACCGACCCACGCCGACTCAACATGCTCGTCACCGTCGAACTCGGTGTGTGTGGCATGCCAGGCATGCAGATGGAGCACGAAGATATGTGCAAGCTCATCGGTCATGCCCTCCGAGGAGTAGTAATCGCCGACGATATCGAAATGCACGTCACCGTCGGTGTCCGCAACCACACCCGTCTCCTCGCGTAGCTCACGCAACGCGGCGGTATGCGGGTCCTCGTCATGGTCGATCAGCCCTGCGGGGAGCCCATAGGTGAACCGTCCGATCCCCGCGCGGTACTCGCGTTCTACCAGATAGGTGTCGCGCACGCAATCATGCACGAGCATGACCACACAGGGCGCGTGCACCAGCACCTGTCGGCGAATGACGATCTGGTCGCCGTTGTTACGCGTCAATGCGATTCTACGATCGTCGACATGGAATATCGCACCCCTGTACTTGGTCTCACTGTCCAGTACTCGCGCGGGGATGTCCATGTTCACACCATCTGAACTGCGGTCGAGCATGGCATCGATGATCTCAGATTCCGCATTCTGCTCCCTGTCGCAGCCCATGGGTCACCTACCGGCTTCCGGCGATGGATCGGGATGGCCGCAGACGCCCGGGAGGACCAGATCCCATGGGTCGGTGCTTGTCGTGTTCCAACGCACGTCGATAATGTCTCCCGTAACTTCCTGCACCATCCGCGGAACGTCTTCGAGCGCATAGTTGAACCACATGCTCTCTATGGCGCTGTGCGGGGTGTTGATGAGTGCGGGACGCATGTGGGGGCAATCGGACGGCCCTCCCAAAACAATCCCCTCCCTGCGCATGGAGGCCTCGTAGTACGATTCCTGAAGCTCATCGGTGGCAGGGTGGTGGCGCAGGTCGCTGGTCACATACACATCGGCGTGCAATGCATGCACATTCGCGAACATGGAATCGCCGGAACCGGGAAGCACCGCCACCGTGCGAATCGGCATGTCGAGCGGACCGGCCACCTGTATGCCGTATTTCGTGAATGGCAACACCTGGGCCACAAGGGAGGCGAAACGCTCCAATGTCGTCGGCGTACCGAGCCTGCCGAAACGGCCAATGCCCACCGCATGAGAGGAGGTCGGATCGTCAATCGGCACTATCGGCACCTGATCCTCAAGCCCGAACGCATCAGCGGCTGCTTGCGCAACGCCACGGTAGGCGGCATCGGCATTCGTGTGTCCGACCCACAACGCGCAGTCGTGCTTGGCAAGCAGGTTGACTATGCGCCCGCGGAATGTGCGGCCTGAAACCTCGTGCACGGCGCGGAAGAACAGTGGGTGGTGCGTCACCAGCATGTCGGCTCCACTCGCGATGGCGTCTTCGACCACTTCCATGGTCGGATCAGCCGCGAACACGATGTTGTTCACCGTATTGCGCAGATCACCCACAATAAGTCCGGGATGGTCCCAATCCTCCGCATATCGCAATGGGTACAGCGTTTCCAGCGCACCCATCACATCGTATACCGTGGCCATATTCACTCCTTATTCCACGCCGCCCTGAACTTGCTCAGTGGGCGGCCTGCTGCCAATCGGACCCCACACCAGTGGACACATCAAGCGGCACGGCGATGTTGACCGCATGTTCCATCGCATCACGCACCAACTCGGTCACACGCTTCTCCTCGCCGGGCGCCAGTTCCACCACGAGTTCATCGTGGATCTGCAGCACGATGCGGCTGTTCAGGTTGCCGTCCCGCAAAGCACGA
Organism: Bifidobacterium animalis subsp. animalis; assembly: GCA_004154635.1. GTDB lineage: Bacteria > Actinomycetota > Actinomycetes > Actinomycetales > Bifidobacteriaceae > Bifidobacterium > Bifidobacterium animalis_B. Next base: position 417,269 of record RSDC01000008.1, read on the forward strand.
TCCGCGCGGATCATCGCAATCTTCATGATGTCTGCGGCAGTGCCCTGAATCGGGGCGTTCAGTGCACCCCGTTCCGCGGCATCGCGTGCCACCCGGTTGGCCGAGGTCAAGGCGGGGAAATAGCGCCGTCGGCCGGACATCGTTTGCGTATAGCCGGTATTGCGGGCATTGGATACCAGCGACTCCAGATAATCATGCACTTTGCCGAAGGTCTGGAAATACCGCGATCGCAGTGCAGCCGCCTCCTTCGACGGGATGCCCAGCTGCTGCGAGAGCCCATAGGTGCTCAACCCGTAAGCCAGCCCATAGCTCATTGCCTTCACGTGGCTGCGTTGGTCGGGCGTCACCTCGTCGACCGGGATGCCGTACACCATACTGGCCACATACCGGTGGAAGTCCGCCCCTGACTTGAATGCCTTGATGAGCGCCTCGTCGCCCGACAGATCCGCCATGATGCGCAGCTCCACCTGCGAATAGTCGGCGCTGAGCAGGTCTGCGAACCCCTCACCAGGCACAAAGGCCGAGCGAATGTCACGCCCCGCCGCATTGCGGTTCGGAATGTTCTGCAGATTCGGGTCCACGGAGCTCAGACGTCCCGTTGCGGCGACCGTCTGCGTGAACGTCGTATGAATACGTCCATCGCGCGGATTGATGGCGTCGATGAGCGTCTGCACGATCTGACGCAGCTTGTTCACCTCACGATGCCGCAGCAATGCCCCGAGGAACTCGTTGGGGCGGCTCCCCTCCTCGGAGGCCGCGTACAAGGTGGTGAGCGCCTTGGCATTGGTGGAGTACGAGCCTCTTTTCGTCTTCTTGGTGGGATTGAGCCCCATCTCTTCGAACAGCACCACACCGAGTTGCTTGGGACTCTGCAGATTCACCTCATGGCCGGCAGCCTCATAACAAATCTGTTCCATGCGGTTGGATTCGTCGGTGAACATCTCCAGCAATTCATCAAGACGGGTACGGTCCACGCTGGCTCCAGTGTGCTCCATATGGAACAGCGCCACCGAGGTGGGCAATTCGATATCACGCAACAGGCTGTACTGGCAACGTTGTTCAAGCGGCCGAGCCAACGTTCGGGCCAGCAGGCTCACAATGGCGACATTGCGCACCACCTTCCGGTCACATTCGGCGCGTTCGTCATCCATTTCGATATCGAGGGTGCCCTGTTCCGGTTCCGTCACCTCCTCGGCGTGCAGATGCAGGAAGTGATCGGCACAATCCTGCAGCGATCCCCCTTGGAAATCCGGGTCTATGAGATATCCGGCGAGGTTGGTGTCGAACAGCACCATCGGCAATCGCAGATTCACGGCACCAAGCATGTGCAGATGCTCCTTGTACCCGTGGACGCTCAGCGTGGCGGCATAGGTGTCGAGAATACGCTGCAGAGCCGTATGGTACTGCTCGTCATGCGGGTCGACCACCACCGCATGACCGTCGGCCATCAACGCCAGTCCCGAGATCGAAGATCGGCCCGGCTTGGGGCTTCCCGATGCGAACAGACTCCAGGAACCATCCACGGCATCGACGCATTGCTGGCTCTGCGCGTCGTATTCGCCCACCACATCCAATGTGGTTGACGAGATGCTCTTGCCCGAGGCGATGGGACAGTGTTGCTGGGCCCATACCTCGAGTGACGCGGCGTCCACGATTTCATCCACCACAGGTTCCTGCACCCTCACCGATTCAGGAGTGTCGAACGACCCGTCGTCAAACTCTCCTTCAAACTCGAACCGTTCCGCGGCAGAGGCCTTTTTCGCGACCGGGTGGCCCGGGTCCCCTGCATTGAAGGTTTTGAGGAGTTTGCTTCGAATGCGTGCGCCGAAGTTGAGCTGGTTGAACAGCTCCTCCGCCTTGGCGGGATCCACTTTGCCGAAGGTGAGGTCGGCGATGTCAACACCTAGGTCCAGATCACGCACCAAGGCGTTCACCTTGCGGTTGAGCCTGACCTGTTCAATGCTCTCACGCAGTGCGTCGCCTTTCTTCCCCTTGATCTCGTCGGCATGCTCGATCACACCGTCCAAACCACCGTATTGGTTGATCCACTTGGCGGCGAAACCGTCACCCACTCCCGGCACTCCCGGTATGTTATCGGCGGTCTCACCGCGCAATGCGGCCAAATCGGGGTATTGGCGCGGGGTGACATGGTATTTGTCCTCCACGGCCCGCGGGGTCATGGCCTTGAGTTCCTTGAAATGATAGCCCGGGTACAGCACCGTGATGTCGTCATCGATAAGCTGGAATGCATCACGATCTCCAGAGAGCACATAGGTGCGGTAATCCGCATGCTCCCCCATCGTGGCCAGTGTGGCGATCACATCGTCGCCCTCGTATCCCTGCTTGGTCACATAGGTCACACCGAACGCCTCAAGCATATCCTGGATGAGCGGAATCTGCGAGATGAGTTCTTCGGGGGCTGCTTCACGTGTGCCTTTGTACTGGGTGAGCATCTTGTTGCGGAAGGTGTCCCCTTTCACGTCGAAAGCCACGCCGAGCAGATCGGGCTTCTGCGATGCGATGACCTGCGAAAGCATCGTGAAGAAGCCGTAGACCGCATTGGTGGCCTGACCGTCTTTGGCCGAGAAATTCTCCGCCGGCAGTGCGTAGAACGCACGGAATGCCAGCGAATGGCCATCAATCACCAGCAACGTTCCCTTGGTGCCCTGTTCATTCGTTTCCATTACCCACCCGTTCCGTTGATTTGTCGCCATATGAAAACGTGACGTGCAATGCCTTGCACGTCACGTTGAGCGCCATAGATCACTCCCCATCGTTCGGCTTGTCACTGTATTTCTCGATGATGGCCTGTGCAAGACGTTTCTTCGGAATGCGCTGGTCCATCGAGGTCTTCTGGATCCAGCGGAACGCCCCGGACTCCGAGAAATTCGCTTTGTCCATGAGCAGCCCCTTGGCACGGTCTATGAGCTTACGTTCCTCGAGCGTCTCCTTGGTCTTGCGCAGTTCCTCCTCGGCGTCCCTCAACTGCTCCTGGGTGGTGCGCAATTCGCTTTCGTTGCGTTCCACGCTGTCAAGCAGATCGTTGATCTCGGCGAAACGGCCCATGGCCACCGCCAAGGCAGGCAGCAGCTTGGATTCCTCATAGGGCTTGGTCACATAGGCCATGGCTCCGGCGCCAATGGCCTCCTTCACCAGATCGGCCTGAGAGAACGCCGTGAGCATGACCACAGGGGCCAGATTCTCATCGCAGATCACACCCGCCGCGGTGATGCCGTCCATATGCGGCATCTTGACGTCCATGCATACGACATCAGGGCGCTTCTCACGGGTGAGTTCGATGGCCTCCTCACCATTGGCAGCCTCACCCACCACCTCATATCCGTTGTCTTCGAGCATGGCCACAAGGTCCATGCGGTTCACCGATTCATCTTCGGCCACAACCACGGTGGGATTGCGCTTGGCCTCCTTCTTGGCGACCTGTGCGTCAGCCACCTCGATCGCATCGGCGGCGTTGTCAACCGTTGGTTCCTCGGTGATGCTCTCCTGCTCTTCGTTGGACATACAAGCTCTCCATTCATTATTTCATGCCCGCGCTCCATATACGCATACACATGCGGGCCATGACATGTTCCTGTCGGACGTATTCAGTGCTCCAACAGCACAGTGTAGCGCACTTATGCGCTAACATGCGTGTCAGTCTCGTGCCGGCGCCTCGTCGTCCGGGGAAACACCAATCATGTTGTTCGGCGCCATATACAGACGTTGGATGGCGATGATGGATTTGGCATCGAGAATCGTTCCATTGAGCACCAGATCATAGCATTCCTGCGGTGTGAGGAAACGAACCTGCGCACGAGCCTCGTTGGCGTACTGCTCGCGTTCGTCGATCGGTTCGAGATCATAGGCGAAATAGAGAGCGGTATGCTGCGTGGAGTAGCTCGGGGTGTTGATGAAGCGGCAGAACTGCGTCATCACCCCCGCTTTGTACCCCACCTCCTCGGCGAGCTTGCGACGGGCCACGTCGACTGGCTTCTCGTTCTTGTCAATCGCATGCCCCGCGGGAATCTCCAGTGTCCACCGATGCACGGGAATGCGGTACTGTTCGATGAGCGGCACCCTGCCGTCCTTCGTCAGGCCGATCACTCCCACGGAATCGCCATTGTTCTTGTGCAGGATGAGCCGTTCGAAATGCCCCACCGTCGGCGAGGCGAACGACACGCGGTCGATGTTGAAGTAATGGCCACCGACGATGGTCTCGCGTGCCTCCTCATGGATGGGGGTGCTGCGCCATGGATCGAAGCGACGGTATGTTTGCTTACTCATGCCAGTCCTTTCTGGTTGCCTGCGGCTCATCTGTCTGTTTCCCATTGTATACAGCACGAACCGCGATGTTCCGTTAACAGCGGATAACATGCGATGAAAAAGGCTCGCCATGAATGTTCACGGCGAGCCTGTCGGTGCCCCCGGTGGGACTCGAACCCACACTGTACAGATTTTGAGGCTGTCTCCTCTACCAATTGGGATACAGGGGCGAAAGCAACCTATGTGAATATAGCACATACCTCGGCTTTTGCCAATTCAGACACTCCGAGATGACAACATGGGGTGTGCATCCGCGGATGCACACCCCATGAGCGTCCTGCCCGTCATGCGCTTAGGATGCTGACGGGTATATGCGATCAGTCGCAGGCACCCACGGTGTGAACGTAGATCGAATCGGTGCGGCCGGGCAGATGCTCACCCTGGGCGGAGCTCAGCACAACGATCTTGTCGCCGTTGGCGACCTTGCCGTTCTTGCGCAGCACCTCGTCGGTGAAGGTCATCAGATCCTTGCGGGACATGTCGTGGTAATCCTCATCGAGCTTGATGCCCTCGGTGCCCCAGCTCAGAGCCAGCCAGTGGAAGGTGTGCTCGTTGTTGGTGAGGCCATAGATCGGGGTGGCCGGGCGCTCGCGGGAGACGCGGTGCACGGTGGATCCGGTCTGCGTGTAGGCGACGATGGCCTTGGCATTGAGCTTCTCTGCCAGGTCAACGGCTGCGGACGACACTGCGCCGGTGCTCGACATGTCGAGATCCTTGAGGTGAGGGATGCGATCGAAGCCGTGCTCGGTGGCATAGCCGGAGATGCGGGCCATCGTCTTGACGGTCTCGACCGGATATTCGCCGACGGCGGTTTCGTTGGAGGTCATCGTCGCATCGGCGCCGTCGAGCACGGCGTTGGCGCAATCGGAGGCCTCTGCACGCGACGGGACCGGCGAATGCACCATGGAGCCGAGAACTTCGGTCGCCACGATGACCGGCTTGGCATACTGGCGGGAAAGCTCGATGCAGCGCTTGGTGACAAGCGGCACCTCCTCGAACGGCATCTCAACGGCCATATCGCCACGGGCGACCATGATGCCGTCGAACACCTTGACAATGTCCTCGAGGTTCTCAACGGCCTGCGGCTTCTCGATCTTCGCGACGATCGGGATGCGGCGGCCCTCTTCGTCCATGATCTCATGGGCGCGGTCGATGTCGGTGGCGAAACGCACGAACGACATGGCGATGATGTCGGCGCCGGTGCGGATGGCCCAGCGCAGGTCCTCCTCATCCTTGGCGGTCAGCGCAGGCAGCGAGACGGCGACGCCCGGCAGGTTGATGCCCTTGTGGCTGGAAACCGGGCCGGCCACGACGACCTTGGTGTAGACGTTGTTGCCTTCGACCTTGGTGACCTCAAGACGGACCTTGCCGTCGTCGATGAGGATCGGATCTCCGGGATGGCAGTCGCCCGGCAGGCCCTTGAACGTGGTGGAGGTGATGTGCTCGTCGCCTTCGACGTCATCGGTGGTGATGATGAACTCCTGGCCCTCTTCGAGCTGGACCTTGTCTTCGCCTTCGGCGTTCTTCTTGAACCAACCGCAGCGGATCTTCGGACCCTGCAGATCGACGAGGACGGCCACGTTGCGACCGGTGGTCTTCGAGGCCTCGCGCACGTTGTTGTACACGCGAAGATGATCCTCCGGGGTGCCATGGGAGCGGTTCAGACGAGCCACGTCCATACCGGCTTCAACGAGTTCCGTGATCTTCTCGAGAGATTCGGTGGCTGGACCGATGGTATCTACGATCTTGGCTTTACGCATGAATGCCTACCTATTCTTTGACGGTTGTGCTCCTTGGAGAGCACATTCAACATTGCTCTAGCTTACTCCTTTTTCGCTTTAGCTTGTCGCAAATAGCGAAGAAGTCTGTGAGCGCTCACAACCATTGTGCCGCAAGTACACATCATATGGCTCCCCGGCATGTCGCCTCAGGGGCGCTCCTGCGGATCCGAAGGTGCCGCGGCCTGCTTCGCGTCGATCGACCTCATCTTGATGACACTGGCCAATGCCGAACCGCCGATGCAGACGATGATGACCACCAGCGACAGCCACGTGGGCACTTCCGGCACCATGCCCAACGGTTGGCCATGGTTGATGAACGGAAGCGTGTTGCCGTGCAATGCCTCGAGAATGAGTTTGACACCGATGAACCCGAGGACAAGCGACAGGCCGACCGGCAGATACACCAGCTTGTCAAGCAGGCGTCCCAGCAGGAAGTACAGCTGCTGGAGGCCGAGCAATGCGAACACGTTGGAGGTGAACACGATGAACGGATCCTTGGTGAGACCGAATATCGCCGGAATCGAGTCGAAAGCGAACATGACGTCGGTGGTGCCGATCGTGATGAACACGATGAGCATGGGGGTCCAATACTTCCTACCGTCGATGGTGGTGCGCAGCTTCTCGCCGTCGTATTCATTCGTGATATGGGAGAATCGCCGCATGAGGCGAATCAGTCCGTTCTCATGGAACTCCTCATCGTCATCCTCCCCTATCGCCACTTTGACGGCCGTATAGATGAGGAAGGCGCCGAAAATGAAGAACACCCAGGTGAACCGCGAGACCAAGGCGGCGCCAATGAGAATGAACAGCCCACGGAGCACCAATGCAATCGTTATGCCAACCGAGAGAACGAACTTCTGCAGTTTCTTCGGCACCGCGAAGTTCGACATGATGATGACGAACACGAAGAGGTTGTCGATGCTGAGTGAATACTCGGTGAGCCAGCCCGAATAGAACTCGACGGCCGGCTTGGCCCCGGCCACCCACCATATCAATCCGCCGAAGACGAGCGCCATGGCGACGAAGAATGCAATGTGCTGCACGCATTCCTTGGTCGACGGCACATGAGGCCTGCGCCCCAGTACGAACAGATCCACGACGAAGAAGACGACCAGCACGACATAGGTGCCGATCATGAACGAGATAGGGGTTTCTGCCATACAGGTCAGCTTAGCGCAAGCCGTCCGAAATGGGCTGTCTACTGCTGTGCCTGTGTGATGGCCCGCAGCTCCTTCTTGAGGTCGCGAATCTCGTCACGCAGACGCGCCGCCAGTTCGAATTGCAGTTGTTCGGCCGCGGTATGCATCTGATCGGAAAGCTGGCGAATGAGGTCTGCGAGATCCTGCGCGGGAAGGCCGGCCTTGAGAATCTCCTCATGGCGTCTGTCGGCTTCCTCGGGCGTCGTGTTCGGCAATCCAAGATGCGAGTTACCTGCCTTGCCGGAATTGCGGTAGCCACCCTCGAGCAGTTCCTGTGTGTCCACGTCCTCCTTGGCGAGCATGTCGTTGACGTCGCTGATCTTCTTGATGAGCGGCTTGGGGTCGATGTGATGCTCCTCGTTGTACGCCATCTGGATCTCACGACGACGATTGGTCTCCTCGATTGCCTTGCTCATCGAATCCGTCATCTCATCGGCATACATGATCACCGTACCGCTCACATTGCGTGCAGCACGTCCAATGGTCTGGATGAGCGATCGGTACGAGCGCAGGAAGCCTTCCTTGTCGGCGTCGAGGATCGCCACGAGCGACACCTCCGGCAGATCCAGCCCTTCACGCAGCAGATTGATGCCCACGATGACGTCGATCTTGCCCTCACGCAGTTCGCGCAGCAGTTCAACGCGCCGCAGCGTGTCGACGTCGGAGTGCAGGTACTCCACCTTGATGCCACGTTCCAGCAGGTAATCGGTGAGATCCTCGGCCATCTTCTTCGTCATCGTCGTGACGAGCGTGCGCTCTCCCGCGGCCACACGATCTTTGATTTCGGCGAGCAGATCATCGATCTGGCCTTCGACCGGACGCACATCGATCTTCGGATCGAGCAGGCCTGTGGGTCGTATGATCTGTTCGACCACGCCATCCGAAAGCCCCAGCTCGTAATCTCCCGGCGTTGCCGACAGATAGACGGTCTGTCCCACCCGATCGAGGAATTCCGGCCATTTGAGCGGACGGTTGTCCATTGCCGAGGGAAGCCGGAACCCATGCTCCACCAGCGTGCGTTTGCGGCTGGCGTCGCCCTCGTACATGGCGCCGATTTGAGGAACGGTCACGTGTGATTCGTCGATGACCAGCAGAAAATCGTCGGGGAAGAAGTCGAGCAATGTGTGCGGTGGCGTGCCGGCCGCACGGCCATCGAAATGACGTGAATAGTTCTCCACACCCGAGCACACCCCCACTTGCGAGAGCATCTCCAGATCGTACGTCGTACGCATGCTCAGACGTTGCGCCTCAAGCTCCTTGCCCTGCTTGCGCAGCTCGGCCACACGCTCGTCGAGTTCCCGCTGGATCGAATCCAACGCCTTCGCCATGCGTTCGGGACCGGCAACATAGTGCGAAGCCGGGAAGATGTGCACGTCACTGACCTGCTCGATCACGTCGCCGGTGAGCGGGTGCAGTGTGGAGATGCGGTCGATCTCGTCGCCGAAGAATTCGATGCGTATGGCCAGCTCCTCATACACCGGGATGATCTCCACCGTATCCCCGCGCACGCGGAATGTGCCGCGGGTGAACGCTATGTCGTTGCGCTTGTACTGCATGTCGACGAAGGTGCGCAACAGATCGTCGCGGTCGATCTGGTCTCCCTCATGCAGGAAGAGCATGCGGCCGGCGTACTCCTCGGGCGTGCCCAGGCCATATATGCAGGAGACGGTGGCCACGACCACGCAGTCGCGGCGTGTGAGCAGATTCGCGGTCGCAGCGTGGCGCAAACGCTCGACGTCGTCGTTGATGTTCGAATCCTTCTCGATATAGGTGTCGGTCTGCGGAATGTAGGCCTCGGGCTGGTAGTAGTCATAGTACGAAACGAAGTAGCTCACCGCGTTGTCCGGCATGAGCTCACGGAACTCTGCGCATAGCTGGGCGGCGAGCGTCTTGTTCGGTTCGATGATCAGCGTGGGCCGTTGCAGCCGTTCGATGAGCCATGCGGTGGTGGCGGTCTTGCCGGTGCCGGTAGCGCCCATCAGCACGACGTCGTTCTCGCCGTTCTCGATGCGCGTGGCCAGCTCCTCGATGGCCTTCGGCTGGTCTCCGGAGGGCTTGTACGGCGATTTGACCACAAACGGCCTGTTCGTGCGTTCGATATTGAATCCCATGCGCCCTCCCGCTTACTTCCCCTCCATCTCGCGTCGCCACGAGTTCATGAGGGAATCGACTTGTTCGAACATCTGTTCTATGGATGTGCTGCCATCGATAATAACATCGCTGATTCGTTCGCGCCAGCGGTCGTCGGTCTGGCTGGCGATTCGCGCCAGCGCCTGTGCCCGGCTCATCCCACGTGTGCGCATCATGCGCTCGACGCGCAATGCCGCCGGCGCCTCGACGGTTACGATGTGATCGAAACGGAACGGCAGCTCGTCATACACCTCGGTGAGCAACGGGATGTCATGCACGATCAGATGGTCAGCCCTTCCATCCGCCATGATCTGCGTCTCCCGCTGAGCCGCCAGATCAAACACCAGCGGATGCATAATCGCATTGAGCATTCCCAAGGCATCGGAAGAACCTGCGCCGAACACAACCGACGACAGGGCATGTCGGTCTACCCCACCCTGATCATCGAGTATTGCACTGCCGAAGCGGTCGCATAATGCCCCAATCGCCGGTGAGCCAGGTTCCTGCAGACAATGGACGAGCCGGTCGTAATCAATCACCTCGGCACCATCATGCGCCATGCGTGAGGCCACCGTACTTTTGCCGGAGGCAATGCCGCCGGTCAATCCCACTCTCATCATGCAATATGAGGCAGTTCATGCAGAATGCGGGCGTATTCCTCAGCACGATCATCCAATTGCTCGTCGGTCATCCCCATCGCTCCAGTGATTACGAACGGATTCATCCATGCCATGCCGACACGTCGTGCCGTGGTACGCTGCGGCGACAGCAACTCGTGGAAAGTCGTGGCGAAACGGCCATCCTCCTCATAGTCCGACTGCGTTGCCCCCGCCGAAATCGCCAGCATCAGGCTCTTGCCCTCCAGTGCATGGCCTGATGACCCATAGGCCCAGCCGTGCACGAGCACCTCATCTTCCCATTGCTTGAGGAGGGGTGGCGTGCTGTACCAGTACATGGGACACTGCCATACGATTGCGCGCGAGTGCTCGCACGCCCGTTGCTCGGCCCCTACATCAATACGGCCATCCGGATACAGTGCGTACTCATCCCTAACCTCAACCCCATCAGTGCTACGTGCTACCTCGGCAAGCCGTCGATTGATGCGTGAGCCATCATTCAGATTCGGATGGAACACGAGAACCAATGCCTGTCCCATGGCAATACTCCGTTCACTCATCGTTCATTCGTCAAATGCCGCACTATATAGCGGCAGGCCACTGTCATATGATGATAGCCCAAACCGCATCAACTTCGAATGTATCAGCTATGCGCCGCAACCGGTCACCGGACCGGCATGCGTCGAACGGCGGATGCCGGAATGCCGACGGGCCCCGACATCGCAACCGATGTCGGGGCCCGTCGCACGGAACCTAAATCAGATCCTCTTACTTCTTCTCGCTCAGCAGCTGCTCGCGAAGAGCGGCAAGCTGGTCGGAATCGGCGAGGGTGCCGTTGGATTCGGACTCGGAGGAGTAGTTCGAAGTCTCTTCGACCTTCTCTTCCTTGGCAGGAGCCTGACCGTCCTCCTGAGCGGAGGCTTCGGCGTTCTCGAGCTCCTTGCGCACGAACTCCTTGTGCAGCTCCCACAGACCGTGAGCCGAGGCGTACTGGGACTCCCATTCCTCACGCTGCTTCTCGTAGCCCGGGATCCACTCGTTGGTGTTCGGGTCGAAGCCCTCCGGGTACTTGTAGTTGCCGTCCTCGTCGTACTCGGCCGGCATGCCGTAGAGCGCCGGATCGAAGTCCTCGGAGTTCGGGTCGACGGAGTCGTTGGCCTGCTTGAGGGACAGCGAGATGCGACGACGGTCGAGATCGACGTCGATCACCTTGACGAAGACCTCTTCGCCCGGCTTGACAACGGTCTCCGGATTCTCGACGTGACGGTTGGCGAGCTCGGAGATGTGCACCAGGCCCTCGATGCCGTCCTCGACGGAGATGAACACACCGAACTGGACGATCTTCGTGACCTTGCCACGCACGATCTGACCCGGAACGTGGGTGCGTGCGAAGCGCTGCCACGGATCCTCCTGAGTCGCCTTGAGCGACAGCGAGATGCGCTCGCGGTCCAGATCGACGTCGAGCACCTCGACGGTGACCTTGTCGCCGACCTTGACGACCTCGGACGGGTGGTCAATGTGCTTCCAGGAGAGCTCGGAGACGTGGATGAGGCCGTCGACGCCGCCAAGATCGACGAATGCGCCGAAGTTGACGATGGACGAGACGACGCCTTCGCGAATCTGGCCCTTCTTGAGCTGCGAGAGGAAGGTCTCGCGAACCTCGGACTGGGTCTCCTCGAGGTACTGGCGGCGGGACAGGACCACGTTGTTGCGGTTCTTGTCGAGCTCGAGCACCTTGGCCTTGATCTTCTGGCCGATGTACGGCGAGAGATCGCGCACGCGGCGCATCTCAACGAGGGAGGCCGGCAGGAAGCCACGCAGGCCGATGTCGACAATCAGGCCGCCCTTGACAGCTTCGATGACAGTGCCCTCGACGACGCCGTCGTCTTCCTTGATCTTCTCGATGTCGCCCCAGGCGCGCTCGTACTGGGCACGCTTCTTGGACAGGATGAGACGCCCTTCCTTGTCTTCCTTCGTGACGACAAGGGCTTCGATGGTGTCGCCGACCTTGACGACATCATCCGGATCGACGTCCTTCTTGATGGAAAGTTCGCGGGAAGGAATTACACCTTCGGTCTTGTAGCCGATGTCCAGGAGAACCTCGTCGTGATCGACCTTGACGACGATGCCCTCTACCAGATCACCATCGTCGAAGTTCTTGATGGTGGAATCGACTGCCTTGATGAAGTCGTCAACGGTGCCGATGTCGTTGATGGCGACCTTTTCGACTTCTGCTTTGTTTTCTGCCATTAATGTGGTTTCTTCAAATAGTTGGGTGGATAATATCGATATTCAGTTATTCAGGCATATGCTCGACAGCTGGATACACCAAGCCCCAAACACATGCAGATTCGATTGTAGGCGAAGCACTGGCCAAAACGCGCATTCCTTCCGGCGTGTCGCACGGCCGGAGCAAATGGCTCACGAATCTTCACGAATGCCGGCCATGCGCTCAGCCTGTTCCACGACGTTGGCAAGCAGCATGGCACGTGTCATGGGCCCCACCCCTCCCGGATTCGGGGAATACGCGCCGGCAACGGCATGGGCCTCGGAATCGACGTCTCCGACTATGCGCATTCTGCCGACCTGTTCGTCGAATACCCGCGATACACCGACATCGATGAGCACAGCCCCCGGCTTGACGTGCTCCATTCGGACGAACCCCGCGACACCAACCGCGGCAATGACAACGTCCGCGCGGCGAATGTGTTCCTCAATGTTGCGGGTGCCCGTGTGACAGAGCGTCACCGTGGCATCGACACCGCTCCTCGTGAGCATCAGGCCAATGGTGCGACCGATGGTGATGCCGCGTCCGAGTACGCATACGTTCCTGCCTGCCAGTTCTATGCCGTAGGCGTCGAGGAGGGCGAGCACCCCGCGGGGGGTGCAGGGCAATGGAGTGGTGATGTCACCCCGAACATGCAGCACCAGTTCCCCCAGATTGTAGGGGTGCATGCCATCGGCGTCCTTGGCCGGATCGATGGCGCTGATGATGGCGTTCGAATCGATGTGGGCAGGCAAAGGCAGCTGGATGATGTAGCCGGTGCATGCCGGGTCCTCATTGAGGTCGCGCACGACGGCAAGCACGTCTTCCGTCGTCGCGGTCGCCGGAAGCTGCCTGCGTATCGAGGCGATTCCCACCTCCTCGCAATCCCTGTGCTTGCCCTCCACATACTTCATGGAACCCGGATCGTCACCAACCAGCACAGTGCCCAGACCGGGCACCACACCCATCCGCGCCAAACCCGCCACACGCGAGGCGAGGTCGGCCTTGATCTGACCGGCCACCTTCTTTCCGTCTAATACGATTGCCATATGAATGTCCCTTTCGCATTCGGTGGAGTCCTTCCTCGGCCATGTCCCGACATATTATTGCAGAAGAAACGAGGAATCGACATCAAGCACCCATATTAAGGAACGTCATGCGTACATTCGGCAACGGACTCCGCGCCATCGTCGTCATCTTGGCCGGCATCGCACTGATTCTGGGCACCAGCGCCTGCAGCTGGTTCGATTCCCGGCAGACGAACGAGCCAACGCCAAACAGCTCCACCACCCCCGCCTCGAAAATCACCGTCGTCGCCACGCTGAACCAATGGGGGTCATTGGCGAAGCAGATTGGCGGCAATCAGGTGGAGGTCTCGTCGATCCTCTCCCCCGACACCACCAACGCACATTCCTTCGAGCCGAATGCCAAACAGGTCACCCAGATGCGCAAGGCCCAAGTGCTGCTGACCAACGGCGCAGGATACGACACCTGGGCCGACCGTTCGCTTCCCCGGAGCGTGACACGGGTGTCCGTGGCCGACACGGTGGGTGCATTGGATGGCGACAACCCGCACCTGTGGTTCTCGCGTGACGCCCGACAGGCCGTTGCCAAGGAATTGACAGAGGTGTTCAGCAGGATCCACCCTGAACACAAGGCGTACTTCGAAAGTAATCTGAAAACATGGCAGGGCGACGAGGACGAGCTTGGATCCCAGATGAGGGAACGCAGCCGGTCGCTCAAAGATCCCACCTATGCCGCCACGGAAGATGTTGCGTATTATCTGATGAGCGACTTGGGATTCAGGGACGTCACACCGAAGGACTACGCCAAGGCCATGCTCGACGGCGCCGAGCCCGACGAGAAGGATATCAAGGCGTTCAGCGACGTGCTGCAGAACAGGCAGGCCAATCTGCTGGTCAACAACCCGCAGCAAAGTGCGCAAACCGACACCACGCTCACCCAGGCCGCGCACAAGGCAGGCATCCCGGTGGTCGACATCACCGAGCAGATGCCCAAGGATTGCAAAGACCTCACCTCCTGGATCGACACCCTGAGCGAATCAATCATCTCCAAAGTCGCCCAGGAACAGGAACACGACGCCGCATCATCACCCTCTCCGAGCGCCGGCGCACAGCAGGAGACTCCTGCCACGAAGTAGACAACGCCATGCATCTGCCTCCATCGATCAGCGGCCCTCTTATTGAGAATGATTGTCAATACCGATTGGAACACTGAATTCGTCGGATATGCGCACGCCGTTGGCAGTCGCATACGGATCCAAGAAGAAGAGGTGAGCGAATGGCCGATCGGACGACACCGACGCAGCCCTGCATCGTATGCCACGACATCGCGATCTCACGCGGGGGGCGAACAATTTGGAGCGAAGGCACCTTCACCATTCCACGCGGCAGCGTGACCGCCATAGTCGGCACGAATGGCGCGGGCAAAACCACACTGATGAAAGCGGAGCTCGGACTCATACCGCTTTCCCACGGCACGATGACCGTGCTGGGCAAACCGGCCGGTGAGATGAATGCGCACATCGGTTATGTACCGCAAAGCTACACCTCCGACATCGACTCGTCGCTGACCGCTGAACAATCAGTGCTGCTCGGTCTCACAGGCACCCGTTTCGGCTTCCACATCGTCTCGAAAAAGGAGCGGGACAAGGCACGTGAGGCAATGGAATTCGTGGGCGTGCTCGACAAGGCCTCATACCGTCTCTCCCAGCTTTCAGGCGGCCTGCGTCAACGCGTCGCCATAGCCCAGGCCTTGGTGTCAGACCCGGAGCTGCTCATGCTCGACGAACCCTTGGCCAATCTCGACCTGGCCAGCCAACGCTCCACCGTGCACATTCTGGCCAAGCTCAACAGGGAACTCGGCATGACCATCCAGGTGGTGGCGCACGACCTCAATATGCTGCTGCCGATTCTCACCGGCGCCGTATACCTGCTCGACGGGCACCCCCACTTCGCCAAGCTGAACGAGGTGCTCGACTCCAAGTTGCTCACACACCTCTACGGCACCCAAGTGCAGGTGGTCACCACCCCGCAGGGAGACATGTTCGTCACCCCGAACGCAGACAACATCGGATGCAACGATCACCCAGACATGCACCCCTCGTCTGACGTCGCACAATTCCACCACCATGAGGATGCAATCCGCACGGACGACGACCACACGCACATCGACAGGAAAGGCAATGGACAATGAGCTCGTTCTTCTCCTATGACCCGCTATGGATGCAGACGCTTACGATGCCCTTCATGCGCAATGCCTTCCTCGCAGGTCTGTGCATCGCGCTGAGTGCCGGCATCATCGGTTACTTCACCATTGCACGCAACTCCACCTTCGCTTCGCATGCGCTTGCGCACATCGCATTGCCCGGAGCCACCGGCGCGGCGCTGCTGGGCGTTCCCATCGCCCTCGGTCTCGGCGTGTTTGCAGTGGGGGGCGCATGGGTGATTGCAGCCCTGGGCAAACGGGCCGGGGAACGCGAGATCGCCACGGGTACCGTGCTCGCGTTCGCCACCGGCCTCGGCCTGTACTTCGCCAGAATGTCAAGCTCCGCATCCCAGCAGCTGCAGGCCATTCTGTTTGGGTCAATCCTCACGATCACACCGGACCAGATTATCGGTTTCGCCATTTTCGACGTCGTGCTGATCATCCTCATGTGCATCGTCTATCGGCCGTTGCTGTTCAGCTCGCTCGATGAGCAGGTGGCGCAGGCGAAAGGCGTTCGGGTTGGCATCATGAATGCACTGTTCATGACCGTCCTAGCCGGGGTGATCACCATCGCGGTGCCGGCGGTGGGAACACTGCTCATCTTCGCGCTCGTGGTCACGCCGGCTGCCACGTCCATGATCATCACCGATTCGCCGTTCAAAGCCATTGTGATGGCCATGGTGCTGTGTCTGGTGAGCATCTGGGGTGGTCTGGTGATCTCCACGATGTTCCCCGCCCCTCCGAGTTTCGTGATCGTCACGTTGTCCACACTGTTCTGGGGCATTGCAAAGGGCATTGAAAGCGTTAGAAACCACCGGAACGGCGACTGACGAGATAGGAGCGACCCAGATTCGGCTGATACGTTGAGTGCGCCGTGACAATCCTCGTAGATGTCACGGCGCACTCGCACATATACCTCATGATGGCCTGAGACTGCTCACGCAGACGCGACCGTTTTCCTCACCAGTACGCTCGCAATGGCGGCCAGCCCCTCGCCTCTGCCGGTGAAACCCATGCCATCGGTGGTGGTCGCCGTGATGCCGACCGGGCAACCGCAGATCTGTGACATGCGTTGCTGGGCCTCATCACGGCGACGACCGATCTTGGGACGGTTGCCGATGATGCTGATCGACATGCTCACCGGTTCGAACCCGTGGGCGTGCACCAGCCCGAGGGTTTCACGGAGCATCGCTTCACCGCACATACCGGCTCCCCGGGAATCTGCACCCACGCCGAACAGCGTGCCGATATCACCCAATCCGGTGGCCGACAACAATGCATCGATGGTGGCATGCACGGCGACATCGCCATCCGAATCACCCTCGACGCCATTGCCTTCCCATTCCAGACAGGCAAGAAAAAGCGGTCTGGGATTGCGGGCATCGGCGAACCGATGCGCGTCGAATCCCAAACCGTTGCGCAGATCAGACGAATCGCTCACTTCTTCTTCGACTTCTTGCTTTCGGATTCGAGACGGGCCAACGTGTCTTGTGCCGGCTCCTCGGGGGCCTCGGTGTGATGCTCGGCATCGCCTTCCTGCGGCTCGGTGTAACCGAGGTTCACATCGAGCAGGCGCTGCGTCTCCTCCTCGCTGAGTTCCTCCGACAGGGCGATCTCGGAGGTGAGTATGCTACGCGCCTTCGTGAGCATGCGCTTCTCGCCTGCGGAGAGCCCGTGTTCATCCACGTCGCGCTGAGAAAGGTCGCGCACCACTTCGGCAATGTTGTTCACGTCGCCTGTGGCGATCTTCTCCACGTTGAGCTTGTACCGGCGTGACCAGTTCATCTCCTTCTCGACGATTGGTGTGCGCAGAATCTCGAACACACGGCTCACCTCGTCGCCGTCCACGATGTCGCGCACACCCACCTTCTTCAGGTTGTCGACCGGCACGAAGATCTCAAGATCATCGGATGAGAGCACCGAGAGCTTCAGGTACTCCCGGGTGACGCCCTTGACGGTCCGCTGCGAAATCTCTTCGACCCTAGCCGCACCGTGACGCGGATATACGACCATATCGCCGACCTTGTATCCCATGAATCCTCCGTAAGAGCAATGCAAAAACCCGTATAAGTATGCCCTATCGCTTGGACTTGCAAGGGTTTTGGGCAAAAAAGACGCTTTTTTACGCAGAATGGCTCCCGAACCCCGTGTTGCATGCTTATTCTCTATGTATGAGTAACAATCATTTCAACAAAGATGCCATCGTTGCGGTGGATCATGACCAACTCGGCACCGTGAGCGAGGGTCGATTCTACAACCCTCACGAGATTCTCGGCGCCCACCTCGGTAGCGGTGAATACAGCGACACCGCCACCGTCCGCGTACTTCGCCCCGACGCCAAGGAAGTCGTCATCGTCACCCCCGACGGCGAGACCAAGGCCGAACCGGAATTCAACGGCGTCTATGTCGCCGTGGTTCCCGCTGTGAAAACCGACAAGGGATATTCGGTTCCCGACTACCGCCTGCGCATCACCAAGGAGGACGGCTCCACGGTGGTGGAGAACGACCCGTATCGATACCTGCCGACCGTGGGTGAGATGGATCTCTACCTATTCGGCGAAGGACGCCATGAACGCCTATGGGAGGCCATGGGCGCCAACGTCAAGCGATATGAGGACTCCATGGGCGGCAATGACGGCACCCAAGGCGAACCGGTGGTCGGCACTGCGTTCACCGTCTGGGCGCCGAATGCACATTCGGTACGAGTGGTGGGCGATTTCAACGGATGGAACGGCATCTGCCATTCGATGCGCGAACTCGGCTCCTCCGGCGTCTGGGAGATCTTCATCCCGGGTGTGACGGCCGGCGAGAAATACAAGTACCAGATCCTCAACGCGTTCAACAATTGGGAGATGAAGGCCGATCCGATGGAACGCTCGCACGAGGTGCCACCGAACACGGCCTCGATTGTGGTGGAGTCCGAATACCAATGGAACGACTCCGACTGGATGGCCAAGCGCGCGAAGACCGACCCACACCAGGGCCCTGTGGCGATCTACGAGGTGAATGCGAACAGCTGGCGCGACGACGTACACAACTACCGCGAACTTGCCGACAAGCTCGTGCCGTACGTCGCGAAGCTGGGCTTCACCCACGTGGAATTCATGCCGCTCGAGGAATACCCGTACCTCGGCAGCTGGGGCTACCAGGTGACCGGCTACTATGGCGTGGACTCCCGCCTGGGTTCCCCCGACGACTTCAAGTATCTCGTCGACAAGCTTCACGAGGCGGGCATCGGCGTGATCATGGATTGGGTACCGGCGCACTTCCCGAAGGACGCCTTCGCATTGGGCCGTTTCGACGGCACGCCATTGTATGAGGACCCGGATCCGACCCGCGGCGAGCATCCGGATTGGGGTACGTACATCTTCAACTTCGGCCGTCGCGAGGTGCGCAACTTCCTGGTGGCCGACGCCTGCTTCTGGCTCGATGAGTACCATATGGACGCCCTGCGCGTCGACGCGGTCTCCTCGATGCTCTACCTCGACTACAGCCGTCAGCCCGGTCAATGGCATCCGAACAAGTTCGGAGGACGCGAGAACCTCGAGGCCATCGACTTCATCAAGGAAGCCAACGCCACGGCTTACAAGAACAACCCGGGCATCATGATGATCGCCGAGGAATCCACCGCCTACCCGGGCGTCACCGCCCCGACCGACCAGGGCGGTCTGGGTTACGGACTCAAATGGAACATGGGCTGGATGCACGATACGCTTGAATACCTGCACGAACAGCCGATCAACCGCAAGTGGCACCACAACGAGATCACGTTCTCCATGGTCTATGCCTATTCGGAGCATTATGTGCTGCCGATCAGCCATGACGAAGTGGTATACGGCAAAGGGTCGCTGTTCGGCAAGATGCCGGGCGACGATTGGCAGCGCTACGCCGGCGTGCGTTCGCTGTTCGCCTATCAATGGGCACATCCGGGCAAGAACCTCACCTTCATGGGCAATGAACTCGCCCAGTACGGTGAGTGGGACTACAACAGCCAGCTTGACTGGGACTGCCTGAACTGGCCTGATCACCGCGGCGTGCAGCAACTGGTGGCCGACCTCAACGCACTGTACAAGAAGTCCCCAGCCCTGTGGAGCCAGGACTTCACCCCCGACGGTTTCCAGTGGCTCACCAGCGACGATTCGGACCATAACACGTTGAGCTTCGTGCGAATCGGCAAAAACGGCGAGCAGATGGTCGTCGTGGTCAACTTCTCCGGAACGGCATGGCAGGACTACCAGGTGGCGCTCCCACAAGGTGGCCGTTGGCGCGAGGTACTCACCACCGACGACCGGAAGTACGGCGGATCCGACATCCACAACACCGATATCGAAGCCAACGCCGGCCCCTACCATTCGCGCGATTATTCTACGAAGATAACCGTGCCGGCCCTCGGTGTCGTATTCTTGGAACCGGATAACAACTGACACAAGTAGGAGGAAGGGAGCAATAGCATGTCTGCTCCTTCGAATGACAACGAAGAACGACGCACCATACTCGTGGTCGAGGATGAGCCCACGCTGGCTACAGCCATCGCCCAGAGGCTGACCAATGAAGGCTGGACGGCCCGTGTCGCCGGAGATGGCGCCACAGCGGTGAAAGCCGCCGACAAGCTGCATCCGGATCTCATCATCATGGATCTCATGCTGCCCGTCATGGACGGCATCGAGGCGACGAAGCGCATCGAGGCACAGCATCCCATTCCGGTGCTCATGCTCACTGCGCGCGATGATGAGGCGGATGTGGTGATCGGGCTCGGTGCCGGGGCCGACGACTACATGAGCAAGCCGTTCTCGATGCGCGAACTTGTCGCACGTGTGCGCGCATTGCTGCGTCGCGTGGACCGGGCCAAGGTGATCGCACATAAGAGCGAGAATGATCGCATCCTCGATTTCGGCACGTTGGTCATCGATCCGGCCAAACGCCATGTGACACTCGATGGCAAGGAAGTGCATCTGACTCCCACCGAGTTCGACCTGCTCACCACACTCGCCAAACAGCCGCATTCCGTGCTCACGCGCGAACAGCTGCTCGAAGAGGTGTGGGATTGGGTTGACGCCTCCGGCACCCGCACCGTCGATTCCCATGTGAAGGCGCTGCGTCATAAGCTCGGCGCCTCCACGATTCGCACCGTGCATGGTGTGGGGTATGCCTTCGAACCGCCAGAAGCGTAAGGCTCATGACGGACGAGGCATACAACCGCCGAATGAGGCGCTCGCAGCATCGTAGGGATGCCAAGCGGCGCCTCGTTCGCTACTGTTCCACGCTCAAGGTGGAGATCACGGTGCTCATTGTGGTCGCCACCGTGGGCGCCTTCCTGCTGGCATGGGTGTTTTCGAAGACGAGAATCAACGATTGGCTGGCGCTGCCCATCACGCTCATCGTCATTCTGGTGTTCACCTACGCGACGTCGCGGCATCTGACCGATCCTTTGGGCCAGATGCGCGATGCCGCCGAGCGTCTCTCCGACGGAGACTACACGGCACGTGTTCCCGACTTCTCGAACAAGTACGATGAAGTGGGGCAACTTGCCCGCGCCTTCAACGACATGGCCGAGGAACTGCAGCATGAGGACCAGCTGCGGCGCGACATGATCGCGAATGTGGCGCATGAGCTGCGCACACCCGTCTCCGCACTGCAGGCGATGGTGGAGAACATGGCAGACGGCGTGGTGGAACCGAACGAGAAGAATATGGAGAACATTCTCGCCCAGACCCACCGACTCACCGACCTGATCTCCTTCCTGCTCGATCTATCGCGCATCGAGGCCGGTTCCTCGAGCCTCAACATCGAGGAGTTCAACTTCGCGGATTTCATCGACGAAACGATTGCCCCCTTGAAGCTCCTTGACAGCAGTCGCGGGCATGACATCGAGACGCACATTCCCTCGAACATCGTGATGGAGGGCGATGTGGACCGCCTACGTCAGCTGTTCACGAACATCATCGCCAACGCGCTCAAGCATTCCCTCGACGACGCCAGTGTGCTCGTCGAGGCGCATGTGGACGATTCGCGCGGTACGGTGGTGACGAACATCGTCAACTTCGGTTCCCAGATTCCTGAAGATGTGCGCCACAAGATCTTCCAGCGCTTCGTCAAAGGCATCACCACACGTGGTAGTGAATCCGGCGGCACCGGTCTTGGACTGTCGATTGCGAAATGGGCTGCCACGTTGCATGGTGGTTCCATCCATGTGGTTGACGATTCGAGAGGCGTCGATTTCGAGATCGTGCTGCCGCTGCATCCCGACGTCGAGGACACAAGGTCTCGTAACTAGTCGGTGTCCCAGAGGGCAGGTCTGCGGCTTCCCTCATCATCTCCCTATACGGCTTCCCGCTCCTCGTGGTCGGGAAGCCGTTCCTATGCCGTCAGGCAACCATGTACCCGTGTTTCGAGGGTGTATATGCCAGTGCCAGTGCGGTGAACACCGTATATCCATGTTCGGTGAGCACTGTGGCACATCGATTGATCGTGGCGCCGGTGGTCACGATGTCATCGATCAGGATCACCGTGCGGCAGGCTTCCGCCTCCTCGGCGTGGTTGGCACGTTCATTGATGCAGATCGTCCGTCGCGCACGCTGCGCGCGTTGGTCGGCGCCGTTGGTTTCGACTGATTTGCTATTGGCGCGTACGATGAGCAGCGGCACGACCGCTGCCCGTACACCCCGTGCGTTGGCGTGTGCGCACAGTGCCTTGGCCAGTGGCGCCAGCTGACTACGACCTCGCGCATGCAGTGAGGAGGCGGAGGACGGTGCGGAGACAATCAGCACTTCACGGGGAATGACCGCATCCGGAGAGTGCTCGCCCACTCGTCCGCAACCTGCAAGCAAATCATCGAACAATCGGTTGAGGGTCGCGATGAACACCCCATCGCATTCCTCGTCACCGTGATCCTTCCAGTTGAGAATCGCATTACGCACCACGCCACGGTAGAGCGCGCAGGCGAATCCCGACCGCAGCACACCGGCACGCAGCCGGAACGGTATGCAGTGATGGAATTGTGCCTCGCATCGGTCGCAAAGCACTGCATCTGGCGTATCGCACCCTGCACATCCGCGTGGAAACAGCAGATACGCCAGCTCTCTGAGCAATCCTGCGGTGGCCGCACACCGTTCCCGAACGAACGATGCACCCATACCGCACTCCTCACGTCTGCCGACTACCGTGAATTCCTGTTATACCAGTCGATGATGCGGTTGCAAAGCTGCAGGGTGTCTTCCGGACCGGTGACCCGAATGGCGATCGTTCCGGCCAAAGCCGCCGGATAGTCATTGCCATCGGGATCCATGCGGTCTCCGACAAAGGCGATCTGTCCGACCGTCACACCGAGCATGCCGGCGAGCTTGCGCACGGCGTATGCCTTATCGACGCCCCTGTTTGAAATGTCGACGCTGGTGGAGCCTCCCGAACGCACTGCGAGATGGGGCACGTCTTTCTGCACGGCTTCGGCGAGCCGGTTCTTCTTCTCATTGGTGGGATCCCACGCCTCCTTGGCTTCCACGGGGGCCTGCTGCCCGAGGGCCGAGAACGTGATCTGGCTGCCTCGGTCTTCAATGCGAGGCCCCCAGGTATGCGACTGCCAAATGCCGAGCTCACGAGCGTGGCGTTCCAGTGATTCAATGACCAGCTTACGGTCCTCGTCACTCAGGTTGTGCTCGTACACCTCCCGCCAATCGCCACCCTCGGGGTTCCAACGATAGTAGCGTGTACCGGATGTGGGCATGAGGTGCATATGCGAACGGTCGGATTCTTCGGAAAGCATATCGGTGACCTGCGAGCGCACGAGGTCGATGGTGCCTCCGGAGATGATGGCCACGGGCAGCAGGCGCGTCAGCTGTGACAGTGCATCAGCCATGGGCTTGTGCATTGGTTTCTTCGAACGGGCGAGTGTGCCGTCGAGGTCGAAGGCCATCACCTTCATCGTGGCGCAGAGCCGTTCGATGTCGACCTCGTTCGCCAAGGCCATTGAGACTGATTGTGACATGTTCGCCTTACTCCTCGCGTTCTGTTCCACTAGAGTAATATATCAAAGACGGTGCGATGCCCTACAGTGGAACCATGATTCGTGCACCATGGGAAGAGAAGACGTATCGGAATCGTCACGGCAGAGGGGTCCGCACTCCCCCATTCGGGCGGCGCCTACCGCGCTATCGCACACGCAGTGGCATGTTCGATGACATGGCGATCGCCCAGATTCGCCGTCTCAACGATGCGTGGCCACAATTGCTGGCACCGTTGCAGTTCGCTGTGGAGGACGTTCCTCCCTCTTCCCCCGCCCCTTGGGAGACGAATCCGAGGCTCAATTCCCAGGCGTTTCCCGCTTCGCATGGCATACCGGCCCGTGTAGTGCTCTACCGCATGCCATTGCAGAGTCATGCGCGATCGCGGATGGACCTTCAGCTCGCCATTCGAGATGAACTGGTGCTGCGTATAGCTGAGCTCTATGGCCGCAGACCAGAGGAGATTGACCCGCAATGGGGCATGTGAGAGAACCTAGCGCACGATGGTGGCATCATGAATGGCACGCACCGTCTGTTTGGCCACTTCGAGCCGCTCGGCGCCGACATAGGCCAAACCTCCGTGATCTGATGAGCTGACCTTGTCATTGGTGAGGAACGCTCCCCACACCAGGTCACTCCCCTGGTAATCCGTGGAGAGTGCAACGGCATTCTTCGAGATGTCCGTCGGACTGAGCATCACTGCGGAGTCTCCGTCCAAATGGATATCTCGGGTTCCGGCCGGATCGCCATGCTCATCGTATGCCGTGAGCGACAACTCGATCGATCTAGACGAGGCATTGACCATGCTCACATGCGTCTGTACCCCCGCGGGGAGCGCCAATGCGGATTGGGCATAAGGGCTGGCCGCATTCACGAAGGCGAAATCACGCGATCCGTCATCGGATGCGTCAATGCCGGCTGCGGCCTGAAAGTCGACATCACTTTCGACGAGCAGAGCCAATGCATCATCGGGAATGTCCTTCAATTCGACGACGTTCACCTCATTCGCCTCCATGGCTCGCTTCCCTGCGCTTTTGACACCGGATTGCGTGATCCACGACAGGTTGAGGGAAGCCGCTTGGGACGCGTATGCTCGCAGTGTCATCGCATTGCGGGAATCCCCCACATTGACAATCTGTGTGGTGGAGGCAGGATTCAAGGGCAACGTGAAATCATTGCCATCAGGATCAAGGCCCTTCATCGAGACTGTTCGTATCACCGACGCCACCGGCGACCCCTGCGATACCAGATTTACTCGGAGCGCATCCTGATTAGGTGCCGCGGCTGCCAGATCCACGGTCCTCTGTTCGCCGGCGCCAACCACGACACTGCTTTGCGTGGCCATCACAATCTGCCCGGGCTTCGTCCCCGTCATGGAAAGCTGCACAGTCGTCGACTTGTCTGTAGGATTCGCGATGAGCAGTTGCTGGGTGGTGCCCTCCTTCGTCCCTGAAATGAGAAAGCTCTGGTTCAATTGCGTGTTGATGCATGTGGAGGCGGCCACACCGGCGATATCGCCATTGCTCGCCCAAGAGGCTATGGATCCACTCGCCCCTGTTCCTGCACTTGCTCCCAGCAGTCTCGTCTCGAATACCTGCGGGGCTTCGGCGGAATCGGAGGACGCCACCACGACCGAATCCGCAGTGGAATCCGCATCATCCGACTGTGGTCCCTGCAACACCGTGGATTTCGAATCGTCGCCCAATGGGGAAACCTGCGCATGGAAGATTGAACCGAATGCGGCATACCTTGCACTCGAAGCCAGATTCCCCACGCTGGCCTGGAATTCCTTGTCTCCATAGGCACCAGTGTCCGCCAGCCCCATCTGTGCCGGGCAATACTGATCTATGACCTTCGGGCTCACCTCCTGCACCACCGTGGCATTCCTTGGATTGGCGCCACTGGAACTCAACTGGTGCCCCGGAATGAAAGCCATGGCCAGCAATGCCGCTGCCACCACACATGCGGAGACCGTGGTGGCAGCGACTTTCGTCACTTTCGAATGCTTGGATGAACCCG
The DNA here is from genome assembly GCA_004154635.1 of Bifidobacterium animalis subsp. animalis. Classification (GTDB taxonomy): domain Bacteria; phylum Actinomycetota; class Actinomycetes; order Actinomycetales; family Bifidobacteriaceae; genus Bifidobacterium; species Bifidobacterium animalis_B. Next base: position 442,829 of record RSDC01000008.1, read on the forward strand.
GTTCGAGACGCTTGCTCATGCTTCCTCCTCCTCATTGCCCGCATGGGTGCGCGGAATGGCGACGACACAGTACAGGAATACGATGACCCCGAGGCACCACAACCACGCGATCCTCCATGGGTTATGGGTCTGCGCCACGATACCGGCGTCATCGATGTGCTGTTCGGTGGACGGATTCAAGGTCAACCGGTAATAGGTTCCCCCTGCATTGCTCACCACGGATTGCACTCCGGAGCAGGAGGTGATGTTCGCCAGCAACTGCGCGCTGGCCCTGCCGCTGGCGTCATGCCCGTCAGTGACCACGTAGATGCCGCCGAATCCCAAGTCCGAGAGCTGAACAATCGCATCATCATCGTTCTGTGCCAGCAGTTGGGCTCCTGCACGGGCAATCCTCGTCTGAGCCGAATCTTCGGCGAAACCTTCAACCGCCTCGCGGGCACGCTGTGCAGGCGATGAATCAATGAGATCGCCACTACCAGTCCGCATCACTGCGTACTCGATGGTGTCGACACCTGTGGCCTCCAACGCAAGAATGCGTCTGTTTGCATCCGCGTGCAAATACTCCTGTGCGACCTGTGGCAATGCGTAGTCGCTTTGTCCTATGCCGTCGCGATAGGCAATCTGATATCCGTAGAACACGCCTGCGAAGGAGGCCACGGCCAGTACGACCGCCACTGTCACCCGACCGGCAACGCGCACCGGCCCCTTCGAAACATGCTCGGTGGCAAGGCGGGTGAATTGCTTGGTACCTGCTCCTGCCAGCACGGCGACATTGGCGATGATGCCACACAGCGCCATGGCGATTCCCGGCAGCACCGAGCCGGCGGCCAGGCCATATGGCTCTGCGGCGATCACCACTGCCGCAGAAACCATTGCCAGCAGCAGACCGCATAGAGAGACCGTCCACAGGATTCTACTTGCGCGGAACACCGAAGGACGCAGCAATGCGAGCACGGCAAGCATAGTGATAAGGCATGCGGCAATGAACAGCGCCGCGTCACGGGCGCCATTCAGCGTGAACCATGTGCCCCATTGCGTGGGAGGTGCAATGCCGAAAGCCTGCCAGGTCAACTCGCTCAGGTTCATGAGACGAGGAGCACCATTGACCTGCTCGACAGGCACCATGACATCGCCGAACAATTGGCGCATCATGCCATTGCCCGCATAGCGCGCCGCATTCACCAACGTGGGGGCGATGGCGAATGCAGACGGGAAGGGGATGAGCACCAGCATCATACGGTGCTGACGCACGAACACCAGAAAAGCCACGAACACGACGATGAGAGCGAGCAGCAATTGCGGCTCCGCCGTCACCGCCGGAATGAACATGAGCGCGGCGGCAGCGGCAGCCTGCACAGAAGCGCGGGGATTGACCGGCTGTTCGGTGCGGTACATGCCCACAGCCTTGAAACATAGGGCGAAAGCACCCGGCAGGAACACCATGACGGTCAGCATCGGAAGGTTCGCGCTGGAATACAGGCCCAGCGACAACGCCGTGGCGAACCACAGCAGGCCGCAGAACACACGAATCTCATCGGAACGCGTCACTACGCCCGCCAGTGCCCAAAAACTCAAGACGCATGCAGGAGCGGAGAGGAAGAAGATCGACGTCACCGCCGCAGCCACATGGCCGCCGGTGAACACCGACGCCACCATGAGCACCAGAAGCCAGGGAGCGGGAGGCGCAGCCACACCGGTACCGGCGCCGAAATTCCATGTGGTGGTGGCTGCCTCCACCAGCTGCCGGAATGTGGCATCAGTGGCCGGCAACTGATTGGAATATAGTGACCCGCCAGCGAATGCCGGACCGAACAATGGCCAATACATCACCATGAGACAGAGGAATGCCACTACGGAGGCAAGAAGGGCGTACGTCCAGCGACGTATGAGTCGGCGATGGAGGTGGGACTGCGCCAATGGATCAAGCACCACGCCCCCCTGTTCATCGGCAAACGCTTTGCTGCGCGCATTCCAGATCTTCAGTTGGGCCCTGTCTGCCACCAGATTCGACAGCTGGCTTCGGGATATGGCCTGAACCAGTTTGAGCCTATGACGGGCCACCAATGCAGGCGGCACATTCAACAATGCCAGCACCGGCATGCACAGCATGCACCACGCACGGTAAGGCTGTTTGCGAAACAGGAGTCTGAGCGCTTGGAATAGGCATGCAAACACACTGCCGACCCAAAGCAGAGGCCACCAGCCGGCTGTGACATCGGTGTACAGGTATTTCTGCTCGCCGCTCAACTGTGGCATCGATGTGTCGATGATCCTGCCGTCTGTGGTGGGCTGACCATCATGGGTGCGAATGCCTTCGAACCTTGCACGTCGATGCGCGATACGGGCCGATGGAACGACCACCACGCGTTTGCCTGCTCGACATAGGCGCCGGCAGAAATCCGCCGATTCGTCGTAAGTGGTGAACCATGCATTGATGCCATGCACACTGCGCCATGTATTCACCGGAATCAAGGCGCCGGCGAGGGAGACCGCGAACACGTCACTGCGGGAGTCGTACTGCTCCTGATCGGGCTCACCGTCCACCACCAACGACGCCACCGCATGGTGGCTGGAGTATTTGCCTACATCATGCAGACGCACGGCATCCCAATCCAATTGTTTGCAGCCGATCAACGCGGCAGTCGGCGTATTCGTCCACGTGTCGAGCAGCCGTTCCAGGCAGATCGGGTCAGCGGGCCGTGAATCGTCGTGCAGCAGCCACAGGGTCTTCACCGTCGTATCGATCTGCGCATTGCGCAGCACCTTCGCCACCGCATCGCCGAAGGAACGCGCCTGTGCCACCTTGAGCACCTGCACATGCACTGTATGCTCCTGAGGAACACCATGCAGCGCATCAGCCTGCGTAGGTATCACCTTGAAACTCGTCTGCACCGACTGCAGGGTCTGCCCCGAACAATCCGCGATCACAATGGTCGACGGCAGCACGCTCTGCCGCAGCACCGCGCCCAGGGTGTCCGGGAAGAATCGCATGTCCCTTTCCACCGTGATCACCGCCACCACATCGTCACGCACCGTTTGGTCGTGCGAATAGGGCCGTTGCGCCAAGGTGTCGCTGATCAGCTGCTGAATCTCGCTGTCGCCGGAAAGTCTCATACACGCCAGTGTACGCAACAGGGTCTATTCAAGGCACCTCGGGGCGAAAACCGTGCAGATGCTCTCCGTTCCCGTCTTTTCTCAGGCGAGTACCTTATAATCTAGAAACTGAATCGATATGTGCGTGTGCAGTCAGCGCACAGGCATCGCCGGCATTGCCCGGCAGAGACGACGAACAGAAAGGTATGAGCCTTGGCTTCACATACCGACGACAGCAAACGCATCGTGAACATAGGCGGTCCTGTTGGCGAACATCCGCGGCACAGCACCGTGCAGATCCGGCACGTACGCTACCGGATCCTCAAGATCATCGCGATGGTGCTGGTCGCCATGCTCGTGTTCGCGGGATCGGTGGCCGCCGCCACCTGGCTCAACATCAACAATGCGGTGCAGAGCGGCAAAATCAAAAGCCTCATCGAGGGCGATTCGGAGGAAGACGCCTATCTCGATCCCAATTCAGGCAAGCCGATCAACTTCGTGCTCATCGGTCAGGACACCCGTGATGGCGACGGTAACGGCGATGTCTCCGGCGACGGCGCCACCGAGGGCGGCCTGCACAACGCCGACACCACGATGGTGGGACAAATCGGAGCCGACAGAAACTATGTGAATCTCGTCTCCATCCCGCGAGACTCGCTTGTCGACGTGCCGGCATGCCACACCTCCAAGGAGACAATCCCAGCACAATACGGCGTGCAGTTCAACTCGATCTTCGCCAACGCCTACTCGGTGGGAGGCGACCTCTCCTCCGCAGCCAGCTGCACAGTCAATGCCGTGAACGCGCTGACCGGACTCCACATCAGCAACTTCATCGTCGTCGATTTCAACGGTCTGAGCAAGATGATCGATTCAATCGACGGCGTCGACCTATGCTTCCCCTCCGACGTGGACGACCCGAACACGAACATGCATCTGAAGAAGGGCATGCACCACCTCAATGGAGTGGAGGCAACGAATTATGCACGCCGTCGCCACGGCAACGACACCGACGGCTCCGACATCATGCGCACAACACGTCAGCAATACCTCATCAAATCCGTGTTGCAGAAGGCCATCTCCCGGAACCTGTTCACGCAGACCAGCCAGCTGTACCAGCTGGTCATGAATGCAATCCGTTCACTCAACTTCAGCTCGGGCATGGCCGATACCAATGCATTGATGGGTCTGGCCTTGAGTCTGCGCAATCTCAAGGTCGACCACCTGTATTCCCAGACTGTTCCGATCATGTCGGCCCCTCAGGACCCCAACCGCGTGGTTTGGACCGAGGATGCCAAGGCGGTGTGGGCCAAGTTCAAGGAAGCCAAGCCGTTATTCGGTTCAGATGACTCCGCAGGCGCAGACAGGCAGGAGGAGGAGCAATCCCAGGCTCCCGCTTCCGAGGAGGCGACGGAGCCCGCGCAGACCGAAGACCCCTCACCACAGCCGTCCGATGACTCGGGTTCGCCGAGTCAGGAGGAGAAGCCCAGGCTTGATGAGAAAACCGGGCTGCTGGTGCATCCCGATGGCACTTTGACCGACCCTGAGACCGGTGGCGTGGTGGATCCGGACGACGGATCGATCAAGGATCCGAACACGAACCAATACGTCGGCATCTCCTACCGTTACCTCAACAACACAATCTGCAAGGTGCCGGAGCACAGCGACGACTGAAACGGCGAAGGGGTCGGCCCGATGGCCGGCCCCTTCGCATTCCGCCGGATCTCGTTGGTCCATAATATCGGTATATCTTGGCAATATAGGCTTCTCAAGGAAAATCAACAGGCGAGGGCATATGACGAACAACAATGCTACAGGCAATGATCTCCCACCGAGCTTTGCCCCTTCCCATTCCAAGAAGGGCTCCGCGCAGCCTCCAGTCACATCGGCGCCCAACGCTTCCTCGCCAACGCCCCCCAGCTTCACCCCAGGCCACACCTCATCACCTCATACTGGCAGAACCTCCTCGGCCGTGCCCGCATCATTCAAGCCGAAGCACAACCGAAATCCGCGCAGCTCATCATCGTCATCCTCGGTGGTTGGTTCCGATTCGTCCCGACAGCCCTCCCCCACAACCGCGCCATCCTATGCCCCACGCCGCTCACCAAGTCGGCACCAACACTCGCATCAGATGCCCACGAACTCTCGAAACGGACGATTCCCCGCACCGGCCGCCATGCGTAATACGGCGACCGCAGCAACCAGGAGACCACACCGCGTGCGCAACATGGTACTTGGTGTGCTGCTTGTCATCGTCATCGTGCTCGGCATAGGCGGCATCGGCACCTACAACTGGGTCAATTCCAATCTACGCAAGGAAGCGTGGCTTACCACAGGCTCCGACACTCCCGGCACCTCCTGGCTCATTCTGGGTTCCGATGAACGTGACGGCACCACCGGTGCCGATGACACCCCAGGTGAGCGTACCGACACGATTCTCATACTGACCAAGCCGAAGCACGGGCCCTGCTCACTCATCTCAGTGCCCCGCGATTCCCTCGTGCAGGTCGGGGACCAAATGCTCAAGATCAATGCCGTCATGCAGGTGTTCGGCAAGAAGGAACTCGTGACGCAGGTGGAATCGATCACCGGTCAGCACATCGACCATGTAGCCAAGCTCACCTTCGGCGGCCTCACCAAGGTGGTGGACGCCCTGGGCGGCGTCGAATTGTGCTACGACCAGGATGTGGATGACGAGAAATCCGAGTTGCACTGGAAATCCGGTTGCCATGTGGTGGACGGCAGGACGGCCTTGGCGTTCTCCCGTATGAGATACTCGGATCCACGCTCCGACTTCGGCCGTTCCGACCGCCAGCGCCAGGTGATCGGCGCCATCGCGCAGAAGGCCACATCGAAAAGCACATTGCTCAACATCGGGAAACTGAAGAAAGTGGGCGAGGCCGCACTTGGGTCCCTCACGGTGGATGACAGATCCACTCCATGGACGATGCTGCAGATGCTGCTCGCCTTCCGCGACGCCTCGGGATCCAACGGCATCACCGGAAGCCTGTACTGGACAGATCCTGGGTATTATGTGGACGGCGTGGGTTCCAGCGTCTTGCTGGACAACCAGAAGAACCTCGATCTTTTCAAGCAGCTGCATGACGGCGACCATGCCCCGGGTCAGGTGGGCTCAACCTCCGAACAACAATAGTTATCCACATACCCGGGTCGCGCTTGATTCCCCCCGATAACCGACGCATAGTGGACGCATGGGCATTGAGACACCATGCCGAGCGGTGCGCACCGCAGTCGGCCGGAAACGGTGGAGGCACAGGGGACACCTCCTGAGTGCAGCCATGCCTGCTCTCGCCCAGATCATCGTGCTGACGGCGTTGCTGTTGCAGCGTCAATGGCTATTCGCCCTGATGGTCTCTTCAGGCATATTCGGCATGCTGGCGTCATTTACCCTGACATACACCCCCGATTCCCCGCATCACTCTCCCCGGATCGGATCATACGAATCGGATGGCGCATGCGAGCCTCATCACCACAACATGAATCGTATTGCCCGCATGCCCACACCGCGTGATCGGGACTTCATGACAATCTTCGGATTCGGCGATGATGAAGCTCCCATGCGTTCGATCTGTCATCGATGGTGCGTCGCATCTCACACCTCGGGGTTGCGGGCGACTCTTGGCGTAGATGCCGGCGGGAGGCCGATCAGCGTGGATATCGACAGCGAAGGGCCGCATGCCATTGTGGCAGGCACCACGGGCTCCGGCAAATCGGTGCTGCTGCAATGCTGGTGCCTGGCACTCGCCGTCACCTACCCACCCGACAGACTCGGATTCGTGTTCCTTGACTTCAAGGGCGGTTCCGCTCTGGATCGGCTGGCCGCACTCCCCCATGTCCGTGGATGCGTCAACGACCTCGACCTGTCCTATGCCTCCAGGGCATTGCGTGCCTTGGAAGATGAGCTGTCATGCCGCGAGCATCTCGCCGCCCGCCATCATGTGAGCGATATACGTCAGCTACCGGATGCACCGGCACGGCTCATGATTGTCGTCGACGAATTCCATATGCTCAATGAGCAGTTGCCCGGTTATATGGACAGACTGCTTCGCGTGGCCTCGCTCGGTCGTTCGCTTGGCATGCATCTGGTGGTGTGCACGCAGAATCCGATGGTGGAGATCAACGCCTCGATGAAGGCCAATATGAGTCTGCGCATATGTCTTCGAGTCCAGGATGCCATGCAATCCCAAGAGATGATCGGATCGGCACTGGCTTCGACCATTCCCGCGGATTGCCCCGGAACGGCAGTGCTGAACCATGAGGGTGAGTGCGTGATATTGCAGTGTTTGCAGCCTTCGAATATCAGGGCATTGACCGTGCAGATACACCAAGCCGCCCGTTTTTTCGGTCAGACGAACCATGCGATGCTGTTCACTCCTCCGTTGCCATCGGACATCGATGAGGATGAACTGTCCTGCATGCACATCGACGCATGCAGCGATGCCTCACGTATACTCATCGGAGTCGCGGACACCGGCGTCTCGTTCGAACCGGCCTTCATCGACCTTTGTGCCGGTTCCGTCGCCATCATCGCACCGCCACACCGCGGTGCGCATACACTGCTTGAACGCATCCGGCGGGAGGCCATGCGTCACGGCACACCGGTGGACTGTTTCCCCGATGCGGATGAGGCCTTGGAACCGATGACGTATATGAGCGGTGACAATGCCCTGCGGCGCAGCATAGCAGACACTTCCACGCTCACCGTGTTCACCCTGCGCACCTCACGCCCACTGCGCATTCCCGACCATGCGTCCGTACGCATCGTGTTCGCCTGCGGAGACAGGAACGCCGATCTTGCAGATGGCATCCCCGCCGCCATGCTTGCGGACCATGCGCCTTCCGAGCTCATGAGGCCCGGTCGCGCCGTGCTGCTGGAACAAGGGCGTGCCCGACTCATTCAGTGCATACGAGACAGGTCGGGAACATGATATTTTCCGCCTTTTTGATCGAAACCCTTGAAAAATCCACGACGGTTGCATAGTATAGCGATTTAGCGTTACCACTCGAGCGTGAGGATTGACATGAGCAGTGCTTTCGATTGGCGTGCCAAAGCTGCATGCCGTGATAAGGATCCGGAGCTTTTCTTCCCTGTAGGCAACACCGGCGCGGCCTACCAGCAGATCGAAGAGGCCAAAGCGGTGTGCCGTACCTGCAAGGTGATTGACGCCTGCCTCAAATGCGCCCTTGACACAAATCAGGATTACGGCGTATGGGGCGGTCTGAGTGAGGACGAGCGACGCGCCCTGAAGCGACGCGCCATGCGCGCGCGTCGCTCCCAGTCGCTCCAGATGCAGATCTGAGCTTCTGCGTTCGCATCCCCTATGCGCAAGGTGCCCGGCATCCAATTGGATGCCGGGCACCTTGCGCATAGGGGATGCGTCATCTCAGGCCGCACGCAATGTCATGTCGAGAATCACTCTGGTGCCACCATCACGCCCATGTTCCCAGCGCACATTGCCGCCGAAGTCGTTGGTGACGAAAGTGTTGATGATCTGCGTGCCAAGGCCTGATCCTGATGCCTTGGCCATGCCGTTGCTTTCCTCCTGGTCCATGCCGTTGCCGTCGTCTTCCACCACGACATTAAGACATTTGCCCTCACGCCCCACCGATACGGTGATGTGCCCCTCCTTGCGTCCCTCGTAACCATGTTCCACGGCATTCGTAATGAGTTCGGTGAGCACCAACGACAACGGGGTGGCGTCCTGCGCGGGCATCTTGCCGAATTTGCCCACGAAGTCGATGGTGATGTGTTGGTCCCGCATCGAGGCCAGGTCGACGCTCATGCGCAGCAGATTGGAAATCACCTTGTCGAAATCCACGTTCTCGTCGGCGGTCTGGCTGAGCCCCTCATGCACCATGGCGATCGTCTGCACGCGACGCATGGCCTCCTGCAGCTCCTTCTTCACTTCTTGGGACTTCGTCTTGCGCGCCTGCAGTCTCAGCAACGCAGACACTGCCTGCAGGTTGTTCTTCACGCGATGGTGAATTTCAGAAATCGTGGCATCCTTCGTCTGCAACTCCACTTCCCGGCGGCGCAGTTCGGTGATGTCACGGCACAATACAATGGCGCCTGTGCGCCCATGGTCGTCCATCAACGGCATCGAACGGATGGAGACCACTGAGTGGTTCGCATTGAGTTCGGAATCCACCGGCGCCTTGCCCAACAGCACCAACGGCAAAGATTCCGGCACCGGATCGTTCTGGTGAATGAGACCTGCACCCACCTCACCGAGGTTCTTACCCTGCATCATGTCGACCATACCCAGACGCCTGAAACAGCTGATGGCGTTCGGCGATGCATACGTGACGTCGCCATCCACCGTCAGGCGCATGAAGCCGTCGGACACACGTGCATTATGCCGTTGGTTCATCACGGCATCGCGGTATGGGAACTGCTCGCGGGTGATCATGGCGAACAGCTGGCGCCCCACCTCCAGACTCTCCCATTCATACCGGCCATTGGATTCCCGGTTCTCCAGATTCGTCTCGCGGAGCACCAATCCCAAGGTCTTACCGTTGTGACGGATGGGCGCATAGGTGTTGCAGATGTTCATCCCATCGATATGCTGCAGATTCTGCGACCTGTAGACGCCATCATGCTGCATGGCGGCCTCACATTCGTTCCTCATCCATGCATCGACCTGCTGGCCCACCACATCGTCCACCCGCATGCTCACCACCGTGGATGGCCTGCATTGTTCGGCGAAAATATAGCTTCCGTCGCCTTTCTGCAGGATGAGCAGAAGATCGGCGAAGCTCAGGTCGGCGATGACTTGCCAATCCGCCACCAAATGGTGGAGCCATTCCCGATCGCTGTCGTCGAAATCCGGTCGCGTCGCGAGTATCTGTGAAAAATCAGCCATGGCTTCATCATAGCCAGCAACGCGCACAAGACTTGCCCCCACTATGCCACATATATGCGCATTGGGTGTGGGACACCTGTCATTATGCTACGGTATCGTAACTTACGGTAGCGTAGGATTGGTGGCAGGAAGGAGACGGCATATGACACCGGAGCAAGTCGAACGCAAACGTGCAGCCGTGATCGAAGCCCGTGAACAGGCATTGGAGGCAAAGGCGAATCTGGTGCGCACGAAAGCGCATGCCAAGGCCGAGAAGATTCGCCGCAAGGCTGACAACAAGGCGAAGAGAACGATAGCCAAGGGTGAGGAGAAGGCCGCCAAGCTCGAGGGAATCGTACCTCGGGAAATCGAGCGCAAGATTCGCCTCGATGTGCATGGGCGAGAGAAGCCCGCCATGCGCGGTTGGATTCACGCAGGCGCCGCCCCGTTGGCCATCGCGGCTGGCATTGTGCTCATCTGTCTGGCCCATGGGGCAGCGCTCAAATGGGCTTGCGCCGTGTTCATGGCATCCTCTGCATTCCTGTTCACGAACTCCGCGCTATACCATCTCGGCGACTGGTCGCCCAGGGTCACGGATGTGCTGCGCCGCATCGATCATGTCAACATCTTCCTGCTCATCGCCGGCACCTATACGCCTGTCTCCTTCGCCCTCGACGATTTCTGGCGCAAGGCGATCATCATCGGCATGTGGTCCTGCACACTCATCGCCCTGATCATTCATGTGGTGTGGATCAATGCACCGCGTTGGCTCTATGTGCTGGTCTACATCATCTTCGGCGTCTCCGGCGTGGCGTTCATGGGCTTGTTCTGGATGTCACCGGTGGCCGGCCCTGCTGTGGTATGGTTGCTGCTCGCCGGCGGCGCATGCTACATCGCCGGCGCCGTCGTCTACGCCAAACGGTGGCCCGACCCCTGGCCGAAAGTGTTCGGCTTCCATGAGATATTCCACATCGGCACTGTGTTCGGGTATGCCTGCCATGTGGTGGCCATCTACTTGGTCGTATGCCATTTGGCCGCCCTCGCCTGACGGAGCCTCTCTCCAACAACCGGGAATATGGCAGGGCCCGCGAACACATGCATGTGTTCGCGGGCCCTGCCATATTCCCGGTATCAATTCAATGGCTTGGATTCCTTGATCGTGACCGAGATCTCACGACCGTTCGGCGCCTTGTACGTGACCACATCCCCCACCTTGTGGCCGATGATTGCGCCGCCGATCGGCGACTCAGGGCTAATCACATCGTAATCGGTGGCCACCGTGATGTCACGCGAACCAATCACGTACTGCATCTCATTGCCACCCAAATCGATGGTGACCAGTGAACCATTGCCCACCTCGCCGGCCTTGGGGGCCTCTATGATCTTGGCATTGCGCAGCTTGACGATGAGCTCGTTGATGCGCCCCTCATTCTTGCTCTGTTCCTCGCGCGCGGCCTGATATCCACCGTTCTCCGAGAGGTCGCCCTCTGCGCGGGCCGCGGCGATGCGTTCGGTAATCTCGTCGCGGTACTCACCCTCGCGATGAGCGAGCTCCTCCTTCATCTTGTCGTACGCCTCTTGCGTGAGCAGCACGACCTTTTCTTCCTGTTCCATATGACCCTCCATATGACGCGGCTTATGCCGCCATTGTACAGCAAGGGCACCGGCATTCCACCGGTGCCCTTGAAAACCCGTTCGCTCAGCGCGTGGAGATGATGTCCACCACGAACACAAGCGTGTCATCGCCACCGATGCCGGCCTGAGGCGCACCGTTGGCACCGTAGCCGTATTGCGGCGGAATCGAAATGAGCAGACGCGAACCAACGTTATGCCCCGGCACGGTCTGGTCCCAACCCTTGATCACCTGTCCGACGCCAATGCCGAAACTCGCCGGATGGTGCCTTTCGAAGCTTGAATCGAACGCCTTGTCGTTGCCCCACACCTGACCATGGTAGTTCACGGTCACCGTGTCGCCACGACGTACAATCGGCCCGTTGCCCTCTTCGAGCTCCACGACCTTGAGCCCCTGCGGGGCCTGCTCACTCGGGAATTCGATTTGCGGCGTATCGCCGAATGCTCCCTTGACCACAGGCATATCTGTTGCCATATCAGTCTCCTTTGCTCGGAATACCACAGCCTAGCATACCCCCGTCCTAGCATATGCGGGCATTTCATTCACCGCCGCGCGCAGGCGCTAGCATTCCACCACATTCAAGGCGAGCCCTCCGGTGGCGGTCTCCTTGTATTTCGCCATCATGTCTTCACCGGTGTCTTTCATCGTCTTGATCACCTGATCGAGGGTGACGATATGCGTACCATCGCCGAGCATAGCCATACGCACTGCGGATATCGCGGTGTTCGCCGCTATGGCGTTGCGTTCGATGCATGGAATCTGCACCAATCCGGCAATGGGGTCGCACGTGAGTCCCAGATGGTGCTCCATGCCGATCTCCGCGGCGTTCTCCACCTGCCGAGGATTTCCCCCAACCACGGCGCATAGGCCGGCCGCAGCCATGGAACACGCGGATCCCACCTCCCCCTGGCACCCGACCTCGGCCCCTGAAATCGAGGCATTGCGCTTGATGAGGTATCCGATTGCCGATGCGGTGAGCAGGAACTTCTTCACCCCCGCCATATTCGCATTCGCGATGAAATGCCAATAGTACATGAGCACTGCGGGAATCACTCCCGCCGAACCGTTCGTCGGCGCGGTGACGATGCGTCCTCCCGCCGCGTTCTGCTCATTGACTGCCAGGGCGAACAAATCAACCCAGGCCTCGTTCGAAGACTCGAGTTCCCGCACGCTGTCGGCCGCCGGCTGGTTGAGCAGGTCTCCGCTACCCGCAAGCCGGTCGTACATGGCGGGTGCGCGCCGCGGCACATTGAGCCCACCCGGAAGCACCGCTTGCCGGCTGGTGCATCCTTCATGGATGCATTCGCGCATCGTGCGGAACACCGTTTCGATATGTCGGTCGATCTGCTCGGCAGGTCGTATGGCGGTCTCATTCGCCCAGACGACTTCGTCTATGCCCAAACCGGTGCGTGCACATATGTCGATGAGCTCGGACGCCGTGGAGAATGGGTAGGGCAGCCCGACCATGCTGTCACCTTCCACCGGCAGCGCGGTCTGCTCGCTCATCTGCTCCTCGGAATCACGTTGCACGGCCGGAGAGACCTCCGCGTGAATCGGCACAAGCGGGTCCGTGGCCAAACCACGTTGGATGAATCCGCCGCCGATTGAATACCACACCTGTTCGAGCACTTGCTCACCGTGCTCGTCATATGCCGTGAACCGCATGCCATTCGGATGGGCGGCGAAACGTCGCCAGTGGTCGAACTCGACATCGCGTCCATATTCGAATGCGATCTTGTGTTCGCCGTTCAGATTCAACGTGCCACGCTCATCACAGATCTCATGGATGCGCGCGAGATAATCCGTATCCACCGTCTTCGGCTCGTTGTTTTCCAACCCGACCACGGCGGCACGGTCAGTGCCATGCCCGAGTCCGGTCAATGCCAGCGACCCATAGAGCGTGACATGCACACGGGTCACACGGGCAAGCAGATGCCCGTCTGCGAGCGCCTTTGAGAAACGCTGTGCGGCGAGCATGGGACCCACGGTATGCGATGAGCTTGGGCCCACACCAACGGAGAACATATCGAGCACACTGAACACACACGGCATTGTACACGCGTCTGCGAGCGACAAGCCGGTTCAGAGGGGATCAGGCATGCACGGACTGGTACATCGCCGCGAACAGGAAGCCGCCAGCGATGGCGAGCAATACGGTGACCACACCGATGGCGATCATCACCTTCGTGTATTTGGCGAGGCGCTCGCCCAGCGTGGATGCGAAGAAGAACGAGGCGAACCCGAGAATCGCGCCATTGACACCGGCGACTATGGTGTCATGGTGCGAGACGGTTTGGCCGAGCACCGGCCCCGCGATCATGTTCATGAATCCGAGCACGACCCAAATGGTCCACACGGCGAAACCGACGGCACCGATAAGCGAATAGACGACCGGCTGCAGTTTGCGCTTCATGCGGTAGGCGAACGATTCAGCGCACCACAGCAGCGCGAAACCCACGACATACGCGAACGCGACGGCGAGCAACATGGCCACAAGCACCCATGAACCGATCGGGAACAGACCGGGTGTGAACGAAAGGTAGATCGGTGAGCATACGAGTTCGCACACACATAGCGTGGCCGCGATGATGATGGCCTGCACGAGCATGACCGGCATGCCGCTCTCCCCGTGCACTTGAACGGAACTACCCGCAGGAGTGACTGTGGACTCGTGCGTATTCGATGCCTTGGCTGCGGTTTCCTTGGATGCCATGTTCCTCCCATGCCCTGGAGTGTGATCTGTCACATGAGTGTAGGGAACAGATGTATCAGGCAGTTTTCGAACATGCGAAGAACCACAAGGTTCTCACAGTACGGACATATGGCCGTACTGCATGCCGTGTCCGGTGAGGAGGTGCCCCTGGCGGGACTCGAACCCGCAAGCCGAAGCGACCGATTTTAAGTCGGCTGCGTATACCATTTCGCCACAGGGGCTTCGGGACGCACGCGCCCCGAGACAGACATTATGTCACACTCACCTGATTTACGTCGATCACGGGAGCGCGTCATAGGTGGCGTTCAGTGTTCTGTAGGGCGCTCGTTGTAGGTCTCAAGCGTCCTGCGGCCCAGATCGATGATGAGCCCGTCAAGCAAACCATGCTCGCTGGCCACGTAGGAATCGATGTGCTGGCCGTGGTCGAGCAATGCAGCCTCGGCCACGCGGGCGAGCACACGGTTCCACACCAGCGCGCCGCCGCCGACAACGTCGATGCGTCCGGGATGGATGGTCTTATGGGTGGCACGTTCCGCACGGGTCATATTGAGGAACCGGTCATCGACGGCGAACGCGGTCTCGAAGTCCATGCGCACACCGTCCACAGCCGCATGATTGTATTCGGTCAGTCCCATGGCCAGCGCCGTCATGGTGGTCACGGTGCCGGAGACACCGATTATCGTATGCGTCCTGCCGGCGGGCACATGCCGGAATGCCTCGGTGATATGTCTGTCGATGTCACGGACGGCCTCGTCGATCTCCTGCTCGGTCGGCGGATCGTGATGAAGATGTCGTTCGGTCATACGCACCGAGCCGATGTTCATCGAGAACGCCGCCTGCACCGTCGTGGCTGGAAGCGTATCGCCATCGCCACCAAGCACCAATTCGCACGAACCACCACCCAGGTCGACCACCAGGTATGGGGCCTCGACGTCGGGTAGCGATGAGATGGCACTGCTGGCTGCCAGGAAACTCAGGTCCGCTTCCTCGGTGCCCGAGATCACCTCGGGTCGGACTCCCAGAATGGATTCCACCGTGTTCTCGAATTCCTCGCGATTGTCGGCATCGCGTGTGGCGGAAGTGGCCACGAAGCGAATGGCGTCCACCGCATGCTCATCGAGAACGTCCTTGAATTCGCGAACGGCGGCATAGGTGCGTTCCAAAGCCTCATCGGAGAAGCGGTGAGTCTCGTCGACGCCCTGCCCCAAGCGCACCACGCGCAGCATTCGCGGCACGACGTCAGTGACCCCCTGCTCGTCGACCCGTGCGATTTTGAGTCTAATCGAATTGGTTCCGCAATCGATTCCGGCCACTGTCACTGCAGTCATCTCTACCTCCCTCTCGAGTCACGCATACGGCCGATGCCGTCAGCGTGCCTCTTTTCCGCCGGGTTGAGCCGGCGCACATCGGCATACCGTCGGATCGAACTCATCGCGCATGCGTTCCAATGCCATATCGCCAATCGGGTTGACGCCGGGGCCCATGACCAGCGACTGTGCCACCAAGGCGTGCAAACACTTCACACGCACCGGCATGCCGCCGGCGCTTATACCTTCGATGTGCTCCTCACTCTCATTCAGCCGTTCGGCAAGACCGTGGCGGAATGCCAGGTACGCGGCATGCGCCCTCTCGTATTGAGCACGCAGATCGGCATCGTCGGCCAGCATTTCGTTGTATTGTCTCATGAGTCCATCGGCTTCCAGATGCGATGCGGCCTTCACCGCCTCCGGACTGGTCAGGTACATGGTCGTGGGGAATGGAATGCCACCGGGCAATACGGGCCCTGTGATCACCACCAGCGGGGTGCCGTCCCCGACGCAACGTGCTCCGACAGCCACCATGCCACGCGGATACCTGCCAAGCTGGGTCTCGACGGTGGCGATGTCATTCTGCGTCGCCGAGTGCTCCATGACCCGCTGCAACGTCTCTGCGGCCAATGTCTCTATGCCATTGGCGTTCCGGCTTTCTATGCTCATGCTTCCTTCCGATCTTGGTCAGGGAATCGAACGGGCCATCGCCCGCATGGTGTGTGGGTATGTCGAATGCGCTACTGCCCTGCTGAACCGCCATCCTGCGGGGCATCGGTGCCGGCGGTGGCATCAGGGTCATTCTGTTGCCGCGATTCGGTGGTATTGCCGTTATTGGTGGCATCGGGTTTTCTGCCATCCGATTCCTTGAACGAATAGGCGAGCTCACTGTACCAGGGCAGGTTCGATTGGCCCGTTTCCGTGTTCGCATTGGCATCGGACTTCGGCTGTTCGCCGGTCACCGCCTCGGGATGCTCCACCTTGATCGCCTGCTCCCCTGGGAACACATACCCGAGCCGTTCCCTGGCCTGAGCGGTTACGTATGCAGGGTCGTCCCAGCGAGCGATGTCGTTTTCGAGATCCTTCTTCTGCGCCGCGAGCACGGCCTCCTGCTTCTTGAGCGAGTTCAGCTCGCTCAGATTGATTGCATACGTGTGGAATGCGGAGATGATCTGGATGGAGCCCACCGCGATGACGAACAGTGCGATGAAGAATGCGATCGGGCCGGTGTTCGCTCCCCTTGTGCGCGTTCGCTCCTTCTTGGACGGAGAGGGCGCAGACTGTGGTTTCGAAACATGTGGCCGCTTGCTCATAGGAACGAAAATACCCGCCGCATTCGACGTGCGGCGGGTATTAGCGAACCAAGGTCCCTAAGGACGGGTCACCCGGTCAAACCAGAATGCGTTCCGAATCACATGTACTTCTGGCATGCCTTGAATGCGCTGTAGCCTGCGTATTCGGCGGTCGAACCGAGCTCTTCCTCAATCTCGAGCAGGCGGTTGTACTTGGCGATGCGCTCACCACGTGCCGGGGCGCCGGTCTTGATCTGGCCGGTGTTCTTGGCGACGGCGAGATCGGAGATCGTGGTGTCCGGCGTCTCGCCCGAACGATGGGAGACCATGGAGGTGAAGCCGTTCTTCGTGGCCAGCTCGATGGCGTCGAGGGTCTCGGAAACGGTGCCGATCTGGTTGAGCTTGACCAGCAGGGAGTTGCCGGCGCCCATATCGATGCCCTTCTTCAGACGCACCGGGTTGGTGACGAACAGATCGTCGCCGACGAACTGCAGGCGGTCGCCGAGGGCCTTGGTGATCTTGGCCCAGTCTTCCCAGCCTTCCTCCTGGAACGGATCCTCGATGGAGACGATCGGGAACTGGTCGACGAGCTTCTCGTAGAAGTCGAGCATGTACTCGGAATCACGGTCCTCACCATCGAAGTGGTACTTGCCGGTCTCCTTGTTGTAGAACTCGGAGGAGGCGACATCAAGGGCGATGCCGATCTGCTTGCCCGGCTCATAGCCGGCGGCGGAGATGGCGTCCATGATGTACTTGAGGGAATCCTCGTTGGTCTTCATCTTCGGAGCGAAGCCGCCCTCATCGCCGAGACCGGTGGCCAGACCCTGCTTCTTCAGCACGTTCTTGAGGGTGTGGTACACCTCGACGCCGGCCTGCAGAGCCTCAGAGTAGGTCTGGAAGCCGTACGGGGAGATCATGTACTCCTGGATGTCGGTGGCGAAGTCAGCGTGCGCGCCGCCGTTCATGATGTTCATGTTCGGAACCGGGAGAACATGACCGTTGGTGCCGCCGATATAGCGGTACAGCGGCAGTTCGGCGCTCTCGGCGGCCGCGTAGAGGGCGGCGAGGGAGACACCGAGGATGGCGTTGGCGCCCAGACGGCCCTTGTTCGGGGTGCCGTCGAGCTCGATCATCAGGTCATCGAGTGCGCGCTGGTCGGTGGCGTCCATGCCGATGACCTTCGGGGCGATCTCCTCGTTCACTGCCTTGACGGCACCGAGGACGCCCTTGCCCTGATAGACGGACTTGTCGCCATCGCGACGTTCCCAAGCCTCGGCTTCGCCGGTGGAGGCGCCGGAGGGAACGAGACCCAGGCCGCGAGCACCGTCATCGGTGTCGAGCACGACCTCAACGGTCGGGTTGCCGCGGGAATCAAGAATCTGGCGTGCGTACACGCTTTCAATTGCTGCCACAACTTCTCCTTAATGTGCATAGGTTGTGATGACAGTTTCCAGCGTAATGAGATTGTTGGACGATTGACGGGAGCGGATCAGGAAAAATGTGAGCGCTCCCACGACTCTTTTCGACTGCGACACGCGTATTGTCCCAGCCTTCCGACAACGTGAACAGCGACACGGGGTGCCCGGGCCAAGACCTTCAAACATGCTGGAAGCGACGCCAAAGCGGGTCGGCTGGGCTGAGATCACACTCGTTGAACCTGACATAGACAATGCTATCGAAGGGAATGTCATGACCCAGTCTGTAACGAACGAGTCCGGGAACCCTTACCGGGATGCCAGTTCGATGGGCACGACCGGTGCACCGGCACGCTGCGCCGCATACGCCGTGCCCGCAGCCGAACATACCAAGACTGCGAGCCGGATCGGCACGCGATTCATTCCGTGGCATCATGGCCGCGCACCACGCTTCTGCACGCTGTGGGCTTCCACGGTGCTCATCGTGCTCGCGTGGGCCTTGGCCACCGGAGGCCCGGCTCACAACCGTTCACTGCCCTCCCCCGGCGAAGTATGGCAGGCGCTCGTTGCATTGCACAGCGAGGGGCTGTTGCTGCCATCCATAGGCATAAGCCTCTACAGAGTGTCTCTCGGCGTGGCCCTGGGTGTCGTGACGGCCGTGCCAGCCGGCATCATCGCCGGGTCAAGCACCATTGGCCATGCAATCATGGACAAGCCCATACACATGCTCAGGGCCGTACCGTTCCCGGCGCTCTCCCCGCTGCTCATCGTGCTGTTGGGCATCGGGGAGGCGATGAAGGTGGCATTGATCGCCATCGGCGCGTTTGCGCTGATCTATGTGAATGTGCGCGACGGCGTGCGCGGCATCGATCCGAAACTGCTCGAATTGGCGCAGGCATACCACCTGCCCAAACGCATCGTGTTCGCGAAGATTCTGCTGCGGGGCACGCTCCCGCGCTTCATGACGGGGCTGAGGTTCGCACTCACCGTGTCTTGGATCGCGTTGGCGACCTGCGAAACGGTGAATTCCTCGGCAGGCATCGGCTACATTCTCTCGCGTTCCCAACAGTTCTACCGGACCGACCAGATGGTGCTTTGCATTGTGCTCTATGCATTCCTGGGGCTGTTCAGCGAATGGCTGGTGGGTGCATTGGAACGGCTCGTCGTTCCGTGCTCACACTGATACGCCATATAGCGCCAATCAGGTTCACCCTTGCAATGACCAATCCCATGAGACATATGGGTGTGCCCATATGCACCCGAACAAGGAGAATCATGTCACGATCCACCATGCTCAGATTCATGTCCGCCGCATGCGCAGCGTTGCTTGCACTGTCATGCTCGGCCTGCGGCGAACCGAATGCCGCGGATTCCTCCACGACCATGCGCGTGGCCTATCTGTCGACTGCGAATTACCTGACCACCGTACGCGGCGAAGACTTTCTTGACGAAACGATGCAGCACACCAATGTCAAATTCACCGGCCCATACAACCCGACGGATGCATACTCCGCAGTGCTGTCGGGCAATGCCGATGCCACGAGCACCGGCACCGGCTCGTACATCAACTTCGTGGCGCAAGGCCAACCGTGGGTGGCCTTCGCAATCGAGTATTACACCGGTGATTCGCAAGGCATCGTGGCCTCGCCGAAATCGGGGGTGAACTCACTTGAAGACCTCTACGGCAGGAACGTTGCGATCATAAAGCGCGGCGGCACCGGCGATTACGTGTTGCACAAGGCATTCGAGCATGCCGGACTCGATGTAGACAGGGTGAACATCGTGGAGATGAGCCCTTCCAATTTCCAGGCGGCATTCACTTCGGGGCAGATCGACGCATTGAGTTCCTTCGACCAGAATCTGGCCGCCGCAATGGCGACCCCGGGCGCGAAACTGCTCGTGAATGCAACGGAATACGGGAATAAGAACGTCTCGATTCATATGGTGTCGAAGGATTTCGCCACCAAACACCCCGAAGCGGTGAAAGCGATGTATCGGGCGCTCGTCAGGGAATCCGACGCGGCGCAGGCCACGCCGTCGATCATCACCGACGCATACCGGGAGTTCGGCGCATCCGATGACGTGACCGAACAGATCGCAAAGTTCAATGTGCCGGTGATCAAGCCGATTGACGCAGAGGGATTGAAGATGCTGGAGTCCCAGGCGCAGGAGTATGTCGATTTCGGATTCATTGACGCAATGCCGGACTTGCAGGCGGCGTCAATGGATTGCTCGGCCTGATTGCCTCATCGGAGGCTGTGGGAGAGCCGGCCGGGGAAGCCTTGCCTCGTCGAGGTGTCTGCATGACGCGGCTTCGCCGCGTCGGCGGCACGCTCCTCAGCAAGGCTTCCCGGCCGGCTCCCCGCAGCCTGCGGCATATGCAAGTTGTTCGAATTGGAAAGGGAGTGTTTCCATGGCACCAGTTGTGAACATGGACTCGGCGTCCAAGATGTTCGACGGGCGCCCCGTGCTTCGCAATGTGACCCTCACGATTCGCCAAGGCGAATTCGTGTCGCTCATCGGACGCTCGGGATGCGGCAAATCAACGTTGTTGCGCATGATCGCCGGGCTGATTTCGCCGGATTCGGGACGCATCGAGGTTTCCGGCAAGTACGCATTCGGCTTTCAGGATGCCCGTCTCGTGCCCTGGCTCAAGGTATGGGACAACATCACATTGGGGATTGACGCCAAGCGCAAGGTCCGCAAGGAGTCGGCCATGCTCGCGTTGCGGCATGTGCAGTTGCCGGACATGGCTGATGTGCTGCCCCACACGCTTTCCGGCGGTCAGATGCAACGGATCTCGCTCGCCCGCGCATTGGTTCGTCAGCCGAACCTGCTGCTACTCGATGAGCCATTCGGGGCTTTGGATGCCCTCACTCGTTGGGACATGCAGGATTTGTTGCTCAGATTGCGGAACGAACACGGGTTCGCCACCATCATGGTCACGCACGACATCGGCGAGGCCCTGCGTCTGTCGGATCGTGTGCTCGTGCTGCGAAACGGCACAATCCGCGAGGAACTCCGCATCGATCGCACCGAAGTGGACGTAGACAACCGACCTCCTGATTTCGCCGCATTAGAACGTCGGCTGCACGACGCCCTTCACGAATAACACCGCCTGTGTGTTCGCGTGCCTGAGGAGAGATTCGATGGGTTTGGATGGGTGGGACCTGAGTGGGGCGCCGTTTCGTCGAGGTGTCTGCATGGCGCGGCTTCGCTACGCCGGCAGCACGCTCCTCAACGGTGCCCCACTCAGGTCCCACCCATCCAAACCCATCCGCCGCTACTTCACAGGCTTTGCAGACCACGCTAGATCGTCGAGGAGCTGCTCGGTCCAACGCAGCACTTCATCCGATTCCATCGGACCGGAACCCATCGAACCTTCGAACGGCGTGGGAATGGTGTACGCGTTCAACATGGGCCGGTATTGGGCACCTGGGTAGATGCGCGAGATGCGCAGCTGCACCGATTCGGCAGGGTCGATCTTCGAGATGCGCAGCTTCCTGCCCTGACCGATGATCTCGCTGATGCCGAGCGCACGTGCCTTCTCGCGAAGACGCGCCACGTCGAACAATGATTCGAACACCTTCGGCGGCTTGCCGTAGCGGTCGGTCAGTTCGTCGCGCAACTCGTTCAGGTCCTTCTCGCTGCGGGCACCGGCCAGCTTGCGGTAGACCTCCAGCCGCAACTTGTCGGAACCGATGTAGTCCACGGGTATCGATGCCTCGATCGGCAGGTCGATGGTGACCGCAACCGGTTCCGTGCGTTCCGGATCCTTGTAATCCTCGATCGCCTCGCTCACCATACGCACATAGAGGTCGAAACCCACGCCTTCGATGTGTCCGCTCTGCTCATCGCCCAGCAGGTTGCCGGTGCCGCGCAACTCGAGATCCTTCATGGCCACGTCGAAACCGGAACCCAATGCGGTGTTCTGCGCAATGGTGACCAGACGTTCGTGGGACTGCTCGGTCATCGGCTTGCTCGGATCGTACAGGAAATAGGCATAGGCACGATCACGGCCTCGGCCGACACGTCCACGGAGCTGATGCAATTGGGAGAGGCCGAATCGGTCGGCACGATCCACAATCAGCGTGTTCGCATTCGAGATATCCAGACCCGTCTCGACAATCGTCGTGCACAGCAGCACATCGATGTCACGATGCCAGAAATCGCGGATGATCTGGTCGAGCTGCTTACGTCCCATCTTGCCATGGGCAATGCCTATCCGGGCCTCGGGGACGAGGTCCTGCAGGCGCTTGGCCTTCTCCTCTATGCCCTCGACACGGTTGTGGATGTAGAACACCTGACCGCCGCGCAACAGTTCACGTCGAATCGCCGCGGTGGCCTGCGCGTCCTCATAGGCGCCCACATAGGTGAGCACGGGCAGGCGGTCCTCGGGCGGAGTCGCCAGCGTGGACATCTCGCGAATGCCGGTGACGGCCATCTCCAACGTGCGTGGAATCGGCGTGGCCGACAGGCTCAGTACATCGACATTCGTACGTACGGCCTTGAGCGTCTCCTTCGCCTCAACACCAAAACGCTGCTCCTCGTCGATGATCACAAGGCCCAGGTCCTTGAACTTGATCTTCGGACTCAGCAGCTTATGGGTGCCTATCACCACATCGACGGTGCCGTCGGCAAGACCCTTGATCGTCTCATTGATCTCCTTCGTGCTTTGGAATCGGCTCATGGCGCGTACATTCACCGGGAAGCCCTCAAAACGTTCGGTGAAGGTCTGCAGATGCTGCTGCACGAGCAGGGTCGTCGGCACGAGCACAGCCACCTGCTTGGAATCCTGCACCGCCTTGAACGCGGCGCGGATCGCGATCTCGGTCTTGCCGAAGCCCACGTCTCCGCAGATGAGACGGTCCATGGGAATCGGTTTCTCCATATCGGCCTTGACGTCGTCGATCGTGGTGAGCTGGTCCGCCGTCTCCTGATATGGGAAGGCGTCCTCGAGCTCCTTCTGCCACGGGGTGTCCTTGCTGAACGCGAATCCCTTGGCACGTTGACGCGCGGAATACAGGCGAATGAGGTTCTGCGCGATCTCATGCACATGCTTCTTCGCCTTCGCCTTGGTCTGCGCCCAATCCGACCCGCCGAGCTTGTTGAGCTTGGGAATCTCGGCACCGATGTACTTGCTCACCTGATCGAGCTGGTCGGTGGGTATGAACAGCTTGTCCGGCGGCGCATTGCGCTTGCTCGGCGCGTATTCGATGACCAGATACTCGCGGGTGGCCTGGTTCTTGCCCGAGCCGGTTGTGCGTTGGCGCATCTCGATGAACCGACCGATGCCATGCTGTTCGTGCACCACGAAATCGCCCGGTTTCAATTCCATGAGATCAATGGATTTGCGACGTTTACGTGCCGTCTTGACGCCTGCAGCGACACTGGTGCGGCCGGTGAGGTCACGCTCGGTGAGCAACGCGGTCTTCGACGCGTGGTCGATGAAACCGTCCTGCGCCTGCGAACGAATCGTGTCGAAATGCACGACGCCGATCTCATTGAGCATGCGCTTGAGGCGGCTCAGCGTGCCCTGTGCCGCGGCTGTGATAACGACCGCGTAATCGTTGCGAATGAGCTCGCCGAGATGGTCTTCCGCCTTCTCGCCACTGCCGTGGAGCTCCTGCGGCGCCACCGCATCGATCTGCACGTGCCCCGGCAGCGACTGGTCCACAGTGAACCCGCTCACCTTCCATAGCTCGTGGTTAGAGTAGGTGAGCTGGCCCACCACCTCATCGAGATCAAGGAAGTTCGCGGATTCGAAGGAGATCGGTGCACCCGCGCCATGTCCCGATGCGGCCACATGCCAGCTGGTGGCGAGGAACTCGTTCGCCGTCTTCATCAGGTCATCCACTGCACGACGCAACCGTTCCGGGTCGAACAGCATTACGATGGAATCCTTCGGCAGCATGCTCGAAACTGGTTCGAGGTCGTCCACCAATGCCGGGATGAGAGACTCCATGCCCTCCTGCGGGATCGCGTTGGCTATCGATTCCAGAAGGTCGTCGGCATTCGGAATCTGCCCGATCAGCGATTGCGCACGCTCTCGTATGCCCTCGGTCAGTTGCAGCTCACGGCATGGTGTGGCCCACACCGACCTGATCGGTTCACCATAGGTGCGCTGGTCGGAGGAATGGAAGCGGCGGATCGTGTCGATCTCGTCACCGAAGAACTCGATGCGCACCGGATGCGGTTCGGTGGGGACAAACACGTCGATGATGCCGCCACGCACCGCGAACTCGCCACGGTCCATCACCAGATCGACGCGCGTATAGGAATTGCGGACGAGGCCCTGCACGGCATCTTCAAGGGCGATTTCCTCACCTTGCGCGAAAACGAGCGGCTTCACGTCGCCTATGCCGGCCACCACCGGCTGGATGAGCGAACGCACCGGCATGACCAGAATGCGTATCGGACCGAACATCTCGCTGTCGGACTGCGGGTGGCACAACCGGTAGAACGTCTCCATGCGGTTCGCCACCGTGTCGGCGCGTGGGCTAAGCCGCTCGTGGGGCAGCGTCTCCCATGCCATCAGCTGTGCCACCTCATTCGGATCGCCGTCATACCACGATCGCAGATCGCCGACGAGATCCTCCGCCTCGCGACCGGAGGGGACGACGATCACCACTGGCTTACGGTCCGCACTGGCGGCGGCCAGCGCTGGACGAATGCCATTGGGAGCTCCGACGAGGATGCTCGGGTCGGCGTCCTCGCCCGCATCCACACGGCCTTCCACCAAACCGGCGAATGCCTGATCCTCCAAAAGACGCTGCCTGAGGGAGAGGAGCGAACCGTTCATCAGCTCGTTGTAGGTCTCCTCCGCCGATCGGTTCGCCTTGCTGTGCCTTGCCTTGTCATCGGGCATTGAATTTATCCTGAGCTTTCGTGAGGCCTTCGAATACGATCGTCTCCGCGGCATCCGCACCGTCGGCGAGGAACTCGGGAAGTTGCTTGCGCTGTGCGGCATTGAATTCGCCGAGCACCCAGTTGATCGTGTTGTCGTGGGCGTCGCCGGAGCGGCTGGCATGCCCAACACCCATGCGCACACGCGCATAATCGGGGGAATGCAGGCAACGGTCGATTGACTTGATGCCATTGTGGCCCCCGGCCGAGCCACCGGACTTCAATTTGATGCGGCCGAATTCGAGGTCCATGTCGTCGTGGATCACCACGATGTGGTCGAGATTGATGTGGTAGTACTCACGGATTGACTGCACGGCCTGCCCGGAATCGTTCATATAGGTCAATGGCTTGCACAAGAACACTTTCGCCGTCTGACCGTTGAGACTCATCGTGCCTTTGCCCAGATCGGCCAGTCCCTTGTGGTTGGCGAAATGGATGCTCCAACGCTTCGCCAACTCGTTGACCGTCATGAATCCCATGTTGTGCCGGGTGTTGCGGTATTTCGCCCCCGGGTTGCCCAATCCCACAATCAGCCAGAATTCGCTTGCCATATGCTCTCCTATTCTCCGGTATCCTCTTGGGTCCTCGTTGCCGTCACCGCCGTACGATGCCCTCTACTGCGCCCGTGGCCTTAATCGGGGTCAGATCGAGGCACCAGTAGCTCATGTCGTGCAGCACTCCTCTGGAATCATACGCAGCTTCGGGCATTTCACCGAATGGCTCAAAGCCGAAGGACCCCACCAGCTCGTTCGACGCAGTATTGTCGGAGAAGATGATGGCGCAGGCCTTGCGCATCGCACGCGCGCGGCATTCGTTCAGCAGCGTGCGCAGTGCGAATCTGCCTACTCCCCTGCGCTGCCATCGTGTGGTCACATAATATGCCAGATCGCATACGCCGTCGTAACCTGGACGGTCGTAGAACACCGATATGGCGCCGAATCCCACCTCTTGGGCCTCACCGTCGTCGGCAATCGCCTCGAACACGAACACCGCATATGGATCGACGTGAGCCTCAATCCATCGCCGACGCGCCTCATACGTGACCGGCACCGTGTCGGCCGTGGACCCTCCGGCCATCACCGCTTCGTTATAGATGTCGGTGATGACCGCGACATCATCCACTGTGGCAAGGCGATATCTGAATTGCTGCATGGCTCCAGCATATCGGCACAGCAGACCGCGCACATCTGTTCATGCGTGAGGGGCGCGGCCACAGGACCGCGCCCCTCACGCATGGGCATGGGATTGGCATCATGTCACTTGTCGAGTGCCATCGCCTTGTCGAGTGCCTCTTCGAGACGCTTCTGCGCCTCTCCATAGCCGCTCCAGTCGCCCTTCTTCATTGCGGAGTCGGCGTCTTTCATGGCCTTTCCGGCATCCTGCAGAGCCTGCGAAAGCTCCGGATTCCGGTTTGTACTCGCTGTGGGGCCCGACCCGTCCGCCTTGTCGCCGGCCGCACCGGAATCGGACGGATTCCCGCCACTCCCCTGATTCTCACCATCGCCGGCCTGAGCGCCCGAATCGCCATCGAACACCTGGTTCAACGCCTCGTTGAGCGTATTGGCGAAACCGACCTGGTCTCCGAAGGCGACGAGCACTTTCTTGAGCAACGGGTAGCTGGTCGCACCAGAGGACTTCACGTACACCGGCTCCACGTAGACCAGGCCACCGCCCAGCGGCAACGTGAGCAGATTGCCGCGTTCCACTTGCGTCGAACCGGATTCGAGCAGGTTGAGCTCCTTCGACACATCGGCGTTCGCGTTGAAGTTGTTCTGCGCCTGCCCAGGTCCGGGCACATTGGAATCCTTCGGCAGCTCCTGCAGGCGTATCGTGCCGTAATCGGGCCCTCTGACGCCCTTGGTGCGGCCGGCGTCCGAGTCCACCGACAGGAACCCGGTGAGAATCTCACGGGTGCTCGAACCCGCCGGAATATATGTGGAGGTGAGCGAGAACACCGGTTCGTCGGAACCGCCGGTCTGCAAAGTGAGGTAATACGGCGGCTGCAGCACATCGCGGGACTGCTCGCTCTTCGATTCGGTCGGATCGACCGGGGTCTGCCAAAAGTCCTCGCCCGAGAAGAACTGCGAGGCCGAAGTCACATGGTATTTGGCCAGCAGCTGGCGCTGCACCTTGAACATGCCCTCCGGATAGCGCATATGCGCCATGAGGTCGCCGGAGATCTCGCTCATCGGGTGGTATTGGCCCGGGAAGATGCTCTGCCACGCCTTGAGCACCGGATCGGAGTCATCCCAGGTGTAGAGGTCCACCGAACCGTCGTAGGCGTCGACGGTGGCCTTCACCGAATTGCGCATGTAGTTGACTTCCTTGTCCGTCAGGCCCTGCACCGTCTGGGAGGAGATGGTGGTGGAGTCCTGCGTCGCCTCGGCAAGGTCCGTCTTCTGCGAATACGGGTAGTTGCTCGAGGTGGTATAGCCATCCACAATCCATTTGACCCGGCCGTCCACCACCGCCGGATACACTCGTCCGTCAAGGGTGAGGTACGGCGCGACCTTGGCGACACGTTCCTTGGGGGAACGATCGTAGAGAATCTGGGAATCCGCGTTCACACGGTCGGAGAACAGGATCTGGTCGGAGCCGAACTTGATTGAATAGATGAGCCTGGAGAAGATGTTGCCGATGCGCGGACCACCATTGCCATTGAAGGTGGTGGTGGCTCCCTCGGAACCCGTTGGATAGTCGAATTCCCACGACTGCGTGCCCTGTGGCGCGCCGACGATCGAATACTCGGGTGCTTCCGGCGAGAAATAGATGCGCGGTTCGTAGTGCTGGGTGTCGGTGAGATACCCCTGTGTCGGAATGCCGTATTCGAAGAACTGCGGCTGCCCGTCGCTGGTCACTTTGTTGCCGTAG
Organism: Bifidobacterium animalis subsp. animalis; assembly: GCA_004154635.1. GTDB lineage: Bacteria > Actinomycetota > Actinomycetes > Actinomycetales > Bifidobacteriaceae > Bifidobacterium > Bifidobacterium animalis_B. The sequence goes on from RSDC01000008.1 coordinate 470,919, forward strand.
GCGGCCACGATGCCATAACCATGGGTGTACACGGTGTGGTCGTTCACCCAATTGCGGTTGTCGTTGCCCTCGAGGTTGATCTCTCGGGCTGCGATCACCGTGTCCTGATTGACGCCATCGATGTCATATTTATCGACCGCCAGCGTGTCGGCGAACGTATAGTATTGCTTCATCTGCTGAAGCTGCTTGAATGTAGGAGAGACGATCTGCGGGTCGAGCAGTCGGATCTGCGCCGTGGTCTCCGCGTCCTTCTGCAGGGCACCGGCCTGCGCCTTCGTGGTGGCCTTGTACTCGTCGGTCTTCACCGCATCCAGCCCATAGGCAGCCCGGGTCGCGTCGATGTTGCGCTGAATGTATGCCGATTCCATCTCCTGTGCATTCGGATTCACGCGGAACCGCTGGAGCAGCATCGGCCATAGCGTGGACAGCAGTATGCCAACGACGAGTGTGGACGCCACGGCGATGGTGGGCACGCGCCATTCACGCCATGCGGCGGATGCATTCGCCGTGGGACGCGATATGGCGTCGTCGAATACATGGGTGGTCATGAGCCACACACACAGCACCACGCCGAGGACGGCTGTGAGCACCGCCATGATGATGGTGACGGGGATGCCGGCATTCACCGCCGTGTAGTTGGCGCCGGTAAATCGATCGCCCTGTGCGGTGAGCGATGAAAAGACCGAGAGCCCTTGGCTCACTGCCCAGGACAGCATCCACAGCACCAGCCAGATGCCGATCTGGCGACGGGCACGCTTCGTGATGGCGAACAAACCGTGGCCATGCACCGGCATCGTGAAGCGAATGCCGCCCATGGCGACATGCGTGGCCACGCTGAACACCAGCGCCACGAACATAAGCAGTGTGAACGCGGAGACGAGCATGCGCAGCCCCGGCAGCACGAATACGTAGAAACCGTTGTCCAAGCCGAACTGAGGATCGACGGAGCCGAAGCTCTGGGTGTGGAACATGAGCAGGATCTCGGTCCAGTTCGCATTGACCTTGGAACCGAAAATGATGCCCGCGATCAGCGAGATGACCACCGCCACGCGGCGTGCGGTGCGCGAGCTCACGCTCTTGCCGATCTCGATGGTGTCGCCGTTGATGCGGATTGTGGAGCCATCGGCGAAATCGGGACGTGCACGAATGGCCAGAGTGGCGGCAATGTAACTGACGAGCACCATGAGGACCGCATAGAACACCCACAAGCCCACACGGGTGCCGAGCAACGTCCAGACAATGCTCTGGAAGCCGAGCTGCGAGTACCACATGACATCTGCTGCGAATGACGAGATCGCGAAGAACAACGCCACTATGATGGCAATGGCCACGACGACGGCAATGGCCACCCGGCGCCCGCGGTTGCCATGGGGTTTCGCAGGCTTGCGAGTGATGCGCGGAGAGCGGGGCGTGCCGTTGCCGCCGCCTGCAGCATTCGAATGCGGGGGCTCGCCGTCGGTCTCGATGTTGATGACGATCGGATCGTCGTCATTCGATTGCGATTGTGATCGCCGGGTGCCATGCCCGGCACCGAAGAATGGGTCGAAGAAAGACATTCGGCCATTCTACCAATGAACGTCTCCCCGACCAAGGGCGTTGGAGGAGGTGTTTGGTTTCTCTTCTGTACCTACACGTTTGCCTATGTACTTCCGGGTCCTCTCCCCTTGACACGTGTAAGGTCTCCGGATTGCCCCCGGTGGGGGCGCCGGATGCCACGCTGGGGGGAGCGTGCTACGCGCGAAGCGCGCAGACACCTTGACGAAGCGTGGCATCCGGCGCCCCCACCGGGGGCAATCCGTGCCCGCGAACTGTACAATGACAGCAGCCATTGCAGAAACCGAGGAATCATGACCCAGCACAACGACAAGCCGCAGCCGAACCCGAACAAACGCATGGTCCGGATTGTCACGACCGTCGTCGCGACATTGGCAATCGTCGCCATTGCGATTGGGGCATCCGCACTGGTTCGCCATGCTACCGATTCCGACACGACGAATGCCGAAGCCGCACCGACATCGGCCCACAGCCGCACATCATCCCCAGCCCCCAGCACGACCACTTCCATACCGCAGACAGCGTCGCCCTCGCCCACCCCCAAGACGGATGACCCCTCGGATCGGGCCAAACGCATGGTGAAGGCGATGAGCCTCGACGAACGCGCCGGGCAACTGGTGATGGCCGCATTGCAATACGGCAATGACCCTGCCACCTTGCAATCGATGATTCAGGAGCAGCATGTGGGAAACGTGATCCTGATGGGCAACTGGGTGAGCGGCGTCGAGGGCGTGGCGCATGCCACACAGGTGCTGCAGGGGTTGAACGCCTCCACCGGATTGCCGGGGTTGCTCATCGCCACCGATCAGGAGGGCGGCACAGTCCAGCATCTTTCGGGACCGGGATTCGATACGATGCCCAGCGCCACGGCTCAGGGTCAGATGTCACTCGACCGGCTGCGCGCAGCCGCGCAGGATTGGGCCCTTCCCCTCAAACAGTCCGGTCTCGCCATGAATCTGGCTCCTTCGGTGGATACGGTGACGATCGAACGTGCCGTCAATGAACCGATCGGCGCGCTCTACCGTGATTTCGGACTCGATGCCCAGCGCAACGGCGAGCATGCCGCAGCTTTCATCGAAGGCATGCGCGCCGGTGGTGTGGGCAGTGCCATCAAGCATTATCCGGGATTGGGATCGGTGAGGGGCAACACCGATTTCACGGCAAACGGCATTGTCGACGACACGACAACCGAGAACGGCACGGAGGTGAATGCATTCACCACTGCGATCCGGCAGGGCAAACCCGCCATGGTGATGGTGTCGCTGGCCACCTACAAACTCATCGACCCCGACAATCCTGCGGCCCTCTCCCCCGCCATCGTCACCGACATGCTGCGCCGAGGCACCCCGTTCGACGGCGTGGTGATCTCCGATTCCCTCTCGGCCGGTGCCGTGAGCTCGATCGAGCCACAGGATCTGGGCGTGCGGTTCATTGATGCGGGAGGGGACATCTGCTGCGTGAATGCCGCAAGCTATACGCAGCCCATTCTGGACGGCATACGCAGCCGCGCTGCCGCGGACAAGGGTTTCGCCGGCAAGGTCACTGCGAGTGCCGAACGCGTGGTCAGACTGAAAATAGAGCTCGGCTTGGTGCAGTGAAACCGTAAACAGGAAGCGGGTGCGCCCCATGGGGCGCACCCGCTCGGATGTTGGCCGTCTCAGCAGCAGCACCCGGTGGGATGCAGACGCTCATACTCGTCACGTGCATCGTTGAACTCACGCACGCTCATCGGCGCGCGCCCTGGATGCTCGGCGTGCAGATGCTCGACATAACGGTCGTATCTCGCCTCGCCGCTCACCTCCCGTAGATACCAGACAATCGCAAGCCATACGCGGCGCGTCAAATCTGCCATCCTGCGGAACCATCGGGATATATGCATTGCCATATGCACCTCATGCCAGCTGTGGTTGGAGGCCGAGCGCGACCTCGTCATCGGAATCGTCGGGCTCCACAGACCTCTTAGACGGCAACGCACCCGTGCGCACCGCATATTCGCGGGCCACACGTTTCTCCAGATTCGTGGCGAGCAGCCCGGAGGGGGCGAACCATGCGGATTGCACGAACGGTTCCTCGGTGGACATGTCGGTACCGTACTCCTTGGCTCGCACCGTGTTCACGATCACGACGACGCCGACGACCAGGAACGTGGCCATCATGAGGAAGAAGAAAACGGAAAGCGCACCATCGAGGTAGGCATTCGACAGCGACGCTCGCGCGTTCGCCAATGCCTCACCTTCGAGGGTCCCCGAGGCAATCTGTTCACGGTATTTTGCGGCGGCGGCGAAATAGCCGAGCTTGGGATCGAAGATCTTCTGGAAGTCCGCGGTGAATGTCACTGCGACATCCCACACCAACGGCATGATCGGAATCCAGGCATACCGATGCAGCCCTTTCTTGAACACGCATACGGTCACCAGCATCAGGCAGCCGGCTGCGAGCAACTGGTTCGAAATGCCGAAGATCGGGACCATCGCGTTGATGCCGCCATTCGCATCGGAGACGCCCATGTACAGCATGGAACCCCAGGCCGCTGTGGCGATGAACGTGGTGATGAGGTTGCCGGGCTTCCATGTGGGGTCGGAGAACTTCCGCAGCTTGCGTACATTGCCCAGCAGGTCGCCGATCTGGTATCGGGCCACACGTGTGCCGTTGTCGACGGTGGTGAGAATGAACAGGGCCTCGAACATGATGGCGAAGTGGTACCAGAACGCCATCGAATCCTCCCCGCCCATGTATGACTTGAGGAAGTTGGCCATGCCGATGGCGAAGGTGGTGGCACCGCCGGTACGCGAGACGATGCTCTCCTCGCCCACATCATGCGCGGCCTGGGTCAATGCCTCCGCACCCTCGTACGTGGTGCCGTGGGACTGCCACGTCACCTTCATCTGGTTGCCTTCGATGTCTTTGACGTCCATGTTGCCGACGGCGGCCACCGCGTTCTGTTCGGGGGAAGCGGAAGCGGAGTATGCCGAACCAGCGGTCGCCTCGATCTGGGGCGCGCTCATGTTCAGCGAGAAATAGACGCCTTGGCTGATTGTGATGGCGGCAATGAGCGCGATGATGGCGGTGAACGACTCGACGAGCATGGAGCCGTAGCCGATCATGCGAATCTGGTTCTCCTTCTCCACGGCCTTCGGCGTCAGACCCGAGGAAACCGCGCCGTGGAAGCCCGAGAGCGCACCACAGGCGATGGTGATGAACAGGAACGGGAAGAGGTTGCCGGAGAAGGTCGGGCCATTCGACTGGCTGGCCAGCGTGCTGATCCCCGGCATGCTGACCTGCGGATTCGAAACGGCGATGCCGACGACGAGCAGCGCCAATGTGCCGATCTTCATCAATGTGGACAGGTAGTCGCGCGGGGTCACCAGCAGCCAGTGCGGCAACGCTGCGGCCGCGAACGAGTAGACGATGAGCGCGACGACGAGCTGCTTGGCATTGAGCGTGAAGATGGGTGCGAGCGTCGGGTTCGAAGCGACCCAGCCACCGCCGACAATGGCGAGCACCAGCAGCACAAAACCGAGGATGGTGGTCTCGATGACCTTGCCCGGTCGCAGGAAGCGCTCATAGCAGCCCATGACCAGCGCGATCGGGATCGTCATGCCCAGGGAGAACACGGCCCACGGTGAGCTTGCCATGGCCTTGATGGCGACGAGCGCGAGGAACGCCATCGCAATGGCGGTGACCACGACGAGGAACAGCGAGATGATGATGCCACCGAACTTGCCCATCTCGTCGGTGGCCATCTGGCCGAAGGAACGGCCCTGTCGTTTCGCCGAGATCCACAGCATGAGCATGTCTTGCACGGCGCCGGCGAAGATCACGCCGAGAATGATCCACAGGACGCTTGGCAGATAGCCCATCTGCGCCGCCAGAATCGGTCCGACAAGAGGTCCGGCTCCCGAGATCGCCGCAAAATGCTGTCCGAAGAGCACACGGCGGTCCGCCCGCTCGAAGTTCGCACCGTCATGCACGCGTTCCGCAGGTGTGGCGTTCGCGTCATCGGTGCGCATGATCTTGATCTGGATGTAATACGCATAGAAACGGTAGGCGATGGCATACGAGCACAGCGCCACGACGATGAACCAGATGGCGCTGATCTGTTCGCCGCGCGCCACCGCCAGCACCGTCCAGCCGACCGCGCAGACAATGGCGACAAGCGCCCACGCCACCGCCTTCTTCCACGTCCATACCATCTTCGGCCGAATGCCGACAGGCAATCCGTTGCCGTCACGAATGATTCGCGCCTCCTCGGCGTCGTTGTATGCCACGCCCGGCGCCGGTTCCGATGCCGCTGATGTCGCAGAGACCATCTGGAAACCTCCCTGTTCTTCTCTCCTATATGCGCAACCGACCGCTCGTGTCTCTTCACTGAGCGATCGGTGTGAGCAATACAGTAAGAAACGCCGGCGTACGACATCTCAAGCGTTTCAGTATATGGTCACATTGGCCCGTCCGACGTTTCGGGCAACGCGAGCATCACGCGAACTGCGAATTGTACAGATTCGCATATGCGCCATCTTTCGCGAGCAACTGCTCATGGGTTCCATGTTCAAGAATGTCGCCATGCTCCATGTACAGAATGAGGTCGGCGTCTCGGATCGTGGACAGTCGGTGAGCGATGACGAAACTCGTCCGGTTCGCCATGAGCGCGTTCATCGCCTTTGCAATCGCCTGCTCCGTGCGGGTGTCCACCGAGCTTGTTGCCTCATCGAAAATGAGCATCGCCGGGTCTGCGAGGAACACACGCGCAATCGTGAGCAGCTGCCGCTGCCCCACCGACAGATTGTTCGCCTCGTTGTCGAGCACGGTGTCGTAGCCATCGGGCAGTGTGCGAATGAAGAAGTCGGCATGGGCGGCCTTGGCCGCATGCACGATCTGCTCACGTGTCGCATCGGGTCTACCATAGGCGATGTTCTCGGCCACGGTCCCTCCGAACAGCCAGGTGTCCTGCAACACCATGCCGAATTCACGGCGCAGGTCCGCACGCGTCATCGTCCTGGTGTCGACGCCATCGAGCGTGATATGGCCGCCGTCCACGTCATAGAAGCGCATGAGCAGATTGATCAATGTCGTCTTGCCCGCTCCCGTCGTGCCGACTATGGCCACCTTCCTGCCTGGTTCGGCCACAAAATCGACGTCGTTCATAAGCGGCCGTTCCGGATCATAGCCAAAGCGCACGTGCCGGAATTCCACACGACCTCTGACCGGCTCCTCCACCATATTCGGATGCGTCGGGTCAGGCGTCTCCTCAGGCTCGTCGAGCATGGCGAAGGTTCGTTCCGCGGAGGCGAGTGCCGACTGCATCGAGTTGATCATGTAGCTCGCCTCGGTGATGGGCTCGCCCACTTGGTTCATGTACTGGAAGAACGCCTGCAGCACACCGATCGACATGGTGCCCTGCAGCATCATGCCGCCGCCGAGCAGCGCCACGATGGCTTGCGAGAAACGGTTGAACATGCGAATGAGCGGGTTGATGCAGTTGGTGAGGAAGTCGGCCTTCTGGGCCACGGCGCGCACCTGCTCGGTGAGCTCTCGCACATGTTCGGCGCTGCCTTCCTCGCGGTTCGACGCCTTGATCACATCACGTCCTTGGTAATACTCTTCCACGGCGCCGGTCAAGTGCCCCACGGCTTCCTGACGCTGGGCGGCAACCACGAGGTTTCTGGCGGCCACCGCCTTCGTGATGGCCAGATTGAGCCCCACGAACACCAGGAACACGAGCGTGAGCAACCATGAGTAGATGAACATCATCACCATCGAACCGATGATCGTCGCCACCGACATGATGAGTTTCAGGAAGCCGGTCTGCATGACCTCGGAGATGCGGTCGAGATCGTTCGTCACACGGCTCAGCACCTCACCCGGCTGGTTCCTGTCGAAGAAGCTCAGCGGCAGCCTCTCCAGCTTGGCTGCTATGGCCTTGCGCAATGTGAGGTTGAGATTCTCGGCCACGGAGGCCATGAGCACGCACTGCAGGTAGTAGAACACCCACACGCCGAAGTACAGCAGGCTCACCACCACAAGGTGCGTGCCCAGTCCGTTCGGCCCCCAGGAGATCTCGAACGTCGTGCGTCCTGTCCATGCCGATTGCACGGCCGCCCAGATTTCGTTGACCACGATTGCGCTGTACATGGGCGCCGCGATGTTGAACACCGTGTACAGCACGATCGATGCGCCCACGATCGCCAGGCGCACCCGCTGGTTTCCCATCTGCGCGAACAGCCGCCTTGCCGTCTTCATGGCATGATGTGGTTTCTCGCTGTTCTCCTCCTGCACAAGCGTCTCATTCTGCGCATCGTCATTCGTCTGCGCCTCGAACGCACTTCGCTCGTCTTCATTCACGCGGTCGCTGGGATGCAGTTCGTCCAGCTCACGCATCTGCACATCTTGTTTCGTCATGTTGATGTTCCTCGACAATCACGTATTTCGGTTTCAAACCCAGACGCCTGCATTCGCTTATCGGCGTTCGGATTCACTGGTCTGCGATTCGACGATCTCCCGGTAGACCCCGCAGTCTCGCAGCAGTTCCGCGTGCGTGCCCTCGCCGGCCACTTGGCCGTCGTCGAGCACGATGATGCGGTCGGCATGGGCGATCGTGCTCACCCGTTGGGCGATGATGAGCACGGCGCGATCTCGCATATGCTCGCGCAACGCCTTACGCAATGCGGCATCGGTGGCGAAGTCGAGGGCGGAGAACGAGTCGTCGAAAATGACCAGCTGAGCGTCGCCCACAAGTGCGCGTGCGATTGAAAGTCGCTGACGCTGACCACCGGAGAAGTTCGTGCCCCCTTGGGCGACCTTCGTGGCCACGCCGTGCTCGGTCTGATCGATGAAGGCGCTGGCCTGCGCGATGGCGAGCGCGTCGGACACCTGCCCCTCGTCCGCGCCCGTATCGCGGTAGAGCAGATTGCTCTCCACATCGCCGGAGAACAGCCATGCGCGCTGCTGCACGTAGGCGATGCGTTCACGCAGGTCATGCTGGCGCATGTCGCGAACATCCACGCCGTCGAGAAGCACACGTCCCCAGCTGGCGTCATGGAACCGCATCGCAAGCGATGCGATCGTCGATTTGCCTGAGCCTGTGGCCCCGATGATCGCCACCGTCTCCCCGGTGCGGACCTTGAAGCTGATGTGACGCAGCGTATCCTCCTCCGCGTCGGCAAAGCGGAAGGTCACGTCGTCGAAGGCAAGCACTTCGCCGTCGCCCAGCGGACCGCGATCCGTCATATCGACGGCCCGGTCCTGTGACGGATCGGTCACGCTCGGCACACGTTCAAGCACCTCGCTCACACGCCGGCAGCATTCGAGCGCCCTCGGCAGCATCGCGATGACCATCTGCGCGGCCATCAGATAGAACAACGCGAGAACGGCGTATTCGATGATGGCGACGATGTCGCCGATCTGGAACGCCCCCGCGGTGATGCGGCCGCCGCACAGCCAATAGACGACAATGATGAACAACGTGATGAACAGGTATGACAATCCGTCGAGATTGGCGAACAGGCGGTTCGCCTTGATCGACGTCACGGCGTATTCGCCGAAGGCCTTGTTCATGCGCGCCTCCTCGAAAGACTCCTTGCCGAATGCGCGTACGACACGCACACCGGTGAGGTTCTCGAGCAGCACGGCGCCGATGCGGTCGAGCAGACGCTGCAGACGCCGGTAAAGCGGCGACGCGGAACGCAGGATGAACGTTGCGATGATGCACACGCAGACCATTGCACCGACGAGCCACCAGGCGAGCACCGTGTCGAGACTGAACGCGAACGTGAGCGCCACGACGAAGATGAACGGCACCGGCAGCATCATCATGATGACGTTCGTGATGGCCACCTGGATGTTCACGACGTCGCTCATCGTGCGCGTGACCATCGATGCGGTGCCGAACTGGCGGAAGTCGAAGACGGACAGATCGAGCGACTTGGTGTAGATCGCGTCTCGCATGTCCTTGGCGACACGCGCCGCGAGCACCGAGCAGCAGAAGCCGGCCCCGATCGCACAGCATCCCGCCACGAGCGACGCGGCGATCATCTGCAGCGCGGTGACGGTCATCGCATGGAATGACATCGCGGCGGTGCCTTCGTTGAGCAGCCGGGCCGCCAGGGTCGGCACCAGCAGAGCGCCGACGACATCGGCGGCCATCAGCACGAGGGTCAGCGCCAACAGCCAGCCGTGCGGTTTCATGAAACGCAGTATGAGTCTCATAGTTCCTCAGCATGGGTAGAAAACGGCGTCATTCGACGAGGTCTGAAGTATTGTCCCATATTGGGACATTTAATAGACTATACCCTATCGTCCCCGAGTGGACAATCGACCTGTTCTCTTCACAAGGCACCCACACCCGGCTGCGAAGACCAGCCAAAGAACCACGGCACGACAGGTTGCCGGAAGCGATGTCACCGTCCCTCGTCCGCAAACAGATGACGCAAGAGCACGTCCCTATGATTGATGAACGATGCGGTGATGCGGTAGGCATCGGTGTCCTCGTAGTCACACGGGCGAACGCCATCGTCATCGAATTGAAGAATCTGCGCCTCTGGCAGTCCGAGCAGTATCGGCGAATGGGTGGCGACGATGAACTGTGCTCCCTGTTCCGCCAACCGATGCATATGCGCCAGAAGGGCCAGCTGCCGGCCGGCCGACAATGCGGACTCGGGCTCATCCATGAGATAGAGGCCGGGCGCATTGCGTGACAGCATGATCTCGAGGAAGCCCTCGCCATGCGACATCTCATGCAATGCAGACATCGCGCTACGACCTCGATCGTAATCACGCGCCTGCGTGGCCATCGTGAAGAAACTCTCGGCGCGCAGGAAGAAACTGGATGGCGGAATCGCTCGTTTGCGGTAGAGAATAAGCGCGTCGGCCAGATCCGAACAGTCATCATAAGTGCTGAAACGATAGTTGCGTGAACCACCCTCCGCGCTGAAGCCGCACACCACCGCAATCGCCTCCAGCAGCGTCGATTTGCCGCTCCCGTTCTCTCCTGTCAGCAGCACGACGGATGAGCCGAACTCCAGCTCGTCGAGCGAGCGCAATGCGGGAATCCGATTCACATATGAGGCACCAAGGCGCCCCCAATCGACACGGAATCCGGAGATAATCAAATCGTCCATCGACACCCATCCAATCGCGAGCTCCGGCACAATAAACGGAATATATGGCAACAGACGCACAGACCACCTTTCATGGACGCACGCCTCCCGCACACCACACTCTACCGGTGCGGGCGAAACAGAACACTGGGCACCACAATGCTTCGTGTCAGGCGTCAATGCCGTCGATTTGCTGTTCCAATGCGTTCATGAACCTGTCGACATAGGTGATCATTGCACGACGTTCTGCGGGTTCGAGTGTGGACATCGCACGCACTTCGGCCTGACGCAACGGTGCAATCATGCGTTCCCGGTAACGCTCCCCCTCTTCGGTGAGGTGGATTCGCTTGATGCGCTTGTCATGTTTGCTGCCCTGCAATCGGAGTAATCCTTGTGCGACAAGCGAATTGATCACATTGTTCACGGTCTGGCGGGGCAACAACGTATAGGCGCAAATCTCCCGCTGTGACGTACCGTCGTTCTCACAGATGTAGTCGAAAATGAGATACACGCTGAACGAGAGTCCGGAACGACGTCCATACGCGCCGTAGATCAAGTCGACACGGCGGAACTCCTCGAAGAATGCGATGAGCTGTGTATCGAGATCGCTATGGGCCGCCTGCGCGTGCTCGATCACATCGGCGCGGGGTGGGTCGAATTCTGATGTATGCTCAGTGGACATTGGACATGGAAGGGGCCGGCCATAGACCGGCCCCATCGACTCTCAGTGCTGGTCGAGGTCCAGCGGCTTGACACGGCCCGAATCGAGCAGGCTCTCGAGATCGGCGGGGCCATCGAGCACGGCCGTGGCGGCCTGATTCACCATCAGACTGATGCGACCGTTCGGCAGAATCCCCTCGCAATAGGCATACACCGGCTTGCCGAGCGCATACCCGTAGGCGAGCGCGAAGACGGCACCCGCATCGTTGTCGTCCATATTGGCAATCACGGCCCGGGAATTGGCGATTGCGGCAATGCGATGGTCGAAGACCGCCTGTGGGCCCGAGACGTTGACGTCCATGGCGAAACGCGGACGGTACATGCTCATGCCGCGGTCGTTGAGCACCTTCTCGAGGCGCTCCATGCTCTCCACCTGTTCCGCCGTCTCATATGGCCCCGCCACATAGAAGTCGTAGACGGGTTTCGAGGAAGTGAACTGAATGGTTTCATTGGAATCGAAATTGCTCATAGCCCTATTGAACCTCTCTTCCACCGCGATTCCGGCAAGTTGGCTGTAAGCAATACTACTCCGGGCCACTCCAGCGGGCCGCTCCTACAATGGTGGCGTCGGCCCGGAGAATGGAACGCCTCCGGGAATGCGGGGCAACAGACCGCCGGGCCTGCGGAAAGGAAAAGGCAGACAGCATGGATTCGACCAGACAGGCTGCAGAAACGCGGTTGGAGCACGACGTCATAGGCACAATGGAGATTCCCGCCGACGTGTACTGGGGCATCCACACCCAGCGAGCCATGGGCAACTTCACGGTCACCGGCATCGCCGACGGCTCCCACACTGCGCTCATCCGAGCCTACGCCACCGTCAAACGCGCCTGCGCCATAGCAAACTACCAATTGGGCATGCTCGATGCTCGCAAGGCCCATTACATAGAGCAAGCCTGTCTGGAGATCGAGAACGGCGCGCTTGCCGACCAGTTTCCCGTTGACGTGCTGCAGGGCGGAGCAGGCACCAGCCTGAACATGAACATGAACGAGGTGATCGCCAACCGCGCGCTTGAGCTGGCCGGAAAGCCCCGTGGCGACTACGGGTACATTCACCCCAACGACGATGTGAACCGCAGTCAATCCACCAACGACACCTATCCGGCAGCCTGCAGGCTCGCCATCCTCCAAGGTCTCAAGCCTCTGCGCGAGGCCACACAGCGTCTTCGTGAGGCATTCCACCTGCAGGCAGACCGCCATAGCAACGATATAAAGATCGGCCGCACACAACTACAGGATGCGGTGCCCATGACCTACGGCCAGGAGATACACGCTTGGGCGAGCTTCCTGGCGACCGACTTGGAGGCAATGAATACGTTGGCGAAACGGCTGTGCGTATTCAATTTGGGGGCCACGGCAATTGGCACTGGCATCTGCGCCGATCTTCGCTTCCGCCACACCGCTACCACCGTGCTCGCCGAAATCACCGACCTGCCCATCACCGCCGCCTCGGATCCCGTGGCCGCCGTCACCGACACCAGCTCCTACATCGAAGCGAGTGCCGTGCTCAAGAATCTTGCGGTGCACCTGAAGAAGGCAGCCGACGACCTCCGTCTGCTCAATTCCGGCCCACGTTGCGGATTCGGAGATCTCACGGTTCCTCCGCGGCAGGCAGGCTCCTCGATCATGCCCGGCAAGATCAATCCGGTGATTCCCGAGTGTGTGGACCAATGCTGCTTCACGATCTTCGGCATGGATGTGACCGTCAACTGGGCATGCGCGGAAGGCCAGCTCCAACTCAACGCCTTCGACCCGCTCATCATTCACGAGATACTCACCGCGATGACGATTGCCATCAACGCCATGGACATGTTCCGCACGAAATGCGTCGACGGACTGAGAATCAACGTCGAGCAGGGACGGAGAGACGCGGAGATGTCGCCATCGATCTGTGCCGCGCTGAATGGGAAGATCGGGTATGAGCAGGCGATGGCCATAGCCAAGGAAGCCGTCGCCACCGGCAAATCGGTGCGCGAAGTGGCCGGGGAACGCACCGACATCGATCGCACCGAACTCGATTCACTGCTCGACATCGCCGCCATGTCGCGAAAACTCGGACAGACCTGCCGTGACGTGGCTGCCGACGGCAACGTCATCTCACCGACAACGGACTGAAGAGCGGCCTCATACGAGGTGGGGCGAGCCTCGCGAAGGCACACCCACCTCTTTTCATACCGAATACTGAGCAGCATATGACCAAAATCTGAGATTTTTGCGCGATTTTTGCACAAAAACTCTTGACTCGCGAACCATTCCGCGCTTTCCTGAAACCATGAGTTCAACATCGCCATCCCACTCCCTCACGTTGGAGACCTGCCCCCTCGACACCGACGTGGTGATCCGAGACATCGCGCTCGATGAGCGCCATCGCTTCCGCATGCTCGAGCTGGGCTTGCGCGACGGCGTGACCGTACGCGTGGTGCAGAAGTCGAACTTCGGAGGGCGAGTGGTGGCCAAGGGCACCGAACGCATTGCACTCGACGAGTCCACGGCACGCAGCATCCATGTCACCACAACCACCGCGCAGACCGCGCATTGAGCACCATTCCATCTGCGAAATTCCACGATTCCCAAGGTTTAGACCGATATGAGCAACGAATCCCATTCCCAGCACTCACGCGGCTTCGCCGCCATACTGCCCCGCAAACACGACGGGCATCGCAGCCGCCATACCAAGCCATGCTGCGACACCGGCGGTCACCGCATCACAGCGAACGACTCGCACCGACGCATCGTGTTCATTGGCAATCCGAACGTCGGCAAATCCTCGCTGTTCAACGCGATTCTCGGCACAAAGAGCCGTGTGATGAACGCCCCGGGCACTACGGTGCTGCTCGAGGAAGGCGAATATACGCATGATGGCAACACATGGGATCTCATCGACACACCGGGCACCTATTCCCTTCTTCCGCTCTCCCCCGATGAAAAAGTGGCGGCCGACGCCGTGATGGGGCTGGATGGGGAGAAGAATCCCGATCTCATTGTCACCGTGCTCGACGCCACGAACATCTCGCGCTCGCTGTATTTCCTCGCCATGGTTCTCGAACTCGGCAAACCCACCGTGGTCGCATTGACCATGAACGACCTCGCACGCAAACAGGGAGCGGGCATAGACCCGAAGGAGCTCTCGCACACACTGGGAGGCGTCCCGGTGATTGAGGTGAACGGCCGTTCCGGCGAAGGCAAGCGTGAGCTCATGGATATGGTCGGCACCCACTTCTCCGGCACGCCGCTGCCAGCGGGACTCACCGCCGTCGACCCTCATGCCGTCGACGTGCCGCAATGGGTGGAGGGCAATGCCGACGCACGATTCGACTGGGCCGCACAGGTGCTTTCACAGCTCAATATGCAGGCACGCGACCGCGTGACAGTCTCCGACCGCATCGATCGCGTGCTGCTCAACCCGTTCCTGGGCGTCATCGTGTTCCTCGCCCTCATGTATGCGATGTTCCAGGCCACCACGGTATTGGCCGGCCCTGCCCAGGATTGGGTGGACGGCACCGTGCGCGAATGGCTCACCGCAGGCGTGGACTGGGTGTTCAATCTATTCGGGCCGCATGCCGTCGATGGCTGGTTCCACTCACTCGTCGTCGACGGGCTCATCGATGGCATCGTCACGATCGGCACATTCATTCCACCAATGGGCATCATGTTCATCTGCCTGTCGTTGCTCGAAGACTCCGGATACCTGGCCCGCGCGGCCTTCGTGATGGACAGGGCGATGCGCTGCATGCATCTCGACGGGCGCGCCTTCCTGCCGATTGTCATCGGGTTCGGCTGCAATCTGCCGGCCCTCGCCGCGACCCGCACCCTGCCCGATTCGCGCCAACGCGTGATGGTGGGCATGCTTGTGCCGTTCTCAAGCTGCACCGCGAGACTATCGGTGTACATGGTGCTCGCCTATGCATTCTTCCGCGAGCAGGCGGGTCTTGTGGTGTTCCTCATGTATGTGATCTCCATCGTGCTCATTCTGCTGGTAGGCATCCTGCTGCGCAAGGTGAAGTTCACGAGCCTGACCTCCGAGCCCTTCGCAATGAGTCTGCCACCATACCAATGGCCGCGTCTCGTCGTGCTCATTCGCTCGGTGCTCATGCGCCTGTGGGGATTCGTACGTGGCGCGAGCTCGATCATCATCACCATGCTCATCGCCATGTGGCTGCTGCAGAGCATTCCGGCGACCGCGACGGCCGGCTCGTTCGCTGCGGTGGATGACGTGCATGATTCGGTGTATGGCGTTGTGGCCGACACCGTGGCCCCTGTGTTCAAGCCCGCGGGTTTCGACGACTGGCATGCATCGGCCGCCTTGATGACAGGCTTCGTGGCCAAGGAGGTCGTTGTCGCGTCCATGGCGCAATCGTACAGCATCGACACCGGCGATGAGGACGAGCGGCAGCAGGGCGAAGGCTCGCTTGGCGCCCGTCTGCGCTCGTCGTTCGACGAATCATCCGGAGGGCACGGCAAGGCCGCGGCCATTGCGTTCCTGGTGTTCACGCTCGCGTACACACCATGTCTGGCCACGGTAGCGGAGATGAGACGGCAGTTCAATATGAAGATAGCGATGCAATCCGTGGGCATGAGTCTGCTCATCGCCTATGTGCTCGCCGTGCTCGCGTTCCAGTTGCTGAGGTTCATCTGGTGAGCACCGAATTCCGTCGCACTGCGGCACGCCCAACTACCGGCAGCGGGCGAGCGGACGGCGTGGTAGAACGCACCATCCGCTCGCTTGAATCGGGTATGTCGGTGGGCGAGGTTGCTCGCGCGAGCAATCTGCCACGCGATTTCATCGAACAGATCGCGGTGTTCGCACGCGAGCGCGGGCGGCTTGACTTCGTGTCGGTCTCGGCAGACTCGGGATGCGGAACCGGTTCATGCACGCCCGATCCCGATTCGATTATCTGTGCAAGCTGCCCGCTCGCGCCACCTGCCGCAAAGCGAGGCCATACGCCTCTGGCCCATATCGCGTCAACTGTGCGCAATGCATTCGGCCGCAATAAACGTTCCTAGGAACGCGGATATGCCAACACCAGCCATCGTGTACCGCATGCATATTCCCCATGCGTTTGCATAGCGCAGGCACATGTGTATAGCGATGGGCTGAACAGACGAGACCCCGCTCCCCTGCTCAGGTATTACTATGAACACTATGACTGAACACACAACGCACATTCCCGGGGACTCGCCCTGGGTCAATCCGTTGCGCGACCCACGGGATCTGAGACTTCCCCGCATCGCCGGGCCATGTTCGATCGTGATCTTCGGCGTCACGGGCGATCTGGCTCGCAAGAAACTGTTGCCGGCGATCTACGATCTCGCGAACCGGGGCTTGCTGCCACCGAGCTTCGGTCTCACCGGTTTCGCACGGCGTGATTGGACGGAGGATCATTTCCGTCAATTCGTCAAGGAAAATGTGCAGCAGCATTGCCGCACTCATTTCAACGAGGTCACCTGGAACCAGCTTGCAGAGGGCATACGTTTCGTGCATGGCACCTTCGAGGATGCCGATGCGTTCGAGCGCCTGAGCAATACGGTGGCCGAACTCGACAAGGACCGTGGCACACGCGGCAACCATGCCTTCTACATGTCGATTCCGCCCCGTGACTTCCCACTCGTGGCGCAGCAGCTCGCCAACTGCGGTCTGGCCAAATCGAACGGCGACGCCTGGAGGCGCGTGATCATCGAAAAGCCGTTCGGGCACGATCTGGCCAGCGCCAAGGAGCTCGACCGCGTGATCTCCGAGGTGTTCGACCCGAACTCGGTGTTCCGCATCGACCACTACCTGGGCAAGGAGACCGTGCAGAATCTGCTGGCGTTGCGCTTCGCCAACTCCATGTACGAGCCGATATGGAATTCGAACTATGTGGACCATGTGCAGATCACGATGGCCGAAGACATTGGCGTGGCGGGGCGAGCCGGTTACTACGACGGCATTGGTGCGGCACGCGATGTGATCCAGAACCATCTGCTGCAGTTGCTCGCATTGACGGCCATGGAGGAACCGGTTTCGTTCAACGCCCGTGATCTGACCGATGAGAAGACGAAGATTCTCTCGGCCGTACGCCTGCCGAAAGACCTTGCCGCGCATACCGCTCGCGGGCAGTATTCAGCAGGCTGGCAGGGCTCCCGTCCGGTTGTGGGGTATCTGGAGGAGAAGGGCATCAACCCGGATTCCACCACCGAAACCTATGCGGCCGTCAGACTCGATATCGACACGCGTCGCTGGGCTGGCGTCCCGTTCTACCTGCGTACCGGCAAGCGCCTTGGCCGCCGCGTGACCGAAATTGCGCTTGTGTTCAAACGCGCCCCGCATCTGCCCTTTGACAGCACTGCGACACAGGAGCTCGGTAAGAACGCCATCGTCATTCGCATCCAGCCCTATGAGGGCGTCACCATTCGTTTCGGCTCCAAGGTTCCGGGAGGCACCACCATGGAGGTGCGTGACGTCTCGATGGACTTCAGCTACGGCCGCTCGTTCACCGAATCGTCACCCGAGGCTTACGAGCGCCTCATCCTCGACGTGCTGCTGGGAGATCCGCCGTTGTTCCCGACCACGCAGGAAGTGGACCTGTCGTGGAAGATCCTCGACCCCATCGAAGATTTCTGGTCCACGCTCGGCCAACCACAACCGTATCGTGCCGGCACATGGGGGCCCCAGGAGGCGGTGGAGATGCTTGCCCGTGATGGACACCGTTGGAGGATGCCATGATCCTGACATTGACCGATACCCAGACCGATGAGATCTCGGCAAAGATCGACGAGCTCCACGAGGAGCGCGGCGAGGCCGCACTCGGCCGTGTGCTCACGCTTGTGGTCGCAACCGACGAGAAGAACCTCGAGAGTTCGCTGTGCATTGCCAACGAGGCAAGCCGCGATCACCCATGCCGTGTCATCGCCATCTGCCCAAGTCATAGGGAGATGACCGAACCCGAGTCGGAACGCACCTATCTCGATGCGGAACTGCGTGTGGGCGCGGATGCCGGCGCCGGCGAAATCATCATTCTGCGCCCGCGCGGCGGCCTCACCCATCACCTCGACACGTTGGTGATCCCGTTGCTGCTGCCTGACACCCCGATGGTGGTGTGGTGGCCGACCGAAGCGCCGGCGAACCCGTCGCACGACCTGCTCGGGCAGATGGCGCACACGCGCATCACCGACGCATACCGTTCATCGAACCCGCAACGCACCATTGAGGATCTACGCCGCAACTGGTCGTCGAAGAACGTCGACCTGTCATGGACACGGCTGACCCTGTGGCGTGCCGTGCTTGCCTCAATGGTGGATCAGCCGCCGCATCTGCCGATCCAGTCGGTGCGCATCACCGGCGAGCAGGACTACCTGCCCATGGATCTGTTGGCCGCATGGCTGACCCTGCGACTCAATGTGCCGGTCACCATCGAGATTGAGCCGAATGCGCAGGCGATCACCGGCGTCTACCTCACCCGCAAGGACGGCGAGCTGAGTCTGGAACGGCGTCCGAGTGAAGAGGGCATTGCGCGCATTAGCGTACCCGGCCAGTCACCACAGGCCATGCCGCTGCCGATCCGTTCGATGATCGACTGCATGAGCGAGGAACTCGGCAGACTCTACCCCGATGAGATCTATGCCGAAGTGCTCACCAAGGGCTGGCAGAAGATTCACCCGAGCATCCGCTAACACATTCCCTGCCCTTCATGCTGCCCGCTTGTTTGAGCGGGCAGCATCTTGTTTACCACCCTTTCGAAGACGAGGACCCATGAACCGCGAACACATCTCCTACCCCACTCCCCAACTTCTCGCCGACGCCGTGGCGGCACGCACATTGCTGCTGGCCAATGACATTCTGTGCCGCCCCGACCGCGAACGTGTTGACATCGCATTGACAGGTGGCACCGATGGCACCGCCATCCTCCGCGCCCTCGCAGGCAGTCCGCTGCTTGACGTTCCCGATTGGAGCAAGGTGCATCTGTGGTGGGGGGACGAGCGCTTCGTCGCTGCGGACAGCGCCGAGCGCAATGCCGTGGGAGCATATGACGCGCTGCTCGACATGCTGCTGGAAACGAAACGCATCGACCGCGACCAGATTCACGAAATGCCTGCAGACCGCCGTTCGCAGGAGGAGCTCGCAGCCGCCACCGATCAGGACAACGCCGTGGCGTTGGCGGCTGCGGCGGCCGATTATCAGGACGAGCTCGAAAAGGAACTCGGTGAGGATGGCCATTTGGACATCGCGATGTTCGGCCTGGGGCCCGACGGTCACTTCGCTTCCCTGTTTCCGAATATGCCCCAAGTCGGCATCAACGACCCCGATGTGCTGGTGACGGGGGTGACGGATTCGCCGAAGATGCCTCCATTGCGCCTGACATTGACGGTGCCGATGATCGTGAGGACGGATTACGTGTGGGTGTGCGGCTCCCGTGAGGGCAAGGCCGAGGCGATGGGATTGACGTTCCACGCCCAGAACAATCCTGCCCTTCCCGCCTCCTATGCAGATGCTGTGCAGCAGGTGCTTTGGATCACTGACGAGGCGGCCGGCCGGGACTGCTGATACCCGCACGGCTTGTGGTATGGGAACGGGGCGGATGCATGTTCATGCATCCGCCCCGTTCCCATACCACAAGCCGTGATCAGTCGGAGATCTTGACTTCATTCTGCTCAGGCGTAGCCCACAGAATGTGGTAGGCACCCGGCATATCGACACGGCCATAGGTGTGTGCACCGAACAGATCACGCTGGCCTTGCGTGAGCGCGGCTGGAAGCCTCTTGGCACGCAGGCCGTCGAAATACGCGAGCGACGACGAGAACACCGGCGCCGGCAGGCCGGACTTGGCCGAGGTGGCCACAACGCTGCGCCAATCCGCCTCGCTGTGCTCTATGCCGCTCTTGAAATACGGGGCGAACAACAGCGAGACATCGGCCTGCCCGGATTCGAAGGCCTCGGAGATGCGATCAAGGAACTGCGCACGAATAATGCAGCCGGCGCGCCAGATGCGTGCCAGATGCGCCATGTCAATGTTCCATCCATAGGTCTGTGCCGCGACGCTGATCTCATTGAAGCCCTGCGCATAGGCTATGATCTTCGAAGCATAGAGTGCGTTACGGATCTGCCCGATGAACTCCTCACGGCTCAGATCGCCGAGATCAATATGGCCGTCGGGACCTGCAAACGGATTCTGCTGTGCCATCTCGCGCAGTACGTTCTGGTCGGAGAGCCCACGTGCGAACACGGCTTCGGCGATGCCGGTGACCGGAACACCGAGTTCAAGGGCGGTCTGCACCGTCCAGGTTCCGGTGCCCTTCATGCCTGCATGGTCGACGATCACATCGACCAACGGCTTTCCGGTGCGCGGATCCTTCTTGTGCAGCACCTCGGCGGTGATCTCGATGAGGTAGGAGTTGAGGTCGGTCTTGTTCCAGCTTTCGAACACGCCGCCGATCTCATCGGGCGTCATGTTCAGGCCACGGCGCATGATGTCGTAGCTTTCGGCGATGAGCTGCATGTCGGCGTATTCGATGCCGTTGTGCACCATCTTGACGAAATGGCCAGCCCCGTTCTCCCCCACATGCATGACACACGGCTCGCCATCCGTTGCCTTGGCCGCAATCGATTCGAGAATCGGCTTCAGACGCTCCCACGACTCATCGCTGCCACCCGGCATCATCGATGGTCCGAGCAATGCGCCTTCCTCGCCGCCGGAGACACCCATGCCCACGAAATGAAGACCCTTGGCGCGCAGTTCCTTCTCACGGCGAATGGTGTCTTTGAAATAGGCATTGCCGCCGTCGACGATGATGTCGCCAGGCTCCATGTATTCGGCAAGCTCGTTGATCACCGCATCGGTGGCCGATCCTGCCTTGACCATGATGATGGCAGTGCGGGGACGTTCGAGCAGATCGACGAACTCCTTGACGGTCTTCGCCGGGTAGAACGCGCCCTCGTCGCCATGCTCCTCCATGAGCTTCTCGGTACGGGAATAATGCCGGTTGTAGATGGCCACGGCATTGCCATGACGGGCCAGATTACGAGCCAGGCTCGCCCCCATGGCAGCAAGTCCTACGACACCCACATTTGCCGGTGCACTCATAAATGTATGCCTCCTGTATTCGATTGTGTTCCGTCACCAAGTCTAGCCCACATTCTGCCTAATGCACATGCATCTTCCCTGCACTGTGCATGCATTCACGGCATGCATTGCGTAGTCGGCGAAATTGCTCGACCAAAGGCATCGAGGCAATTCGAGCCACATGACCTCGAACGACCAATGCCTGACCATTGAACAGCGGGACATAGTCCTGCTGCCCGGCATGCATGACGACGATCCGACGTGCGCTGGAGCCCATCGACACCGAGCCGACGTGCGGAATGACATGGAAGCGCGTGAGGGCGAGCCCCCGCATACGCGTATGCCCCCTGTTCTCATCCATCGGCGCGATGTACGAGATGTCGTCAGACGCCACCACCGCTCCAGCCGACTCCCCCACATATGGCACACCTTCGCGCACCAGCTTGCGAATGACGTCATCCGCACCGGCCGCATGCAGATGGTGCATCAAATGGAATGTGTTGCCGCCACCCACATAGATGATGTCGCTGGACTGCAATCGCGCACATACTTGAGCGGCGGGCATACGTTCGGGATCCACCATCTGCACCCGCAATCCAGCGAGCGCGAACCGTATGCGCATGAGCCTGACAAGCACCCCATACGACTCCACCGTGCTCGCCGTCGGTATGAACGCCATGCGGACGCCACGCAACGGGCCGAGCTCACGTCTCAGCACAGGCATGAGCCCTGTGTTCGACGAGGCCAGAACCAGCGTGGGACCGCATACGTGCGTGTTCACATTCATATGGCGTCTCCTCGATGTCGCTCAAGCGCCACACTAAAACCGAACATACGGCACAGGCACGTTTTCCTCTGACAGCGTGCACAAATCTGTCGCATAGGCAGGCACAATAGGAAAGGCACACACGGCACGCAGGAGCAGACATGGGCAAACCGAATCCTCATTCGCACAAGCGACTCGACACACGCCAACGCATCGTCGTGGGCATCACGTTCTTCTCGATGTTCTTCGGTGCCGGCAATCTCATCTTTCCCCCCTATCTCGGGGCCCTCGCCGGCAATCGCACGCTCGTGGGCATGGTCGGTTTCGTCGTCTCCGCAGTGGGACTGCCGATCCTCGGCGTGATCGTCGTGGCGCAGGCGGGCGGATTCGGCAATCTGAGCGCCAGGGTGTCCAAACGTTTCGCGCTGGTGCTGGGCGTGGCCATCATGCTCACGATCGGCCCGCTGTTCGCCATTCCGCGCACCGCATCCACCTCGTTCGAAATGGCGGTCGTTCCCTTCGCCGGCCAACAGAACCTGTGGCTGGTGCGTCTGCTGTATTCATTGGTGTTCTTCGGCTTGGCGTTCCTCGTGGCCCAGCATCCCGACAAGCTGTCGCAGGTGCTCGGCAAGGTGATGGGCCCACTGCTGCTCGTCATGATCGTCGTGCTGTTCGCCGCCTGCCTGTTCGCCAAACATCCCGGATTCGCGAATCCGCAGGGCTCCTATGCGCACCATCAGCTGATGCAGGGCTTCATCGACGGCTACCAGACGATGGACCTGCTCGCCGGCCTCTATTTCGGCATTGTCATCTCCGCGAACATCTCCTCGATGGGCGTCGAAGACGAGCATGACAATCGCGCGGAGACCGGCATCGGAGGCATCTTCACCGGCATCATGCTCGCCATAATATATGCGATGCTGGGTTTTGTGGGGGCGGTCTCCGGTTCGTACCAGGCAATCGATGGCGCCACCGATACAGGCGCCACCGTGCTGACCAATCTCACCGACCGTCTGTTCGGCCATGTGGGCACCATGTTCGTGGGACTCATCTTCATTGTGGCCTGCTTCAATGTGTGCTCCGGACTCATCTCCACCTGTTCGTCCTACTTCCATAAGCAGTTCGGCACCGTGCTCGGCTACCGGGGTTGGACCATCGTATTCACGCTCATCGCACTGGTCATTGCAAACATTGGGCTGAGCGCCATCATCAAACTCTCCGTACCGGTGTTGGAGGCCCTGTACCCCATAGCCATCGTGCTCGTGCTGCTCTCGCTCCTGCATGGCGTGTTCACGCGGCATTTCCCTGCTGCCTATTTCTGGACGGTGCTGTTCACCGCCATCGACAGCGTGGCCAATGGCATCGCCAATCTCGTCGCCGCGTTCGGTGGACGGCTGGTATGGCTTGAGACGGCGTGCAATTGGCTTCCACTCAACTCGGTGGCTCTTGGTTGGGTCGTTCCAGCGCTCGCCGGGTTTGTCGTGGGGATTATCGTGAGCATTGCCGAACGCATGCACACGCACTGAACCGGAATGTGATTCCTCACTCGCCGGTAGAAGCGCTCAGCCGCGCGTCGAGCTCTCCTACCAGATCCCCATAGCCTTCCTCGGCCATCCGATCTCGCGGTACGAATCGAAGTGACGCCGAATTCATGCAGTACCGCATGCCGCCACGTTCGCGGGGGCCGTCTGCGAACACATGGCCCAGATGACTGTCGGATTGCACGGCCCGCACCTCGAGGCGCGGGTGCAGCGGCAAGCTGTAATCCTTGACCATGCGTACCGACCCCTGATCGATCGGCGTGCTGAACGACGGCCAACCACAGCCGGAATCGAATTTGTCGGTCGAGAAGAACAACGGTTCGCCGCTGACTCGATCCACATAGATGCCGGGGTCGAACAGACGATCATATTCGTTATGGAACGGCGGTTCGGTGGCGGACTGCTGCGTGACCGCATACTGTTCCGGGCTCAGGCTCCAGATGCGTTCGATATGACGCTGACGTTCGCGCATGTGGTCGATCACGCTCAGTGGAATATGA
The DNA here is from genome assembly GCA_004154635.1 of Bifidobacterium animalis subsp. animalis. Classification (GTDB taxonomy): domain Bacteria; phylum Actinomycetota; class Actinomycetes; order Actinomycetales; family Bifidobacteriaceae; genus Bifidobacterium; species Bifidobacterium animalis_B. The sequence goes on from RSDC01000008.1 coordinate 495,132, forward strand.
CAGTAGCCTGTTGGATTGGCGAGCAGGTAATCCTGATGTTCGGGCTCCGCAATCGTGAAATTGCGCAAAGCCTCGATCTCAACGGCCGGAGTCGATCCGGAGCGTTGCGCGAGCTCGTCCAACGCCTGCTCATACACCGCGCGCTGCTCGGCGGCATGCGCACCGGCCGGATACAGTCCGGAACGGTATTGCGAGCCGACGTCGTTGCCCTGACGGTCGACGCTGAATGGATCGATGATGCTCAGGAACAGCAAGGTCAGTGTTCGCAGACTCACCCGCCTCGGATCGTAATCGATGCGCACCGTTTCCACGGCGTGGGTCGTTCCCGAGCACACCATGCGATAGGTGGGATCCGGCGTAGTGGATTGCGCGTATCCCACCGTGGTGTCAAGGACGCCATCGACATTCTGCATGGCTCGTTCGAGTCCCCAGAAGCATCCGCCGGCCATATAGGCCACATGCGTCTCGGGGCCGGCCGCCTCCGTCCGTTGCATTGTCATCTCACTGCCCGACTCCGTATTTCGCCGGATCCTCGTCGAAGACACCTGCGCAATGCTTGCTGCAGAAGTAGATTGTCCGCCCGTCATAGACGCGGGTGTCGGCGGCGTCCTTCGGATCGACGACCATGCCGCAGATTGGGTCGATGTGTTCCTGATGTGCCATGGTATGCTCCTTATGTTCATGTTCCGTGGTGGATTCATGCTGGCAGTCGGTGTGCGTGCCGCAGGACTGGAGAGTCTGCGACGGCAACGCGAAACGAAGATTCAACGGCGTGCGCGCACCTCTGCGTACAGGCTTAGCATGGTTCGGCACGAAGGCGTGCAGTCTGTTTGCGTTGAGCACAACGGACAACGAGGAGAACGCCATTGCGGCACCCGCGATCATCGGACTGAGCAGCACATGCCACAGTGGGTAGAGCACACCGGCGGCGACCGGGATGCCCAGCCCATTGTAACCAAGCGCAAAGCCCAGGTTCTGGTGGATGTTGCGCATCGTGCGGTCCGACAGATCGATGGCGGTGACCACCGACTCGAGCGACGAATTCATCAACGTCACATCCGCGGATTCCACCGCCACATCGGTGCCCGAACCCATCGCCATGCCGACATCGGCCCTGGCCAGTGCTGGCGCGTCATTGATGCCGTCGCCCACCATGGCCACCACACGGTGCTGGTTCTGCAGCTCGCGTACAACGGCCTCCTTATCGGCAGGCGTGACCTGTGCGACGACATGGGTGATGCCGAGCTCCCGGGCGATTGCCTGTGCCGTGGCCTCATGGTCGCCGGTGAGCATCACGACGTCGATGCCTCGCGTCTGCAATGCTTCGATTGCCTGGGCCGAGGTCTCCTTGAGTGCATCGGCGACGGCGACGACCGCGATCACGACGCCATCCACGGCAGCGACGACCGGCGTGCGTGCTTTCTCGGCCATCTGTTCGACGGCGTCATGCACCCGCTTCGAAACCGCTGCATCTTCATCAACATGCGCCTGCACGAAGCGCTCATTGCCTACGACCACGCGGTGGCCTTCGACATGGCCGCTCACACCACCACCGGGCTCGTTATGAAAATCGCGCACCTGTGGCAACGCCCCATGCGGAGCTTGCACCTCGGAGCGATATGCCTGCACGATCGCCTCGGCAAGCGGATGCTCGGATTTCGCCTCTACTGCGGCGACATACGAGAATCCCGGTACCTTAGCCATATGGGAGACGTCGATCGGACCGCCGTCATCATCGGCCAGGCCCACCACGTCGACGACCTGCGGCTTGCCCACGGTGATCGTACCGGTCTTGTCGAGCACCACGGTGTCGATGCGATGCGTGTTCTCGAGCGCCTGCGCCGAACGGAACAGCACACCATATTGTGCGCCTTTCCCCGTGGCGATGGTGATGCTCAATGGGGTCGCCAGTCCAAGCGCGCACGGGCAGGCGATGACGAGCACACTGATTGCACAGACAATGCCGTAGAGCACATGCAATGGCATGGGAGCCATCTGCCAGAAGACGAAGGTCCAGACGGCGATGATCATGACGACCGGCACGAACACGCCGGCCACCCGGTCCGCAATGCGCTGGATGGGCGCCTTCGAGGTCTGCGCGTTGCGCACGAGCCGAATGATCTGGGCGAGCACGGTCTGGGATCCCACACGGGTGGCACGGTAACGGATCGTGCCATTGCCGTTGACCGTCGAACCGACCACGCTGGCTCCTTCCCCCACCGCCACCGGCATCGACTCGCCTGTCACCATCGACTCGTCGATGCTTGTGTGACCGCTCACGACAATGCCGTCGACCGGCAGGCTCTCGCCAGGGCGCACCTCGATGATGTCGCCCACCGCAACGTCGGCAGTGGGGATATCCCGCACACCATGCTCCGTGACGACATGCGCCGTGTTCACCCGAAGTCCCACCAACGCCTTGATCGCCGCGCCGGTGCCGGCCTGCGCCTTCGCTTCGAACAGCTGTCCGAGAATCATCAGCGTGATGATCGTCGCCACCGCCTCGTAATAGGGTTCGCGTGACCCCACGGGCAGCGCGTCTGGCCAGATCGTGACGAACAGCGAGTACAGGAAGGCCACGCAGGTGCCTGTGGTGACCAGTGAGTTCATTTCCGGTGCGCGGTGGGCAATGGCGAGCCAACCGGTACGATGGACGGGCCAACCGCAATAGAACATCACCGGTGCCGTGAGTATGAGCTGCAGCCACGGGCTCATCACCCATGCGGGCAACGTATGCGCCATCCATGCCCCCACAGCGGGGATCATGGGCAGCATGGCGATGAGCAGTTCGGGCACCGTGAACGCGATACCGACGATCAGTCTTCTCCTGAGCTCGCCAATCTCATGCTCCCGCTCGGCGTCGTCCGCCGACTGCAGCTGTTCGAGCTGCTCCGCATCGGAGAGTCCCGTGGTCTCCGACACGCCATTGGATTCGGATGCTGCGGCTTCCCCGTTGCCTTCACCCGTCACCCGCAGCATCCCATGGAGCATGTTCATGCCACAGGCGAACGGGTATTCCCCGGGTGCGAGGGCGGGCAGCCTCACCTCCGTATGGGCGAACGCCTGCAGGGTGCGGTCTATGCCAAGCTCCGGGAACACGACGTGGGAGGAGCATTCCCCGCTCTCTTTCCTATCGAAGTCGAGTACGATCGGCGTCCCGGCCTCGACCTCAATGAGCGACGGCTCGTAGCCTCCGCGAACGACGACATGTGCAGTCTGCATGCCCTGCGAGACCTGCGCCTTGTGGGCTTTCCGGGGCGCGAAGAAGAACCATGCAATGAACGCGGTGAGTGCCGCGGCACCTAGAATCGACCAAACCAACGTCATGTTGCACCTCCCACTGGATGAATGCCTGCGTTACGACAACGTGGGCGCGCCTACACATATTCCCACCGCGCTCCACGCGTGGCGGAAAAGCATGCCATGGGCAACCCGCGTGATTAGTGTGGGGCATATCGATGCGCATGTCAATACCCACGCATCAGAACATTGCACGAATCGAGGCATTATGACCACTTTGATCACCGGTGCGACAGGCGGCTTGGGACGCGAACTGGCGCTGCTATTCGCCAACGACGATCACGATCTCCTACTCACTGCACGGCATGCGGACCAGCTTGCCGACCTGCAGGCGGAGTTGACCAAGCAGTTCCATGTGCACGTCACCTCGGTGGTGCTCGATCTTTCCGACACCGAGGCCGCCGAGAAACTGTTCCGATATGCCCAGGAGAAAGGCATCGTGATCGACACGCTCGTCAATTGCGCGGGCTTCGGGGATTGGACGGACTTCATGCATGAGGACAGACGGAAACTCAATGCGATGATGCAGGTGAACATGGTCACGCTGGCCAAGCTCATGCGTCTGTTCGGCGAGGACATGGTGGGCCGTCACGACGGGCGGATTCTCAACATCGCCTCGGTCGCGGCGACGATTCCGGGTCCGTATATGGCCGCATATTACGCCTCGAAGGCCTTCGTGCGCTCACTGAGCGTGGCCGTGGCCCACGAGGTGCGCGGCACCGGCGTCACCGTCACATGCATCTGCCCCGGACCCATCAGCACCGGATTCGAAAAGGCCGCTGCCATGCAGGGGCGCAATTTCTTCACGATGGTCAGACCCTCCACACCGAAGGCCATTGCCCAGTTCGCGTACCGCAAGATGCAACTCGGCCGTACGCTGGGCTATGCGGGAGCCTTTGCGAAGGGCGTCGCCTTCGCCACCCGCTTCGCCCCCGAATACCTCAATGCGCTATGCGCGGGCTTCATGAACGGCGGAGATCCCTCGGCTACAACTTCATCCGAGAACCCCCAGAAATAATCCTTGCAATCAATCAGGTGAGGTGTTTGGGTGGGGCTGGCAGGCACATTTCGTCACTGTCGCAAGCTCCCTTACGTTCCTCAATGTGCCTGCCAGCCCCACCCAAACACCGGCAAGACAGCCTGAACATGCGAGATGGCACTCCCTTTGGCCGCGAGGGTGGGCATAGGTTGAGGAACGTAAGGGAGCTTGCGACAGTGACGACGCCTATGCCCACCCTCACGGCCAAAGGGCGACCCCGTACACACGTTCAGCGACGACCACGGCCCCCGCGGAACGGATTGTCGTTGCGGCGCTTGCCCTTGTTCTTGAACTGGCCGTGTTTGCCTGACTTCCGGGCACGTTTGGGGGCGGTTCGGGTCTGTTCGCGGGCCTCGAGCCTGCGTTCATGGCGCTTGACCGATTCATCGCGGGCATCGAACAGACGGTCGTTGTCGTGGTGGTGGATGCGTTTGCCACCCCGACGCTCTTCACGCTCCTCCTCGCGACGGGCGCGGCGCCGTTCGATGCGTTTCTTGCCGTTGTTGCGGTTCTGGCGTGATTTCTTGTAATCGCGGTCGTCTCCAGCCTCACCGAACTGCTCGGCCCGACGTTCCTGCCGGTTGCGCGGCCGTTCGTCATGCCGGCGATCACGCTCATGGCGGCTCGCCTGTTCCGACTCCGCAGGCTCGGAGTAACGTGGGTTGTCCGAACTCACATCGCCGAGGAACAATGCAGCGAATTCCTGCTGCTCCTTGGCAATCTGGCGTTCGCGTTCGGTGGGCCTATGCTCGCCCTTGCCGGTACGGCGTCCACCACGGGCCGAGCGGTTGCCCCGTTCCTCATCACGGTTCGTGCGACCCCGGTCACGACGCGACTTGCGGCCGCCATTGCTTTTACGAGGTTTGCGTTCAAGCTCGGGAAGCTCCCAGCCGTGCACCGGATCGGCTTTCTGCCCCACGAGTTCCTGCACCTGTGGGGACTCGGGGGTGACTTCGACTGGCTTGAGCTTGATGTCGACCTCTTTGAACAGGTGACGAATCTTGCGCTTCTGGTCCGGCGTCATGAGTGTGACCACATCGCCGGACTGGCCGGCACGTGCGGTTCTGCCGGAGCGATGGGTGAACGACTTGGGATCCTCCGGCGGCTCGACCTGCACCACCAGACCCACGTTGCTCACATCGATGCCGCGGGCCGCCACATCGGTGGCCACGAGCACATTCACCTGACCGGATTCGAAGGCCTGCAAGTTCCGATCGCGCTGGTGCTGACTCAGGTTCCCATGGAGTTCGGCTGCCGGAATTCCGCTCTGCGTCAGTGTATGGGCGAGCTTCTTGGCCTGGAACTTCGTACGCGTGAACAGGATGCGGCGGCCACGTCCACTGGCGAGCTCCCTCACGACGGCCGCCTTGTCGTTGCGGGACACGAGGAACAGATGGTGGGTCATCGAATCGACATTCGACGTCACCTCATCGACGCTATGCACCTTCGGATCGTGCAGGAATTCGCTGACCACCTCGTCGACACCATGGTCGAGCGTGGCCGAGAACAGCATATGCTGCGCGTCGGGGCGAATCTGCTTGAGAATGCGTTTGATCGGCGGCAGGAAACCCATGTCGGCCATCTCGTCGGCTTCGTCGAGCACCACGATGCGCACATCGGCGAGCGTCAGCGCCTGCTGTTCGATCAGATCCTCCAGGCGCCCCGGGCAGGCGACGACGATGTCGGCGCCATCGTCGAGGTCCCGGAACTGTCGCTCATACTTGACACCGCCGTATACCGTGGTGACGGCCATGCCGTAAGCATCTGCGAGAGGAGTGAGCACGTCGCTGATCTGATTGGCGAGCTCACGGGTCGGCGCCAGCACCAGACCGCGCGGATGCGGCATGTACTTCGAGACGCCCCGCTTGAAACGCAGCGCTTTACGCAATGCCTGCGGATCCATGTCACGGGGGAAATCATGGTCGTCGGCACGATCCATATCGGAAAGCCTGGAGACGAGCGGCAGTCCGAAGGCCAGGGTCTTGCCGGAACCGGTCTGCCCTCGGCCGAGCACATCACGCCCGGCAAGCGAATCCGGAAGCGTGTCCTGCTGAATGGGGAACGCGGTCTTCTTGCCGTCGGCGGCCAGCAGGCGAACAAGCGGCCCGGGCACGCCGAGTTCACCGAACGAGCGCGCAGGCTCCTCATATATGGAGTCTGCATCATTCACAGTGGTATCTAAATCATTCAACGATGGTGTAAGTGGCACGATGGCCTTTCATGTCGTAATACAATGCGCGAGTGCGCAAACTCACCCAGTTTAACGGACGGGCACAACCAAATGGCGGCGCGACACGCGCTGAGGGCCGAACGGACGCGATCTTTGCAGAGCATTCACGGAATTTGTTCCAATTAATGAAACATACGTCTCATGTACAGAGCAAATGTATTATGAAAACCATGAAAGAATTCTGTAGCAAATGGGCCAAACGCATTGCCACAAAACAGATGGCGCTGATTGCCGTCATCACCTTGGTGGCCACTCTCATCGGCATGTGGGCCGCGCAGTTCGAAGGTCTCAAGATCCTTGGCGCACTCATCATCGCCTTGCTCATCGGCATGGTGGTTCAGTTCCCGATTCGCGCCTGGTACACCAAGGACGATCCGCAACGTGCGGCAGGTGTGAAAGACGCGGCTGGCCTCATCGCCAACAAGTTCCTCCGCTTTGGCATTATTCTGCTTGGTTTCAAGCTCAATCTCGAGCTGCTCTTCACCACTGGCGCGAAGTGCCTGCCGCTCGCCGCGCTCGTCGTGACCGTCACCGTGTTCGTCACCTACTGGATCTGCCGTTGGATGGGTGTCGACCCGCTCATGGCCATTCTGGTCTCCTGCGGCACCGGCATCTGTGGAGCCGCGGCGGTCATGGGCGTCTCGGGCTCCATCAAGGTCTCCCCGAAACGTGAGAGCGAAAAGGAGAACGACGAGGTCACCGCAATCGCCATCGTCGCCATTATGGGCACCATCTTCGCATTGCTCGAAATCGCCATTCTGCCGCTGCTCAACCTCACCCAGCCCCAGGAGGGCTTCATCGCAGGTGGCTCACTCCACGAAATCGCCCATGCGGTCGCAGCTGGCGAAGGCCTCAACCGTCCTGTCCCCGCCGGTCAGGTCGATGCCGCCACCATGGCGAACATCATGAAGCTCTCCCGTGTGCTCATGCTCGTGTTCGTCTCGATCATCGTTGCGATTTGGTGGGATAAGCGCCATAGCGAGGTCACCGAGGTGGGCGGCAAGCGCAAGGTCGCATTCCCCTGGTTCATGCTCGGCTTCATCGCCACGGCGGCCATCGGTACGCTGTTCCTGCAGACGGTTCCCGCCAGCGCCGGTTTCATCAACGCACTCGGCGGCGATGTGGCGAAGATCTTCCTCGGCATGGCCATGGCCTCCCTCGGCATCAACGTGAACTTCAAGGCGATTGCGAAAACCGGCGTCAAGCCGCTCATCGCCAGCTTCATCGCCTCGATCATCCTGGTGCTGATCTGCTGGGGTCTGGCGGTGCTGTTCTTCTGACACCATCAGTGTTTCGAAGCACATGCGAAAAGGGCCTTGGATATTCCAAGGCCCTTTTCGCATGCCATCATGTGCTGTTTCATGCATGTCACATAGTGGTTTCCGGCTGCCGCTACAATGTATTCGGCCGGTGGCATAACGCCTGCGGCCGCATTTTCCAAAGCTCAAGAGACCTCAGAGAGAAACGGCGAGGAAATCGTGACATCATTGAAGCAAATGTTCACATGGACGCTCCATGGGAACGGAAAAACACTCAAGCCCGGCGAGATCGTCGAACCGAAGGAGCGCCTCACCTGGCCTCGCACCATCGGCATCGGCGCACAGCATGTGGTGGCCATGTTCGGAGCCACATTCCTGGTCCCGATCCTCACGGGCTTCGACCCGTCGACCACACTGTTCTTCACGGCGTTCTCCACGGCGCTTTTCCTGCTCATCAACAAGAACCTGCTGCCATCGTACCTGGGCTCCAGCTTCGGCTTCATCGCTCCGATCGCCGCCGTGGCAAGCGCCGGCAAGGGCATCGCCGTTGCATCCTTCGGCATTCTGTGCACGGGCCTGCTGCTTGCAATCATCGGCTTCGTCGTCCAATGGGCTGGTGCGATTTGGATCGATCGCATCATGCCCCCTGTGGTCAACGGCGCCATCGTGGCCATCATCGGCTTCAACCTGGCTCCGAATGTATGGACCAATTTCAAGGCGGCCCCCGACACCGCGTTGGTCACGCTTGTCGCCGTCCTGCTCATTGCCGTGCTGTTCAAGGGACTCATCGGCCGTCTCAACATTCTCCTCGGCGTGCTCATCGGCTATGCCTATGCCTGCATTCGCGGGCAGGTCGACTTCCAGGCCATCGAACAGGCCGCCTGGGTCGGCTTCCCGAAGTTCCACTTGCCACAGGTCGACTTCACGATTCTGCCGATGTTCCTGCCCGTCGTACTCGTGCTCATCGCCGAGAACGTCGGTCATGTGAAATCCGTAGCGCAGATGACCGGCCATGACTACGACAACCAGATCGGCACCGCCCTCATCGCCGATGGTTTGGGCACGACGGTCGCCGGCTTCGGCGGTGGTTCGGGCACCACCACCTATGGCGAGAACATCGGCGTCATGGCGGCCACCAAGGTCTACTCCACCGCCGCCTACTGGTGTGCCGCAGGATTCGCCTTCCTCCTCTCGCTCTGCCCGAAGTTCGGCCAAGTGGTCAATTCGATTCCGGTCGGCGTGCTCGGCGGCGTCACATGCCTGCTCTACGGCATGATCGGCATGATCGGCGTGCAGATCTGGGTGGACAACAAGGTCGACTTCGCCAAGCCGATCAACATCATGACCGCCTCCGTCGTCATGATCGTCGGCATCGCGAACTTCGAGTTCAATGTGAACGGCATCCAGTTCAACGGCATTGCCATCGGCTCCATCATCGTGCTCGTGCTCTACCACGGCATGCGCGCGATTGGACGCGCCACCGGGACCATTGTCAAGGAGGCGCCGGAACCCACACCGCAGGAGCGCAAGTTCGAGAATCTCGACGAACCGATCGATCCGACGCGTTGACACGCTGATTCATCGGTTGCCAACAAGCCGGGTGTGCCTGTATGCCACCCGGCTTTTCCATATCCGTCTCCCGCAACGGCCATGGACGAGGCATCGTCATACTGTTGTTCCATACAGTCTGGAGGCTTTATGGAACAGTACAGGAACAATGAGGTGCCGCCCATCGAATACACACCAGGCACCAGCGAATTTCGCGACGCAGTGATCGATCTGGCGCAATACTGGACGGCGATTGCGGAGGATCTGCATGCCGACGAACCGGGCGTACCGGAGCGCACGGCAGCCGCCTGCCTCCGATTCCGCAAGGAATGCGCGATGTTCGACTATGCACGCGCATTGCAATGGCACGATCCGCAAGGTGTGTATGTGCACACCGACATCCCCTACCTGCCGGACGGCGGCTACCGGGACGGCGAAGTGCGCGGCCATCTGCTCGACGCCTACATCCCACGCGATGCCATAGTTCGCGGCGGCAACACATTGCCGGTCTACATAGACATCCACGGCGGCGGGTTCACCTATGGGTACAAGGAGCTCAACCGCAATTTCAACACGCATCTCGCCGATCTTGGGTTCGGTGTGTTCTCGCTGAACTACAGACCGGCCCCGCAGACCGATCTCATCGGCCAATTGCACGACATCCAGGCGGCGCTACGCTGGATCGGCGAGCATATCACACGATTCCCCGTCAGTCCGGACAACATCTTCATCACCGGCGACTCGGCCGGCGCATGCCTGAGTCTGCTCACCTTGCTCATCGAGTACAGCGACGATGCCGCACGCGCATTCGGCATCGGACGGGCGTCGGGAATCCACCTGCGCGGAGCTTCGCTCATCTCGGGAGTCTATGACATTACGCCGAGTTCACCAATGCGCGCGCGACTTGCCGAAACAGTGGGAAACGAGTTCTTCGCAGGACTTGACGATGCCGCCGTGTTCCTGGATCCAGCGGATTGGCTCGCACAGGGCATCGGCATTCCACCCCTGTTCCTGGTGACGAGCAGCGATGACTTTGTGCAATCGGAGACACTGGCCTTGGCGACGTCACTCGCCCGCAACGGCCGTGATTTCGAACTCCATGATTTCAAGGTGCCACCCACACAGACACTCGGCCATGTGTTCCCCGTCGGCATGACATGGCTTCCCGAAAGCGAACGTGTGCTACACGGCATACGAGCATTCTCCTACCCTTTGGCGCAATAGATTGTTCACCCTAAGAGATACAAAATCAACCCGATTTTTTGTAGAAAACAGCCTTTTCTGTGCATTGCCTGTATGAATTGTCATGAAATAAACAGCATACATGCACACCACTTGCATACATGATTTCTATGATGGAATCATCAGCAAAAGAAAGGTCAATGCAATGACTGCTGCAAATACAGATTCGAACAACATGAACACCGGACTCACCAATGGCGGTTCCACTCCGGGTGCCTCCAGCGACGGAGACCTCGACTTCCAAGGCAAGGCCGACGAAACCAAGAAGGGCGAGAAGGGATGCGGCTGCAACTGCAGCGGCGAGCAGACCGAGAAACGCGAACAGTCCAAGTCGAATGAGGTTCGCCAGCCTGCAGAGCCGAGCAATCCGTTCCCGCAGTCCGAAGCCCCCAGCGGTGACGGCACGGGAATCAGGGCCGGCGGCAAGCAAGCCGAGTGACTCCCGCTTCTGATGGCATATCTGCGATCAGAAGCACGCATAGACCCCGCACTCATCTGCGGGGTCTTTTTTATTTCAGACGAGCAAACATGCGGATGCCGCACATTCCGAGTCAGGACGTGCGGCATCAGCAGCTGTCAGTGTTTGTGCACTCCCGCTTCGTGGCTACTTACTCACATTGAACTTGAACTCGACGATGTCGCCATCCTGCATCACATAGTCCTTGCCCTCGAGGCGCAGTTTGCCCTCCTCCTTGATTTTCGCCATCGAACCGTCGGCCTCTACGAAATCGTCGTACGAGACCACCTCGGCCTTGATGAATCCCTTCTCGAAATCGGTGTGGATGACGCCGGCCGCCTGCGGAGCGGTCCAACCCTTGTGGATCTGCCAGGCGCGCACCTCCTTCTCCCCTGCGGTGAGGAAGGTCTGCAGGCCGAGAATGTCGAAGCCCACGCGAGCGAGCTGGTCGAGCCCGGACTCATCCAGTCCCGCGTCCTCGAGCATCTCGCGAGCATCCGCCTCATCGAGTTCGGTGAGTTCGGATTCAAACTGCGCATTGAGGAAGATCGCCGGAGCGGGTGCCACCGACTTCGCCAGACGCTGCTTGAGTTCCTCGTTCTGCAGCTCCGAATCGTCCACATTGAACACGTAGATGAACGGTTTGGCGGTGAGCAGGTGCAGGTCGTACACCTCTTCCTTCTTGATCTCGCCGGCCTGCGCAGCCTGATCGATGGTGCGACCGGATTCGAGGATCTCCTTTGCCTTGAGCACGGCATCCATGTAGCTTTTCTCGATCTTCTTGCCGCGCAGGTCCTTCTCAAGCTTCGGCAGCGCGTTGTCGATCGTCTGCAGATCGGCGAGAATGAGCTCGGTGTTGATTGTGTCGATGTCGTCGTCGGGATCGACATGGCCGTTCACATGGATAATGTCGTCGTCTTCGAATGCTCGCACGACCTCGCAGATTGCATCCGCCTCGCGAATGTTCGCGAGGAACTTGTTGCCCAGTCCCTCGCCTTCGCTCGCACCCTTGACGATGCCGGCGATGTCGACGAAGGTGACGGTTGCCGGCACGATCTTGTCGGTGTGCACAAGCTCGGCCAGCACCGGCAGCCGTTTGTCCGGCAGCGGCACGATGCCGGTGTTCGGCTCGATCGTGGCGAATGGGTAATTCTCCGCAAGCACGTTGTTGCGGGTGAGCGCGTTGAACATGGTGGACTTGCCCACATTGGGCAGGCCGACAATTCCGATAGTAAGAGACATAGTGCCTACACTAGCGGCCCGCCAAGTCATTTCACCGGTTTTGCACATCTACGCGAAACGCCGGTGCGGCAGCGTGAGTCACGCTCCCTCACCGGCGTCACGGCATTCGTTCGGAAATGTAGACGAGAACGATTCAGCCCTGCTCGATGGCATCGACCGCACTGATGACCGCACCACGGAACGCACGGTTCTCGAGTTCGGCGACGCCTTTGATGGTGGTGCCGCCAGGCGAACACACCGCATCTTTCATGGCACCCGGGTGAACTCCCGAGTCGAGGTACAGGGCACCGACACCTTCAATCATCTTCGCGGCCAAACGATATGCGGTCGCACGCTGCAGACCGTACTTGACGCCGGCGTCGCCGAGCGCCTCCAAGTACATGTCGGTGAACGCCGGGGCACAACCGGCGATGCACATCGCAATCCCCATATGCGCGGTATCGACCTCCTCGATGAGCGATATGCGGGAGAACAGGTCGACGAATCCCTGGCATTGGCTCGGGGTGAGGGTGTTCACGTTCTCGCAGATCAACACTCCCTGGGCCACGGCCATCGGAGTGTTCGGAATCGTGCACTGGATGTGGATGCCCGCGGCCGACTCACCGAACAGGGTCTGGTACCTCGCCAGATCCCACCCTGCGGCAAGCGATACGAGCATCTTCGAATCGTCGGCGAGCGCTCCGGCCATTGGAGCAAGTACATCCTCGATCTGATACGGTTTGATTGCCACGACCACCATGTCGGCGGCCGCGACGACCTCCTGCGGGGTGTGCATGGCAGTGCCGCCCACTGTCGCGATGTTGCGTTCCAACTTGTCGAAATGCGCGGCGCATGCCACAATGTCGTTCCCGTCGACCGCATGCGCACGGGTCAATCCCTGTGCGATTGCCTGTGCCATGTTGCCGTAGCCAATGAAACCAATCTTCATACCACTCTCCTGACAGTGTCCGATATGCCAATACTGTATACGACCTGCGGAAAAACCCGATGCTAGAACAGTTCGTGCAGGTCGCCGCGGTCGCGTGCCTCGTCGAAGAGATGACGGAAGACGATGCCACCGTGCACGCCATCGTGTTCGAACTCGTTCGTCACCCAATAATGCGAGTTTCCTATGCGCGAAAGCGTGTCGAGCTGCAGACCGCTGTCGACATACAGGTCGTCGAAATACACCGCACTGTTGAGCGGCACTGTGTTCGCGGCGAGTTGGTTCACGTTGTAGATCACCCCGAAATGCGTGTCCTGCATCAGCACGTCCATTGCGGCGCGGAACGGTCTGAGCGCGCGCTCCTGCTCGAACATCCACGGGAAAATCGCCTCGCCGGTGAACAGCAACGGGCGCGCGTCAGTGCTGAACTGCGGCAGACTCCTATACACGTGGTCCGCCGCCCAATCAATGGGGGCGTCGAGGTCGCCGTCCGCGTAGATGAACTCCTGCAGCGGCCAATACAGCGGATTGTAATAGGTGGCGGTCATCGCATCGAACAGGAACTCATCGGTGAGCGGGGAATCCGGGTTTGCCGAACCGTCGCCGTTGAGGAATGCCTCGTCGAAGAGCCAGTGCACCCGTTCGAATGCCGGTTTCATCCCGAAACTCGAGCCGAGTGTCTGCAGGCGCTCCACTGTGAACGTGTCGCCGTTGGGCAGCGTCACATCGGTGCTGCGCAGAATGTCCGCCACGCAACCCACGCGTTTCGTCTCGAGCGGGTAGCGTGCGTAGAACTGTTCGGTCTTCGTCTGCATGCGTGGGAAGGTGTGCTCGTACACCTCCCTCGCGCTCGCCGGCACATGGGGTATGCCACCGGTGGTGAAACTGGCGATGAGGCTTTGGGGGAACAGCGAAAGGTATGTCAGCGTCAGGAATCCGCCATAGCTCTGCCCGAGCGTCACCCAGCGCTCCCCATCGAACTCGGTGCGCCGCAGGTGCTCGAAGTCGCGCACAATGGAGCCGGCGAGGAATTTCTTCAGATACTCCGCAGCCTGTGGACCGGTCATATTCGCCACGGTGTGCGAGTCGATATGCGAGGAACGCCCGGTGCCACGTTGATCAGGCAGCACTACACGGAAATGCTTGATGGCCTCGGCAATCCAGCCATCGGAGTCGGGCGAGAGCGGGCGGGGAGCCGCGCCGCCGGGACCCCCTTGCAGGAACACCAGCAACGGCAATCGGTCGTTCACATGCTCCGGGGCACAGACCACGCGGTAGAACAGGCGAATCGTCTCGCCATCGAATCCCACGCCTGGCTCATGGCCATCCCAGTCGAGTGGCACGTCGATCGCATACTCAGACACATGGAGTCCCGGAACATAGTATTCATTGAGCAGTGCCATCATACTCCCTCACGGCATTTGAACGGTGCAATGCCTTCAATCTCACCCACATGCACCGACAAGGAGGCACAATCATCCCACAGACCCATGTGCAGGTGGTCTGTGGCCTATATGCTGAAGATATGGGAGAACGCTTGAAAGCCTTCTTGGCGACACACCGCATGCTGGTCATCGACACTATGGCCACCATGCTGATCTGCCTGCTGTGGGCCATCACCACGATCCCGCCATTTCTGGAGGATGGCCTGCTGTTGCGCTGGGATGGCGACGGGTGGACGCGCATCTGGTCGATTCTGCTCACGTTGCCCTTCGCGTTGCGCCGCACGAAGCCGCATGCCGCCGCCATCTGGTTCGTCGTCACGGTGGCGGTGCAGCTGGTGTTCGGGCCGGCATTCCTCTTGGCGGATGCCATGGCGTTGCCCATGTTCTATTCGGCGGTGGTCTATGATCGCCGGAACCGGACCCGCGAATACGCCATCATGGCGTTGGCCTTCGATGTCGCCACCGTCGCCGTGATCGTATTCGCGAACACCCATGGCGCGATCTTCGGGCGTAATCACATGGCGATCCTGTCAGGGGTCTATGCCTGTGCGCCCGAGGGGGCCGGATTCTCGATGAGGTCATGTGCAGCCACCAGCATGGAATCGAGCCTCCTCTACTTCATCATGTTCACGCTGGTACTGGCCACCACGCTCGTGGCCGCACTATGGCAACGGGCACGCCAACACACGATCCGCATGTTGGGCGAGCGGAATGCGGCCATAGCCGCCCGGGAGCAGGAGGAGAAACTCATCGCCGCCTCGGCCGAACGTGCGCGCATCGCCCGTGACATGCACGACATCGTGGCCCATACCCTTTCGATCATCATCATCCAATCCGACGGTGGGCGGTATGCCGCCACCCATGATGTGCAACTGGCACGGTCGACGATGGATACCATTCGGCACGAGGCCGAGCATGCGATGCACGATATGAAGCAGCTGCTCGGTGTGTTCGGGGGCTCGTCGCATGCCGACTACCACGACATCAATGCCTTGATCGAGCAGGCGGCCAAGGTCTCCCCCGACATCCACGTGCGACGTGAGCTCGTGGGTGAGCCCTCACCGCAGCTATTGAGCGAGTCGGCGAGTGTGGCCATGTACCACGTGGTGCAGGAGGCATTGACGAACGTACGCAAATACGCGGGGCTCAATGTGAACGTCGAAGTGCGTGAGGAGTGGGACAGCGGAACCCTTTCCTTCACCATCAGCGACGACGGACGTGGTGCCTCGGCGGCCATGGATGGGCATAAGGCCGGCTACGGTCTGCTCGGCATGAACGAACGCATCGAAGCCGTCGGCGGCACGGTGGAGGCAGGACCCCGCCTCAACGGCGGTTTCGCAGTGCATGCCGAAGTCCCATTGGCCACCTCCGTGCAGCAAGCCGGCATCGGCTCGGAACCGCTCCTGCAGGCAAGTGCGATGCACACAGAAATGCACGGCGGCTCCTCCGCCGTGGCAGTCTCGGAGGAAAGCGGGGACGTTGATGTGGCGAACAGTACCGGAGCAGACGTGGACGGCAGGGATGCTCAGCAAGGCAATGACAAGGGCAACCACGAGATTTGGCCCAATTTCATGCAACTGGGCAAGTCGTTGCGTTCCAAACCCATCGCGCAGGTACACGAGGACGGACACGAGAACTGGGTTACCAGACTGTCGCATTGGGCCGAGCACCATTATGTGCTCACCGACACGATTCTCGTCGCTGTGGCGACCGCCATCATCGTGACGGTTCCTGGCGGCATGGAGCTGCAGGCCGCCGGCTACCACTTCTCCTCGGCATCCGGCGCCTTCGGGGTGATGATGACTGTACTGCTTATGCTGCCACTGTGCTGGCGCAGGCGTTTCCCTCGTGCGGTCGCGTTGGCGTTCGCCATTCTCGTGTTCCTGCAACTGGTTTTCGTGAGACCATTGTTCACCGCCGATTTGGCGGCGCCATTCATCGCCTATGCCGCCATGCTCTACAGCAGCAAACGGGGCACCTGGAAATGGCTCAGCGCACTGATTGCACTCGATGGGCTGCTGTTTGCGTTCAAGACGATGCTGCTTGTCGAGGGCCACACCTCGGTCGTCGAGTGGATGCTTCATACCACTCCTGCATTGCGACCCGAAGATGGCACCGTCAACATCGAGTTCGCCAGTCAAGTGTTCATCGAATTCGCCGTCGTGGCCATCATGGTGTGCATGCTGGCGATGGTGCTCGGTGCATGGGTCAAGATCAGCGGTGCGAATCCGCAGGTGTTGGAGGCACGGGCCGAGGCGCTGCGCGAAGAGCAACGCAAACAACGTATCTCCGCCGCCAACCGTGAGCGAGACCGCATCAGTGCGAGCATCCAATCCGAGGTGAGCGAAACGCTCAACAGCGTGATTGTCGAGACAACGCAGGAGATATCGATCATCGACCATCAGCTTGCGCAGGGAGAGGAGCCGTCTGCCGAATGGATCAGTCAGGCATTCGCGGCCATCGGCAGCCAGGGGCGCACCGCTTTGAAGCGCATGCGCGAACTGCTTGGTGTGCTGAGGGAAACCGGCGCCAGCGATGAGACGGATCCTTCGCAGAATCATCTCAATCTGGCGCCCGCGAAATCGCTTGACGAGCAGATCTCCGCCGCGCAGAGCCGTGGCGTGGGCAATGCCTAGAATTCACCGCGTTCCCACAGTCCACAGCAGGTATGCATATGTTCCACACATGTCTGGAATCTGCATGAAGGCATGCGTTTCGCTAGAGTGGAAGCATGGCAGACGCAAGCAGGATTCGTATAGTCATCGCAGATGATCAGGAACTCGTCCGTGCCGGGTTCACCATGGTGATCAACTCACAGCCCGACATGCAAGTCGTCGGGCAGGCCTCCGACGGCACGCAGGCGGTGCAGCTCGTCGAACGGCTCCACCCCGACATTGTGCTCATGGACGTGCGCATGCCGGGTATGGACGGATTGGCGGCCACTGCGCAGATCACGTCACATGCCGATGGCGAGCAGCACACCCGTGTGATCATTCTCACCACCTTTGATCTCGACGAGTACGTCATGTCGGCAATCAACGCAGGTGCTTCCGGCTTCCTGCTCAAAGACACGGAACCCGAGACGCTGCTCAACTCGATCCGCACCGTGTACCAAGGCAATGCCATCATTGCACCGACCGCCACAAAACGGCTCATCGAAAAGATGATGGAGACGGGCGTCACCCAGGAAGAGCCCGGCAGACAGCAGTCAGAAGTCGCCGCCGAATACACGGATCCGGAGCTTGCCACCCTCACCGAACGCGAACGCGAGGTGCTCATTGAGATCGCCCATGGCCTGTCGAACCAGGAGATCGCCGACAAGCTGTTCATCTCACTGCCCACCGTGAAAACGCATGTGGCGCATATTCTGCAGAAGATCAACGCACGCGACCGTGTACAGGCGGTGGTCTTCGCCTACGAGAACCACCTGGTGTAGTCCGTACCGTTCAGGCATATGCGAAAGCCGGCCAGTTGGAGACTACTGGCCGGCTTTGCCGTGATGCCAGGTACAAACTTCATACCCGACATCAGGTATTTGATATCCTTCCAAATCAGGCTTCGGCGAGCGCCTCCACCGGCGGCGTCTTCACTGCACGGCGTGCGGGGAACACGCTGGCGATGAGCGAGCAGACTATGGCGATGGCCAGAATGATCGCGTAGGTTCCCCAGTCGATCACGTAGACGACGTCGGCAATCGAACTCATCACGATGTAGATGCCGAGCCAGCCGAACAGCGTGCCGACGACCATGCCCACCACGCTCGTGACCAGCGAGATCAGCAGGGCCTCGATTGCAAGGGAGGCGCGGAGCTGACCGCGTGTCATGCCGATGGCGCGCAGCGTGGCCGATTCCCTGGTGCGTTCGATCACCGACAGGCTCAGCGTGTTCGCCACACCGATGACGGCGATGACCACGGCCACGGCGAGCAATGCGACGAGCAGCATGAGCATCATGTTGACCATGCTCTCCCACTGGTTGCGTTCCGCCACCGGGCCTCCGACTGAAACGTTCGGGTAGACCTCAAGATCTTTCTCGATGGTCTCGAACACGTCCGATAGCGACATGTCGGCGGGCACGTTGAGTTTGATGAGCATCGCGTTGCCGTCCGCCTTGAACGTGCCGTTGTCGAACAGCGCCGTGTTCACGAAGGCGACCGCCTCGTTGTTCTGTGAGATGCGCTTGTAGTCGCGCTGTTCCACATGCAGATCAACCGGATTGCCCGACGGAATGCCTTCTGTATTGGTTGGGCTCAGACGTACCGTGTTGTTTTCGAAGGTGAACGATGCTCCGGTTGCGTTGTTGACAAGCGGCATGATCGCATCACCGGCCCCGAATGCAGGCGCGGGATTGTCGACCGAGATGTTGAGCACCGACTGCAATGCCGCGATGTCGGGCACGCCAATGACCGTCGTGGGCACCGCATGCCCCTGCTCGTCGGTGAATTCCGCGCTCGCGGTCTTCGCATACAGCAGTGAGCCGACGCCCCGTTCGCTTTTCACCTTGTTCGCGGCCTGCTGCGGGATGTTCGGACCATAGGCCACGACGTCGACGCTGTAGCGGGTGTCGAGTGCCTGATTCATCGTCGCTTTCGCTGCGGCGGCACCGGTGGCCAATGTGGAGATGAGCGTGACACCTATGAGCAGTGCCGTTCCCGTGGCGGCGATGCGTCGCGGATTCTTCTGGATGTTGGCATTGGCGAGCTTGGCGGCCGGCCCGAACATTGAGACGAATGCCCCCACGCCCTTCATGAGCCAAGGCAACCAGAACAGCGCCGTCATGGCCAGGCCGATGAATGTGAGCATGCAGCCGGCGACGCCTGCGAGCAATGCGCTGGCGGAGATATCGCCGTCCTTGCTGTGGTTCATCGGGATGGCGATCAAGGCGAGCGCGACACCGAGGGCCAGGAACAGGCAGCCGAAGACGGCGCGGCCCACACGGGCCCTATGCTGGTTGGAGATCTCAAGGGGTCGCATGGCTTCCAACGGGGTCACGCTGGTGGCGGTGCGTGCGGCGCTCACGGATGCGAGTACCGTCATTGCGACACCGAAGAGCACGGGCAGCGCGATGACCTGCCAGCTCATATTCAGCGTCAGGCGCATGCCGCCGAGAGACTGGTCCCGTGTGGCAATGGAGGCCAATGCCATGAGGCCGGTTCCCACGCCCACGCCGAGTACCGAGGACACGAGTCCGAGCATACCCGCCTCCTCAAGCACCGACACGTAGAGCTGACGCTTGGTGGCACCGATGGTGCGCAGCAATGCCAGCGTACGGCGGCGCTGCGCCACGAGCACCTGGAACGTGTTCGCGATGACAAGCGCGGCGACCACCAGGGCGAGCACGCCGAAGGCGAGCAGGAACTGCTTGGTCACGTCACCACCGTTGGAGCTGAGGGATTTGATGGCCTGCTCTTCCATATGCGCGCGATCCTGCAGCGTCAGCCCCGGCGAAAGCGCGGCCTTCACCTGCGCGACCACGGTGGATTCATGTGCCGGCTCGATGTACAGGTACGCAGCGGTCGCTGGTATCGCATCGAAGGAGGCGACATCCGAATAGGCGACCATGAGGTCGTTCGAGGCGACGGAGGCACCGTTGTAATAGCCGTACACGTTGTTCGGATCGGTGGTGAGGCCCGTAATCGTCGCCTGCACGTCCTGCGCATCGTCGCCATATTGCGCATGCGACGAGATGGTGTCTCCCACCTTGAGGTTCCACTGCTCGGCAAGCTTTCTCGGTATTGCAATCTGCCGGACGCCATCGGGTTCGGGGGCGTTGCCCTCTACAATCGAAACCGGGAGCAGCTTGGGGTCGGCACTCGTCGACAACGCCACCCCGCTGCCGTGCTGGGAGCCGGTATTCAGCATGACACTGCGCGTGACATCGGCACGGACGCCTTCCACTCCCCCGATGCCCGCTATGGTATTGAGCTTAAGACCACCAACCGTTGAGTCGTGTGCATCGTCGCCGGATTGCGCATCCGCCGTGACCGCATAGTTCGAGCCGCCGAACTGGCCGGTGGTCTGTTCGCGCAATGAGGCGTCGAAGGCGTTCGTGAACAGCAGCGTCGCGGCAATGAACGCTGTGCCGATGAGAATGGCGATGCCCGCGGGAATCAGCATTCTCAGGTTCTTCTTCATCATCTTCATCGTGATTGACAACATGGTATTCCTTCGGATTCAGGATCGTCTGTGCTCTTGGCCTGCATTAGCGACGCTGCTGCGGCGGCTGCGGAGCCTGCATGCGGGTTCCCTGTGCCGGCTGGCCGCCGATGGTTGCCGGGTTGTTCTGGAACTGCTGTGCAATGGGCGGATTCTGGTTTGCCGGCATCGTCTGAACTGCGGAGCGCCCGGCGGTCTTCGTGGAGCGTTCGCGCTCCTTCATGAGCAGATCACTCATCTGCGCCGGTTGCGGGTCGGAGACGTCGGCGATGATATGCCCGTCGGAGAATACGATGGCACGGTCTGCATAGGAGGCGGCCACCGGATCATGCGTGACCATGATGATCGTCTGCCCCAATTCCCGTACCGAGGCCTTGAGGAAGCCAAGCACCTCGGCGCTTGAAGCTGAGTCGAGGGCACCGGTAGGTTCGTCTGCGAACACGAGCGACGGCTTGGTGATGAGGGCGCGTGCGATGGCCACACGCTGCTGCTGGCCTCCAGACAGTTCGTTCGGACGGTGGCCCAGTCGTTCACGCAGTCCAAGTGTGTCCACTAGACGGTCGAACCATGCACGGTCCACCTTCTTGCCCGCCAAGGTCAGGGGCATCACGATGTTCTGCTCGGCCGTGAACATTGGCAGCAGATTGAAGCTTTGGAAGATGAAACCGATGTAGTTGCGGCGTAGCAGCGTGAGCTGCTTGTCGTTGAGCTTCGTCAGGTCGCGCCCCTGGAACACGACGCTGCCGCTGGTGGCCGAATCCAGACCACTCATCACATGCATCAGCGTCGATTTTCCGGATCCGGACGGTCCCATAATCGCCGTGAACCGGCCCTGCTCGAACTGCACGTTGACATCTTTCAACGCATGCACCAGGCTTTCACCCGTGCCATAGTCCTTCACCAGATCGATGGCCTCGATCGCCACCGGCGTATGGGTCGGCTGGTGAATCTGGTCAACCATGTTCTGCAACGCGGAATTCGACATGTTCTCTCCTTCTTGGGCCTTCGCCGTTTCAATCACGTGCTCTGACGTGCATATCTGCGAATATATGCCCTGCAACCATGTCGACCCATCACCCGCAAGGGTGAAAAGCATTCGGGGCTCATCCTCAAGGATGAGCCCCGAACACAACATCGTGGTGAATTCACCACCCGAATACGGCCATCATCACGATGACGGCGGCGATGTACACCGGCACCAGTATCAGCAGCATCCAATCAAACAGACGCATATGCGCCGGATGCAGATATGTGCGTTTGGCACCCATGCGGTCTATATGCGCACCGTGAGCCAAAGCTGTGATGCTGCGAGCGCGGTTCAGGTGGCTCATATGGGCTGGTGCCGCAATGATCGCACGAACATGAGCGCTGCACCATGCGGCAGTGCGGGTGAAGGGATTGTGCTTGCCAATGCGCGCATACCGTCCACGAATGTGTTGGGTGAGCACCAGGTCGTGCACGGTGGCCGCATAGGTCGGCAGCCACTGGATCGCATCCGTCACGGCGGCACCTGCCGTGTATGGCAATCCCAATCCGGCCAGACCACTGATCCAGGCGGCACGCGAGGTGGTGAACAACACGGTGAACACGACGAACACGATATCTGCGATACGGAGTGCCACCACCGCGCATAGATTCATGGTGCCGGAGGTGACCAGCCAGCTTCCCCACCGCCACAAGGTCCAGCCGGGCAGATGCACGGTGAGGAGCATGATGCAGAGCACAATGACGATCACCGGCAGGAAGAATGCCCACACCTTGAGCGTCTTGCGTGCAGGTATGCGGGTGGACAGCAGGAACAGGTGCTCCACGAGCAGCATGGCCGTCAGGAACACCCAGTTCCCCCAAATCGAGCACATGACGACAACGGCGATCATGGCGAACAGCTTCACACGTACATCCACTCGGTTGAGCCAACCATCAACCGGAACATAGAACTGTGAACGCATCAGACTCTCCCCTCCCGATCATGGTGCAACGAGCGCGACTTCGCGGAATGCAGAGGGCCGAAGTCCACTATGCGCCCCTCCTCCATACGCAGGGCATGGGTGCAGTAACGTTCCACGAGATCATCATCATTGCTTGCCATGATCACGGTGATGCCTTGCTTATTGAGGTCCCGCACCAAGGTCATGAACTTCGTTTTGAGCCGGTAATCCAACCCGGCCACCGGTTCGTCGAGCACAAGTATGGGTGCCTGCGTGGCCAATGTGGAGGCCAGTGCCACGAGTCTGGTTTGTCCGGTGCTCAGCCGAATGGGATCGGCATCTTCGATGTCGAACAGGTCAAATGCCCGGATGAGCGCATTGACACGCTCGTTCACCTCTTGGGTCGGCACACCCAGAGCACGCGGGGCGAATTCGATTTCCTTGCGCACGTTGCGCGTTAGCATCATATGCAACGGATCCTGATCGAGATAGGCCACTTCACGGGCCATGCGGCGCACCCGGCACTCGGCGGTGTCGTTCTCGTCCACAATCACATGGCCACGCGAGGGCAGAATCTGAGAATTCATCATCGACAGCAAGGTCGTCTTGCCGGATCCGTTCGGCCCCACGACGCCCACGAAAGAGCCGCGGGGGATGCGCAGGTTCACGTCGCGCAATTGGGGGGCCTCGCTGTTCTCGCTGTGCGGATGGAGGTAGTACACATGATCGAAGATGATGATCGGGTCGGTCACGTCCTGCGGTTCAAGACGGGCGATTGTCAACGGCGTGTGATCATCGCGAGATCTGCTCACACCCACCGATTCCAGCAGCGACGCCTCGCGGAGGAACACTTCGCGTGTGGTACGGCGGATCACCTCGCCGCCCACCATCACCAACACCGAATCGGCATGCTCCCGCAGCCAACGAGTGTCGAGGTCGATCATCACCACCGACGTGTGATTGCGCTCCATGAGGTCGTCCAGAATGGCATAGAGATCCTGTGCGCCGTCTTCGTCGAGCACCGCCAGCACCTCATCGAGAATGAGCACCTCGGGCTCTGCTGCGATGGCCGAGCCTATGGCGACGCGCATCATCTCACCTTCGGAGAGCGTACGCGGATCGCGGTGCCGGAGTCCCTCTATATGCAGTCGGTCAAGCACCTCACCGACACGGGAGCGTATTTCGTCCGGCGCCACACCCCTATTCTCCAGGGGGAATGCGATTTCGTTCTCCACCTCGTTGGTGACGAACAAATCCACCGGGTTCTGGGGCACATACCCCACCTTGGCGGAGATATTCGAGACGCTGGTGCTTTTCACGTTCATGCCCGCCACCCTGATGAAACCAGTGAGCGTGCCATCGAGAATATGAGGGATGATACCGGTGAGGGCCTGCGCCAATGTGGACTTGCCCGAACCGGTCGGCCCCACTATCCCGGCCAGGGTTCCCTCCGCCACATAACAACTCACATCATGCAGTGCCCCTCTTGGCGTGCCGTGCGCCGAGGAGGGCGCATACTGCCAACCCAGGTTCATCACGGTGATTACATCGGTCACAATCGGCTCCATCAATCTCACAACAAGTGCGCTTGGCTGGGTGAACTTCTACCCTACGTTCATACGTAACCGTAAGCATACTATGTCATCTCGTTGATATCTTGCGACCCATGCCGCCCGTGGGCGAACGAAGGCGCGCCCACCAGCCACGACACCGGCAAACGAGAAATCCCGCATGCGTGGGGCATGCGGGATTTCCAAGAGGGGACCCGTGACCATATGCATGGCATGCGCCATGCATATCAGTCGGCGAAACCAGAGGCGCGCACCGCCTCGAATCCGCCTTTCAGATCGTCGATGATGTCGTCGATGTACTCGGTGCCGATCGACAGACGGATTGTTCCCTGATGTATGCCCTGATCCTCCAACTCAGCCTCGGACTCCTGAGAATGCGTCGTGGAAGCCGGGTGGATCACAAGGCTCTTCGCGTCGGCAACATTGGCCAGCAGCGAGAACAGATGCAGGTTGTCGATGAATACCCGGGCTGCATCCTTGCCGCCCCGAATGTCGAAAGTGAAGATGGATCCGGCGCCATTCGGGAAGTATTTCTTGTACAGGTCGTGGTCAGGGCGTCCCTCGATCGATGGATGCGAGATCGACTCGACTTCGGGCACGGTTTTGAGGTAATCGATCACCTTGAGCGCGTTCTCCACATGGCGCTCGACGCGCAGTGACAGCGTCTCGGTGCCCTGCAGCAGCAGGAAGGCCGAGAACGGCGAGAGCGTGGCACCCGTGTCGCGCAGCAGGACCGCGCGGATGCGGGTCACAAATGAAACCGGCCCGAGCGCCTCATAGAAGTTGAGGCCATGATACGAGGGATCCGGTTCGGTGAGCGTCGGGAATTTGCCTGGCACCGCATCCCACTTGAAATCGCCTCCCTCAACGATCACGCCGCCGAGCGTGGTGCCGTGGCCACCTATGAATTTCGTGGCGGATTCCACTACGATGTCCGCACCATGTTCGAGTGGGCGGAACAGATATGGCGTGGCGAAGGTGTTGTCTACGATCACCGGCAAGTGGTGCCGGTGTGCGATCTCGGTGATTGCGTCGAAATCGGGCAGATCGGCGTTCGGATTGCCGAAGGTCTCGAAATAGACGAGTTTCGTGTTGTCTGCAATCGCCTCCTCGAATGCGTGGGGATCGTTGGCGTCGACGAAGGTGGTGGTGATGCCATCGCGTGGCAAGGTGTGACGCAGCAGATTGAACGTGCCCCCGTATATGTTCTTGGCGGCCACGATATGGTCGCCGGCCTGTGTGATGTTACGCACGGCGTACTCCACGGCCGCGGCCCCCGAGGCGACCGCCAATCCCGCGGTGCCCCCTTCGAGTGCTGCGATGCGGTCTTCGAACACCCCTTGTGTCGTATTGGTCAATCGCCCGTAGATGTTGCCCGGGTCGGCCAGACCGAATCGGGCCTCGGCGTGGTCGAAGTCGTGGAATACATAGCTGGTCGTCTGGTAGATCGGCACTGCACGGGCGTCGCTGGCCGGGTCTGCGCTCTCCTGCCCGACATGCAGCTGCAGTGTCTCGAAATGGTACGGTGTGTGGGTTTCCTGTGCGCTCATGGTGTTCCTTCCGCTCATGCACGCTGTTGCGCGTCATTGTCGTCTGGCGACCCTCGGGTCTGGGCAGCAGATTAGGGAACTCGCACAGCACAATGCAAGCCAGACGTTATCGCGATTGGTTATACCCGTTTATCAATCGGCGCTTGCGCACCCGAACATGAGATCCGTCAGCCCCCACGAGACGGAGGCGACACGCCGAGACCCCTGTGACGTACCACCTCACCCACGTAACACGGCAGGAATGCGCTTGGCATATCGTTCACCTATTGTATGAGGCATATATGGTCGATGACTGTAAGGAGCAATATGCCAGAAGTGCTTTACGAACGCAATCGCGAATACATTCCACGCATCGCAGCGGTGCATGACATGTGCGGGTACGGCAAATGCTCGCTCACCGCCGCCATCCCGATCCTCTCGGCTGCCGGCTGCGATGTCTGCCCGGTGCCGACTGCGCTGTTCTCGGCGCACACTCGCTACAAGGTGTTCACCATGGAAGACACCACCGACATGCTGGGCGGATACCTCGACGCCTGGCAGCAGGAGGGCGTTGACCTCGATGGCGTCTACTCCGGATTCCTCGGCTCTCCCGATCAGGTGGCGATCATTCAGCGGCTGTATCGCGAGTACCCCAGGTCGCTGCGTTTCGTCGACCCGGTGATGGGCGATGCGGGCGAGATGTATGCCACGTACACGGCACAGCTTTGCGAGGCGATGGGCGCGCTCGTCGATGGCGCGGACCTGCTCATGCCGAACCTGACCGAATCCTCCATTCTCACCGGCACCGAGTACCCCGGGCAGGACATCACGAACGAACAGGTCAGGCAGATCATTGGCAATCTGTTCGATATGGGCGCCAAGAACGTCGTGCTCAAGGGCATCGACCACAATGACGGCCGCATTCGCAACTTCGTGGCCAACGCCAAGGAGGGCGTGAACCGGATGACCGAATGCGTGCACGAGAAACTGCCCTACATGTGCCATGGCACCGGCGACGCGTTCGCCTCCGCCATGATCGGCGGCGTGATGGCCGGACTCGACCTTGCGGCGGCCGCCAGACTTGCCGGCGAATTCGTGCACAACGCGATGGTCCAGACGAAGTTCCAGCCCGATTATCAGGATCGTGGCGTGAGTTTCGAACTGAGCCTGGGAGATTTGACCAGCCTCGTGGATTGAGCAGGTCGTGGATCTGACGCATTCGCCCCGCATGAAAATGCGGGGCGAATGCGTATTCCAATGCCGACACGTGCAATGGACATCCCGAATGTGAATAACCGCTTGAATGTCCACATTCGACACCAATGCAGGCCGGGTTATCCACAAATCTTCAAAGCCGGTTGCATGCGTGCCGCGATGTTGCTGGACTTGGAGCATGGACATTACATCACAGCACAACAGCACATCGCCGACACTGGCGACCATACCCACGCAGACGGTCGTGGACGCGGATACCTTCGAGCAATGCAAGGCCATGCTCTTGGCCCCGGACCTCACCACCAAGCAGATCGGCTCCCTGGGAGAGCGGCTTTGCCGTGCATGGCTGATCGAACATCATTGGCACGTGTTGGCCTGCAACTGGCACTGCCGGTTCGGCGAGATCGACATCATCGCGCTTACCTCGCACAACACCATCGTATTCGTCGAGGTCAAGACGCGTAGATCCACATCATGCGGCATTCCCGAGGAGGCAGTGCATGCTGCCAAACAGATGCGTGTTCGTCGGGCCGCAATATGCTGGCTCGGTGAGCGTGGATCGACCATACGCCACATCGGAGTGCGTTTCGATGTCATCGCCGTCACCGTCACACCCACCGACGTGTTCATTCATCATGTGCCGGAGGCGTTCTGATGGCTCTGGGAACAGCATTGTCAGTCGGGCTGGTGGGGCTCAAGGCCTTCGTGATCCAGTTGCAGGCATTCATCTCTCCTGGCCTGCCGTTCTTCTCCATCATCGGGCTGCCCGATGCGTCGCTGAGCGAGGCCAGGGAGCGCGTGAAATCGGCATGCACCGCAAGCGGCTTCAAATGGCCCCAGACCCGGGTGACCGTCAACATGTCGCCGGCCTCGATGCCCAAACGAGGCTCCTCACACGATCTCGCCATCGCCGCCAGTGTGCTCAGCGCCTCGGAATTCATAGAGCCCGACGCGTTGGACAACACCGTGCTGCTCGGCGAGCTCAACCTCGATGGCACGGTGCTGCCCATCAACGGCCTGCTGCCGATCATGCTGCATATGAAGGAGCACGGCATGAACCGCGTCGTGGTTCCCCGTGCCAACCGCGATGAGGCCGAACTGATTGACGGCTTGGATGTCATGTACGTCTCGCATCTGGGTGAACTCATCGAGATGTTTGGAGGCCGTGCCAACTACACGGTCCATGAGATTCATGTGGACACCCGAAGACGCGACCTGCCGGAAGGCAATCTGCTGCCTGTCGGCGACATGAGCGAAGTGGTGGGCCAGCACGAAGCGAAGGAGGCGCTGAAGATCGCAGCCGCCGGAGGCCACCACGTACTCATGACCGGACCACCCGGCATGGGCAAAACCATGCTCGCCTCACGCTTCCCCGGCATACTCGCCCCGCTGAACCAACAACAGCAATTCGAAGTGGCATCCATTCGTTCGCTCTGCGGCCAGCTGGGCACCCACGGCATCGACAGCATGCCGCCATTCGAGGCTCCGCACCACACCGCCTCCGTCGCCTCATTGGTGGGAGGAGGCACCGGCCTGGGAGAACCGGGATCGGTGACACGCGCCCACCATGGGGTTCTGTTCCTCGACGAGGCGCCTGAATTCGCACCACGCGTGCTGCAATCGCTCAGGGAACCGTTGGAGGCCGGGTATGTCGCCGTGTCACGGTCCAAGGGAACCACGATCTTCCCCGCACAATTCCAACTCATCATGGCGGCGAACCCATGCCCCTGCGGCTATGGGTATGGCACCGGCGAACGCTGCACCTGCAGGGAACGCGACCGCATACGGTATTTCAGCCGACTCTCCGGCCCCATTCTCGACCGCGTGGACATGCAGCTGCAGGTATGCCCCGTCTCCCACATAGGGTCCCGGCAGTTGCCGGAAGGCGACAGCAGCGAGCGCATCCGCCAGCAGGTCATCGCTGCACGGTCCATGGCGGTGGAGCGATTCCGATCATTCGGCTGGACAAGCAATGCCCAAGCTGCAGGGTCGTGGTTACGTGAGCACACTCCCCAACGTGTGCTCGCCGTGGTGAACCAGGCGCTCTCCTCCTATCAGATCAGTCTGCGAGGGGCCTACCGCGTGATGAAGCTCTCATGGACCATCTGCGATCTCGATGGACGTACAAGTCCGAACCTCGACGATGTCGACCGCGCGCTCTCGTTGCGCACCACGGAAGTCAACTGAGCCTACCCGGCCCCACCTTGAAACGGAGAAGACATGACCACCCTCACCCATCAGACCACGTCACAATCACATACGGCACCCGCACAACCCACGTTGAGCGCCAAGGCGCTGCTGCAGTCTGACGACGAAGCGCTCGCCCGCATGTTGCTGACCCACTGCAGCGAATGCGCCAATGCACTCATGACCTCGTTGCTGAAGGGATGCGACAGCGAACATCCAGGTGTGGAGGCACTGCGTGCGCTGCTTATGGTTGCATGCGCCACCACCGAACAGGAGCAACGACGCGCACGCAACACCTTGGAATGCATGTTCATTCTGGGCACGGCACGCTGGGGCCGCAAGGCGCGCAGCGAAGGCGTGGCCTCCTTCCAACTGGCCTCACAACGGTGGATCGGCCGCCTGTTGCAACTGCCGACCTTCGACCCGGATGCGCTATTCGCACTGTTCACCGAACAAGGCGCCTATACCGTTGTCATTCCCGGTTCGCCCTACTGGCCAGAGTCGTTGGAGGACCTCGACGTGCGCTCCGATTGGGCGCCTCCACTTGCCTTGTGGGTGCAGGGCGACGCAACGGCCCTCACATCATGTGATCGCCCTGTAGCCGTAGTGGGTTCACGTGGCGTGAATGAATATGGGCGCCACGTTGCGAGGACCCTGGCCTGCCAGACGGCCATGAATGGCCATCTCGTCGTTTCCGGCGGTGCCATGGGCATCGATGCCGCGGCGCATTGGGGAGCGCTCGAGGCCATGAATCAGCTCGGAGCCAAAGTGGCCGGAAGAACCGTGGCGATATTCGCCGGCGGACTCGACCATTGTGGCCCCACCACGAATATGCGGCTCTTCGAGCAGATCTGCGCCCAGCATGGAGCCTTGGTGTCGGAATGCACCCCGAGCACGATACCGGAGCCACGTCGGTTCCTGCTGCGCAATCGACTGATCGCGGCACTGGCCTATTCGGTCGTGGTCGCACAGGCCCGGCTGCGCTCCGGAGCGCTCAATACGGCAGGCTGGGCGAACGAGATGAACCGCAGGCTCTTCGCAGTGCCGGGCGAGATCACGACACCCGCGCATGCCGGGTGCAACAGGCTCATCGCCGACCAGCAGGCGTCGTTGCTCTCCAGCACCTCGGACATCGAGCAACTGTGCCATGAGACCCATGCACCGAGCATCAGACCATAAACGTCAGGCCCTATGGCAGAATCGAGGTATGAGTCCAACCAAGGTTGAAGACATGTATGATGCGGTGATCGTGGGTGCGGGCGGGGCCGGTCTGTCCGCAGCGCTGGGATTCTACCGCAGCCAGGAGGTCGCTGATCTCAGGAATCGGGGCATCGAGCCCAAGGTGTTGGTGATTTCCAAGTTGCAACCCCTGCGATCGCATACCGGATCCGCCGAAGGCGGCATAGCCGCCAGCCTCGGCGACATGGAACCCGACGAATGGCAATGGCATTACTACGACACCGTGAAAGGCGGCGATTGGCTCGTCGATCAGGATGCCGCCAAGTTGTTGGCCAAGGAGGCCGCCCACACCGTACGTGACCTGGAGCATGACGGAGTCGCCTTCTCCCGTACCGAGGATGGAAGAATCGCCCAACGGCGTTTCGGAGGCCATACCAGCGACTTCGGCAAAGCCCCGGTCAAACGTGCCGCCTATGCCGCCGACCGGGTGGGCCACCAGATTCTGTTCGCCCTCTGGCAGCAATGTGTGGCACAGGGCGTTGCATTCGCTGAGGAATGGTACGTAACCGATCTTGTACTCGACGCCGATCATACGGCCAGCGAAGGTGTGGTCGCCTACGACGTCGCCACCGGCACGACCCATGCCATCGCCGCGCGCAACGTGCTCATGGCGACCGGCGGTGCCGGACGCCTGTTCCATACGACGTCGAATTCCCACGATCTCACCGGCGATGGCATGGCATTGGCCTTGCAGGCGGGTCTTGATCTCGAAGACACCGAGTTCCTGCAGTTCCATCCCACTGGTCTGGCGCACACCGGAATCCTTCTCTCGGAGGCCTCGAGGGCCGAAGGCGGCGTATTGCGCAATGCCACGGGAGAGGCGTTCATGGAGCACTATGCGCCCGAGCACAAGGACCTGGCCGCGCGGGATGTGGTTTCAAGGGCCATTCGCAGCGAGATCATGACCGGACGAGGTGTCGCCGACCCGAAGGACCCAGAAGGGCCCAAGGACTGTGTATGGCTCGATATGACCGGCATCGACGCCACCCGAATGCATGAGGTGCTGCCACAGGTGGTCGAAACGATCCGGGATTATGCCGGGCTCGATCCCGCCACGGACCTCGTGCCGGTCAAACCGACCGCGCATTACACGATGGGCGGCATTCCAATCACCGTCGATGGCGAAGTCTACATTCCCACAGCCGACGGACGTCAGATCATAACGGGACTGTATGCGGCGGGCGAATGCTCGTGCGTCAGCGTGCATGGAGCCAATCGCCTTGGAGGAAACTCCCTGCTCGACGCATGTCTGTTCGGCACTCGCGCCGGACGCTCCATCGCCACCCGAGTGGCGGCCGATCCGGTTGCCGCATCGGATGTGGAAGGTGACACGCACGCCCTTGCGCAGGAACTCGTCGACGCGTCGAATCGACGCAAAGGCATCATCGACACACTGCTCGAATCCGCTGACTGTGTAGAGGGAACGCCACAGAGCGACAACGCCTATGCGCTCATCGCCGATCTCGGCACCTTCATGGAGGCGCATGCAGCTGTGGTCACCGACGCCACTTTGCTCGACAAGGCAATCGCCGCATTGCGAAACGACCTCATTCCACGTTCCGAACTGCTGCATGCCCATGGCGATTCCAAAGTGTTCAACCAGGAGATCACCGCGATTCTCGAGGCGCGCCATCTCTGCGAGCTCGCGCTGGCCATGCTCAAGGCCACACGCGCCCGCGAGGAGTCCCGTGGCTCGCTCTATCGCAGCGATTTCCCCGAGCGTAACGATGCCGAATATCTCAGGCATTCATTCGTGAACCTCAATGGCGACGTCAGCTGGGCACCAGTGAACATCGTGGACATCGAACCAGGCTCCCGCTCGTACTGATTCCAGCCGTGACCGGCGCAACCGTGTGAATGTTGCGCCGGTCACGGCTTTTTCATGCGCGCACATATACAATATGAGACAGTATTCAACACTGTGGAAAGGCATTGCATGAGCTCCCCATCCCCCGTCATCCAAGCGACGGTGACATTGCGTGTGCACCGCTTCACTCCCCGTCCCGAACGTGAGCGCCGGCATTCGTCGAGTCCGTTCGGCAGACGCGGCGGCTCTCCGTTCGCAGATTCCGCACGCGCCGGCAGGCCACGCGGCAAATCCTGGGTGCAGGAATACGAGTTGCTCGTGCGCCCTGAGGACACGTTGCTCGACTGTCTGCTCACCATCAAACGCGATATCGACCCAACGCTGGCATTTCGCTATTCCTGCGGCCACGGCATGTGCGGTTCGGATGCCGTCGCCATCAACGGCACCCCCACGTTGCTGTGCACGGCCCACGTGAAGGATTGGGTGCAGCGGCTGCCCAACATCTCGTACCCCGACGACGAGGGATTCCGCCGTACCGGCGATGTCGATGATGCAGACGACGCCAACGTATTCGAGGAGGATCTCGCGCATCAGATCGACGAGGGGGATCATCTGGGTGTCATCGAACTCGCTGCACTTCCCGGCTTCCCGGTCAAGCGCGATCTTGTCGCCGACATTGATTCGATGCTCGAACAGATTCGCCGTCTCAAGCCTTACCTCATTCACCATGACGCCATCAAGACCCGTGAGGACGGCAAGGTGGATGTGCTGGAGTATCTGCAGAATCCACAGGAACTGGCCAAGTATGAATTGCTCAGCAACTGCATCGCCTGCGGTGTGTGCGAAGGCGCGTGCCCGGTCTATGCCGGCGGCGAGGCGTTCATCGGCCCGGCGGCGCTCATCAATCAGGCGCGATTCATCAACGATTCGCGCGACACTGCAACCGAGGAACGCCTTGAGGCCCTTGACACCGCCGATGGTGTGCAGGCCTGCCAATCGGTGAGGGCATGCTCCAGGCAGTGCCCCCGCGGCATTGACGTGGGCGAGGAGATTTGGCAACTCATTGCGCAGGTGAAAGAGCGGTAAGGAAGAATGAATATGGACAGAACGTCATTCGAAAACCATGCGCGGGCATGGGATTGGATCGAAACCCGCGAATTCGCACTTGAACCCGACCTTGTGCATGAGGCGCGCACGATGATGCAGGAAGACAACGACCCGTCGGTCTCCGCGTGCGAAGGCGCCATGCTCAGCATGTTCAAGACGATGTCCGGCGCATCGTCGGTCATCGTGATCGGCACCGGATCATTGGTGCAGACGGCTCGGATTGCATGTGCGCTGGATGACGACGACAAACTCACCGCCGTCGACTCCACACCGCAGGGTCATAACCAGATCAAGAGGCTCTTCCGCACCGCCTCCACGATGACCCGGGCCACGCTGCGCACCGTCAACGCAGATCCGACCCAGTTCTTGGCGCGTCTTAACGGCGATGACTACGATCTCATCGTCGTATGCGGCGACGCCTCGAACTACCCTGCAGCCTACGAGCAGGCACCGCGATTACTGCGCAGACATGGCGTGATCATTTTCACCGATGTGCTGGCGATGGAATCGCCAGATTCCAAAGGCGGTCTCACCAACCCGGCGGATCGCGGCGACAAGGCCGTGGCCATGCGCGAACTCATCGACGCCGTGACCGATGACGACCGCTTCATCTCCGCACTCTCCCAGACCGGCTGGGGTATGCTCATCGCCACATTGCAATAATTCGGCATGGTGGAGTGGATCGGAATTGGATTCCCCTGATTCGCACCACCATGCCATACGGATCAGTGCGCACCAGTCTGCCTGGGAACCATGCTGGTGGCGACATCGACGGCCTCGTCGATGTCGTCGGTGATCGTCACCAGATCGGGATCGATGTTCGAGATCATGCCCCGTTCACGCACCGGCCCGTCAATCCAATCAAACAGCCCTCGCCAGTATGCGGAATCGAAGAGCACAATCGGCATTTTCGCCACCTTCTGCGTCTGTACCAACGTGAGCGCCTCGAAGGTCTCGTCCAACGTGCCGAAACCGCCGGGGCAAACGATCGCGCCGGACGAATACTTCATGAACATCGTCTTGCGCACGAAGAAGTAGCGGAACGTCATGCCGAGGTTGATCCACTTGTTGAGCCCTTGTTCATGCGGCAATTCGATTCCCAGACCCACCGATTTGCCCCCGGCCTTGGCAGCACCCTTGTTCGCCGCTTCCATGATGCCCGGGCCGCCTCCCGTGATGACGGCGATGTCTCGCTCGGCGATCTTCGCGCCCATTGCGGCGGCGGCCTTGTAGTCCTTCGTATTGGGCTTGACGCGTGAGGAACCGAAAATGCTCACGGCAGGACCGAGCTCGGCCAGCGATCCGAAGCCATCCACGAATTCGGCCTGAATGCGCAACACACGCCATGGATCACGATGCAGCCAATCCGTGTCGGAATCATTGCGCAGGAAGCGTTCCGAAGTGCTTTCGCTCGGAATCATCTTGCCGCGCAACAACACCGGCCCCTGCGAATAAGTCCGTCCGAGCGGCTCCTCCGCATGATTCATCATCTGGCCGCCATTCGCATTCTCCTCATTGTTGGATTGCATGCCACTCCTTCGGTTCTGTGGTGTATTTCCAACTGCGAGTGTAGCGAGTGCATACCCCGGCCATGTAACATGGCCACCTCAGCTGCGGGAGTCTTCTTCCTTGAGTTGCGCCAGATCCTGCTCGGCATCCCTACCCATGGTCTGGGAGACCACAACGGTGCCATCCCGAAGCGTGCGCGTGGCCTCAAGGGGGCGTTCCATCGCGGCCAAACACTCCTCGACGGAGTCCATGCGGGCGAATCTGGCCGACTGCCGGCTCAGCAGCACCGCCGACACCGCAGCCGCCACCAGCGACCCCAGAAGCACGCCGAATCTGGCCTCCGCGGAAAGCTCAGCGTTCGCATACGCCAGCGATGCGATGAGGAAGGAGACGGTGAAGCCAATGCCGCAGGCGACCGAAGCCGGGAACATGTCGCGCACGCGCAGTCCCTTGGGCATCGCAAACGGGCCGATGTGCGTGGACAACCATGCGGTGGCCATGATGCCGAGCGGCTTGCCCACGAACAGCGCCACGATGATGGCGATGACCACCGGGGAGACCAGCAACATTGGGGTGATCGAATCAAAGTGCACACCAGTGGCGAAGAAGGCGAAGATGGGCAATGCCAGCAACGCCGAGAACGGCTGCAGCTTGTCGGCATACCGTTCGGCGCGCGGCGAACGTTCGCCGTACATGGCACGTGCGGGTGTGAGCAATCCCACGAGCACGCCGGCCAATGTCGGGTGCACGCCGGCCTCGTACATCATCACCCAAGCCAGAATGCCTATGACGGCCACGCCGAACCATGGCACCTTCTTCATGCGCACCAGGAAGTACCAGGCGACCGCGCAGATCGCGATGCCCACAAACCAGTACCAGGCGTTAAGCGACGAGAAGAACACGGCGATCAGAATGATCGCCAACAGATCGTCCACCGTGGCGAGCGTCATCAGGAAGGCACGGATCGAGCCGGGCAACGCCTTGGCGAACAGCGCGAGCACCGCCAGCGAGAATGCGATGTCCGTGGCGGTGGGAATCGCCCATCCGTGTGCCGTCTCGGCAAAACTGAACATCGAACCGTTCGCGATGATGAGGCTGCCCGGATCTCCGGCGCCGAAATTCGAGAACAGTGAGATGACGGCAACGAACAGCACCGGCGGCACCAGCATGCCGCCCACCGCACAGAGCATCGGCACCGCGGCCGCGCGTACATTCGACAACGAGCCGGTGGTGAGCTCCTGACGCAGCTCGAGCCCGACGACCAGGAAGAAGATCGTCAGCAGGCCGTCCTGAGCCCAATGACCCAACCCCATGTCGATGTTGGTTCCCGGAATGCCCAGATGGAAATGCGAAAGCTCCTCGAACCAGTGGTAGGTCGCCGGCAGATTCGCCAGCACCAGACCAAGCAACGCGAATCCGAGCATGATGAGACCCGATATGCGGTCGGATGCCGCCACTTTCCGAATCGATGCCCACACTCCACGCTGCCTGTTGCCCATGCCGCCCTCGCTGTACTCCTATGCCAATATCCAGCTATCCATTATGCCGCATTCACCCGCCATACGCCCAATGGCACGCCCCCGCTCATACACAATCCGCAAAATCCGCAGCCACGGGTCCCACTCCCAGCTTGCGGAGCGCTGCGTCGAGCTGCCTGCACATCCGTTCGATCACACGCACGGGGCAAGCGAGGTTGACGCGTTCGAAACCACTGCCCTCCCGGCCGAACAGATATCCTTCGTCGAAATAGAGCCTCGCCTGTTCGTGCATGAACGTCTCCAGCTCATCATTCGAAAGGCCCAGCCCGCGGCAATCCAGCCATGCCAGATAGGTTCCCTCCGGCTCGATGAGCCGTATGCCGTCGTGGGTGTCGGCGAAGGCACGCACGGTGTCGAGATTACGCCGCACGACCGCGAGCATCTCCTCGAACCAGTCCTCGCAGCGGGCATAGGCGGCCATGCATGCCACCATGCCCAGGTGATTCACCGTGCTGCCGCCGGTTTTCGCCGCGGCGATGTCGAACTCCTGCTTCACCTTGGCATTGTGGAAGATCGCGTTCGAGCACAGCAGACCCGCCAGGTTGAATGATTTCGACGGTGCGGTGAACTCGATGAGATGGTCTGCATACCGCTCCCCCAACGTGCCGAACATCGTCACGGCGTGCCCGGGGTGCTCCAGATCGCCATGGA
The DNA here is from genome assembly GCA_004154635.1 of Bifidobacterium animalis subsp. animalis. Classification (GTDB taxonomy): domain Bacteria; phylum Actinomycetota; class Actinomycetes; order Actinomycetales; family Bifidobacteriaceae; genus Bifidobacterium; species Bifidobacterium animalis_B. The sequence goes on from RSDC01000008.1 coordinate 532,255, forward strand.
TCTCATCGCACAGAATCATCACATCGTTGGCCACGCAGATGTCGCCGAGCATACGCAGCTCCTCTGCCGTCCACACACGGCCCACCGGGTTGTGCGGATTGCACAGCATGATCGCCTTGCAGCGCGGGTCGGAGGCCTTGCGTTCCAGATCCTCGAAATCCATCGAATACCGACCGGTCTCCCCATCAAACAGCAGGGCGTTGTTGAGAATCTCCAGACCATTGTTCATGGCCGCGTTCGTGAATGGGTAGTACACAGGTCGCTGGATGATCACCGCGTCGCCCGGATGGGTGAACGCACGCAACGCCGTGTTCACTGCCGGCATCACGCCCGCCGAAAGCGAGATGAGCTTCGGATCGGCCTCAAGACCATGGCGGCGTCGCATCCAGTCGCACACGGCGGCCAAGTACTCGTCGGTGGCATAGTCATACCCGAATACATCGTTGCGAGCAGCATCCACGAGCGCCTCGACGACGGCCGGCGGCGTGACGAACTCCATATCCGCCACCGACAACGCCAGCACATCCTCATGACCGGCACCCAGCTCGGTCTCGATCATCTTCCATTTCACCGAAGTCGTGTCGTGCCGCTCTGGCCAGGTTTCGAAATCGTACATATTCCCTTTCCCTCCGTCGCTGTGGTCTGTTCTCTCATACGGTGGGTCAGCTTAACGTCGCCATGTTACGGCGGCAACACCACAGTTCACGAATGGGTTACGGCCAACACCGCGCCGCTTGCAATTGGAAAAGCCCTTGAGCGTATGCACGTTCAAGGGCTTGTTGTGCGCGAGACAGGATTCGAACCTGCGACCTGCTGATCCGTAGTCAGCTGCTCTAATCCGCTGGGCTACTCGCGCATGCTACCTGAATCGCATGCATTCGCACACAGTTCACATAGCCAAGTGCGCGAGACAGGATTCGAACCTGCGACCTGCTGATCCGTAGTCAGCTGCTCTAATCCGCTGGGCTACTCGCGCAATTGCTTGCTTCAGGCAACTCGACTAACATACAACGTTTCATGGTCAATCACAACTTCGGCGTGTCGAAATCGTGAAGATGACGGCATTCACAGGGCATGGATCACACGTCTCTGTTCGGGCCGGACCATCTGCGGAGGCACGCCCTCCGTCACGCAATCGGCATTCACCACCACTTCGGTCACATCGTCCATGTTCGGCAATTCGAACATCGTCTCCTCGAGAATCGATTCGATGATCGAACGGAGCCCTCGGGCACCTACTCCCCGCTCCAGTGCAGTGCTGGCGATGGCTTCGACGGCGTCGTCGGTGAATGTGAGCGTGACCCCATCGACTGAGAACAGTTTCTGGTATTGCTTGAGCAGCGCGTTCGTGGGTTTGGTGAGCACGTCCTTCAGATCGTCCACCGTGAGTTCGCCCAGCGTGCACACCACCGGCAGGCGCCCTATGAATTCGGGCAGCAGGCCGAACTCCGCCAGATCGTCGGCATTCACCTGCCTGTATATCTCGTGTTCGTCGATCGGATTCACGCGCCACGATGCCCCGAAACCGCTTTCATGCCGACCCAGCCTGCGCGAGACGATCTCGTCGAGCCCCACGAAGGCGCCTCCGCATATGAACAGGATGTCGCTGGTGTCGAGTTCCACCGTCTCGCCGTCCTTGTGCCTATGTGCGCCGTCGACCGGCACATGCACGAGCGTGCCTTCGAGAATCTTGAGCAGTGCCTGCTGCACGCCCTCGCCGGAGACGTCGCGGGTCATCGACGTGTTGTCGCCGCTCTTGCGCGCGATCTTGTCTACCTCGTCGATGTAGACGATACCGTGTCGCGCACGGTCCACGTCGCCGTCGGCCGCCTGCAGCAGGCGTGACAGCACCATCTCGACGTCATCGCCCACATAGCCCGCCTCGGTGATGGAGGTGGCGTCGACGATGATGAAGGGCACCTGCATCGCCTTCGCCAATGTCTGCGCCAGGTAGGTCTTGCCCACGCCGGTCGGTCCAAGCAATAGTATGTTCGACTTCGCCACACTCACCTCGTCGAGCGGATCGAGAATCGAACGTGCCGAATCCGCAAGCCCGGACTGCTCGAACTGGCGGTGTGCATTGGCATCGTGGCGTTCGATCTGCGCGCGTTTGAAATGGTTGTAGACCGCCACGCTGAGTGTGCGCTTGGCGTCGTTCTGCCCGATCACGTATTGGTCGAGCACATCGCGAATCTGCGAGGGCTTCGGCAGCTTCAACACCTCGAGTCGCGAGTCCTTGGCGTTCTCCTCGCTCAGGATCTGCACGCAGAGGCCAATGCATTCGTCGCAGATCGCCACGCCGGCACCGGCCACCAGACGGTGCACCTCATGCTCGCTTTTGCCGCAGAACGTGCAGCGCTGCACGCCGTCGTTATAGCTGACCACACGTCCCATATTCACCCTCATTTCGCATGCATACAAAAACGGGCACGTGCACTGGGCACGCACCCGTCATTCTAGAACAGATCGCAGATTACCGCATTCGTCAGGCTGCGTCAGGAGCGGTGCTCGAGCACCTCGTCGACGATGCCGTATTCCTTCGCCTCCGAGGCGGTGAGGAACGTGTCGACCTCGATGTCGCGGGAGATGCGTTCACGGCTCTGGCCGGTATGCTTGGCAAGCGTGTTCTCGAGCCATTCGCGCATACGCATCATCTCCTTGGCCTGGATCTCGATGTCGGTGGCCTTGCCAAATCCCTGGTCGATTGCAGGCTGGTGGATGAGCACGCGGGCGTTCGGCAACATGAGACGCTTGCCCTTCGTGCCCGCCGCCAGAATGATCGCCGCCGCGGATGCCGCCTGGCCGAGGCACACGGTCTGCACATCGGGTTTGATGTACTGCATCGTGTCATAAATGGCAGTCATGGCCGTCATCGAACCGCCCGGCGAATTGATGTACATCATCACGTCGCGATTCGGATCCATGCTCTCCAGCACGAGGAGCTGGGCCATGATGTCGTCGGCGGACGTGTCGTCCACCTGCACGCCCAGGAAGATGATGCGGTCGTCGAATAGACGGGTGTAGGGGTTCTGTGTCTTCATGCCGTAAGGCGTGCGCTCAGTGAACTCCGGCACCACGTACCGGTTCTGCGCGGCCAGGGCTCGGTCACGCGCGGCCGCGGGCTGGAAACCGGCAATGCCTGCAGGGCCTGCGAGACGCTCGGCCCTGGCGACGAACTGTGCTTCTTCGGATGCCATGCTTACTCCTTATCGCTGTTCATCGTCTCGTGCGTGGAGACGAGCTTGTCCACGAAGCCGTACTCCAACGCCTCCTCGGCGGTGAACCAGTGGTCGTATTCATTGTCGCGGTAGATCTCCTCGATCGTGTGGCCGGTCTGTTCCGCGGTCAGCTCGCCGAGGGTCTTCTTCATGTCCATGATGAGTTCGGCGTTGATGCGCACGTCGGTGGTCGTGCCGCCGATGCCGCCGGACGGCTGGTGCATGAGCACGCGGGCGTGCGAGGTGAGGAAACGCTTGCCCTTCGTGCCCGAACTCAGCAGGAACTGGCCCATCGAAGCGCACATGCCGATGCCCACCGTGGCCACATCCGGCTCGATGAGCTGCATCGTGTCGTAGATGGCCATGCCCGCGGTGATCGAGCCACCCGGCGAGTTGATGTACAGCCAGATGTCGCTCTTCGGATCTTCGGCGGCGAGCATGAGCATCTGTGCGCAGATGCGGTTCGCCATGTCGTCCTTGACCTCCTCACCCAGCCAGATGATGCGGTCCTTGAGCAGTCGATTGAAAATCGGATCGGCCGGACCCGCCGGCATGTCTTCACCAGCCATGCGAGGGGACGTGATCAAATCACTCACGTTGTCTCCTTAATCTTTGCAGATTTTCCTATGTGTACAAACCAGCTCGCCCGGCAATCTATTCCCCGTCTGCCGAATACGGCGAACAGATTCGCACGTCAGCCGAGCACAGTCACCGGCCGGCGTTCCACCACACTCAGCGTCGTGTGCGAGGCGAGCAAAGAGATCATGGAAATAAACACCACCGGCACGAACAGGTTCATCGGCGCCTCGGTGAGCTCCATCACCAGGCACATCGCCATGAGCGGGGCGTTCTGCGAGGCGGAGAGCAGGGCGCAGGCGCCGAGCAGCGCGTAGACGCCGATTGAGTTCGTGCCGGTCATCTGCATCCACAGGATCCCGAGGATGCATCCCATCGATGCGCCGAGTGCGATGCCCGGCGTGAGCACGCCGCCGGAGGCGCCCGCGCGAATCGTGAACAGTGTGATGAGCGCCTTGGCGGCGAATGACAGCAACAACAATGGAATCAGCGACATCGTCGGCGTGCCCGAGAATGCCAACTGGGCGGTGGCGCGGCCGTTGCCCATCACCTGCGGAATCCAGATCGCCACGATGCCGGTCACTGCACCGGCCAGCGGCAGCATCCATAGAATCGCATTGCCGGCCGCCTTGTTCCTCTCGGCCCACTGCGACCCTTTGCGGAACAACGCGCCGCAAACGCCCAGGATCACTCCGGCGGGTATGGCGAAGACCATGAGATCCCACGAGAAGTGCGCATCCACATGCCCGATCACGTAGAACGTGTGCGTGCCTTTGACGAGGGTGGCCACCCAAGCCGCCAGCGTGGAGCAGAGGAAGGAGAGGATCACGGTGCCGCCGCTGACGTCGACGAGCAGAATCTCCACGGCGAAGAACGCACCCGCAAGCGGGGCGTTGTAGACACCGGCAAGACCGGCCCCAGCGGTCACGGCGACGATTGTGCGCATGTCGGTCGGATTCAGCCGCAGCATGCGTGCGCATCGCTGGGCGAGCATGGCGCCGAGCTCGCGCGGCGCCACCTCTCGGCCCACCGACAGCCCGGTGCCGACGATGAAGATCTGCAGCAGCACATGGGCAACCGTCTGCCAGATAGGCATGAGTCTGCCTGCCACCGCCTGTTTGACCGACGGGACCGCCTTCGATTTCGTGCGCAGGGCCCACCATGCGATGGCAGCGACCAATGCGCCGCCGAACACCGATGCCGCACGCCTCCATGCCGGCGTCAGAAAGGGGCCGGGCAGTTCCGGATGCTCCACGAAGCCCAGGCACAGGTGTTCGATGGCATAGAGCAGCAATGTGAGCAGCCCCGCGCAGATGCCTATGAGTGCGCCGAGCACCAGTGTGGAGACGAGCAACGAGAAGGCGCGGGAGACGACCGGCGGTCGGCCTTCACCGGTGGCATCGGCACGTGTGTTCGCCATCGTCGCGAAATCGTTGTCGAAATGTCCCTCGCCTTCCGCGCGTGGGGGCTGGGCGAAGGAGGAAAGAGGCGAATCTTGTTCACTGGGGGTAGGCATATCGGGGGCGCTCCAAAGACGTGCGGATATGGGAAGACCCCCGCCGAGGGCAGGGGTCTTGAAGAAAAGTGAGATCACTCGGCGTCGGCGCTGTCGTCCGAGGTGAGGTTGTCGGCGACGGCTGCGGCTGCGGCCGCTGCGGCAACGGACTCATCCTCTTCGGCCTGTGCCTCGGCCTCTTCGGAACCGAGGAAACCGCTCAGATCAAGCGGTTCGCCGTCAACGGTGAACTTCACCTGACGCATGCCGGCGAGCATGCCCTTGGAACGGGCCACCTCCTCGACGGCGGAGCCGATCTGGCCGTTACGCATGAGGGCCTGGATGAACATGTTCGGATCCATGCCGTACTGCTGGGCAATCGAGCCGAGGAAGTTGAACACGTCGGACTGGGAGACCTGCACGTCGAGCTTCTCGGCAAGGGCATCGAGCACCATCTGGTCCTTGAGCATCTTGTCGACGGCCTCTTCGGCCTCCTTCTTCTGATCGGAGGTCGCCTTGTCGGCCTCGACGCCCATCGACTTGAGCTGCTGCTCGACCATGTTGTTGCGCACACCCTTCGGCAGCGGAATGTCAAGGCCTTCCTCGAGGGTCTCGATGAACGCATCACGTGCGATCGTGGCCTGGCGGCCCTCCGCATCGGCCTCGATGTTCTTGCGGATCTCGGCCTTGAGCTCGTCGAGCGTGTCGAACTCGGAGGCCTCCTGGGCGAAGTCGTCGTCAAGCTCGGGAAGCTCCTCGGCCTTGACGGAGTTGACCTTGACCTTCACCTGGGCCTTCTCGCCCTCATGGTCGCCGCCTTCCAGCGTGCTTTCGAAGGTGGTCTCCTCACCGGCCGACAGGCCTTCGAGCGCCTCGTCGAGGCCGTCGAGCATGGTGCCCGAACCGATCTCGTAGCTCACACCCTCCTGGGAGTCCACGGTCTCGCCGTCGATCTGCGCGGTCAGGTCGATGTTGGCGAAGTCACCCTTCTGTGCCGGACGGTCGACACCCACGAGGGTGGCGAAACGCTGGCGGAGGGTCTCGAGGCGGTTGTTCACATCGTCATCGCTCACCTCGGCCTTGTCCACTGCGATCTCGAGGCCCTCGAGATTCGGCAGCTCGAACTCCGGACGGCGCTCGACCGTGGCGGTGAACTTGAGCTTGGTGTCGTCTGCGGCACTCTGCGGCATCTCCACGACCTCGATCTGCGGCTGATCCATCGGACGGATGTCCTTCTCGTCCAGGGCCTTGGCATACATATCCGGCAATGCCTTGTTCACGGCCTCACCCGCAACGGCACCGAAGCCGACGCGCTGGTCGACGAGCTTGCCCGGCACATGGCCCTTGCGGAAGCCCGGAACGGTGATCTGCTCGGCGATTTCCTTGCGAGCATCTTCGAGGTACGGATCGAACTCATCCTGGTCGACGGTGATGGTGAGCTTAGCCTTGGTCGGCTCAAGATTCCTTACGCTGATTTTCACGCTTGCGCTCCTGAAAGTTCTGTTCTATTGGTATATCAACTGCCCCTTGGGCAACCGTTACATGATAGCGCGGGTCAGCGACTCGCTGAGCAAGTCGACCTGCCATGGTCTGGCGCCTTGTTGCGCAAGGAATTGGGCCACATCGCGACGATGTGGATGGTCCGTCCAGCATAGGTTGCGCAGGATCTGCGGCTTGAGCAGCACGTCGGTGGGGGTGCGGGTGTCCTGCGAGATCTGGTTCAGCACGGCCTTGCACCTCTGGAGCTGCCGGTACCGTTTGGGTTCATGGGTCTGCCAGAATTTCGCGGACCGTGGCGCATTCACCACGTCCTCACCGTGACCAGCCGTTTTGCCGGGAAGCGCGGGCAGCTCGTCGGAAGGCAGGTCCAACGCCTCCTGGATTGTCCGTTTCCATAGCGACGGCTTGACTTTGCGCTGGATGGGCGCATAGCGTTCGAACATCTTGTCCTGCTCGTTGCCCAGATGCATGCGCACCCGTTCGTTGAGCGAGCGCACTGCACGGAACTGGCTGGCATTGTGCGGCTTCCTCTGCGCAGCTTCGATGATTGCGGAATCCGCCAACAGCAGCGATGGCGAGATGTCATATTCACGGGCGAGTCGGTCCCGTTCGGTCCATAGCGCCTTGGCCACGGCGAGTCCTCGACGGTCGCGTTGCAGCACATTGATATGCGAGATGCGCATCCACGGCACCGGATGCGGTTTGGGAGGCCGCAATCCCTCGCGCAGGGCATAATCGAATTCTTCCTGCGCCCATTCCCACTTGCCCTGCCGTTTCAGCTCATGCGTCATTGCCCGCTCGAGATCGGAGAGCAATTCGACGTCGAGCGCGGCATAGTTGCGCCAATCGCGAGGCAACGGGCGGTATGACCAATCGGCTGCCGAATGCTCCTTGGCCAGCGTGATGCCAAGGAAATGCGCCGTCACATAGGCAAGGCCGACCCGATGCAACCCCAACAGCTTGGCGGCGATCTCGGTATCGAACAGCCGGCGCGGCTTCAGGCCGATCTGGGCGAATCCGGGGAGGTCCTGACGTGAATCGTGCAGAATCCATTCCGCGTCGCCCACAGCCTCATTGAACGCATTCCAATCCACGCCCTGTTCATCGAGGGCGATCGGATCGAGCAGCGCTATCGGCGCACCGTCGCGTTTGAATTGGATGAGCCAGTCCTCGTGGCCGTACCGGTACCCGCTGGCCCTTTCGGCATCGGCGGCCAGCGGGGTGTTCACCGCTGCGTATTGTTCGCAGATGAGCTCGAAGCCGGCCAAGGTGTCGGTGACTTCGGGAACCCCTTCCTTCGGCTCGGTCTGCAGCACCGGTTCCTTGTTCACCGAATCCAACGCAGGTCCCTCCTGATGCACGGTTTGCCTTCAACCGTCAAATATAACGAATGCGCTGACACCGGCGTCCGGGTTCATGTGTCGGCGCATTCGCCTTCGCTTAGACGTAGACCGTGAAGCCGTGGCTCTCGAACTGCTGGCGCACGCGGTCGCGCAGCGCCTGGGAAGGTCCCTTCTGGTCCTCCAACGGGTAGGGGATTCGCAGCTCATGCCACTTCGGACGCCCGAGCTGGTGGAACGGCAGCACGTCTATATGCTCCACCGCGTCGCCGAAGCTCTCACAGATGCGGGCCACATTCTCCACGTTCTCCTCCGACGAGGTGAGCCCGGGAACCAGCACGAAGCGCACCCAGATCTTCTTGCCACGTCTGTTCAACCGCTGTCCGAAGTCGATGGTGGGCTGGAGCACTCCCCCGGTCACCCGCTTGTAGGTCTCCTCGTCTCCGGACTTCACATCGAGCAGGCACAGATCGATGTCGTCGATCATTGCATCCGAATAGTTGGCGTTGAGGAAGCCCGAAGTGTCAAGGCAGGTGTGCACACCCATCTCCTTGGCCGCCCGAAACACCCGCGACACGAATGCCGGCTGCATCATGGACTCGCCGCCCGAGAAGGTGATGCCGCCTTTCGTGGCTTCGAACAGGTCCTTGTACCGTTCGATCTTGGCCACCATGGCATCGAGGTACACCGGCTTGCCATCGCGCATCTTCCAGGTGTCGGGGTTCTGGCAGTACTGGCAGCGCAGCGGACAGCCGCTCAGGAATACCGTCATGCGGGTGCCCGGGCCGTCCACCGACGTATTGATGTCCCAGGAATGCACAAAACCTATGTCGCCGGTTTTCAACGCATTGATGCGGTCACGCCGATCGAGTCCGATGGGCGATTCGAATCCCGACAGACCGCCCATGAGCGTCTGGCGCTGGTACTCCTTCGACGACTTGAGCATGTGCCGGGTCGTGGTGCGGAATGCGGATGCACCGTGATTCGACTCTGAATTCGACATGGCTACCTCCAGTATCACTATAGCCGAATGCAAAGGGGCGGGGCCGAAAAGCCCCGCCCCTACCGGCGAACAACTCGCCTCTGCGTGTCTCAGTCCTCGACCGCGCCCTGATGGAAGGTGCGGGAAATGACGTCGAGCTGCTGTTCCTTCGTAAGCTTGACGAAGTTCACGGCGTAGCCGGAGACGCGCACGGTCAGGTGCGGGTACTTCTCCGGGTGCTCCACGGCGTCTTCGAGCTGTTCCTTGCGCAGCACGTTGATATTCGCATGGTACAGCCCATGGCCGTTGCCTGCGTCGAGGATGCCGACGAGGTTGCTGATGCGCTCATCCTCATCGCGGCCCAGGCCGTCGGGCGTGATCGTGTTCGTCAGCGAGATGCCGTCAAGAGCATTGTTGTAATCGATCTTGCCCACCGAGAACATCGAGGGAAGCATGCCATGGGAGTCCATGCCGTTCTCCGGGTTTGCGCCCGGGGCGTACGGCGTTCCCTTGGCGTGGCCCGACGGGAAGGATCCGGTGTTCTTGCCATACTCGACGTTCGAGGTGATCGTGAGGATCGACTGCGTGGGGACGGCGCCACGATACACCGGCAGGCGCTTGACCTGGCCCATGACGGTGGACACGACCCACTTGGCAATGTCATCGGCACGATCGTCGTCGTTGCCGTAGAGCGGGAACTCGCCCTCGGTGCGGTAGCCGACCACCAGATCGTCGTCCGCGCCTTCGACGTATTCGTACTCGTGACCTGGCATGTCCTTGGCGTCCTTGTTGTAGATCGGGTACACCTTGGCGTACTTGCATGCGGAAAGCGAATCGGCGGCGATTGACAGGCCGGACATGCCGCAACCCAGGGTGCGGTAGACCTCGCGGTCGTGCAGCGCCATTTCGATGGACTCGTACGCATACTTGTCATGCATGTAATGAATGATGTTCAGCGCTTCGACATAGGTCTCCGAAAGCCATTCGAGAGCCTTCTCATAGTTGGCCTTCACCTTCTCGTAATCGAGCGTGCCGTCAGCCTCGGGCTGGATCGGCTCGATGATGCCCTTGTCGATCACCTGCATGCCGGTCATCTCGTCACGGCCGCCGTTAATCGCGTAGAGCAGCGCCTTGGCGGAGTTCACGCGAGCCGCAAAGAACTGCATCTGCTTGCCCACACGCATCGGGGAGACGCAGCATGCAATGGCCGCATCGTCACCCCAATGGTTGCGGATCTCCTTGTCGGATTCATACTGGATGGCCGAGGTGTCAATGGAGATCTGGGCGCAGAAACGCTTGTAGCCTTCCGGCAGCTTCGGATCCCAGAAAATCGTGATGTTCGGCTCGGGTCCCGGTCCCAAATGCTCGAGCGTGAGCGTGTTGAGCAGACGGAACGACGTCTTGGTGACCATGGTGCGGCCATCGTCGCCGAAGCCTGCATCCGACCATGTCGCCCAGTAGGGGTCGCCCGAGAAGATCGAATCGTAGTCCTTGGTGCGCAGGAATCGCACGATGCGCAGCTTCATCACCAGATTGTCGATGATCTCCTGGGCGTCGGTCTCGGTGCTCTTGCCTTCCTTGAGATCGCGCTCGAAGTAGATGTCGAAGAACGCGGACACACGGCCGAAGCTCATCGCGGCGCCGTCCTGGCTCTTGATGGAGGCGAGGTAGCCCATGTAGGTCCACTGCACGGCCTCACGCGAGTTCATGGCGGGGCGCGCCAGATCGAGACCGTATTCCTTACCCAGGTTGATGAGCTTCTTCAGGGCCTTGATCTGCTCGTCATGCTCCTCGCGGTAACGGATCCAGTGCTCGATCTCGGTCTCCGAGAAGTCGTTGCGGTACGGGATGGCGTCCTTGTCACGCTGCTTGAACTTGATCAGCGCATCCACGCCATACAGGGCCACACGACGGTAGTCGCCGATGATGCGGCCGCGGCCGTAGGCATCCGGCAGCCCGGTGAGGATCTTGTTGTGGCGTGCGACTTTGATGTTCTTCGTATAGACGCCGAACACACCGTCGTTATGCGTCTTGCGGTACTTGGTGAAGATCTTCTTGATCGCCGGGTCCGGCTCCTTGCCGGCCTCCTTGATGGCCTGCTCCACCATGCGCCAACCGCCATTCGGCATCATGGCTCGCTTGCATGGCTCATCGGTCTGCAGGCCGACGATCACATTGTCGACCTCCGGGGAATCGATATAGCCAGCCGGGAAGGCGTCGACATCCGCCGGCGTGTGGGTGTCCACATCATAGACACGCTGCTTGCGCTCCACCGCCAGATAGTTGTCGTCGAGGTACTTCCACAGGTGCTTCGTCTTGTCGGTCGCATCCGCGAGGAACGATTCATCACCCTCGTAAGGCGTGTAGTTCTTCTGGATGAAGTCACGAACGTCGATGTCCTTCTCCCAATTGCCGGGAACGAACCCCTCCCAAGCCTGTTCCTTGATGGCTTCCGGGGACACCTCGGCCACGTTTTCGATTGCTGACATTGCCACTCCTTCTGGGTGTAGCTTGTATACGACGCCACTTTGTGCCGCATCTCTAACAAGACCCATAGTACTTCAAATCGCTGTGCCGCGACCAGCGGCAAACGAGTGAGCTTGGTCACATTTCCACTTGTGCATCGCCCACATTCTGCACAACACAAGGCGGGCGGCCTCCATTCCGGATGACCGCCCGCCTAAGTGGGTATGCACACAATATACACATTCAGACTACTTCTTGTCCGTTCCCCAGTTATTCCAATCCCTGTCCTGGTCCTCCCATTTCTTGTTGCGCTTCTTGGCGATCTCGAGCGCCTTCTCGGCGTCCTCACGCGTCGCATACGGTCCGAGACGGTTCTGCATCGGGGACTGTGGACCGAGCTCCACTTCACCGGTCGCCGTATTGTAGTACCACTCCTGCGGTTCTGTCATGTCATTCTCCTTGTCTCACATCATGGGGTATAGCTACGCGGTTATTCGCGGAACGCGTCGGTGACCGGCAGACGGCGGTCACGGCCAAATGCGAGCGCACTCACCTTCGGCCCCAACGGATACTGGCGACGCTTCCATTCGGCGCGGTCGACGAGACGCATGACGGTGTCGACCGTCTGCTCGTCGAAGTCCGCATGGGCGAGCAGATCGGCCCGCCCTTCCGAATGTTCTATATAGGCGGTGAGCACCTTGTCGAGAATATCGTATTCAGGCAGCGAATCGGAGTCCTTCTGCCCGGGCCGCAGTTCGGCGCTCGGCGCCTTGACGATGGAGTTGTTCGGGATGAGCTCGCCGCTGGCGGGCACGACGCCCTCCGCATTCGGGTCGTAGCCGACCACGGGCAATGCCCCGAGTCCCAGACCTTCCTTGAGCGCTTTGTTGCGCCAGCGCGACAGCTGCCACACCTTCGTCTTGAACACGTCCTTGATTGGAGCGTATCCGCCGACGGCATCGCCATATATGGTGGAATACCCACAGGCGAGCTCAGACTTATTGCCCGTCGCCAAGGCCAGCAGCCCCTTGGAATTCGAATACGCCATGACGATGACGCCGCGGATGCGGGCTTGCAGATTCTCGGCGGCCACGCCCTCGAGATCCAACTGCTTCTGGAATGCATCGAATTCCGGTTTGATCGGCTGCACATCGTACGAGGCGCCCAGATTCTCAGCGAGTTGGGCCGCATCGTCCTTCGACCCCTCCGACGAATACATGCTCGGCATGGATATGCCCTGCACATGCTCACCGCCCACGGCATCGGCGGCCATGGTGGCCACCAGAGCGGAGTCGATGCCGCCCGACAGTCCCAGGCACACCCCGTTGAAACCGTTCTTCACCATGTAGTCCTTGAGACCGAGCACGCAGGCCGTGTACACTTCGCCGTCAGGATCCATCTCGGGTGCAATGTCGGCCGGCTGCTGCGTGCCCGCAGCGGAATCGATGTCGATGTAGCTCAGGTCCTCCACGAACATCGGCGAGCGTTCAAGCAGCGTGCCATCCGCATCCACAACGAAGGTGCCTCCGTCGAATACGAGGTCGTCCTGGCCTCCCACCTGATTGACGTAGATCACCGGCGCCCCGACCTCGGCGGCACGGCGACGGCACAGTTGCAGCCTGATATCGGTTTTGCCCTCCTCGTACGGCGAACCGTTGATCGTCACGAGCACATCGATATTTCGTTCGGCGAGATCGGCGACAGGGCCGCCCTCCTGCCAGATGTCCTCGCAGATCGCAAAGCCCAGCCTGACGCCGTCGACGTCCATCGCCACCGAACGGTCGCCCGACGCGAAGATGCGGAATTCGTCGAATACACCATAGTTCGGCAGGAAATGCTTGTCATAGCCCGCCCATACGACGCCGTCGTGCAGTACGACAAGCCGATTGTATGGCTTCTGCGTGCTGTGCTCGGTGCCCACGGTGCCAACGACCACATAGAGCGAACCGAGTCCGTCGTCGGCCAGACGCCGTGCCAAGTCATTGGCGGTGTCCCAGGCGGCCTGACGGAAGGTGCGCCGCAATGCGAGATCCTCAATGGGATAGCCCGTGAGCGTCATCTCGGGGAACACCACCACCTGTGCGTTGTTCGAGGCGGCGCGTGATGCGTATTCCAGAACCTTGTCGGCATTGCCCTTGAGGGCGCCGACACAGGTGTCGATCTGTGCGAGTGCAAAACGAAGCTTGGTCATAGCTTCCTAGTCTAGGCCCGTCACCGTTACAACCGCACCGTTCAGCGCATCGCGTGTCGGAAGGAGCTCGATGCATCAGTGGCATCGGTGATTGCTTGCCGGCAAACGCGCAAGCGGCGCCCGGCAACGTCTCGTCACTGGATCGCAAGCGCCCTTTACGTTCCTCAACGTTGCCGGGCGCCGCTTGCGCGTTTGCCAACCACCGATCACGGTAAACCCTCACTGACCCATACAGCAACCGTGATTGCCGAGGGAGGGTCGGGGCGTTCCCGGAAAGGTTGAGGAACGTAAAGGGCGCTTGCGATCCAGTGACGAAGCCTTTCCGGGAACGCCCCGACCCTCCCTCGGCGATCGCCACCTCATGGCACTCAGCTCAGATGCTCGAGCACCTCCAATGCCGAGTTCGCATAGAATTCGGCACCGGTTTTCACCGCGTCATCAAGCGCCACGAACTTCGGTGAGTGGAGGTCGGCACAGCCTTCGGAGCCATTCGACCCTATGAAGGCGAAAAACAAGCGCGTGTGGCCTTCGTATTCCGCGAAATCCTCCCCTGCCATCGATGGGTGAATCGGCTCGAGCTGCGCGTATTCCGGCACATGGTTCATGGCCAGCGTCGCCAGATTCGGGTCGCTCACCAGCGGACGCTGGAAATCGTCCCACACATAGTCCACAGCAATATCGTAGGCGGCAGCCGTGCTTTCGATGACTTGCCTGAATCGGCGTTCCGCCAGATCGCCGTCCTCACGGTGGAAGTAGCGTGCTGTTCCTTGGAATCCAGCCTCGGCTGGCACCACGTTCCACACGTCGCCGCCGTGCACCTCGGTCACCGAGACGACGAGTGGATGGAATGGCGAGGCATTGCGGCTCACAATGGTCTGCAGTGAAAGGATCATCGCCGCCATCGCCTCAAGCGGCCCGGTACCCCGGTGCGGATACCCGGCATGAGTGCCCTGTGCATGCAGGTCCACCCGGAATTTCACACATCCCGCCATCATGGGCTCCACACCGACGGCAATCTGACCGGGCTGGTAATCGGGGTTGTTATGTGTGCCGATCATCGCGTCGAGGCCGTCGACCAATCCGGCGTCGGCCACCGCACGCGCCCCCTGCCCGAGTTCTTCTGCCGGCTGGAACACCAATCGAATGGTCCCGTGGATCAGTTCCCGATGAGCCGCCAGCCAGAATGCCGCCCCCAGCAGCGATGTCATATGGATGTCGTGGCCGCAGGCATGCATGACCCCTTCGTTCTCGGACGCGAAGTCGAGTCCGGAGTCCTCGTGCACGGGCAACGCGTCGATATCGGCACGCAAACCAATCTGCGGCCCATCATGGTCTCCTCTGATCTCACCGATCACACCGGTGTCAAGAGGGTTGTCCAGCACCGTGATGCCGTGTGATTCGAGCAGATTGCGCAGCCTCCTACTCGTCTCGAACTCCTTGAACGAGCGTTCCGGATGCCGGTGGAGCTGGCGGCGAATACCCAGCAGCTCGTCGGTCAGCGCAATCTCGACATGCTCAATTTGGTCGGTCATATGCCCTCCTTCAAAGTCGGTAGCGAGGTCACGGAGTCCAATCCGTGTTGCCCATGCAGCATGGGCGCAATGCAAAAGGGGCGCCGATTCGGGCGCCCCATCGTTCAGTTGTTCTGTGTGCGACGCAGCAGGTGCTTGGCGATCGCATTGGCAATCGACTGCACCACCTGTACGAGCAGGATCATGATGATCACGGCGGTCCAGGTGACGGTCTGGTCGAACTTCTGGTAACCGTAGGCGATTGCGAAGTTACCCAGGCCGCCGCCGCCGATATAGCCGGCCATCGCCGACATGTCGAGCACCCCGATGAACAGGAAGGCATAGGCGAGGATGAGCGGCGCCAAGGCCTCTGGAATCAGCACCGTGCGAATGATCGTGAATTTCGAGGCGCCCATCGAACGTGCGGCCTCGATCACTCCTGGATCGACCGGTACGAGGTTCTGCTCGACCAGACGGGAGGTTGCGAAGGTGCACATCACGCACATCGGGAAAATCGCCGCCGCGGTGCCGATCGACGTGCCGATCACCTTGATGGTGAGCGGCTGCATGGCGGCGAGGAAGATGATGAATGGGATCGGCCGGATGATGTTCACCAGAATGTCGAGAATGCGGTACACATACCGGTTCTCGAACAGGTTGCCCGGACGTGTGCCGTAGAGTATGACACCGAGAATGAGACCGAGGAAGCCTCCGACGACGATCGTGATGAGCACCATCTGCAACGTCTGCACAACGGATTGTCCGAGCAGGGGTCTCAAGACGCTCCAGTCACTGCGTGAGGCGAGGGTCGTCTGGTCGAATGCGAGAATATGCATCACTTCGTCTCCTTTCGCGCACCGTTCGCGTCGTCAGACGCGACACGGGTGTCGGCTTGCGCTCCCGGGGTGTCCTGCCCGTTGATCCGGCTGACGGTGACCACATCGTCCACCTGCTCGAAATCAAGCGCGTTCGTATTCGCATGGTCGTCGGCGGCGCGATTCTCGGGGGCGGCAATTCCCGCTCGCTCCACCGCCTGCGCATAGTCGACCGGTTCCGCGGCCGTGCCGAAATCGACGATGTCGCTGTTTTCGGCGAGTTCGGCAAGGAACGGCCCCACTTCGGCCTCCGGCCCGTCGAAGGTGTAGGTGATCGCGCCGATTGCGACGCCCTGCACGGTGTCGATGCCGCCGTAGATGAGGTTGCTTGCCACGCCGTGCTTCGAGATGAGTTCGGAGATGTTCTGTCCGGAGGCCGGTATGCGCGTGTTCGCATTCTCGTCGTCGATGTCGTGCTGGCGCACGATCACGGTGACGAGGCGGCCACTCCAATCTCGATGCATCTGTTCGACGCGTGTCTCGTCTGGCAATCCCGACATGGCGGTGGCGATGAACCGCTTCGTCACCTCCTCCTGCGGGGCGGCGAACACTCGGTACACGGTGCCTTTCTCGACGAGGCGCCCGCCGCTCATCACCGCGACATGGTGGGCGATCTGCTGCACGACGTTCATCTGGTGTGTGATGAGCACAATCGTCACGCCGAGCTGCTCATTGATCTTCCTGAGCAGTTCGAGCACCTCGGTGGTCGTCTCGGGGTCGAGGGCGCTCGTCGCCTCGTCTGCGAGCAGGATCTTAGGGTTCGTGGCGAGCGCGCGTGCGATGCCCACACGTTGTTTCTGGCCGCCGGAAAGCTGTGCCGGGTACTTGTTCGCATGCTCGGAAAGACCCACGAACTCGAGCAACTCTTTGACTCGCTTGTCCTGATAGTCCTTGCGCCAGTGGTCGAGCTGCAGCGGATAGGCCACGTTCTGCGCAACGGTCTTCGTGGAGAACAGGTTGAACTGCTGGAAGATCATGCCGATCTTCTGTCGTACCGCACGCAGTTTCGACTCGCTCATGCCCGAGACCTGCTGGCCCATCACCGTCACTGTGCCGCTTGTCGGCTTCTCGAGGGCGTTGATCATGCGCACCAGCGTGGATTTGCCGGCTCCCGAATAGCCGATGATGCCGTAGATGTCGCCCTCGTCAATGGACAGTGTGACATCGTCGACCGCTTTCGTCTGTTTCTTGCCACGCCCGGCATACACCTTGCTCACGTGGTCGAATTCGATGATGGCGTTCTTCTCTTGCGTCATTTCCCTCTAACTTCTCCGTTTACGTCGAGGTTCCGTCCGGTGCCTGCACCGCGGCCGGATACTCGCATATGGTAGCGCGACCCAATGGCGAGTGTGTGAACGTCGTGCATATGGGAGCAGGTTGGGGAATAGCTCTCCCCAACCTGCTCATTGTATTCAGCGATCTGCAGCCACGCTATGAACGGCTCACTTGTTCTTGATGTCCGTCTCGATCTGCTTCAGATAGCTCGCCAGCTCCTGCTGCGAGAACTTGTCGGCGAACACCGCGGTGCCGCCGGACTCCTCCTGCAGGGCGTCGAGGACCGGCTTCGTCTGGTAGATCTCCACGCACTTCTTGTACACCTCGTTGTTCACGTCGTCGGCGCGCACGGCGAAGATGTTGATGTATGGGCGCGCCTCCTCGGATTCGGCGTTGTCCTGGTAGATCGCATCGGTGGGCTTGAGCCCCGCGTCCGCCACATAGTCGTTGTTGATGACGCCCGCGGACAGATCGTCGCCGCCTGCCTTGAGCGTGTTGGCGATCTGTTCGGCCTTCATCGGCACGACCTTGACCTTCGACTTCGCCTCATCGATGTCCTGCGGGATCGTGAACGCCGTCCAGTCGCCTTTCAGCGTGACGACGCCGGCGGCCTTGAGCACGCCGATCGCACGAGCCTGGTTCGTCTCGTCGTTCGGAATGGCGACGGTGGAGCCAGCTGGCAGATCCTTGATGTCGGTGTACCTCGGCTTGCCGTCCTTGTCGAACGCGGAGTAGACGCCGAGCGGGTAGATGGCGACGCCGCCGAGCGGCTGCAGATTCTGCTTGTTCTGCACGTTGTAGTTGGCCAAGTAGAGCAGGTGCTGGAACTCGTTCATGTCGAGGTCGCCCTGCGCCAGTGCCGGATTCTCGCTCGTGTAGTCCTGGAAGTCCTTGATCTGCACGTACACGCCCTGCTGCTCGGCCTGCTTGGTGAACTCCACCCACTGCGGATCGGTGGCGCCGACCACGCCGATCACCACCGGGTTGTTCTTGGAGCCCTTCGGTGAATCGTCGTTCTTGTTCACCGCGCGCATGCCGAAGACGATGGCGAGCACAATCGCCACCACGACCACCACGGCGATGACGATGTTGCGTGTGGTGTGGTTGACGCGCACCGGTTCCTCCGGTGTGTTCGGAGCGGTTGGCTGCGTGTTGTTCGAAGTCATTGCCTTGTCCTCTGTTGTTCCTCTGTTGCTGTTCTCTGTGTGATCTGCCGGAAGATTCCCTCTCCCGAACACCGTGTTCAACCATACGGCATGGGTGTCATGAAATCACGCGTGTTGTTATCGAATCTGCTTATAGTGCGCGCAAACCGAATCGGCCTAAGCGCTCACGGAAAACCTGACACCCGTTAGTCGCCCTGTGCTACGGTGAGAGGCTATGAGCACTATTATCATGCACACCTCCGAAGGTGATATCAAGATCAATCTGTTCGACGAGCAGGCACCGAAGACCGTGGAGAACTTCCTCGGCCTGGCCAGCGGCAAGAAGGAGTGGACCGATCCGTTCACTGGCAAGCCGAGCCATGAGGCCTTCTACGATGGCCTCACCTTCCACCGCATCATCAAGGATTTCATGATCCAGGGCGGTTGCCCGCTGGGCACCGGCACCGGCGGCCCGGGCTATGACTTCGACGACGAGATCGACCCGTCGCTCAAGTTCGACAAGCCGTATCTGCTGGCCATGGCCAACGCCGGCCTGCGCCGCGGCGCCGACGGCAAGATCCACGGCACCAATGGCTCGCAGTTCTTCATCACCACCGTGCCGACCCCGTGGCTCAACGGCCACCATACGATCTTCGGCGAGGTCGCCGATGAGGCCTCCCGCGCTGTGGTCGCCGCCATTGACGGTGTGGCCACGGACGCGCAGGATCGCCCGCTCGAGCCGGTCATGATCGAGGGCATCGAGATCGTCGACTGATTCAACCTACCTGCATCCCAATGGGGGCGGCCTTCCACGTGGAAGGCCGCCCCCATTGGGATTTCATATGATGCATGCCGTGGAACTAGTCACGGTAATGGTCGCGCATCCGACGCATGCGCGGCTCGCTGGAGTCCTTTGCCCCGGTGATGCGGTACACGTCGAAGACGCCGTCGATCTTGCGCACCGCCGACAGCAGCGTGTTCAGATGCCCCGGGTCGGCCATCTCGAAGCTGAACTGGCTCGTTGCCACACGATCGGAACCAGTGGCGATCGTGCCGGAGAGAATGTTGACGCCATGGTCGGAGAGCACGCGGGTCACATCGCTCAGCAGATGAGGCCGATCGAGCGCCTCCACCTGAATCTTCACCATGAACAGACCCTTGTTGCTCGTCCAAGAGACGTCAACGACACGTTCCGGCTCGCGTTTCCTCAGGTTGATCATGTTCAGGCAATCGACGCGATGCACTGAGACACCCTCGTTGCGGGTGATGAAGCCGATGATGTTGTCTCCCGGCACCGGCATGCAGCAATGCGCGAGCTTGACCCACACGTCGGTGACGCCCTTGACGGCGATCCCCGGGGTGTTGCCCTTCGACTTCGAAGCCTGCGTGGGCCGCAGCGGCAAGAGCTCCTGCTCGGCCTCCTCGGCCACTTCGTTCGTTCCCGCGTCCTTGACCAGATGGGTGATCACATTCTGCGTGGACACCTGCCCCTCGCCTATCGCCGCGAGCACGGCGTCGGCATTCGGCAGGTTGAGATCGTCGGCAACGCCCACCAGCGCCTCCGGCGTGAGCAATGCGGAGACCGGTAGGTTGCGCTTACGCATCGCACGTGTGAGTTCGTCGCGCCCCTCCTCGATCGACTCGGAGCGACGTTCCTTACTGAACCATTGGCGAATCTTGTTGCGCGCCTTCGGGCTTTTGACGAAGCTCAACCAATCGCGGGACGGGCCGGCGGTGTCGGATTTCGACGTGAGCACCTCGACGGTGTCGCCATTCTCCAGCTTGGTGTCGAGGGGGACCAGGCGCCCGTTCACACGCGCGCCCATCGTGCGGTGACCGACCTCGGTGTGCACGTTGTATGCGAAGTCGACCGGCGTGGCATCGGCCGGCAGCGAGACGATCTTGCCCTTGGGGGTGAATACGTACACCTCCGCGGAACCGAGGTCGTCTTTGAGGGAGCCGAGGAACTCGCTGGAATCCGGGGTCTCGCTCGTCCAGTCGGCGAGCTGCTGGATCCATTGCAGATTGTCCTTCTCCTCGAGGTTCCTGTCCCCGCGCTTGAGATCGGACTTGTCGGGAGCGCTCAACGCACGGCCCGCCTGACCGTTCGCCTTGTACTTCCAATGGGCGGCGATGCCGAATTCGGCGCGCCGGTGCATGTCCCACGTGCGAATCTGAATCTCCACCGGCTTGCCGCCAGGTCCCATCACCGTCGTGTGCAGGCTCTGGTACATGTTGAGCTTCGGCATCGCGATGTAGTCCTTGAACCGGCCGGGAACCGGGCTCCAGCGTGCATGCACGGCACCGAGCACGGCATAGCAGTCGCGAATCGAGTCGACGATGATGCGCACGCCCACCAGATCGTAGATGTCGGAGAAATCATGGCCGCGCACGATCATCTTCTGGTAGATCGAGAAGTAGTCCTTCGGGCGGCCGGTCACATAGGCGTCGATATGCGCGTCATCGAGATCCTCGTGGATCTCCTCGATGATCTGCTTCAGGTACACATCGCGCTGACCTGCACGACGTTCGACGAGCACGACGATCTCGTTGTAGATCTTCGGATAGAGCACCTTGAAGCTCAGTTCCTCGAGCTCGGTCTTGATGGCGTTCATGCCGAGGCGATTGGCGAGCGGCGCATAGACGTCAAGCGTCTCGCGGGCCTTCTTCTGTGCACTGGAGGGCTTGACGTAGCGCCAGGTGCGGGCATTGTGCACACGGTCGGCGAGCTTGACGACGAGCACGCGCACATCGCGGCTCATCGCGACGACCATCTTGCGGATCGTCTCGGCCTGCGCCGAATCGCCATAGTCCATCTTCGTCAGCTTGGTCACGCCGTCGACCAGACCGGCCACTGTGTCGCCGAACTCGGCGCGGCACTCATCGAGGGTATAGTCGGTGTCTTCCACGGTATCGTGGAGCAATCCTGCGGCGACGACACCAGGACCCATGCCGAGGTCGGCCAGAATCTGCGCCACCGCCAACGGGTGAATGATGTACGGCTCGCCGGAACGACGGCGCTGCTCGGCATGCTGAATCACCGCGCGGGTGTAAGCGCGTGACAGAATCTCCATGTCCTCATCGGGATGATGCTGTCGGCACATCGCCTCGATCGGTGCCAGTGGGTCAAGTGGATTCGGGCTGATCTCACAGCCCAGCATGTTGGCGGGGCGCAGATCCTCTTCATGCTCGCTCATCGCTCTCAACCCTCCTTGCTCGCATCCGATATGGATTTGAGATTAGTCGTTTTGCCTCCGAAATGCACATCGCGCATCCATGCGTGAACAGGCATGGATGCGCGCGTCACACTCCGCTCGATCCGAACCCGCGCTCCGCGCGGTCGGAACCCGGCAATACGGACGCCTCGATGAATTCGGCCTGCACATAGCGCTGAATCACCAGCTGCGCAATACGGTCGCCCGGTTCGAACACCGCGGTGTGTTCCGGATCGAGATTGATCAACGGCACCTTGATCTCACCGCGATATCCGGCATCTATGGTCCCCGGCGCATTGAGCACCGTCACCCCCTGCTTCACGGCCAACCCCGATCGCGGGTGCACCAGGCCGACATAGCCGGCGGGCAATGCGATGCGTACACCGGTTGGGACCAGTGCACGCTGGAAGGGCCCCAATTCCACATGTGCAGTCGTCACGAGATCCGCACCGGCGTCCCCCGCATGCATGTAATGCAACTCCACCGGCTGTGCCGGATCGACCGGTGCGACCAATACCTCGGTGCGTTCCGGCTCCACATATGCCTCGTCGAACATCAGGCGGCGCATTCCTTGCATACCGGCTGGCCATCAGGCGTGGTGTACGCCAACTGGCTGCGATGTTTCACCAGGAAACATTCCGAGCAGATGAACTCATCACCCTGCATGGGGATCACGGTGACCGATGCGTCCTCATTGCTCAGATCCGCACCCGGCAGCTCATAATCCTCGGCGATGGCGTTCTCGTCGTCATCCATGTCGTTCGAGGCATTCTGCGAGCTCTTGCCGAGCGCCTGGAGCGACTCCTCGTCCTCGTCCTTGCTGCGCGGGGAATCATAGTCCTGTGCCATGAGAGGATTCCTTTCGTTACGTGTTTTTACGTACCCGTATTAACGGGTAATACTACGCAAGTATTCCCCGCATAGGATACACGATTTGGCAACACCGTAAAATCCGACACGAGGGGCACAATGTAAATGTTCACATTTTTCGATGACGACGAAGGCGTGAAAATGGGTACTGGCTCCTTCCCCGCAGCACAATTCGACCATGTGACACCGGACGGCGACCTGGTGTTCACGGCCGACGGCATGCCGTTCCTGGTGCGTGTCGACGACACATTCGAACGGGCCGTGTTGGAGGCCAAGCAAATCCGTTCGGAGAAACGGATCACCACCGCGGTGCACCAGCAACGCACGCTGCCCATTTCGCAGATCCAATCGCTGATCCGCGCCGGCGCCGACCCGGAGCACATCGCCCGGCAGTATGAGCTGAGCGAGGTCATCGTGCGCAGATTCGCCACCTCGATCGAAGCGGAGAAGAAGTACGCCATCGAACAGTTCCTGCGTGTGCGCGCACCCAAGGAAAGCAAGGTGCGCACGCTCTCCGAGCTCATTGACCGCACCTTGGCGGCCGCACGGGTGCGCCCCGAATCAGTGCAATGGAAGGCGACGCGGCGGGGTCTGGAACCGTGGCGCGTCAGCGCCACCTTCATCTCGGCAGGGCATCGGATCCATGCCGAATGGTCGTGGAACATGCACGACAACACCGTGGTGTGCATCAACAACGCCGCGAGCAAGCTGATTGGCGAGATGGGATCTGCCACAGGCGCCTCGTTCGACGATGCGGGAACTCAGACCGCCCTCGACGAGGCCCTCCCCTCATCCGTCGACCTGCCAGGTGATTCGGCGCGTTCGGCGCGCATCGAACAGACCATGCGAGCATGGAATGGGTCGGGGAACGAGGCACCTTCCAACGAACAGGAGATGCCGACGACCAATGAGACCCAGGCCCGCACCGCAACCGATGCCGCACGGGCCGCAGACGCATACGCCGACGCCACCATGGACGCCATGCCGGAAGACGCCGGCACGACACCTGCCGAGGAAGCCTCGCAGTCTGAATCTGCACCATCCGCAGTCGAAGAACCGGTGCAGAAGAGCAAGGAAGCCTCAAGCCAGTCTGGATCCCCCCATTCCGACGATGCACCTGAGCCCGCTTCGTCACAGGAACGCAGACCCGACGAACCGTCACAGGCGCGCAAACGTGTGCCGATCAGCGCACTGTACCCCAAGCAGAAGGCTCCAGCGCAATTCACTCCGAAGAACACCGGGGCCCAGCGTCCTGCCATCAAGCCGAATGCCATGCAAAGCCAGCCGGAGCAGCATGGCGACGACGACACCCCCACCCAACAACAGCCACAGGTCCACAGGAACACCTCGGAGCAGCATTCGCCGCACCGATCAAACCGGGCATCAATGCCAAGCTGGGACGAGATCATGTTCGGCAAGGATCCGCACAAGCAGGATTGAATATGTCGGATTCAGTCGACGAGATCGATGAGGCAGGGCACATCCATCTCCATCATCGTCTGCGATCCATGCACACCGGGCATGCGGGTGGCGCCTTCGGTTTGCGAGCGCGTGTCCACGATCGTGTTCTCTCCGACGGCGTAGACGAACACATCGCCGAGCATCTCAGGAACGTCGGGCCGCATTGGTCCGAGCAAACCGCAATCAATCACCTGTCGTTTCGTGCGGATCCACGCACGGTCCCCCAGTCGCACACGCCAACGTTCGGCTATGCTCTCGGCATCCACGCCATCCTGGGCGTACAGCATCGTGGCGCGTGGTTCGCCTCCCACCAGTCTCACGCCCTGCTGGAGCACCGGATCTAAGGGTATGTCTATACGCGCCTCGTCGCCTTGGTCTGCGGTCACCATGCCATGGTCGGCGATGACCACAATGAGCGTGCCCTTCGGGACTTGCCTGCGCAACTGCCCCAATCGCATGTCGACCCGCTCGAGAGCCACCTGCCATTCGTCGCTGTGCCAACCGTATGCGTGGCCGGCCTTGTCTATCTCGCGCATGTACAGGTAGGTGAGCCCGGGTTCCTTGGCGGTGTCGGCGGCGATGCGCACGCGTTTGTTCGCATCATCATGGCCAATGTAATCGGAGCCGCCCAACGCCGCACGGGTCAGCGGGGACGCCATGAATCTGGTCAGCCCCACGCTGGTGGCGCGGTTGCCGGCATTTCTGATGAGCGAGAACACGGTGGGTTCCGTCTGCAGTTCCTCGGGATGCATGGCACCACGGAACTGGATGAGTTGGCTCAGCGCGCCGGTGCGGGGATTGAGCTGCGTGTAGCCGGCCATGCCTGTCAATCCCGGGCAGGTGCCGGTGCCGAAGGTGGCCATGGCCGCCGTGGTGGTGCTTGGCGAGCATGTGCTGATCGGACGTTGGTTGAGCGGTTCGTTCATGAGTGAGCGCATATAGGGCGCGTAACCGAGCTTCATGTTGAGATTCCAGTACCCCAGTCCATCCACGAGCACCACGATTGCTGATTTGGCGCACGGCATGCCGAGCCGTTGGCGCAAGCCCTCGGCGTCGACGTGCACATCGGTGCGCACCGGTGTGCCGATGGCCGCACTGAGTGCCGGCAGCACCGAGGAGATGTGCAGCGCGCCTCCACGGGCTCCCTGCTGTGCATTCCCGAGACCAGCCGGCACATCGCTCGGCCGGTCGGCGTCAATCTCATCGCCGTACTGTGCTGTGGGAACAAAGCCGAGGAGTGTGCCGGAATCTGGAATATCTACGCTCATACTGCTATTCAAGCGCGGTTGATGGACTCGTGGGCACGCGTGGCGGAACTCATTTCACCACATGGGTCTTTCGGCGCGGACGGGGTAGAATGGGACGGTTCATTGGATAAGGGAGAGCAAATATGACGCGTCGTAAGCAGGCAGCGGCCGGGTACGACCCCCGGCAGGTCGAGGAGCACATCGTGGAGACCCCGCTCGCCGAGGAGATGAGCAAATCGTTCCTGGAATATGCCTACTCGGTGATCTACGCGCGCGCGTTGCCGGATGCGCGCGACGGCATGAAGCCGGTGCAACGTCGCATCGTGTACCAGATGGGTCAGATGAACCTGCTGCCCACGCGCCCGTATATGAAGTCCGCCCGCGTGGTGGGCGAGGTGATGGGCAAATTGCACCCCCATGGAGATTCGGCGATCTACGAAGCCATGGTGCGTCTCGCGCAGCCATTCGCGATGCGGCTGCCGTTGGTCGACGGCCACGGTAATTTCGGTTCGTTGGACGACGGTCCTGCGGCATCGCGATACACCGAGGCACGCCTTGCCCCCGCCGCGCTCGGCATGAACGCCGACATCGACGAGGACACGGTCGATTTCGTGCCGAATTACGACAACAAGCTCAAGGAACCGACCGTGCTGCCGTCGGCGATTCCTAACCTGCTCGTCAACGGCGCCTCGGGCATTGCTGTCGGCATGGCCACGAATATGGCCACGCATAACCTCGGCGAAGTCGTGGCCGCAGCCAAATACGTGATGAAGCATCCCGATGCCACACTCGACGACCTCATGCAATACGTGCCCGGACCTGATTGGCCGGGCGGCGGGATCATCATAGGGCGCCAAGGCATTCGCGACGCCTATGAGACTGGCCGAGGCGTGGTCACCACCCGTTCCGCCACACATGTGGAGAATCTCACCGCACGCAAGAAGGCCATCGTGGTGACGCAGCTGCCATACATGGTGGGTCCCGAGCGTGTGCTCGAACGCATCTCCGAGGGCGTGAAGAACCATAAGCTCGACGGCATCTCCGGTGCCATCGACCTGACGGACCGTCACAATGGCACCCGCATCGTGATCGAGCTCAAGACCGGATTCGACCCGGCAGCCGTGTTGGCACAGCTCTTCAAGCACACACCGTTGCAAGAGAACTTCGCCATCAACAATGTCGCCTTGGTGAATGGGCGCCCCCACACACTCGGACTGCGTTCCCTGCTCGATGTATGGATCGAACACCGGCGTGGTGTCATCCGGCGCCGCAGTGAGTTCCGCCGTCAGAAGGCGTTGGACCGGCTGCATTTGGTCGAGGGTCTGTTGCTCGCCTTGGTGGACATCGATGAGGTGATTCACGTGATCCGCTCAAGCGACGACGCGGAGGAGGCCAAGCACGGACTCATGAGCCGATTCAGCCTCGACGATATCCAGGCGCAATACATTCTCGACCTGCGCCTGCGCAGACTCACCAAGATGAGCCGCATCGAACTCGAATCCGAACGCGACGAACTTCAGTCGTCGATCACCGAATTGGAGCGCATCCTCGGCTCGGCCGCATTGCTGGATGGCGTGGTGATCGACGAGATGGACAAGGCGGTGGCAACCTACGGTACGCCACGACGGACGGTGCTGCTCGATGAGGGCGACGACGGCAGGCTCGTGCCGGTCGTGGCCCACGGCGATGACATGCCTTCCGACGCCGCACTCGATGCCGCACGCCATGCGGAGAACGTGCTCGACGCCGCCGATGCGGTGGCGGCAGCCCGTAAGGCCGGCGAAACCGCCGAGGCGCTGCGGATCGAAGACGAACCATGCGTGATTGCATTGAGCGCCTCAGGTCTCATAGCCCGCATGAGCATCGATGCCCTGGCCATTTGGGCCAAACGAGGCGCTCACACCGAAGAGCGTGAACCCGACGATGTGATCGTCTCGCTGATGCCTGCACGCACCCGTGCCGACTATGCGTTGGTCACCTCCGCGGGCCGCATGGTGCTCGCCCATGTGGTGGAGCTGCCGAATGTGGAGGTCCATGGCCACCTGAGCCTCAAAGGAGGCATTGAAGCCACCGAGCTGCTCACCTCCACCGAAAGCACCGATCCGGTGCCCGGCGAACGGGTGATCGCCACGCTCGCCTTGCGCGACACCGTCGGACAGGACGATACACCACAGGAGCTGCCGCCGGTGGGGTTGGGCACGCGTGACGGCGTGGTGAAGCGCTGGAATCGTGAATCCCCCACCACGATGGATTCCTGGAGCATCATCGATTTGAAGGACGGGGACGAGCTGCTTGTGGCGGCCGATGCGCATGACGACGACCGTTTCGTGTTCGTTTCCTCCGATTCCTCGCTGCTCACGTATGAGGCCAGGAACGTACGCCCCCAGGGCCGCACTGCGGCAGGCATGGCCGGCATACGTCTCGCCGATGGATGCACGGTGCTCTCCTGCGCCGTGGTTGCGCATGCCGATGTCGAATGGCATGATGCCGAGCACGATGACGCAGGCAATCTGCTCTCCCCCGCCAGCGGAGCCGTGGTGCTCACCGTCGCCGGCGATGTGGATGCGCTGCCGGGCACCGAGAACGGTGCGGCGAAGGTCACGCCATTGGAGCTCTACCCCACCAAGGGAAGAGCGACCGGTGGTGTGCGCTCGCAGCGCTTCCTCAAGGGGCAGAACACGTTGATCAAGGCGTGCGTGGGTTCCTACCCGCTGCTGGCCGCAACGTCGGGGGGTCATCCCGTCGAACTGCCGGCGCCGGATATGCGTCGTGATGGTTCGGGAGCCGAGCTGCCGGCACCGATCGCCTACGCGGCCTGAGCGAGATCGCAACACGGCATACGGCAGGGCCCGGTCAGAGCTGCTCTGACCGGGCCCTGCCGTATGCCGATTCCGCGTCTGTCACGTGGTGGTGTACATGGCCATGAGCACCGCACCTGCCACGATGAGCAATGTGCCGAAGAGTATGCAGATCATCTGATGCCTCGTCTTGTGTTCCTTGAGGATTACGATGCCACCGAAGGTGGAGACGAGCACTCCCAGTTGGGAGAAGGTCGTGGCGATGGCCTGACCGACGTTCGGGTTGGCCGCCGAGATGAAGATGAGGCAGTTGCCTATGGCCCAGGCGAGGCCAGTGAAGATGTTCAGCGCGGTCTTGCGGGTGAAGATGAGCGACTGGTTGTGCTCGCCAAGCACAATGATGGCGACTGCAGTGAGCACCTGCCCAACGGACTGCGGCAGGATCATTGCGGTCATATAGTACAGGCCGTTGCCGTCCGGCGCATTGTAGATGGCGTTGTCGATATACCCGGTCTTGTGCAGAAGGTTCGGGAACACGAAGTACATCATGAACCCGATGGTGGAGATGAGCAGGGCGATCATGCCGAATTTCATGTTCTTCGCACTGATATGCACGGCATCGGTGGCGGAATCTCTGGACGAACACAGTATGGCGCCGGAGGTGACGAGAATGATGGCGATGATGCCGATCACCCAGACTCGCAATGAGCGCCACTCCCCCAAAACGATGGCGGCCATGAGCGCATTGCCCACCACCTGACCGGCCGTGGAGATCGGCATCGCCAGCGAGACGCCGAGCGGTTTCAAGGCCGAGAACTGGCCGATGGATCCTATCGTCCAGAATATGCCGGAGCATAGGCCCACCGCCCAGATGCGGGGATTGAACGCGAACGATGCCCCTGCATGGGGAATCGTGTAGCACACGGCCATCAGCACCGCGAAGAGGAATGCGCCGAAGGTGGTGCCCAGCGTCCCTTGGCTTGGCTTGCCGTCGATCTTCGCCGTCATCACGCTGTTCGAGCCGAGGAACAATGCCGGCAGCAACGCAATGAGCATGCCCATGTGAAGTCCTTTCCCTGTACAATGCCACCATCGTTGTACGCAGAACGCAAAACACAAGCATTCTAGGACCTCCACCGCTACGTTCGGACCGCTCTTCCGCTCATAGCGAGGAGGCTGCCCGCCATACCCGCCTCATCGATACAGTCGGAGCCCCTGCGGCGACGGGGTGAATCCGGCATGCCGAAGGGCGTCGGACATCGCGTTGCCGCCCTGCAATGGCACGCCGTTGCAATCACGGAAAGTGATGCTGCCCCCATGCAATCGCGAACATGTCTGCTCCAAAGCCGTCGCCGCCGATTTGAGCACGCTCGGCGAAGACTCGAACGCCACGATACGACCTGACCCCAGTGCCGCATACAGCACCGCGCGCCCCTGACGCAGCACCACCAATGAGCCCGGGCGTCGTATTGGTTTCACGGCAGCGCGCCGTTTGGAGTCCGTGCGGGCATTGGATTCAAGTATGGCCGGCGCCGGCCATTCCAATGACGAACCATAGAGATTCGCCGGATCGCATACATCCATGGTGACGGTCATGACAGGCTCGGAATCGATATGGTGACGCAGCAGGTCCACCGTCTCTCGTTCGGCGAATTGAGCGGCGCCGAATCCCTTGACGAATACACCTCGCAATAGCGTGCCTTTCTCCTCCATGCGTTTGAGCACTGGGTACAAGGCACTGAATCCACCGGGGACGCCGGCATCCGACACCGTATTGGGCGCAATGATGCCGTAGCGGTCGAGCAGAATGCCTATCAGGTCGATCATCGCCTCCTCATGGCTCGCATCGCCCTGGGCGCGCACCAGTGACCACAGACCGCCGCCGAACATACCGCGTGTGGGTATTCGGGCACGCATGCGGAGGCGATGCGACCGCACTGTGGCCTTACTTCCATTCGTATGCGTTGACATCGACCGGACTGGCTGCAGCGATGTGTTGGTAATGAATCCATACCAGACCAATGACCATAGGGTCTGTTCGAATCGCGAATGGGACCATGATGTGGCCATCACCTCGCCGGTCGTTTCATTCACCTCCGGCTCCGGATTCGCCTGCCACAGGGATTGCGCACGCTCCTCCAATGAGTGCGCCGTGTAAGCGCCACCGTCGTGCAGGGCAAGCAGTATCGCGTCGCGCACCGTCAGCGGCATGTCGGATTCCGGCGCAGCCGCTCGACCTAGGGAGGATTCCAATGCCTCAGCATGCACCTGCAACTGTGGGGAGTCCGCCGGGAAGAACATGACGCGTCCCGCCTCGTCACCCCCTTCGCCGCTGCCCGTGGGATCACCCACCCATACCACATCGCCGGAGCCGACCAGCTCGTCGAGCAATGTCGGCGTGTAATCTCGCACACGGGCCGGGAACACGTGGCGCTCCCACACGGGCATCGGCAATGCGACACCCTCCAGCTGTTCGATGGCACGCAAGAGTCCATCCAGACCTTGCAACCGTTCGCCGCCCACCGAGCCGACACCTTGCCGATGAACGAGAAACGCCTCGTACCGCTCGGGTTCCACAGGTTTGATTGCCGCCCGGGCCTTGGCCAACGACTGCGAGCGAATGCGTTTGAGCACGTCGGCATGCACCCATTGCGCCACCCCCGGAGCGAGTCGTTCGTCGAAACGACCGTTGATGAGCTCGCCGGCATCACGCAGTTCTCCAAGCAGTTCGACGGCCGTCTGCGCGTCGATCTCGAGTTCGGAGAGCAGGCGGTCGGCAGTGAACGGCCCATGCGTCTTGGCGTAGCGATTCACGCGTCCCCGCAGATCGTGCTTGTCGAGTTCGTTCCAGAAGGTCTTCGAAGCCAGCTGGCCGGCCACTGAATCGATCACCTGCGTATCGAGCACCTGGGCCAGATTGTCTGTTCCCAACAGCCGTTCCAGCACCAGCGGGTCCATCGAGAGCAGTTGCGCATTGCGTTCGGCCTGCGGCACATCGTACTGGTACATCACCGACCCCACGAAGCCGAACAGAAGATGCTCGGCCATGGGCGATGGCACTTGCGTCTCGCATGCATGCACGTCGATGGCTCCCCCACGTATGCGGGTGAGCACTTCGCGGAGGGCAGGAACGTCGTAGACGTCCTGCAGGCATTCGCGGGCGGTCTCGAGCAGCAGCGGGAAGTTCTTCCTCGTGCGCGCCGCGGCCAGCAGCTGGGCGGCTCTCAGTCTCTGCTGCCATAGAGGCACGCGTTTGCCCGGGTCGTTCCTCGGCATGAACAGCGCACGCGCCGCGATCTCACGGAATCGAGCGGCGAACAGCACACTACCGGAGACCTGGTTCTCCACAATGCGCTGAATGTCATCGGGGTCGAAGTCGATGAGCGCGGCGACATCGATGCCTCCCTCCCCATCGGGCAGGCGCAGCACGATGCCATCGTCGGCGGCGAAGATCTGCCCGTCGAAACCATAGCGCTGCGTCAACCTCATGTTGATTGCGAGCGCCCATGGCTCATGCACACGACGCCCGAACGGCGTATGAATGATCACGCGCCAATCGCCCTCCTCCTCGCGGCAGCGTTCGACCACAACCGCACGACTGCTCGGGATCACACCGGTGCTCGCCCGCTGCTCGGAGAGGAAGGCCGCCAGATTCTCCATGGCGTTGGCATCCAGACCATCGGCTCGCAGGCGTTTGAGAACCACGTCGCTGAATCGGGATTCCGGCGCATTCCCGACATTGCCGTGCACCGGTTGCAATCCCGCGGCGATGTCATGCACCCATTCCCCAAGCGACATGCCGAAGGAATAGTCACGCCCGTTGCCCTCCCCGTGCCAGAACGGCAGGCGTGCGCTTCGTCCGGGCGCCGGCACCACGACCACGCGGTCGTTCGTGATTTCCTGCACCTGCCAATTCGTGGTGCCGAGTGTGATGATGTCACCCACCCGTGTCTCATACACCATCTCCTCGTCGAGCTCACCAACCCGTCTCGGACCTGTTCCCGCCTCGGCCTCGGGCAGCACTACAGTGTAGAGACCGCGGTCGGGAATCGTGCCGCCGCTGGTCACCGCGAGGCGCTGTGCACCCGGACGCGCCGAGATCATGGCCGAATCCTCGTCGAACATGAGCGGTGGTCGAAATGCCGAGAAGTCCTCGGAATTATAGGCACCGGTGAGCATGCCCACCACGGCGTCGAACATCGCCCGGTCCAACGAGGCGAAGGGGGCGGCGCGTCTCACCGTCGCATACCAATCATCGGCGGCGATGGGCTCCAGACTGGCGGCCGCCACGGTCTGCTGCGCGAGCACGTCCAAAGGATTCATTGGCATATGCAATGGTTCGATCGCCCCGTTGAGCATGCCTTCCACACTGGCACCCATGCCGATGATCTGTTCGCGTGTCACCGGGTACATGACGGCGTGCGAGACTCCCCCCACCCTATGGTCGGCTCGGCCCACGCGCTGCAGGCCAGAGGAGACCGACAACGGCGGCGTCACCTGAATCACCAGATCCACCGACCCCATGTCGATGCCGAGCTCCAGACTGCTCGTCGCCACCACACAACGCAGACGTCCGGATTTGAGTCTCTCCTCTAT
The DNA here is from genome assembly GCA_004154635.1 of Bifidobacterium animalis subsp. animalis. Lineage (GTDB taxonomy): Bacteria > Actinomycetota > Actinomycetes > Actinomycetales > Bifidobacteriaceae > Bifidobacterium > Bifidobacterium animalis_B. The sequence continues at coordinate 565,016 of RSDC01000008.1, forward strand.
TTGCTTGCGGCGGTCCTTCGACACCGACCCGTGATGCGCCATGGCAATCTGCTCGTCGGGTCCGTGCGCCCCCACCTTCATTGTGGTGGACCCATACGTGGAATGATAGTGGGCCGGCTCGTCCGTCTCGCTGGTCGGCAGTTCCACCGGATTGCGTTTGCCGAGCCGTTGTGCGTACAGATCGTTGATCTGCGCGGTCAGGCGTTCGCATAGGCCGCGCGAATTCACAAACACCAATGTGGTGCGGTGCGAGAGTATCTCGTCGAGAATATGGCGTTGGATCGCCGGCCACGCGGATTTCACCTCCGACGGATCATGCGCGCCCTCGCTCACCGGTGTACCCGGCAGCAGTGGATCACCCCATCGCTTGGCTGTCTCGCCGGTGGTTGCAGATTGCGGATCGCCTTGACCATCCCGCTCCCTCGCCTTGCGCTCCGCCAAGCGTTGCATCGCGGGCGTCACGCCGGTGATTGGCGCAGAAGTGCTGCCGACCTCCCCAGCACCTCCCTTGCGCCTGCCATTGGCCACGGGCCCGTCACCAAGGGTCTTCGCCGGTTCGCCCACAGTGATGTCGAGTGCAGGCTTTCCCCCGGTGGCGATGACCGTCACCGGCAATGCTCCTGCGAGGAACTTCGCGGCACGCTCAGGCGGGTTCACCGTCGCCGAAAGCCCTATGCGCTGCGCCGGCCGTTCCAGAAGGTCATCGAGACGCTCAAGGCTCAGCGCCAGATGCGCCCCCCGTTTCGTGCCGGCGACCGCATGCACCTCATCCACGATCACGGTATCCACCGTTTTCAGGATGCCGCGCGCTTTCGAAGTGAGCATGAGATACAGCGACTCCGGGGTCGTGACCAGAATGTCCGGCGGATGCGACACGATCGCACGCCGCTCCTTCGGGGTCGTATCTCCACTTCTGGTGGCGACGGTGACCTGCGGCGCATGCGAGCCAAGGGCATCGATCTGTTCGCGAATACCGGCCAAAGGGGCATCAAGGTTCTTCGCCACGTCGACGCCAAGAGCCTTCAACGGTGAGATGTACAGCACGCGCACGCCTTTGCGTGCATGGTCGGCGGCGCTGCGGGACAGAAGCGAGTCGATGGCGAACAGGAACGCGGAGAGGGTCTTTCCCGAACCGGTCGGCGCGATGACCAGCACATTCTCGCGACGCCCGATCGCAGGCCATGCCAATCGCTGCGCCTCGGTGGGTTCTCCGAACACGCGTGAGAACCACACGCGTGTGGGTTCGCTGAACATTGCCATACATTCGCACATATGTTCGATTATTTCCTACCTCGCTTGCGATTGCAAATGTGACACGCTCATGAGAATGACGGCGGCCAGTATGCCGAGCGACGTGAAACACGCCAAGTACCACGGCAGGGCCGCCATGCCCACCGTGGCAGAGAACACGGCGAACAATGCGGGACTCACCAGTGTGGCCACGGCTATGACGGCGGTCTCCCAGCCGATCATGGTCATCGTATGAACAGCGCCGAACAGCCGTGGTGTCATATGCACGACGGCCGGATTAATCGGGGCACACCCAAACCCGAGCATGACCGGCGCGGCAAGGGCGCGCCATGACCCCATGGGCACAATCATCACCACAAGCGCCGCAACAAGTACGCCCAAGCCGCCGCCGAGCAACGCGCCGTCGGACAATCGCAGCGCCAAGCATCCTGCAATCACGGAACCTAGCGTCAATCCAATGAAGAATAGGTTCGCGTAGATACCGGCATAATGGATGCTCATGTGGCCGGCATGCACCATGTAGCTGCTCGCCCACAGCATGGTGCTCTGCTCCACCGAAGCGTAAGCGAACAGAAGCAACAGTGTCGGGAGCGCGCCGCGCAATCTCAGGCTCGCACCCAGACGGCCATGCGCATGCGCGTCGACACGCCAATCACGCTCGCCGTATGCCTGCATGCCGAATGTGGCGCGCTGGATGGGGGTCAGTTCGTCGCGCCACAGCTTCGTGGCACTCACCAACACGATGGCCAGCGCAAGTTGCACAAGGCCGATGCAGCGGTATGCCCACCTCCAGTCGGCATCGTTCGCAATGATCCAACCGAGCATCGTATGACCTGCCATGGCACCTGCGGCCGTCGTGGCGTGCATCCAAATAATATGCGCACTCGGCAAGCGCAATGCTATGTATGCGTTGAGCGCGAGCGCGAGCAGACCGGAGCCCACGCCATATGGCACGGCGAAGAACAGCAGCAGCCAATATGACGGCGTGAACGAGAAGCCAAGCAATGCCACCACGGTGCATGCCACACCGACATCCACACTGCGCCCCGAGCCCCAGCGACGCAGCCAAGGCTCACCGGCCAGCGCAGCCCACATGGCCCCTGCGGCGATAACGACGGAAATCCCGACGACGGCGGCAAGTGGCGCATGCAGTCCCGACCCCATAGCCGGCCACGAGGCACCGAGCAGGGCCTCCGGCAACCCCATGGCAGCGAAGCCAACGTATACCAACGCCACCAACGCCATCGGCATGCCATCGCCCCCTCATTCAGACGTCGTCGGTTCGGATTACACGCTGCATACATTTGCCTATACAGTGCATACACGGTCATCGTAGGGCTCATCGACGGCGCATGTGGCACGGCATCGCCTGTTGCGAACATGTCAGACGGCCATGTCGTCGCGTCGCAATGCGCGCAGCCACTCGTGCATCGCCGCCATGAGCGCGACGAACACCAGCAGATACCATGGCAGCACGGCAATCGTCGTGGCCTGCGCGATCACGCCGAACAATGGTGGCATGAGCATGGTGCCCACATACGCGAACGCCATCTGCACACCGACGATCGCCTGCGATTTATCGGCCCCGAAGTATGCGGGCGTGGAGTGGATGATGCACGGGTAGACCGGAGCGCATCCAAGGCCGATGAGTATGAACGCCACGGCGGAGAGCGCGGGGTTGTGCACGGGAACGAGCAGCAGCAGCGCCCCGAGGCCGGTCGTCATGGTGCCGATGCGAATCATGACGGGATCGGAGAAACGCATGGTGAGGAAGCCGTTGGCGAAGCGGCCAACAGTGATGCCGATGAGGAAGATGCTCGTGAACGTCGCAGCCACGTCTTCGGCCATGCCGTCCATGCCGACCATATAGGAGCTGGCCCATAGCATGGCGGTCTGTTCGATGGCGCAGTAGCAAAAGAACATGATGAGAATCTGCGTGGCGCCACTGATGCGCAATACACCGAGCAGGCCGATCGGCTTTCGGTCCGTGGCCTGCGTGCCTGCGTCCGCGGCAGCGGAGCGCCTCTTCCACAACGGCAGGCTGAATATGAGCATGGCGGTGAGCACGAGCTGGATGACACCAACCGAACGGTAGCCCCACTGCCAACCATGCCGGCTTGCCATGGCGTAACTCATCATATACGGTCCGATGAGCGCGCCGAGACCCCACATGCAGTGCAGCCAGCTCATATGCCGGCTCGTGTAGTGGATGGCCACGTAGTTGTTGAGCGCCGCGTCCACGCCACCCGCGCCGAGCCCGTAGGGAATGGCGCACACGATGAGAACCCAGTAGTTCGGTGCGAAGGAGAATCCCATGAGGGCGGCAGCAGTGAGCGCCACGGAGAACGCCGTCACGCGCCCTGCACCGAATCTCAGCGTGAGCCGGTCGCTCAGCAGTGCGGAGATGATGGTTCCGGCACTGATCGTCATCGAGATGCCACCGGCCCACGACAGTGGAGCATGCAGGTCACCGCTCATGGTGGGCCATGCCGAACCGAGCAGTCCGTCTGGCAACCCCAGCGAGATGAAGGCCAAGTAGATTACGGCGAGCAGCAGATTCGTCATTGCACCTCCAAATAGTGTGCGCCAGTTTCCGCATCGACAGTCCACAATTATATTCTTACGTAAAGAAAATATCCGGTTCTTCGAAATCTGTTCGATGATTAGACTGGTGCCCATGAGCTTGAGAATCGGATTCGTGTTCGACGACACCCTGGACGTGCTCGACGGCGTGCAGCAGCACATCGTGACCTTGGGCCAGGAGCTGGCGCGACGGGGGCATGAGGTGCATTATCTGGTCGGCGAGACGCATGACTCCCCCGTGCCGAACACCCATTCGATGTCACGCAACGTCATGGTCCGGTTCAACGGAAACCGCATGCGCATCCCGCTTCCGGCCAACACACGGCATATCCGCGAGGTGCTCGACGAATACGATTTCGACATTCTGCACGTTCAGGCGCCCTACAGCCCGTTCATGGCAGGCAGGGTGCTCGACCATGCGCACCAGCGCACCGGCGTCGTCGCCACCTACCACATCGCATCGGCCGACTTTGCCTCCCGGATCGGCGGCCGTGCGCTCGGGCTGGTCAATATGCACTCCCACCGCCGCGTCGACGAGGTGATCGCAGTCTCCCAGATCGCCGCGCAGTATGCCGAGCAGACCGCGCATGTTCGCGGTGTCGTCATTCCGAATCCCGTCGATGTCGATCGGTTCGCAGACGCCTCCCCCACTCATGCCATTGTGCAGGGCGACACGGCCAGTGCGCACTCGTCTGAGGGCCCCCTTGCGGTGTTCCTTGGCAGATTCGTTCCGAGAAAAGGCGCGGAATTGCTTCTGGATGCCGTCGAATACGGCGAGGAGCATGATCTGTTCCCGCGGGGCTTCCATGTGCGGTTCGCCGGCAAGGGCCCACTGCTCAACGAATGCCGGGAACGTGCCTCGCATCTGCGCACGCCAATCGAGTTCCTCGGCTTCGTGGAGGAAGAGGAGAAGCCGAAGCTGCTGGCGAGCGCCGATGTGGCCATCTTCCCCGCAACCGGAGGCGAATCCTTCGGCATCGTGCTGCTCGAGGCCATCGCCTCGAATGCCGGTGTCACGCTGGCCGGTGACAATCCCGGCTACCGGTCGACCATGCTCGATGACGAGGACTCGCTCTTCCCGGTGAGTGGAACAGACCGTGCCCGCATTCTTGCCGAACGCATTGCCCGCGCACTCACCGACGAACCTTGGGCGGCCGACCTGCATGCCCGCGAAGCGGGGCTACTCGATCGGTATAACGTTCGTACCGTGACCGATCAGGTGGAACAGGTCTACGACCAGGCGATGGCGGCTCGCCACGCCGACTGACCCATATCGTGCGAGACCGATGCCCACAGGGGCCCGGAACCCGCGCTTCGTCAAAGTGCTCTGCGCGCTTTGCGCGTAGAGCACGCTCCTCAGCGCGGGTTCCGGGCCCCTGTGGGCATCGGTTGCACGAAAGCGTCAGGTGTCGATCTTCGAACGGTCGAAATCCTCGGCGTTGTCGACAATGAACTGGCGGCGCGGAGGCACTTCGTCGCCCATGAGCAGGCTGAAGATGTCGTTCGCCTGCTCGGCGTCCTCCATACGGATGCGGCGCAGCAGACGCGTGCGCGGATCCATCGTCGTGTCGGCAAGCTGGTTCGCGTCCATCTCACCCAAGCCCTTATAGCGCTGGATGTCGTCGGCATACGGAATATGCTCAGCGTCGAGCTGCGCGAGCCTGCCCGCCAACTCGTCATCTGAATACGTGTAGATATACTCGCCCTTGCGTGCCCCCGCCAAAGCGATGCGGTGCAGCGGCGGCACGGCCGCATACACGTGCCCCGCCTCGACGAGCGGTCGCATGTACCGGTAGAACAGCGTGAGCAGCAATGTGCGAATATGCGCGCCATCCACATCGGCATCGGTCATCATGACGATTTTGTTGTACCGCGCCGACTCGATGTCGAAGCTGGCCCCCGAACCCGCACCGATCACCTGGATGATCGATGCGCATTCCTTGTTCGAAAGCATCTGCGACAACGACGCCTTCTGCACGTTGAGAATCTTGCCGCGGATCGGCAGCAGCGCCTGGAACGCCGAATTGCGGGCGGCCTTCGCCGTGCCGAGTGCGGAATCACCCTCGACGATGAACAATTCGGCTATGTCGTCGTTGCCCGGCTGGCAATCCGACAGTTTACTCGGCATGGAGGCGGATTCGAGTGCGTTCTTGCGACGCGTGACCTCCTTGGTCTTGCGTGCCTGAATGCGCGCGTGCATCTCGCCCACGATCTTCTCGAGCACGCGCGCCGACTGCTCCTTGTACCCGCGTTTCGCGCCGGTGATGAGCTCGGCGAACTGTTTGTCGGTGATGCGCGTGACGAGCGGCTTGACCGGCGCGGTGCCGAGCACGTCCTTCGTCTGCCCCTGGAACTGCGGCTCGGCGATGCGCACGGTGACCACAGCCACCAATCCGGCGAGAATGTCGTCACGCTCGATCTTCATCTTCGGGTCTTTGAGATTGACCTTGAGCTTGCGCGCGTTGTCTTCCACCGCCTTGCGAATCTGCTTGGTGATGCCCTGCAGGAAGCCGTCCACGTGCATGCCGCCACCCGGCGTGGCGACGACGTTCACGAAGCTCTTCAGCACCGTGTCGTAGCCGTTCGTCCAACGCATCGCGATATCGACGTCGCAGGTTCGCACGATCTTCTGCGCATGCAGGTCGCCGTTCGCGTCCACTGCCTGCGTCTCCTCATGGTACGTGCCCTGCCCGCTTATTCGCCACACGGTGGAAACGGCCTCGCCGTGGGAGAGGAAGTCCACGAAATCGACAACGCCGCCGGTATGGCAGAATTCCTCCACACGCCGGTGTCCCGGCACTGAGGCGCCCGAATCCGCAGATTGCACGACCGGTATGGCTGCGACTGCCTCTTGCGGATCCTGTGCCTGTTCCTGCGCGTCCTCCGCGTTCGCCCGCTCAAGGCCGATCTTCGCGGGATTCTCGCTTGCCTCGGTCTCCGCCTCGATCTGCTCGACCTGGTCGGATTGCGCCTGTTCGACGTCGGTCTCCTCGAACACGTCGGTGTCGGCGTCGCCTGTCTCACGGATGTGTTCGTCGATCACCGTGATCTTCAGACCCGGCACCAGGAAGCTCGTCTGGCGCACACGGTCGATCAGTTGTCCGTAGTCGAATTTCGCGGTGTCATTGAAGATTTCCGGATCCGCCCAATAGCGGATGCGCGTGCCCGTGCGCTTCGGGGGCACCTTGCCGATGATCTCGAGCTCGGTGGGGCGGTTCTTGCGCGTTTTCTTGAACGGTGAGTCGGGGGATGGACGCTGTGGGTCCTCGTCGGTATACACACCTGGATGCCCTTGGTGGAACGCCATATGGTAGGTGTGGCCGTTGCGGTCGACTTCGACGTCCATGCGCGAGCTCAATGCATTGACCACCGAGGAGCCCACGCCATGCAGACCTCCGGCGGCGTTGTACGACGAATTGCCGAACTTGGCGCCCGCATGCAGCTTCGTGAGCACCACCTCGACGCCGGTGAGCTTCGTCTTCGGCTCCACATCCACCGGTATGCCTCGGCCGTTGTCGGCGACTTCGATCGAACCGTCTTCGTGCAGGGTGACGACGATATGCGTGCATGCCCCGGCGAGCGCCTCGTCCACCGAATTGTCGATGATCTCCCACAGGCAGTGCATGAGACCCTGGCTATCCGTGGTGCCGATGTACATGCCCGGACGCTTGCGCACCGCGTCCAGTCCCTCCAGCACCGTCAATGAGCCGGCGCCGTAGCTGCCGGGTTCCTTCTTCGCCATAACCTTCCTCTGTATCTCCTCTTCGATGCAAAAGAGAGCGGAGCCACTCGGCTCACGCTCTCCCTGGCATTGTCATGTCGTCTGGCGTCCGCGCGCATCCATCGGGGTGCGCCGGCAATGGACGCCGTTCAGCGTCACTGATCGAGGAAGTCGCGCAGCGTCTGCGAACGGGACGGATGACGCAACTTCGACATGGTCTTCGACTCGATCTGGCGAATGCGCTCGCGGGTCACGCCGTATACGCGGCCGATGTCGTCAAGCGTCTTCGGCTGGCCGTCCTCGAGACCATAGCGCATCTTGATCACGCCCGCCTCACGCGGCGAGAGCGTCTCGAGCACCTGACGGAATTGCTCCTGCAACAGTGAGAATGCGACCGCCTCCGACGGTGCGATGGCATCGGTGTCTTCGATCAGATCGCCGAATTCGGAATCGCCGTCCTCACCCAGCGGCGTATGCAACGAAATCGGCTCACGGCCGTACTTCTGCACTTCCTGCACCTTCTCCACCGGCATGTCGAGCTCGCGGGCAAGCTCGTCGGGCGTGGGCTCACGGCCCAGATCCTGCAGCATCTGGCGCTGGACGCGCGAGAGCTTGTTGATCACCTCGACCATATGCACCGGCACGCGAATCGTGCGGGCCTGGTCGGCCATGGCGCGGGTGATCGCCTGACGGATCCACCAGGTGGCATAGGTGGAGAACTTGAAGCCCTTCTTCCAATCGAATTTCTCGACGGCGCGGATGAGACCCAGATTGCCTTCCTGGATGAGGTCGAGGAACAGCATGCCGCGGCCGGTGTAACGCTTGGCGAGCGAGACGACGAGTCGCAGATTGGCCTCGAGCAGGTGGTCCTTCGCCTTCTTGCCATCGGCGGCGGCCCACTTGAGTTCGCGCTTGCGCCTGAACTCCATCGTATCGCCCTCGGTGTCGAGCAGATGCTGGGCGTACAGGCCGGCCTCGATGCGCTCGGAGAGATCGACCTCCTGTTCGGCATTGAGAAGGCTCACACGACCGATCTGCTTGAGGTAATCCTTCACCGGGTCGGCGGTCGCGCCCGTGGTTACCACGCGGCGCTTCGGGTTCACGCCCGGATTCGCCAGAAGGGCCTCGTCGTCCTCATCGTTGTCGCTGACGACGAACGCACCCTTCTCCTTGGGCTCCTTCGGGGCCTGTGGCTCTTCGTCGTCCTCCTCCGGTTCGGGTTCGTCCTCCGACTCCTCATCCTCGAGGTCGTCGTCGTTCTCGTCGGCGTCAAGATCCTCGTCGAGGTCGAGATCCTCCTCGTCGATCACATCCTCACCGATCATATCCTCGTCGTCGATCTCCTCGGACTTGGAAACGGCCTTCTTCGCGCCGGTCTTCGAAGCCGCACGAGTCTTCCTCGCCGGCGTTGACTCGCTCTCGGCGGCATCCTTCTTCTTCCGGGCCGTGGCACGCTTGGTGGTCTTGCCGGCGGAGCCCTTCTTCGCCGACGAAGCCTTCGAAGATGCCTTCCTACGGGTGGTCTTGCCCTTCTCTTCGACGGTGGCTTCGTCGTGGGCGCTTTCGGAGGCCTTCTTCTTCGCGGCTTTCTCGGTGCTCGTCGTTTCCTTGGCGACCAAACTGTACCTCCCTGGGTCTTGTGGAACGCGGCCGACCGTCGTATGCTTGCTTTTGGGCATAGCTACGGCAAGGTCAAGTCGCTGACTATGTGAGTTAACCATGTCTTCGGGACGATTATTCCCATGGGCCCTCAGGTGCCTGCGGTCGGTGCGTCCTCCGTCTCGGCTCGGCATGCATGCGCCGGGTAGACGTGTCGGGTGACCGCAGCCGCGACGATCGCCGCCAATGTGACCCGTTCATCTTCCTCGAGCACCCCGAGCGCATCGTACAGTGCGGACTCGTCGCCGCGCCACCATTTGAGATAGGCCATCACCGCCCGCAATTGCCTGGTGCATTCGGCGGGCAGACGCCCCGATATGGTGTGAAGCAGTTCGGTGACCCGCACGCACCGCCGTTCGTCCGATTCGGGTTCCTCGAAGGCCGCGGTAAGCATGGCGGACATCGATTGTGCCACATCCTGGTCATGGGGATGCGCTGCGAACCGTGAGATGACGCCTTCGTCCCACTGCGACTCGTCCGCCACCACCGTCATGATGATCGCATCGCGCACCGCCAGCGAGATGTTGAAACCGGTGACCAGCATCAGCTGCACCTCATCATCGAGATCCTGCGGCTCCATTTCAGGCTCCCGCAGCCACGTCAGCCATGGAGGCAGCAGATCGGCGATCCACCGGGCCGCCGCCGATGCCGTACTGATGTCGGTCATCCGCTCGAAATACTCGCGGCGCATACCCTCGAGCCGCGCCACCGGCAATGGGTGCATGCCCAGACCCGCGATACCGCCGTCTTCCCGGTTCATCCCCGCCTCTTCGTTGTGGTCATTGTTCGACACCATATCCGCTCCTTGTCCGTCTTGCATTGCGACCCAAACGGGTCTTGCATCCACTGTGGCGGCAGAACGGAAAGGATTCCATCCCAACGGGCATTTGTGGTCGGAGAACGTGTTATCCACATTGCAGGTCGGCCATATTGTGCATGACCTGCAATGTCGGAATGCTGTGAATACACTGGAACCATGAGCGATTCCAGCAGTATCGGCGCCATTGAAACCCGCATTCGAGAACTTGTGCACGAGTATGTGGGGGTGAGGAGAACGGATGCGCCCATCACCCCGGCCCTACGCCCCATGTTCAATGCAGTGGTGGATCAGGCGCTCTCCTCAAGCGAAGGGGGCAAACGCCTGCGCGCGCTACTCACACTGGATGCCTACGATGTGCTGGCCGGCGCCCCGGATTCCACACAATCGCAGAGCAAGCGCGCCAAGGTGCTTGACTTCGCCTGTGCCATTGAGGTGTTCCAGACCGCCGCACTGGTGCACGACGACCTCATTGACGACTCGGATCTGCGTCGCGGCAAGCCCTCCGCGCACTGCGCGCTCACCTCGTTCGCCGGCGCACGCAGCATAGGCCGCGGGCTGGGCCTCATGCTGGGCGACATGCTCGCCACGGCATGCACGCTCATCATGGAGGACGCCAGCACCGGTATGGTCGAACATCGACGCTTGGTGGAGGCCTTTCTTTCGATGCAACGTGACGTGGAGGTGGGCCAGGTGCTCGACCTTGCCATTGAGCGCATGCCACTCGACGATCCGCAGGCGCTTGCCGAAGCGTCACTCGACGTGTTTCGCTGGAAAACCGCCAGCTATACCACCATTGCCCCGCTGACGCTGGCATTCCTGGCATCCGGTATGACCAAAGAGGCAGCGAGCCTCCACGCCCATGCCATAGGACTGCCGTTGGGACAGGCATTCCAGCTGGCCGACGATCTGCTGGACGTCATCGGCTCCTCCCGCAGCACGGGGAAACCTGTCGGGGGCGATATTCGTGAGGGGAAACGCACGGTGTTGCTCGCCGACGCCATGATGTTGGGCACCGCCGCACAACGCGTACAGCTGCAGCAGCTGTACGAGCAGCCGTCCCGCTCCGACGCGCAGGTGCATGAGACCATTGCGTTGTTCCATGACACCGGGGCCATCGAGCATTCACGCGAACGCATCACACAATTGTGGTCGCAAACCCAGGAAGGTATCGAAGCAATGGGTCTCACCGCCGCACAATCGCAAAGCCTTCGTAAAGCCTGTGAGCGCTTTCTGCCGGATTTCACAGCCGAACGGTAAAATATCCTCCGAAGGCACACTCGCAATCGGGGCATCACAGCAGAAGGAACACAACCAGCATGGTGGATACCACGGCACACGGCACGGACCACGACAATCTCATTGACGGCCGCTACCGCATTGTGCGCAAGATCGCGGATGGCGGCATGGCCACGGTGTACCAGACCGTCGACGAAAGGCTCGGGCGCAATGTGGCGGTCAAGATCATGCACATGCAGCTGGCCCAGGGCCCCCACCGCGAGCAGTTCATCGAGCGCTTCCGACGGGAGGCCAAATCCGCGGCAGCGATAGCCAATCCGCATGTGGTGCAGGTGTACGACACCGGTGAGACGAATGGCTCGTACTATCTGGTCATGGAGTACGTGCACGGCGTGAATCTGCGTAGCCAGATGCAGACGCACACCACGTTCTCGGTGCGCGACACCCTGCGCATCGTCGGCGAGACATTGAACGGACTTGCCGCCGCCCATGAGATCGGCGTCGTGCACCGCGACATCAAGCCGGAGAACATTCTGATCAACGACCGCGGTCATGTGGAGATCACCGATTTCGGCCTGGCCAAGGCCGCCTCGCAGGCCACGCTCTCCTCCACCGGGATGCTGCTTGGCACAGCGGCCTATCTCGCCCCGGAGATGATCGAAAACAACCAGGCCACTCCTCAGGGCGATTGCTATTCCGTGGGCATCATGGCATGGGAGCTGTTGGCGGGGAGGGTGCCGTTCCAGTCAGACAATCCGGTGACGATGGTGTTCAAGCACGTCAACGAGAACGTACCCTCCATAGGAACGGTGTGCTACGGCATCGACCCCCGGGTTTCGGCCTTCATCTCGTACCTGACCGCGCGTGACGTCAATGCCCGTCCGAAAAGCGCACAGGAGGCGTTGGATCGCCTCCGTGAGCTCATGCCCACGCTGAGCCGCCAGGCATTGGACTATCGCTTCCGCCCCCAGGAACCACCCATCAACAGCACTCGGGTGTTCCCAATGGGTGCGAATGAGCAGGATTCCGACCATCCCTCCGTTTCGAGCACATCGGATTCGCCGGAAGAATCCACTCCACCACCTACCTCTGCCGCCGCGCTTTTCACTGCATTGGCCTCCCCCGATCTCACCGATGAGGAGGCGGAACAGGCAAGAACGGTGGCTCTCGCCACACCGCTGGACGACTCTTCGACGCCGGACTCCGCGGTTCCGGCCTCCGGTGGAACCACCGTTCCCCCCTATGGAGGCTCTACCGGAAGTTATGGGCGTAATTCCGGCCGTCCCGGCGAGCCAGGTGCGCCATTGCCCAGCAATGCCCAGACGCAAGTGCAGCCTCGCAAGAGGCATAGAACGGCGCTGATCGTTTCGATCATCGCCGCCATACTCGCATTGGGTGCCGGTGGCGGATTCGCATTGTGGTACTTCGTGGGGCCCGGCAGCTACTGGACACTGCCCAAACCCGAGGGGCTCAGTTGTGCCGAAAACGCTCCATGCAAGATCACAGGTGTGAAATGGGACTCCTATGAGCGTCTGCTCAAAGTCTCGCAGATTCCGTACAAAAGCACACAGCAGTATAGCGACACAGTGCCTGCCGGCGAGATCATCTCCACCGACCCGCAATATGTGGATGCCCATGTGAGCAAGCGGGCCAACGGCGAGGTGCATGTGACGGTGTCGCAAGGTGTGCAGCAGGCCACCGTTCCCGAAGACATCATGAGCAGCTCGTCCCCTCTGGACGACCTGCGGAAAGCGGGCTTCACCAACATCACGCACAACGAAGACAACGACGAGTATTCCGAAAGCGTTCCGGAAGGCGAGGTCATCGACATCACGCCCAGCGCCGGCACCACACAGAACCATAACGACGACGTCGTGGTGACGCTCTCCAAAGGGCCCATGCCGGTGGCGATGCCGAATGTGGTGGGCATGACGCGCGGTCAGGCGCAGAAGTCGTTTGATGACGCCAAGCTCAAGGCGACCTACACCGAAGAGTACAGCGATACGATTCCACGGGACCAGGTGATTTCAGTGGATCCCGAGGCGGGAACCCAATTGCACTGGGGCGATGCGGTCACGGTCACCGTCTCCCGGGGCCCTGAAATGGTGACCGTTCCCGACGTCACGGGCAAGAAGACGGAAGAGGCGAGGAAGATCCTTGAAGACCTCGGCTTTGAGGTGAAGGTCTCATCACCGTTGGGCGACCTCCTGCACACCGTGCGATTCCAGGATCCCAAAGGCGGCCAGCAGGTGCGTCTGCGTGGCGAGGACGGCAAGAAAACGGTGATCACACTCACGGTGATCTGAGCGGCGTATGCGCGTATACATTGTGTCCCGCACCACCACTGGTGGTGCGGGACACAATGTATACGCATGCCTCCCAGAGCCAGACTCAGATCAGCCTATTCATGTTCACGCTCGAGATCAGTCGCTGCTTCTGCGCCAGCGGAATCGAGCACGTCCTGCTCCTCCTTCATCTGCTGCTTGACCACCTGGGCGTATTCGGGAACGTATTCCTGCCCGCTCATCGCCTGGATCCTGCGCGTGATCTCGTCGGTGAGCTCACGCAGCCGTTCATGCGTCACCTCGGCAGACGGAGTCTTCTCCACTTCGATGGGTTCACCATAGATCACCTTGGAGTGCCCCTTGCCCGGAATCACCTGCCCCGGCTTCTGCAGTTCGCGTGAACCGATGATGGCGGCGGGAATGATCGGGCAACCGGTTTCCAAGGCGAGACGCGCGGCACCGGTGTGTCCCTTGTACAGACGGCCGTCCGGGCTGCGGGTGCCTTCGATGTGGATGCCGAACAGGTGGCCTTCCTCGATGATCTCACGTGCATGCTCAAGCGCACCGAGCGACTTTGAGCCGCCCGAACGATCCACGGGGAACACGCCCACCGAGGTGAACCACCACTTCTTGAACTTGCCCTTGATGCCCTTGCCCTCGAAATACTCCGCCTTGCCCATGAAATGAATCATGCGCGGACAGGTGAGCGGCAGCAACGCATCGTCGATCACAGCCAGATGATTGGCTGCAATGATGCCCCCGCCGGTACGTGGAATGTTCTGGAGCCCCTCTGCCACGGGCTTGAAACGATGCCGCGCCACCGGACCGAGCGTTCTCATGAAGAACCAATACAACATGCTGCCTCCTCCTACATGTCTCATAGCATCCGCTTGCTACAGTGAACCTATGACTGACCTCAACAATAGCAACGACGGCGAAGAAACGAAGCCACACGATTCCGGCCGCAACGGGGGTGATTCGAGCGAGATCTCCGAGGAGGCCGCCTGGAATCGCTTCCTCGACGAGTATTCCGACGATCTGGGCGACGTGGAGCGATCACGCACCGCGAGGAAATTCGACCGGCATGCCACACGTCAGGAAAAGCGCGAGGAGAAGAAGGCAATTCTTTCGGTGAACGACCTCAAACAGGGCAGTTTCGTCGATTCGTCAGGCCCGCGTGATTTCACGCAATCGAGTTGGCTCGACACCGACGATGTGATGGATCGCGGCAGCGTCTTCACTCCCCCCAATCCCGATCTGGGTCAGATTCGCTGGTCGCGTCTCATCTGCGGCATCCTGCTCGTCGTGGGCATCGCCGGCATCATCGCCACGGCGTTTCTGCCGGCCTGGGCGACCGTGCTCGGCATCGTCTTCGGCATCTCGATACTCGTCGGTGCCGGTGGCCTGTTCGTCACACACCGCGGCCATGACGAGACCAAGCGGGATGAGGAAGACGACGGCGCTTGCGTATAGGATTCAAGAAGGAACAAGGCGCCATTCGGCCGTGCATAGCCGAATGGCACCTCTGGTTATAGGGACCAGGTAATCCCCGCACTCCTACAACTCAGTCGACATGTTGGCTTGCGACGGCGATCCACTCGTCAAGCAATGCGGCGGCACGACCGGAATCGACTGCCTGTTCGGCGATGGCATAGGCTTGGCGGAACCGTTCGCCCAGAGGAGCGGAGGCATCGATGAGCGAGCCATCCGCCACGATTGCGGAGGCGGCATTGAGCAATGCCGTCGTACGGAACGGCACATTCTTTCCGGCGAAGAGGTCGCGGGCGGCCTGGGCATTGTAATCCGGCTCGCCACCATGCAGATCCTCAATCGTGACCTTGGCGAGCCCAAGCTCCTCGATTGGGTCGAATTCCGTTTCGGAGACCTTGCCGTCCTTGAATTCCCAGACGGAAATCGGACCGGTCGGCGCCATCTCGTCGAGACCTTCGTTCGAGGTGTACACCATGCCGCTCTGGCCGTTCGCCGCGTAGACCGCGGCCATGATCGGGCTCATCGCACGGTTGGCGCAGCCGATTGCCATATGCTTCGGGGTCGCTGGATTCGTCAACGGGCCAAGCACGTTGAACACGCACGGGACGCCGAGCGCGGCGCGCACCGGTCCCACGAATCGCATCGCCGGGTGGAAGGTTTTGGCGAAGGCGAAGGTGATGCCCACCTCATCGGCCACCTCGGCCACGGCCTGCGGTTTGAGATCGAGCGGCAGCCCGAGCGCCTCCAGACAGTCGGCCGCCCCGCACTTGGAGCTCGCGGCGCGGTTGCCGTGCTTGACGATCGTCACGCCCGCAGCGGCTGCGATCACCGCCCCCATCGTCGACAGATTGACGGTATGCGCGCCATCGCCACCCGTGCCGACGATGTCGGTGCATTCACGGTTCACTTCCAACGGCACCGCATGCGACACCATCGCCTTTGCGGCACCCGCGACCTCATCGGCCGTCAATCCGAGCTGCTGTTGTGTCGCGAGCACGGCACCGACGGCTGCCGGGTTGGCGTTGCCCTTCATGAGGTCATCGACGAACCACTCGGATTCCTCGGCACTCAGGTGATTGCCCTGCACGAGCTTGGTGAGAATCGATTTCCATGTGATGTCGGCCATGACCACTCCTCGTTTCGTAGCTGCTACGCACAGTCTAGGGAACACAAGCAACAAACACATGTCGAGTCCCGCATCATGGTCAACACAAAAGGGGCGCCGCATGCGGCGCCCCTCGATATCGGGTTGGATATGCTCACTGCTCGTTCTGGCCGTGGCACATCTTGTACTTACGGCCGGAGCCGCACGGGCACGGTGCGTTCTTCGGCGTGCCCGGGAACGTGCGACCGTCGGACCATGGGGTCTTGAGCTCCTCGCTCTTCGGACGCTTGCTCGCCGGCACCTTGCCTTCGGCATGGCTCATCGGCTCCGGACCGAGCAGACCGGATTCCGGAATCCGCTCGCCTTCCGCCGCCGCTTCCTTGACCGCAGCGATGTTCTCGGCGGTCTCCAGCTCGTCGGCATGATCGTCGATGCGCGCGGCCTCTTCGGGCTCGTGCTCCGACAGATTGCCCTTGCTCAACTCGTCGTCCTCGCTCACATCGTCGCCCATCTTGATTTCGGCGGAATCGACCGCCGCGTCGTCGATGGAGTCGGTGCCGTTGTCGTTCGTCTGGGCGATGCTGTCGAGGTCGATGTGGAAGAGCAACTGCACCGTCTCCTCCTTGATGGCCTCGATCATCTGGTTGTACATCTGGTAGCCTTCACGCTGGTATTCGACCAGCGGATCACGCTGGCCCATGCCACGCAGGCCAATGCCGTCCTTGAGGTAGTCCATCTCGTACAGATGTTCGCGCCATTTGCGATCGAGCACGGCGAGCACCACGCGACGCTCCAGCGTACGCAGGCCATCGGCGCCGAGCTTGGTCTCGAAGGCCTCATACTGCGCATCGGCGTCGTCGACAAACAGTTTGACCACGGCATCCACGGCCTTGTCGCCCTTGAGCCCTTCGGCCGCCTCCTTGTCCTCGTCCAGGGTCACCTTGGTCGGGTACAGGTCGTTCACTGCCTTGAACTGGCCGTTCCAATCCCAATCAGCCGGCTTGTCGGAACCGTTCTTGGCACCCCGCACATAGCTGGTGAGCGTGTCGGAGATGAAGGCCTCGATGTCCTCGTGAATGTCCTCGCCCTTCAACACGGCCTGACGTTCCGAGTAGATTACGGTGCGCTGCTTGTTCATCACATCGTCGTACTTGAGCACGTTCTTACGAATCTCGAAGTTACGCGATTCCACGGCCTTCTGCGCATTGCGCACGCCCTTGGACACGCTCTTCGACTCGATCGGCTCACCCTCGGGCATGCCCTTCGCCATCACGCGGGCGACGAGCTGTGTGTTGAACAGGCGCATGAGGTCGTCTTCGAGGCTCAGGTAGAACCGGGACTCACCCGGATCGCCCTGACGTCCGGAGCGGCCGCGCAGCTGGTTGTCGATTCGGCGTGATTCGTGGCGTTCGGTGCCGAGCACATACAGGCCGCCGAGCTTCTTGACCTCTTCGTGCTCGTCCTTGACCTGCTCCTTGATCTTCTTCAGGGTCTCAGGCCACAGCTTCTCGTATTCCTCCGGGGTGTCGTCCGGCGAGTAGCCCTTCGCCTTGAGCTCGGCGTCGGCGAGGAACTCGACGTTGCCGCCGAGCATGATGTCGGTGCCTCGACCGGCCATGTTCGTGGCGACGGTGACGGCGCCCTTGCGACCCGCCACGGCCACGACCGCCGCTTCCTTCTCATGCTGCTTCGCGTTGAGCACCTTGTGCGGAATCTCAACCACGTCGAGCAGGGAGGAGACGACCTCGGAGGACTCCACCGAGGCGGTGCCGAGCAGCACCGGCTGGCCCTTGCGATGACGCGCAGCCACATCCTTGACGATTGCGGCGAGCTTCTCCTTCTTCGTACGGAAGATGAGGTCATCCTGATCGATGCGGATCATCGGCTTGTTCGGCGGAATCGGCAGCACGCCGAGCTTGTAGGTGCCCATGAACTCCGCGGCCTCGGTCTCGGCCGTACCGGTCATACCCGCAAGCTTGTCGTACATACGGAAGTAGTTCTGCAGCGTAATCGTGGCGAAGGTCTGGTTCTCGGCCTTGACCTCCACGTTCTCCTTCGCCTCGATGGCCTGGTGCAGACCCTCGTTGTAACGGCGGCCGGGCAGAATACGTCCGGTGTGCTCGTCGACGATGAGCACCTCGCCACCGGTGACCACGTAGTCGCGGTCGCGCAGGAACAGCTCCTTGGCCTTGATCGCATTGTTGAGGTAGCCGATCAGCGCGGTGTTGCTCGGCTCATACAGGTTGTCGATGCCCAGGTAGTCCTCGATCTTCGTGATGCCCGGGTCGAGAATGCCCACGGTCTTCTTCTTCTCGTCGACCTCGTAGTCCTCGTCACGGTTGAGCTTGAGCACCAGCTTGGCGAACTGACGGTACCAACGGGTCACATCACCCTCGGCAGGTCCGGAGATGATGAGCGGCGTACGGGCTTCGTCGATGAGGATCGAGTCGACCTCGTCGACGATGGCGTAATGGTGGCCACGCTGCACGAGCTCGTTCTTCTCCCACGCCATGTTGTCGCGCAGGTAATCGAAACCGAATTCGTTGTTCGTGCCGTAGGTGATGTCGGCATTGTACTGCTTGCGACGTTCGGCCGGCTTCTGGCCGGTGACGATGCACCCGACGCTCATGCCGAGGAAACGGTAGATGCGGCCCATCAGCTCGCTCTGGTAGCTGGCGAGATAGTCGTTGACGGTGATGACGTGCACGCCCTTGCCTTCGAGCGCATTGAGGTAGCTCGGCAACGTCGCCACGAGGGTCTTGCCTTCACCGGTCTTCATTTCGGCGATGTTGCCCCAGTGCAGCGCCGCGCCGCCCATGAGCTGTACGTCGAAGTGACGCTGGCCCAGCGTGCGCTTGGACACCTCTCGCACCGTCGCGAAAGCCTCCGGCATCAGGTCGTCGAGCGTCTCGCCGTTGGCCAGGCGTTCCTTGAACTTGGCGGTCTGCCCTTTGAGCTCCTCGTCGCTCATGGCCACCATCTGATCTTCGAGCTTGTTCACGGCTTCGGCGACGTGTTCGAGCTTCTTGATCTGGCGACCTTCGCCCATACGCAGGGCTTTGTCTACGATATCAACCACATTCACTCCCTAACGGTGTTTGCAACAACACTCCTACAATAAGCGACTTGAGCCCCCTATTCCACTTTTTCCGGCTAATCTACGAAGATTTGCGCATTTTTGGCATTCCTTCGCATTCCGCACACAAATGCATTGATGTCGCCCATAACCAACAAAGGAAAAGCGGCCCGCAACGCGAGCCGCTTTCCATTGAGGACGAAACCTGTTCAGGCCTTGCGCTCCTCTTCGAGCTTCTTGATGTTCTCGGGGGTGTCGATCTCGAAGACGCCGTAGCTCCAGCCGTGACGGTGGTAGACGACCGACGGACGGCCGGTGTCCTTGTTCACGAACAGGAAGAAGTCATGGCCGATGAGCTCCATCTCATACAGCGCCTCATCGATGCTCATGGGTTCTGCGACATGCAACTTACGACGGATGACGATCGGGGTGTCGCCGACGTGAACCTCGACGGACTCGCCCGGACCGAGATCTCCGGCGACTGCGGAGGCGGGGCTGTTGTCGACGTCCTCGTCACCCATGATGTCTTCGCGCTCCTCGCTCGGCGGCACGAACTTGCCCGCATCGACCGGCACCGGCGTGTAGTTCTTGCGGTGATCCTTGCGGCGATCGCGCGCACGGCGCAGACGCAGCGTGAGCTTGTCGAGCGCCAGATCGAGGGCGCTCACCTCATCGAGGCTGGACGCCTCGGCGCGAACCACGGTCGGACCAGCCACAACGGTCAGTTCCACGCGGACGGCGGTGTCATGCAGACGTGGATTGCCTTCATGCGACAGCACGACCTGTACGCGCTGCGCGTCCGGCGCAATTGCGGTCACACGATTCATCTTGCTTTCGACGACGTCACGGAACTTCTGCTTGATCTGAATGTGACGGCCTGTCAGAACGATATCCATGTGGACCTCCCTAGACTCAAGCGGCTTTCACACCGCTATATACGGACCGAACGGCTACTGCCATTCGGATATGACTCATATTGTAACCGAGTTCGGGCAAGAATTGGCAAGACACGCCCCCGCTTTCCCCTATTTGTTGAAAAAACGGCGTCTTTTCCCACGAGTCGGAACGGATTGCTCACGTCGCAGACGCATATGCCGCGCCAAAGCACCAGTTTCATCAAAAGGCGCCTCCTCCAGCCACCACTGCAGGCAGTCACACCCCTTGCTACAATCGGACGCGAGACCTCTTGATGGCCGCGGCCACTTTGTGGCTGAGGAACTTCCGGGCTCCACAGAGCACG
The DNA here is from genome assembly GCA_004154635.1 of Bifidobacterium animalis subsp. animalis. Lineage (GTDB taxonomy): Bacteria > Actinomycetota > Actinomycetes > Actinomycetales > Bifidobacteriaceae > Bifidobacterium > Bifidobacterium animalis_B. The sequence goes on from RSDC01000008.1 coordinate 585,483, forward strand.
ATGGCGGATAACGTCCGCCCAGGGTGACCTGAGAGATAGCGCAGCAGAGAACAGACCGCCTGCCTTCGGGCCGGCAAGGGTGAAACGGCGGTGCAAGAGACCACCGGGCGACTGGTAACAGGAGCCGCATGGCAAGCCTCATCGGGAGCAAGGCCAAGCAGAAGGCTATAGAGTTGCTCGCTCTGCCTTCGGGTAGGCTGCTAGAGCCTGACGGCGACGTCAGGTCGAGATGGATGGCCATCCATGCCTTCACGGCATGACAGAACCCGGGGTATAAGAGGTCTCACTCCTTATCTTTCGGTCTTTTCGGCATGATCGATTTAACCGTCATTCGTCGATCCGACGTCGAAACAACTCGTCGCTTACGGCGCGCAGATCCTCCGGCGCATGGCCCTTACGACCTCCGGCGGACCAGAAGCGCCGTTTGCAGACCTCGGCATCTTTGCCGGCGTTCTTTTTCACCACAGTCCTGCCCAGTTCCCACGCACAGTCTTCGAACACCCCGGCCTGTGCGGTCTGCCGTACCATGCGTTCAGCCAGAGGGCGAGGAACACCCTTGCGCACTAGCTCCCGTATGACACCACGCGCACCCATCATGCGGGCGGTGCAGGAACGAATCACATTGCGGGCGTATTCCTCGTCGTCAATGAGTCCGAGCTCCTCGAGACGCACGACGACGCGCTCGATCACCTCAGCATCGTATTCCCGTTCGGCAAGCTTGTCCCGCAGGGATCCGCTGGACCGCGCGGCCGCGTCGAGCAGACGCAATGCGCTTTCCTTGCACTCATCTTCGTCATGCGGATCCGTCGCCACCGAATAGGCGAAGCCACCAGACAGCTTCCGACGCCGTTCCTTCGTCGGGCGCTTCCCCGGAACGCCTCGATTTGAGCTGTTGGGCGCCGACGGCTCACGCACCATCTGCTCATGGGAGCTCAGAAACTCCTCTGCACTGATCATTGCAACTCCTATTCCCCGCATTCCTTCGGTACGGCATGCAATACGCCGGTGCCCCGTGGATCGGGTGTCGGCCAGCCGACACCCGATCCACGGGGCACCCAAAGAAGCACTCAGGCTTCAGCACCCGTCTGAGCCTCCGCATTCGACTCACTGGTGGTTATAGACTCACCGTTCTCCTCCTCGGTGCCGTCGATGCCGAACTGGTCGTCGGTGGAGATGAGCCCGGTCTTGACCTTCACCTGAGTGGAGATCTCCTCGGCGAGCTTCGGATTGTCGATGAGGAACTTACGCACGTTCTCACGGCCCTGCCCCAGCTGCTCACCGTTGTAGGTGAACCAGGAACCGGACTTCCTCACCACGTCGGTCTCCAACGCCATGTCGAGAATCGACCCCTCTTGCGAGATGCCCTGCCCATAGAGCATGTCGAACTCGGCGGTCTTGAATGGAGGTGCCATCTTGTTCTTGACCACCTTGACACGAGTGCGGTTGCCAATCGGCTCGTCCTTGTCTTTCAGCGTCTGGATGCGGCGGATGTCCATGCGGACGGATGCATAGAACTTCAACGCCTTGCCGCCGGTAGTCGTCTCTGGGCTTCCGAAGAACACGCCGATCTTCTCTCGCAACTGGTTGATGAAGATGGCCGTCGTGTTCGCCTGCGCCAGCGCACCGGTCATCTTGCGTAGCGCCTGGCTCATGAGCCTTGCCTGCAGACCGACGTGACTGTCACCCATATCGCCTTCGATCTCGGCCTTCGGCACCAATGCCGCCACCGAATCGATGACGATGACGTCAAGAGCCCCGGAACGAATGAGCATGTCGGCGATTTCCAGCGCCTGCTCCCCGTTGTCCGGCTGCGAAACGATGAGCGAATCGGTATCGACGCCCAAGTGACGCGCATACACGGGATCAAGGGCGTGCTCGGCATCGATGAACGCGGCCACGCCACCGTTCTTCTGCGCATTGGCGACCACATGCAACGCCAGCGTGGTCTTGCCCGACGACTCCGGGCCATAGATCTCCACAATGCGCCCACGGGGCAGACCGCCGATGCCCAAAGCGGTGTCGAGGGCCAACGAGCCGGTGGAAATCACCTCGATGTCCTGTTCCGGCCTATCTCCCAAACGCATGGCAGAGCCCTTGCCGAACTGCTTCTCCACTTGGGCCAACGCCGAATTGAGCGCATCCTCGCGCTTCTTGTCGACGCCAGGCGCCTCGGTCTTCTCCGTCTCCTTGACGGAGGACTTGCTTCGTGCAGCCATCTGTACTCCTCACTTCAACAGTCAAACGCGCCACGATCGGCGAACACCCCAACCCTACCGGCACAGTGCCGGGCGGCACAAGCACACCTGGGCATTGTGGTCGGAGGACACCGATATTCACACATCATATGCAGCATACGCATGCAATCGATGCCGTAGCTTTCGCGATATGCCCAGTATACCCTCTCATGCGAACATTTGTTCGAATGCGCCCATCTGCCGAGCAATTCTCCACATTCTCAACATGCGCCACCAGATCACCTGAGCGCCCCTAACGAAAATCGACGGGCAGCGGCGGCGCATTGTGATCCCGGCCCCAACGCTTCGCATCGGGCACATCCATCTGGTCGCACAACACATTCCACACCACACGAGGCTCTTCGCCGGCAGCCAGCGCCTCCACCACCGTCATGCCATGCAACTGGGTGAGCCCCTGGTCATGGGCCAACGCCCTGCCATAGGAACGACCGAACACTTCTTCGAGCAACTGCCAGAATTCCCGTTCACGCATGGCCCCAAGCATAACCACGTCGGCACAGCGCCGCAAGAGGAGCCGACCGACCCAGCTTCGACATATCAGATTCGGCGCATAGACACGAAAAAGGCCCGCCACCGAAGTAGCGGGCCGACATTCACAGGCGAACGCCCGAATTTCACGCCTCGACGGAATCGAGGTAATCCGCGACCATGCGCAGCATCTGCGATGTGCTCAGACCCAGCGATTCCGAGATGGACGCCAGCAGCTCGGAGCTGGCCTCCTTCTGGCCACGCTCGACTTCGGAGAGGTAGCCGAGGGACACGCCCGCCTTCTCGCTCACCTCACGCAACGTCTTGTGATCGCGTGTACGAAGGTCGCGCAGCACATGCCCGATCGCCTCGCGCAGGGACACCTCCTTCACCTCGCCCACGGTCTCACGACGGTGCACCATCGCGCGCGGGCGCGCGGTCTCGGCGTCTTCCTCCTGCCACATGCGAGCGAGGGCGGCCTGATGCTCGTCCTTGGCCTTCTTTGCGGCACGGGCACGAAGAACCTGCTGCTGGGCGAACATCACCGCACGACGCTGGGCCGGAGTGAGTTCGCGCATGCGCGCACTGCCTGAGCGCACCTGCTCCGGAGTCTCAACCGACTTGACTTCAACTTGCTCGTTGACCATTGTCATCTGTTCCATCACGAACACCTTTCCTTTCCTACTACCCCTCATGAGTTTTCCCTTGTCTCCATTATCGGAATTTTTTCCTGTGAAGAACCTGTGAATTCTCTCATTTTTCCCAGAACACAGGCCACCGTGAGATGTCTAACCAGTTCTCGCGAGCCGCGTAACGCTAATCTGAGCGCAAAATCACGTTCCTGTATTACGTCGTAAGAAAAACACGGCATGTCGAAGCCTATATACACGGTTCCTGCCGGTTTTCCCTCGTCCGGGCCGGGACCGGCGACACCAGTGGTAGACAACCCCACGACCCCATGCGCATATTGCTCTTGGTAAAACAGATGGGCGGCCCCGCGGGCCATCTGCCGCGCGACTTCCGGATCGACCGCGCCATGGGTCCGTAAGAGTTCCGCATCGACGCCCAACACCGTCGCCTTGGCGTGAATGTCATACGTCACCGCGGAACCGAGGAACACGCTCGACGCACCCGGTATCCTCACAAAGGAATCCGCGAGCAGACCAGCGGTGAGGGACTCCGCGCATGCAATCTTGAGTCCCCGGGTGTCACAGTGAGCAAGAATATGGCGCGCCTGTTCGTCGCAATACCGCTGTACATCGGCCACGTCGGTCACACCGGCGAGTTCGGCGACCTCGAAAAGCTCTACCACACCTGCTCCTTCCACGTCGTCATCTGCCTGCCGTTCACTCTCAGTGTGAAAAATTGTGCAGACATTGTGAATAACGGCGTGTTGTCTGCATGTTTTGCATATATAGCGACAAAGCAACGGGCCCGCACACCGAAGTGCGCGGGCCCGTATGCGATCGTTGCGACCGCTAGTCAGATATTCGCCTATTTGCGCGTCACCGCAGGTTTCGCGAACACGCCACGCAGATACTCGTAGCCGGAATACAGGCACAGAATGAGCGAGAAGTAGATGAGCGCATACGCGACAATGAAGTACACGGTCAACCACGCCGGCTGAGACACGGCATGCGTGAGGCTCCACACCGGCATCAGCAGCAATCCGAGCCCCAGGCAGAGCGTGAATGTCTTGTATTTGCCCGCCTGAGATGCGGCGATCACCTTGCCGCCGTGGTCGATGACGAAGAACCGCATGATCGTGATGCCGATCTCACGCACCACGTAGAGTCCGGTGACGATCCAGCCGATCCACATGTTGCCGAATTCGTTGAAGCAGGCGGCCACGACGAGCGCACCAAGCGTGAGCAGCTTGTCGGCGATTGGATCAAGGAGCTTGCCCAGTTCCGTCACCTGATTGTATTTGCGTGCCATCCAACCATCGATCTTATCGGTCGACGCGGCGATGATGAACACGATGGCGGCGCCCCACCGCATGCCAATGTTGCGGGCACCCCATGCACCGCCGCCGATGTAGAGTCCCAGGAACACGACAACGAGTACGATTCGGGCGAGCGTCACCAGGTTCGGCGGTGAACTCCACTGGCTCCACATCGATTGCTTGGTTGATTTCTCAGTCTCCATAGTGGCTAGCGTACTCGCTTACATGTCCATAGCGTTGCCGTGTCGGGCAACCTGCACCATATCCCGAGAAAACATTCACACCGGTACGCCGCCGGGGCACGCCCGGCACCAGGCGCATCAGTACTCGGCAGGAGCGGAGGGGCCAGAGGTCGGTTCAGCCGGGGCGCCGGCACCGGTCAGACTGCCGCTCTCCCCCTTGATGAACGCAAGCACCTGCGGCAGATCCTGGGGCTGCACCAGCACCTCACGGGCCTTCGAACCTTCGGACGGCCCCACCACCCCACGCGATTCGAGCAGATCCATGAGTCGGCCGGCCTTCGCGAAGCCGACGCGCAGTTTGCGCTGCAGCATGGACGTGGAACCGAACTGCGAACTGACCACGAGTTCGGCGGCCTGCAGCAGTTCGTCCATATCGCCGCCGATGTCCTCGGTGGGGTCGACCTTCTTCTGGTCCGCTTCCTTGGCCATCTGCTCGATGTCCTCGCGGTAGTGCGGCTTACGTTGCGTGCGCACGAACTCGACGGCCTTGCGGATCTCGGACTCGTTCACCCAGGCTCCCTGCACACGAATCGGCTTGGCCGAGCCCATGGGCAGGAAAAGCGCGTCGCCCTGGCCGATGAGCGTCTCGGCGCCGGTGGTATCGAGAATGACCCTCGAATCGGTGGCCGAGGAAGTCGCAAAAGCCAGACGTGACGGAATGTTCGCCTTGATCAGGCCGGTGATCACATCGACGGACGGGCGTTGGGTGGCGAGCACCAGATGCACGCCCGCCGCACGCGCCAGCTGTGTGATGCGTTGGATCGAGCTCTCCACGTCGTTCTTGGCCACCATCATGAGGTCGGCCATCTCGTCGACGACCACGAGCAGCGATGGATAAGGGGCCACCTTGCGGTTCGACCCCGCCGGCGCATGGACCTTGCCGGCACGCACCGCCTTGTTGAAATCCTTCACGTCACGGAAGCCGAAGAACTCCAGATCGCTGTATCGGGCGTCCATCTCCTTGACCACCCATTCCAATGCCTGGGCCGCCTTCTTCGGATCGGTGATGATCGGTGTGATCAAGTGGGGAATGCCCGCATATGCGGAGAGTTCCACACGCTTCGGATCGACCATGATCATACGCACCTGATCGGGCGTGGCGCGCATGATGATCGACGTGAGCATCGAGTTGATGAAACTCGACTTGCCGGAACCCGTCGCACCCGCCACCAGCAAATGCGGCATCTTCGTGAGGTCGGCAGTCACGAAATGCCCCTCGACGTCCTTGCCCACACCGGTGAGCATAGGATTGGGGTCGTTCATCGCCTTGTCGGAGCGCAGCACATCACCCAGATGCACGATCTCACGGTCGGCGTTCGGAATCTCGATGCCGATTGCGCTCTTGCCCGGAATCGGCGAGAGGATGCGCACATCTGAACTGGCTACGGCGTAGGCGATGTTCTTGTCGAGGTTCGTCACCTTCTCCACCTTGACTCCTGGTGCCACCTCCACCTCATACTGCGTGACCGATGGGCCTCGCAGGAAGCCCACCACCTTCGCATCCACCTTGAACTGGCGGAACGTCTCGTTCAGCGCATGGATCACCGTGTCGTTCGCCTGAGTGTGCGCGGCATGCGGTTTGCCCTTGACGAGCAGGTTCAGATCCGGCAGATGGTATGGCGCATCAGGTTGTTGCGGAATGTCAGGCATGCCTTCATGGTCTGCCGGCGGTGCGGAGGATGGCATGGCCTGCCGCACCCCCAAGCCGGTTGGCGGCATGGGCGACGAGCCCGGCGACTGGTCGAGGATCTCGCCGGTCTGGGTGGAGACCACCATCGTCTCGCCCTCCGCATCGAGATGCGCCCAGGGATCGGTGCCGGTGGCCGTCGCCGCAGGCATGGAGCCGGATGGCAGCGGAATTGTGCCTGAAGGCTGGGCGTTCCATGTGCCCGAGTCGATGCTCCGCGTGGCGTCGTCGTTGAAGGCACCACCACTGCTCACCCTGCGCGGGCCCTCGTGCAGATCCGTTTCGTTGGCAGCCCCATGGCGGCTCGCTGCATTGAGGAATGCCTCGTCGCCTGCATAGCGATCGAGTTTCGTGTCGGTGTCGGAGCCCTTCCTGCGGCGATGGAACAGCCTGGCGAGGAAGCCGCCCTTGCGGTCCGGTTCCGGCACGTCAGTGCCGTCATGCGCAGGCACGCCATCCGCGAACGCCAATGTGTCGTCGCCCACGCGCACCTCGTTCGGGAACTGCTCGACCTCGGGATCCGACTGCTGCGCATCCGCGGAATCGGCAGATCCCCGCCGGGAGAATCTGCTCAGCTTCTGCGGAATCTCGGTCACATGGGTGCGCGTCATCAACAGCACGGAGAACACCGCGGCCACGGCGAACACGATGATCGCGAACGTCTGGGAGAGCCCCCATGCCAGAGGTGAGCCGACGACGAAACCGACCAGACCGCCAGCCTGCTGAATGTTCTGCCAGGAGAACTCCTTCGTGTCCGCAGCCATGACCACGTCGATGATCGAGCAGATCGACCACAGCAGCATCACCCCACCGGCAATCACCTGCGTGTTGTGGGATTGCTTGCCGGAGTTGCGCATGAGGCGAATCGCCAACATGATGAGCAGCACCGGCACCACCACGCTCATCACACCGAAGATCGCGGAGGCGAACGAGTGCAGCCCGCGTCCGAGCGCTCCGTCGACGCGGAACCACTCGGAACCGCAGAAGAACACGGCGAGGATGATCATGACGAAGCACAATCCATCCCGACGATACGCCGGGTCGTACTCCCCCACGCTCACCTTACGCACGGCAGAGCCGAACGCCCGTGGCACACATAGCAATGCCTTGTGCCAGAACGGTTCCGCTCCTTGGTTCCGCGCACCGCCCCGTGAACTCTGCGCGGAACCGGACGCACGTGACCCCGTCCCGCCGCCGGAGGAGGAACGGGCGGTCCTGCCCTTCGATGATTTGGAAGATGATTGTGCCATAACGGTTGAATTCTACCTCAGACCGGTCCCGCACCAGACGGTCGTCGAATATCGCCCAGATGATGTTGCACGTATTCCTGTGCATGCATGTCGATGGCATCGTAGTCGCCGGCGTCGGCGTGGTCGATGACCGCCATCGCATTGTCGACCAGAGCCGGGTTCAATGCCGAGAGCCAGTGGATGCGTGGGTCGCGACCGAACCATCCCATTTGCTTGCGGGCGAGGCGTTTGGTCTTCTGCGCGATGTCTGCCATGGTGTCGTCCAAATCAACCAGACCATCGAGATGGTCGATCACCTGCTGGTAGCCGAGCGCACGGGCTGCGGTTGGCCCCAGATGGGAACGCAGACGTGCCACCTCATCCACGAAGCCCTCGTCGAACATCTGCCTCGTGCGCACGTCAATGCGCCTGTCCAGATCGGCACGGTCAAGATCGAGGCCCAATTGCACCGACGGAATCACATAACGGTACCGGGGCAACGTGGCCGAATACGGTTTGCCGGTCACCTCGATCACTTCGAGTGCGCGAATGATGCGACGGGGATTGCGCGGATCCATATGCTCGGCCGCCTGCGGATCCCTGACTGCCAGCTCGCGGAACAATGCCGTGGCTCCCTCGGTTCGCTCACGCTCCTCCAGATGCTCCCTAATCTGCGAGTCGGTGCCCGGGAAGGAGATGTCGTCGATGGCCGCACGAGCGTACAGGCCGGAGCCACCGACCAGAATCGGCCGTATGCCACGCGACTTGAGATCGGCGATGGTTTCACGCGCCATCTGTTGGAACCTCGCGACAGACATCGTCTCGCTCGGCTCGATCACGTCGAGCAGATGATGCCTGACCGCCGCACGTTCCTCGTCGCTCGCCTTCGCGGTGCCGATATCCATGCCGCGGTACATCTGGTAGGCGTCGGCATTCACTATCTCGGCACGTTCACCACGATCGGCGAGTCTCTGGGCGATTGCGATGCCCAGACCGGTTTTCCCAGAGGCGGTGGGGCCGACGATCGAGATCACACGCGTGCCGTCATGGCGCTCAACTCCTGCGGATGGCATAGGTCTGTCCTTTGGCGAGATCGGGGTCTGCAATCAGGTTATGACGGCCGGCATGGGTGACGGTGGCAGTGACGAAATCGCCGATCTGCGGTGCATCATGCCCTTGGGGCACCCCCACATGCACCAGCACGCCGGTTTTCTCGCGACCGGTGTAGCGGTGCGTCTCGGCATCCTTCTTCCCGGTCACACCGGTGATCATCACCTCGACGTCACGGCCCACGAACTTTTCGAGAATCTCCTCGGTAATGCGCTCCTGCACGGCGAGCAGACGTTCGAGCCTGTCGAGGGCCATGTCATAGGGCACCTGTTCCATTGCGGCTGCGGGCGTGCCGGGCCGCGGCGAATAGATGAACGTGAAGGCCGACGAGAATCTGGCTTCCTCGACCACGCGCAGGGTCTGCTGGAAATCCTCCTCCGTCTCGCCCGGGAAGCCGACGATGATGTCGGTGGAGATCTGCGCATCCGGCATCGCCTCACGAATCTTCGCGAGAATGCTCAGGAACCTCTCGGAACGGTATGAGCGGCGCATGGCGCGCAAGATGCGGTCGGATCCGGATTGCAGCGGGAAATGCAGCTGATGCATCACATTGGGGGTCTCGGCCATGGCGGCGATCACGTCGTCGGTGAATGCCGCCGGGTGGGGCGAGGTGAACCGCACGCGCTCCAGTCCGTCGATCTCGCCGCAGGCGCGCAGCAGTTTGGAGAACGCATAGCGGTCGCCTATGCCATAGCCATACGAGTTCACATTCTGCCCCAGCAGCGTGATCTCCTTTGCCCCATTCGCCACCGTCTCGCGGATCTCGGCGAGCACGTCGCCCGGTCTGCGGTCGCGCTCCTTGCCACGGGTGGTGGGCACGATGCAGAAAGTACACGTGTTGTTGCACCCCATTGAGATGGCCACCCATGCGGAATGGGCGGAGGCGCGGTGTGCGGGCAGCTGACTCGGGAAGAGCGTAAGATCCTCGTTCACCTTCACCTGTGTGTGTTGCGCTGCGCGGGCCTGATCGAGCAATGCGGGAAGGTCCTCTATGTTCTTCGTGCCGAACACGGCATCCACCCATGGCGTACGTTTGGCGATGCGTTCGCGGTCGAGTTGCGCCATGCAGCCGCCGATGGCGATCTGGGCATGCGGGTTCCTGTATTTGAAACGCTTCCATTTGCCGATGGTGCCATACATGCGTTCTGCGGCATTCTCTCGCACCGCGCACGTATTCATGATCACGACGTCGACATCGTGCGCCAGGAACTGCTCCTCGCTCGCCGGGCGGTAGCCGCTCTCCTCCATCACACCCGCGATGCGCTCGGAATCGTGCACGTTCATCTGGCAGCCAAGTGTATGCACATAATACAGACCGCGACCACGGCCGGATGCTCCCCCGCACTGCGGGGCGTCGGGCGCGACCTGCGTCGTATGCTGTGCTTGCGATGTGTTCGTGCGGCGTTCCTCAGGCGTCATCATGTCTTCGTTCATAGAGGCCATGCTAACCGAAGCTCGGCACAGTACCCGTCTGCACGGCGTATCACACATTGTTTTTTCAGATGCCCTTCCCTACAATGGGCCTGTGATACTCGACAGACAGAAACGAATGAACACCGCGGAGATTCGCGCCCGCCTGACCGCGGCCAAACGATCGCTAGGCCTGGACGGCGACGAAGAGGCGGATGACGGCGTCGATCTGATCACCGATTTCATCAACCAGATGCAGATCTACGAGGGGGCAATGTACGAGCTGAGCACCAAGCTCGAGATTCTCGACTCCGAATTCCAGGTGCAGTTCTCTCATAATCCGATCCACCACCTCGAACGCAGATTGAAATCGACCGAATCGATTCTGGGCAAACTCGACCGGCGTGGCCTTCCCTATACGGTGGAGGCGATTCGCGACAACCTGTTCGACGTCGCTGGCATACGCGTGATCTGCAATTACCGGGACGACGTGTATTCGGTGGCGAATTACCTCTCGGCGCAATCGGACATTCAGGTGCTGCGCGTGAAGGATTACATACGCAACCCCAAGCAGAACGGCTACCGCTCGCTGCATGTGATCTATGCGGTGCCGGTGTTCCTGTCGAGCGGCGCGCATTACACGCCGGTCGAGGTGCAGTTCCGCACGATCGCGATGGACTACTGGGCGAGTCTGGAGCATGCGCTGCGCTACAAGACCGATCTGCCCGACGACAAGCACGCCGAGCATTCACAGACGCTGCTGGATTGCGCGCGTGCATTGCAGAACGTGGAGACGCAGATGCAGACGATTCATCGCGACATCAACGGCGCACCGCAGGGTGGCGAGGCACCGACCGCGAATGAGGACTCCCCGATTCGCAATGCAACGCTCAAGGGACAGTGAGCTTCCGCAGCGGAAAACAGATGGGGCGACCGTGGAAACACGGTCGCCCCATCTGTTGGGAATGCTCGGACGGAACCTGTCAGTTCTAATCGCGGCTCAATCCGAGTGCCTGCAGAATGTACAGGAACAGGTTGATGAAGTCGAGGTACAGGTTCAGCGCGCACAGGATGGAGATCTTCTTGATCGCCTCCGGTCCCTGCGAGGCATAGGCGGCGAACGCCTTCTTCGTGAACTGCGCGTCGTAGATCGTCAGTCCTGCGAACAGCAGGATGCCGATTGCGGTGACCACCTTGAGCATCGTGTTGCTCGGCGCCACGAACATCATGATCACCTCGGCGATGATGAGCACAACCAGTGCGATCATGAGGATCGGACCCGCCTTGAGCATGTTGCCCTTCGTGGTCAGGCCGAACATGGTGAGCGCGAAGTAGAAGCCGGCGCTCACCAGGAATGCGATGCCGATGGTGCCCAGATCGTATGCCAGGAAGATGGTGCTCAGCGTGACGCCCATCAGCGCCGCATACACGTAGAAGCACACGCGGGCGGCTGTGGTGGACATCTTCATCACGCGCATACCCAGATATATGGCCAGACCGATCTCGACGATGGCGAGGATCCACATGCCCATGCCGCCCGTAGCCTGCAGGAAGCGCATGTAGAAGCCGCTCATCTGCGTGAAGATCGCCATGGCGGCGGTGACGAGCAGGCCCAGGCACATCTCGCCGTATGCGCGCGTCACCGAGACATGCTCGGCGCGCTCGTATGACTGCGAGGCCTGAACATTGATCGTGTTGGCATAGTTCATCGGTTGCTGCCCATATGGTTGCTGGCCATATGGCGAGCCGTTCATAGGCTGCTGCCCATAAGTCATGTTCGTTCCTTCTGTCGTATGTGCTAACAGTATAGGCTGTTCGTGCAGGGAATACCCCCAGAGGAGGCTGAAAGCCGGCTGGGAGCATATGCATCTTCACTCATTGTAGGCAACAGCCATGGAACGCAGGTATTCCGCAGACGACCTGCCGATTATGGAGGTTCCGCGAAGCCGGACGCCGGCGGGGTTTCGCCCGCTATAGTGGGAGTCACGGCCCGCACACGCAACGAGGCGTGATGGCCGCCAAGCAAAGGAGTGGTTATGGAACCTATTCGCGCAATCCAATTCGGCTGCGGCAAGATGGCCAAGTACACCGTCAGGTACATGCATGACAAAGGCATGCAGATTGTGGGTGCCATCGATGTGAACCCCGACGTGGTGGGCATGGATGTCGGCGAGTTCGCCGGAATCGGACCGCTCAACGTGACGATCAGCGATGATGCCGACGCCGTGCTCGACTCATGCGATGCGGACATTGCGATCGTCACGCTGTTCAGCTTCATGGACGACATCGAACCGATGTGCGAGGCATGTCTCTCCCGCGGCATCAGCGTGATCACCACCTGCGAGGAGGCGATCTACCCGTGGACGACGAATCCGGCCGTGACCAACCGCCTCGACCGCATCGCCAAGGAGAACGGCGCCACCATGGTCGGCTCGGGGATGCAGGACATCTTCTGGATCAACATGGTGGCCCAGGTGGCAGGCGGGTGCAATTCGATGACGAAGATCAGCGGCGCCACCAGCTACAATGTCGAGGATTACGGCCTGGCGCTTGCCAAGGCGCACGGCGTGGGTCTTACGGCCGAGCAGTTCGAGGAGCAGCTGGCGCATCCCGACGAGGTGGTGCCGTCATACGTGTGGAACTCCAATGAATCGCTGGTGCAGAGGCTCGGACTGACGATCAAGTCGCAGACGCAGCGTGCGGTGCCTTACTTCAGTGATGTCGACGTGTATTCGGAGACGATGGGCGAGACGATTCCGGCGGGGGTGTGCATCGGCATGTCGGCGGTCGTCACGACCGAGACGATGCAGGGACTCACCATCGAGACCTCATGCATCGGCAAGGTGTATGGGCCGGACGACGGCGATATGTGCGATTGGAGAATCGAAGGCGAACCCGACACCGAATTCCATGTGGTCAAGCCCGCGACTGTGGAGCACACCTGCGCCACCGTGGTCAACCGCATCCCCAATGTGCTCAATGCGCCGGCAGGCTATGTGACGGTCGACCAGCTGCCTGAGATCAACCATCTCTCCTACCCTGCGGCGATGTACGTCGCCTGACACGCTCCGGTTCAGGCGGGGGCATATCTGAGGGGCAGCGGCGCTTCGTCAAGGTGTCTGCGCGCTACGCGCGTAGCACGCTCCTCAGCGCCGCTGCCCCTCAGATATGCCCCCGCCTGTTTCGCTAGACCTCGGCCAATTGGGTCGAAGCCGGAGCCGCAAGGTTCGGGCGTAGACGGCGCATCTGCGACAAGGCGAGTCCCAATGCGATGAACGCCACGCCGAACAGAAGCACCAACGCAATACCCGGGAACCAGTTGGATACGCTCACGGTGCCTTCGGAATTCATCGCGGCGCTGATCGACCGGCAGAACCACCAACCCGGAGTGCATTTGCCTATGACGATCATCACCTTGGGCATCAGATCCACCGGGAACGCCATGCCCGAGGTGAACATGATGACCAGACCATACACATTGGCGATCGCGTTGATTGCCACACTGTTGACGGCGATCATGCTCACCATGAAGCCACTGGCCGCGGCCGTGAGACTATAGGCGACCATCGTCAATGTGCACAATAGGAACCCCCTCGGGTCGACGCCGGTGATCGGCAAACCGACCGCCATCGGAAGAGCCAGGGCAAGCGCCAGATAGAACAGGCTCACGAGCACACCGAACAAGCCACAACAGGCGAACTGCTGGAACAGCATCGAACCGGTGCGTTGCGGCGAGGCATACATGCGTCTGCGTACGCTTGCCCCCGAGAACGATCCCATCGTCATTGCGGTGATCGTGAACATTGCCGCGACCATCGGATAGGCTCCCATGTTCATCATCGTCTGGAACGCGTACCGCCCGTTCGCCTCCCGGTCGTCGGTCCCTGCCGGGTCCTCGGCGACGGCGATCTGCGGGTAGGCGTCGGCATTGCCGGAGAGATCCGCGATCACCGAACCAGCCGCAGCATTCAATGAGGCGGCGCTGACGGAGGAACCCGACAACGCGGCATCTGCAAGCGCAGTCATGCGGGTGAGGTTCAGGAAATCCTCCACCTGCAGTTTGGCGAGAGAGCCGTAGGCTCCGGTGAAGCTGGTGACCGTCTGCAGCTCGGGAACGGCGGAATCCGAGGTGAATGCCGCAGCCAGGTCATCGACATAGCGTTCGGGAATGATGACGATGAGGTCGGCATAGTTTGAGGCCGCGGCGGTCTGCAGGTCCTGGGAGGTGGCGCCCACATCGACGAGGTCGCAGTCCTTGGACAGGAATTTCCTCAGCGAATCCGCGAACCCTGAGCCGGCGCCCCCATTCCGGTCGACCACCGCCACTTCGGGTCGCAGCGTCTCATAGGTGGTGGAGTTGTCGGTGTTCGAAAGGTTCTGGATGATGCTCCAGGACAGGCCGAACATCATGAGGCTCAGGTAGACGATGTAGACGAGGATCATGGTTCGTTGGGCGAACAGGACTCGCCAGCATGTTCTAAAGGTGCTCATAGCGTTGCCTCCTGAGGAAGATCGTGGACAGTGCCAGGGCGAGCACGGTCATTGCGAGGAGAATGCCCGACGTGCGTAGGAACGGGGCATAGGAATCGTAGTAGAGCAGGTCGTAGAACAGGTTCGTGATCTGCTGGGTGGGATTGACGATGGCGAATCCGGGGGCGTTGCGTTGGATCCAGTCGCTCAGGTTCATTGCGCCGGTGCCGTAGAGTCCACTGAATATCGAGAGCACACACGACAGCGCGGTGGTGATGCCTATTTTCACGCCGGAAGTGAGCTTCGGCAACGATCCTATGAGCGTGCCGAGCGCATTGGCGGTAAGGGACGCGAGCAGCAGCGCCAGGACGAGCACGGGCCAACGGCCGCCGAAATCGACCTTGCACACGAAATGGATGTAGAGCGTCGCAACCACCATCGACACCGATGCGCATAGCCAGCTGGCGAGGAAACCTCCCATGAGCTGGTTGAACTTGGAGAGCGGGGCCAGCGACCGTCTCATACCAAGCGCCGAAAGATTCGCCTGCGTGGCGCACACGGTCGTGGTGGCGAAGGTCATCGACATGAGTGCGGTCATGGCGAGCAGCGCATAGTAGAATCGGACGGATTCGGTCGGCTTGAAATGGGTGAGGCTCACATCTTTCGTGAACGTCGGGGTGTCGCCCATCTCCTTGGTGAACGTGGCATCGCGGAACACACCCGGATCGGTGTTGAGCAGCTCGGTCACGGTGATGGCTCGCCTATTGAACATGCCCACGGCACCATGCAGAATGTTGAGGGATGCACTGAAGCCGGAATTTCCGGTGTCATCGTTGACGGCTGCGACGCTGGCACGACTGATCGTCAGGTTCAGCAGCCCGTCTTCCGTGGCGTTGATGTAGCCACGCACCCCATGGTCGGCGTTGATGAGGCCCTTGGCCTCCTTGACGTTTGACACGGCCTGCAATTCCAACAGGTTCCCGAGTTCGGAACCCACCTGCCCGGACGCCGTATCGGGCGCAGCGCCTTCCATGGCGTTCCCGCAACCCTCGTTCCGCAGCGGATCCCGCTGCATCGCATGCAGCATCTGACGCGCGTTGGTAGCCCTGCAGAAGTTCGCGTCCGCGACCACCGCGAACCTCATCGTATGTATTTCATAGACCTCGCCGATGTTGCCGAACATGCCCATGAACATCGTCGACAGAATGATCGGGAAGCAGAAGAGCCAGAACAACGAACTCTTCTCACGCAGATTCACGCGCATGGTGTTGAGGAATGTACTCCACATGTATTCACCTCCTTCGTCGTATGTGCCGCACGCTCAATCGCGCAGGTCGGTCCCGGTGAGGGCCAGGAACACGTCGTTCAACGTCGGCGCACGGGAGCTCACATGCCCCACGGGGATGTCGAGCGAGCGCAGCACCTGCAGCACATCGATGAGATTGTGCTCGCCCTGTGAACAGACCACCACGAGCTCGTCGTTCTCGAACGTCACCTCGTGCACGGCCTCCAAGTCGCCCAACATCGAGACGGCCCGTTCGCACAGGGCCTCATTCGCGCTCAACGCCGGCGCTTCGACAGTGATTCGCTCGCCGGCATCGATCATGTGCTTGAGCTCGTCGGCCGTGCCGATGGCGATCTGACGGCCGTGATCTATGATCTGGATGCGGTCGCAGATCTGCTCGACCTCCTCCATGTAATGGCTCGTGTACACGACGGTCGCGCCACGTTCGTTGAGCCGTTTGATGCCTTCGAGAATCGAGTTGCGGCTTTGCGGATCCACCGCCACCGTCGGCTCGTCGAAGAAGATGAGTTCGGGTTGGTGCACTATGCCGCACGCAATGTTCAATCGGCGCAGCAGACCTCCTGAGAGCTTGCGCGGGCGGAATCTGCGGTAATCCTCGAGTCCCACGAATTCGATTGCTTCGTCCACCAGCCGCGCACGTCTCGTCTTGTCGGCGACGTACAGCGAGCAGAAGTACTCGATGTTCTCCTGCACGGTGAGCTCGTTGAATACGGCCACGTCCTGAGGCACCACGCCGATCCTGCGCTTCAGGTCGTAGGCGGTGGGGCCCATCTTGCCGCCGAATGCACGGATCTGGCCCGAATCATAGGTGAGCAACCCGAGAATGCAGTTGATCGCGGTGGTCTTGCCGGAACCGTTCGGCCCCAGCAATCCGTAAATCTCCCCAGTGCGCACGTTCATGTTCAAATAGTCGAGCGCGAGCTTGTCGGCATATCGTTTCACCAGTTCGCGCACCTCGATCGCCGGTGCGGCATCGCGCTGTACGTTGTTCTCTGCTGTGTTCATGCTTCCATATTGCCGAACAGGCAACGGCCGACACGGTGCCAGGAATCACCGTGTTTTGTACGAATGGTGACATTTGTCACGATTCAGCATGACATTCGCCCTGTTTTCATGAACAATGGAACAGAACAGGAAGGGAGAGACAACGGCATGATCATCTCGGTGGGAGCCCATGCGCTGATGTTCGTCGTCAGCGTGCTGTTCTCCGTGATGCTGAGCGGCGACACCGACACCACCTTCGTCATCGGTCTGCTGTTCTGCGTGATCCTCTGCTCGTTGATCCGTCTGGCTCCCCTCAGATGCTGGATCGCGCTCGCCATGATGTTCTGCATGGTCTGCCTGTTTGTTCCGCAATGGATCGCGTTGATGCCGATCGTGGGCTTCGATCTGGGATTGCGGGTGCAGTCGTTGGGCAGGCCTTTCCAAATGCTGGCCTGCGCTCCCCCACTGGTCTGCGGAATCGTGGCCGGTCAGCACAGTCCGCCATTGCACGATCTGTCTGCCGCAGCCACCTCGCCGCTCGTGATGACCCTTTGGATTCTGTGTGCGCTCACTTCCCTCGCCGCTCTCGGCGGCTGGGTATTCGCACTCGTGCAACGAAGGCAACGGCGCTTCCAATCGTTGGCAGACGACCAACGGGAACGGATCCGCCGTTCGCGCGCTCGTCTCGCCGATGTCGAATCCGCCAGATCGGCGGACCTGCAGCATGCGCGGCTCACCGAACGCACACGCATCGCACGCGAGATCCACGACAATGTGGGTCATCTGCTCACGCGTGCGATCATGCTGACGAATGCGGACCAAGTGATTGCCACCAGCACCGGTGACACGCTGCATGCCGATCAATTCGGGCAGCTCGGCCATACCCTCGACGAGGCGATGACGATGATTCGCAGATCCGTGCATGACCTCAAAGACGAAGGCACTGATTTTCGGGCGATGGTCGAGGATGCCGTGGCCACCGCCAAGCAATCCGATGTCGAGATTCGCCTCTCCAATGACATCGATGCCGTGCCTTCCCATGTGGCACATGCATTCACGGCCGTGATTCGCGAAGCGTTGACGAACACGATCCGGCATAGCGCAGCTTCCGAGGCCCACGTGCATCTGATTGACCTGCCGGGGTTGTGGCAGCTGGTCGTGCAGGACAACGGCGGCGTGCCGGAACGCGGTCGCGTGGCGAGCACCGGCATTGGCATCGCCGACATCGAGGAACGGGCGCGCACATTGGATGGCACAGCCACCTGCGGCTACCATAACGGCGGCTGGCGCGTGTTCATGTCCGTCCCGAAAACAGCGGAAAGGAATATGCGATGAAGGTCGCGATTGTTGACGACGACCCTATTGTCTGCTCGTCCATCGGCACGATCCTCACGGCCACCGGCACCGCCGAGGTCGTGTGGACTGCGCGTGACGGGGGCGCCGCCGTGGTGGCCTATGCACGTCAGAAACCGGATGTGTTGCTCATCGACGTGCAGATGCCGGGCACCGACGGCCTTGAAGCCAGCGAGCGCATTCTCGCCGAGCACCCCGACGCCCGCATTCTCGTGCTCACCACTTTCGCCGACCCGGAGTACATTCGCCGTGCCATCGAATTGGGCACGAAAGGCTATCTCATCAAACAGGACGTGGCTTCGGTGATTCCCGCAGTGCAGGCGGTCATGGCAGGGCAGGTGGTGTTGGGTGCGGACGTGCTGCGCAACCTGCCGATGCACGATGCGTCCGGGAATGTGGAGGAACCAAAGGCGTCCCCATTACCGGATGATCCCAGATTCGCGCATCTCACCGACCGGGAGCATGACATCGTCGAGTTGGTCGCCGAGGGGCTCGACAATCGTGAGATCGCGGCGAAGCTGTTCCTGAGCGAGGGCACCGTGCGCAACCGCATCAGCGACATTCTGGCGAAGACGAACATCTCGAACCGCACGAAGCTCGCCATCGAATGGCTGACGTCGCATGACCGTCACATCCATGATCATCACATCGATGTGCGATAGGTCTTCCAGATATCGCTCAATGCACGGCCGTCGGATTCCCGCTTCCATACGTTCAGGCTCGCCGAGGAACCTCCGATGGCGCGGGCGGCGGACGTCGGCGTCGCATATTCGGTGCCGTCCTCGCCCCGGAACCCGGAATCGGTGACGGTGATACGCCAAATCTCGTGCTTGCGTGGGCGGTTCCATACGAATCGGTCCCCCACCGTGAGCAGACCGGCGCGCACCACTTCGCCCACCGTCACACGCTTCGATGTGCGTCGACTGCGATGCGCGGATGCGCCTGTGCGGTCGGACTGACCCTGCGGCTCCGCCAAAGATCCCAGCTCCCCCGGATTGATGTTCCACGCCTGTGCGATCAGCTCGACGATCTGGTGCTGCCGCAATTGCAGGAACTGCGGCGTCAGCTTCTCAAGTTCGCCGATCACGCGCGTCAATGGGAACTGGCGTGAGCTTGGGCTGCGCAGAATGCGGGCTCGTCGCGTCTGGAAGTCGTCGAGTCCATCCATCGATTTGCGGGTGGATTGGGTGAGCACATAGTTGCCTATGCGCTCCGCCCAGTAATCGCACTGACCGGCAGGCCAATCCGCGAAATCCGACCCCGATTGTATGCGTACGGGAATGAGCGGCACCGCATTGAGACTACGCGGTCGGGTGATCCGGCCTCCGGCCAGCTGCTCGTTCGCACGAATCAGCAGCAGGCGTTTCATATTGCTGTCGATCGACAGTTCGCCGCGCAGATGCAGCATGGCGAGTCGTTGCTCGTCGCCATCAACGTGGAAGCCTGCGATACGCTGCAATGCGACGCCTTTGTTCAGATCGCGCACGATTGTGGACGCGCGTGTGCGCCGTTCGAGCTCGCTCTTGCCGTTCAGGCAATCGGTGCCGGTGACGCGGTCGAGCGAGGCGAGCACGTCACGCAGACGTTGGGCGTCATGCACTTTCACCTGGTGTTCGCGCCCATGATCCGTCCTCTGCCGTTCGAAGACGACGGTGTCGGGGTCGTCGAGCCCTTTGAGCGAATGCACGAGCACCCACATGGCGACTGGATGCCAGTCCTTGGAGGGGTAGTCATTGAGTCCTATGAGCAGATTGACCACATCGTCCGGCAGCAGGCTCTCTCCGGGTCGGTGAATGATCTCATTGGCGATCGCGTATGGCCGCAGCACCTCGTCGATGTATTCGATGCCCTCGCCCTTGCGCATATAGCGCTCGAGCACATGGTCCATGAAGTCGGCGATGAGTGATTCGCATAATGGGGCCTTGGTGGCGATGAGGTCGAGATCCTTGAAGAAGCGTTCGATGCGTTCGGTGTCGTCGCCCATCGGCTCCATGATTTCGTCCCAATACCTGGCGTAGGCGTCGCGTGCCGCCGGTGAGATGGACGAGACCACCTTCGCCTTGAACACGTCGGAGGGGGTCAACGGCATGCCACGCATGTTCATCACGTCGAAGATGCGGTAGGCGCCGGAGATGTCGTCGGTGGTCACGATGACGAACATGACGTCGTTGACCAGGTATTGCGCGAACTGGCGGCGTTCGTCGTCCTGCATACGCGCCAGGATGTCGTACGCGCATCTCGTGTTGCCCTGAATGTTGCGCTGGGCCTGCGTGTGGATATCGGTCTCGCGCAGGTCGAACAGCGCCTCGAGGTCGCCCTGCTGCACATATTCGCGGAAGAACCCCTCATCCTGCTCACGCAAGGTGAGTCTCGGCTCCGCGTTGATGCCGCGCAGCTTGTCGCCGGCCTCCATGAGCAGTCCTTCCAGACTGGAGGTCAGCTGCGGGTCCTCCTCCAACGCAAGCAGAATCGAAAACAGGATCGACAGTGAGACCAGACGTTGCTGCCCGTCGATCACCTGGTGCATGCCGCGTTCGTCATGCACGAGAATCAGCGACCCCAGGAAGTACGGTCCGTCGTGCAACGCGCAGGCGTCCATGACGTCGTTGACGAGCTGCCGCATCTGCGCATCATGCCAACTGTACGAGCGCTGGAACGAAGGTATGGTGAACCGGTAGTCGGAGGTGAACACCTTCGACAGCGGCTTCTCACTGGCACTAATCGACATCACGTCCCCCTTCCGGCATACGCCGATCATGGCAGGGATGCGTGGTGCGCCCGCACGACGCCTGCCGGTCGCCCGCAATGATCGACGCTGTTCTTTGCTTCACGCTGTCATTGTAACAAGGGTGACGCTCCGGGGTCAGCGCCGACCTTAGATTCCCTCTTTCCATGCACGATATTCACGTGCCTTGCGCTGCCACTGCTCGTGGTCGGCATCGGTGATGGCACGGATCGGCCGGCACGGGTTGCCCACGGCAATGCAATGCGAGGGGATGTCCTTGACCACAACGGAGCCGGCGCCGATCACCACGTCGTCGCCGATTGTGACGCCCGGGCACACGGTGACGTTGCCGCCGAACCATACGTCGTTGCCGATGGAGATTGGCTTGCCGCCCTCCAGCTGTTCGTTGCGCACCTGCGCATCGATCGGGTGATAGGGTGTGAGCAGGCTGACCCGCGGGCCGAAGAACACGTTGTCGCCGATGTCGATGCGTGCCACGTCGAGGAAGATGCAGTCGGTGTTCGCATAGAAGTTCCTGCCGATGTAGGTGTTGCACCCATAATCGGCGCGGAATGGCGGCTCGATGTACGAGCCTTCGCCGAAACTGCCGAACAATTCACGGAACAGGGCTTCGCGCTTGTCGAACTCGTCGTAATCCGAACGGTTGATCTCCTGCACGAGCCTGCGACGCTTGAGGCTGTGCTCCTTGAGGTACGGGTCGTCTGCGATGTACAGCTCGCCGCTCAGCATGCGTTCGTACTCGCGGGTGTCGGCACTGGTTCCGTTGGTCATGGCGCTCGTCGCTCCTTGGGTTCGGGATTCATTCTCTGGCTCAAGGATATCCGATGACGCACGGATTGCAATCCACGGCATCCCAGGACATTCCAATCTGCGCAGATTGGTGTATTCTGTTCTATGAAAGCGTTTGCAATACCAAACGAACGCTCTTTCAAAGGAGAAAGATATGACATTGCTGTGGAGCAGTCTGTTCACAATCATCGTCGTGGGGCTGGCACTGTGGGTCCTGTATTACATCATCCGTGCCGCCGTGAGCGCCGGCATCAAAGACGCCTATGCCCGGATGGGGTTCATTCGCGAGCCCGACACCAAGGAAGACCAGCTGCAGCGCAGGCGTGAGGAACTGCAGGAAGAGCGCGTGCAGACCATCGTGAATTCCGAGGCGGATCGAATGTCGAGGGAGAACGGCAAGCACTGAACAAGCGTTGAAATAACGGCTTATATGGGAAGGGGCGCACCTCCAACGAGGTGCGCCCCTTCCCATATAAGCCGGACCAGCGCTCACTTCATGAGATTGCGCAGCACGTACTGCAGAATGCCGCCATTGCGGTAATAGTCGGCCTCACCCGGCGTGTCGATGCGCACAACCGCCTCGAATTCAGTCTTCGAGCCGTCTTTGTGTGTGGCCTCGACATGCACGCTTTTTGGCGTGATGCCGTTGTTCAGCTCGGTGATGCCGGTAATGCTGTAGGTCTCGGTGCCGTCGAGCCCCAGCGATTCGGCGGACTCACCCTCGGGGAACTGCAATGGCAGCACGCCCAAGCCAATGAGATTCGAGCGGTGGATGCGTTCGAAGCTTTCGACGATGACGGCCTTGACCCCGAGCATCGCAGTGCCCTTGGCGGCCCAATCGCGCGAGGAACCGGTGCCGTATTCCTTGCCGCCGAGCACGACGAGCGGCACGCCGTTGTCGATGTAGTCGCGGGACGCCTCGTAGATGGTCGTCGGCTTCATCGCCAGGAAATCGTAGGTGTAACCGCCGGGCCTGACCTCCTCTCCCACCGAGGCGAGGAGCATGTTGCGCAGACGGATGTTGCCGAAGGTGCCGCGCACCATGACCTCATGGTTGCCACGACGCGATCCGTATGAGTTGAAGTTCTTCGGCTCGACGCCATGTTCGACGAGATACTTGCCCGCCGGGCTCGAGGCCTTGAACGCACCCGCCGGAGAGATGTGGTCCGTCGTAACCGAATCGCCCAGCAGCGCGAGCACGCGTGCGTCGCGAATGTCCTCGACCGGAGTCGGCGTGGCGCTCATGCCGTCGAAGAAGGTCTGCTTGCGCACGTACGTGGACTCCGGGTTCCAGGCGAACAGCTCGCCCTCGGGAACATCGAGCCCCTTCCAACGCGAATCGCCCTCGAACACGCTGGCATAGTCGTTGAGGAACATCTCACGGCTCACATTGCCGCTGACCACCTGCTCCACCTCGGCATTCGTGGGCCAGATGTCTTTCAGATAGACGTCGTTGCCCTCAGGATCCTTGCCAAGCGCCTCATGCTCGAAGTCGAAGTCCATCGTGCCGGCCAGTGCGTAGGCGATGACAAGCGGCGGCGATGCCAAGTAGTTCATCTTGACATCCGGGCTGATGCGCCCTTCGAAGTTGCGGTTGCCCGAGAGCACGGCGGTGACGGTGAGGTCGTTCGCATTGATCGCCTCGGAGATCTCGGGCAGCAGCGGGCCCGAATTGCCTATGCAGGTGGCGCAGCCGAATCCCACCAGTTCGTAGCCGAGACGATCGAGGTCGTCTTGCAGCCCCGCCTGTTTCAGGTAGTCGGCCACCACCTGGGAACCGGGGGCCAGCGAGGTCTTCACCCATGGCTTGGGCTTGAGGCCCTTGGCGACCGCATTGCGGGCGATGAGGCCGGCGGCGATCATGACCGAGGGATTCGATGTGTTCGTGCACGAGGTGATCGAGGCGATGGCCACATCGCCGTTCGTCAATTCGAAATCACCCCGGAAGTCGGTGGAGACGGGAACGGGATTGCCGTTCGTCTTCTCAGTGATGTATCCGGGGAGCGTCTGCTCGAAGGTGGTCTTCGCATGGCTGAGTTCAATGCGGTCCTGCGGGCGCTTCGGTCCGGCGATTGACGGGACCACGGTGGACAGGTCGAGCTCCAGGTACTCGGAATAGCTCGGTTCCACGAAATTCGGATCGTTGACGTCGTGCCACAGCTTGTTCGCCTTGGCATAGGCCTCGACAAGGGCCACCTGCTCCTCGGAGCGACCGGTAAGACGCAGATAGTCGAGGGTCACCTCGTCGATCGGGAAGATGCCGCAGGTGGAGCCGAATTCGGGGCTCATATTGCCGATCGTGGCACGGTTCGCCAGCGGCACCGAGGCGATGCCCTCGCCATAGAACTCGACGAACTTGCCTACGACGCCATGACGACGCAGCAGATCGGTGATCGTGAGCACCACATCGGTTGCGGTGACGCCCTCGGGAATCGATCCGGTGAGCTTGAAGCCAACCACGCGCGGCACCAGCATCGAGATCGGCTGGCCGAGCATGGCCGCCTCGGCCTCGATGCCGCCGACGCCCCAGCCGAGCACGCCCAGACCGTTGACCGTCGTCGTATGCGAGTCGGTGCCCACACAGGAATCGAGATAGGCCAGCGTGGTGCCCTTCGAGAGCTCCTTGCGCATGACCACCTGCGCCAGATATTCGATGTTGACCTGGTGGATGATGCCGGTTCCCGGGGGCACCACGCGGAAGTTCTCGAAGGCCTGCTGCCCCCAGCGCAGGAACTGGTAGCGTTCCCCGTTGCGCTGGTATTCGATGTCCATGTTGATCTCGACGGCGTTCTCTACGCCGTAGGCGTCGATCTGCACCGAATGGTCGATGATCATGTCGGACTGCACCTGCGGGTTGATCACCTCGGGATCGCCGCCAAGCGACTTGACGGCATCGCGCATCGTGGCCAGGTCGACCACGCAGGGCACGCCGGTGAAGTCCTGCATCACCACACGCGAGGGGGTGAACTGGATCTCATGGCTCGGATCGGCCGCAGGATCCCATGCGAGCAATTCCCGCACCTGCTCGTCGGTGATGTTGGCGCCGTCGATGTTGCGCACCAGGTTCTCGACCAGCACCTTCAGCGAGTACGGCAGGTGATCGACGCCTTCAAGATCGGCGATGCGATAGTAGTCATACGACTTGTCGCCCACCTTGAGGACATCCAGCTGTTCGTCGCGCAGAGACATAGTTCCTCCGAAATCTCATGGATGTTGCGTGCCATTAACACTACAGGGCGTTTGTGTCAACCCTTTTTCAGCCGTTTGTATTGTGAGATGCGCCACCAATCCCGGTCTCGCGGCCCGCCTCCCGCATCCACTTGGGCAGGAAGCGCGAGAACACCCAGATGCTGATGACGAACAGAACGGTGGCGACGGCCATCTGCAGCAACAGAATCCACACCGCACGCCCCGCGGGCAGCCCGAATGCGAAGAAGCGCGCAATGAACGGAATGCACGCGCCGATCACACCGGCGGCGGCGAAGGCGAGCACCAGCCAGCCGCGCCATGAATTGAGCGGCTTCGACACCCTGGACAGCACGTAGATGCCCATGAGGAACAGCACGGTGGCACACATGGAACGCAACCAGAACAGCTGCTGCTCCGAGGTGAACACATTCCAGTGCATGAATCTGGGAATGAACCAGGCGCTCAGCAGCACCGAAAGTCCCGTGGCGATGCCGCAGGGCACCGAGAACGCGACCACCCTGCGTAGGAAGCCGGGAATGTAGCGACGCGTGTTCGGGGCGAGAGCCAGGAAGAACGCCGGTGCGCCAATCGTCAGCGCACCGATGTAGCTGATGTGGCGGGGCAGATACGGGAAGGGAATGCCCATGAGCACCACGCCGAGCGAAATCAGCGCGGAATAGGCGGTCTTCGTCACGAACAGGCTCGCCACACGCTCCATATTCGCCATCACCTGACGACCGCGCGCCACCACGTCAGGCAGATGCGAGAACTTCGAATCGACGAGCACCACCTCGGCCACGGCCTTCGTGGCCGGTGCCGCATTGCCCATGGCGATGCCGAGATCCGCCTCCTTGATCGCCAGCGCGTCGTTGACGCCATCGCCGGTCATCGCCACCACATGGTCCTGCGTGTGCAACGCCTGCACAATCGCCTTCTTCTGTTCGGGCAGCACACGGCCGAGCACATCCACCCCCTCGAGCACCCGGGCCAGCTCATCGACGTTCTTCGGCAGCTCACGTGCGTCCATAGCCACAGGCTTGCGCTCGCCGGTCAACTGCACCTTCGCGGCGATGGCGCCCACGGTCACCGGATTGTCGCCCGAGATCACACGGCAACGCACGCCCTGTTCGCGGAACCAGCGAAGCGTCGGCTCGGCGTCGGAACGAATATGCTCCGAGCACAGCACGATCGCGACGGGCACCGCCGTACGCTCGAGTTGCGGGTTCGTTTCGAAATCGGCAGGCACATCGCCGCCGGGAACATGGGCGATGAGCAGCACGCGGTTGCCATTGTTGGCGTATTCGTTCACCTGCGCGAGAATCTGCTGGTATTCGCCGTCGAAACCGCTCAGCAGCACCTCGGGGGCACCCATGTACCACACGCCGTTCTGGTCTTCGTCCGGAAGGTCGTGGAACGCGACCGCGCTCCATTTGCGCGCACTTGAGAACGGCACGCGCGCCAAGCCGGCGGAACCGGAGAAGCCTTGCTTGCCGAGCCCTTCCAACACTGCGTGTCCGGTGCCGTTGGGGCTCTCCTCGTTGGCGAGGTCGTATAGCGCCTGCATCGCATGTTGTTTGTTCCGGCAACCCGGCAGCGCTATGAAATCGTCATACACGATGCCGCCGTCGGTGATCGTGCCCGTCTTGTCGAGATTGAGCGCATCCACGCGTGCGAGGGTCTCCACCGAGTCGAGGTCCTGCACCAGCGTGTTCTTGCGGGCAAGGCGAATGGCGGCGAGCGCGAAATTGAGCGACGTGAGCAGCACGAGCCCCTCGGGCACCATGCCCACGACGCCGGCCACGGAGGAGACGACGGCCTGGCGCCATTCTCCGGTCGCGATGGCGTTGTGCCAGCCGCCGACCGTGCGCATCTGCGTGACAATGAGCAGCACGCACAGCGGCACCACGAGGAACGTCATGAACTTGAGGATCGTGTTAATGCCCTTGTTCAGGTCGGAGACGTTCTTCTTGTACACCTTCGCCTGAGCGGTCAACGTGGCGGCATAACTGTGGGCGCCGACCGCGGTCACCTTGACGAGCGCCATGCCGGAGACGGCCGTGGAACCTGAATACACGGTCTCGCCCTCCTGCTTGCGCACGGTGCGCGACTCACCGGTGATCATGGACTCGTCGAGTTCCAATCCCCAGGTATGCAGAATCTCGGCGTCGCACGGGATCTGCTCGCCGGAGCGGATCCACAGGCAGTCGCCGAGCACGATGCCGTTATGCGGGACGTCCACATCCTTGCCATCGCGGCGCACGAGGTAATCGGAGGCGATGAGAATGGAGAGCCTGTCGAGCGTGCGCTTAGCCCGCAACTCGGTGACGATGCCGATGCCGGTGTTGATGAGAATGACGAAACCGAACACCGCGTCTTTCCACGAACCAGTGATGAGCACCATGACCATGGCGGTGAAGATGATGCCGTTGAACAACGTGAACACATTGGCGCGCACGATGTCCGCCAGGGAACGCGACGTCGACGACTTCACCTCGTTCGTCTGGCCGCGCTCCACACGGTCGCGCACCTCGGTTGCGGTAAGCCCCTTCTCGGCGACGTCGGGCATATGCGCATGGTCGTCGCCACCTTGCGCACCGGTCATCGATACGCTCTGCTGTGCATTCGCGGAATCACTCATGTTCGCCAGTCTACTCAACCGTACGCACGCAGGGGAGGATGCGGGCGCTCAGGAACGCGTGCTGACGAAGATCTCGCGCTCATGGGGGTGGTCGAAGATCACCGAACGCAACGCCTCCCCCATGGACTGCGCGTCCATCATGCGATCGTTGACGACGAAGGTGGCGGCGAACAGCTTGGTGTCGCCGGGCACATCGGTCGGATTGAGCAGCACGACCGGTATGCCCGCATTGCGCGCGTTGGCGAGCGCCGTATTCCACTGCGACTCGTCGTCATGGAAGGTGAGCCCGCTGATGACGATGACTTTGGGATGACGGCTCACCGCCTCGTTCACCGCCTTCCGTGCGAAATCGGCAGCGCGTTGCGGGTCCGCCGAGTACTGTTGCACATCGGTGTAGCTCGCCTTGAACTCCTTGGTGGCGAGCGAGCGCATCACCAGCTCATCCGCGCCACCGTGCGGCGAGCCAATCACCGCGACGTCCAGCCGCGCACCGGTGTTCTCATTGTGGTTGTGTTCATAGGTCTCGTTGTTTTGCGTGTCTCCCACCGCCGCACCTTTCGGCGTGCAGCCGGCCATCAGCGCCAGCGCCGCCACAGCGCATGCAATGGCCGCCAACCATTTCGCTCTCCGTGCCATGTTCCTCCCAGTTCTTTCCACCTGTCACGCCCGCATCCGCCGATTGCCGCAATGCGCATTCCATATGCCATAGAGATCAGAGATTGATGTATAGCCTAGCGCGATTCCGTCGGCCATACACAACTCCGCGGCGAGCACACAGTCGCATTGAAACTCGCCGATACATTGGATGGTGCTTGGTGTTGGAGGAAAGACGAATGCACACGAAAGCATGGCGCCGATTCCGCAGGGCGTTGTCGCTTAGCAAGATAATAGATGCTATAAGTACCGCTAGCTCAGCCTGTCTAGCTCATACAACAATGCCGATTTCATTTGTTCAAGCTCTTTTTGATTTGGACGGTTTTCGTCATTGTACATCTTATCCATCGGATACCACCACACCGGACCTTTGCCTTGATTTCCATAGTTCTCAATATCACCGCTGATTCTCGGAAACAAATGCCAATGCAAATGGGCGTCGCCCTGTCCCAAACATTCATAATTCATTTTTTCAGCATTGAAAGCATTTTTTACCGACTTTGCGACCTCAACCATTTCCTCCATGAATTCAGTAGCGAAATTTTTATCTAGATAAAATAGTTCTGTTGTATGTTTCTTACAAAGGAATAAGGTGTATCCCCTGAAGTGCTGATTATCCCCAAGCACAACATATCCGGTCTTAAGTTCTTTTACGAAGTATGCGTTTGTCCCGTTTTTAATCATTTCAATTCTATCGCATATCAAGCACATAATTTTCTCCATGGAACGGGTTTGTGGGTTCTATCTCACTTTGTCATCACTAGGACGCACTCCACATGGTGG
Source organism: Bifidobacterium animalis subsp. animalis (assembly GCA_004154635.1). Taxonomy (GTDB): domain Bacteria; phylum Actinomycetota; class Actinomycetes; order Actinomycetales; family Bifidobacteriaceae; genus Bifidobacterium; species Bifidobacterium animalis_B. The sequence continues at coordinate 614,741 of RSDC01000008.1, forward strand.
GTCTGCGGGTAGATGTCGAAGGCCGCGATGGAGTGGATCCGGTACCCATGCTCGGTGAGCGTCGCCGTGTCACGCGCAAGCGAGGCCGGATCGCACGCGATGTAGACGACGATCGGCGCACCGCTGTTCGCGATCTTATGGCACACCTTGGCCTTCGCACCGGCACGCGGCGGGTCGAGCACGACGATGTCCGGGTGCGCGCGTTGCGGGTCGATGTCCTTGTCGAGCGTGTGCAGCACGTCGCCGCACAATGCCTGCACGGTGTGGATTCCCGCGTTCCTCAGGTTCCGGCGCGCGTTGGCCACGGCGTCCTTCGCCCCTTCGATGCTCACGAGCTTGGCGCGGTCGTCGAGCAGTGTGGCGAGGGGCAACGTGAACAGGCCCGACCCCGAATAGAGGTCCCAGATGACCAGATTGCGCCCGTTGCGCGGTGCACGGTCGCCGAGCGTCTCACGAATCTGATCGATCACATACTGCGGAAGCACCATCGGCGCCTCGCGGTGCATCTGCCAGAATCCGCCGGCATCCACCGCGTATTCGAACGATTTGCCGTCCACCATGATGGTTTCCTTGAGCGCGCGGCTGCCGTGACGCACTTTGCCGTCCACCATGATCGCATAGTTCCTGCCGATTGCCTTGCGCAACGCTTCGGAATCCGCAATCTGCTCGGCATCCACGCCCGGTTCAGGCACGGCGATGCGAATCTGCGCGTTCTTCGGCAGATTCCCGTCCCACACGCCGTTCATTTCGGCGACTTCGAGCACGGCACGCGTCGCCAGTGGCATCGTGTCGATCGGCACCCGCACATGGGTGCCCCGGCGGCGCATCGACGGGCGCCCCTCGTCGTCGGTGACCATCTCGATGCGGGTGCGCCAATGAAGACCATGCGCCTGCTCATCCCCCGGCATCGCATACACAGGCACATCGTCAAGGTCGACATGGCCGAGGCGCTTCATCACATCCTTGATGATGGCTTCCTTCCAACGTTCCTGGCCTTCCAAAGACACGTGGATGAGATCGGCGCCGCCAGCTCCCCCTCCCATCGCAAGTGGCGCTGCCAACGGCCATAGAGGCTCCACGCGATCCGGGCTGGGTTCGAGCACCTCCACCACCTCGCCCGTCCAGAACCGGTCGTTGCGGTTCGTGGGTTCGTCGAGTTCGATGCGCACGCGTTCGCCGGGCAACGCGAACCGCACGAAGACCACGCGACCGTCAATGTGCGCCACGCACCTACCCTGATCCGCATATCGCTCGATGTCCACCGTGGCTTCCATATTCCGCCTTTCCGCTCAATACCAAACGAACTTAAGAGTACCGCATGCCGTACATACGCGAGGGAGCCCGGTATTGCCGGACTCCCCCATAACTCGCTGTCGATGTGCCGCTGCTATTGGGCAGTCGGATGTGCGTCACCGCCCTCAGTACTTGTGGATTCCCGCTCCTTCTCGAGCATGCGGTGACGGTGCAACGGGTCGGCGACGATGAGGTAGGAGATCCAGATCGCCAGCGCCCAGAACGGAATGCCCATGACCAGCCTTGTGGTGCCGAGCCACCCCACCTGATTCGTCAGGTACAGTGGCACCTGCACAATGAGGCGCAACGCGAACAGGCCTATCCATAGCCATGTAATCTGTGCGTACGCCTTGTAGAGCGCCCTGTCGCTGCGCCAGCCGTTGAGCCACGCCTTGAAATGCTCGGTGGGCAGCGATCGTATGAACTCCACGAGGAATCCAAGCCCCGGCACCCGTACCGCCATCGAGACGAGCAACAGCACAATGTAGGCGGCGTTCGTAATGAACCCGTACATATAGTAGTTGCGGGCCTCGCCGCTCTTCCACGCCCAGAACAGGCATATGCCGACGGCGACGAGACCACCCAACGCGCCCATGACCGACTGGCGTTGGATGAGGCGTACGACCACCTGCACCACGGCAAGTGCGGCGGAGGCGATGACCGTCATACGCAGATCGGACGTGCAGATGAACAGCACGACGAACAGGAGTCCCGGAAGCATCGATTCCACGACGCCACGTACACCACCTATGGCGGCGATCACCGAGAACTCCCCGTTCTCCCCCGCATTCGCCAGAGCCGCCATGCCGCTTCGTGCGCGTGCCGGCCGGGTGTTGGAAGCGTGTCGCTCGTTCTGGTTGTTCATGACCTCGTTCGTGGGTGTTGGTCTGTAAATGTTGGATGGATGAGATGAGTAGGCGTTCCCGGATGCCCTCAGCGCACTTCGGAGAACATCGGGCCACGGCGCAACGTGGTCTGCTGCTCCACCTGCTGATCAGTGGACAACGGGCCATCCGGGCGGCCGGGGATCTTCGAGTGGTCATCGCCTGCGAGATCGCCATCCTCCTCCTGGGCGGCGAGCGCACGGCGTTCATTCGGCGTCAGCGGACGGGCCATCGGAATGAGGTCGCGCGGCGACAACGGCTCATCACCGCGCTCCACCACAATCTGGGCGAAGGCATCGTTGAGGATCTTCGTCTCGGTGCCGTCGGGGTCGGAGGCGGCCTTGCCGGAGAAGATGCCCCTCAGCATCCACCGTGGGCCGTCCACACCGACGATGCGGGTGTGGGCCGTCTTGCCATTCGGCAGCTTGACCGGCAGCTTCACCTCGGTGCCGAAAATGCCGTCCACGGCCTCGGCATCCGGATTCGATGCCAGCAGGTCCTCGCGCACGTCGTCCCACAGTCCCATCGTCTTCGGGGCGGCGAAGGCCTCGACCTCAAGGCTCGAATTGCCAATCGTCATCGTGGCCCCCACGATCTCGTGGGTGGCGTTGTTCGCCTTGATGCGCAATTGGATGCCCTGCACGAATGGCAGGTAGTAGGCGCCAAGCGAGAGGTACTCGTCGTAATCGGGGGCGTTCGCGTCATCCACATCCCACGGGCCGACCGTCTCGCCACGGCCCTCGTAGTCGGCACCGACCTCGGTGCGGGCGCCCTCGAGCACCTCGGTCTGTTCGTCGTCCTCGCTGTCTTCGACGGCGACATCCTCGGTCTGCGAGGCCACCGCCTCGGCCAGACGCTCGTCATCCTGCTGCTTTTTCTTCTTCCTGCCGAATCCAAACAAGCCCATCATGCCTCCATGCAAGACGTATACCAATCGGTGAATAAGCTGTGTCCAACACTAGCACGCACACTGGCAATGTAAGTCGAGTCAGGCCATCCCACGCCCAATCCACACACATCGACCATGCATGCTGCGCCTCTCATACGTCGTAGCTGATCGTCAGCGGCGCGTGGTCGGACCACCGGCTGTCGTACGACGATGCGCGGTCCACCACAAAGCCGCGCGCCTGCTGGGCCAGTTCGGGAGTGGCGAATTGGTAGTCCAAACGCCATCCGGAATCGTTGTCGAAGGCACGCCCACGCTGCGACCACCAGGTGTAGGGGCCTTGGATGTCGCCAGCGAGATCGCGCATCACATCCACGTAGTCCATCTGGTCGATCCACTTGTCCATATAGGCGCGCTCGCGGGGGAAATACCCGTTGTTGTTCTCATTGGACTTCGGGTTCTTCAGATCGATCGGGTTATGCGCAATGTTGAAGTCCCCGCACACCACGGCCTGTCTGCCACCGCCTGCCGCCTCGTCCTGCAACTGCTGCATGCGCTCGGTCATCGTGTCGAGGAAACGGTACTTCTGCGCCTCCTTCGGGTCGTCCACCAAGCCGCCCGCATGCACGTACACGCACACGACAGTGATCACATACCCCTGTTCGATGCGAACATCCGCCTCGATCCAGCGCCCCGAATCCACGTCTTCCTCGAGTCCGGGCAATCCCACGCGTGTTTCGAGCACCGGCATGTCGCTGATCATGCCCACGCCGGCGCGCCCCTTGATTCTGCAGACGTCCACCAGCGTGTGCAGTTCCTCCGGCGACGCGATCTTGCCGGCATGCACATAGTCCGCCGCGAGCTCGCCGTAGATGTCGGCGATGATCTCCTGAGGCGCGCGCGTCTCCTGCATGCACCAGATATTCGGCGTATGCGCCTTCGCCCAGTGGTCGAATCCCCTGCGTTTGGCCGCACGGATGCCGTTCAGATTCGAGGTTGTGATTGTCAAAGCCATGCTTAAAGCCTACCAGCGCACGCAACATATGGTTCTGGCGAACGGGTTTCATGCGGTGTTTCACATAAGCTGACATATGAAAGCCCCCTCGCTCCGCTTCCAACGAACTACTGTGTGAGCTGGGCGATGCCCGCATGCCATCGCCGTGCTTTTCGATTACTGGGAGTGGATATGACCAAACCAACCGATTCGCCTGCCGCCAAGCTGCCCGTGCCGCGTGGATTCAAGCTCTTCATTGCGCTCGCCGTGCTCATGGTGGTCGGCGCCGCCATCTCGCTGTTCGACAAAAGCGAGTTCTATGCGGACGTGTTCATCGAGATCTCGGTGTTCTGCGTGTTCCTCGCCGGCTTCTTCACGAATACGCGCACACTGCAGTTCGCCTATCTCGTCGGAGCGAACATCTATGTGATCGTCTGTCTGGGCGCATTCTCCACCGTGTTCTTCACGAAGATGAATCAGGGTGTGGGCGTGCTGCTGATCATCCAGATCATATTCTCATGCCTGAATCTCGTTCCGATCATCATCTACCACCTGACCGACCGTGAGTTCTTCTATACCTACCAACGCCAGCTCATCTACCCCACGCTGTTCTTCGTGTTCGTGCTGTTGGGGCATCTGCCCGGCGGCGATGTGCTCACCAGCGAGGTCTCGCACGAGATCTTCTCACTGATCATCTTCGCTCAGGCGTTCGAGATCATGGACGCGATTCACAAGGTGGGCAAGGCGCACCATATGGCCGCCTATGCGATCAATACACAGCCGCTCGGCACGAAGCTGGTTCCCGAAAGCGATGATGCAGATGATTCCGAGGGTTCCCTAGACGAACCCGAGGATGTCGAGGAATAGACTTGCGTAAAAAGAGACAGATTGAGCAAGGATCTGTCTCTTTTTACGCATGATTATCTCGTGTGTGAACACCTCGTGTGCAAGTGCCCCTCAGCGTAATCAGCGTAAAAAGAGACAGTTCCGGCAAGGAAATTGTCCCCGATTACGCAAACAACCGTAGCGCACTCCCATTTGCGTAAAAGAGACAGAGGCCCATAGAGCAACGACCCGCTGCACGCAGATTATGCGTGCCGCGGGTCGTTGTGTATGTTCAGGATTGCTCAGGCCTTGTCTTCGAGATTGAGACCGAGCTCGAGCTTGCCGCCCGGGATGGCGTCAAGCAGGTCCTTGGTGTACTGCTGCTGCGGGTGCAGGAACACCTCGTCGGTGGTGCCGTGCTCCACGAGCTTGCCATGCTGCATCACGACCACGTCATCGGCGATCTGGCGCACCACGGCGAGATCGTGCGTGATGAACAGGTAGGTGAGCCCCTGCTTGGCCTGCAGGTCGTTGAGCAGATGCAGCACCTGATCCTGCACGAGCACATCCAGGGCGGAGACGGCCTCATCGCAGACGATGACGTCGGGGTTGAGCGCCATAGCTCGTGCGATGGCGATGCGCTGGCGCTGACCGCCCGAAAGCTCGTTCGGGTACCGTGCCATCACCGACTCCGGCAACTCCACCATGTCGAGCAGTTCCTTGACGCGGTTGAGGCGGCTCTTCTTGTCGCCGATCTTATGGATGCGCAACGGCTCCTCGATGGAACGGTAGATCGAATACATTGGGTCGAGCGAGCCATAGGGGTTCTGGAACACCGGCTGCACATGACGGCGGAAATCCAACAAGCTCTTGCCCTTGAACTCCTGGATGTCCTGACCGTTGTAGAGCACCTTGCCCGAGGTCGGCTCGAGCAGCCTCAACACCATGTTCGCCACGGTGGACTTGCCGGAACCGGACTCGCCCACAATGGCCAGCGTGGTGCCACGACGAATCTTGAAGCTCACGTCGTCGACGGCCTTGAACATCTCACGGCGTCGCGGCAGCTTGAATTCCTTGGTGAGATGGTCGACGTCGATGATCACGTCGCCATGCTCGAGCTTGTCTTCGTCCACCTTGTGCTCCATGAGCGAGGTGGCGTCCTCACCCTTCTCCTCCACGGAGATGATGCGCTGCGAGGCCAACGATGGGGCCGCGGCCACCAAACGCTTCGTATAGGGGTGCTGCGGGTTCTGAAGCACTTCGAGCGAAGGGCCGGATTCCACCACCTGCCCCTTGTACATCACGACGATATGCTGGGCGCGTTCGGCGGCCAGGCCGAGATCGTGCGTGATGAACAGCACGGCGGTACCGAGCGAGTTCGTGAGCTCCTGCAGGTGGTCGAGAATGCGCTTCTGCACGGTCACGTCAAGGGCGGAGGTCGGCTCGTCGGCAATGAGTAGCTCGGGACGGCATGCCAAGCCGATGGCGATGAGCGCACGCTGTCGCATGCCGCCGGAGAACTCATGCGGGTACTGGCGTGCACGCGTGGCGGCATCCGGCAGGCCCGCCTCGTCGAGCAGACCTGCAATGCGATCGGTCATGGTGGAACCGGTGACGTATTTCTTGGCGATGTACCAAGCGTCGTCGTCCTTCACCCCGCTCTTGATGAGATCGTCGGCCACGCGCCAACGGGTTTCGGAGCCCGGCACCCATTCCTCGCGGAAATACGCCATGCGCCTCTCGTACTTGCCGCCTTCCACACCGGCCTTGACCAGGGCCTGTCCTGCCGCTTCGAGCAGCTCGGGCAGCTCCTTGGAGCCGAGGAAGGTCTCATCGCCCTCGCTTTTGATCGTGATGTCGGCTTGGGCCAATGCCTTCGACAGGTTCGAACGCTTTTCGTGGGCGACGTCCATATGGTTGGCCGTCAACGCCTCCTTGACCTGGGTGCCGATGCGGTACACCGGGTTCAGGTTGCTCATTGGGTCCTGGGGCACCAGACCCATCTTCGAACCACGGATCGAGGCGAACTGCTTGGACGAATAGTGGCTGATCTCCTGCCCCTCGAGTTTGATCGAACCACCGACCACATGGCCGGTGCCCGGCAGCAGGCCGAGGCATGCCATGGCCGAGGTGGACTTTCCGGAACCGGATTCGCCCACAATGGCCACCCACTGCCCCGGGTACACGCTGAAGGAGCTGTCACGCACGGCGTGGATCGGCTTGCCCTCGTCGGTGGTGAAGTCGACCTCGAGGTTCTTGACCTCCAGAAGCGGGCCGACCTCGCGCTGCATGTCTTCGATCTTCTCTTCGATCGTCTCCTGATTGGACTGTGTCTCGTTTGTCATCGATGTCTCCTGTGCGCTCATGCGGTACGGCTCTTCGGATCAAGGGCATCCTTGACGGCATCGCCCATCATGATGAACGCGAGCACGGTGATGGCCAACGCCAGCGACGGGTAGAACAGCACCATCGGGTCGGTGCGCAGCACGGTCTGCGCCTTCGAGATGTCGCCGCCCCAGCTCACCACGCTCGGGGGCAGACCGATGCCGAGGAAGCTCAGCGTGGCCTCCGAGACGATGTAGGAGCCCAGCGACGTGGTGCCGATGACGATGATCGGTGCCACCGAGTTCGGCAGAATGTGGCGGAATAGATTGCGCATCGGCGTGGAGCCGAGTGCGGTGGAGGCGGTGTTGAACTCGAGGTTCTTCGAGCTCAACACGGCGCCGCGGGCGATACGGGCCGTCGAGACCCATCCGAACAATGCCAGCACGAGCACGACCTTCCAGATCGACGAGCTCGTACGGAACATCTGCAGCACAACGATGGCGCCGAGCAGCATCGGGATGGCCAGGAAGATGTCGACCAGACGGCTCAGCACCGCGTCGACCCACCCGCCGAAGAAGCCGGCGATGGCACCGATGAGCGTGCCGACGGCGACGACGATGATCGTGGTGAGCACGCCGACGCTGATCGAGGTGCGCGCACCATAGACCACACGGGCGTAGACGTCGCAGCCCTGCAGGTCGAAACCGAAGGGGTGTCCCGGCTGGGAGCCGTCGAGGGAGTTCTCGAGATCGCAGTAGTTCGGGTTGGTTCTGGTGAACACGCCCGGGAAGATCGCGACGAACAGGATGAACAGGATCACGATTCCCGAGATGATGAACATAGGGTTCTTGCGCAACGTACGCCACGCATCGGCCCACATGCTCGTGGCGGGTGCGGATTCATCCACGTTGTCCACCGAAAGCAGCGGGGTCTCGTCCAAGGGGGCGACGAAGCGCTCCTGTCCAGGCAGCGGTTTGTTGGTGATGTCAGTCATGTCCCTCCCTCCTTCACACATAGCGGATGCGCGGGTCAAGCGCCGCATAGAGCATATCGACAATGAGATTGCAGATCACGAACACGAGCGTGAGCAACGTGACCACCGACACCACGAGATTCGCCTCGCCTTTGAGGATGCTCTGGTAGGTGAGATAGCCGATGCCGTGAATGTTGAAGATCTGCTCGGTGATCATGGCGCCGCCCATCAGGGCACCGAGATCCTGACCCAAATAGGTGACCACCGGAATCATCGAATTGCGCAGGATGTGACGGAACGTGACCGCGGTGTTGCTCATGCCCTTGGCACGGGCAGTGCGCACGTAGTCCTGGGCGATGTTCGACGAGATCTCGGAACGGGCCAGGCGAATGATGTACGCCATGGAAACCGATCCGAGCACCATGGCCGGCAGCAGCAGGTCGAAGAAGCCGGGATCCGCGCCTGCAGTGACCGGGAAGATGTGCCCCTTGACGCCAAGGAAGTACTGTCCGACGAAACCGGTGACGAAGGTCGGCACCGAGATGAGCAGCAGCGAGACGATGAGGATGACCGAATCGTACCACTTGCCTTTCTTGAGGCCCGAGATTGCACCGAACACGCAACCGAAGATCGCCTCGAAGCAGAACGCCATGATGGCGAGCTTCAAGGTGACCGGGAACGCCCGGCTTATCTCGTCGATCACGGGCTGGCCGGCGAATGTGTTGCCAAAGTTCAGCGACAACGCGTTCTTCAAGAACAACAAATACTGAACAATGAATGGTTTGTCCAAATTGTATTCACTGCGGATCTGGGCTGCGACTGCCTCATTGACTGGCTTGTCGCCGAACATCGCCTTGACTGGATCGCCCGGCAGCGCAAATACGAGCGCGTACACCAGCAATGTTGTACCAAGAACCACGGGGATCATCTGCAGAATACGTCGCAGAAGATACTTGCCCATCGGTTTCTCCTTGCAAATTCAAAGCCGATGCAACGCGGCGAGCTCGATACGCCTGCGATTGCATCGGTTATTCAGTTCGTGCCTAGTTTACCGCATGCGTTGACTTATGCCGAGATGAGAAGACCCCGCTGGGGCTAGGGGAATGCGGTCCGCAACTGAATCGTGGCACCATGCTGCCAGTGAACAGAATATGGGAAGAGGGCGAAACCAATGGTTTCGCCCTCTTCCCATGGATGGTGGCTCATGTGCTCACACAATTGTGAACAAATTGAGCATCACTTGGACATCTCTTCGTAGATGGGCTGGTTCTGCCAATCCATCTGGAAGTTCTTGACGCCCTTGGCGGCCACGCCGTCCGCATTGGAATAGTACAGCGGGAACGCCGGAAGCTGCTCGAGCAAAATCTCCTCGGCATCGTGGTAGTACTTGATGGCCGTCTCCTGATCGGTCGACGAAGCGGCCTGATCGAGAAGCTTGTCGACGTCCTTGTTCGAGTAGTCGCCGTCATTGGAGCCGTGACCATTCGCCGCAGCGGTGTCGTACAGCTGGTACAGGTAGTTCTCGGCCGACGGGTAGTCAGGCTGCCAACCGGTGCGGAAGGCACCCTTGATCGTGCGGTTCGAAACGGCGTCGCGGAACTCCTGGAAGGTCGGCATCGGGTTGATCGAGGCCTGGATGCCGAGGGTGTTGTTCACCTGGTTCACCACGGCCTCGTAGATCGGCTGCGCACCGCCATCGGCGTTGAATGAGAAGGTAAGCTTGCCGTCGTACTTCGAGATCGCGTCGGCCTTCGCCCACAGCTCCTTCGCCTTGGTCGGGTTGTACTTGAGGTTGTCGGAGCCCTTGAGATCCTTCGAATAGCCTGGAATCACCGGTGCGGTGAAGTCGGTGGCCACGGTGCCGATGCCATTGAGCACCTTCTCGACGATCTGCTCGCGGTTGATGGCCATCGAGAGGGCCTGACGACGCAGCTGGCCTTCCTCGGTGCTGGTCTTCCAGTGGTCGAGGTCAGCCGGGATGGTGAAGGTCTGGATCACGGAGCCGGCCTTGTTGTAAGGCTCAACATCCGGATCGCTCTGGAAGGTCTTCGTGTTGGAGGCCGGGACGGTGTCCATCACATCGAGGTTGCCCGCCTGCACATCGGCGTACGCCGAGTCCGGGGAGGTGTAGATCTTGAAGGTGACGCCGTTGTTGGCGACCTTCTGCGAGCCCTTGTAGTCGGCGTTCTTGGAGAGCACGATCTGCTTGCCGTGATCCCAGCTGTCGAGCTTGTACATGCCGTTGCCCACCGGCTTCTCGCCGAAGGCCTTCGGATCCTTGTAGAACGATTCCGGCAGCGGAGCGAAGGCCAAGTAGCCGATCTTGACCGGGAACACCGAATCAGGCGCGTTGAGGTCGACGGTGAAGGTCTTGTCGTCCTTGACCTTCAGGCCTTCGAGCTGCTCGTCACCCTTGAGGGAGTTGGCATCCTGCAGCTTGTCGTAACCCTTAATCGAGCTGAAGAAAGAGGAGCACTTCTGGGCGTTCTTCGCATTGGCCACATAGCTCCATGCCTTGGTGAACGACTCTGCGGTGACCGGCGTGCCGTCGGTGAACTTCCATCCATCCTTGAGCGTGATCGTGTACTGGGTGGAGTCGGCGTTCGGCTTGATCGAGTCGGCAACCTCGTTCTCCGCCTCGCCCTTGGCATTGAAGGCGATGAGGTTGGCGAACAGCAGCTGGCCCACCTTGCCGCCGCCGGTCTCATTGGTATCGCCCGGGATCAGCGCGTTCTGCGGCTCGGAATTGTATGCGGTGATGATGTTGTCGCCGGAGCCCTTGGCCGAGCTGCCGCCGTTGGAACCACAGGCGCTCAGGCTCAGCATCATGCCCAGTGAGCAGATGCCGGCGATGAGGCCGAGTGTCTTCTTCTTCATGGTATCTCCTATTCATATGCAGACGAATACTCGCCTAATAGCAGCGGGGCTGAAGGTGGAACCCTCAACCCCGTTGCTGATTACCCATCATTATTGCCATACCTCCCGTCAAATCAAAATCCGCAGCAGATTCATTCCACCAATGCATCTCATTTGCGCATGCGTTGCAATACGCGCATTTGCCGCGAATCCCCGTCCATTCCGGGGGGAGGTGTACGCCGCTACATTGTTACCGATGTGTTAACAAGCGACGCCGACAGTCCGGGGCAATGCGCCCTATGCTCGGGGAAAGGCCTGCCTATAGCGATCCTTGAGCTGCTCGATCGAGACATGCGTATACCGCTGCGTGGTCTGCAACGAGGAATGGCCGAGCATCTCCTGCACCTCGCGCAGATCCGCACCGCCGTCGAGCATATGGGTGGCGGCGGAATGGCGCAACGCATGCGGCGAGATGTCGGGCACCCCCGCCTGCTCGGCCTGTTCATGCACCACCTGACGCACCACACGCTGGTCGATGCGGCGCCCGCGTACGCCAATGAACACCGCGTCGCCGCTGTACCCATTCGCGAATACCGGCCTGCCCCCGCGTAGCCAGAGCTCGACTGCCTGTTGCGCCGGAACCCCGAACGGGATGACTCGCGTCTTGTTCCCCTTGCCGAGTACACGCACTGTGCGGTTCGACCAGTCGAACGAGCCCATGTCCAATCCCACCAGTTCACCTACACGCATGCCCGTGGCATACAGCAATTCAATCATCGCGCAGTCACGGAGCGCCTTTGCATGAGCGTTCAAGGCGTCGTCCTTCGACTTGCCTGAGCCCCTCTCCCCCGCCTCGGCATCCACGGTGTCCATCAGCCGTTCGGCCTGGTCCTCGTTCAGCACGGCTGGCAGATTCCTGTCGATTTTCGGCGTGCGCAATGCATGCGCCGGGTTGTGGGCGAGCATCCCATGCTCATAGGCCCAGGTGAAGAAACCACGGACGGCTATCGTTTTGCGGGCGAGCGACGTCTTGCCCACGGTATGCGCCATGCGCCCCATCCACATGCGCAGGTCATCAAGCGTGACATCGTCGGGATCCCCACGGCCAAGGGCATCGAGCGTTTCCAGACACTGCAGAATATCGCCGCGGTACGCCATGCAGGTGTGCTCGCTGAGTCCCCGGTTGGAGCGCAGATATTCGATGAACCGCTCCATCAGCACTTGCGCATCCATGGCACCTTCCATCTCGTGAGATTGTGCGATCCAGCATACCCCGCTTCCGGTACTGTGGTCTGTGCAAACGACCCTCATCCATGACCATATTCGACTCATATGGAGCGGTCGTGCAGTGAAGATGAAGGAGCCCTCGCCGTTTTGCGGGGCAGATATCGCGCCATGCCATACACATATGCAGATTGGCGCATCCCACACATCGAATACCGGGCGACGCGCGCCCGGAGGAAAGGTTTCCATGAGCAAACAAGCCCGCACAGTCACGAATCCCGACGATCCGGTCGTCGCCCGCGCAGTCGATCTGGTCAAGACCTACGGCGATACAGACAGCCAGGTGACGGCGCTCAACCATGTCAGCGTCGAATTCCAGCGCGGCGAGCTCACCGCGATCATGGGTCCGTCCGGCTCCGGCAAGTCGACGCTCATGCACTGCATGGCCGGATTGGATGTGCCGACGAGCGGACAGGTGTTCGTCGAAGACCTCGAGGTCTCGTCAATGAAGCAGAAGCAGCTCACCCAACTGCGGCGCAAAGAAATCGGCTTCATCTTCCAGTCCTTCAACCTCGTGCCCACGTTGACGGCCGAGGAGAACATTCTGCTGCCGCTGCAGATCGCGCACCGCCCCATCGACCGCGACTGGTTCAACAAGGTCGTCGGCGTCGTGGGCCTCGGCAACCGCCTCGACCACCGCCCCAGCCAGCTCTCCGGCGGCCAGCAGCAGCGTGTGGCCTGCGCCCGCGCCATGATGGAACGACCGAGCGTCATCTTCGCCGATGAACCCACCGGCAATCTCGATTCGCGCTCAAGCCGCGAGGTGCTCGGCTTCCTGCGCCAATGCGTGCAGGACTATGGCCAGTCGATCGTCATGGTGACGCACGACCCGCGTGCCGCGAGCTTCGCCGACCGCGTGCTCGTGCTTTCGGACGGTTCGATCACGCAGGACATGGACCACCCGACCTTCGACGACATTCTCGCCGTCTTCGCGGAGCACGACGATCCGGACAACGGCCCGGTCGAGGTCGAATCCACGGACGCCAAGGAGGTCTGAGCCACCGATGTTCCGTATTGGATTACGAGATACCAAGGCGCATTTCCGCCGCTTCATCATGTCGATCATCGCGATCGCCCTCGGCGTCTCCTTCGTGGTGGGCTCGTTCTGTTTCCGTGAGATGCTCAACGACCAGGTCTCGCAGATGATGGGTTCCAACTCGGACGCCGACGTCTATGTGCGCGGCGCGACCGAGCAGAAGAAGGACGGGGAAGACAGCTTCGGCTCCTACAACAGCACCTACAACGAGATCAGCACCGACATCATCCCCGACATCGAGAAGGTCGATGGTGTCGTCAGTGCCGATGCGACGCACCAGCTGAGCAACGCCGTGCTGCTCGACCACAACGGTGATGCGATGGCGACAATCGGCGCCCCGACGCTTGTCATCGGCTTCGACGAACACGACCCGTGGCGTTCCGCACATTTCGTCTCCGGCGGTTACCCGCAGACGGACGGCGAAATCGCTCTGTTGCAGGACACGGCGGATAAGGCCGGACTCAAGACCGGAGACAAGGCAAAACTCATTGTCGACGGCGAGGCACGTGAAATGACGGTCTCCGGGGTTTTCACAACCGATTCCTCACAGCTGGGCGCGATTCTCATCCTGGCTCGCCCTGGCTTCGTCGAGCATACACTGCAACAGGAAAACGAAGATACCTCGAGCGTCCAGTTCATCGGCGTCTACGGCAACAAGACGACACCACTCGATGAGGCGGCCCAGCAGCAGCTCGCCGACCGCATCAACAGGGAGCTGCCGAAAAGCGCGGATGCGCACGCCGTGACCGGCGACTCGGTGCGCGACGATGCGACGAAGAGCATTCAGGACCAGCTCGGCTTCATCCAGCCGTTGATCCTGATCTTCGCGGCGATTGCACTGTTCGTCGGCGCGTTCATCATCGCGAACACGTTCACGATGATTGTGCGCGAATCGATGCGCGGCTATGCACTGCTGCGCTCGGTCGGCGCCTCGCCGTTGCAGGTGTTCGCCAGTGTGCTCGTGCAGGCCGTCATCCTCGGCTTGGTCGGTTCCGGCATCGGAGTGCTGCTTGGATGGGGACTCCTCGAACTCATCGCCAAGGGGATGAGCAACAGCGGCATGCCACTGTCCGGCTCCCCGGCCCCGTCGGCAAGCGATGTGGTCATCGGCCTCATCGTCGGCGTCGTCGTGACGATCGTCGGCGCGACTCTGCCCGCCAAGACGGCTGCGACCGCACCTCCGATCCAGGCGATGAACGAGACGGTCAATCCGGAGAAGCCGGTGAAGGCCCGCGGCTGGATCGGCATCGTGATGGTGGCCGTCGGTGCTGCATGGTGGGTGCTGTGCTACCTCGACGCGGCCAAACGCGTCGATTGGCAGTGGCTCAGGGATCTCGGCTCCGGTTGGACACTCGGCCTTGGCGCCGCATTCGTCGTCATCGGCGCAATCGTGTGCGCCCCGGCCTTCGTCACACCAGCCGCCGCCGTGCTCGGGTGGATTCCTCAGAAACTGTTCCCGGTCACGGGCAAGCTCGCCACGCGCAACATCGGGCGTGCGAAGCGCCGTACCGCGAACACTGCCGCCGCACTGTTCATTGGTGTCGCGATCGTCAGCTGCCTCGGCGTCGTCGCATCCTCGATGAAGACGTCGGTGAGCGATCTCGTCGACAACAACGTGAACGCCGACTACGTCGCCATGACGGCGAGCATGACCCAGCCGATCTCCACGAAGGCCGTCGACGAGATAGAGAAAACCGAAGGGGTGGGCGCGGTCTCCGCCATCTACATGCTGCCGACGGTGAAGGCCACGAATGCCGGCGACGACGTCATGACGGCCGCCATCAGGAGCGATCTGCTCACGAAGCTCGCACCGATCGAGCAGCAGGAAGGCGATGCCGCGAAGGCCATCGATGCCGGCGAAGCAGCGGTCGGTCGCACGGTCGCCGACGACGAGCACTTCAAGGTCGGCGACACCGTCGATCTTGAATCGGAGAACGTCGTCGTCGACGAGCAGGCCACGAAGCAGGCGTCGGAGGCATACCAGAGGCAGATCACCGAACAGGCGACGGCACTCCAGCAGGAGGCGCAGCGGCTTGCGGCCTCCGGCGACGTCACCGGGGCGCAGGCCAAGGCGAAGGAGGCGGAGAGCGTCGTCAAGCAGGCGCAGAACGTCGACCCGAAGCAGTTCGTCAAGACGAAGACCGAAACGAAGACCGAGAAGGTCAGGATCGGTGCGATCATTGACGACTCCCTGTATGCGGACAGCATTTTCGTCTCCTTGCCCACGGCCGAGAAGGTCACAGGCAAGGACATGATGATGGTCACGCAGATGTATGTGCAGGCGAAGCCGGGAGCGAACGTCGAGCAACTCGGCAAGGATCTCAAGAAGACGGTCAAGCCGTTCTACACGATCTCGGTGCTCACACGCGACGAGTTCAAGTCGTCGATGAGTTCGATGATCAATTCGATGCTCTCGATCATCTACGCACTGCTCGCGCTGTCAATCATCATCGCGATCTTCGGCATCGTCAACACGTTGGCACTCAATGTGTCGGAGCGCACGAAGGAGATCGGCCTGCTGCGCGCCATCGGCACATCGAATGGCCAGGTGCGCGGCATGCTCGCGATCGAGGCGGTCATCCTCTCGGTGTTCGGCACACTGGTCGGCATCGTCGTGGGTGTGGCGGCCGGCGTCGTGATTCGCATAGCCTATGAGTCCCAGGGTATGACGACGCTGGCAATCCCGTGGGACCAGTTGGCACTGTTCCTCGTCGTCGCGATCCTCGTCGGCCTCATCGCCAGCATCTCGCCGGCAAGGCGCGCGCTGAAGCAACCCGTGCTCAACGCAGTCGCCAGCGAGTGACAGAAACACCCGATCAGCAGCGGCTGGGCTCGGCCAATCGTGTGATTGGCCGAGCCCAGCCGTTATATGCACTCCCCACAGGCCATGGCACGATGTCTGCGCAGCGTTGCATGTTGGGAGGGCATCGTTTTCGGGAAGGAGCGCGAATGAGATTGCCGGAACGAATCCCAGTGGGAGCGCGCGTGGTCGTGCGCGTCACCGATGGCGTCGACGAGTACACTGGCCGACAGCAGTACCGCGACTATGTAGGCCATGTGCGTGTGTGGGATGGCAGAACACTGCAGCTGACGCGCGATGCCGCGGCGAACGGCAGCAGACCCGCACAGGACGTGGATATACCGGCGACCGACATCGCCATTCTCAAACCGGTGCCAGAGCGCCCGACTGCCCGTAGATGAGCAGCCGGCAATACGTCAGGAGCGAATGCTCGGACGCTGCTCGGCAATCAGGCGATGCCCGGAGGTGAAGCGCACAATGTACTCACCCCGTTGGGCGGATTTGAGCAACTGCTCCCGCCAATGCTCAGAGTCGATGCGCAGCGACTGGAAGATGGTCTCGGTGCTGTCGCTCACCTTCCCCGCATTGATCTGCGCCTTGTAGTCGCGATACGGCTGCCCCTCGGCGAAGAAACGGCGAATCTCGGTCTCATCCTCCTCATGCAGGGCATCGGCGAACTCGCTCAGCCGATCGATCATGCGATGCAGCAGTTCCTCCACATTATGCGCGTTCTCGACCACCATGGCACGCGTGCGGTCCGGGTCGGTCAATGCCACGCGGGTCATGTCGCGCCAAGAGCCGGCAGAGAGTGCCGAGGCGATGGCGTTGTTCGTATCGCTCGTCATCTCGTTGATGAGTGCCGTGGACAGCACATGCGGCATATGCGAGATGAGCGACGCCTCGCGGTCATGGGTCACATCGTCGATCACGATCATCGTGTTGCGCACGCCGCGTGTGATCATGCCGGCGATCTGCACGACCCTCCGGTACTGCGTGTGCGGACCGAATGTGACCGCCCACAACGCGTCATCGAACAGCGTGGGGTCTGCGGCCACCCAGCCGGAATGCTCGTTGCCGGCCATGGGGTGCGCTCCCACGTAGCAGTCGAGCAGACCGACCTCACTCACCTGGGTGCGCACGGGCCCTTTCACCGAGCCGACGTCAGACAGCGTGGTCTTCTGTGGATTGATGATCGGTTTGATCGTCTGCAGCACCTGCGGCATCGCCACGAGCGGATTGCACAGCATGAGCACATCCGGCTCCTCCGCCACCAGCTCCTCAAGCGTGTCCTTGCAGTCAATGCCGGCCGCCCGCGCATTCGCATACGGATGGTCGCGGTGATTCCATGCACTCACATGGCAGCCGGACTCACGCAGACGGCGTGCCAGCGAGCCCCCGATGAGCCCGAGGCCCACTATGGCGACATGCTTGGGGCATTCGATGCCCTCCGGTGCGATTTGGGGTTCGCCGGCGTTGTCGCGATCCCACTGCTTGATCGTCTCCTCGTGCATATCCCGCTCTACCACAGCAATTCCTTTCGCACATCCGCGCTCTCACGCCAATTCGCCATGTGGGGTTCACCTTCGAATCGTACTCCACCCTTAGGAAGCATCCATTCCGAGACCGTTGGGTAGTTACGCTCGTCTCGTGGGTAGACCGCCAGCGTGCGCACCCAGTCGCCGTGCTCGCATATCTCCACCAGCGCGTTCACGAACCGTTCGTCCCACGGTGCCGCGTCGAGCGTCGCCAGGAAGCTGTAGGTGCCATCGCGTCCCTTGACCGGTCGCGAGATCAGGCTCACCATGTTCAGTTGCGCGTCGCGCAGCACGTCGAGCAGATTCGCGAGCACACCGGGTCCCGTCACCAGCGGAATGAACGCGATGACCGATTCGAATTCAGTCTGCGGTTCGCTACGTGGGATTCGCAACCGCTCCACCACCTGGCTGCGCGGGGCGATCGTGAGGAACTCGGTGCGAGCGCCGTCGAAATCTCCCACATTGGCCGCCACGCGGTGCAGACCGTAGATGTCGGCACAGATCGAGGGGCCCAATGCAATCTGGAAGTCCTGAAGATCGCGGCAGGCGGCGGCATTCGATGCCGCGGGAACCGGTTTCAGTCCATGCTCGCGCGCGAATCGCCGGCATTGTGCGAGTCCGTGCGAATGCGCGCAGACCGCGGTGCAATCGCGAATCGCAAGCTCGTCAATCGTGGGCGGCGTTGCGGCGGCACCGTAGGCATTCGCATTGTCGCGGGCGGGAATCTGCGCATCGTCGACGGCGATCTCGCTGGCATACTGTTCGCACGCATGCCGGTAGGTGCGCTCGGTGACGAATGCGTCGAATCGCACATTCACGCCCACGCGCAGGAAACCGGCGGCATCGGCGGCGTCCATCATGAGGTCGAGATTGGGGACCACGAATCCCTCGACATTGTTCTCCCAGGCGATGGTGCCCCATCCCTGCCCGAGCTCCACTGCATGCAGGATCTGCGGAACCGTGTCGCAGGCGACGAATTCGAAATCCGCGACGTCCATATGCAGCCTACGTGATGCCTCGGCGGCGGATTCAATGGCCGCCTGATGCGTGAACGAGCCCTGCGGGCCGAGATAATGGATGCGTGTGGATTGCTGCGTCATGGATTCCCTCACCTACCTGCCGTCAGTCGTCTGTGCCAGAGTCATCCCCGGATTTGCGCCTGTCCACACGTCGCGTCGGCATGCTGAAGAATCTCCTCGGGAACACGAGCAGCAGCAACTGCACGACAACGACGCCGAACAGCCAGCTGTAGCCCACGTGCTGCGACCAGTATGGCAGCGAATCCGAGGCGAATCCGGCAGCGATGAGCACGTCGCCCGAACGCAGTGCCAGGAAATACAACGCCGTGGTGCTGGCGATGAAATACAATGCGAAGCCGGCCACGCCATCCCTGCTGCGCGCACTCCATGCACCGAGTGCCACGAGCAGCAACGCCAGCACCAAGCCGTATGGGATGTTCTGTGCGGCACCCATGCGGTGCGCAAATGTTCCCACGATGCCGAGCGCCGCGCCACTGACCACATCGATGAGGTAACGCAGCCACGGCCGTTGCCTGTAACTCCATGGCAACGCGGATTCCTGCGCATCATCGCGCGCCGTGGCGTATTCGGTGACGTTCGTGTTCTGGTTCATGGCTCCATCGTAGGCGTCCCGCGGGATTTCAGGGCACGCACATATACGCATATACGAAGGAGGGCGGCTTGCACCGCCCTCCATTCCGATCACATGCGCGTCGCCGGCATCACTTGTTGTTCTGCTGCGCGTTGGCGCGACGCTGCTTGGCGCGCCACTTGTACCAATCCTCACGGCCGAGGATGATCTTGCGTACACGGATCGATTCCGGCGTGACCTCCACGCACTCATCCTCGTTCGCGAAGTCGAGCGACTCCTCCAGGCTCATCTTGATCGGCGGGGTGAGCGTCTCGAGCACATCGGCGGTGGAGGAACGCATGTTCGTCATGTGCTTGGCGAGCGTGATGTTCACGTCGAGCTCGTCCGGCTTGTTGTTGATGCCGATGACCTGGCCCTCATACACCGGAGACTGCGGTTCCACGAAGAAGTTGCCGCGGGCCTGCAGACGCTGCATGGCGTATGGCGTGGCCACACCCTGACGGTCGGAGACCATGGAGCCGTTCTGGCGGGTCACGATCTCACCGGCCCATGGCGCATAGCCGGCCGCGATGGAAGACGAGATGCCGGTGCCGCGGGTGGACGACAGCAGTGCGGTGCGGAAGCCGATGAGGCCACGCGACGGTACGGTGAACTGCAGGCGCACCCAGCCGGAACCGTGGTTCGACATCGAGTCCATGCGGCCCTTGCGGGCGGCCATGAGCTGCGTGACGGTGCCCATGTACTCCTCCGGCACGTCGATCGTCGTGTTCTCCATTGGCTCGCACAGCTGGCCGTCGATGGTCTTGGTGACCACCTGCGGGCGGCCGACGGTGAGCTCGAAGCCCTCGCGGCGCATCTGCTCGGCGAGCACGGCCAGTGCCAGTTCGCCGCGGCCCTGCACTTCCCAGGCGTCCGGGCGGTCGGTGGGCAGCACCTTGATCGACACGTTGCCAATGAGCTCGCGGTCGAGACGGTCCTTGATCATGCGGGCGGTGAGCTTGTGGTCCTTGCCTTCGGTGCCGGCCAACGGGGAGTCGTTGGTGCCGAAGGTCATCGAGATGGCCGGGTCGTCGACGTGGATCAGCGGCAGCGGGCGCGGGTCATCCGGGTCGACGATCGTCTCGCCGATCATGATGTCGTTGACGCCCGCGACAGCCACGATGTCGCCGGGACCGGCGGACTCGACCGGCAGACGGTCGAGACCCTGAGTGCGCAGCAACTCGGAGACGCGGAAGTTCTCGATGGAGCCGTCCACGCGCGACAGACCGTAGGTCTTGCCCTTCTCGAGCGTGCCGTTGTAGATGCGCACGAGGCCGAGACGGCCGAGGAAGTCGGAGGAGTCAATGTTCGCCACATGGGCCTGCAGCGGTGCGCCCGGCTCGTATTCGGGGGCCGGGATGTTTTTGATGATTGCATCGAACAACGGTTCCAGATTGTCGTTGTCGGGCAGCTGGCCATCGGCCGGCTGGTTCTTGGAGGCATAGCCCACCTTGGCGGCGCAGTAGATCACCGGCAGGTCGAGCAGTGAGTCGAGGTCGAGATCCACACCCTCCTCGATCACATCCTGCGCCAAGCCAAGCAGCAGATCGGAGGCCTCGCCCACGACCTCCTCGATGCGAGCGTCGGGACGATCCACCTTGTTCACGCACAGGATGACCGGCAGCTTGGCCTCGAGCGCCTTGCGCAGCACGAAACGGGTCTGTGGCAGCGGGCCCTCCGATGCGTCGACGAGCAGCACGACGCCGTCGACCATCGAGATGCCGCGCTCCACCTCGCCGCCGAAATCGGCGTGGCCGGGCGTGTCGATGACGTTGATCGTGATGCCCTCCGGGTGACCGTATTTCTCGGCGAGCGGGCCGGTGTACTCGACGGCCGTGTTCTTTGCGAGAATGGTGATGCCCTTCTCGCGTTCCAGGTCGTTGGAGTCCATGACGCGGTCCGGCACTTCCTCGCGCTCGTTGAACACATGGGACTGCTGAAGCATGGCGTTGACCAGCGTGGTCTTTCCATGGTCGACGTGAGCTACGATTGCAACATTTCGAATATCGCCGCGAACAGCCATTCAAAGCCTCTCTTGATTATTCCTATGATGTGATTCACACTCAGGCATACGTATAGGTGTTGCGTTGACTCGCAAACCATCGCAATCGTACTCTCGCAGTGTGACAGCGGTGTATAATTATTCGTCCTATTTCGCCTGAGGAGTGGCTCGGCATATCTTTCACCGGTCTGTCTGCACGTCGACGACTGAGCTCGGCATATATGGTCGTTGAGCGGGCAATCTGTTCATAAAACGACCATAGTAGAGATAAAAAGGTCGTTTACCCACATTGTTGTTAGGTAAACGACCATACTGAGCCAGATTTCGGTAGTTCAGTAAACGAGGCGTTCAGTAAACGACCAAAGTTGGCATGAACTATGGTCGTTCAGTGGACCCAGTCTGCAGGGAACGACCAAAGTCTGCAGATTAATCCTCCAGGGATTCACCGGTGCGCTCGGGCAGGAACAGCGCGGCGACGCAGGCGAGCACGAAGGCGACGGCGAAGACGATGAAGGCGACGGACTTGTTGCCGCCGGACATCGTGAGGAACCACGGCACGAGCAGCGGCGCCACAATGGCGGCGATACGGCCCACGGCGGCGGATGCACCGGCTGCGGTGGAACGCATGCGGGTCGGGTAGATCTCCGGCGTCACCGCATACATCACACCCCACGCACCCAGGTTGGAGGCGGAGAGCAGCATGCCGAAGCACAGCACCTGCGCCACCGTTGCGGATTGCGAGAACAGGAACGCGGCGAGCGCGGAGACGGCGAGGAACACGCTCAGCGTCTTGCGCCGGCCCCAACGCTCCACGAGGAATGCAGCGAGGAAGTAGCCGGGCAGCTGCGCGATCGAGATGGCGAGCGTGTAGCCGAACGACTTCGTGAGCGAGCCGAACTGGTCTGCAAGCAGCGACGGCATCCAGGTGAACGCACCGTAGTACGAGAAGTTGACGAAGAACCAGGTGGCCCAGATCGCCAGCGTGATGCCGAGGTATTTGCGGCCGACGAGCTCGCGCATGCGAATCCTACCCAGTTTCCTGGCGGGTTTCGATGGCACGGCGGCGACACCCGAGGCCTGTTCGAAGTAGCGCACGGAGGCCTCTGCGCGCTCGTTGTCGCCCCGGGCCTCGAGGAAGCGCACGGACTCGGGCAGGTGACGGCGCGCGACAATCGCATAGAGCAGCGGGATGGCGCCGATGAGCAACGCCCAACGCCAACCCCAGTCGCCGGTGTTCGGAATCACGAAATAGCCGATCATCGCGGCGAGAATCCAGCCTACCGCCCAGAACGATTCGAGCAGCACCGTGATGCGGCCGCGCTGTTTGGTCGGCGAGAATTCGGAGACGAGCGTGGAGGCGACCGGCAGTTCGGCGCCCAGCCCGAGGCCGATCACGAAGCGTGCCGCCAAGAGCGCGAGCAGCGTCCACGAGAATGCCATGGCACCGTTGGCGAGTCCGAACACGATCATTGTGGCGGTGAACACCGTCTTGCGGCCGAGCTTGTCGGCGAGGAAACCGCCCAGCGCGGCGCCGATGGCCATGCCGATGAAGCCAATCGACAGCACCCATGACTTCTGCGTGGCGTCAAGGTTGAAATGCGGGTCGGCGGCGATGGCGGTGACGACGAACGACACCAGGCCCACATCCATGGCGTCGAAGGCCCAGCCGATGCCCGATGCCATGAGCAGTTTGCGATGCGCCTTGTTGAACGGCAGGCGGTCGAGTCGTTCGTTGCGCGTGAGCGTGGTCGCTTCGGCATTGGCGAGCGGCTCGCGCTCCGGTGAGGGGCCGTCGATCGGCGTTGCGGCGCCGAGGCCCAGTTCCGCGGTGGTCATAGCACTCCCCCCGGTTTCTTCTCTCTGTGTTCTCGTTGCTCTATTCTGTGTTGGATGCGATGCCTATGCATGCGGCATGAGGGCGGAAAGCGCGTCGTCAGGCGAATCCACCTGCAGCGTGCCGCGAGCACCATGCGGGTTCCCGCTGGCATGCTCGGCGAAGAAGGCGAAGCCCTCCTCCTCGGCATGGTCGGCGAAGCGATACAGCGCGGCAGGCCGTCTGCGGCCTTCCCGTGCCACCTCGCCGGTGTCTTCCAACGTGTGCGAGGCGAGCATCTTGCGGCGGAAATTCGCCAGGTCGATCTCCTCACCCAGCACCGCCTCCACCACATCGTGCAACTGACCGAGCGTGAACGGCTCGGCGATCAGCTGCCGCACCACATTCGGTGCATCCATGCGGTAGCGCAGACGCCACAGCGCATACTCAACGATCGTGGTGTGGTCGAAGGCCAGTTCGGGCAGATCGTCCACCGGGAACCAACGTACGTTGTGCGCATTGCCCGCCGTGCCAGGCTCTGTGCCGAGATCGGCATGGTCAAGCAGCGCCCAGTAGCACACCGACACCATGGGAATGCCGTTGCTCGAGCGCATTGGGTCCCCGAAGGTATACAGCTGCTCCAAGTAGGTCGGGTGCAGGTCGGTGGTGGAGGCCAGCGTGGCGAAAGCGGATTCCTCAAGCGAACGATTCGCCTGCAACTGCCCTCCCGGCAGCGCCCACATTCCCTTGAAGGGTTCGCGTGTGCGCTGGACGAGCGGGAGCCAGAGTCGGCGGCGCGCATGCCCGTGCGTCTCCGATTCCAACGCCAGGATCACCGAGGTGACGCCAATCTGCGGCGGTGCGGATCTCCGTTCGCTCACATTGCCGTACCCCATACCTCTCCTATCGGATTCGTCCGCCTCGCGTGCATCCGTGCGGCATTGCAGCATGCCCGGTTGCATCCACCCCAAGCGTAGCATTAATAGTCACCTTGACTATTAATATGTGCCCACATGGTGGAACACCGTTTGTCCATACAATCCTGCGGACAATGAAGAAAAGAGAAGAAGAAGGAAAAGAGGAGGGGAAGGAAAGTGGAATCAGGCGACGATGTCGCGGTAGATCATCTCGCGTGCGACCTCACGGTACTCCTTCGCCGTCTTGTGGTTGTGCGCGAAGAACGTGATCGGCGCGGCGGCCACATTGGCGTCGGGCAGCTTGATCGAACGCGAGATCACCGAGTGGAACACCTTGTCGCCGAACGCCTCGTAAATGCGCTGCAGCACCTCGTCGCTGTGCAGCGTGCGCGTGAACATCGTGACGAGCACGCCGTAGATCTCAAGCGACGGATTGATGCGCGACTGCACCTTCTCAATGGACTGCATGAGCAGCGCCACACCACGCAATGCGAAGAACTCGGCGGCGACGGGAATGATCACGCCGTCGGCCGCCGTCAGCGCGTTCACGGTGAGCAGGCCGAGCGAAGGCTGGCAGTCAATGATAATCGCATCGTATTCGTTGATGATCGGCCGGAGCACCGAAGCGAGAATCTGTTCACGCCCCACCTCGGTGACCAGCTGCACCTCGGCCGCGGAAAGGTCTATGTTCGCCGGAATGATGTCGAGCCCATCGAATTTGGTGTGCTGAATCACCTCATGCACATCCATACGCGGATTGAACAACGCCGTGTAAATCGTGTTCTCAAGCGCGTTCGCATTGATGCCCAGACCCACCGTGGCCGCCCCCTGCGGGTCGAAGTCCACGATGAGCACGCGCCTGCCGTACTGGGCGAGCGCGCCGGCTATGTTGATCGAACTCGTGGTCTTGCCTACGCCGCCCTTCTGATTGCACATGGCAATGACCCGTGCGGGACCATGCTGCCGCAATGGTTCCGGCACCGGGAAGGTCTCGTATTCACGTCCAAGCAGATCGGTAGGCATATCGTTCACTTTACCAGTTCAATAACACAAGAGCGCCCGCATTTGCCCCATGCAAACGCCGCGTTCACTCACTGCATATCAGTGTAATGCGCCGAGTAGATTGCGCGCTGCGGTTACTTCGCACGGGGATGCGAGGTGATGTACGTCTCGATCAGCGTGTCCTGGCTGACGTGCGTGTATATTTGCGTCGTCTTCACCGAGGCGTGCCCAAGCAGCTCCTGCACGGTGCGCACATCGGCGCCACCCTGCAGCATATGCGTGGCGAAGGAATGCCTCAGCGTGTGCGGATGCAGGGGTGTGCTCACATGCGCCAATGCACCGGCATGCTTGATGACCTCCCACACCGACTGCCGGGTGAGCCGCTTGCCGCGTTTGTTCAGGAAGATCGCACTGCGCTCGCGTTCGCCTTTCGCCTTGCTCTCGAGTTCCGGTCTGGCATGCTCCACGTACGCGCGCAATGCGTTCGCCGCATACGTGCCAAAGGGCACGAGCCGCTGCTTGGCGCCTTTGCCGGTGAGTCGCACCACCTGCGCATCCATGTCGACGTCGGTGAAATCGAGCCCCACCGCCTCGCTCACCCGGCAGCCCGTGGCATACATCAGCTCAAGCAACGCCGAATCACGCATCGACACCGCCTCGCTGGCGTCGTCATGCCGCGCCGCATCGAGCAGACGCTGCACCTCGTCCACAGTGAGCACTTCGGGCAATGTCTCCGCAGATTTCGGCGGACGCACGCTCTGTGAGACGTCGTCGGCCACCACACGCTCGGATTGCATGAACCGGTGGAACATATGGATGCTTGCAAGCCTACGCGCCAATGAGACCGCGCTTGTTCCCGCCTTGGACTGCGCGGCGACGAAATCCTCCACATCGTTCGACGTGATGGACGCGGCCTTGGCGATCCCCTGTTCGCCGAGCCAACGCACGTACTGGTCGATGTCGTTCTCGTATGCCTGCACCGTCGCCGCAGACAGGCCACGTTCCACATCGATATGCGCGAGGAACCTCGCCTCGAGCATTGGCAGCTCGCCGTTCATCGCCACGCCTCCTTCTGCACCCTAATCAATGTATCTGTATATCAGCATCTTCGGATTGGCATTGCGCGCCGGCTTTCCCTACGCCCTTCTGCGTAAAAAGAGACAGATGAGGGGCACTTGATGTCCCAAATTACGCAAAGCAAAGGGGAACCGTCCCACGCCACAGGCTCTGCCCCTGCATAACGGGCTTTGCTTCTGCGTAAAAGGAGACAGATGGAGGGCACCGGATGTCCCCGATTACGCAAGGGGGAACTGCTTACGCAAAAAGAGGAACCACCCTACGCCACAGGCCCTCCCCTGCGTAAAAAGAGACAGATGGAAGGCGCAGATGTCCCTAATTACGTAGAGGCGGAGAGATTACACAGCGGCGGGTAGATTACGCATAGCTGGAGAGACGGCAGAAGACGCTGATTGCGGCAAACGAAAGACCCCGCCACATTGGACGGGGTCTTTCACATGGAGAACGCCACTGCGTCACCGTTGCGACCTGAAGCTCAGGCGTTGACCGGAGCGTTGACATCCTCAGGCAGAGCGGCCTTGGCCTGCTCGACAATGGTCTTGAAGGTGTCCGGATCGTTCACGGCGAGCTCGGCGAGGGCGCGGCGATCGAGCTCGATGCCGGCCAGACGCAGGCCCTGGATGAAGCGGTTGTAGGTGATGCCCTCGTTGCGCACGGCGATGTTGATGCGCTGGATCCACAGCTTGCGGAAGTCACCCTTGCGAGCCTTGCGGTCGCGGTAGTTGTAGTTGAAGGAGTGGAGCAGCTGTTCCTTGGCCTTGCGGTACAGGCGGGAACGCTGGCCGCGGTAGCCCTTGGCCCTCTCGAGAACTGTACGACGCTTCTTGTGTGCGTTTACTGCGCGCTTGACACGTGCCATGTGATTCCTCTTTCCAGTAAAGCTTTATTCGTTGTTGTCGATGCCGGTCTCAGCCGAGCAGGCCCTTCATCTTCTTGGCCTGTGCCGTCTGCAGCACGTCGTCACGCTTGAGTGCACGGCGCTTGCGAGCGGACTTGTGCTCGAGGTTGTGGCGCATGCCGCTGCCAGCGTGCATGACCTTACCGGTTGCGGTGAGGCGAACGCGCTTTGCTGCTGCGGTCTTTGTCTTCATCTTCGGCATTGCTGCCCTCCTTGTTGTTCTTCGTGTTTGAAGATTGTTATTCGCTACTCGTTGTCGATAGCGGCCTGGGCTTCCTTGGCCTCCTCGGCCTTCGCCTCCTGCTTGGCGGCGAGACGGGCTGCCTGGCGCGCCTGGCGTTCCGCGCGGGATTCCGCGCCACGCCTGCGCTGCTCGGACTGCGTGTGCACCTTCTTGCCCTTCGGGGCCAACGTCATGATGATGTTGCGTCCCTCCTGCTTCGGTGCGTGTTCCACAGTGCCCAGGTCGGAGACCTCCTCGGCGAGACGCTGCAGCATCTCCACACCGCCGATCGGGCGGGACTGCTCACGTCCGCGAAGCATGATGGTGACCTTGACCTTGTCGCCTGCGTTGAGGAAACGCTCAACGTGGCCCTTCTTGACTTCGAAGTCGTGGTCGTCGATCTTGAGGCGGAAACGGATCTCCTTGATTTCCGCGGTGCTCTGGTTGCGTCGCGCTTCGCGCTGCTTGATCTTCTCGTTGTACTTGAACTTGCCGTAATCGATCAGCTTGGCAACCGGAGGCTTCGCATTGGGCGCCACCTCGACGAGATCGAGGTTCGCTTCCTTTGCCAGGTTCAGTGCGACGGAAGTCGCGATGACCCCCACCTGTTCGCCGTTCGGTCCGATAAGGCGTACCTGGGAGACGCGAATCTCGTCGTTAATGCGTGGTTCGTCGCTAATGATGACTCCATTCCTCATATTGTGCCGGGGAACCTCTGGATGTCATACTCGCGTCATGGCAGCAGCAAAACGGCCTTCGAAGACCTCATACATGCAATAGACATGCAATCCCAAACGCCGTTTCCGCATGCCCATGCAGATTGGACGTCGCACTTGCCGTGCCGTGACCCGAAACCATGACAGGTTTCCAGGTGGGTTTCCCACTTTCTTGATTTCTCAAGCCTGTTAGATAATACCACACCCCTGGACCAAGAACGCCACGGCCTACTGCACGGATCTCAGCAGACCTCCGATGCCCTCCTCCCTGAGGATCCTCCGGTAAGGCTCCGCCTGCTCGGCGATGATGCCGTCGATTGCACGCATACCGAGCACCTCCACCGGCGCCTTGTCGTCCGTCAGCACCGTCGGAACGGCAGACACCGTGACACCACGGAATGTCGGGTCCACGGCCTGCACGGCGCGGTCGAGCCGGGAGTCGCCCTCGTCCATGCGCCGAATGCTCGCCTCGATCGAACGGGCCCCGTCACCCATCCGCTTCGCGAACAGCTCGCGGTTCGTCGTGCGTGGTACATCCGCCGTCACCATGTTCCTCGCGCCGAACACGCTCGCGATCGTATCGGTGAGGGCCTCGTTGATCGATCCGCGCCCGTCGCTGATCATGTTCATGTTGACCACCATCACTCCCCCGTCGGCCAAATGGTCGTACACCAGCGTGAAGAACTCCTTCGAGCTCATCTGGAAGGGAATCGTGATGTCCTGGTACGCGTCGACCATGATCACGTCGAATTTCTCATGGCTCGCCGCCAACCATGCACGACCGTCGTATGTGGCCACCGAGATGTCCTGCGGCTCCTCGAAATACTCACCTGCCAGCTTCGTGATCCTGTCGTCGATCTCCACGCCGGTGATCTTCGTCTGCGGACTGTATTTACGCAACTGCCGCGCATACGTGCCGGTGCCCATGCCCAGAATCAGCGCCGAATCCGCATGCTCGGCCAACGCCGGCGCCGCCAGCGCCGTGTCGTAGTACATGCCGGTCAGGCCATCGGTTTTCATCGTCACCGACTGCACCCCGAACAGCACATTGGTCGACAGAATGGTGCGGTCGGCAAGATTCTGCACCTGCAGATAGTTGTACATCGACTCGCCCTCATAGGCGAGCGTCTTCCTGTCCATCCAGAATGCGAATCCGGTCATCGGCGAGAACAGGGCCGAGGCCGCGAAGACCACCACCGAAACCGCGCATGCCACGCGGTGCACCTGTGACGAGAGGAAGTAGATGATCGGGAGTGCCAGCAGCAATCCCGAGAAAATCAGGAACGTGATGAATGTGCCGACCGCCGGGATCGTCACGAACGTCGGCAGGAACGTGCCCAGAATGGAGCCGATCGTATTGCACGCGGAGAGCCGACCGACCACGGATGCGTTGTCGGAGAGCGAGGTCGTGGCGAATTTGTTGAGCCCCGGTGTCACGGTGCCCAGCAGGAACAGCGGCGGCACGAAAATCACCATGCAGCTGATGAACGCGGCGATGACCAGGAAATTCGTCGACACCGACACAATCAGCGCACCGGAGATCAGCATCACAATGTATTTGCCCACCAAGGGAACCAGCGCAATCCACACCGCGGCAATCAGAATGCGCATATACAGCTTGTCGGGGTTCGGGTCCTTGTCGGCCCAGCGGCCGCCGAACACTGCGCCAAGCGCGAGCGCGATCATGATCGTGCCGATGATGATCGTCCACACGATCTGCGAACTCGAGAAATACGGCGCAAGCAGACGCTGCGCACCGAGTTCGGCCGCCATGACCGCCATGCCGGAGAAGAATTCGGTGACATACAGGAACACCTTCGATTTGAGAATCGGGCGGGCGACGCCCTCGTCCTGCACCTTCATGGAACCTCCCCGTTGCGGCGCGTTTTCCGTATGACCTGTCAAGTGTAGGGGACGACACGGGATGCGGCTACCGGCTGAACGAAACCACGTGCGGCATCCAGACATGCGCCGCGGTTTTACACAAGCGCGCAAAACCGCGGCATTCTACAATGGGGAGTGAGTATTCGGGTGCGCGGACAATGGCGTTCGTGCACCCCCATACCCGGTTCAGCCCTCCCCCGCATTACCATGGGTGCAGGAATCATATGCGTAGCACGGCGGCGCAAGTCGCCGGCAAGCCAAGCGGAGGGGGTCACCACGAACACCGCATCCCGAATCTGCGTCGTCTTCGGCGCCGGCGAGTATTACACGCGCCCATATTATCTGCCAGAGCATGCGTTCGTCGTGGCGGCGGACGGCGGCTATGACCATGCACGCGAACTCGGCGTGCATGTCGACGTGGTCGTCGGCGATTTCGATTCCACCGAGGATCTTGCGACGGAATCCGCCGGGGATTGCGGCATGCGCACACTCAGGCTCCCTCCCGAGAAGGACGACCCCGACATGCTTTCCGCACTCAAGGTGGGATGGCGGCACGGGGCGCGTGAATTCCACATCTACGGCGGTCTCGGCGGCCGCGTGGACCACACGATCTCCGACATTCAGCAGACCGCCATCGTCGCCTCGCACGGCGGCATCGCCTATCTGCACGGCGACGGCCGCATCGTCACGGCGATCTCGGACGCCGCACTGCACTTCGCCGCGCACGAGGTCGCCGACACCCAGTATGTATCGGTGTTCGCGCATTCCGACTCCGTGCGCGACGTGACCGAGCGCGGTCTCAAATACCGACTCGACCATGCGACGCTGAGCAATCTGCAGGTCAACGGACTGAGCAACGAGTTCATCGACGGCGATGCCGCGCAGATTGCCGTAGGCGACGGGATTGCGATCATCGTGTTCGACGATCGCGCACCGTTACCTGAACTCGTCGGCGCGACTCCTCACGGCACACTCGGGGAACCGAGCACACACGTCACCGACGCGCTCGCATAGCGCGATATCTCGCAGACAGACATCACGGATTCGGTTCCGCGTAGCATATCGAGCGGTCAAACCGGGCATTGGGCGCCTCAATGTGAGACATAATCGTTCACCAACAATTCCAACGGCTTTCGGCGCGCGAGCGGGGGCTTGAAGTCAAGCAACGCCGGTAGAATGGGCAATGTTGGTTAACCAAGCCAGCAGGTGCTATGCATCCGCCGGCATCCCCAAGGGAGAACTACATGACAGTAAAGATTGGTATCAACGGCTTTGGTCGCATTGGTCGCCTCGCCTTCCGCCGCATCTTCGAGCTGCAGGAGAAGGGTGGCGAAGCCGCCGACATCGAGGTCACCGCAATCAACGACCTGACCTCGCCTGCCGCACTGGCATACCTGCTCAAGTACGACAGCACCCACGGTGTGTTCAAGCACGTTGACGGCACCCCGGTCGACGTCAAGTCCACCGACACCGCGATCGTGGTCGACGGCAAGGAATACCCGGTCTACGCAGAGCGTGACGCCCGCGACCTCAAGTGGGTTGCCAACGATGGCGTTGAGTTCGTGCTCGAGTGCACCGGCTTCTACACCTCCGCCGAGAAGAGCCAGGCCCACCTGGACGCCGGCGCCAAGAAGGTGCTCATCTCCGCTCCTGCCAAGGACGAGACCACCCCGACCGTCGTCTTCGGTGTCAACCACGACATTCTGAAGAAGGACGACAACATCGTGTCCGCCGGCTCCTGCACCACCAACTCGATGGCTGCAATGGTCAAGCTGCTCAACGACAAGTGGGGCATCAAGGCCGGCTTCATGACCACGATCCACGCCTACACCGGCACCCAGATGATTCTGGACGGCCCGCGTGGCAACAAGAGCGGCCGTGCACTGCGTGCCGCCGCGATCAACACGATCCCGCATTCGACCGGTGCCGCCAAGGCCATTGGCAAGGTCGTCCCGGAGGTCAACGGCAAGCTCCAGGGCCACGCACAGCGCGTGCAGGTTCCGGACGGCTCCATCACCGAGCTCTTCACCGTGCTCGAGAAGGATGCCACCGTTGACGAGATCAACGCCGCATTCAAGGATGCCTTCGCCGATTGCGCCTACTACGGCTACAACGACGATGAGATCGTCTCCGGCGACATCGTCGGCGACACCCACGGTGGCGTCTTCGATCCGACGCAGACCGACGTCAACACCGTTGACGGCGTGACCATGGCCCGCACCGTTGCCTTCTACGACAACGAGTACGGCTTCACCTCCAACATGGTGCGCACGCTCGAGTACTTCGCCGAGATCTCCGAGTGAGCTTCTAGTAAGCATCACGAGCATGAGGGCCCCGCTTCCGCGCGGGGCCCTTTCGTATGCCCGCTCGGATACCGAACCAACTACCGCCAACTATTGATCCCACTATTATCTCGATATTTCAATATCCCAATACCTCAATCTTGAATCTTGCGTAAAAAGAGACAGATGGAACCCGCAATTGTCTCTTTTTACGCAGGGTTGTGCCTATGCGCCTTGGTACTTGCGTAATTCGGGACAGTTGCGGGCTCTATCTGTCCCCTTTTACGTCGGATTGTTGTTTAGATGCGTCGGATTTCTGCGTAAAAAGAGACAGATAGATCCCACAACTGTCCCCGATTACGCAGAATGGATGTGCCGGTCATGATGCCGTATGTCGACGCGTTCCAGCTGCCCCCAATTACGCAGAATGGACGCCGTAACCAATCTCCCTCCCCCTGCCCAGCTGTGGTCCTAGACTGATGCGCATGGGTAAGAAAAAGCAGAAGGCAGCCGCGACGCCGGCCATCAAACAGCTTGAAGACGCCAAGGTCACGTTCACAACGCACGAATACGAACACAGCAACGACGATGCGGATGGGTATGGACTCGAAGCCGCACGCAAACTCGGCTACGACGAACGACAGGTGTTCAAGACGCTCATGGCCGACACCGGCGACGAGCGTGTGATCGGCGTCGTACCGGTCAACGGCCATATGAGCCTCAAGGAGCTCGCCCATGCCGTCGGCGCGAAGAAGGCAGAGATGGCGGACCCGAAGGTGGCCATGCGTGAAAGCGGCTATGTGGTGGGCGGCATCTCCCCGCTCGGGCAGAAAACAAAACATAAGACGGTGCTTGATGAATCCGCGCTCGAATTCGATGAGATCCTCGTCTCCGGAGGCAAACGCGGACTGAGTCTGGGTGTCAACCCGCACGATCTGCTCGCCATGCTCGGCGCCACCACCGCACCAATCGCCACGCAGAAGAAATCGTACTGATATCGGCGTTCCCTGGCGGTGCAAGGGGATGCACGGGGACATTGAGGAACGTGAGGGAGCCTGCGACAGTGACGAAATGTCGCCGGACATCCTCTGCACCGCCAGAGGCAGACCAGCCTGATCGGATGTTCAGCCTCGTTTACGCAATGCCGCGGGGAGCACGAAATGCATGTTCTCCTCAATCGTCTCCACCGTGTCGACCTCGGTGAAGCCAAGCCGCTGCAGCGCGTCGATCACACCTTGCACCAGCTCGTCCGGCACCGACGCCCCCGACGACACGCCGACCGCCGAGACACCCTCGAACCATGCGGAGTCGAGCTCGCCGGCGTCATCGACACGGTGGGCGGTGCCACGTCCGCCAAGCGCCTCGTTCGCCACCTCCATGAGCCGCACCGAATTCGACGAGTTCGCCGAACCCACGATCACCACGGCATCGGCCTGTTCGGCCACCAGTTTCACCGCGGCCTGCCGGTTCGACGTGGCGTAGCAGATGTCCGAGCTCGGCGGCAGTTCGATCCACGGGAATCTGCGCTGCAATGCGGCGATCGTTCCCGCGGTCTCGTCGACGCTCAACGTGGTCTGCGAAAGCAACACGAGCCTCTGGTCGGGCAAGAAATCAAGATCGTCCACATCGCGCTCATGCTCGATCAGATGCACATGCTCGGGCGACTCTCCGATCACGCCCACGGCCTCGTCATGACCGCGATGGCCAATATAGACAATCTCATAGCCTTCCCGCACGAAACGCAGCACCTCGCGATGCACTTTGCTCACCAGCGGACAGCTCGCATCGACGACGCTCATGCCAAGCTCCTGGGCCTCGCGCACTACCTGCGGCGACACACCGTGCGCGGAGAACACGACCGGAATGCCTGCCTTCGCCGCCTCGGCGGGAATCTCACAGAGCTCGTTGACGAACACCGCGCCCTGCTCGGCAAGTTCGTCGACGACATGCTTGTTGTGCACGATCTGCCGGCGCACATACACCGGGGGCAGACCGTCTTCGCGCGGCGCTGCGGTGTTCAAAATGGTCTGCACCGACTGGATCGCGCGATCGACCCCTGCGCAGAACCCGCGCGGATTCGCCAGAATGATTCGTTTCGTCATGCCTGCCTTTCGTCGCATCAATCATAACCGAATGAATGAACACCACACTTGGTTGAATCGCCGAATAAATAGGGTCCGCGCGCGCTACAATGGGCACACGTCTCAACAACGAGGCGATCAACGACGACTGGAGTCCTATGAGCGCACTTCCCCCTCGCACAGGCCAGCAATTCTCCATTTCACACGGCGATTACACCGCGGTGATCGCGCAGCTTGGCGCCACATTGCGCGTGTTCCGATACCAAGGCGACGACGTGACCGTGTCCACCGGTCCCGACGATGTGGTCACCTGCTGCGTCGGCCGCGTGCTCGTGCCGTTCCCGAACCGTCTCGAGCACGGCTCCTATGATTTCGACGGCGCGCACTACCAGCTTCCGGTGAACGAACCCGAGCGCGACAACGCGATCCACGGCTTCGGCATGAACTACTACTGGCAGCTCGAACGACTCGCCGAGGATTCCGTCACGCTCAGCTGGAGCGTGCCGCTCACTGAAGGATACCCGTTCTCGCTGCAGGTGTTCGTCACCTACACGCTCTCAGATTCCGGCATGCGCATCGACTGCGACGCGGTGAACAACGGCGATGGCCCGGCACCTTGGGCGATGGCCGTGCACCCATGGTTCTCAAACGGCGAGGACGCCTACGGTGACGCCATCGACGCCGTCACTGCGCGCTGCAGCATCGAGATTCCCGCCAACACCCATGTGCTCACCAACGAGAATCTCATTCCGACCGGAACCGAAGCGGTGGATGGCACGAAATTCGATTTCCGCACACCCACGCTGCTCGACCAGCAACCGTACGACGACGCGCTTACCGACTTGGACCACGACGCCGATGGCACGGTGACCGCGGTGTTCACCAGGCCTGACGGCCGACGGGTGGCAATCATAGGCGACGAGAGCATCACCTCGTTCCAAGTGTGCACCGCAAGTGGCTTCCCGGAGGCGATCCACCCGGCCGGCGTGGCCGTGGAGCCGCAGACCGCGTACGCGAACACATTCCGCACAGGCATCGACCTCATCGAGATCGCGCCGGGAGACACCGCGCATACGACGATTCGCTATCAGGTGCTTCAGTGACATACAAGCCGTCCGTCAACACGGCTACACTATGACCATTGTGCCCTGTGCAAAACGTATGCACCCTGCAACGTCTGGGCGGCATGCGACAATGCATAAGGCATATGACGGCTTTAGAAAAGGAGTCCACTATGGGTATGCGCGGACGTAAGCGTAAGGCTCGCCGTAAAAAGGCAGCAAATCACGGCAAAAGGCCAAATGCCTGAGCAGCTGTGACCCGTCTTGAACGGAAATGGGAGAGGCCCGTGGAATTCCACGGGCCTCTCCCATTATTCGCATATATGAAACCAATGCGCAACCATAACCAAAAAGCCGGCATCCGGGAAACCCGGATACCGGCGATGCCACTTACAGTTCCTGACGGTGCGTGTGATGGATGATCGTATGCGAGGTGACCACGGTGTGCTCGGTGATCACTTCGCCACAGCATTTGTCCAGCGTCATCTTCAATCGTTCATACAGGCATTCCGGCGCCTGCTGGGGTCTCAAATACGCTTTCATAGCGGCGATCATCACCTGTTCACGCGCGTCGCAGCATGATGACGGATCGAAGCACTCCCCCTCCACCTGCGACGCGGGTGCATCATTCGAATGATGCAGATCGTCCAGCGACACAGGCTCATCATGCTCATCCAAAGGCTGCGATATGCCCTTGCTCATTGCCTCGCCTTTCCGTGAGCTCCAACTAGTTCCTTCTCGCGAGCGTCATCTCGCGTTTCATTGCTATTTGTCTCAACGGAATTCGCCTCCGTTTTATTTCCACGCTTCGCTTTGGCCGTCGAAGTGCCGCGGGAGGTCTTCGTGGATTTGCCGTAACCGCGGGCGGCGGCGTATTCGGCGAGTTCCTTGCGCAGTTGCGTGCGTGCACGGTTGAGGCGGCTCATCACCGTGCCGATCTTGATGCCCTGTTCATCGGCCACCTGCTGGTACGACTTGCCATCGATGGCGGCATCGATGAACACCTGACGGCGCTCCGGGGGGAGCCTGTCGAGCGCAGCCATGATCTCCTCCGGCGCGAACGCCTCCAAATACTGCTGTTCGGCGGACTGTAGACCTTGCGAAGTATGCTCAGAGGCCGCGAAGATATCCCAGTCGTCGTATTCGCCGGTGGAATCGTTCGCACGCTGCGGGCGACGCTTCGCCTTCGCATACTGGTTGAAGAAGGCGTTGCGTTCGATCGTCGTCATCCAGGCTTCGAAATTGGAACCAGGCTTGAAGGTGTCGAAGGCCTTGAAGCCGCGCTCGAACGTGTCTTGCACCAGATCCTGGGCATCCTCCGGGTTGTTCGTGAACTTCATCGCCTGACGGTAGAGCGCATTGACGGCGGGCATGGCAAGCTTCTCGAAGCGCGCCCGCTTCTCCTGCATCGTTTCGTGTTCATTCTCGCTTGTTTCGCTCACGCCTTCCATTGTACGGTACGCGGTGAAGGAAATCTGAAAGCCAGCTGGGGGCGCAACCACCGCGAGTGTCCGTCTGGTATTCGCCGCTCGCGCACATGCACGGCGCACGGTAGAATTCAAGCGGAATAAAGGAGAACCATGTCTTTGTCGTTGCAATCCGCAGCACGCGAGCTCTTCGCAGAGAATCTGCTGCATGAGATCATCACCCCGCACATGTGGACCATGAACGCGGCCTCCGTAGAGAACAGCGAGGTGCCGTTCACGGCAATCACCTACGACACGCGCACGGTGACGCCAGGCAGTCTGCTCGTATGCAAAGGGAACTTCAATCCAAAATACCTCGAGCAGGCGAACAAGCTCGGCATGGCAGCGTACGTGGCGACGAACGATTATTCGGCGTACACGAACGCGCCCGGGCTCATCGTCTCCGACGACAAGAAAGCACTCAGCATTCTCGCCCAGGCATACTACGACCACCCGGAGCGTCAGCTCACACTGATCGGCATCACCGGCACCAAGGGCAAGACCACCACCGCGTACTACACGCACGCCATCATCAACGCGCTGAGTGGAAACACGACGGCATTGTTCTCGTCGGTGGACAACTGCGTGGACGGCATGCACTACGTGGAATCCGACCTCACGACGCCCGAATCGCTCGACGCGGTGCGCATGATGCGCGAGGCGGTGAACAACGGCATGAAATACCTGGTGATGGAGGTCTCCTCACAGGCATACAAAGTCAACCGCGTCTACGATTTCCATTTCGACGTCGCCGCGTTCCTCAACATCTCCCCCGATCACATCAGCCCCATCGAGCACCCCAGTTTCGAGGACTACCTGTGGTGCAAGCGGCAGATCATACGCAATGCCGACATGCTCGTGCTCGGCGAGCGTAGCGACCACGAGCAACTGCTGCTCGAAGACGCCGAACTGAACCGCGTGCCCGTCTCCACGTTCGCATTGGCCGATTCGCCGGCACAGGCCGACATTGCGGACGTCACCTGCGCACCGACCAATCTGGAGCACACGGCATTCGACTACTTCGTGGACGGCGAGCGTCTCGGCAGCCTCACGCTCGCGATGGAGGGCGACTTCAACTATGCGAACGCGGCCGCCGCTCTGGCAATCGCGCGTGACGCCGGCATGGATGTGAGCGACCCGCGTGCGCTCGCCTCACTCGCCGACGTACGCATCTCGGGACGCATGGAGGAGATGCGCGACAGCAGGTCGAACACGCTCGCCATTGTCGACTACGCGCACAATTTCGCCTCGGTGAACGCGCTGCTCGATTTTGTGGAGCAGCGGTACGGCGCCGAGCATCCGCATATCACGCTGATCACCGGTTCGGCCGGCAACAAGGCATACGACCGTCGCGAGGGAATCGTCAAAGCCGCACAGGACCGCGTGCAGAAGCTCATTCTCACCGCGGAGGAC
Source organism: Bifidobacterium animalis subsp. animalis (assembly GCA_004154635.1). Taxonomy (GTDB): domain Bacteria; phylum Actinomycetota; class Actinomycetes; order Actinomycetales; family Bifidobacteriaceae; genus Bifidobacterium; species Bifidobacterium animalis_B. Next base: position 652,917 of record RSDC01000008.1, read on the forward strand.
ACCGACACCGAGCCCATCGAGCAAATCTGCAGCGAGATGGCAAACAACGTGACGAACGAGGATCTCGATGTGCAGACGATCCTCGACCGTGCCGAAGCCGTGAAGCATGCTGTCGACGAGGCGCGTGCGGCGGACGGCGGACTGAACATCCTGCTGCTCATAGGCAAGGGCGACGAGCAGTGGATCAAGGACCGCAGCATTCACACGCCATACGAGGGCGACTCGCAGATCATCCGACGTCTGTTCGCCTGATTCGCATACGACCCGCCTACAATGGGAACAGACGCCTTGGAAAGGAACACATGATCATCATCGAACGCGTCACTCCGGCCACCATGGAGGAGGAAGCGAGCAAGCACAACATTGAACTGCCAATCGAGCAGACGTCGGTTTGGGCGGATTTCCAAGCGGACATCAACGGCCGTAGACCATGGGGATGCCTGCTCATACGCCGCGACACCGAGCTCGTCGCCGTGATCTCGCTCATCGACATGGAGACACACGGCTACCATTACCTGCGTTCCGTGCACGGACCGGTGTGGGCGAGCAAGCCGAGCGAAGAGCTTGAGGAGCAGATGATCGCCGCGCTCGTCGACTATGTGAAGCGCAACGACAAGCGCGTGGCCTTCCTGCGCATCGACACATGGACCAGCAAGGGCACGTTCCCCGTGCTCTCCACCGTGCCCTACAACGAAACCGTCGTGCTCGACATCACCGGCGACGACGAGGAGATCCTCGCGCGCATGAAGAAACGCGGCCGTCGCGACGTGCGCAAGGCATTGCGTGAATCGCCGGCCGTGATCGCCGACGAGACCGAGCTGGCGACCCGTGATTTCTCGGATTACTACGCGGTGATGGTGGAGACCGCGCATCGCGACGGCTTCAATCCCGCGCCGATGAGCGACTACACCGACATGATCAAGGCGCTCGGACCTGAGCATTGCCGTGTATTCGCGGGACGCATCGACGGCAAGGTCGTGGCATGGTCCATTGTGACCGTGCACGGCAAGACGGGCGTCTATTACTACGCCTCCATGCTCACTTCGGTGCGCCGCGAGCATGTGCCCGACAAACTGCTGTATTTCGTGGCCTGCGCGCTCGGCAAGCAGGGTTGCACGAAGCTCGATCTGATGGGCATAGGCAACGATTTCGCCCCGTCACTCAAGTCGCTCAACGAATTCAAGACGAAGTTCGCCCCCGAGACCACGCAGATCGCCGCCGGGCGCGACATTCCGATCAAGAAGGCCTTCTACCACATGCTGCGCATGATGCAAAGCGTGCGCAAGGCGTTGAAACCGAGCTCCCGAGCAAAAGCTGATCGGTCTAACAAGAAGAACTCATAGTAAATGGGGCGTATACCCTCAGGTATACGCCCCATTCGACAATCATGCGCATTGCTTGATTCGATTGACGTTGGCTTACTCAGCCATAGTATGGCGTTGCATAGGTAATCACGCGGCTGCGCGAATACTCCGGCGCATTCCCATCACGAATCTTAATGATTCCACCAACATCATCAAGCCAAGTCACATGCCTTCCATTGACCGACATCACGAAACCAGCATGGTGCGCATTGGTGGCCCAGCCATTTCCGGGCATCTTCCAATAGAAGAACACCAAATCCCCAACTTTCGGATTATTGCTCCGTATACGCCCCTGCCTGGAATACCAGTCATAATTATCTTGTGGCCAGCCGGACTGCCTGCCATTCTTCGCGGCACCATTGCATAGGAATATGTTGAGTCCTGCGTGATAGAAGAGATACCAGATTGTGGTCATACATGGGCCATATGGGCACAATAGGCCACCGTTCATCTGCAGTGCCGCCACGGTATTGATGCGTTTACCCACCATGCCGCGCGCAGTGGACACTAGCTTATTGATCACATCCTGCCGGTTCCACATACGCCCATCACCTGAATTGAAGTAATAAGGGCGATTATTGACCAAAGCAGGACCGTATACCATGCGGTATGTTGAAGGATTGTAATATACCCGCTTTCCAGGCAGATTCACAAATCCCTTCGCCATCGCACCGGTATGCTTGTCCATGTAATACCAAGAACCATCGATGCAATTCTCGCCGTACAGCATCTGGCCTGTGGCACGGTGATAGAACACGCGTTTGTGCTGTTCTGGAATGTTCTGGAAACCGTACTTCGTCGCGCCAGTGTTAGTATCGAACAAGTACCACCCTGTGTGATTACGATCGTAGTTTAGGTATCGCTGCCCATACTGCATGCGCCCTGTGTATATATCGTAATACACCCATTTGCCCCCGTTGGAGGAGACATGGGTCATACCTTTGGCCATTGTGCCGTTTGCATCGAAGTAATACCAACCGCCGTTGAAGAAATGCTCACGGTTCTTGATCTGATTGCCATTTTTATCAAAACGAATCCAGCGATCCTGCTCACGCAGGTACACATCCTTGTCTCTTGACATACGTCCGTCGTCATACTCAAAGAAGTGATACACGCCGTCGACCGTCGCCTCACCCTTAACCATACGACCATCGTTCCCATATCTCAAGGTTCTGCCATTGAGCTCGAGATAGGAATTACGAAGCATCTCGCCATCCAACTTGAAGTAATACCATCCCTTGGTCTGTGGATCATACACTTCACGAGCTTTCGCCATCTCGCCGTTGATATACCAGTGCGTGCGGTTCTCATCCCACCCTGTGTAATCCTTCATCGGATCCGACACATCGCCGTCGGCATTCCTAGACGCTTCCTCGTGCGCATCTTCCGACTGGGGCGCTTGCGATGCATCCTCTTGCTCAGAGCCGACCGTGGACGGCTGCGAAGGCTCAGTCGTCACCGAAACAGACTGTTCCCCCGAAGACTGATCCGCATTCACGGTCTGGCCGGATTCCGACTTAGCTGATTCATCGTCGGTATTGATCTCGGATTTCGTGGCATCCAGCACCTCCTCACTTGACGTGAAGCTCGGTGTAGGTGCCGGCTGTTCCAGTCCCATCGCAATCGATGGATACACCAGTCCCTGCGCCAGTGTCACCGAGAGGATCAACATTGCAGTTCTTTTGTGCGACATGAAACCCTCCTTTTCTCTTTTTCTCTTTTTTTATCTTTTAATTCTTCTCTTCCTCTCACATTCAATTGTAAGGGGATGTGGATGATATACGTCCCCCATCACTCAAATTCACGGTATCCGAACATCTGCCCTCAGCCGGTGAGCAAATACTGTCCACCTCAACCCAGTTGGTCGGATTCGTCATCTTCCGCGAGCTTCTTCAGACCGAGCACGTCGTCGACGTCGAAATCCGGGTTCGCATCGGTTTCGTAATCGATCTCCGCAGCGTCCGCTTCCTGCGCCTTCTGCCGATATTCCGGATCCACGGCAACCTGATGCACGCGCTCGGCCTTCGGCTTCGTCAAATCCGGGTGCACGCTCTCCTTGAGCAGCATGCGCGCGTCGCCCGCGGTGACGAAACTGCCGCAGATGAGCACGCCGTGCCCGTAGCCCACGCCGAGCTCGTCGTCGGCATCCACGCGGTTCACCGCCTCCTGGATCGCATCAGGCAGCGATGGAATGCAGGTGACGCGCTCCGGCCCGAACACGCCGCGCGCGATCTCGGCGAGCTTGTCGGCAGGCATCACGCGGTCCGTCCACGAATTCGCGGTGACGATGAGCTCGCTGACAATCGGTTCGAGCACGCCGAGATATTCCTCCACCTGCTTGTCTTCCATCATCGCGACGACGGCGACGAGCTGCGTGAAGTCGTAGTTCTCCTCGATCGCCGCGCGCAACGCCTCGGCGGCGTTCACATTATGACCGCCGTCGATGATGATCGTCGGCGACGAGCGCACCTGTTCGATGCGTCCCGGAATCTTCACCGAACTCAGCGCCTCGGCCACCAGATCGCCGTCGAGCGCGCCGCTGACCGGAATCACCACCTCGCACGCGCACAATGCCGCGAGCGCGTTGTGCGCCTGATGCTCGCCGAACTTGTCGACCGGCACGTCGGCGTAGGTGCCGTTCGGCGTGCGCAGCGTGACCATCTGGCCTCCCACTGCGGGCATGCGCGAGACGACCTCCGCTTCATAGCCGTCGCGGATGAGCGTCGCATGGTTCTCGGCCGCCGCCTGTTCGATGATCGGCATGACCTCACTCTCGTGCGGCTGCCGCTCGATGATCGCCGTGCAGCCCGGCTTGATGATGCCCACCTTCTCCTGCGCGATCTGCTCGACCGTGTCGCCGAGCCATGCCATGTGGTCCATGTCGATCGGCCCGATCACCGCCGCATCCGCGTCGAGCACGTTCGTCGCGTCCCAGCGACCGCCCATGCCGACCTCGACGATCGCGACGTCGACCGGCGCGTCCGCGAATTTCCAGATTGCCATCGCCGTGAGCACTTCGAAGAAGCTCATGCGCGGCGCGCCCTCCTCGTCCATTTTCTTGTCGACGAGCGCGACGAAGTCCTTCACCTGATTCCACAGTTCCACGAACTCGTCGTCGGACAGGCGCTGCCCGTCGATGGCGATGCGCTCGCTCACATGCTCGAGATGCGGCGACGTGTACAGGCCGGTCCGCATGCCGTATGCCCTGCAGATCGCTTCGGCCATGCGTGCCGTGGATCCCTTGCCGTTCGTGCCGGTAATGTGGATGATGCGGAACGAGTCCTGCGGATTGCCGAGCAGGTCGAGGATCATCTTCATTCGCTTGAGATCCAGGTTCGTCGTGTTCCGCTCGCTCGGACGGTTCATGATGTCTCGCTCGACGTCCCGCACACTCATCTGATTGTCGCTCATAAGCACTCTTCCCGCGTATGTATACAAACCTCGTCCATTCTATGCACTTGCCCGACCGTCCACCGCCAGCGCACGCTATAGTGTTTCCTACATGGTTGAGCGCGGGACTTGGGGGGCCGTATGGATGACGATGCAGGCATGACGACGGAGACATCGGAGACGACGGATCGGCACGGCCGATACACGCTCGGCATTGTGGACAACGACCCGCTGGTCGCCGAGGCCCTACGCTCCTCATTCGAACGCTCCCATGCCCCGCTCGAGGTGATCTGGACGCTCACCGACTCCGAAGATGCCCTCGCCCACTGCCTGCACTCGAATGGCCGCCCCGACGTCCTCCTCACCGACATCGACATGCCCCGCCTCTCCGGCCTCGGCCTCTTCCACGAACTCCAAACCCGCAGACTCCCTATCACCGTCATCGGCATCTCCGCGTTCCCGAACATCGCCGAAGAACCCGGTCTGGTCATCCTGCCCAAGGAATCCACCGTCGAGGAGATCGTCCAACTCGCCGGCATGCTCCGCCGTGACGACGATCTGACCCGCTGGTTCCCGACCCCAACGAGACCAAACCCACTCTCCCCCAGTGAACTCCAGGCCCTCACCCACTACTCCGAAGGTCTTACAACCACCGCGATAGCCCACACCATGCACGTGAGCGAGTCAAGCGTGAAGACCTTCGCCAAACGCGCGTACGAAAAACTCGACGCCCATTCCCGCACCGAAGCCATCGTCATCTGCGTAAGAAACGGGTGGATCTGACATGACCGAAATACTATCTGCAGATTCCCCAACCAAACCGAGACCGCTCACCAAACTCGTCGCCCACCTGCGCGCGCACCCATTCATCATCGCGGGCACATTGTTCTGCGTAGCAGTGTTCGTGTTTGAATGGCTCACGTATTGGCCGGATCTCAACGGCTTCGAGACTGCCTTGAGCACACTGATTCTCGTGCTCACGCTTGGTGTCGCCGCTAAGCCGGTCCCGTTCAGTCTGTCGATCATCGTCGTCGAAGTACTGTGTGGGATCTCCTACATCTTCCCGATCGTCCACTCCGGTCCGACCGTCTATTACAGCGTCTGGCTTGCGCTCATCGTAATCGGTTACGAAATGCCCGCGAAATACGCGATTGCGATCACCGTGATCGCCGCGCTCGACACGATGGTCGACAACGCGATCTTCCAGGTGCCGTTCGATGCGAACGACATCAGTTTCGCCGCCACGTTCCTGCTCGATGGATTCGTCGGCCTCGCAATCCGCCGCAACAAGGAGTTCGCGCGACTCAAATACGAACAGCGCGAACAAGCCAAGCAGATTCATCTCGTCCGCACGCTGCACGACGACATCGGCGGCTCGCTCTCCTACGCACTGATGCTATGCCGGAATGCGCAAGCCGAGACCGATTCGGACACGCTACGCACGTCGCTGGAGACAATCACGCAAACCGTGGAATCCACGCTTGCAGATCTGCGCACCAATATCATCACGCCACTTTCCGCATCCACACTGGCATCCACGGCGATATCCCGTAACGCGGATGAGTCGACGACCACCGGCAGCTGCGCTCGCCTATGCCAGAACGTGCTCAGGCAGCGGGCACGGCTGGCACAAGCGGGATTCAATGGCACGATTCATGTGTCTGGCGCGGCGACGGACGAATCTGCGAACCTCGTGAACACATGTCTTACGGAGATCTGCAACAACATCCTCAAGCACGGCACCCATTCGTATGTGGTGCGCATCAGGTTCGGCGAGCGCACCACACTTGTCGCCTCGAACGAGATTGTAGCGGGTGAGACACAGCCTGATTCGGCTCATCATGGTCTGGAGATGCTCGAATCCAGACTCCACGACCTCGGCGCGGCGATGACCGTCAGCGAGGAGGATGGAATCTGGACTCTGGCAATCGAACGATGAGGAATCAGAAGTTCAATTGGCATCCGGGGCCTTCCAGTGCATGCGTGGGTTGGGCGCGAAGTCAGTAGGCAAGTAATCGGTTGTACCGCTCAGCATCTCGTTGAGTTTGCCGTCGACGTCGATGGCATATACGGAATCAAGGTTCTGAATGTCCGATTCGTAGAGCTTGTATACGAGGATACTGCAGCGATTGCGCCCATCCTCCGGCGTGGCAATCACTGTGGCGAAGCCGCCGGTTCCTTTGGCCAGAAGGGTCCTCGAGAGTGGGCGGCTGTCGTTGCCCAGTGAATCGGGAAGATGGAAGTGCTGGTGGTCGATGTGGCTCGTGGTCGTGTTCACGGTCTCGATGGCCCCGGATTCGAGGAACACCGTCAGTTGGTCGCCCACGGTGAGCCCTGCGCCATAACGCATGGTGTCGTCGTCCTGCGATCGCATCACATCCTTGGCGAAGTCGATCACCTCGGTGCTGGTGAGCGTATGCGTCTTCACGTTCCACTTGATGAGGTTCCACAGCTTGATGTCCTCCTTGTAATCGGGCGAGAGCGACGTGCCCAAGAGCATCAGCTCGTCATTGATGCAAGGCGCTGCGCCAACGACCTGCGGCAGATCGATCTTCGGCACCGACAGGCTTGCCACGGACGCCACCTTGCGGCCGCTTTGAGGATTGTCGATGCGATACAGATTGGTCGCGGTCGTATCCTGAGACACGGCATAGGTCCCGCTCGTGCATTGTGCGATGGCTTGCGGCACCTCCCCCTCCAATGTCAAGGATGCATCAGGCTCGGGCGTGAACCACTGCAACGTGAAGTTCGACCGGTCAGTGAACGGCGCGTCGTATACGGTGATCACTGCGTCGTTCGCAACCGATACCAACGCCCATTGTGTTCCGAACGTCTCTTGCCGGTCCTTGACATATCCCTTGCCATGTTCATTCGAAATCAGGTAGTCATGCTTCTGGTCCTGGAAGAACACGCCGGTGTCGTTCCACACGATGTGCTGTTGGAGCATGCCTTCCGTCTGAATGTATTCCGCGCGGCCATTGCTGTGTACGAGTGCCACATAGCCCTTGTCGACGGTCTCGAACTTCTTGCTCGACGGGTTGAGTGCAATCGCCGCAATCACATCATCAAGTTCTGCAGACTCCGGCGAGACGATCCTCATTCCGAACGCCCCGGCCATGCCGTCACGCACGCTGCATCCGCCCACGATCATGCATACGCATATCGCGGCTGCGATCTTGGCGAATATTCTACGCATCGCGCTCACCTCCTGAATGATTGGTGTACTTCCATTCCAGCATCAGCGGGCGCGACACTCAATCTATCGCTGTCCCCAAAACGGTCAATCTGCGAACAGATTCGCAATCAGACGACCACACTGCCGCCAAGTTCGGTCGATTACCGTACATGGTGTTCGGCAGACTGCCATAGTCTGCTCTGATATGGTCGTTCCCTGCGCGCGGCGTTCGGTAAACGACCATAGTTCGCCGTACTTTGGTCGTTCACTGCACACCGTGTTCAGCAAACGACCAAAGTTAGCTGCAGTACGGTCGTTTACCGCACACTGTGGTCGGTAGCCGACACTGGCGTTCTGCTGTGCACGGCGAACAGATTCGCGCCCGCGACTACCATGTTGGGCAACGGATATCTCATGCCCAAACAGTGGAGAAAAGAGCAGCAATGAGCGAAGTAATCACCGAGCAGGACAAGGAATACGAGGCGCGTGAGCAGGCGGCGGCACCCGGCGACGATCAGCCAATGAACGACCGCGTGAACAACCGTTCGCTGCGCCCGCGTTCCGACGCGTTTGCAGACTTCATGAGCAGCGGTTGGGACGACAACGAGCCCGAGATCGAACGCCTTGAATCCGCCTCCTACATTCCGGCACGACTCCAGGTGCTGAGCGAGGCGTTCCCCGGCGAGCGCCTGGTGATTCCGGCAGGCCAGCCGAAAGTGCGCAACAATGACTGCGACTACGCGTTCCGCCCGGATTCCGCGTTCTCCTATTACACCGGTCTCGGCCAGGACTACGAGGCGGGTGCGGTGCTCGTGCTCGACCCGAACGAGGACGGCACACATACGCCGATGCTGTTCGTGGCCCCGCGCGCAGACCACTACACACAGGACTTCTTCAAGGACCCGCACTACGGCGAGTACTGGGTCGGCCCGCGCGCCGGATTGAAGGAGCTCGAGGCGATGACCGGCATTGAAACGCACGACATCGCCCAGCTGGACGACATGCTCGGCAAGGACGTCGGCACCGAGAACGGCGCCGTGCAGCTGCGCGTGATCCGCGAGACGGATCCGCAGATCACGGCCATCGTGAACGAGCTGCGCGAGGGGCATGGTTTCCCGGATGAGGCAGACAATACGGTGCGCGACGACAAGCTGCACGAATTCGCCTCCGAAGCGCGCATGGAGAAGGACGACTTCGAGGTGCGCGAGATCCGCCGTGCCGTCGACGCCACCAAGCACGGCTTCGACAACATTCTGAGGAAGCTGCCGAGCGCACTGGGCAAGCCACGCTCCGAACGCATTCTCGAAGGCGCATTCAATGCGGTTTCGCGCGAGGAGGGCAACGAGGTCGGCTATGACACAATCATCGCCTCGGGTGCCCATGCGCCGATTCTGCATTGGATCCGCAACACGGGCACCGTGAACGATGGCGAGCTGCTGCTCATCGACGCCGGCGTGGAAGTCGATTCGCTGTACACCGCCGACATCACGCGCACGTTCCCGACGAACGGCAAGTTCACCGATTTCCAGAAGAAGCTGTACCAGGCCGTGCTCGACTCGCAGCAGGCCGGGTTCGAAGCCGCGAAGCCGGGCGCGACCTACTCCGACATCCACCATGCCTGCATGCGCGTGATCGCCGAACGGCTGCATGACTGGGGCATTCTTCCGGTGGACGTCGAGGAGAGCCTTTCGCCCGAGGGGCAGCAGCACCGCCGTTGGCTCGCATGCGGCGTCGCACACCATCTCGGCCTTGACGTGCACGACTGCGCGCAGGCCCGCTATGAGTCGTACCAAGGTGCGAAGATCACGCCGGGCATGGTGTTCACGATCGAACCGGGCCTCTACTTCCGCGAGGACGATCTGATGATTCCGCCGGAGTACCGCGGCATCGGCATTCGCATTGAAGACGACGTGCTGATGACCGAGGATGGCCCGGAATGGATCTCCGCCGGCATCCCGAAGCAGATCGACGACGTCGAGGACTGGATGGCGCAGATGGCGGCCGAGAATAACTAAGGAACACAGGAGCATGTCGACCCCCGATTTCATTCTCGAACTTCGCAAACACATCGGCCACATGCCGTTGTGGCTCATTGGCATCACCGCCTATGTGACCGACGGCGACGGCCGGGTATTGCTCGGACGTCGCCTCGACACCGGCGAATGGGCGCTGGTCTACGGCATCAACGAGCCCGCCGAGGACCCGGCGGACACCGTGGCGCGCGAAGTGAAGGAAGAGACGGGGGTCGACGTGATCCCCACCGATCTCGTCTCGGTCAAGGCGTCCACACGCATGGTCACGTACGCGAATGGCGACCAGACCCAATACCTCGACCTCACCTATCTGTGCCGGCTCAACCCGAGCGGCAACACCGAGCCATTCGTGGGCGACGACGAAAATCTGGGAGTGGGCTTCTTCCCGCTCGACCAGCTGCCCGCTCCCCTTGCGCAATCCACGGTGGAACGCATGGCGTATGTGCGCGAGTATCTGCTCAACCGGGCCCACGGCGACGCACACGCGCAGTTCACGTTCCGCGGTGAAATCGAACATCTGTGATGTATTCCATGTTTGCCAAGAGCTAGTTCAGCGAAAACACAGCTTCACGCGTCTATGATGAACCTCAGACTGGCGGAGACACCGCCGCACGCAGAGTCTGCGTGAACCTACGAGGTGAATATGACTAGAATCGCCGTACTCGGAGCAAACGGACGCATCGCACGCATTGCCGAAGACATGCTGCTCGCCCATGACGACATTGAACTGACATTGTTCATTCACACTGAGAACGAACTCGGTGCCGACATCAAGAACAACCCGCGCGTGACGCTCGTCAAGGGCGACGCGAAGAACCCGGATGACGTGCTCGCCGCCATCAAGGGCGCCGATGAGGTGTACGCGAACCTCGCCCCGGGCCGTGACGGCAGCGCAGACATCGTTCCCATGGCCAAGGCGGTCGTGAGCATGATGGACAAGGCCGGCATCAAGCGCCTGATCTGGATCTCCTCGCTCGGCATCTACGGCGAGGTTCCCGGCGAGTTCGGCGCATGGAACGCCAAGGTGCTCGGCGACTACCTCATCAACTACCGCAAGGCCGCAGATGTGGTCGAAGCCAGCGACCTGGATTATACGATCATTCGTCCGGCATGGCTCACCGACAAGGACGAGATCGACTTCGAGATCACCGAGAAGGGTGAACTCTTCAAGGGCACCGAGGTCTCGCGCAAGTCCGTGGCCAGCGAGGTCGTGGAGCTGCTGCTCAACCCGGGCGAGGAAGTCCGCGCCTCGATCGGCCTCGACAAGCCGGGCACCGAAGGCGACAAGCCGGAATGGATGCTTTCGAACTCCACCGAGCACCTGTCCGAGTAACAGCTTGGCATAGATAGCCCAAGGCACCCGAATCGGGATTGGCATCGCGCATGTCATCCGATTCGGGTGCCTTGTTTTTTGGGCGTGTCGCATGTATTAACTGCGTTAATATATAAACATCGTTAACACATGAGTTCGCGGCTGCCCAGCGGCCGTACACAACGGAGTGAACGCCGAAGGAGGTGCCATGAACTCGCGGACCACCACCGAACAGCAAACCCTGAGCGAATACAATCGAGCCCGCACACTGCAGTATCTGCACCACCACGGCATCGCCTCACGCGCACAGATCGCCAAGGCACTGCACCTCACACCGGCGGCACTGAGCAAGATCAGCAACCATCTGCTCGCCAGCGGCGCAATCGTGGAGACCGGTGCCCTCGAAGGCAAAGGCAACCGCAGGTCAATCGGACTGGCGGTCAATGCCCGGGCGTTCCAGGTGCTCGGCGTCAAATTCGCGCGCAGTCTCATCGAGATCGGTCTGTTCGACCTCGCCGGCAAGCCGTCGTTCATACGCGAACTGCCCACCGTGGAGAACACGACGATTCCGCAGGCCATCGAAAGCCTGCATGCCGAAATCAAACGCCTGCTCGCCGAGCACCCGCACATCCTGGCCATCGGCATGGCCGTGCCGGGCCCCTACCTGCGCGATCGCGGGCACACTGCAGTCGTCTCATCCATGGAACAATGGCGACAGGTCAACTTCCGCGCCGAATTCGAACATGCCTTCGACGTGCCGGTGATCATAGAACAGGACGCCCGCGCCGGCGCACTCGCCCAGTATCTCTTCGACCCGAATCCGGCGAATGAGAATCTGGCATACTATCTGCTCGGCGAAGGCATAGGCCTGGGCGTCATCGACCACGGCATCGTGATCAACGGCTCGCTCGGCGCGGCCACGGAGATCGGCCATGTGAGCATAGACGTGAACGGCAAGGCATGCGATTGCGGCAATGTCGGCTGTCTCGAACGCTACTGCTCGGCGGTCGCCATACACGAGGCGATGCTCGGCAACGGCATGCTCGCCACAGATTCCCGGCTCACCCATCGTGAGGCATGCGCCGAGCTGTTTGCACGGGCGCAATCCGGCGACGGGCAGGCATGTGAGCTGGTCGAGCGGATCGGCACGTTCGTCGGCTATGGCTGCGTGACCATCTGCAACGCGTTCAATCCATCTCGCATCGTGATCGGCGACATCGTGGCGCAAGCCGGCGAACCGCTGCTCCAGCGCGTGCGCGAGGTGGCCGGCGAGCGTGTGATCCCCGAGATCATGCAGTCCACGCAGATCGAGCTTTCGGCACTGCCCACCGATGCAGCGGTGACCGGCGCTGCAGCTGTGGCGATTACGTACATTCTCGACCATCCATCACAATTCTTTGCCAGCGGTACGTAGAATTGAATTAATCTGTTCACAAGCAACACAACCAAACAACAACACACAAGAAAGGTGACATCATGTCAAAGCCAATCGTGGTCTCCCTCGGCGAACTCCTGTGGGACATGCTCCCCACCGGCAAGCGTGCCGGCGGCGCCCCGGTGAACTTCGCCTACCACGCCATGAACAACGGCTGCGAAGCCTATGCGGTCAGCGCCGTCGGCGAGGATGAGCTCGGCGATGAACTCGCCATCGCCGCGGAGAAGGCCGGCATCCACGCCGTGCTGCAGCGCAACGCATGGCCCACCGGCACCGTCGAGGTGGCCCTGAAGAACGGCATCCCGGAGTACACGATCGTCGAGAACGTCGCCTGGGATCACATCTCCTACACCCGCCAGCTCATCGACATCGTCGAGCAGGCCGACGCCGTGTGCTTCGGCACGCTGGCCCTGCGCTCCCCCGAGTCGCACGACACGATCATCGAGCTGCTCAAGCACACCAAGGACGGCGCGCTCAAGTTCTTCGACATCAACCTGCGTGGCGACATGTATTCGAAGGAACTCATCGAGGAGATGCTCAGCTATGCGAACGTCTTCAAGATCAACGACGAGGAGCTGCTGCTGATGCGCGGCATGTTCGGCATCGAGAACACCTCCGACGAAGAGGCCTGCAAGTGGTTCATCGAGCAGTTCAACCTGCGCTACCTCATTCTCACCGGCGGCGCCACCTTCTCCACGATCATGTCGAACGACGGCGAGGTCTCCACGCTGGCAACCCCGCACGTCACCGTGGCCGACACCGTTGGCGCCGGCGACTCGTTCTCCGGCACCTTCACCGGCCGCATTCTCAACGGCGACTCCCTCGGCCTCGCACACCGCGCGGCCGTGAACACCGCCGCATTCGTGTGCACGCAGGAAGGCGCATGGCCGACCTACCCGGCCGAGATCACCGACTACCTCGCCGAGATCGGCAAGTGAGCGTGACGCTTCCCCGACATTGAACCGGAGTCTGCAGACTGCTGCGGCTCCGGTTTTCTTATGCCCCACCGCGCTATAGTGCCGGTATGAGAATCGTATTGCAGAAAGTGAGCCACGCCGGCGTGACCGTGACCGATGAGGCCACCGGCGAACTCGACACGACATTCACCGAACAGACCATCGAAGCCGGCTATGTGCTGCTCGTCGGCGTGAGCGATGCCGACGGCACCAGGCAGATCGACTGGCTCGCTCACAAAATCTCGAATCTGCGCGTGTTCGAAGACGAACAGGGCAAGATGAATCTGTCGATCCACGACGTCGGCGGCTCGATTCTGTCGATCTCGCAGTTCACATTGTTCGCGGACACCAGAAAAGGCAATCGTCCGAGCTTCATGCGCTCCGGCAAGCCCGAGCACGCCGAACGGGTCTGGCTCGAATTCAACGAGGCGTTGCGCGCGCAGGGACTTCAGGTGAAGGAGGGCAGATTCGGCGCGCATATGAACGTGTCGCTGGTCAACGACGGCCCGGTGACGATCCTGTTCGACACGGAGGAGCTTGGCATATAGCGCCACAATCAATGATGGTGAGAGCATACGCCCTCGCCATCATTCCCGTACTTCACCCGGAACGTTGTTCCAAGTCGCGGATACCCATAGTCTACACTGCGCCGCGATATATGTCGAAGCCGGTCACATATGAGAAAACCCACTGTTTCCAGTGGGTTTTATGCTATTTGTGGAGCCGCGGGGGATTGAACCCCGGTCCGGTGACCGTACCCTCGTCCTTCTACATGCTTAGTCTGCTGACTCGAACGAGCGTATTTTCGGCCCCCGCCAATGCCGCAGACAACTGGCGGCGAGCCTAGCCACAGCAAAATGTCCTTGCGAGACCCTGCAGTTCAATCTCACAAGTAAGTCTTCTCACGACACCTGACCTCTCCCCGAAGACGCGGGAGAGCAGATGGAGTGCTAACTCGCTGGATTAAATCTGATTACGTTTAAAATCAGGCAGCGAGAGCGAACTCAGTGCGATTAGATTTAGCACTTATTTTTATTGCAGAGAACATCACGAGCGGACTCTACATTCTCGGCATGCTTCTCCAAGGCGAACAGATCACCGTCGAAACCAATCGGCCCCTTTTGAATTATCAAACTCACCGGCATAGCTCTCGCCTAGCCGGACTTTTCAATATAGCACAACACGAACGCACTCGCAATATTCCGGTGTATGCGTATGGGGCGCCCGCTCCCACACATGCGTAGCGGACGCCCGGTTGTTTGCAGATTCCCTAGGCCTCCTCGGCGAGCAGCTTGCGCAACTCCTCGCGATGTGCGGCCTGTTCGCGGGGATCCGGAACAGGCAGCGACGCCAGCAGCTTGCGCGTATACGGATCGCTCGGGTGTTGCATGATCTGCGAGGCGTCGCCGTGCTCGACAATGCGGCCCTTGTGCATCACCATGATGCGGTCGGCGAGCATGTCCACCACGGCAAGATCGTGCGTGATGAACAGGCACGCGAAGCCAATCTCCACCTGCAGCGTCTTGAACAGCTCGAGCACCTTCGCCTGCACCGACACGTCGAGCGCCGAGGTCGGCTCGTCGGCAATGAGCAGACTCGGTTTGAGCGCAAGCGCACGGGCCAGCGACGCACGCTGGCGCTGGCCGCCGGAGAGCTCATGCGGGAAGCGGTTCATGTATGCGCGCGGCAACTGCACCATCTCGAGCAACTCCCCCACATACTGCTTCGCCTGCGAGACCGTCTTGTACCGGCCATGCACAATGAGCGGCTCGGCAACGTTCTCGAGAATCGTCATGAGCGGGTCGAAGGAGCTGCCCGGGTCCTGGAACACGAAACCGATCTGCTCGCGTAGCGGCTTGAACTTGCGTTCCTTGAAATCACGCATCTCCATGCCCAGCACATTGAGCGAACCAGCGGAAATGCGCTGCAAGCCTGCGATGGCACGGCCTGTGGTCGATTTGCCCGAACCGGACTCGCCCACCAATCCCAGCACCTCGGATTTGTGAATTTCGAAGCTCACATCGTCCACTGCCTTGAAATCCGGCTGCATCAAGTGCCCCGGATAGGTGATGTCCATATGCTCGGCCTTGACCACCACCGGTTCCTCACGCCAATCGACACTGCGCTCGATCACATGTCCGGCGGCATCGCGCACAATGAGCTGCTGCCCGATGCGCGGCACGGCTGCCAGCAGGCGTTTCGTGTATTCGGCCTGCGGATTGTAGAAGATCTGGTCCACGCTCCCCTGCTCGACCACATGACCGCGATACATGACAACCACCTGATCGGCGAGGTCGGCCACAACACCCATGTTGTGCGTGATGATGAGCACCGAGGCACCGAATTCGTCGCGGGCGAGACGCAGCAGATCGAGGATCTCGGCCTGCACCGTCACGTCGAGTGCCGTCGTCGGCTCATCGGCGAGAATGAGTCCGGGATTGAGCACGAGGGCCATGGCGATGACGATACGCTGCTTCTGGCCGCCCGAGAACTGGTGCGGGTAGTAGTCGATGCGCGTGGCGGCGTCCGGAATGCCGACCTTCTCGAGAATCTCGATTGATTTCGCCCGCAATTGCTTCTTGTCGGTCAAACCGTGCGCACGCAGACCCTCCTCGATCTGCCAGCCGATCGTATAGACCGGGTTGAGCACCGAGTTCGGCTCCTGGAACACCATGGCCGCAGCGCCACCGCGCACCTGCTGCAGATCCTTGCCGCTCATGGTGAGCACATCGAAACCCTCGGCCCCGTCCTGTGCGGTGCGAATGTAGATCGCACCGCCAGTGGTGGCCGTCTCGGGCAGCAGCTTGATGATCGAGCGCGCGGTCACCGATTTGCCGGAGCCGGATTCGCCGACCACACCCACCACGGTCTTGCGGGGAATGGTGAAATCGACACCGTCGATTGCCTTGATCGGGCCCGCGTCCGTCACGAACGAGACGCTCAGACCCGTGATGTCGACCAGATTGTCTCCCATCGACCCAGTGCGTTCCAACTCATCGCTCATCGTCGATCACTCCCTCGCTCTCATCCGGCACGTCTTTGTTCACCACGGCCGTCTCCGGATCCTGCGTCACGAGGTATTCGTTCACATCCTCACCCAGATCGGCAGGCTTCTCGGTGGCATCCTTGATGGCCGCGTACTCCTGTTCGACAACGGCCTGTGGGGTAGGCCCGGAGTCAGGCGAATCCACCGAGGTGTCTTCGATCGAGCCGACCACTTCGCCGGCGGACTTGCGCGCACGCAGGCGCGGATCCGCCAAGTCGTTGAGCGACTCGCCGATCAGCGTGATGCCAAGCACAATGAGCACGATGGCCAGACCGGGGAACACGGCGGTCCACCAAATGCCGGAGGTCACATCGGCAACGGAACGGTTGAGGTCGTAGCCCCATTCCGCGGCTGCCGTCGGTTCGATGCCGAAGCCAAGGAAGCCCAAGCCGGCAAGCGTGAGAATCGCCTCCGACGAGTTGAGGGTGAGAATCACCGGCAACGTACGCGTGGAGTTCTTGAGCAGGTGCTTTCCCATGATGCGCCAGGTGGAGGCGCCCACGACCTTGGCGGATTCAATGTACGCGGAATCCTTGATGCGAATCACCTCGGCACGGATCGTGCGGAAGTACTGCGGAATGTACACGACGGTGATCGAGATGCCGGATGCGAGAATGCCGCCCCACAGGCTCGATTGGCCGCCCGAGATCATAATGGCCATGAGAATCGCCAGCAGCAGTGACGGGAACGAGTAGACGGCGTCTGCGATCACAACGAACACGCGATCCACCCATCCGCCGAAATACCCGGAGACAAGCCCCAGGAATACGCCCGCGAAAATGGAGAGCAGCACAGCCACCACAATGGCGATGACGGCGGTGCGCGCGCCCCATACCGTGCGGCTGAACACGTCGAATCCACCCACCGTGGTGCCCCAGATATGCTCGCGTGACGGCGCGGCCTGCGTCGGGAATGCAACACCGTCGTCACCCTTGATCTGCGCATATCCATATGGCGCGATCCACGGCGCGAACACCGCCACGAGCAGGAAGAACCCCGTCAGCACCAGACCGGTGACGAGCATGCCCTTCTGCCAACCGACGGCAATTTTCAGATCGCGCACCACAGGCAGTTTCGAGAACCATGACTGTGGCTTCTCTATGTTGAGATTCTCCAGACGCGCGTCACCCGGCACGCCGACTCTGGTTTCCGTGCTTTCACTCATTTCAGTACCTCACTCGCGGATCGATCAACGCGCTGATCACGTCGACGATGAAGTTGACCACGGAGACGATGATCGCAATCAGGATCACAATGCCCTGCACCGCCACGAAATCACGTGCCTTCAAATAATTGGAGAGCATGAATCCCAAGCCCTTCCATTCGAACGTGGTCTCGGTGAGCACCGCGCCAGCGAGCAACAATGCGATCTGCATGCCCATCACCGTGATGATCGGGATCAGCGCCGGGCGCCAGGCGTGCTTCGACATCAGGCGCTTCTCGGAAACGCCGCGGGAACGGGCGGCCTCGATGTAGCCGGCATTGTAGGTGGAGATCACATTCGTGCGCACCAGTCGAATGAACACGCCCGCCGTGAGCAATCCCAAGGCCAGCGCCGGCAGGATCGCATGCATGAGCACGTCGCCGAGCACCTTCATGTCGCCGAGTTGCAATGCGTCGACAATATACAGCCCGGTGGGTGAGACCAATCTGGAGAACTGCATCTCCGATTGCAGCGAGGAGCGTCCGGAGCTCGGAAGAATACCGAGTCCCACCGAGAAGATGAGTTTGAGCACCAAACCGAGGAAGAACACCGGCGTCGCATAGCACAGAATGGCGAACATGCGAATGCCGGCATCCTGCGCACGATCGCGGTGCTTGGCGGCGATACGTCCGAAACCGATGCCGACGAGCAATGCCACGACGAGCGAGAGCAACGCCAGTTCGAGCGTGGCGGCGCCATACCGTGTGAGCACCGAGATCACCGGCTGGTTGTCGGTGAGGGTACGGCCGAGGTCGCCATGCAGCAAGCCGCCCAAGTAATCGAAGTACTGCACGATGAGCGGGCGGTCATAGCCGGCCTCGTGAATGCGGCGCTGCAGTTCCTCCGGTGTGAGTCTGCCGCCCATCGCGGCCGAGATCGGATCGCCGGTGGCACGCATCACGAAGAACACGATCGTGACGAGAATGAACACGGTGGGAATAATGAGCAGGAAGCGACCGAGAATGAAGCGGAAGAATCCTGCGGAAAGTCTGTTTTTATGCGCGGTTGGTTTCGATGGTGCGGAATCCGCCGGCGATACTATTGCTTGAGACACCGGATCTCCTTGGAGTAATGCGGGAATGAACTGGACAACGGGCCGGGAACAGTCAATGCCTGGTGCGTTCCGGAAAGAACGCACCAGGCTGACCTATGCGAAGGACCTCAGTTCTTCACCACGGAGGCGTAGCGGAAACGGAACGAGGGGTCGAGCACGACACCGGAGACGTTGCTGCCGGTGACCGCCACCTGGTTGCCCTGCAACATGGGCAGCGTGGAGAGGTCGTCGGTCTCGGTCTTCTGAATGTCCTTGAGCATGCCCTCGCGCTTGGCCTCGTCCTTCTCGCCGGCCTGCGCCACAATGGCGTCGTTGACCTTCTTGTTGGAGTAGCCGTTGTTCACGAAGTTGCCGTCGCGGAAGAACGGGGAAAGGTAATTGTCGGGGTCGGAGTAGTCCGGGAACCAGCCGAGCTGGTACACCGGGTAGCTACCGTCGGAGTCGTCGGTGACCACACGCTCCTTGTTGTACTGCGTCCATTCGGTCTGCTGCAGGTCGACCTTGAACAGGCCGTCGGCCTCGAGCTGGCTCTTGATGGCGGCGTATTCGTCGGCCGAACTGGAACCGTAATGGTCGCCGTTGTACTGGAGCTTGAGATCCACCGGGGTGGGCACGCCGGCGTCCGAGAGCGTC
The DNA here is from genome assembly GCA_004154635.1 of Bifidobacterium animalis subsp. animalis. Classification (GTDB taxonomy): domain Bacteria; phylum Actinomycetota; class Actinomycetes; order Actinomycetales; family Bifidobacteriaceae; genus Bifidobacterium; species Bifidobacterium animalis_B. The sequence continues at coordinate 672,519 of RSDC01000008.1, forward strand.
TTCTTGGCCTTGGCGGCATCCGGCTTGCCGTTGTCCGTGTAGGCCTTGAGCGTGTCTTCATGGCCGGTCAGACCATCGGGAATGAAGGAATAGAGCGGGGTGTAGGTGCCCTTGTACACCTTCTGCGAAAGCTCGTCGCGGTCGATGAGGCTGGCGACGGCCTGGCGCACGGCCTTGGCCTTGGCGGCGTCGGCGTCCTTCTGCGATTCGCCGTATGGCTGGAGCTTGAAGTTGAAGGCGAGCATGCGCACCTCACCGCCCGGGCCCTTGACGACCTTCACCTTGCTGTTCTTGCCGAGGTCCTCGATGTCGGTGGGCGAAAGCGAGCGGTACGCAACATCGACCTGCCCCTGCTCCACGGCCATCTTCAGATTGGAGGCATCGGCGAAGTACTTCACCTGCACACCGGAGTTCTTCACCGGCGTCAGTCCCTGGTAGTTGCCGTTCTTCGAATAGCTCACGGCCTCGTTGAGCTTGAACGAGTCGATCTGATAGGGGCCGGCGAATGCCTTGCCGCTCACGATCGTGTCGGCATCGGTGATCTTGTCTGCCGAGAACACCTCGTCGTCGACGATGGGGCCTGCCGGCGAGCTCATGACCTGCTTGAGCGTGACGTCGAACGGCACCTTCGAATTGAACACGACGGTGTTGGCATCCGGGGTTTCAATCGAATCGATGTTGGCGAGCAGCGAGCTCGGTCCGTTCGGGTCGTTGATCGTGTTGATGCGGTCGTATGAGAACTTCACATCCTTCGAGTCGAGCGTGTGACCGTTCGCGAACTTGAGGCCGTCCTTGATCTTGACGGTGAACTGCTTGCCGTCCTTGCTCCACGTGCCGTCGTCGGCTGCGATGTCCGGCGAAAGCTCGGAGGTGTTGTAATCCTGTGCGTACAGGAAGGGGAACACCTGAATCTGCACGGCATAGGAACCGTTATCGTACGAACCGGCCGGGTCGAGCGACGTCACCTTGTCGGTGGTGCCGACAAGCACGCTGTTCTCACCCGCGGCATTGGCGGCGTCGTCCTTCACGCCGCCGCAGGCGCTCACCGAGGCGAGCGCGGCCACCGATGCAATGGCGGCGATGATCTTCTTTGCGTTCACACTGAACCCTCTCTCTTCTGGAATTGCCCCACTCTCTCACGGAACAATTACCAAGCAGATTGTCAGCTTCACGCATTACCTGCACGTTTCGTCTCAGCATACGTATGCGCATGAATAGGCATGTTGGAGGCAAAAGCATTGCAATTCAGCGCTTTTTTGATTTCCGGGGTGTTTCCGGGCGGTTTCGCATGCTGAGACTTGCCCGGGGCCACGCTCTCCCCCCGGCTTCGTTATTTGATGATCGGCCTTCCCGGCGCGGAGACGTTGATCTGTTTCTTGTCGCCGATCACATTCGGGTCGTTCATGATCTTGTCGACAATCGCCATCTTGAGTTTCAGTTCCGCGCTGTCGCCCCACACGATGGTGATGCCGTTGTCGAGTGTGGTCGTCACCGAGTCCTGCGTGTTCGCGCTCACCGCGGTCACCCGGGTGCGCCAGGATTCCGGCATCGCGTCGAGGATCGTCACGGCGGCGCGCACCGATCGCTGGCCGAGTGCATTGTCGATGTTCTTCACCTCGATCACCGGAATGCCCTTGACCGCCTGATTGGTCACGGAATTGAGCACACGCGTCTGGTTGTCGACCGCCGTCAGACCGTCCTTGCCTGCAACTTTGAGCATTGCCGCCGGTCGTTGCGCGGTCACCTCCACCTCGAGACCGTTCGGGAATTTCTTCGTGGCGCGTGACGAGGAGACGCCCGGGATGTCATCGAGCTGTTGTTCCACCGACTTGTCGGAGACGATGAGCAGCGATTTGCCGGCCTGCTGTTTGGCTATGTCGAGGATCTGCGTGCGGTTCACCCACTCGTTCGCGCCCATCACCGTGATCCTGTCTTGCCGCAATCTCAGCGCCGGCGAGAAGAACAGCAGCCAGATCAACGCGATGACCAGTGCGAAGACGCCCGCGCCAATGCCTATGCGCATGGCGAGCACGCGCAGATTCGCGGTTTTCCGTTCTCGTTGGCGCTCCTTGAAATCCACGACTTTCGGCCGGGTGGCGACGCCGATCGTACCGGCGGACTCATTGAGCGTGCGTGCGACCAGATCCTCGCTTTCCAGCGCCCGTGCATCGACGAACGAACCGGGCGCGGAGACGGCCTTTGACTGCGAGGACTGTGCGGTGCGCGCCGTGCGTTCCGATTCGCGCCTGCGTTTGCGCACAAGTTTGCGGAAGCGGTACCGTGGGCGTTTGGCCGAATCATTCGGACCAGATGACGCCTGCGTGGATTCCCCGGTGGCAGATTGCCGTTCGGCATCGTGAGTTCCGGACGTGGCTGTACGGGTCTGTGCGGTTCGTGACTGGCCGCCACGCACACGTCTTTCCTTGCCGGCGCGCACCGATTGCGCGGCTTTTGCCGAACGGCCGGAACGTGCCTGCCTGCCACGCATCGCCTTCGGGTACTCTTCGAACGACTGCGATTGGGTGGACGGCTGCTCATCGTCCCGCACGGCTGAGGTATTGTCTCGGGTGGGCGATTCCGGTACATCACGGCGCGAGCGGACGGCTCGGTTCCCCGACCCGGCGGACCTGACCGACCGACCGCGCGGCCACTGCGGTTCCTGCCGCTCCGAGTCCGGGGAATGACCGGAGGAGCTCACCGTACGTCTTGCCATATCGCCTTCCTGTGCGTTCTTCAGCTGCTCAGTCCTGCTGGGCGTTGCCGTAATGCGCTTCGAGCACATGCAGGATCACCGGCCCCATCTTCGTGATGTCACCGGCGCCCACTGTGAAGATCACGTCTCCCGGCTGCGCGCGCATAGCGAGCATCTGGGCGGCGAGACTCATATCGTCCACCGCCTCGATCTCATACGAACCGTCACCATGCGCCTTGTCCACAATCGTGTTCGGGGTCACCTGCGGGAAATCAGCCTGCTTCTCGCGGGCCGGGAATATGCCGGTCACAATCACATCGTCTGCAAGTGAGAGCGCATCGGCGAACTCCTGTGCGAAGAACTGTGTGCGTGAGAAGAGATGCGGTTGGAACAGCACGTGCAGCTGCGAATCGGGGTAGCGTCTGCGCGCGGCCTTGAGCAGCGCCGTGATCTCGGTCGGGTGGTGTGCGTAATCGTCCACCACGGTGATGTCGCTCACCGTGCCGCGAATCTGGAATCGGCGGTTCGCACCGAGGAAGGTGCCGGCCGCGGCCGCCGCGCGTTCGGCATCCATACCCAGCAGAACGGCCGCAAGAATGGCTGCCGTGGCATTGCGGGCGTTGTGTAGGCCGGGAATCCTCAAGCTCACCGGCAGTGCGATGTCGGCACCGGCAAGCGCGGCGGGAATGTCGATCACGAAGTTCTCGGTACCGCTGTTCGCGGACTCGTGTTCGGAGGCGATGTGCACGAAGGTGGCGCCGTTGAGGTCGCCGAGCTCGTCGGCGGTGTGGGTGGAATAGGCGATCACCTTGCGTGCGTCCTCTGGGGCCAGCGAGCGGAGCACGGCAAGCGCCCCGGCATCGTCGACGCACATGATCACTGCGCGACGGGCATGCGTGACATGGTCGGCGAATGCCGCGTGATAGTTCTCCTCCGTGTGGTAGTGGTCGAGATGGTCGGCCTCGGCATTCGTGATGATCTCGATGTCGGGGTGGTATTTGGCAAAGCTGCCGTCGGATTCATCGGCTTCGGCGACGAGCACCGTCCCCTTGCCGGCATGCCCCCCATCGAGCGTGGTGCCGTCGGGTCCCTGAATGGAGCCGCCGATCGCATAGCTCGGGTCGGCGAGTTCGCCGGTGCCGGCATGCATGAGTATGTGGGCGAGCAGCGAGCTCGTGGTCGTCTTGCCATGGGCGCCGGCGACGGTCACGGCGTGCTTGCCGTTCATGAGCAGGGCGAGAATGTCACTGCGATGCACCAATTGGGCGCCGTTGGCCACGGCCGCGACGATCTCAGGATTGTCCGGCTTGATCGCGCTGGAATACACCACCACCTGCGCATCCTGCACGTTCTCGGCGCGTTGGGTGAATTGCACCGGTATGCCGAGTGATTCCAACCGCTCGGTTTTCGCGCCCGGTTCGCGGTCCGAACCGTCGACCGGCACTCCCTGCTCATGCAGCATCTCGGCGAGCACGCTCATACCGGCACCACCTATGCCAATGAAATGCGTGTTGCCCAGATCTGCGGCACGCAGGTCTTCGCCGAACTGTGCCACGGTCGGATCAAGCACAATGGATTCCTTCACCTTCAAGCTCCTTGTTCTGTGTTTCGCTGTTGCATGCGAATATGACCTAACCGCGCGAGTCGGCGATGGCGAGGATTCTTCGGGCCATGCGGTCCGCCGCATCACGAATGCCATACTGCCATGCATGCTCACCATACGAACGCAATCTGGCCGGGTTCGACAGCAATCCGGGCACTTGCGCGGACACCCACTGCGAGGTGAACGATCTGTCGTCCACAATGATGCCGCCACCTGCGTCGCTCACCGGAAGCGCATTGAACCGTTGCTCGCCGTTGCCAATGGGAAGCGGCACATACACCGCCGGCAACCCGAGCGCCGTCAGCTCGCTCACCGTACCGGCACCGGATCTGCATATCACCAGATCCGCGCAGGCGAACGCCTTGTCTATGCGCTCCAAGTACTGCGCGACGTGGTAGTTGCGTCCGGGTTGGCTTTCCTCGCCCAGACCCGTGAGCACATCGGCTCCGGCGTTCTGCACCACCAGATCACGTACCTCGTCGATCTTTCCCTTGCCTGTCAGATGCACGATTTGCGCTACTTCGGTGAGCTGCTTGGCGCTGCCGGCAATGGCACGGTTCATGCTCTGCGCGCCCAGCGAACCGCCGGTGACCACGATGATCGGCCGATTCGGGTCAAGACCGAGTTCGGCGGCATTGCGGGTTCGGGCGCCTTCCCTGTCGCGTTCCAGTTCCTCGGCGAGATTCGCTATGGCAGGTCGCAATGGCAGTCCCACACGCTCGATTCCGCCATCTTTTGCGGGCTTGAGCCCGGTTGCGTCGTAGGCGGTGCCAATGAACTGCGCCCAACGGGCGCCGAGCTTGTTGGCCATGCCTGCACGGGCATTCTGCTCATGGATCACCACCGGAATCCCGAGCCTGTGTGCGGCGGAATAGGCCGGCGCAGAGGCATAGCCACCGAAGCCGACGACCACCTGGGTGCCCTGGTGCTCAAGGTACTGCATCACCTTGGCCTTCTCCGCCTTCCATTTGCGGGGGAATTCCAACGCCGCACGGTTGGGTCTGCGGGGGAACGGCACCTTCTCTATCGTCTCCAGTTGGTACCCGGCCTGTGGCACCAGATCGGCCTCCAGCCCCACGGCGGTTCCCAACGCGATGATGTCGGCGTCGGGGTCGAGGCGCCGAATCGCGTCGGCCACGGCGAGCAACGGATTGACGTGGCCTGCGGTGCCACCACCCGCAAGCATGATGCGGTGCTGTGTGTTCGAACTCATATCTCCACTGTACTTGATTGTGCTCTCATATAACGGATTGCGAAACGGCGAATGCTATGCGCGCGAATGCGCCGCCCCGATCTGCGGCTGGGCGCGCATCAACGAGACGCATGCCCCTGCGGTCATCAGACAGAAGATCATCGACGAACCGCCGGCCGAGACGAACGGCAACGGAACACCCATCACGGGAAGAATCTCCACGACGACGGCAATGTTGATGAGCGCCTGACCGACGATCCACATCATGAAGCACAGCAATGCGACGCTGGCATACCTATTGTGCATCTGCATGGCCACCACCACCAGACACCAGGCGATGACCACGAAGAGCAGCACCACCAGTGCGGCACCCACAAAACCCGTCTCCTCGCCAATGATGGCGAAGATGAAGTCGTTATGCGCGGCAGGCAGGTAGTTCCACTTCTCGCGGGAATTGCCGAGCCCCACACCCAGCAGACCGCCGGAGGCCAACGCGTAGTTCGAGTGGGTGGCTTGGTAACATACGTCGATGTTATCGGCGGTGCAGCCCGTATAGGTCGCCATGATGCGTGACATGCGGTTGGAGCTGAACACCGTGAGGATCGCCACGCCCACCACGGCCACAATACCCACCAGACCCACGTACTTCATGGGGAATCCGCTGACCACAATGGCCATGAGTCCTATGAGGATAATCACCAATGCGGTACCGAGGTCCTTGCCCAAAAGCACCGACCCCAAACCAAGCACATACAGGCCGAAGGTTCGCCCCCAGTCACCGAGGTCCCACGCCTTCCACGACTGCCGTATCCCCGGTTTCAGACGCATCATCGAAATCATGACCAGTGGGAACCACAGGCAGATCGTGAACTTCATGAACTCGGCGGGTTGGAACTGGATGCCTGCGATACGCAGCCAACCGCGGTTGCCGCCAACGTCGATGCCGAAGAAGAACGTGAACACCTGAACTGCCACACTGACCAAGTACATCGGCAGGGCCAGCCGCTTCAGCGTACGCCCCTTGCAGTGTGCTGCAACCAACGCGAGCACCAGACCCACCACGCTGAAGCCCACCTGGTTGAGGGCCTTCGCCCACGGCGAGGAACCTGCGGCAACCATGTCGACCGACGAGCTCGAGAACACCATGATGATGCCGAACACCGTGAGAATGCCCACTGCGGCGATGAATCCATAGTAGCAGCCCAATGGGTTGAGCAGCACACGCCACCCTTTGTATTCGCCGGCAAAGTCGATCATGCCGAACTGTGGTGACGGACGTTTGGAGGCGATTCGTGCTGCTGTGGCAGGGTCGTCGTGGGTGACGGTCCATGGTTGGGGCGCACCGCCCCGACGGGTTCGGCGCACCAGCGGCTTCACCGACGGGATGTCTCCACTCGGCTTGCCGTCCTGCGCCGAACGCATCGAACGAAGTTGACGTTCAGGCTTTGGCATGTCCGTTCACCCACCGTTTCGCCTGGGCGGCGAACTGGTCACCGCGATCGGCATAGGATTTGAATTGATCCATCGAGGCGCAGGCCGGTGCCAGCAGCACCACGTCGCCCGGCTCGGCGAAGTCCGCCGCGGCATCGATGGCACGTTCCATCACCGTGGCGTTGTCGGCTGGGTCGATCACCGTCAATGGCAGCTCCGGCGCTTTGGCTTTCAATGCGTCGAGCATTGGTTTCTGGTCGACGCCGATCACCACGACCGCCTTGAGACGATCGCGCTCCTGCTCCACCAGCTCTTCGAAGGTGGCGCCTTTGGCGAGGCCGCCGGCAATCCACACCACCGAACCGGGCGCGAAGCTGTTCAGCGAGGCACGGGCCGCATGCGCATTCGTGGCCTTCGAATCGTCGACGAAGCGAATGGTCCCTTCCGGCGAAGCCAGCTCGGCCACTGTCTGAATGCGATGGCCTCCCGGCGCGAATCGCTTGAGCGCATCGAGCGCAGTGGTGACGTCCGCGCCGAGACCCACCACCAGAATCAACGCGGTCAGGGCGTCGGCGAGCAGATGTGGGTAGATTGTGCCATCGGGTTCGGCGAGATGCGTGAAGTCCGCAATCGGCGCCAGCGCATATGCCTCGCCGGTCTGGCCACCGCATAGGCCGCTCATGTCGACGATCCAGCCGTCCTTGATGCCAATCTGCCCGGAAACCGGCTCCCCCAACGTGAAGCCGATGTGTTCGCAGCCCTCGGCGGTCTGCGCGGTACGTGCCAGCTCGCTCACCCGGGCATCCTGCGCGTTATAGGCGATGACCCGTTTCGCGCCATCGAACACCTTGGATTTGTCGGTGGCATAGTTCGCCATACCGCCATGCCAGTCCAAGTGGTCCGCGGCGATGTTCGTGATCGCCGCGCAATCGAGCTCCAGCGAATAGGTGAAGTGCAGCTGGAAGGAGCTCAGCTCCACACAGAGCACGTCATTGGCCGGGTCGAGCGCGGCGGCAGAGAGCGCGTTGCCTATGTTGCCCACGGCAGGGGCCGTATACCCGCATGCCGTGAGCATCTCCGACGTCATTTCGGTGGTCGAGGTCTTGCCGTTCGTGCCGGTGATGCCAATCCACGGAGCTGGCGAACCGGTGCGTTCGCTGGGCACTCGCATGCGCCAGGCGAGCTCCACCTCGGAGATCACCTCGATGCCGCGGCTTTGCGCCTCCACAATGAACGGCGTGCGCGGGTTGAACACCGGCGACGTGCATACCAGATCGACCTCATCCCAGTCAATGTCGTCGAAGGAATGCAGGTCGGCCGCTTCCAGCTTCTCATCGACCCCGATCACCGTGGCGCCGGCATCACGCAGAATCTTCGCCATGCTGCGTCCGGAGATGCCCAGACCTGCCACCACCACGCGTTTGCCCGCCGCGTTGAATTCCTGATTACTCATTTCCCACCTCGCATGTCTTGCTGGAATACCTCATGTATGTCTCTCTACCTATACCGCCGCGGTGTTTCGGCCACATCGCCCGCTACGCCGCAAGCTTGTGATCAGTGGTGCCAGAGTCCCGACAGCCCCACCCAATTGCCGTAGAAGATGATGAGCCCGGTGATGACGAACATGAGCTCAATGATCCAGAAGCGCACGACCACCTTGCTCTCGCTCCAGCCGCACAATTCGAAATGATGGTGAATCGGCGCCATCTTGAACACGCGTTTGTGCGTCGCCTTGAAATAGCCCACCTGAATGACGTCGCTCAGAGTCTCCACCACGAACAGACCGCCGATGATCATGGCGAGGAACTCCGTGTGGGTGATGATCGAGAGTGCGGCGAACAAGCCGCCCAATGCCAGGGAGCCGGTGTCGCCCATGAAAATGGAGGCCGGATTGCAGTTGTACCACAGGAAGCCCAGGCAGGCCACGGCCGCGCAGCATGCGATGATGCCCAAATCGAGTGGGTCGGAGACGGCATAGGTGAAACCGGAATGGGCCTGCCCCTTGAGATGGTACATCTGCCACATGGCGATGATCGCATACCCCACGAAGGCGATCATAGAGGAACCGGCGCACAGGCCGTCGAGGCCGTCGGTGAGGTTCACCGCATTGGTCCAGGCGGCCATGAGGAAGTTCACCCAGATCACGAACAGAATGATCGCCACAATCCTACCGGCGAACTCGAAGCTCAGGAACGGCTTCTCTATGAAGCTCATGCCTGCCTGCGCCACCGGGAATCCCGACCGGGTGGGAACAATGAGCGCAAGCACCGCGAATATGGTGGCGAAGACGACCTGGCCGAAGAACTTGCCGCCCACCGTCAGGCCCTCGTTTTGCTTCTTGCGTACCTTGGCGAAATCGTCGATGAAGCCGAGGACACCCATCGACACCATGGCGAACAGTGCGAGAATGGCCGCCCAAGTGGGCCGTGCCCCCGTCGTGCAGAAACGGTACAGGGCAGAGGCACACCAGCCGAGCACCACGGCCAGCACGATGACCACGCCGCCGAGCGTTGGCGTGCCGCGTTTGACCTGATGCGACTTGGGGCCGTCCTGACGGATGTACTGACCGTAATTGAGCTTGTGCACAATGCGGATCAGCAAAGGGGTACCGACGAGCGTGATGATCAACGACGTCAGAATTCCTATGATGAGGGCGATCACGAGGTTACTCCATTCGTGGGTGTTGTTGCCTTGTAGTTGTTGGGTTCCGTGTTATTCGGCCTCGGCGGCCCACTGTGTCGCCAACGCGCTCAGACCTGAGGCGTGGGACCCTTTGAGCAGCACCAGCATGTCGGGGTGTTCGGCGTTGAGTGCGCGAATCAGATCGTCGGCCTGCTGAGTGGTCTTCACCGCCCGGACCGGTCGCATGTCGCCTGTCTCCTCCGCCTCGGTGCCGCCATCCGCAATGTCCTGCGCCAACGCGTTGAGCGAGGCATCATCGCCTCCACCCACGCAGATCAGCGCATCCACACCGCCATCGAGCGCGTAGGCGCCAATCGTCCTGTGCAGGTTATGCTCATCGGAGCCGAGCTCAAGCATCGAACCGAGCACGGCCACACGGTAAGGCTGCTGATCCTCCTGGCTACGCCATGCCATGAGGCCATCGATTCCCGCGCGCATGGAGTCCGGATTCGCGTTGAAGGAATCGTCGATGAGTGTGAATCGTGCACCATCCCGCTCCACCTCACTCACCGCCATGCGATGCGGGCTGATCCTGCGGGTATCCGCCAACACCTGGGCGATGCGTTCGAGCGGCATGCCCAGCAGCTTGGCCACGCTCGCCGCGGCCAACGCATTCATCACGTTGTGGCGGCCGCCGATGCCGAGCGACACACGCTGCTCCACTCCCTGGGAGGACACGAGTGCGAACACGGGGTGCCCCAGATCGTCCAATGCAATGTCGTCGGCAGCCATATAGCCGTCGATATCATGTGCCTGCGCCTTGTCGATGCCGAACCAGAACACATCGCCCTTGGCGATCCCGCTCATCGCCGCCACACGCTCATCGTCGGCATTGAGCACCGTGATCGCATTCGGCGCCTCCCCACGTACAATCTCGCTCTTTGCCTGGGCGATGCGTTCCACCGAACCGAATTCACCCAAATGGGCGACGCCCACCTTGAGCACCACAGCGATGTCAGGCGGCGCGATCTTCGTGAGTCTGGCGATCTCACCGATGTGGTTGGCCCCCATCTCAGCCACCAGGTATCGCGTGCGTTCCCCCACCTTCAGTGCCGTCAAGGGCAGCCCGATCTCATTGTTGAACGATCCCTGCGGTGCCACGGTCTCGCCTTGCGTGCTCAGCAACGCATGGAGCAGGTCCTTCGTGGTGGTCTTGCCCACCGAACCGGTGATGCCGATGATCGTGAAGGGCTCATCGATGGCCTTGCGCGCCTCGAGATTGGCTTTGGCCAACGCCCCCAACGCCGCCACCGTATCGGGAACCACAATCTGCGCGATGGGAGCCGACTCGATCTCACGCTCCACCAGCGCCGCCACAGCGCCTTGCCGTGCCGCCGCATCCACGAAATCATGGCCGTCCACATGCTCGCCGGCAATCGCCACGAACAGCGACCCGTCGACGACCTGCCGTGAATCGGTCACCACGCTCGTGGCGGTCACCGTCTCCAGGTCATCGCAGTCGCAATGCTCCGCAGAGCCATGCACGGCCTGCACCATCTGCGCCAACGTCATTCGCATCATGTCTGTTCCTCACCGTTCCTTTCGGAAAAACCTGCGCTCAGTGCAGTTCCCTCGACACCCGCAGAGCGCTGCGAATGTTCGCTTTCTTCACACCTGCAGCCATCACCATGGCAATCGCCAGCGACAGCGACCTCACCTTGTCGAGCCCGAAATCCGCTTGCACGGCCATCTGATCGGTCTCATCGGTGCGGAAGGCGATATGCGTGCCTTCATCAATGCCGCAGCCATACCGTTCGCAGGCCTGTTCCACTAAGTCCTGCCCCGCCATGGGGTCGGCCACACCGTCATAGCCGATCACATCGGCCCCCACCGATTGCAGGGCGTCAGGCTGCAACGTGTTGTCGTCCAAGGCGAGAATCACCGCGGCGGCGCCATCCTCGGCGCATACCGAGAGCACCCGCTGCGTGGAGAGAATATCCATCGGGTACCTCAAATCGAGGAATCGGTCCAACGACTGCGAGTCGCCGGCGCAGATCGTGCCCACCGGATTGCCGAGCATGTGCAGGAACTGGGAGAGCATCACCACATTGGCATGGATCTGGTCATCGTTGATCCCGGCGATGGCGAACACCGCCAAGGTTCCCGCCGGATTCCCGGTCATATTCGATGCGATCTGGCCTATCTCGCGTGGGGTCGGGTCGGCGTACACCAAAGGAATGTCTGATTCCAGGTCGCTTGCTCTCATCGACTTCGGGAGCATCACCGCATAGGCGCCTTTCCGTGAGGCGGCGGCCACCCTGGCGGCATCGATGCGTTTGCCCGGCATGAACAACGATCCGGCGGTCACCGAATCGATGTCGCTGGCCAGCGACGTGACGGTGACCGCGCGGGAGAACTTCGGCGAGAGCTCGTACCCATACCGGTCTGCAAGCATGCCCAATGTGGTGCGGTGCGTGGCCGCTTCGCTCAGTGAACTCATATGAACTCCTTGCCTCACCATTCCACCGGGATGGCGTCCTTGCGCGGCGTGGATGCCGGCACTTCGTACTTCTGCATGAGGAACTGGCCTATCTCCGCGGTGACCGGGCCGGCGGTCAGACCTCCATAGTTGCCTTCCGGGTCACGAAGCACCACGGTGACCACATAGCGTGGGTTGTCGGCCGGGATGATGGCCGTGTAGTCGCTGATCAGCGATGACAGCTTGCCGTCGTCGCCGACGATCTCGGCGGTTCCGGACTTCGAGGCGACACGGTAGCCGCTCACGCCGGCGAACTTCTGGTAGTGCTCCGCCACCGATTCCATGGCGTTGAGCAGCTCATTCGCCACGCTTTCATCGACGACGCGTTTGGATTCGCCGGGGTTGACCTTCTCCTCGCGCCCGTTGGAGGCCGTGACCGATTTGATGATGCTCTGGGGCTTCATCACGCCCTTGTTCGCCACGACGGCTATGGCGTTGGTCAGCTGCAGCGCGTTCGTGGAGTAGCCCTGACCGAACAGCACGGTATTGCGGGTACGGCCGTCCCATGCGTTCGCCGGCGTGAGCACGCCCTGCGATTCACCGGGAAGGTGCAGGGAGGAGGGTTGGCCTATGCCGAATTTCGACAGATACTCGTAGCGCTTGTCGTCGGGGAAATTGTCGGAGGCCTGGATGGTGCCCACATTCGAGGATTGCTCGAGGACGCCGGCAAGCGTCCAACGCTCGGCGCCATGGTTGAACGAATCCTTGTAGGTCTGACCCTCCAGCGTGATGCTGTCGGGCACGGTGAAACGGTCACCCATATGGTGCAGCTTCTCCTGCAACAGACCGCCCATGGTGAACACCTTGCCAATGGAGCCGGGCTCGAACACCTGGTTGACGCTACGCGCCACCTGCACCTTGGCATCGTCGGATCCGGCCTCGATCTTGTCGGTGTCGGCCAGGGCGATGATCTCTCCAGTGCGAACGTCCTCCACCACGCCAATGCCCCAGCGCGCCTTGTACTTCTCCTGTGCATCGGCGAGAATCTTCTCCACACGCCATTGCACGTCACGATCGATGGTCAGCGTCACATTCGAGCCGTCCACCGCCTCCTTCGAGTCGGTCATCGTGCCGGGGATCTCCTCACCGCCGTTGCCTTGCTGGTACACCTGATAGCCGTCGGTGCCGGTGAGTGTCTTGTTCTGCAGCTGCTCGATGCCGGCGACCCCCTCGCCCTCGGCATTGACGCCCCCGAGCAACGCTCCCATGAGCGTGCCGTTCGAGTACAGGCGTTCATTGCTCAGCTCCGAATAGACAATGCCTCCCAAGTACAGCTGCGAAATCTTGCGTTTGACCTCGGGCGTCACGTCTTTCTTCAGTACGGCATACTGGCCGGTGCCCGACAGCTTGCCGCCTATCTCCGAGGCGCTCATGCCAAGCAGCGGGGCGAGCAGCTGGGAGACCGCAGCCACACCTGTGGTGGTCAGCGGCTTGCCGTCGAGCTGCTGGCAATACGGCTTGGTCGCTGCTGTGCATGCCGTCGGCTCGAAGGTCTGCGCCGCATCCGGATTGCCTATGATCGTGTAGCGTTCCACGCTTTGGGCCAGCACCACGCCGTTCGTGTCCATGATCTTGCCACGCTTGGCCTGCAACGTCACCTTGAGCGTGCGGCTCTGCTGGGCGGCCATGGCCAATTGCGGGCCTTCGATGAGCTGAATGTACACCAGTTTGCCCAGGCAGCACACGGCCAGCACCGCCATCACCACCGTGATGACGATGGTGCGGCGCATCAACTGCGAGGCGCCGTTCCATTTGGCTTTCAGGCCTTTCATTCGGTGGCACCTCCCTGGCTGCTGTCATGCTGGTTTGACGTCGCCTGCTGTTCGGCTGATTCCCCGGTTGTCGCCTTCTCATCCTTTGGCGGCTGGTAGCCATTGAGATCTATCGTGAGGGATCCCGAGGCAGGCACCATGTTGAGTTTCTGCGCTCGATCCGGCAGCGTGGCCTCCAGGTTCGAGAGCTTCGCCTGATCATCTTCCACATCCTGCCGAAGCATCGTGATGTTCTGCTCCACTTGCGACGATTCGAAGGAGTTCTCCACCATCTGGGTGCGCAGCATCAACGTGCCGATCCAGCACAGCACCAGAAACAGAATCGCAATGGCGGTGTGCAGCCATGGGCGCGGGCGGCTACGCGTCCACGCGATGACGCTGCTGGCCACATGAGCACCATGCCCCGTCTCCTTGGCATGGTGCTCTCCGGACTCCACCACGTGCAGATGCGGGCGCTTGAGTGCCGGATCTGACTGTCTGCCCGCAGGTGACACATTCGAACGTGTCGATCGCATTGGAACCGCCATGTTATCCCCTCCTCGCATGGGTACGGCGTCGGTGGCCGTGTGCTCCGCGAGCACCGTCCTCCGACCCTTGAGATTCCAGTTCGAAGGCATGGATCCAACGCTGCGGCAGCGGACGCATGAGCTCGACCGCGCGCAATCTTACGGACGCGCTGCGCGGATTGTATGCGATCTCGCCAGCATCGGCTTTCACCGCTCCCTTGGTGAGTGCCTTGAAGAACGGCTGCATGTCCGGCGGAATCACCGGCATATCTGCCGGGGCGTCAACCCGCAACCCCTGCGCCATGAAATTCTTCACCGTGCGATCTTCCAGCGAATGGTACGACTCCACCACCAAGCGGCCGCCGACAGCAAGATGGAGCCCGATCTGCGGTAGCGTACGCCGAAGCTTGTCGAGTTCTCCGTTCACTTCGATGCGCAGTGCCTGGAACACACGTTTGGCCGGATTGCCGCCACCACGCTTGGCGGCCGGAATCACCGCATCCACCAGAGCAGTGAGCTGGCTCGAGGTCTCGAGGGGACTGGTCTGGCGCTGCTGCACGATGCGCTTGGCTATCGGCCTGCTGAAGCGCTCCTCGCCATACTCCTTGAATATATGCGCAAGCCGGTCCGCGTCGTAGGTCGCGAGAATCTCGCGGGCCGTCAACGCCTGGGAGGTGTCCATGCGCATGTCGAGCGGCGCATCATGCGCATACGAGAACCCACGTTCGCGTTCATCAATCTGCAGACTCGACAACCCCAGGTCCATGAACACGGCCTGCACCTGGCCCACACCCTGTGCACGCAACACCTCGTCAAACTGGTCGAAAGCGGCGTGCACCGGAACGAATCGTGCGGACAACCCCTCCTGGGCAATGCGTGCGGTGGCCTTCTCCAACGCCTCATCGTCACGGTCTATGCCAATCACCGTGGCGTTCGGGGCGGCCTTGAGGAACGCAATCGTATGCCCCGCCAATCCGAGCGTGCAGTCCACGGCGACGGAATTCGAGGCATGCAAAGCGGGAGTGACGAGATCAACGCACTCCTGAAGAAGCACCGGCTTGTGAATCTGCGAGAAATCGGTCATCAGAACTCCAAGTCCGGCAGCACATCGTCGGCAATGTCCGAATATTCCGGCTCGTTGTCACTCAAATACTGCTCCCACGCCTTCCTGTTCCATATCTCGGCGCGCGTGCCCACGCCGATCACCACAATGTCGTCACCGAGATCCGCATACTCGCGCAGCATCTGCGGCACCACCACACGCCCCTGCTTGTCGGTGTCCTGATCGACCGCGCCGCTGAGAAACACGCGCAGATACTGGCGTGCCGCCTTGTTGCCCACCGAGACTCGCTGAATCTGTGCGGCGATGCGGCGGAACTCAGACTGCGGCAGCAGATATACGCAGCGTTCCTGCCCGCGCGCCATGACCATGCCCTCACCGAGCTGCGCACGCATCCTCGCCGGGATGGCCATGCGCCCCTTGGCGTCGATCTTCGGGGTGTACGTGCCGAGTAACAGCGGAGGAACCACGGGTGCGGAGGAGTCCGGCTCGACTGGTTCGTCAGTCATGGCTCCTCCTATCGACACGCATGCGAACTCTTCGTCTCTCCACTCTACCCCACCACTCACCTAAATTCCCCACCACACACCCAAAACCGACGAAACACGCGTTTCTTCACAAAAAACTCCGCTTCCGACACCACTCATGGCGCATCGGCACCGGCACCCCACACCCCTGACATGCGAAAAGAACCGCATAGAATGCCTGAAAACTCATTTTTTCCACTCAAATTGCAATCCACAAAGATTGATTTCGCCCATTGCGATGCCATGCGGATTGTTCTTCCGGCCATACGCCCCTGCGGTAGCCGGCGATTGGTAAGATAGTGTGGCTTCAGTCAGACTAGGGAATGTACGGGAACATGTCACAGTACTCTTCGCAGATTCAGGAAGAACAACAGGTAGTGGATCGCGCCTACGGCAGACTCGACGACCTTCGCACGCAGGCACGCGAACGCCTGAGCGACGTGCGCGCGGCCGGATCCCACGGCTCGCCCACGCAGCGCACCGAACGTGACTCCTTCGCCACCATGTACGAGGACCGGCTCACCCAGCTGCGCGCCGTCGAGGACCGTCTGGTGTTCGGGCGCCTTGACGACGAGTCGGGAAACCGACGCTACATAGGCCGCATCGGCCTTTCCGACGAGAACCACGAGCCAATGCTCACAGATTGGCGCGCCGAGGCCGCACGCCCGTTCTATGAGGCGACTCCGTCGCATCATGGCGACATCGTGATGCGTCGCCATATCACATTGCACTTCCGCGAAGTCGTGGGCATTGAAGACGAGGTGCTCGACGTGCATTCGCCCCACGTCAACACCGCATCCGAGCAGGGGACGCTCACGGGCGAGGGCGCCCTTCTGGCCTCCCTCGGTTCACGACGCACCGGCAAGATGACCGACATCGTAGCCACCATCCAAGGCGAGCAGGACCGCATCATCCGCGCGGCACTGCGTGGAGCCGTCATTGTTCAGGGAGGACCGGGCACAGGCAAGACTGCAGTGGCCCTCCATCGCGCCGCCTATCTGCTCTACACGCATCGCCGTATGCTCGACCGTTCCGGGGTGCTCGTGGTCGGCCCCAGTGAGGAGTTCCTGCACTACATCGATCAGGTGCTGCCGTCATTGGGTGAGACGGGCGTGGTGAGCCGCACGATCGGCGAACTGATTCCGGGCATGGTGGCCGAACGCCACGACGAACCGCATGTCGCACAACTCAAAGGCGAACGCCGCATGGCCAATGCAATCGCCAACGCGGTTGCGGCGCGCGAACGGGTGCCGGCCAATCTGCCCACCGTGTACTTCAACGGCATTCCCGTCACCATGCGGGCAGCCGACGTCACCGAGGCCATCGCTTCGGCACGACGCACCCGTCAGCCACACAACAAAGCGCGTGAGACCTTCGTGAACGAGATGCTCGAACGCATGCGCTCCCAGTACATCGAACAGCTCGACTACACCCCGGAAGCGGCCGAGGTCTCCGACTTCATGAGCCAGCTGCGCCTTTCCGATCCCATCCGCATCGCACTCAACCTGGCATGGCTTCCCATGGACGCCAAATGGATGCTCGACCAGATGCTCTCGAAACCCGCGCAACTCAAGCGCTACGCCCCGTGGCTCACCGAGGCGCAGGTACGCATGCTCACACGTCCCCGCGGAGCCGCATTCACACGTTCCGACATCCCGCTGCTCGACGAGGCCATGGAACTGCTCGGCCCCGACCCTCGCGAGGCTGCACGTGCCGCGGCGCGCAACGCCAAGCGGGAGGAGGAGGAACGCTTCGCCGCCGACACCTTGGCGCAGAATGGCATCGGCTCGGGCATCGTCAACTCGAAGATGCTGGTGGATCATATGAATGGCGACGATGCCGAACTGGTGGCGCAACGTGCGGCCGCCGATCGCGAATGGACCTATGGCCACATTGTGGTGGATGAGGCACAGGAACTCACTGCCATGGACTGGCGCATGCTCATACGCCGTTGCCCCTCACGCTCATTCACCATTGTGGGCGATGTCGCCCAGACTTCGGCCCTCGGCGGCACGCGCGACTGGAAGAAGACGATGACACCACTCTTCGGCGAGCATAACTGGAGCCTCAATGAACTGACGATCAACTACCGCAACCCGCAGGAAGTCTCGAACCTTGCCTCGTCTTTCGCCGAACGCGAAGGACTCTATATTTCCACAGTCAAGGCGATTCGCTCGATTCCCGACTCGGTGCAGCGTCTGGTGGTGGACGACGACACGACGATGTACGACGAACTGAGCTTCCACGCGGCATCGCTCGCCAAGGAATTCATTGACAGCGACGGCAATGGCCGCGTGGCCGTCATTGTGCCCCAGGAGATCAAGGATGCCGCCCGCAGTGCCATCTCACGGAGGTTCAAGCGCATCGCCGACACCAGTCAGATGCACATCGAGGATTCCCAGTTGCTGGTCTGCGACGCTCAGTCGGTGAAAGGCTTGGAATACGATGCGGTGATCGTGGTCCAGCCGGGCCTGATTGCACAGGAGGCCCCGAGCCGTCTGGCTGCGGCCGCCGATCTGTATGTGGCGTTGACACGCCCGACCCAGCGTCTGCTTATAGTACGGACAAGAGAAGATGAAAATCTACTGACCCTTTAAGGTGGGAAGCATGCCTAAAGCTCTACTGTTGGAAAACATTCATCCACTCGCCGCGGAGAGCCTTCGCGCCCACGGCTTCGAAGTGGAGACCCGCAAGGGTGCGCTCTCGGAGCAGGAACTCATCGACGCGCTCGAGGGTGTCGACCTGCTCGGCGTGCGCTCCAAGACCACGGTGACCCGGGCGGTCATCGACGCGCGCCCCACATTGACCGCCATCGGCTGCTTCTGCATCGGTACGAACCAAGTGGACCTGAACCATGCCGCCAAGAACGGCATCGCCGTATTCAACGCACCATATTCGAACACGCGTTCCGTGGTGGAACTGGTGATCTGCGACATCATATGCCTGATGCGACGCATCCCCGCCCACACGCACCACATGAAGCATGGTGTATGGGACAAGTCCGCTTCCGGTTCCCATGAGGTTCGCGGCAAGACCCTCGGCATCATCGGCTACGGCAACATCGGTTCGCAGCTCTCTGTGCTCGCCGAGGCACTCGGCATGAGCGTCATCTTCTATGACCTCGAGGAGAAACTCGCGCTTGGTAATGCACGTCGATGCGAAACGCTCAACGAGCTGCTCAACGAGGCGGACGCCGTGACCATCCACGTGGACGGCCGCAAGTCGAACACCGGCTTCTTCGGTGAGGAGCAATTCTCGCAGATGAAGCAGGACGCCATCTTCATCAACGCCTCCCGCGGCTTCGTCGTCGACCTCGATGCGCTGAAGGAGCACTTGGACTCGGGGCATCTTTCAGGGGCCGCCATCGACGTGTTCCAGAACGAACCGAAGAAGACCGGTGACCCGTTCTCCACACCGTTGGCCGATGAGGACAACATGATCCTCACCCCGCACATCGGCGGTTCGACGCTGGAGGCGCAGGAGAACATCGCGCAGTTCGTTTCCCAAAGGCTCGAGGATTACTGGTTCAAGGCATCGACCATGCTTTCCGTGAACCTGCCGCAAATCACCACCGGCCCCTGTAAAGGAGCGGCACGCATCGCCCATCTTCACGCCAACCTGCCGGGCGTGCTGGCCAAGGTGAACCAGGTGCTTGGTGAGCAGGACATCAACATCAGCGCACAAGCGCTCGGAACCGAAGGCGAAATCGGCTATGTGGTGACCGATGTGACCAAGTGTCCCGACGAGGTCACCATCGACGCACTGGACGCCATCACCGGCACAATCCGCACCCGGGTCATCGAAAGCTAGCCCATCCGGTTCCCTCTGCTCGGCTCGTCAGAGAGAACCGGTATTATTCCGAATCCCTCAGCGCATCGATGGCGTGCTGGAAATCCTCGAGATCTTCGAAGTTCTGGTACACGCTGGCGAACCGCAGGTAGGCGACCTCGTCGAGGTCTTTCAGCGGCCTCAGAATCGCCTTGCCCACCTCGTCGGACGGAACCTGCGCCACGCCACGGGCACGGAGATCCTCCTCCACCTGCTGACCTAGCCGTTTCAGATCATCCTCGTGGATGGGCCTGCCCTGACATGCTTTGCGCACACCGGCAATGACCTTGTTCCTGTCGAACTGTTCGACGTTGCCGGACCGTTTCTTCACCAACAGCATCGTGGTTTCAAGCGTACTGAAACGCGCACCGCAATTGGGGCATTCACGACGCCGGCGAATCGAGTGACCATCGTCGCTGATTCGGGTATCGATCACCTTGGTATCGGGATTCTGGCAGAAAGGACAATGCATATTCCAAGAATACCGCGCCCACGGCCCATGTTCGCATTGCCCCGAATATATCTGCGCATGACGTGTCATGATATGACACTTGATGACATAGCACTCACAGCGGAATCACCAGGTGCTGACCCGCCTGAAGGCTACCCCCACGCAGATTGTTCACCTGTTTGAGCCGTTCCACCCGCTGATAGGCACTGGACGAATCACCGGGGAATCTCGAAGCGATGCTCCACAACGAATCTCCGGGTTGCACCGTGTAGTGCACGACTTCCGAGGAAGCCGCCTCCACAGGAGCATCGCTTTCACGCGCGCCAGCAGTCACACAGCACAGCGCGAAACAGGCCAGTATAGTCACCACCACGGCAAGAACACGGTGATGTGTGCGAAGGAAGGAATTCCGATATCGCTCGCTCACCGTCTTCGCCTGCACCTGCACAATCGACTTCGAACGCATGACCACTCCTTCGAACAAATGTTCTAACAACTGCAGTCCATATTCGCACATCTGTTCGACGATGTCAATCCGTTCGAACATCTGTTTGATTTTTCAGGCGTTTCGCGGTAGGGTATGCACATAGGAAAGGACACGACATGAGCAACCTCGACGCACCCACGCCGGCCGGCGGCCGACCGAGCCTGGAATCACTCACGCAACGGCAGCTGCAGGTACTCGATGCCATCCGCAAACTCTTGGAGGAACAGGGGTTCGCGCCGTCGTTGCGGGAAATCGGCAAAGCCGCCAACCTCAAGAGCACATCATCGGTGCAGCATCAGCTCCATGCATTGGAAAGCAAAGGATTCATCCGCCGCGACCCCAACAAAGGCCGGGCCATCGAGCTTGTTGAGACACAGGACGACACATCCGGCGGCAATCCCGTCGTTCCCTTCGACGGCATGGATTTGGAACCATCCGACTTCCTCGACGTCCCCCTGGTCGGCGCCATCGCCGCGGGGCAGCCCATCACCGCCGAGCAGCATGTGGAGGATGTCATGCGTCTGCCAGTGCGTCTCACCGGAACCGGCAATCTGTTCATGCTCGAGGTCAAAGGCGACTCGATGATCGACGCGGCCATATGCGACGGGGACTTCGTGGTCGTGCGCGAACAGCACAATGCAGAGAACGGCGACATTGTGGCCGCGCTGCTTGACGACGAGGCCACCGTGAAAACATTCCGGCAGGAGCACGGTCATACTTGGCTCATCCCCCACAATCCGAACTATGCGCCCATCGACGGCACCCATGCACAGATCATGGGCAAGGTCGTCACCGTACTGCGCAAAATCTGACGAATCAACATTGCCGGAAGGAACCGGCGACTACAGACTTACCCCTGTGTTGACCTAAATGGGAACCCAAAGCATCTTGCTGCGGGGTCCCATTCATATTTCTTACCCTCTTCCCCATCCTCGCATCGCCATCCATCCCACATCCGGGAGCGCCCCATCCCCGGCTGGCCCGATAGGGTCATAGCATGTCGTGGAATATGGTCTGTAGGCAAACGCGACCAATACAAAACGACCATACCTGGGCCAACTATGGTCGTTCAGCGAACGCACCCATCACTCAACGACCATAATCCATCAAAGTATGGTCGTTTATGGAACAAGTCCGTCACGAAACGCCCATGGCAACCGCTCCGCCAATCTGCATACGGCGGCGATCATTCATGGATCTGCCCCACGTCGACGTTCGAATACCCCTCCGGCTCCAACTGGAACGTGGTATGCGCGATCGACACCGGGAAATGCTGTCGCGTGCAATCCTGCAGCTGTCTGAGCACCTCGCCCGCCTGAGCCATGGTCAGATCTGGCTCAACAATGACGTGCGCGGTGAGAATGGGCATGCCGGTGGAAACGACGCTCGCATGCAGATCATGCACGGCCAGAACATGCGGCACGCCCAGCAAGTGCTCACGCACCTTGTCGAGATCGAGACCATCCGGCGTCTCCTCGAGCAACACGCGCATCGCATGGTGAAGCAGCCCGTAGGCCCGCGGGATCATCAGCAATGCGATCAGCGCGCCGGCGATGGCGTCGAATCCGCTCCAACCCGTGCACATGAGCACAATGCTCGAGATGATCACCGCAACCGAGCCGAGCGCGTCATTACACACCTCGAGGAACGCGGCGCGCATGTTCATGTTGTCATTCGACTGTGCACGCAGCACGAAGATGGATCCGATATTCGAAGCCAAGCCGAGAATGCCGAAGAACAACAGCAGCCGAACATCGTGCACGGACTCGGATTCCACACCGGTGAGCCTGAGCACCGCCTCGATGAGCGCATACAGGCCCACGAACATGAGCACCAGTCCTCCACCGGCGGCGGTGATGATCTCCAGACGGGCCCAGCCCCACGTCTTCGACTTGTCGGGCTTGCGACGCATGAGCGCGGCCGTGACGGTCGATGCGGTGAGCACGGCGACATCGGTGGTCATATGCCCCGCATCAACCAACAACGCCAAGGAACCGGTGAGCGCAGCACCCACGACCTCGGCCACCAGAATCGTGGCCGTCAGCACCAAGGTGACGATGAGTCGTTTGAAGTGCCCTTCGGTGCCGTCCACCGGTGCGTGGGAATGCTCGTGCGCCATCTCTCCCCCATATTCTCGTGTCAAGTGGTGTATCCAGTATGCGCCGGGCATCCGTGACACGCCAGAAAAAGAAATGCCGCCGGAAAACCGGCGGCACTCATATCATCGCGGATCAGAAGCCGAACTGGGCGGCCGTCTCACGCAGCGTCTCGGCGGAGCGCTTGAGGGCGGCGAGCTCGCGGTCGGAAACCGGCGTGTTGATGCGGGAGTTCACGCCGTTGCGGTTGAGCAGCGTAGGAACCGACATGCACACATCGGAAATGCCGTGGAAGTCGCTCAGCAGCGACGAAACCGGCAGAATGCGGTTGGAGTCCTTGAGGATGGCCTCGATGATGTCGACGCCGGACATGGCGATGGCGTAGTTCGTCGCGCCCTTGCCGTTGATGATCTTGTAGGCTGCGTTCTTCACTTCCTGGTGGATGCGCTCGCGAGCCTCGGCATCGAGCGGCTCATGGCCCGGCAGTGCCTGCCAATCGCACATCGGAACGCCGCCGATGGTGGCGGAGGCCCACAGCGGGACCTCGGAATCGCCGTGCTCACCGGCGATGTATGCATGCACGTTCTTGACGTTCACACCGGTCTGCTGGGCGATGAGGAAGCGCAGACGAGCAGAGTCGAGGTTGGTGCCGGAGCCGAACATACGCGATGCCGGCAGACCGGAGAGCTTCATGGCGACATGGGTGACGATGTCCACCGGGTTGGTGATGAGCATGTAGATCGCGTTCGGGGCGACCTTGAGCATGTTCGGGATGATCGACTTCATGATGTTGATCGTGGCACCGGCCAGATCGAGGCGGGACTGACCCGGCTTCTGGCGTGCGCCGGCGGTGATGACGACCATGTCGGCGTCACGGCAGACCTCGGGGTCGTCGGAGCCCTCGATGGAAACGGTCGGGAAGAAGCTGGAACCGTGCTGCATGTCGAGCACCTCTGCCTCGACACGCTCCTTGGCGATGTCCTGCAATGCGATCTCACGGGCGATGCCACGCTCCGCAGCCGCGAACGCAAGCGTGGAACCGACTGCACCGGCTCCGACGATGGCAAGCTTGGTTGGCTTAATTGGCGAATTCACCATGCTGACGACCTCTCATACTACCCGCTTATGGCGGGATTCACATATCTTTCACCTGTACTTTAGCAGAATCGCGCCACAGCGGTGCCTCGCGCGATTCTTTTTATAGTTCAACGCGAACACGATACGAGCATGTTTCAACGAGCCGTATACACCACAGCATCGGTGTGATCTGCATCACTCCCCGCCCTCCCCGTTCTCCGGGGCATTCGGCTCGTGCAGGGCCACGTCCATGATTCGCGCCGCCAGTCTTTCGTCCACAAAAGCCTGCAGCATAATGCCGTCATCGCGGTATTCCAGCGACTCCAGGCGCCCATACTCGCGGACCTTCGCCAGCAACGATCCCTCGGTGTACGGCAGCAACGCCTCGACATGCACATCCGGATCGACGAGCATCGACTCGACGTCGGCCCGCAATGCGTCCACGCCCTCGCCGGTGGCAGACGAAACGATATGCGCATCGGGTGCGAGCGCATGCAGACGCTCGCGTTTGGCGTCATCAATGAGGTCGGCCTTGTTGAACACGGTGATCACCGGCAGTCGCTCCACACCGTCTATGGTCTGCAGCACCTCGTTCACCGCGTCGATCTGAGAGAACGGATCGGGGTGCGAGGCATCGACCACGTGCACGATGAGGTCGGCATCTGCAATCTCCTCAAGCGTCGATTTGAACGCCTCCACCAGATTCGTGGGCAGCCGACGCACGAAACCGACGGTGTCCACATAGGCATAGAGTCGGCCATCACGCGTCTGCGTGCGGCGCACCGCCGTGTCGAGGGTGGCGAACAGCGCGTTCTCCACCAGTTCGGTCGAACCCGTCAGCCGGTTGGTCAGCGACGATTTGCCGGCATTCGTGTAACCGACGACGGCGATGGTGGGCAATCCGTAACGTCGGCGTGATCCGCGCTTGACCTCGCGCGTGCCTGACATCTCCTTGATCTGCTTGCGCAGTCTCGCGATGCGGGTGCGGATTACACGACGGTCCATCTCGATCTTCGTCTCACCCGGACCGCGGGAGCCGATGCCGGCGTCGGCACCGGCGGCCCGTCCGCCCGCCTGCCGTGACAATGCGGCGCCCCAACCGCGCAGACGTGGCAGCATGTACTGCAACTGCGCGAGCTCCACCTGGGCCTTGCCTTCACGAGAGGTGGCATGCTGTGCGAAGATGTCGAGGATCACCGCGGTGCGGTCCACCACCTTGACATGGGTCAGATCCTCCAAGGCACGCCGTTGGCTCGGCGGCAGGTCGGCGTCCACGATGATCGTGTCCGCGTCGTTCGCGGCGACGATGTCCGCTATCTCACGCGCCTTGCCGGACCCCACATATGACGTCCCATCAGGCCGTGACCGCTGCTGCAGCACGCCGTCGCACACCTCGGCGCCCGCCGTCTCGGCGAGCGCGGCGAGCTCGCGCAACGACTCCTCGGCCTGCGCGAGCGTCGACTCCCGGGAAGACCACACCCCCACCAATACGACCTTCTCCAGTCGAACCTTGCGGTATTCGACCTCGGTGACGTCTTCGAGCTCTCCCAGACCGGCCACATGCTTGAGCTCGTTGCGTCCTTCACGCTCGCGCCAGGTCTCGTCCTCGCCCCGCCAGCCGGCGTGGTCGTCGTCGAGCAGCACCTGCGACTGCCCGTCGAGCACGTTCTGCGAATCTGTGGTCTGCGAATCCTCGGTATATCTCGGGTTGCCCATGCGGCCCCCGTTCTCGAATATGGTCAAAAGCGCCTTTCTTTTGAACTGCAAGCGTTCTTATATCATGGTACGTATAGTGAACAAGACAGGTACGGCAAATATTTCAATATTTCATGGAAACGGGGATGTCATGGGCAAGTCGAACGGCGCGGCGAACGAACAGTACTTCAGCTCTGCGCCACAGTCCGCCGATGTACGCAAGACGCTCGAGGTGACATTGCGCGACCACCCGGTCGCCGTCGAGACATCCAATGGCGTCTTCTCGGCGCACCGCGTGGATCTTGGCACCTCCGTGCTGCTCCGGCATGCACCCATGCCCCCGCTTGAGGGCACGTTCCTCGATCTCGGTTGCGGCTGGGGCGCCATCGCGCTTGCGCTCGCATTGGAATCGCCGGAGGCCACCGTATATGCGGTCGATGTCAACGAGCGCGCGATCGAACTGACCCGCAGCAACGCCCAGGCGAACGGCTGCGGGAATATTCACGCCGGCACTGCGGCTGTAGTACCTGGTGACGTGCGCTTCGACGTGATCTGGTCGAACCCTCCGATTCGCGTCGGCAAGGAAGCGCTCCACGAACTGCTCATGGAGTGGCTTCCGCGCCTCGCCTCCGACGGCCATGCCTATTTGGTGGTGCAGCGCAATCTGGGCTCCGATTCGCTCATCCCCTGGCTTGCCGAACATCTCGGCGACGGCTACGAAGTGGGCAAATACGCCAGTTCGAAGGGCTACCGGGTGATTGACGTGCATAAGCTCGCCTAGCACAGCACAATACCTGAACACCGATTATTTTCAGAAAGACGTTATGAAATTCGAATACCCCGATCAGCTGCCTGTCTCGGCCGCACGCGAAGCCATTGCCAATGCGGTGCGTTCCAGCCAGGTGGTGATCATCTCCGGGCAGACCGGTTCCGGCAAGACCACGCAGCTGCCGAAGATCCTGCTCGAA
Organism: Bifidobacterium animalis subsp. animalis; assembly: GCA_004154635.1. Lineage (GTDB taxonomy): Bacteria > Actinomycetota > Actinomycetes > Actinomycetales > Bifidobacteriaceae > Bifidobacterium > Bifidobacterium animalis_B. The sequence continues at coordinate 699,065 of RSDC01000008.1, forward strand.
CTCGGTCGCGGCTCGCATGGCAGGCAGATTGTGCACACGCAGCCACGCCGTCTCGCCGCGCGCACCGTGGCCGAACGCATCGCCGACGAGATGGGCGTGCGCCTGGGCGACGAAATCGGCTACCAGGTGCGGTTCACCGACGAAAGCTCGCCGAAGACACGTCTGCGCGTGGTCACCGACGGCATTCTGCTCGCGCAGATCCAACGCGATCCGAAACTGACACGCTATGACACGATCATCATCGACGAGGCGCACGAACGCAGTCTCAACATAGACTTCCTGCTCGGCTATCTCACCGCCCTGCTGCCGTTGCGCCGCGACCTGAAGCTCATCATCACCTCCGCGACGATCGATTCGGTGAAGTTCCAGAAGCATTTCGAAGACGCACTGCACACCAAGGTGCCGGTGATCGAGGTCTCTGGCCGCACGTACCCGGTCACGATCTGCTATGAGCCGCTGGGAGGCACTCCCGCGCTGATGAGGCATGTTCCCGGGTTCGCGGACGGAACGGCCGGCGACGACATCACGAACCCGGACGCCGAGGTAATGGATATGCCCACCGCGGTCGCGCGCGCATGCACCGAATTGGCGATTCTCTCCACGCATGACCAAGGGCCACGCGACATTCTCGTGTTCGCCTCCGGCGAGCGCGACATCCGCGACTTCGAACAGGCGCTCCGCCATCATTTCGGTCCGCGTGCCGCCGACATGCGCAGGCCGGACGCCATTGAGATCGTGCCGTTGTTCGCACGTCTGAGCGCCAAGGAACAGCATCGTGTGTTCGAACCGCATACGCACCAGCGCATCGTCATCGCCACGAACGTGGCCGAGACGTCGCTCACGGTGCCGGGCATACGCTATGTGGTGGATCCGGGTACCGCGCGTATCTCGCGCTATTCGAAGCAGGCGAAGGTGCAGCGGCTGCCTATCGAACCGATCTCGCAGGCGAGTGCCGACCAGCGTTCGGGCCGCTGCGGCCGCATCGCCGACGGCATTGCGATCCGCCTGTATTCGAGTGAGGATTACGAGTCACGCCCGCGTTTCACCGAGCCGGAGATTCTGCGCACATCGCTCGGCGCGGTCGTGCTGCACATGCTCTCGGTGGGCGTGGCGAAGACGGCGGAGGACATCACCGATTTCGGATTCATCGACCCGCCTGACATCAAGGCGGTCTCCGACGGCATCAACGAACTCACCGAATTGCGTGCGATCTCTCGCAAACGCGGCGTCATGCAACTGACGCACACCGGGCGCCAGCTTGCGCGCATACCGATTGACGTGCGCCTGGGCCGCATGGTGATCGAGGCCGCCCGCTCCACCACACCGAACACCTTGGCCGCCGTGCTCGTCGTCGTGGCGTTCCTGAGCCTGCAGGATCCGCGTGAACGCCCCGAGGAGAAGCGCGAGGAGGCGGATCGCATCCACAACCGCTACGCCGACGAGACCAGTGATTTTCTCACCGCACTGAACATATGGGACCGCGCATATGGGGCGGATGGCGAGATGAGCAGCCATGCACTGCGCAGGCTGTGCAAGACTGAATACCTGCATTTCCTGCGTATGCGCCAGTGGAGGGATCTCGTCTCGCAGCTGCGCGAACTGTGCCGCGAACTCAAGTTCAATGTGGGCGAACCGATTCCGGTGTCGCGACCGCCGCGTGAGATCCGGGAACTGCCGATCAACCAGCAGGCTGCGCATTCGCTCGCCTGTTCATGGGACAGCCAGGGCATTCACACCTCCATGTTGGCCGGTCTCCTCTCGATGATGGGCATGCAGGTCGTGCATGAGCCGAAGGCGTCCGATTTCACCGGTCTCAAGGGTGCCGCCCGAGCGCGGGCGATGAAACGTGCGCAGAAGATGGCGAAGAACGATTACTTGGGTGCGCGAGGCACGCATTTCGCGATTTTCCCGGCGTCGGCACTCTCGAAATCCACGCCGAGCTGGGTGATGAGCACCGAACTCGTGCAGACGAGCCGGTTGTGGGCGCGCTACTGCGCTGCAATCGACCCTGCGTGGGCGGAGCCGCTCGCCGGCAATCTGACCCGCACCACGTATGCGAACCCGCACTGGTCCGCCTCACGCGGCTCCGCAGTGGCGGAATCGAATGTGCTGCTGTATGGGCTGCCCATCGTGCAGGGGCGCACCGTGCAGTGGGGGCGCATCAACCCGCTCGAGGCGCGTGATTTCCTGATTCGTCAGGGACTTGTGGAAGGTGAGATTCAGCAGCGGTTCGCGCACGACGAGTTCATCGACGCCAACCGGGCGGTCATCGAGGAGGCCCAGGAGGAGTCGAATCGCACACGTCAGGTGGCGCAGACGGTGAGCGACGAGGATCTGTACGATTTCTACAACGAGGTGATCCCGAACACGGTGACCTGCGTGGCTGACCTGGCGAAATGGTGGAAGGGCGAGTTTGAGGCTCACCCGCATCTGCTTGATTTCGACCCGTCCAAGGTGGAGCGGCTCCTCGACCAGGAATCGGTGAGCATGGAGGACTTCCCCGACCACTGGGTCACCGTCGGTTCCGACGAACGTGTGATCGAGCTGCGGCTGAGCTACGTCTACGACACGCACGATCCGGCGGACGGCGTCACCGTGCACATTCCGCTCGGCGTGCTCTCACGCATCTCGGCACCGCAGTTCAGCTGGAATGTGCCCGGGCTGCGTCATGAGCTCATTGTGGCGATGATCAAGGCATTGCCGAAGGCGCTGCGCGTGCAGTTCGTGCCGGCGCCAGACACCGCGACGAAGATCGAGGACTGGATCGACTCCCATTTCCAAACCGACCCGGGTTCCGGCACACTGGACTCCCCCGCACAGATTGACGGGGGCGTGTGGCCGGATTTCGCGCATGTGTTCACGCAGGCCGCCATCGAGGTGGTCGGGGCGCAGATTCACCCGGAGGTGCTCGATGGCCTCGCCGACAAGCTGCCGCCATACCTGCGTATGAATTTCGTGATCGAGAAGCCGAAGCCCCGACCGAAGCGTGCCCACCGCCGCCGTTCGTACGACGACGGCGTGGTGGTGCTCGGAACGGGCAAGTCGCTGGTCGAGCTACAGCGCCAGTTTGCCGAACAGGCGCAGGAATCCGCACGCAAAATCGTGCACCGGCAGGCCCAGAAAGCCGCCGAGCAGGGTCAGGTGGTGGCCGAGGCGGATCTGCTGCGCAAAGCCGGTGCCACCACGGAGGCGCGTGAGGAGATGCTCTGGCGAGGGGCGCTCGATCGGCTGCGCCTGCCTGCCGAACGCATCTCGTCACGCTGGCTCGGTGCCGAGGCCCTCATGCTCGCATCGGCGCCGTATTCGACCACGAAGGCGCTCACCGACGACCTGCAGTTGCAGACGGTGAAGCGATTGCTGCCAGGCATTGCGAAACTGAGCTCCGACGAGGCGTTGAGCGAGGCCGTGGATGGCGTCAAGGAAGTGTTCGAAGATGCCGTGTATGAGGTGGCCAAGGACGCGATCGAGGTGCTGCGGGCCTATGCGCAGGTAGACAAGGCGGTCAGCGGCAAGGCCGACCTGCCCATGCTCTCGGTGCTACAGTCGGTGCGCGAACACATCGCCACACTCGTGCATCCCGGTTTCATCGGCGCCACGCCGCCCGATTCATTCCGCAGACTGCCGGTCTACCTGCAGGCCGACATGAGCAGACTCTCCAAGGCGAAAACCGACAAGAACCGCGATGTGCGCTGGGCATGGCAGGCCGACGAAGCCAAGCAGATCGTCGACAAAGCGCTCGAAAAGGCACGCAAGGAACCGGCCGGAGCCAAGCACGACGAGCTCATGGCCAAGGCGCTCAAGGCACGCTGGATGCTCGAGGAGTTCTACGTGTCGCTCTGGGCGCAAGAGCTCGGCACTCCTTACCCGGTAAGTGTGCAGCGCATCCAGAAGGCACTGCGCTGAACAAGTGCTCGACGGAACGCCGCTCTATGCAATGCGGCGTTCCGGATGCGACGGAATCACGCTCATCATCATGACGAACAACAGAACCAGCAGGATATGCGATGGCATGGGCATCGTAGCCAACGGGAACTGCCAAGGAAGGGGTTGCCTCATAGGCGGCGTTCCCACCAGGCAACACAGCACAATGTAGACGGGTCCTGCAGCCCCACCGGTTTTCCTACCGAACAGCCGGGAGCATACGATACCCAACGCCCCGCAGCCCAGCACCGTGAGCGCAGTGCAGATTCCCGAGTACCCAATCATTGGCATCGCGAGCGCGCCTACCAGAAACAGAATCCCGGCAATGCCGAAGAACGCGACGGTATCATACAATCCAGTATTGCGCACGGGGATGCCGACAGACTCGTTGCCGTCGAATACGACGCTGATGGCGACAATCAAGGGCATCGCCGCCATCAGCGACAGCACCAGATTCGTGCTGGTGTACACGAATGCCGGAATCCCGGTCGCCGACTCACCAAGAACCAACTCCGCGGCAACGGCAATGACGAGAGCACACGCCACTGCGCCGATATGATGCGCCTTACCCCATAGCCGCATTGTTCACACCCTCTCGAATTCCGAATCACAGGTCAATATGCGTTGGCGAGGCATTCCGCCCGAGCAGCGTCAATGGCCTTCCTCGTCCAACCGAGATCCTCCCCACGATTTGCTTTCGGCACGGCATCGGCCGATTCCCCTTGGGGAACACGCATGGGATCAGCGCCCAAACGCTGGGCAATCACTGAAACCGCCATCTCATATTCCGGGAGCGTCTCCGTGATTCCGCATCCATCAATCACACCCGCGGAATAATCAAGATAGGCGCTCAGCAGCATGCTACGTCGGTCATTGCTTTGAGCATGGATCACATCACGTACACTGACGGTCAGAGCGGCTCGGTCAGTCAGCCGTTCGCTTACCATAGCCGGGACCGGGATTCCATTTCTCTCCAACACGCCGTTGAGATCATGCACCTCATGCATCAATTCAGGAAGATACCGCTCGTGCTCAGGCCAGACACATGTGGTGGTTGCCTCCTGCCTTCTGCAGACCGTCTCGGTATTCCTTGCGACCACAGGGGCCATGCCGAACGGCAATGCAAACGAAATCGCGGTGCCCAAAGCGATCAGCGAGCCCAACGGCAATGGCAGCAACCATCGGATCGACACTGCGGAATTCCCGAATCTGGCCACGGCAACACCAGTCAATGCGATGCAACCTAGCGCAATCGCAATGCAGAACAGCACTGGAGCAAGAATCCCACGCATGCTCAACATCGTCCCCGGCATTCCCACAGCATCCTCATACCCTGTCAAGTGCCGCAGCCACATGGGCTCCATGGCACTGGGGAACAGCAACCATAGGAAAACCAGTACCAGCGCAACAGATGTCGACCATACACGTGGCAGCACCACAGAACAGGCCATGCCGAACAGAGCACAGGCGGTAACCATCAGAGGTCCCGTTGCCATCACCACAACGTGGCAGGGATGCAACGAATCCTGCGCATATGGTGCGCACAAGGCCTGAGTCAGCAACATGCAGACCATTCCCCATAGCGCGGTGGGAAGTAGGGTATGCACAATGATGCGTGAATGTGAACGCACATTCGGGTATTCGAATACACCTCCCCCACGCAAAGTCGAGAGATCCCAAGCTGATTTTGCCGCCACTGACGGACCAATGATTGCAATCATCGTATTCGCGATCTGCGTCGAGGAATCCCATGAAGCCGACTGTCTCATCCCAGACAGGTTCTGCTTGCCGAAGGCCAGGAGAAAGAACAGGAATGCCCCAAGCGTCCCTATTCCATACAATGCCTTCAGCAGGAGCGGATTTTGCCAGGCAGGTCCTCCTCCAGAAGACGGCCCAAAAACAACCCGGTTCAAGCCACCGATGTGCGAATCCTCTTGCACCGCAGCCTGCCGGGCAGGCGCAGACGTTCTCTTCGTAAGGCTCATTCCGGCGACACCCGCCCATCCAATATCGCGTCGAATGCAGCGAACGCCGGGGAACTGTGCGAATCAGCAGCCAGCCCCAGATATGCATTCACTGTTCCCTCCCATGCGATACGACCGGCATGCAATACGACAACGTTGTCGTACAGCGCATCGAAATAATCGAAGTCATGGGTGGAAATCACGCAGTTGGCATGTCCTTTCAATTCCTGTAGCAGCATGACCAGTGACTGTTTCTGACGAGGATCAAGCCCGGCCGTGGGCTCATCGAGCAACAGCCAATCCGCATCTCGCACCAATGCCTGAGCGAGGCCCAATCGGCGCAACTGGCCGCCTGATAGCGTGGTTGCACGTCGATGAGCCAAATCAGTCAGGTGAACCTGCCCCAATGACTCCTCGACGCGCGCTTGCACCATGTTTTTCGGTATGCCACCCAACCACGCGTGGTACGCTACAGACTCCTGGACGGTGAAGCCGGAGAGCACAGGAATATCCTGGGGCATCCATCCGATATGCCGACGATACCGCGCTCTTGTTCTCCGTGAGAAAGCGACTCCATCGACACTCACTTTCCCACGATCGGCTTCCAGCAACGACGCCATCACCCGCATGAGAGATGTCTTGCCGGCCCCGTTCTCACCCACCAAGGCAGTGAAGCCTGGGGGAATATGAATCGAGATGTCACAGAGTGCACGACGACCCATCGGATAGCTGTAATCCAAACCATCCACCACTATGCCAGATTCAACCGGACTCCCAGACTTCCCATGCGACAGATTGTTCCAGCCCATAAAACATTCATTCCTCTCCCCCGCAAGGGAATGAGACCGTGACACAACCTCCGGCTTCAGCGTACCACGGGCAAACCGTGGGCCTACGCTGTCATGCACATTTCATCCAGTGCCCCGCATGTTACGCAAGAGCGGTCTGTCCGGGAAGAATTCGGCGCCGAATTCTTCCCGGACAGACCACTCCACACACATTTGCCGGCAGTAGCTCAGAGCTTGGCCAGGTACTTCTTAAGTTCGAAGGGCGTCACCTGGCTGCGGTACTCCTCCCATTCCTTGCGCTTGTTGCGCAGGAAGAACTCGAAGAGATGCTCGCCGAGCACATCGGCCACGAAATCGGATTTCTCCATGATCTTCAGGGCCTCGTCCAGCGACTCGGGCAACGGCTGAATGCCCATCGCCTGACGCTCGGCGTCGGTGAGCTCCCACACGTCATCACTCGTAGGCTCGCCCAAGGTCATCTTCTTTTCGATGCCATCGAGGCCTGCCGCCAGCAGCACCGAATAGGCGAGGTACGGGTTCGCTCCCGGATCGAGCGCGCGGAACTCGATGCGCGCGGAGTTGCCCTTGCCTGGCTTGTACTGTGGAATGCGAAGCAGGGCCGAACGGTTGTTGTGCCCCCAGCAGATGTAGCTCGGGGCCTCGTTGCCGCCCCACAGACGCTTGTAGGAGTTCACGTACTGGTCGGTGACGGCGCAGATCTCGGCGGCATGGTGCAGAATGCCCGCAGCGAACTGGCGGGCCGTCAGCGACATGTTGAACTCCTGACCGGCCTCGTAGAACGCGTTCGCATCGCCTTCGAACAGGCTCAGGTGCGTGTGCATGCCCGAACCCGGCGCGTCCGCGAGCGGCTTGGGCATGAAGCTCGCATGGATGCCACGTTCGAGGGAGATCTCCTTGACCACCGTACGGAAGGTCATGATGTTGTCGGCGATCGTCAACGCATCGGCATACCGCAGGTCGATCTCATTCTGGCCGGGGCCCGCCTCGTGATGCGAGTATTCGACCGAGATGCCCATCTGCTCGAGCATGTTGACGGTGGCGCGGCGGAAATCCATGCCTGGACTGCGTGGCACATGGTCGAAATAGCCGCCCTGATCGATCGGCACGGGGGTCTTGGACCAGTCGTCCTGCTTCTCGAACAGGTAGAACTCGATCTCCGGGTGCACGTAGAACGTGAAGCCCTTCTCCTTGGCCTTCGACAGCGAGCGCTTGAGCACATGGCGTGGGTCGGAGAGCGAGGGCTCGCCCTCCGGAGTGAGCACGTCGCAGAACATACGCGCCGTGCCCTGTGGACCTCCGCGCCACGGCAGAATCTGGAAGGTGCTCGGATCGGGCTTGACGATCATGTCATCTTCGGACACACGCGTCATGCCTTCGATCGCGGAGCCATCGAAACCAATGCCCTCCTCGAATGCGGCCTCCAGCTCTGCAGGCGCGATGGCCACTGATTTCAATGTTCCCAATACATCCGTGAACCACAGGCGAATGAAGCGAACATCGCGTTCCTCAACGGTTCGGAGCGCAAATTCTTGTTGTTTGTCCATAGCACCCCATCGTTTCAAACCGATGTTACGGCACGCGTTAACAGACGGTATGTGGACACCGCATCGATATACGGACGGAATCCGCACGGAATGCCGTATAAACGCGAATTGTGCCTGCCCGCGCGGTATTGTGCAAGTATGAGCGATGGAAATCTTGTAGAGTCAAGCGAGGCGCATCCGATTTTCGACATGAGCGCATGGACGGAGTTCAAGAACCCCGAGGATCGCACGAACGCCGGTCTCAAACTCCGCGAACGTTTCCCGCTTTCCTCGCATGCCGTATGGCGCGTGCGCACGAAGCGCCGTGACGTGATCGGTCTGCTCGAGGAGCAGAACAAGATGCGCGTTCCCGACCTGGTGCCGCTGCGGTTCAAGCGCATGAGCGCAAACGCCTTCACCTTCTACCGAGGGGGCGCGGCGATCATGGCGAACGATCTCGCACGCACCCCCACCACCTGCATTCCGGTGCAGTGCATAGGAGATGCGCACATAGGCAACTTCGGCATCTTCTATTCGCCGTCCAAACGCCTCGTGTTCGACATCAACGACTTCGACGAGACGGCCACAGGCCCATGGGAATGGGATATCAAGCGACTTGCCGTTTCGGTGGAGATTGCGGGGCGCAACATAGGGCTCAAGGAGAAGGAGCGCCATGATGCCGTCTACCGCTGCGTGAAACAGTACCGTGAAACATTACGGGAATTCTCGCAGATGGGCTTCCTCGACACGTGGTACACCCATTTCGATGTGGAAGACAGCCTCGCCCATCTGGAGAAGGCGATGAAAGCGAAGCCCTCGAAAACGTTGCACGGCGCCATAGCCAAGGCGCGTTCGAAGGACTCCAAGAAGGCAGCCAACAAGCTCACCTATCTCGACGGCAACCGACTCCGGTTCAAGACCGAGCCACCCGAGCTCGTGCAGATCAACGACATTCGCGGCTACGAGGACATCGATGCGCTGCGCGGCCGCCTGCGACAGCTGTTCGACACCTACCGCGATTCGCTGTATGAGGACCGCCGCCATGTGCTCGAGCAGTACCATTACCAGGACACGGCGCGCAAGGTGGTCGGCGTCGGTTCCGTTGGCACCCGCTGCTGGATCAGCGCGTTCATAGGCCGTGACATAGACGACCCGCTCATTCTGCAGATGAAGGAGGCGGTGGCCAGCGTGCTGGCCAAATACGTGGGCCGCTCCCCTTACAGCACGCACGGTGAGCGCGTGATCCAGGGTCAGAAGCTCGTGCAGTCGACCGCCGACATTCTGCTCGGGTGGTCGCAGTTCGTGGCCAACGATGGTCTGCCGCGCGACTATTACGTGCGACAACTGTGGAATGGCAAGGGCTCCATTGATCTTGACACACTGCATGCGGATTCGTTGAGCAATCTGGGTTCGCTGTGTGCGTGGTGTCTCGCCCATGCGCATGCGCGCAGCGGCGACAGCGTGGCGATCAGCGGGTATTTGGGCGACAGCGACGAATTCGAGACGGCGATGATGAGCTTCTGCGATTCATACGCCGACCAGAACGAAGACGATTTCGAGCTGTTCACCCAACTCATCGCATCCGGTGAGCTCCCTTGCGCATAGCCCGTTATTCCGTGACGCAAACAACTCGAAGGCATGTATGAAGTGCGTAAATGGGGACATTATCCGGCAGAAAGATGTCCCCATTTACGCACTATTCAATTGACGTGCTGTGCAATATCACGCATTGGCTACAGCAAGTGCCTCCTCGAGCGTGAATGCGCCCGCATAGAGGCTCTTGCCCAGAATCGCGGAATCGACGCCAAGCGGCAGCAGCTCCTTGATGGCACGCAAATCGTCGAGCTTCGAGATGCCGCCGGAGGCGGTCACCTTGGCATCGGTGCGCTCCGCCACTTCACGCAGCAAATCGATGTTCGGCCCGCTCATCATGCCGTCGCGGGTCACGTCGGTGACCACGTAGCGCGAGCAGCCGGCGTCGTCGAGGAACCGCATCGTCTCGAACAGGTCGCCGCCCTCCTTCACCCAGCCGCGGGCGGCAAGCGTATGCCCACGCACATCGAGGCCAACGGCCACCTGGTCACCGTATTTGTCGATCACGCGGGCTGTCCACTCCGGATTCTCCAGTGCGGCGGTGCCGATGTTCACGCGTGCGGCGCCGGCGTCGAGCGCGGCATCCAGGGAGGCATCGTCACGCACGCCGCCCGACATCTCGATGTTCACCTTGTCTCCGAGCTGACTGACGATCTCACGCAATTGGGCGCGGTTGTCCCCCGTGCCGAAGGCGGCGTCGAGATCGACCAAGTGGATCCATTGCGCTCCGGCCTCCACCCACGTGCGTGCGGCGTCGAGCGGCGAGCCGTAGTCCGTCTCCGAACCGGACTCACCCTGACGTAAACGGACGGCCTTGCCGTCACGGACGTCAACGGCCGGCAACAAAGTCAGTGACATGTTCTACTCCAATCTGGAATCTGAAAATACGGCAATTAGCAACATAACTAGAGTATGGCGGCCCAGTTCGCGAGCAGTCTGGCACCTGCCTGCGCGGACTTCTCCGGGTGGAACTGCGTGGCGAACAGAGGTCCGCGCTCATAGCTGGCCACGAAATGGCTGCGGCTGTAATCGCAGAACGCCACTTTCTGCTCGGCGTCGCCGAGGTCGATGTCGAACTGCGTCAAATCCGCGGGGGCCGCGGTGAAAGCGGCGTAGGAGTGCACGAAATAGAACCGTTCGCCCTCCACGCCATTGAGCAGCACGGAGCCTTCGGGGGCATCGACGGTATCCCAGCCCATGTGGGGCACCACGTCGGCATCGAGTCTGCTCACGTCGCCTTCAATGAGCTGCAGTCCAGGCGTGTCAAGGTCATGCTCGGTGCCACGGGTGAACATGATCTGCTCGCCCACGCATACACCGAGCACCGGGCGCCCCGCACGCAGACGGTCGTAGATCACGTTGTCGCCATTCACCTTGCGCAATCCCTGCATGCAGGCACCGAATGCGCCCACGCCCGGCACGACGAGCCCGTCGGCCTCCAAGGCCTTGCGGTAGTCGGAGGTGAGCGTGACGTCAAGGTCCTGATTGGCGAGCGCGCGCATCATGGAGCGCACATTGCCGAACCCATAATCAAACACGACTACAGATTTCATAATCTCACTTTCTTCCCTGTGCCCGTGCACTCAGTCGATCGACGAGCCGTCACGCCCGAAGTTCGTATGCTCGGCGATGATTTTCAATGCATGGTCGTGATCCAGATCCGCGGAATCGACAATCCTCACACCCTGCTGCGCGAGCGCATCGACCGTGGTGAGTCCGAGCATGAGATCCTCCACGAAATGCGCGAGCGTCTCCAGCACGAACGGCGGCGGCAGTTCCGCATCCTCGGCGGTGCCGTTCGCATAGGGAACGGCGGTCATCTTGTCGGCGCGATCCACGAGCAACAGCACGCTCAGTCCCGCCACCACTTCGGTGAGGTCCTTCGCGGCCGCCTCGGGACCGTCCCCGTTGAGATTGCGCAGCACTGCCACCGCACCCTCACGCGAATCGATGCATTGCGCGGTGATGTCGGCGAGCGAGCAGAAGGCGGCGAGCAGATCGGCCGAGGTGAGGCGTGTGACCAGAATCGCACGCTTCGCCTTGTTGCCGAGAATCCCCTCGAGTTCGTCGTCGAAGCTTGTCTCGGCGTTCGCGTTCATTATCTGCGAGAACTCGTCGGACACGTCTTCGGGAGCATTGCCGTCTTCCGATTCCCCGGTCGCGGATTCCCCGGCATCGTCGGCGCTCGCATTCTGCTCGAGATTCGCAAGCTCCTGGTTGAGGCTTTCCATCTCACGGGCGAGATCCGGGTCGCTTTCGAAGGCCCAGAACGCGTCGTTTTCGTCGCCGGGGTTATCGGGATTATCGGGATTGTTGGGATTTCGCTTGTCGTCGTCTGACATCACAGCGCGCCCTTCGTGCTCGGAATCAGCCCCTGAATACGGGGATCGGGTTCTATGGCGAAGCGCAATGCACGGGCGAGCGCCTTGAACTCCGCCTCCGCAATGTGGTGTGGGTCACGGCCGGCAATGAGATGCATGTGCAGGCAGATCTGCGCGTGGAAGGCGATCGATTCCATCACATGGCGTACAAGCGAGCCGGTGAAGTGGCCGCCGATCATTGCGTACTGGAAGCCTTCGGGTTCGCCCGAGCACACGCAGTATGGGCGGCCGGAGACGTCGACGACGGCTTTGGCGAGCGCCTCGTCGAGCGGCACGGTGGCATCGGCGAAGCGGCGGATGCCGCGCTTGTCGCCGAGGGCCTGGCGCAATGCCTCTCCGAACACGATCGCCGTGTCCTCCACGGTATGGTGGGCATCGATATCGGTGTCGCCGCTCGCCACGATGTTGAGATCGATGAGCGAATGCTTGCCCAGTGCCGTCATCATGTGATTGTAGAACGGCACAGTCGTTTCGATGTTCGTCTTGCCGGTGCCGTCAAGGTTGAGTTCGAGGTCGATGCTGGATTCGCTGGTCTGGCGAACAATGTGCGCGGTGCGTGCCATGTGTCTCCATGTCTCCTTTGCGGGTATACGTATGTCTGCAGCCTAGGCGTTCTCGACGGCGCGCATCGATTCGACGAGCGCCTCGCGGAATCGGCGCATCTCCTCGTCGGTGCCCATGCACACACGCAGCCAGCCTTCCGGCCCCACCACGCGAATGAGCACGCCACGCTGGAGCATCTGGTCGAAGATGGCTCCACGATCGTCGAAATGGCCGCCGAACAGCAGGAAATTCGACTGCGAGGGGGCGACTTCGAGTGGCTGGCCCTTATAGGTCTGTTCCTTGAGCCAAGCGGCGGTCTGCTCGCGAGTCTCTCGCAGGTGGTCCACCTGGCTCAGCTGTTCCTTCGTATGGTCGAAGGCCGCCAGCGCCACCGCCTGCGTCACGGCAGACAGGTGGTATGGCATGCGCACGATGCGCAGGCAGTCCACAATACCCTCGCTGGCCGCCAGATAGCCCACTCGGGCTCCCGCGAACGCGAATGCCTTGCTCATGGTGCGGCTCACGGCCAGATTGTCGTAGTCGTTGATGAGCGTCGTGGCCGACGGCGTGCCCGGGTTGCGGAATTCGATGTAGGCCTCATCCACAACCACGATCGGGTGCACCCCATCGTGTGCACCAGCAACCTGAGCACTCTGGCAATGTTCGAGAATGCGCTTGAGATCGGTCATGGGCAGTTCGGTGCCGGTCGGATTGTTCGGGCTGGTGAGCACCACCATGGCCGGCTGGATCGCATCGATGTCCTCGATGGTACGGTCCACATCAAGGGTGAAGTCCGGCTTGCGGTGCGTGGTGTGCCAACTCGTGAACGTGTCGCGTGCATACTCGGGGTACATCGAATAGGCCGGGTCACAGCCCAGTGCGGCGCGGCCGGGGCCTCCGAAAGCCTGGAATAGCTGGAGCATGATCTCGTTGGAGCCGTTGGCGCCCCACACCTGTTCCACCGTGAGCTGCGCCCCCGATTCCTCCTTGAGGTACCTGACGAAGGCCTCGCGCAGTTCGATGTGTTCGCGGTCCGGGTAGCGGTTGAGGGTGGGTGCCACCTGCTTGACGCGCTCCACTATGCTGCGAACCACGGCGTGATCCGGCGGATACGGGTTCTCATTGACGTTCAGGCACACCGGAACGTCAAGCTGCGGGGCGCCGTAGGGCACCTCGCCAATGAGGTCGTTACGCAGTGGCAGATCCGCCGGAATCATCGCTTCGCTCATCGTAATCCTGCTTCTTCTTCCTGTTCGGTAATGGTTTCCTTGTTGTACGGATCGTCAATGAAGCGTGTCAACACGCTCTCGCCGTGCGCCGGGAGGTCTTCCGAGACGGCGAAGGCGTTCACCCTGGCGGCGAGCTCCTTCAGTCCCTGCTCGTCGTATTCGATGACCTCCACCGGCTTCATGAACGTATGCACGCCGAGACCGGCGGCGAATCGTGCGGTGCCCGAGGTGGGCAGCACATGGTTCGAGCCCGACATGTAGTCGCCCAGCGGCACCGGGGAATAGTTGCCGCGGAAGATGGCGCCAGCGTTGCGGATCTTCGCGATCACGGCATCCGGGTCTGCGGTCTGCACTTCAAGGTGTTCGGCGGCGTAGGCGTTCGCCGCGTCGATCGACTGCTCGATGCCGTCGGTGAGAATGATGCCGGACTGCTTGCCGGAGAGGCTGGTGGCCACACGTTCGGAGTGCTCGGTGCGCGGTACGCGCTTGTTGAGCTCGGCCTGCACCGCCTCGGCCAACTGCTCGTCGTCGGTGATGAGCACCGATCCGGCGAGTTCGTCGTGCTCGGCCTGACCAATGAGGTCGGCGGCGACATATGCCGGGTTCGAGGTCTTGTCGGCGATGATGGCGATCTCAGTGGGGCCCGCGACCGCGTCGATGCCCACAATGCCCGAGACGAGACGCTTGGCCGTGGCCACGAAGATGTTGCCCGGACCGGTGATCTTGTCTACCGGCTCGCACAGCACCGGGGAGACCGGATTGTCGAGGTCGGTGGCGCCATAGGCGAACATCGCGATGGCCTGTGCACCGCCGACGGCGTAGACCTCGTCCACACCGAGAATGGCACAGGTGGCCAGAATCGTCTTGTTCGGCCAACCCTGCGCATTGTCACGGCTTGGCGGCGTGGCGATGGCGAGGCTTTCGACACCGGCGGCCTGTGCCGGCACCACGTTCATGATCACGGAACTCGGGTACACGGCCTTGCCGCCGGGCACGTACAGACCCACACGCTGGATCGGGATCCAGCGCTCACTGACGCGCGCACCCTCGGCCAAATCGGTGTGGAAGTCCTCTGGGACCTGCGATTTCGCGACTGCGCGGGCACGGCGCACGGATTCCTCAATCGCTGCGCGCACTTCCGGGTCGAGGCTCGCCACGGCGGCATCCATGACGTCGGTGGGTACGCGGAACGACTTGGGGACGATGTGGTCGAATTTCTCGGCATATTCACGCAACGCTGCGGCGCCGTTCTCCCTCACGTTGTCGAGAATCGGCTGCACGATCTCGCTCGCTTCGTCGGTTCCCATCTCAGCTCGTGGCATCGCGTCGAGCATCTCGGCGCGTGTCAGTTCCTTGCCGCGCAAATCAATGATGCGCATATAGTTATCTTGGCTCATAAGCCACTATGGTACCAAGCGCCTGTCACGAGAAGGAAAACGAGGGCATCGGGTCTTTTGCATCGTGAGATTGCCCGCTGGCGCGCCCCGACGAGTTCCGTAGGTTCGCGTCAATCCAGCAAATCCACGTAATCGGAGACGCATCCCGTGTGAAATTTGTCCCAGATTACGCAAAACAATGACAAAGATCAGACGCGAAGATGAGAGATGGCAGGCATCCGGTTTGTGTGAACGGAGACGGCATGCCATGGCATGCCGTCTCCGTTCACACAAACCGCCGTTCAGATCATAGGCAGTGCGTTGGCGCCAAAAAGAACCTTGATGTCGGCGAACAGGCCGGTCTCACGACGCACACGGAAACGATCGCCGAGGGTCATGAGGGTCACGCCGCCATCGTCGTCGACAATGGCAAGCCTGACCTCGCAGGCACCGGGATGATTGGAGAGGATCTGCGAGAACTGTTCGAGCCGTTGCATATCGAGGGCGTGCGCAGGCAGCTGGACGAAAACAGGACGGTCCTCACCGGCTTCGATGACGGGCACCATGAGGTCGGTGGCGCGCAACGAGATCGTCTCGTCACGTGCCTCGACCATGCCACGCACCTGCACGATCGCGTCGACGGCGAGTTCCGCCGCGTGCGCCTCGTACACCTTGCCGAACAGCAGGCATTGGATGGAGCTCTCCATGTCTTCAATCGTCACGATCGCCCATCGGTTGCCCTTCTTGGAGACGCGTGAGTCGACGTTGGTGATGAGCCCGGCGACCATGACCTGACTGCGCTCGGGCATCGTGGGAGCACGGTCGATCAGTTGCGCGATGGACATGTCACGCAGGCTGGCGAGCACGGATTGCATGCCTGAAAGCGGGTGGTCGGACACATACAGGCCCAGCATTTCGCGTTCGAAGTTGAGCTTCGTCTTCTTGTCCCACTCCTCCACGTCGGGTACGCTGATCGACACATCGCCGAGCGCTTCGGCCTCGCCTTCACCGGCACCGGCGTCGAGGTCGGCGAAGAGGTCGAACTGCCCAGTGGCCTGCTTGCGTTTGAGGTCGGTGACCGAGTCGATCGCAGCCTCGTGAATCTGGTAGAGGGCACGCCGGTTGGGATCGATCGAGTCGAAGGCACCCGCCTTGATCAACGATTCGACCAACCGCCTATTGAGTGCGGTCAGGGGCACACGGCGAATGAAGTCCATGAAGTTGACGTACCTGCCGTGGCTGCCCTGGCGTTCGGCAATGATGTCGGCGACTGCCTTCTCACCCACGTTCCTGATGGCGCCGAGTCCGAAACGCACCACATCACCGACGGCGGAGTAGGCGTACACGGATTCGTTGACATCCGGCGAGAGCACCTTGATGCCCATGCGGCGCGCCTCGCCCAGGTACAGGGCGGTCTTGTCCTTGTTCGTGGAGGCGCCTTGCAACAGGGCGGCCATGAACTCGGCCGGATAGTGCGTCTTCAAATAGGCGGTCCAATACGAGATGAGACCGTAGGCGGCGGAATGCGCCTTGTTGAACGCATAGCCCGAGAACGGCACGAGCACGTCCCACACCGCCTGCGCCGCCTCGCGGGAATAGCCGTGCTCCTTCATGCCCTCGAAGAACGGCACCTGTTCCTTGGCCAGCACCTCGGGCTTCTTCTTGCCCATCGCGCGCCTGAGCACGTCGGCCTTGCCCAGCGAGTAGCCGGCCAGAATACGGGCGGCGGATTGCACCTGTTCCTGGTAGATGATCAGGCCGTAGGTCTCGTCGAGCACCTCCTTGAGCGGCTCGGCAAGCTCCGGGTGGATCGGCTCGATCTTCTGCAACCCGTTCTTGCGTTTCGCGTAGTTCGTATGCGAGTCCATGCTCATCGGGCCTGGACGATAGAGGGCGATCAATGCCGAAATGTCGTTGAAGTTATCTGGCTTCAGCTGCTTGAGCAGCGCACGCATGCCGTCGGAATCGAGCTGGAACACACCCAGCGTGTCGCCGCGCGACAGCAGCTCGTACGTCTCCTTATCGTCGAGCGGAATCTTCGTATGGTCGATCGGCTCCTTGCCATTGGCCTCGATGTTCCTGAGCGTGTCACCGATCACCGTCAAGTTGGACAGGCCCAGGAAGTCCATCTTCACCAGACCCAATGTTTCACACGTGTGGTATTCGAATGTCGTCGTCACCGTGCCGTCCGTGCGCTCCAGCAGTGGCGACGTGTCCGTGATCGGCTCCGAGCCCATGATCGTGGCGCATGCATGCACGCCCGTCTGGCGGATCAGGCCCTCGATGCCCATCGCCTCGTCGGTGATTCGCTTGGCATCAGGATTCGACTCATACAATTCGCGGTATTCACGCGCCTCCGCATAGCGTTTCGCCCCCGGATCGAAAATGTCGTGCAGCGGCACGTCCTTGCCACCCGTTGCCGCCGGCGGCAACGCCTTGGTGACCAACTCGCCCATCGAGAACTCGTAGCCCATGATGCGCGCCGAATCCTTGAGCGCCTGCTTCGTCTTGATCGTGCCGTAGATCACGCATTGCGCCACCTTGTCGTGCCCGTATTTATCGCCGCAGTACTCGATCACCTTCAGACGGCCCTCCGGGTCGAAGTCCACGTCGATATCCGGCAGCGACACGCGCTCCGGGTTCAGGAACCGTTCGAAAATCAGACCATGCTCCAAGGGATCGAGCTCGGTGATGCCCATTGCATAGGCGACCATCGACCCTGCCGCCGAGCCACGGCCCGGCCCCACCATGATCCCATGGTCCTTGGCCCATTGGATGTAGTCGGCCACCACCAGGAAGTAGCCCGGGAACTGCATCTGGCAGATCACACCGCACTCGTAATCCGCCTGCGCCAGCACATGCGCCGGCACGTTGCCCTCATACCGCCGTTCGAGGCCCTCCTCCACTTTCTTCAGGAACAGCGAGGTCTCGTCCCAACCCTCCGGACATGGGAACTTGGGCATGAACGCGCCGTCCTCGTGGTCGTCGAACATCACATTGCAACGTTCCGCCACCTCGATCGTATTGTCGCATGCCTCGGGCAGGTCGCGGAACAGCTCGCGCATCTGCTGCGCGGAACGCATGTAATACCCTTCACCATCGAACTTGAACCGGTCCGGATCATCCAGGTGCGAGCCTGAATTGATGCACAGCATCGCGTCCTGCGCGCCAGCATCCTCCTCGTGAACGTAATGCGAATCGTTCGTGGCCAGCAACGGCGCGCCGAGCTTCTTCGCGATCTCAAGCAGGTCCTTCGTCACCTTGCGCTCGATCTCGAGATTATGGTCCATCAGCTCAATGAAGAAGTTGTCTTTGCCATAGATGTCCTGCAACTCACCTGCCGCACGCAAGGCCTCATCGAACTGACCAAGGCGCAAACGGGTCTGCACAATGCCCGACGGGCATCCCGAACCGCAGATCACGCCCTTGCTGTAGGTGGAGAGCACCTCCTTGTCCATACGCGGATAGCGCATCACACGTCCTTCGAGATTCGCCACCGAAGAGGCCCTGATCAGGTTCCTCAATCCTTCGTCGTCCTCGGCCCACAGTGTCAAATGAGTGATCAGGCCGCCACCGGACACATCATCACGCCGTTGCGCCTCCGTGCCCCAATGCACGCGCGATTTGTCTTGCCTCGCCGTCTCCGGCGTCACATACGCCTCGATGCCGATGATCGGCTTGACATCCTGCTTCACCGCCTCGGTGTACATCTCATACGCGCCATGCATGTTGCCATGGTCCGTGATGCCCACGGCACCCATTCCCAATTCCTTCGTGTACTTCACCAAATCGGGAATCTTCGATGCGCCATCGAGCAACGAATAATGCGTATGGTTATGCAACTGCACGAAATCAGCGGAATTGGTCATAGTGTTCTAATGTACCTTGAAATTCGCTTGCTGTACAGAGCGCGAACCGGGGTGTCCCGCAACCCTTCGAACACGCCATGTCCGTTTCGACACGCGGCATTTCCAGCGCATCAATCGCTTCATATGGAAACAGCGCCGCCTCGTCGCTAGAGTGTTGGCAACATTGCCAAATCGGTCGGCGCGAAGGAGAGGAGGTTGCCTATGGCGGCATCGAAGCCGGTCCGCGGCAGGCGCATCGCCGTATATGTGGCGCTCATTCCACTCTGCGCCCTGCTTGCCCTTCCCGGAGCCATCGGCATGGTGCAGGCCATTCGCACTCTGCTTGGCTGCGATCATGCGGCTGGCTATTCCACCGGGGTGCGCGAGCTGGAGGCGTGGATCAGCCTGTTGTTCACCACGCCGTTGGCAGTTATGCCGACCTGCGCGATGATCATCTTCGTGGTGTTGGCGATCACGGAAGCCAGTCGCGGGAAATCACCGCCATCGTCACCCTCGTGACGACTCCAAATGCTGGTGCTCCCGCTGAGCGAAGCGATCACGCTCCATCTCCAGTGCATGTTCCAGATCGGTGGGGTACCGAGAGGTGACCACGGTGTTGATGTGCGTGCGCGGATGCCGGAACTCCAGCTCCATGGCGTGCAGCCATTGACGTTCGAGTCCCAGTGCCTGCGACAGACGGGGATTTGCTCCATACATCGGGTCTCCTACAAGAGGGTGCCCTATCGACGAGAAGTGCACGCGGATCTGGTGGGTGCGTCCGGTCTCGAGATTGATTGACGCGAGAGTGGTCTCACCGAAGCGCTCCATCACGTCCCAATGGGTGATGGCCTCCTTGCCCGCAGGCGTGACCGTGAAGCGGAAATCGGAGACCTTTGCACGCCCGATCGGAGCTTCGATGGTGGCCTTGCCTTCCTTGAGATTGCCTTGTACGAGCGCATGATAGGTCTTCTTCACCTCGTGCTCGGAGAATTGCCGGCGCATCTCCTTGTAAGCGAGGTCGGATTTGCATACGAGCATGAGCCCTGAGGTGCCCACATCAAGCCGCGAGACGATGCCCTGCCGTCCTGCGGCCCCCATCGATGTGATGTGCACACCGCGCTGGATCAATGAACCCAGCACTGTTGGCCCGGTCCAGCCTACTGAGGCATGCGCCGCCACACCGACCGGTTTATCCACTACCACGATGTCGTCGTCCTCATAGGCAATCGTCATCTCGTTCGAAACGGGTTCGGGTTCCCGTCTCTCTTCCCGCACATCAATCTCAACGGTGTCGCCTGCTTGCAATGTGGCGGATTTATGAATATCACGCCCGATCACATGTGCCTGCCCGGTTTCGATGAGTTCAGTGGCCTTGGCCCGTGAGATGCCCATCATCTTGGCCACAGCCACATCGAACCGCTTCCCGATCAATGCATCGGGTGCCGGAATGATCGTGCTCATTGCGCTCCTTCCATATGCCTAGTTATCGGAATGTCCGGCAGCCGCTGTATCAGCCGGCTGTCGCTCGCCGCTCCTCCTATAGGGCACTCCGCACAGAATGAGCACGATGATGCCTATTCCCGCGATCATGAGGAAGATGTCGGCCACATTGCCCACCGACCAACCGTAATTGAGGAAATCGACGACCTTGCCGTTGAGGAATCCTTGGGCATATGCCACGCGATCGATCAGGTTCCCCAACGCCCCGGCGAAGGCGAGTGCCAGGAACACGGTCCAGGCCATCGATGTGGTGCGCCAGGCCATCCAGACAAGCACACAGCATGCGACAATGGCGAAGAGGCTGATCACCCAGGTCGAGTTGGCCCCCATGCCCAGCGAGGCCCCGGGATTATGGACCAACGTCAGGTGCAGGAACCGTGGGATCACCTGAATGTAATCGGTCTCGGTCAGGTAGGTCTGCGCCAGGTATTTGCTAAGCTGGTCTGCCCCAAGGGCGACGATGGCGATACATGCAAAGACGGCCACGCGTACACGCGGCCGTCTTGGTTTCGAATTCAACATTGGCTAATGGTATCAGTTGGCCTTGTCGATGTCCTTGTAGTTGTTCGTGTCGGAGACCTGTGCCTGCAGCTGGCCGAGGAACTCGGTGAGGCGTGCACGGTATTCGGTCTCGAAGGTCTTGAGGCCCTGAATGTTGCCTTCGATCACCTTCGACTGGGTCTCGAGGTTCTCGCGCACCTGCTGGGCGTAGTCGTCGGCAGCGGTGCGGGTCTTCGCCGAGTAGTCGTCGGCACGCTTCTTGGCTTCGGCCTCGAATGCGTTGATCTCGTCGTGGCGTTCGACCACGTACTGGTCGGCCTCGCTCTTCTTCTGCTGGGCGTAGGTGTTGCCCTCGTCCTGCTTCTTCTGAGCGTACTCGTCTGCCTCATGGGCCTTCGAGTCGGCATAGGTATCGGCCTCGTTGGTCTTGGCGGCGGCGTAGTTGTTCGCCTCTGCGGTCTTCTGATCCGCGTAGGTGTTCGCTTCATTGGTCTTGTCGACCACGTACTGATCCGCCTCGGCGTGCTTGTTCTTCATGTACGTGTCGGCATCTTCATGCGTCTTCGCGCTGTACGAATCGGCATCGTCACGCGTCTTCGCACTGTAGGCATCGGCCGCCTCGCGGGTGCGGGCATTGTAATCGTCGGCCTCGGAACGGGTGCGGTTCGAATAGTCGTTGGCCTTGGAGATGAGCTCCTCATACTTACGCTGGGACTGCTCGGTGATCTCCTTGGCGGTCGCCTTGCCCTTGTCGACATACTGGTCGTGCAACTGCATCGCGAGGGTGAGCATCGCGGTGGCGCGCTCCGGCTCGCTGTTGGCGGCGGCTGCGGCGCTCTTGATCTTCTGCAGGCTGCCTGTCTCGGTGTTCGGCTCGACCTTGGCAACCTGATCGCGCAGCTGTTCCTCACGCTGCTTCGATTCCTCGAGCTGCTTGGTGAGGTCCTTGACCTGGGCTTCGGCCTGCTGGGCACGCATCGTCTGCTCGTGGGCAGCGGAGAGCTCATGGCGCAGATTCTCGCTGTCGGCACGGAACTGGTCACGCTGGCGGGTGATTTCCTGCAGCTCCTTGGCGAGATCCGGCTGGTCGGAGTTCTGTGCAGCCTGTGCGGTGAGCTGATCGACCTGTGCGGAGAGGCGTTCGATCTGGTTCTTCAGCTGTTCGTTCTGCGCGGAGAGCGCCTGATTGTTCGATTCGGCTTCCTTGAGCTGCGCCTGTGCAGCCTGTGCCGCCTGATTCGCCTGGGCAATCTGCGCACTCGCCTGTTCGCCTGCACCTTGCGCGGCGACGGCCTTGAGCGACTGGTTCTCCTGCTGCAGGGACTGCACCTGTGCGGTCAGATCGGAAATCTTCGTGTTCAGCGCGGAGACATCAGGGCCGAGTGCCTGCGTGGACTGACCACCTGCAACAGCCTGCTTGCCCAAAGCCTCCACGGTTTCGGTTACCTGATCGAGGAAGTCGTCGACCTCGTCGACATCGTACCCTTCCTTGAAGCGCACCGTTTGGAAGGTGTGCTCCCGAATATCCTTTGGCGTCAAAAGAGCCATTATCTTACCACCTCGCTTTGGGATAGACCCAGCTTAGTTGACCTTATTTTTTGATGCTATCACGACACCTGCGCAAGCACACCGCGTGGACTGCTTTTTTCACATGACCAGCGGACTTTTTCCATCGGTCAGATCAGTATGCGCAAGATCACCAATACGAAATACAACACCAGGAAACTCACGTCGAAATAGACACGCCCCATCGGAATCGGTTTGATGTAGCGCCTCAGAAAACGCAGCGGTGGTTCGGTGAGCTGGTAGATGATGCGCAGCAGGGTCGCCATGAAACCGGTCGGCCGCCATCGCGGAGCCAGCACCAGCACCCAATCGAAGATCATGCGGGCGAACAGCACCGCGATGTAGGCCTCGATGAGCAGGTCGACAATATGGAAGAAGAAGCCGAATAACGTCGAAAGCATGCTCCCAGCCTATCGAATGACTAGGAACATGCTTCCTCGAACAGCAAATGACGTGAATGTGGGGGCCGCTGCCCCGCTTCCTCAGTTCTCGAACAGGTTGTCTGACATACCCGATTCAGTGTCCTCCGCGACAATGTCCACACGAGCGGGACTCAGCAGGAACACACGCTCGGTCACGCGTTCGATGGAGCCGGAGATGCCGAACACCACGCCGGACGAGAAATCGATGATGCGGTAAGCCTGTGACTGCGAGACATCGGTGAGATTGAGCACCACCGGGATGCCATCCCGCAGTGCGCGACCGACCAGTTGCGCATCTTCGTAGCTCTGCGGGTGAATGGTCGTGATCCGATTGATGTTCGCATGGAACGGGGCCACCGACTTACGCTGGCTCGTGGAAGGCTGCGTGGACGCGGCCGGGATGGGCGTGACGGAACGATCGGTGTCGAATGACGACTCCGGCTCCTCGTCAATGACCTCGTCATCTTCGTCTTCCGGCACGACGTCGGACATTCCCAGATAAGACATGGTCCTCTTCATGAATCCGGCCATTCGCGTTTCCTTCTTTGCTGTCCTGTTTCAGGTTGACTCTTTGGGTTCTACAGGTATTGTAATTCAGACCGTGCCGTAAGCGGATCGACTACTGCAGGAACTCCGGAATGTCGAGGTCACCCAGATCACCAAGCGCCGTATACGGATAGCTGCTGGTGTCGGACGAGGCATCGTATTCGGAGCGTTGCTTCGGCGTCGGCTGCTGGGCCACGATCTTCTCATCCGTCTGCTTCTCCTCTTCGAACACCGGACCGGTGGAGGGAATGGGAGACGTAAGGATGGTGGGTTGCCCAGAAGCCGTGGCGGTCTTGGTCACCGGCTTGACGGTGTGCTGAGGCGCCGAGGCGGCGGCCTGGGCGTCCTCATTGGCCTGAGCGAGCTTCTTCTTGTCGTTGAAGCCGGCGGCAATCACGGTGACGCGCATCTCATCGCCATAGGCATCGTCGAGTGCGAGACCAAAGATGATCTGCGCCTCCGGATGTGCGGCCTCGCGAACGAAGCCGACGGCCTGGTTCACCTCGGCGAGCTTCAGGTCGTTCGAAGCCGCGATGTTGATGAGCACGCCGCTGGCGCCGTCGATGCTCTCCTCGAGCAACGGCGAGCTGATGGCGATCTCTGCGGCCTGCGCTGCGCGATCCTCGCCCCGTGCGGCGCCGATGCCGAAGAGTGCGGTGCCGGAGTTCTGCAAGATCGACGTGATATCGGAGAAATCGACGTGAATGTACGGATTGATCGTGAGCAGGTCCGTGATGCCCTGAACACCGGCGAGCAGAGCGGTGTCGGCCGTGCGGAACGCATCCACGATGCCGATGGAGCTGTCGTCGAGTTCAAGAAGTCGGTCGTTCGGAATGACGATGAGCGCGTCGACCTCTTCGCGCAGATTGTCGATGCCCAGCGCTGCCGAGGCGGCACGCTGCGGGCCTTCGAAGGAGAACGGACGAGTGACGACTGCAATGGTGAGTGCACCCTGCTGGCGTGCGGCGCGGGCGACCAGCGGGCTTGCACCGGTGCCGGTGCCACCGCCCTCACCGCAGGTGACGAACACCATGTCGGCGCCCTTGACGGCTTCTTCGATCTCGGACTGGTGATCCTGGGCGGCCTTCGCGCCCTTCTCCGGATCCGCCCCAGCGCCGAGTCCTCGGCTCGAGGCGTCGCTCAGCGAGATCTTGACATCGGCGTCGGAGCGCAGCAAATCTTTCGCATCCGTGTTGATTGCCACGAATTCCACATTCTGCAGACCCTCGGCAATCATTCGGTTGACTGCATTGCCACCTGCGCCACCGACACCAACGACCTTGATGATCGTGGTGTCGTTGAAATTGTCGGTCTGGGCGATCTCGCTCACGTTAGTCTCCTGTCACTCACGGTTGTACACAACTGTACCGCAGATGGGTGAGAAAACAGGCCTCCCTCCACTGGCCAAGGCCAATCCGCTCACCCTTCTCTTCACATTCCTCGTAGACACCGTAGACCCGATTTCCGAAAGTTTTCTTAAAACGTGTCGCTCAGTAGCTCGCATCCATCGGGTCGTCGCCGAACAGTCGCTCGCGCTCCTCGTGGGTCGTGGTCCGCGAATCGAGCCAACCATATGGCAAATGCACCTTCTTCGCAAAGCGAACACGACCCCTCGGCTGGTCCACCACCCGTTCAGGATACTCGATGTTCGGGTCAAGCGCGTCCACCTGTTCACGAACATCCTTCAAACTCTCGCATTCCATGAACGCGCGCCTGGTGGAGCCCCCCACCGGGAACCCTTTCAGGTACCATGCGACATGTTTGCGCAGGTCGTGCACGGCCATCCGCTCGTCCCCATCGTAGAACTCGGTGAGCAGCTCGGCATGGCGCATGATGATGCGCCCCACCTCGCCGAGGGTGGGGTTGATGCGCACGTCGCTGCCGGCGAAGGCGTTGCCTATGTTGCCGAAGAGCCACGGGCGACCCTGGCATCCGCGCCCGATCGCCACTCCAGCACACCCGGTTTCGTTCACCATCGCGATGGCGTCCTCGGCGCCCCAGATGTCGCCGTTGCCGAACACCGGTATGTCGAGTGCGCCCACGAGCTCACCGATCCGGGACCAATCCGAATGACCACCATAGTATTCGGCAGTGGTGCGGGCGTGCAGGGTCACCGCGCTGCACCCCTCCTCCTGGGCTATATGCCCGGCTTCGAGGAAGGTCTCATGCTCATGGTCCAGCCCCACGCGGATCTTCGCGGTCACCGGGATGTTCGCCGGCTCGCACACCGTAACCACGCGCTGGACGATCTCGGTGAACAGATCCGTTTTCCATGGCAATGCCGATCCCCCGCCACGTCGTGTGACCTTGGGAACCGGGCATCCGAAATTGAGATCGAGATGGTCCATCATGCCGTTGTCCACCAGGAACCGCGTCGCCTGTTCCATGATCGACGGGTTCACACCATACAGCTGCAGCGATCTGATGCGCTCGCCCGGTGCGAACCTGCACAACCTGAGCGCCTTCGGGTTGCGCTCGACCAGCGCGCGTGCAGTGACCATCTCGGCCACGTAGAGACCATCGGGCCCATATTCCTCGCACAGCACGCGGAACGGCCAGTTCGTCACACCCGCCATCGGGGAGAGCATGACCGGCGTGTTCACCATGACATCGCCGAGCCGGATCGGCGCCAACGGACCGGCCAAAACCGGTTCATGCCATGCACCGGCATCTGCGCAATCCTTGGCATCTGGGCTTGCATCGCCTTGCCGGGATGTGTTCAGTATCGTCTCCTGCTCGCTCATATCCCCTCGTTCATGTGTTCGAATTGTACAGAATACCGTATGGATCGGCTCGCACGCACACCTCATACGCAAAATCGCCTGCGTCCCGCAATCTCAGCCATACGGGGCGCAGGCGATTGATGCATGGCGGATCAGTACAAACCGCCGGCCTCGGCGATATGCACGGACTCGGGCCATTCGGCGCCGCCCATCGACACCGGCTTGAGCGGCACGCGCGTGCGCTTGTCGTTGATGCGCTTGGCCACGTAGTCGGCGACCTGGGTGAGTGCCACGCGTTCCTGCTGCATCGTGTCACGCTCGCGAATCGTCACGGCCTGGTCGTCAAGAGTATCGAAGTCGACGGTGATGCACAGCGGGGTGCCGATCTCATCCTGTCGACGATAGCGGCGGCCTATCGCACCGGATTCGTCGTAGTCGATCATCCAGTCATTGAGACGCAGATCCTGCGCGAGGTCCTGGGCCACCGATTGCAGTTCCGGCTTCTTGCTCAACGGCAGCACCGCGGCCTTGACGGGGGCGAGACGCGGGTCGAGACGCAGCACCGTGCGCTTGTCGACGCCGCCCTTGGTGTTCGGGGCCTCGTCGACGTCGTAGGCATCCACGAGGAAGGCCATGAGCGAACGCGACAGACCGGCTGCAGGCTCGATGACGTACGGAATGTACTTCTCGCCGGTGGCCTGGTTGAAGTAGCTCAGGTCCTCGCCGGAATGCTTGGCGTGGGCGCCGAGATCGAAATCGGTGCGGTTGGCCACGCCCTCTAGCTCACCCCAATCGGAGCCCTGGAAGCCGAAGCGGTATTCGATGTCGACGGTGCGCTTCGAATAATGGGCGAGCTTTTCCTTCGGATGCTCGTAATGGCGCAGGTTCTCGGGGTTCACACCGAGGTCGATGTACCACTGTGTGCGGGCGTTGATCCAGTACTGATGCCAGTCCTCATCGGTGCCCGGCTCAACGAAGAACTCCATCTCCATCTGCTCGAACTCGCGGGTGCGGAAGATGAAGTTGCCTGGCGTGATCTCATTGCGGAAGCTCTTGCCGGTGTTGGCGATGCCGAACGGCGGCTTGGAGCGCGATGAGGTCATCACGTTCTTGAAGTCCACGAAGATGCCCTGTGCCGTCTCCGGGCGCAGGTAATGGAGGCTGTTCTCGTCTTCCACCGGACCGAGGTGCGTACGCAGCATCATGTTGAAGTCACGGGGCTCGGTCCAATTGCCGCGGGTGCCGCAGTCCGGGCACACGATGTCCTTGAGGCCATTCGGAGGCAGCTGGTCGTTGTGCTTCTCGGCGTACGACTCCTCGAGCTTGTCGGCGCGATGACGCTTGTGGCAGGTGAGACATTCGATGAGCGGATCGTTGAACACCGATACGTGGCCGGAGGCGACCCACACCTCGGACGGCAGGATGATCGACGTGTCGACGCCCACGACATCTGGTCGGGTGACGACCATCGAGCGCCACCATTCGCGCTTGATGTTGTCTTTGAGCGCCACGCCGAGCGGGCCGTAGTCCCACGCGGAGCGGGTGCCGCCGTAGATCTCGCCGGCCGGGAACACGAAGCCGCGACGCTTGGCGAGGGAGACGACTTCATCGATTTTGGAATTAGCCACAATGCACCTTCTGGTTTGAACGGTTTGGGGTCTTATACAAGGCTTCACCCTACCGTTGGCGGCTGACACGCAGGTACCCCGTCCCGGTGCCATTGCGGGGCGGTGACACGCATGCCCGCAGCAGGCGTCGAGAGTGTTCAATACGTTTGGAATACACATGTCAGGGGAGCTGATAGAGCTGAGAGTGGCTTCGCGCCTAACCCTTCGAACCTGTTGGCTAGCACCAGAGTAGGGAGTACAGATGACCACAGCGTCGACCACGCCGAATTCCGGCACATCCAATCTACACGAGGTCGCACCAGACGATCCCATCCGTGAACGCATACGCCAGGCGGCGCAGGATGTTCGCGAGCAGACCCCGCTTGCGCAGTCGTTCACCAATTTCGTCACCATCAACCTGGTGGCCAATGCGCAGCTCGCCGCGGGGGGCACCGCCGCCATGAGCTTCCTTCCCAACGATGTGACCTCGCTGGCCGCTTCGTGTGGCGCCACATACATCAACGTGGGCACGCTGCTGCCGTTCTACCGCGATGCCCTACAGGAGATTTCGGAGCATCTGAGCCGCCATGGCTGCAAGTGGGTGCTCGACCCGGTGGCAGCCGGCGTTGGCGTCGCACGCACCGAGATTCTCGAGGGGTTCAAGGACTACCCTCCCACCGTCATCCGCGCCAACGCATCGGAGGCACTGGTGTTGCACGACATGTGGCAACTGGGCGATGCAGCCGGAACGGATGAGCACAATGGGCCCGCAGGTGTGGAGGCCGCCGACAGTGTGGATGCCGCCATTACCGCCGCCACCGATCTCGCGGCGTATCTGGCGCTCCACTCCCCCACCCACACCGGTGCCGTCGCGGTCTCCGGCGAAGTCGATCTCGTCACCGATGGACGACTCGTCTACCGCCTTCCCGGTGGAAGCGCGATGATGACGAAGATTACCGGTGCCGGGTGCTCGCTTGGCGGCGTCACGGCCACCTATCTCGCGGTATCAGATCCACTGGTGGCATCATTGGCCGCCTCGATGCTCTACAACGTATCTTCCGAAGCCGCCGAACGAGCATCGCATGGGCCGGGATCATTCCAAACCGCGTTCCTCGACGCACTTTGGAACGTTACGCCGGAGGAAATCGCCTCCGCACCGCTCTATTTAGCCTAGAATCTGCCATGGCACGGCATGCCGGCACAGCAACAAACGAATCAGGTGACACAATGAACTCGTTCCCATACCCATCCATGCGCAGCCGTTTCGATCTGCGCTTCTATTTCGTGGTCGGCCCCGACGATTGCGGCAACCGGCCGATCCTCGACGTCGTGGCCAAGGCCCTCGACGGCGGCGCCAGTTTCATCCAGCTGCGCGCCAAGACCCAGGATGTCGCCGAGATCGTCTCCCTGGCGAACGACATCGCCGAAGAGATCGCAGGCCATCACGTGGAGGACTCGGTGGCCTTTGTGATCGACGACCGGGTCGATGCCGCGCTCGAGGCCCGTGCCAAAGGCATCAAGGTCGACGGGGTGCACATAGGTCAGGACGACCTCGATCCAGTGGTCGCACGCAAGCTGCTCGGCCCTGACGCGATCATTGGACTGTCGGCGAAAACCGTCGACGAAGTGCGCGAGGCCAACCATCTGCCCGAAGGCACCATCGACTACATAGGAGCCGGCCCATTGCACATGACGGCCACAAAGCCCGACAGCATGATCGTCGACGAAAACGGCGATATCACCACGCTGGACGCCTCCTCCATCGACGAAATGCGCACGATGAGCAAGTACCCGCTCATCGTGGGCGGTGGCGTGAAAGCCGACGACATTCCCTCGCTCGCCAAGACGAAGGCCGACGGCTGGTTCGTCGTCTCCGCCATTGCCGGCGCCCCCGACCCGGAGCAGGCCACCCGCCGGCTGGTCGATGATTGGACCGCCATTCGCGGCGACGAGAAGCCCCGGTACGCCGAACGCAAGCCTGCTGCGACCAAGCTGCCGGCCGTGCTCACAATCGCCACAACCGATTCCTCCGGTGGTGCCGGCATTCCCGCCGACCTCAAGACAATGCTCGCCAACGATGTATTCGGCGAATGCGTGGTCGCGGGCATCACGGCGCAGAACACGACCGGTGTGCAGGCCATCGCCGCCGTGGATCCCGACATCGTGGGCGCCCAGATCGACTCGGTGTTCGACGATATTCGACCCACCGCAGTGAAGATCGGCGTCATCGTGGGCGTTGAATCCGTGAAGACCGTCGCCCGCAAACTCAGAGACCACCAGGCCACGAACATCGTGGTCGACCCGGTCATGGTGGCCACAAGCGGGTCGAGCCTTGCCGCGGATGACACAATCGCCGAGGAGATCAGCAGCCTCTTCCCGATTGCCACGGTGATCACCCCGAATATTCCGGAGGCGCAGGTGCTGGCCCGGATGCCGATTGGCAACCAGGCCGACATGGAGACCGCGGCTGTGCAGCTCGCCAAGGACTACGGCATCTGCGTGCTGGTCAAGGGTGGCCATGGTGTGAAAGACGCCGACGACGTGCTTGCATTCCCGACCGGCGCCGTCACGTGGTTCGAGGGGGAACGCATCGCCAACGACAACACGCACGGCACTGGCTGCACACTGTCGTCCGCCATCGCCTCGTACCTTGCCCAAGGTGAGGATCTCGAAGATGCCGTACGCGATGCCAAGGCATACCTGAGCGGGGCCCTGCGCGCGAATCTGGACCTCGGCAAAGGTCACGGCCCGATGGACCATGCCTGGGCGATGCACTGAGCGAAAAATCTGGAATTCAATAGGCGTGTGGCCGGGCGATGCAGGAACGTGCCCAGTCGCACGCCTGCGACGAAGGAGAAGACACATGAACAGCCCCGATCGCAATGCGGTGCGGCAGGACGTGCCCGTGGATGAGCACGGCAAACCGATCATCAACACGGTGGCGGCGGTGGCGATCGCCCCCAGCGGTGTCGGTGCCGAGCTGAGCGAATACGTGGCGGAAGCGGTGGAGGTGATCCGCGAATCCGGATTGCCGAACGAGACGAACGCCATGTTCACGAACATCGAGGGAAACCTTGACGATGTGCTCAAAGTGGTGCGCGACGCCACGATGAAACTCGCCGAACAGGGGTACCGCACCGGCGTGACGCTCAAGCTCGACATTCGCCCGGGCTTCTCAGGGCAGATCAGCGAAAAGCAGCAGCTCGTGAACGAGATCCTCACCAAGCGGTAAGCAGACGTGAGGATCCGAGCCCACATCGGTGTGTCATACGCATCTGCGGCACGGGGCGTATAAGGTGGAAGCATGACGACGATGAAGGAAATCGCACAAGCGGCCGGAGTCTCTGTCTCCTCGGTCTCACTCGTGCTCAATGGGCGTGATTCAGGGCGCATCAACCCGCAGCTCGCGAACCGCATACGCGAAACCGCAGAGCGAATGGGGTACCAGCCCAATGTGCTGGCCCGCTCCCTGCGCACCAACCGGACGCATATGATCGGGTTCATCAGCGTCGAGGTGGCCACCACGCCGTATGCAGGCGGCATGATCCAAGGTGCACAGGACGCCCTGAGCTCGCTTGGATACATGCTGCTCACCGTGAACGGAGACACCGAAGAGGCTCTGGAAAGCGAGATCCGTGCGCTGAAACGATACGGCGTGGACGGCTTCCTGTACTCCGCGATGTCGAACCGCGTGATGACGGTGCCCAAATCACTCGCCAAATTCCCTCTGGTGCTCGTCGACGCCGCAGAGGAAACCAGGCGCTTCCCGTCCATCGAGCCGGACGAGTTCCGCATCGGCTATGACGCCACCACCAGACTCATCGAAGCCGGATGCTCCCGCATAGCGTATGTGGGATGCGCCGAACCCATGGTGGCGCAGACTGGCAGGCTCGCCGGTTACCGACAGGCCCTCATGGACCACGGCATGGGCTTCGACGAACGACTACAATGCGACGTGCTCAACAACGGGCCGGCACTACGTGCCGTGGAAACGCTATTCGACACCGAGCAGCCCGACGGATTCTTCTGCTTCAACGACGCACGCGCCTGGTATGTATACGAGACGGCGGCACGACATGGACTGGCCGTGGGACGCGACATCTCGGTAGTCGGCGTGGACAACCATCGCGTATTTGCCGAGACACTCGAGCCGCAACTCACCACCATTGAGCTTCCCCACTACGAGATGGGCTACTGGGCCGCGAACAAGCTCGTGTCGATGATCGAGAACCGCCCGCTCAATGAAGGCGATTGGCCGCATACGACCGCGGTGATGCCGTTGCTCGACACGCCATCGCCGGTGAAGGTGCACTGCACGCTGATCGAGAAGGGGTCGGTGCGCGACACGCCGACGACCGCGTGACGCATGGTCACTGCGGCACCAAAGAATGCGTCAAACGATTGACATTAAGCGCTTCAGGGAATGTGGTGGTTTTATGAAGAAGAAGTCAATCGTTTGACGTCAATCGATTTACACTCTATTCTGAGAGCATACGGAACACCACAACCGACACAGACGACGCGAATGGTGCTCCCCTAGCAGACCCATCGAGGCCTGCCCCCTCCTGCGCACAACACGGACACACGGTGCACAAACCGAAGCAATGCGCGGGAGCCGTCATGTACAACGCAGCTTAGGCTCAGACAACGAGGTTCACATCATGGCAACAACCGCGAAGGTGTGGAGGAACCCCTCCTACCTGCAAAGCTCAACCGGCATCTTCCTGTTCTTCTGCTCCTGGGGCATCTGGTGGTCGTTCTTCCAGCGCTGGCTCAACTCGATGGGACTCAACGGCGCGGAAGTGGGCACGATCTATTCAATCAACTCGCTGGCCACGCTCATCCTCATGTTCGGGTACGGCCTCATCCAGGACAATCTCGGACTCAAGCGCCGTCTTGTGCTCGTCATCTCGGCGATCGCCGCACTCGTCGGACCCTTCGTGCAGTTCGTGTACGCGCCGCTGATGAGGACGAACATGATGGCCGCCGCACTCGTGGGCTCCGTCGTGCTCTCCGCAGGCTTCATGGCAGGCTGCTCGCTCATCGAGGCCGTGACCGAACGGTACAGCCGCCGCTTCAACTTCGAGTACGGCCAATCCCGCGCATGGGGCTCCTTCGGCTATGCCATTGTGGCGCTTGTCGCCGGCTTCGTGTTCAACATCAACCCGATGATCAACTTCTGGCTCGGTTCCGCATTCGGCGTGGGCATGCTCATCGTGTATCTCACCTGGTATCCGGCCGAGCAGCGCGAAGCGCTCAAGGAAGCCGCCGATCCGAATGCCGCGCCCACCAACCCGACCATCAAAGACATGCTCGGCGTGCTCAAGATGCCCGCACTGTGGGTGCTCATCGTGTTCATGCTGCTCACCAACACGTTCTACACCGTATTCGACCAGCAGATGTTCCCCACCTACTACGCCTCGCTCTTCCCGAATGAGGCCACCGGCAACGCCGTCTACGGCACGCTCAACTCGGTGCAGGTGTTCTGCGAATCCGCGATGATGGGCGTCGTGCCAATCATCATGCGCAAGGTAGGTGTGCGCAACGCGTTGCTGCTCGGATCCACGGTGATGTTCCTTCGCATCGGGCTGTGCGGCATCTTCCACGATCCGGTGGCCATCTCGATCGTCAAGATGTTCCATGCCATTGAAGTTCCGCTGTTCTGCCTGCCGGCGTTCCGCTACTTCACGCTCCACTTCAATCCGAAGCTCTCCGCGACGCTCTACATGGTCGGCTTCCAGATTGCCTCGCAGATCGGCCAGGTCGTCTTCTCCACCCCGCTCGGCATGCTGCATGACCGCATGGGCGACCGCACGACGTTCCTGACGATCTCCGCTATCGTGCTTGCTGCCACCGTCTACGGATTCTTCGTGATCAAGCGCGACGACGAGCAGGTGGACGGCGATCCGTTCATCCGCGATTCGAAGAAGCTGCCGTCGCTCGCCACCGACGAGGCGATCCTCTCCGCGGATTCCGAGGATATGTAAAGCCCCATCCGCACCTCCCCCCGTCAATCTCTCTCATATCCCTGCGTCCCTCTCCCTCCCCTCATTTGCGTAAATGGGGACAGATGGCAGCCTCCAACTGTCCCTATTTACGCAATACAACCTCAATCCCAGATTCCGAACCCGTATACATCTTGCAATCCTGCGTAAAAGGAGACAGACGTCGACTGAAAACGTCTCCGATTACGCAAACGAAATCAGACAGCCGAATCCGAAAGGACAACGACGATGGCAACCCTTCCCACCAATATTCCCGCCAACGGCATTCTGACCCCCGACCCGGCGCTCGACCCTGTGCTCACGCCGATCTCAGACCATGCCGAGCAGCTGGCACTCGCCGAGGCAGGCGTGTCGGCACTGGAGGCCACCCGCAACAACCGCTGGTACCCGAAGTTCCACATTGCCTCCAATGGCGGGTGGATCAACGACCCGAACGGCCTGTGCCGCTACAACGGACGCTGGCACGTGTTCTACCAGCTGCACCCCTACGGCACACAGTGGGGCCCGATGCATTGGGGCCACGTCTCCTCCGACAACATGGTCGACTGGCACCGCGAACCCATCGCCTTCGCGCCAAGCCTCGAACAGGAACGCCACGGCGTGTTCTCAGGTTCCGCTGTGATCGGCGACGACGGCAAACCGTGGATCTACTACACCGGCCACCGCTGGGCCAACGGTAAGGACAACACCGGAGGCGACTGGCAGGTGCAGATGCTCGCCAAGCCGAACGATGACGGGCTGAAGACCTTCACGAAGGAGGGCATGATCATCGACTGCCCCACCGACGAGGTGGACCACCACTTCCGCGACCCGAAGGTGTGGAAGACCGGCGACACCTGGTATATGACCTTCGGCGTCTCGTCGAAGGAGCACCGTGGCCAGATGTGGCTGTACACGTCGAGCGACATGGTGCACTGGAGCTTCGATCGGGTGCTGTTCGAGCATCCGGACCCCAACGTGTTCATGCTTGAATGCCCCGATTTCTTCCCGATCCGCGATGCGCAGGGCAACGAGAAATGGGTCATCGGCTTCTCCGCGATGGGAGCCAAGCCAAATGGCTTCATGAACCGCAACGTGAACAATGCCGGCTACATGGTGGGCACATGGAAGCCAGGCGAGAGCTTCAAGCCGGAGACCGAGTTCCGCCTGTGGGACGAAGGCCATAACTTCTATGCACCACAGTCGTTCAACACCGAAGGGCGCCAGATCATGTACGGCTGGATGAGCCCGTTCGTCGCCCCCATCCCGATGGAGGAGGACGGCTGGTGCGGCAACCTCACCCTCCCCCGCGAGATCACGCTGGGCGATGACGGTGACCTGGTCACCGCCCCCACCGTCGAAATGGAGGGGCTGCGCGAGAACACCATAGGCTTCGACTCGCTTGACCTCGGCACGAACCAGACCTCCACGATCCTCGACGATGACGGGGGTGCACTGGAGATCGAGATGAGCCTCGATCTGAACAAAACCACCGCCGAACGCGCCGGACTGCATGTACATGCCACAAGCGACGGCCACTACACGGCAATCGTGTTCGACGCGCAGATCGGCGGCGTCGTCATCGACCGGCAGAACGTGGCGAACGGCGACAAAGGCTACCGGGTGGCCAAGCTCAGCGACGCCGAGCTCGCAGCCGGTACGCTTGACTTGCGCGTGTTCATCGACCGCGGGTGCGTCGAGGTCTACGTCAACGGCGGCAAGCATGCGATGAGCTCGTACTCGTTCCCTGGCGATGGCGCACGCGCCGTCGAACTCGTGAGCGAATCCGGCACCACGCACATCGACACCCTCACCATGCACTCGCTCAAGTCCATCGGACTCGAGTGAACGAACGCAGCACCGTACCAGCGGCGGGGCACAAGCATCGGCTTGTGCCCCGCCGCTGTTCTTCGTGGGCGCATGCCCACAGGGTGGCCTATACTGTTGCAGTCGCCATGCACACGCATGGCAGAGTTAACTTTTCTGGTCGTTCGGCGGTAGACTCCTCACCTTGCTGCCTGAAGCCGGCGACCTCACAGCGCGACACGCGCAGAAAGTAAGGTGCCATGGCTTTTCACAGCTCATTGCGCAATCACACGGACCGCCCGCGCCGGCATGCGTGGAGGTATTGGCCCACCGTCGTCACCGTCGTGGCACTGCTGCTCATCTGGCAGGTCTGGGTTGACATGACCCATCCGCCCGTCACGATGATCTCCTCCCCCACGCAGATCGTCCGCTCGGCCATCATCTCGTGGCCCACCCTCTGGCCAGCCACCTGCATGACGTTCATGGAGGGCGTGTGCGGATTCGCCATAGCCTGCGTGCTCGGTGTGCTCCTCGGCATAGGCATACACTGCTCCCGCACCGCATATGCAGCACTGTTCCCGCTGCTCACCGCGGCTCAGACGCTGCCGCTCATCTCAATTGCCCCGCTGTTCCTCATCTGGTTCGGATTCGAACCGGTGGGCAAGATCGTCATCGTCGCCGTGTTCGCCATCTTCCCCATTGTCGTGCAGACCATGCGAGGACTGGCTGCTGTCCCCGCCTTCTATGACGACGTGGCGATGACCTGTGGCGCCTCGCGCGCATGGACACTGTTCCATGTGGATCTACGGGTGGCCGCGCGCCAGATCTTCGGCGGCGTACGCGTGAGCGCCGCCTATGTGTTCGCCACCGCCGCCACCGCCGAGTACCTCGGCGCACGCAGCGGTCTGGGGATCTGGCTGCAGGCCGCCTACAATTCCTTCCAGACCCCGCGCATCTTCGCCGCGACCTTCGTGATCATCATCATGACCGGCTTGCTGCTGCTCGCCGTGCACGCCGTCGAGCGACTCACCATCGGCACGCCGGCCGACGACGCCGACCCGGACGCCCAGTGAATCCGCAAATCTGCAAATCCGAGTACCAATTCGAAAGTGACCAAATGAAAGCCCTCCGCCATATTCACCGACATCTCACTCGCATCATCGCCATGCTCGCCACCCTGCTCACCATATGCGCGGTCACGGCGTGCGGTTCCGCCAGCAGCGCGAACGGCGGTAACGACGACCTCACGAAGGTCACATTCATGCTGTCGTGGGCGCCCGACACCAACCACATCGGCGTCTATGTGGCGAAGAACAAAGGGTACTACCGGCAGGCAGGGCTCGACGTGAACATCGTCGCCGTCGCACAATCCGGCGCCGAGCAGGCGGTGAACAACGGCGTCGCGGATTTCGCGCTCTCCAATCTCACCAACGTGAGCACCTACTCCACCAAAGGGGCCGAACTCCGGCAGGTGATGCAGATCCAGCAGAAGACGAGCGCGATCTGGTGCGCGCTGGCCTCGAATACATCCATCACACGACCACGCGACCTCGACGGCAAGACGTTC
This sequence comes from Bifidobacterium animalis subsp. animalis, assembly GCA_004154635.1. GTDB lineage: Bacteria > Actinomycetota > Actinomycetes > Actinomycetales > Bifidobacteriaceae > Bifidobacterium > Bifidobacterium animalis_B. The sequence goes on from RSDC01000008.1 coordinate 736,474, forward strand.
GCCACCTTCGGCTCAAGCGAGTCCGACGCCGTGGTACGCCGCATGATCCAGCACGACGGCGGCAAAGGCAACTTCGACAAGGTCACGGTGGGCACCTCCACTTTCCAGACACTCGAATCCGGCCGCGCCGACTTCGGCGGCTTCTACTCCACCTGGGAAGGCGTGCAGGCCAAGCTCAACGGACCGAAACTCAACTGCTTCACCGAACCGGAATACGGCGTGCCCGGCAACGCGGATTCGATCGGCATCATCACCAGCGACAGACTCATCACGCAGAATCCCGACCTCGTGAAACGCTTCGTGCAGGCGACGCAACGCGGCTACGAGTATGCGTATGAGCATGGCGATGAAGCCGCCGACATTCTCGTCAAGGAGGCACCCGAAGCGAATCTCGACCCCGAATTCGTGCGCGAGTCAATGAAGACGATCATCGACGGGCAGTACTGGGGCGATCGCGAACAGATCATCTCCGGCAAGCAGACGTTCGGATTGGCGGATTACCAAGGCACACAGGCGTACTTCGACTTCCTCGCACAATCCGACGCGTACACGGACGCGGACGGACGCGTGGTGCATGCAGCGCCGCAGTCGAAGGACCTGGCCACCGACGAATTCCTGAAACAGTCGAACTAGCGGTACGACGGCAACGCGCGACAACCGCACATAGCAACAAGGAACGCATACATGGGCATGACGAATCCGCAGACCGACATACACCACATCGTGGCGAGCATGGACACCGGCATCGACGACGCGCTCGCATTGGCGCTGCTTCTCGCGCAGCCGAACGTCCGACTGCATGGCGTGAGTACCAGCTATGGCAATGTGCTCGAGCAACAGGCGGCGCGCAACACCCGTGCTGTGCTGAGTCTGCTCGGGCGTTCGGATATACCGGTATTCGACGGCGCAAGGCATCCCTCATGGGCACCGTATTTCATCGCCGACGCCGGTTGCGCGCAATTCCACGGCAGCGATGGTCTGGGGGACGTCGGCATCGGCACCGGCAACGACGACAATGCCGACTTCACGCCGACTACGCCCGGTGAGGCGCTCGCCAGTGACGCGAATGGACTCGTCACACTCACCGCGTCGCAGATTCGCAACCTCACCGAGTGCGGCACTGCGATCTCGGTAGGAGGTTACCAAGTGGGCGAGGCGCACGCCGATCTGCCCACCATGCCAGAACTCACGATTCCCAGCGGGTCTGCGCACATCCCCACTCCCGAGAAACTCGAATTCCCGCAGGAGAGCTGCTCGCAGGCCACCGCCGGTGCGCGCATGATCGCCGACGCCGCCCGCACATTCGGCCCCGACCTCACGATTCTCGCTACCGGACCGCTCACCGACATCGACACCGCGCTCACACTCGACCCGGAGGCGGTGCGGCAGGCGCGCATCGTGTTCATGGGCGGCACCCTCACGCAGGAGGGGAATTGCTACGACCTCGTCTGCGAAACGAACATGATCCAGGATCCGGAAGCCGCAGATCGCGTACTGCGCAGTGGTGCGGACGTGACGATGGTCGGACTCGACGTCACCCACCGCTGCCTTCTGGGTTCCACCGACGTCACCCCTTGGAACGCGGCGCATACGGAGGCCTCACGGTTCCTCACGGCGATCGCGGAGTTCTCCATTCGCGCGAACGCGGCCAGCGACCCGATCTTCGCCGCCGGCATGCCATTGCACGATCCGTTGGCCGCTGCGGTGGCACTCGATTCGACGCTCGTCGGCACGCTCGAGCTGCCCATGTGTGTGGAGACGAGAACCGGCGACGGCACCGGCGTGCGCGGCCGCACCATCGGCAATCCGCAGGGATTCATTGATGCTTCCTTACGCCCCACGCATGTGGCCGTGGGGGTCGCCCGCGAACGCTTTCTCGCGCGGTTCACGGGCGACATCGCGAATCTGCTGGCATCGCGTTGCTGACACCCGGCACAGCCCACGCGCCTATCATGTACCTAGCTCATTTGCATAGCGGCACTCCGGCTTCGAGCAGCTTGCGAATGAACTGCGCGCGGTCGTAGGTCTCGCGAACGCGGAAGCGGACGATCCGGTCGACACCGTTGCGCAACAGCAGACGTTCGCGCTCACGCTCGGCATCGACGACCTGTTCCACCGAGGCACCGCCAGTCATCTGAGCATTCACATATTTCTCGTTGCCCACCGTGTGAGCGAATAAACCAAGTAACGGCCACTTGTTCTGTTTCACTGGAAGATCCAAACTGAGACAAAACAAGTGGCCGAATAGCGGTCCCGATTCGCATGCAGAGGCATGCGAAAGCCGCGTCCTACTTCTTGACGCCCCCGAAACGACGGTCACGGTGAATATAGCGGTCGATGGAACCCCACAACACTTCGCGGCCGCAATCCGGGAACAGCTCGGGCACGAAGTCGAGCTCGGCATAGGCGGCCTCCCACGGCAGGAAGTTGCTCGTGCGCTGCTCGCCGGAAGTGCGGATCACCAAGTCACAGTCCGGAATATCGGGATTGTACAGATGTTCGGAGATCATCTTCTCGGTGACGCGGTCGCCTTTGATCCTGCCATCGCGCACCTCGCGTGCGATTGCCGCGGCGGCGTCGGCGATTTCGGCACGGCCGCCGTAGTTGATGCAGAACACGACATCGATCACCTTGTTGCGCTTGGTGCGCTCCATGGCCACCTCGAGCTCGTCGATGACGGATTTCCACAGCTTCGGCCTGCGCCCAGACCAGCGCACACGAACGCCCCATTCGTCCATCTGCGCCACACGGCGGTGGATGATGTCACGCGAGAACCCCATGAGGAAGCGCACCTCCTGCGGCGAGCGCTTCCAATTCTCGGTGGAGAACGTGTACAGACTCAAGTAGCGCACGCCGGCCTCGATTGCGCCGGCGATCGTGTCGAACACCACCGGTTCGGCGGCCTGATGGCCGTCTGTGCGAATGAGACCGCGCTGCTGCGCCCAGCGTCCGTTTCCATCCATGATCACGCCGACATGACGGGGAACCTTGTTCTTCGGGAAGTCCGGGATAATCGTGGGGTCGGAGAACGGCGCGGCCGGCACGCTCAAGGATTTGTAGTCCACTGCATCAAAAGCCATGGTTCTAATCTAGCAAGCGCAGAGAACGAATCGGCCGCTCAAGGTAGTATTGCGCCCATTCGCGAACGATGTTCTCGCACCGCGGGTCGAGCGTCTGCAACATATCGAGCTGCGGCCAGTCCCCCTGTTCGAGCGCCCGCAACTGGTCGAACACATGCGCCGGCACGCGCACGGCATCTGGCGTGTGGTCATTCGGGCACATTGCGCCGCCTGCCGAAGCCGAGAAGAACTCCACGTCCTGACTGCCGCACACCACACACGAGTCGAGGCGAATAGTCCAGCCGGCCAATGACATCGCGCGCAGAATATACGACAGTGCGATGGCCTGAGGGTCATGTAGATGCCTGCTCAATGCGCCCAATGCGGCGATGAGCAGGCGGTATTGCGCTGCCGCGGGCTCGTGCTCGGCGGGGAGCAGATCGGCCGCGGTCTCGCACATCGCGCTGGCCGCAGTGTATGTGGCATAATCTCCCGTGATGCCGCCGGCATACGCACTTATGGATTCCGCCTGCCGCACACTGTCGAAAGTGCGACCCTCACCCAGCAGCAGATCGACGCGCATGAACGGCTCCAAGCGCGCCCCGAATCTCGATTTCGTGCGGCGCACGCCTTTCGCCACCGCACGCACCTTGCCGTGGTCGCGGGTAAGCAATGTGATGATGCGGTCGGCCTCGCCGAGTTTGGCGGTGCGCAGCACCACGGCCTCGTCCCTGTATAGCGCCATGCGACGGGCTCCCTAGAACCTGAACAATCCCCAGAACGAGAAGCACAGCAGCATCGAAATCAGCGTGATGGTGAGGATCCAGAAGAACACGCGGCCGAATCTGCTGGTCGCGATGATCGGATCGTCGTTGTGCACGAGCGCACGCCATGCGTCGCGATTCATGGGCCATTGCAGGAGTCCCCGCTGCGACCAGATCTCAATGATGTGCTCGATCATCGACGCCCATGCCCACAGCACGAGCACGCATGCGAACTGGGTGACGGGCCAGCTCCAGTACATCATGCCGGCACTCGGATCGGGAGCCTTACCCCACGCCAATTGCACGACGGCGATCACCACTTCCGCGAAACCGCCCAGGAAGAGCAGTCCGGCAGCCGCCGTCATTATCGCGGTGAATCTCAGAGCGCGTGCGAACGGCTTGCGCATGCCCATGCCATGTGACTGGTGGCGCACACGACGCATGATCGCGCGTATGAGGGTGACCACGAGCAGAACGGCCGATACGAGCATCATGATGAGGTTCAGCCCCATCACCACAATGCCATACCACGTCATCGCAGGGCGTGAGTGCAGTTCCAGCGGCACTGCGATCGACTGGTAGAGCGGCGTTCCCGCAACGGGCTCGCTTGTCTGCGTGAGGCCCCGCGAGGTACCGGCCACCCACGACACCGTGTCGCGCACGTAATCGTCGGCGAACGGCGTGTTCTCCATCGCCTCGTCTCCCAGACGCAGCACATGGTTCGCAATCGGGTAGCTGCGCAGCGTCACATTGTAGTTGCCGGCTTTGTGTGCCTGTTCGAGAATGTCTTTGAAGCCCTGCACCTGTGCGGTCATCACGTCCTTCGCCCCATAGGCCACGAGGGTGGGAATGCGGTAGGCGGCCGGCACCGACGTGTTGAGGTCGGCGTTCGTCAATCCCAGGGCCGGCAGGTCTAGCGAGAACACGCGGCGCACTATCGACTGGTACCCCTCGTTCGCGCCGACAAGGGCGAAGTCCTGCACGGCGAGGAATGCGAGTGCGTGCCGGGCAGAGAACACCATGGGCGAAAGCAGCACCTGGAAGGCGAGATTGTCGTCGCGCTGCACCACATACGATGCGATCCATGCACCTTCGGACGTCGCATAGAGTCCCACGCCCTTCGGATTCACGTTCCTGAATCCGCGCATCATGTTGATGACCTTCTCGTAGATCACCGCGGAGCCCTCATAGTCACGGGTCGTGTCGTTCGTGTTCCACACCGGCTTGTCTATGACCGCTGTGACGAAGCCGGCGGATGACATTGCCGTGGCGATGTCGCCGAACGAATTGTCACATGTGCCGTAGCCCGCGCCGTGGAAGAAAATCACCGCCGGCAGATTGTCTCCGGCACCTTCGGGCTCTCGGAAGTTGATGTTGATGCGCTGCACGTCGCCGGTGCTCGGCTGTTTCGCATCGATTGCCTGATGCCATTCATGCACCTTGTAGGCACCTTGTTTGGGCAGCTGCTCACGTGTATCGAAGGTGACCTCGGTGTTCGGCGACAGCGTGGCGAACGTCTGTCCGGTGGGCGTGTTGTCTGCCGGCAGTCGCGTGTAGTTCGACGCCATGACGAGCACGCCGAGCAGAATGATGAAGATCGGCAGTGTGATCATGAGCCGACGTATGCGGCTGAAGCCCTGCCTCTCCGGTACTTCGTGAGCTTTGGACACGCTGAATCCTATCGACTTGTCTGTTTCCTGTTCCCGTTCCAGCACATTCGCGTTCGCATTCCACATGCGACGCAGTCGTCTACCGGTGCAGATTCTCGCCGGTCAGCGGCATGACGACGGGGCCGGTGCCCATGCCGTCCTCACTCTCGCCCATGGTCTGCGCGATCTCATGGGCGTATTTGAGCAGTGTCTCCACGATTCTGTCTTCCGGCACGGTCTCGACCACCTCTCCCTTGATGAAGATGCGCCCCTTGCCATTGCCTGACGCCACGCCGAGATCTGCTTCCCGCGCCTCGCCCGGACCGTTGACTATGCAGCCCATCACGGCCACGCGAATCGGTGCGGTGATGCCTTTGAGCCCCTCCGTGACGGCGTTCGCGAGCTGGATCACATCCACCTGCGCACGGCCGCAGCTCGGGCAGCTGATGATGTCGAATTTGCGCGGTCGCAGACCGAGGTATTCCAGGATCTTGCAGCCCACCTTCACCTCTTCGACAGGGGGCGCGGAGAGCGAGACGCGAATCGTGTCACCGATGCCTTCGGCGAGCAGCGCACCGAAGGCCACGCAAGACTTGATGGTGCCCTGCCAGGCCGGACCTGCCTCGGTGACTCCCAGGTGCAGCGGCCAGTCTCCTTTGGAGGCGAGCAGCCGGTAGGTCTCCACCATGGTGACCGGGTCGTGGTGCTTGACCGAGATCTTGAAGTCGTGGAAGCCCACATCTTCGAACATGCGCGCTTCCTTGAGGGCGGACGCCACGAGTGCCTCGGGCGTGGGGCCGCCGTACTTGGCGTAGAGCTCCTTGTCGAGCGAACCGGCGTTGACTCCGATGCGCAGCGAGATGCCGGCGTCGGTGGCCGCCTTGCAGATCTGCGGACCCACCTCGTCGAATTTGCGAATGTTGCCCGGGTTCACACGCACTGCCGCGCAGCCGGCGTCGATCGCCTCGAACACGTACTTGCTCTGGAAGTGAATGTCGGCAATCACCGGAATCGGCGATTTCGCCACAATCTTCGGCAATGCATCGGCATCCTCCTGGTTCGGCACCGCCACGCGCACAATGTCGCAGCCCGCTGCCGTGAGTTCGGCGATCTGCTGGAGCGTGGCACCGACATCGGAGGTCTTCGTGTTGGTCATGGACTGCACGGAGATCGGCGCTCCCCCGCCGACCGGCACCGGCCCCACCATGATGCGGCGTGACTTGCGGCGCGCATGCAGCGGGCTCTCGCTCACCGCCGCCTCACCTGTCTTACGGAACGTTGGCTCACTCATACCTGTTTGGAACTCTTTCTGCGGTACTGCACGGCATGCCCGCGCCAGGTCCCGCGTGTTCTGTGTCTGGTGTGCTGTGTCTTGTGTATGCAGACTGTCGTCTGCTCGGATGTCGAAAGACTATCCCTTGACGGCGATGATCTCGTTGGCGCGCACGCGTGCCTCCCGCTCGAGCTCCTCGACTTCGGCCACCGATTCGAACAGTGGATTCGCGCTCAGCTGCGCATCCATCTGTTCGATCGTCTCAGCCACGCTCGGCACAATGTCGAGATAGGCCAGCCTGCCGTCGAGGAAGGCGTGCACCGCCTGCTCGTTGGCCGCATTCAACACCGTAGTGTGTTTCTCGGAGGCTTTCAAGCATTGTCGGGCAAGATTCACCGCCGGGAACGCATCGTTGTCGAGGGGCTCGAACGTCCATTCCGCGGCTTTCGTCCAGTCGCATCCGCGTGCCACGTCATCGAGACGCACCGGGGCGGAGAGTCCCAAGGCGATCGGCAGCCGCATGTCGGGCGGCGATGCCTGGCTGATCGTGGCGCCATCGCAGAATTCGACCATCGAGTGGACGATGGATTGCGGGTGCACGGTGACTTCGATGTTGTCGGCGGCCACGTCGAACAGTCTGCTCGCCTCGATCACTTCGAGGCCTTTGTTCATGAGCGTCGAGGAGTTGATGGTGACCACGGGCCCCATGTTCCACGTCGGGTGGTTCAATGCCTGCTGCGGTGTGACGGATTTCATCTGTTCCCGCGTCCAACCACGGAACGGGCCACCCGAGGCAGTGACGATGAGTTTGGAGACCTCGGCGTGCGTGCCTGCGCGCAGGCTCTGCCAAATGGCCGAATGCTCCGAATCCACCGGATTGATCTGGTGTTCGCGTGTCTGTGCATCGAACAGGAGGTGACCTCCGGCCACCACCGATTCCTTGTTGGCCAGGGCGAGCTGGGAATCGGCCTGCAACGCGGCAATCGACGGTTCGAGGCCTATGGATCCGGTGATGCCATTGAGCACCACAGGAGCCCCGGCGCCCGCCAAGGCCACCACCTCCTCCTGCCCACTGCGAATCTGGGTGGCGTGGGCGCCCTTGGCGTCCAATGCCTGCCGAAGCGGCTCCTCGGCCTGCGGGTTCGACACCACCACAAGCGGCACATGGAACGAGGCGGCCTGTTCGGCCAGCAGCTCCACATGTGAGCCTCCGGCAGCCAGACCGGCCACCTCGAACCGATCCCTATGGCGGTTGATCACGTCAAGTGCCTGGGTGCCTATTGAACCGGTGGATCCCAGAATGATGACTCGTTGATGCTCTGCTTCCATTGAGCGTTCTACCCTCGGATTTCAATCGTTGTGTGAATATGTGCCCGCTGATTCACTGCCTTGGGGCCGAGTCACGTCCCGACGGCGCATCGGGGAACGCAAGATCGGGGATGTCGATGTTCATCTGGCTCTCACGAATATAGCGTCGCACGGCGTCGTCGTTCCTTTCCCCCGAATTCTGCGACTGATCGGTGGAATCCGTTGAGGTGTGGGCCGATGACGGCATTGGCAGGTCGGGAATCGATACGCTGGTGAGCTTCGGCACAGAAAGCGTGTCGAAGATTGACTTGGCCTCGTCCAAGGAGCTTGAGCTCTGCGGAATGCTCGATGTCTCATGCACCATCGATGCCAACGACGACAAGGTTTCGGAGGCCTGTGGCTGCTCGGCGACGAACGGTTTCATCTGTGTCGGTGCAACCGTCTCGGCGTTGTCGGCTTTGTCATCCGATGCGTTCGAATCGCTCGGGGTCTGGGTGGCGGGAGTGGATGACGTCTGTGCGGCCGCCGCCCTTTCATACGACGGAATGGTCCGCGGTGCCGGCGTGATCGGCTGTATAGACGAAAGGGAGGCATGCGAGGCACTATGCGTTCCCGGACCCAATGTGCTTGCGGATGGCGTGTCGTGATCCTCCACCACCGGGGCAATCGTCTCGGTTGGAGCGGAGTCCTCGGCGAAAGGCGATGCAGCGGCCACGACCGGCGCGGCAGGCATCTGGCTGATGGTTGCCGGCGGAATCACCGGTGATGGGGCAACGGTGCCTGCGTTGAAAATCGCCTCCTCCTGAGCATGGAGTTCGTCGAAACTGCCTTGCGTGGAATCCGCCTGCCCCATGGTTGCCTGAACCGGCGCATTGGAGCCGTCGGCCGCGATGCTTGGGGATGTCGCCGGATTCTCCGGCACACCTCCCTGCGTCTGCGGCACATTGGCGAACAATGGCTTGACTCCGTTCACCGGTGCCGCCGATGCCGAGCGTTCCACCGTGCCGGATGCCGGGATGCTGCCGTTCTCATTGAGGCGCTGGTAGGATTCCAGCCGGCCGAGCAGATCCGCACAGGTTGCCAGATAATAGTCCACCTGTCGCTGGTCATAGCCGCGCGGCCCTTTCACCACGGTGAATGCCGCATTCTCTATGGCCTTTGCATTGAGATTCGGGTAGGGGTCGTTGCCCACCGCCGGATGTGTTCCGTCGGTCGTCACCTCGGACAGCTCATAGGCCGCCTTGTCCATGATGTCATCGATGAGTTGGTCGACCTGTTTGCGCTTGTATGAGAGCATCTTGTGCTGACCGGAGGCGAATCGGGCACCGTGGTCACGGTCTGCATGGCGCTGCAATTCGCGCAGCGACTCCTCCATCTGCGCTTTCCAGGCCACCCGTCCGAGCTCGCTGATCTCGGCAAGCGTCTGCTTGTCGCACAACGCGCTTTTCAGACGGTCGAGCATGGCATCCACATTCGCCGGCACATACCCGCCCTTCACCATGGCGAACGATGCATTCTGAATGCTGGCCAAGGTGAGCGAGGGATCGCCTTCGTCATAGAGTCGATGGGCCTGCGCCACGAAGGCATCCACCTGACGTGGATCATACCCCTTGGAATGCTTTCCAACGCGGGGAATGCTGGTGGATGTGCTGCTCGATTCCTGTTCCTGCGCCATCGACGTTCCTTCCATACTGTGTTCCGTGGGCTGTCTGGGCATGCCATGCAGCCCGACGAACTACAAACCTAGCTCAAGAATACGTTCGCTCACAGACCCATTACGCTCGCGGTCGCGTATGCCGCCATCGCGACCGCCCGTCTTTGACGATTCTAGTCGGTTGGCGTACATGCCGCATCCGAGTCGTCGCATATGCCACGACTCTTCCACCCCTCCTGTATAGTGGTCTGTTGCGGGCGATTAGCTCAGTTGGTTAGAGCGCCACCTTTACACGGTGGATGTCAGGGGTTCGAGTCCCTTATCGCCCACGTTTCTTCTCCGTAAGCCATATCGCCTCCGGCACTTCTCCGGATTCCTATACTCGGCAGTATGACCAATATTTTCGAAAGCGTTTCCAACCAACTCTCCTCACTGCCGCAGCTGATCCCCTCCTTTGTGCGCAAACCGAACGAGAACGACGAGCGGATTGACGACCTGGAGAATCAGATCGCGCGTCTCGACCGCGAATCCAAATGGTGCGATGTCGAACTCGACCGCCGAATCAAAGAGCTCACTGCCGAGGTCGACTCATTGAAGCGCACGCAGCATCATGACCGTTCGCTGCGCACGGCGGACCGTGTGCTCGCAATCGTGTTCATGTCGCTTGCCGCGCTGATCCTCGTGCCGATGTTCCTCACCCTGTTCCATGTGATCGACCCATCCGGCGAGACGATCCGCTGGGTGGTCTTCGCGCTCTTCGCCGTCGCAGGTGGCATGGGTGTGGCGATCACCATTGCACATGGCAAGCTGCCGCGCACACGCGACTCGCTCATTGTATTCGTCTGTGCGGCATTGCTGTTGCTGGTTGCCTGCCTGCTCTAGCGTCATCCACCTTGTGATTACGAATCCCATCGTCGCATACGCAAAGGCCCGGCACATGCCGGGCCTTTGATGACTGTGCATGGATACTCCATGGAATTCGGATTCATCCCAAGGAGTCAGCCGTTCATCTGCCTTTGCCGAACGCGCGCAGCAGAATACCGTTCCAATCATCGCTCACGGTGAGCGGAGTTGCCGCATTCATACCCGCGGTCTTTGCGGCGTTCTGCACCGTACTCGGTGATGGGGCCCCTTCACGGCCCGGTTTGGGGGTGAGCACCCACAGAGGGCCGTCGTCGCCCAGCACTGCGTAGGCATCTACGATTGTGTCCGACAGTTCATCTTCGTCGTCGCCATCGCGCCACCAAATAATCGCCCCGTCGACCGCGGAATCATATTCCTCGTCGACCAGATCCTCATCGGTGAGTTTTTCGATTTTTTCTCGGATCGAGTCATCCACGTCATCGTCCCAGAGCCATTCCTGGACCAGGTCCCCTTGGCGGAAGCCGAACTCCTCAGCGTTGTCTGATGCTGTTTGATTCACGCTCGTAAATATACCAAAGCCATGGAACAGGCCTGTTTGCAAGCCATGCGCGAATGAATCGGGACTGTTTGGACACTTGCCGGGCGTCCCTCTCCGCTCAGCCGATCATTCTCTGGCCACATTATGGTCCGCGTCCTGTCTCACCGTGCAGTGCGGCAGCGAATCCGTCTCGCCGTTGCCTATTTTGACGAGTGCGGTATAGGCCTCTTCAAGCGTCGACACCTTCACATCGCGCAAGCCATTCGGCACATGCCCCACCACCTCATCGCAATTCTCCTCGGGGGCAAGGAACCATGTCGCGCCATCCTGCAGGGCGCCGATCATTTTCAGGTCGATGCCGCCAATCGCCCCCACCTTGCCGGTCTTGTCGATGGTGCCGGTGCCGGCCACGGTGACTCCATTCGTCTCATTCTCCGGCGTGAGTTTGTCCACCAGACCGAGCGCGTACATCATGCCGGCGGAGGGACCTCCAATGTCTTCGATGTGCATTGAGACGTCGGCATCGGACACCTTCGCCCCCAGCCTTTTCGCATAGGCCAGACCGGCAGCTGTGGCCGCCTCCATGGACGAGTCCATATCCGCCTTGGCTTCCTGATCGTACTCCTCGCTGCTCTGCCCCACCGGGAACACCGCCTCGCTCGGCAACACGTTCATATGAGGGTCAAGCCAGCCGATCAGAGCCCAGAAGTTCGAGATCGGGTAGCCGGGCACGCCGCTTGCATTCACCGTGGTGAGCAACAGTTTGCCCCTATCGGGGTAGGTGGTCGCATTGCTCACGGAAATCACCTCCTTGCCATCGGCCTTGCCGAGCACGTTCTCGGTGGGGCCGGGGCTCTCCACCACGTACGGGCTCGGCGCGAGCATGAGGCACAACGCGAGCAGGAAGGTGAACAGGCCTATGAAATAGCGTTTGGGCCGATTGTGCCAGCGCGCGCGAAGACGACGGAACACGCCATGACCACGGCCGGGCGTTCCGGGGACATCGGAATCGACTTGCGAGATTGACTCGGGTGGGTTCAACGAAGACATGCCTCCATAGTATGGGCAGGTCTTGGCCGCCATGCTCCACTGCGATTCACAGCCATGATGCATTCGGAATATTTAGCCCGTATTGTGAGTAGAAATGCTAGATACAGACTTTATGGACATACAGGGGAGGATCTGCCATGAGTGAAGACGCGATCCGTCAATGGCTTATCGAATGCTTTGGACCGGTACAGGGCGAACAGGCGTTCCAGCAGCTGTCGATGCTGCCCGATGCACTGCGCGAGCAGCTGATGAGCCAGGATCCCTCATCTCTTCCGAGTCCGGAACAGATGAAGCAGATGATGCAGATGTTCATGGGTGGCAACACCCCGATGGGCTCCATGTTCGGTATGGGTGAACCGGGCAATGCGACGGGAACCAATCCGGTCGGCTTCCATAGCGCCAATGCGGGCGCCCCCACGGCCGACGCCCAGGGTACAGCACAATCTCCGATGGCCGACGAGAACGCGGCCATCGACGTGAACATTGCGAAAACGATTGCCGGTCAATATGTCAACGGCGAAGACAGCGAGCAGGTGGTCACGGCAGGCGAAGGAGAGACGATGCGCCGCGCGATGAGCGAGGCGAATCTATGGCTCGACACCGCCACCGAATTCAACCCGGTGGAAGGCGAGGCGAGTGCGCTCACACGTTCCAGCTGGCTCAACGGCACCATCGAGCAGTGGGCCAAGTTCGCCTCCCCGGTCGCCTCGTCAATGGCCGACGCAATGAATGCCGTGATCAACGAGCGTCTTGGCGACCAGTTCGGAGGCGAGATCACCGGCATGTTCGCCGGGCCCATCCCGATTCCGATTCCGGAGAGCATGCGTGACCCGAAGAAGCTGATGAAGCAGTTGGCGAAGGCGACGTTCAGCATGCAGCTGGGCAATGCAGCCGGTGCGCTCTCCCATGAGGTGCGTGGTTCCTTCGACCAGGGTCTTGCCTTGCTGAAGAACAAGGCTGGTGGCCTCATCATGCAGAACGTGGAGGAATACGCGAAGTCGTTGGAGATCGGTGTCGATGAGGTGACCACGTTCCTGGCACTCCACGAGGAGGCCTATGCACGTCTCTTCGCCACCGTGCCGTGGCTCATGCCAAGGTTCGAGGCGCTGTTGGGCAAGTATGCCCGCGGCATCGCCATCGATCTGGATGCGATGGAGGACGAGTTGCGCGACGTCGAGGGGCTTGACCCCGATTCGCTGTCGAGTGCGCTCAATCTCACGAATGTGGGCATGGGTGAAGACACTCCCGAGCAGAAAGACGCGATGCGGTCGCTTGAGACGCTGCTCGCGCTCGTGGAGGGATGGGTCGACTGTGTGATGTGGCGCGCCGGCATGGCGCATCTGCCCCACATCGAGCAATTGCGCGAGATGATGCGCCGCGAGCGTGCCGTCGGCGGCCCTGCGGAACGGACGTTCGAGAATCTCATCGGCCTGCAGCTACGCCCCAAGCGCATGCGCGAGGCGGCCCAGCTGTGGGAGCGCATCACCGCCGAGCAGGGCATCGAGGCGCGTGACGCAATGTGGTCGCATCCCGACCTGCTGCCGGCACTCGAGTCGGAAGGCAATGCAGACGGTATGGATGCGGATTCCGAGGCAGAGCCGACGGAAGCCAAACACGGCGACGACATCGATTGGGACGCCGAGCTGAGCAAACTGCTCGACGAATCCGAGAATGGCACCGGTGAGAGCGAATCCGCAGAGGATGCCGATGACGGCGACTCCGAGGACCAGCACGGATCCGGCGATTCCGGTGACGGTACCAGTGAAGACGCTGATAGCGGTACCACCGAGCAATAATCCAAAATCCGACCTCTTGCCTGAACGGGGCCATCCACTCTGAGGTGGATGGCCCCGTTCGCATTGGCATGGCCGAATTCACGCACTTACTGCAGGAATCGGCTCAGCCGTCGCACATAGGTGGTCTGCGAATCCGATCGTTTGGCGAACGACAGGTGGAGGGTGTCCTCCGCACGGGTCAGCGCCACGTACAGCACACGCCGCTCCTCCTCCACATCGCCGTCATCGCTTTGGGGCTTGTAGGGCAACAGTCCCTCCGACAGGCCTATCACGAACACATGCTTGTATTCGAGGCCCTTGGCCGCATGAATCGTCGAGATTGTCACGCGCCCCTTCTCCACGCCAAGCTGCTCCACCCCGGCATTCGATGTCTCCGCGGTCTCTTGACGTGCCGTGCCGGCGAGCGCGGACGACTGCCAGTTCATGTTCCTGCGCAGCCGGTAGGGTATGTTCGCCTGTTTCAACGCCTGGGCGACAAGGGTCTGCTGGCCGCCCACGCGCGTGAGCACCGCGCAGTCGCTCGCGTTGCCCCCCTGTGCGAGAATGCGCGAGATCTGCCGTGCGACCGCCTGGGCCTCGGCTTCGTCGGTCTCGTAGATGCGGCTCATCACTCGCGGGCCGGTTCCGCGCCCAGATTCGAGCCTGATGTAGTCCTGACGTTGCGCGGAGCCGCCAAGCACCCGGTTCGCGTAGACGACAATGGGTGAAACGGATCGGTAGTCGCGGTTCAACGCGATGTCGGCACAGAGTGGTGCGAACTCCTTGCCGAAATGCTCGAGATAGTAGCTGGTGGCGCCCGCGAATGAATAGATGGTCTGCGCAGGATCGCCGACTACGCAGACGTTGCGGTTGCTTCCCAGCCAGCGCGTCATGAGCAGGTGTTGCAACGGCGAGACGTCTTGGTATTCGTCGACGGTGAGCCAACCGATCTGCCTGCGGATGCGCTTGGCGACGTCGGGAAAGGCGTCGAGCACGTGGCATGCCAACAGCAGGATGTCGTTGAAATCGATCTCGAACCGACTGTTCTTCTCCGCCTCGTACTGCTCGTAGACGGTGGCGAACTGGCCCGGTTCCAGACCGGCCGGCGGCGTGCGGTGGGTCGCCGCGCACACGCGCGCATAGTTCTTCGCAGTGATCAGCGAGACCTTGCACCAATCGATTTCGGCACCCACCTCGTACACGGTCTGCTTCGGCTGTTCCTTCGGCCTGATTCCGTTGAAGCGATACAGCGCCTGGGCCACAAGCGCGCTTTTGTCTTCGGTGACGTCGGGGAAAGGCCCTTCGCAGATGTCGGGCCACACCTCGCGCATCTGGCGCAATGCGGCCGAATGGAACGTGGAGGCACGCACCCCGCGCGGCACTTGCAATGCGTCCAGACGCTCGCGCATCTCATTGGCCGCCTTCACCGAGAACGTCACTGCGAGCACGCGAGTGGGGTCCCATGCCCCACTTGCGCATGCGTACGCGATACGCCGCGTGATTGTTCGCGTCTTGCCGGCGCCGGCGACCGCGATGATGCGCACCGGACCGTCCACTGCCAGCGCGGCCGAGCGTTGGGCGTCATCGAGCGTGGCGAGTATGCGCTCAGGTGAGGTCGTGTCCGTTTCGGCTTCGCTTTGTGCGACGGTCGGTGCCCCGTTGTCTGTGCCCGCATTCGGCTGTGCTGTTTCGCTCATGCCGCCATTGTGCCACGGGAGCGGCGAAAGTTGTAGCAGGTGCGTGGAGGAACGACGATGCCCACGGTTCACGGCCCGTTCACAACGAACGTAAAGCGTTGCAATCATTGGATTTTGTACCGTGTGCATGCCATGATTGCACTGTGAGTGAGCGAAGCAATCTGAAGTTGGCGGCATTGGCTTCTGCCACGATGCCGAACGTGTCCGTGGCGGGGGTTCGCGATAGCGAGCAGGATAACGACACCGACCGTGCGGTCGGCATTGAGCAGGCCGTGGTACAGGATATGCGCGGGCGTCTGTTCAATGTGTACGCGGCATACGACCCGCGTGGCAAGAAGCGGCTCCATGCCCGTGGGCGTGCCGCTGCCGTGGTCGACCGTTCTCGTGAATTCGCCGGTCTCGGCTTCGGCACCGAGCATGTGCTCGCATTCCATGCAGGCAAGGAGGGCCCGGAGGACGCATCCGTGCTCATCACGACGCATCCGGACGGCGTCGCACGCTCCCTTGAGTTGCTGACCATAGACGACTGCTCGAGTTTCGGCACCGCGCTCGGTGCGATTCATCGCCTGCGCCCGAATTTCATCACAGACGCACACTACCCGGTGTTCACCACCGGCCAGATTCATGCGCAGCTCACCGCGTGGATCAAGCGGTTGCGCCAGGCAGGCCATGTTCCCCAGGAAATCACGAGCCGCTGGGGTGGCATCATGGAGACCGAGGGACTGTGGTCGTTCTCCACACGCCCGGTGCACGGCGGTTTCTCCGACGGCGATCTGATCTATTCAGGCTCCTCGATCACCGCGATCACGAACTGGCAGGACATGCAGATCAACGATCCGGCCCGCGATCTGGCATGGGTGTTCGCCAAGCTCGACGAGACGCACCGCAACGCCGTGATCACCGCGTATGGCCGGGTGTTGGGCAATCGACTCGACGACCTGATCATGCTGCGTGCGAATCTGTGGGTGCAGATGGAGCAGGTGGGCGATTTCATCAAGGCACTCAATGCCGGCGACAACGACCGCATCATGGAGTTCAAGGCACAGGTGGACAGGCTCGCCCACAAGCTCGGCGTCTCCGCCCGCGCCGCGCACACCGCTCGACCGACCTCCGGTGCCGCCGCGACCCCAGGCAACGCACCGAGCACCGTCACGGTGAACACGCTGTTGCGTGAAGATTCCCGCACGGCCGCTCCGGCGAGTTCTGCAGGCTTCCCGGATGACTCCACGAACGAGACCGATGTCACCGGTTCGCGCTCCTATTCGCAGGTTGTGGATGACCGCACGAACTCGCATCCGGTGGCTGCCGTGGATGATTCCACGAACGATTCGCCCGTGCTTTCCAGCGAAACCGTGATCATAGGCATCAACGACAGCTCCTCGCGCGGCACGCAGATTGTACGCGAGGAGGACTTCCACTATGCCGATGACGATACAATCGGCGACCGCACCGATTCCACCGCCTCCCCGGTGGCCGCGAGCCACTCCGATGCCGAGACGACGGTGATCCCGTTGCTCGAGCGTGAGGAACGCGCGATGCGCGACGCACGCGCCGGTCTGGAGGGCACGCAGGGGCCGGATTCGGGGACGGGCACGCAGGCCGTCTCGACCGACGGGTCGTCCGACGCCCTCGACCGGACGAACGGCTGAGGGCAGACCATTCGCGTTCGGCCGCCGGGAATCTGAAATAACTGGCGAGCAATGCGATTGTATATAACGTAGCTGTTTGCAGCGGAAGGCAACCGCCGCATATCGAAAGGACTCGAAATGGACATTGAAATCGGCATCCAGAACGTCGCCCGCACCGTCACCTTCACCACCGACGAGGCCGCGGAGACCGTCACCGCCACCATCGACCGTGCGTTGGAGGAACACAAGCCGATCGTACTCACCGACAACAAGGATCGCCGCATCATCGTGCCTGCGGACTCGCTCGGGTACGTGATCGTCGGCTCCGAACAGCGTCACACCGTCGGTTTCGGCAATCTCGGCTGATTCGCGGGCTTCGGCATTCGCAATGCGTGGGCCGGACGGTTCCTCCCGAACCGTCCGGCCCACGCATTTCAAGCCAAGAGGAGGCAGTGCTCAACGGCATAGCGGTAGCTCAGTGGCACAGCGATAGCTCAACGACACAGCGGAATCGCACCGCGTCGCACGATCTCGGCCACGGTGGCGTCATCGGTGAGATTCTCACCGAGCGTGTTCGGCTTACCCGCCCCATGCCAGTCCGAGCCTCCGGTGACGAGCAGGTGGTACCGCTGTGCCAATGCAAGCAGGCGCGCACGCTGGTCCTCGGGATTGCCACGATGCCACACCTCAAGACCGTCAAGTCCCTCATCGGCGAGGCGTGCAATCTGTTCGTCGGAAAGCAGCACGCGATTGCGGCTCGGATCGGCTGCATGCGCGATCACCGAGACACCGCCGGCGCCCTCCACCGCACGCACCACCTCGCTTGTGGATGGCGACGGCGTGGGAATGTAGTATTTGCTGTGCGTGCTCACCGCATCGGCGAACGCCTCGTTGCGGTTCGCGTACACGCCGGCGGCCACGAGCGCGTCGGCGATGTGCGGGCGTCCGATCGTCGTGCGCGAGCCCTCCTTGGTCTGTTCGAGCACGCTCTGCCAGGAGATCGGGTAATCCCTGGCAAGTAGCGCGACCATCTTCTTCGTGCGCTCCACACGCGAGCGCCGTGTCTTCTCGAACAGGTCGCAGATATGCCTGTTGCGTGGATCGTAGAGATAGGCGAGCATGTGCACGGAGACATTGCCATCCTGCGCGGTGATTTCCGTACCGCGCATCAGCGGCAGATGGAGGTCGTGCGACGCCTGCCCGGCCTCCTCCCATCCGGCCGTCGTATCGTGGTCGGCGATTGCCACACCATGCAAGCCGAGTGACTTCGCCTCCTGAACCATTTCACGCGGCGTGCGCGTGCCATCCGAGAACACGGTATGGCAATGCAGATCCCAGCCCTCCTGCGGCGGTCTCGTTGGCATGACATATTCACTCATGGTTCCATCGTAAACGAATGTAGCCGCCACATGTGCAGATTTTGAGATTCTGCCCGGTATTTTCTCCCAGAATGCGCACTTGTGCCCCGCCGTTCAGGTTGCATACGGTATCGTGAACGCCAGAACGTATTCGCCCAGCGGCATGAACGAACGCCCGCGCAGACCGGAGGATCAAATGGCACACCACCCGGAACAGCCGTCACCACCACAGTCATCGTCGACTTCCACCGACCTCCAACCGCATGGTTGGCGTAACGGGGCCACATGGACCTATCTGGTCATGCTGCTCGCCTCGGGCGTGGCTTTGCTGGTCTCCTTCGTGCTGTCGGCGGAGACGCTGCAGATGGCCAGGCATCCGGGTCAGTCGCTTGGATGCGATGTGAACGCCGTGCTCTCCTGTTCCACCGTGGCACAGGCTTGGCAATCGGAGATCGTCAAATTCGGCGAGTTGAGCTTCCCGAACGCGTTCTTCGGCATCGCCGCGGAATCGGTGTTCGTCACCATCGCCGTGATCGGCATGGCCCGCATGACCATGCCGAAATGGTTCGCAACCTGTACCTGGCTCGGCTCGTTGGCCGCACTGGCATACTCGTACTGGCTCACCTCGCAGTCGTTGTTCGTCATCAACGCACTGTGCCCATGGTGCCTAGTGCTCATGTTTGCCACGACCATCCAGTTCATGGCGGTCTCGCACGCCACCGTGACCGTGCAGCATCTGCCGCCGCATGCGTCCTCGCTGCGCACCTACTACCGCCTCAACATCGATCTCATGGTCGATGCGGTGTGGATCGTGGCACTCATCACGCTGATCCTCGTCAAAGACGGCGCGATGCTGTTCCGCTGAAAAGACGCAAATGACCGCACCTCATCCTTTGCCTTCCCCGCCGCGAAACGAGCCACTGCCGACCCGCTGGAACACCTTCGCCATCGTCGGCTTCATCTGCGCCTTCGTCATGGCGCCACTGGGATTGGCTTTCTCAATCGTCGGCTTCGTGCAGACCGGCCGCTCCCTTGAACAGGGGCGCGGGCTGTCGCTGGCCGGCATCATCATCGGCGCCGTGTTCACACTGGCAGCCCTCGCGGCGCTCGTGACGCTCATCTGGTTCGGCGTGATGTTCGTACCCTACGGCCAATACCTGCGCACCCACTAGCGCATGCGGCGGCTCACAGCAGTTTGAACTCGGCGGTGAGCGCGGCGGCCCCGGTGAGCATCACCGAGTCATCGGTCACATCGACGCGCACGATGCCGCCGGGGATGCGAATGCGCCAGTGGTCGATCTGCGTCTTCGCACGCAGCACGATCGCCGTTGCACACAAGCCGGTTCCGCATGCCATCGTCTCGCCGCAGCCGCGTTCGTATACGCGCATTGAGGCGTCGCCCAGGTCACGCTCGGTGTCGAGGTTGTCGATGCGCGCGAACTCCACGTTCTGCCCGTTCGGCAGTTCCGGATTCACCTCCGGGGCACGGGTCAGATCGAGTTCGCCCAATACCGGCAGCGTCGAATAGGCGTCCTCCACCACGGTCACCACATGCGGGTTGCCCATGTCGACGAACGTTCCTTTGCCCGAACCGGTGTCACCCGGAATCGTGACGGTGTATTCGTCCTTCGCCCCCATCGACCACGAGCCCATGTCCACGCGCCACAATTGCCGGCCCAATTCGGGGTTGTCCGGCATGCGCGTGATGCGCTTGACTCCGGCGCGCGTGCCGAGCTTGAACGCGTCGCCCTCCTCAAGCTTCAGCATTCCCTGCTGCACGAGGAACTGCGCGGTGGCACGCGTGCCGTTGCCGCACATCTCGGCAAGCGTGCCGTCGGCGTTGCGGTAGTCCATGAACCACTCCACGCCCTCCTTGCGCATCTCCTGGGCGTCGTGGCCGTCCAGATCGGCCACATGCCCCGGGTGGGTGATGCGGATCAGGCCGTCGGCGCCGATGCCGAAATGGCGGTCGCACAATTGGATGATTTCCTGCTTCTGTGGCGCGTGTTCCCCACTGCGGTCGGCATACATCACGAAATCGTTGCCGGTGCCCTGCGCCTTGATCATATGTTCTGGCAAACTCATACCGCCCACTCTACCGCAACCGAAGCTGAGATGTACATATACGCGTAGCGAAGCGGGGAATACGCGCAGGTCTGTAGACTGGAGACTTGCAATATCACCCGCATGCAGGAAAGAGACTCCCATGACCTCCAGCGCACCGGTAGGCGTGTTCGATTCCGGACTCGGCGGCATCTCCGTGGTCAGGCAGATTCGAACGGATCTGCCTCATGAGCGAATCCTCTATTTCGGCGACTCGGCGAACGCCCCATACGGCACGAAGACTCCCGAGCAGGTGCGCGACCTCTCGTTCCGCATTGTCGAGGATTTCGTCGAACAGGGCGTCAAGGCGGTCGTCATCGCCTGCAACACGGCCACGTCGAGCGCAGTGCAGGAACTGCGGGAGCACTATGACATTCCGATCATCGGCATGGAACCGGCGCTCAAGGTGGCCTGCGACCGCGGGCATGGCGAACGCCAGAGCGTCATCGTCGCCGCCACCCCGCTCACATTGCGCGAGCGGAAGTTCGCCGCACTCATGCATCGTTTCGAGGATGCACACACCATTCATAAGCAGCCGTGCCCGCGTCTCGTCGAAATCGTGGAGCGTGGAGAGCTCGACGACCACGACCTCGTCATGCGCACGCTGCACGACTATTTCGACCAGTACGACCTCGCCCACACCGACTCGGTGGTGCTCGGTTGCACGCATTTCGTGTTCTACCGGGACTATTTCCGCGAGTTGCTGCCGAACAACGTCGCAATCATCGATGGCAACGAGGGCACCGCGCGACATCTGGAGGTCGTGCTCGAATCCCTCGGAAAACTCGCCCCCGAGGAACAGGACGGCGGCGTTATCCTGCGCAATTCCGACCCGGGCGAGCGTATAGCCGAACTCGCGCAGCAACTGCTGGAGAGGTAGCCTGCAGCCATTCCCGTAAGACCCAAGCAGATCAGATGAGGAGACCCGTATGACCCACACCGCACACACCACCGGAATCATTGACGTCGGCGGCGGCTTCCGCGCCATCTTCGGGGCCGGCGTCGAAGACCGCTGCCTCGAGGAGGGCGTCGGTTTCGACCACTGCTACGGCATCTCGGCGGGGTCTGCGAATCTGGCATCATATCTGGCGCGGCAGCAGGGCCGCGCGCACACGTTCTACACGCAGTACGCGTTCCGCAAGGAATATGCGAGCATGGAGAACTACATCACGAAACGCAACTTCTGCGATCTCGACTACGTGTACGGCACGCTGAGCAACAGCGACGGCGAGAACCCATTGGATTACGCCGCGTTCAGCGACAATCCGGCGACCTTCACCGTCGTGGCGGCAAACGGCGAGGACGGCTCGTCGCGCTACTTCGACAAATCGGACATGCGTCAGGACGACTACACGATACTCAAGGCGAGTTCCGCGGTACCGGTGGCATGCCAGCCGGTGGTGATCGACGACGTCCCGTACTTCGACGGCGGCATTGCGGACCCGATTCCGGTGCAGCGGGCCATTGACGACGGCTGCGACCGCATCGTCGTCGTGCTCACACGCCCGGTGGACGTGGCCCGCGAACAGCAGAAGGACGTCGCGCCGGCACGCATTCTCAAACGGCACCATCCCGCCGCAGCCGAACGTCTGCTCAACCGCTACCGCACGTACAACGACGAGGTCGCGCTCGCCAGGCGGTACGAGCAGGAGGGCAAGGTGCTCATTCTCTCCCCCGAAAGCCTCTACGGGCTCTCGACCATGTCGAAGACCTTCGAAGGCCTTGAGCGCATGTACCGCGCAGGCTACGCCCAGGCAGCGCGGATTCGCGAGTTCCTCGACTCCTGATATCGTCCGGACCACACATGCAAAATGCCGGGGCCGTGGAAGTTTCCACGGCCCCGGCATTTTGCATGTGTGGTATGAGATCAGTTCTGGGGACTGGATTCCTGCGTGGTGAGCATCGCCTGCGTCATCTGGTTGAACAGCTCCGAATAGCCGCCTGGCGTGGCCGCCGGCATCACCAGCGTCTTTGCGTTCTTCGATTCCGAGAGCGAGCGCAGCACATCGAGATACTGGTTGAACAGCACCACGTTGTTCACCGCGCCAATGTCCATGCCGACTTCCTGCAGGCTCTTGATCTGGTCCACAATGCCATCGGCGATCTCGCGGCGGTAATTCGCCTGGCCCTCGCCCTGCAGACGCACCTTCTCCGCTTCAGCGGCCGCCTGAGTCTCGATCTGGATGCGCATGGCCTCGGCATGCTGACGAGTCGCCTCCTTTTCGCGCTGGGCCGCGTTAATCGAATCCATGGCCGATTTCACCGCGGGGCTCGGGTCGATGGCCGTGATCAGCGTCTTCACCACGGTGAAGCCGAAGCGCGCCATTTCGGAACCCACCGTCTGCTGCACGTCGGCCGCCACGGAATCCTTCCTGGCGAAGGCGTCGTCGAGCGTGAGCATCGGAATGGCCGAACGCAGTGCGTCTTCCATATAGGAACGCAGCTGACCCTGCGGATCACGGAGCTCATAGTAGGCCTTCGCCACGTTGTCCGGATTCACGCGGTACTGCGTGCTCGCCACAATCGTGACGAACACGTTGTCGAGTGTCTTCGTCTCCAACTTCACATTGAGCTGCGAGACGCGCATATTCGTCTTCATCGCAATGCGGTCGACGAACGGAATCAGCAGATGGATGCCTGCGAACCTCACGGAGCGGAATTTGCCGAATCGTTCGATAATGTACGCCTGCTGTTGCGGCACCACATAGATCGCCATGCACAGCAGCACGATCACCACCAATGCAATGACGCCGATTCCGATAAGCGATGGGCTCATGTTCTCCCTCTTTCTGTGTTCCGTGCCCGGTATTCATTCGGGCATCTCTTCCAACCGTATCGAACCGCGGATTCCACTCCCATCGCGTTTTCGGGAGATGGAATTTTTACGACACGTTTGGTCCACGAGCTGAGATGAACGGTCCGCATACAAAACGGGCGCCTCCCGTAGGGGGAGGCGCCCGTTTTGTTCCTCGCGATCACACGATGTCATCGCCGAGTCGAATTCGACTCATTTCTCGATCACTCCGGATTCCACCACGATGTCGTCCGGATTGACCTCATCGCCGTACACCGGCTTGAGCGTCTTCTCGAAGTCCTTGTGGAAGAAGTTCTCCTTGCCGAGCTTCACGATCTCGTCGTTGATGTAGTCGAGCAGCTCCTTGTTGCCCTTCTGCACCGCGGCGGCGATCACGTCGACGTCGCCGATCTCGGTCACATCCACACGGTAGCCCTTGTTCGCCTTGGCCCATGCGAGCACCTCGGTGTTGTCGGTGCTCATCGCGTCGCCACGGCCGTCGAGCAGCGCGTTGTAGGCGTCAGCGTACTGGTCGTACTTCTGCAGCTTGATCTCGGGGTGGTTCTTCTCGAAGTAGGTCTCGGCGGTCGTGCCCTTGGCCACGATCAGCGTCTTGCCGTTGAGGTCCTTCACGTCCTTGATCGGCGCCGCATCCGGTGCCACGATGCCGAGCGCGACCTTCATGTACGGCTTCGAGAAATCGACCTTCTCGGCGCGTTCCGGGGTCTCGGTGAAGTTCGCGAGCGTGACGTCCACCTTGTTCGACGCGAGCACGTCCACACGCGCCGCCGGATCGACCGACGTGTACACGGGCTTCACTCCGAGGCCGTCGGCGAGCGCCTGGGCGAACTCGATGTCGTAGCCGGCGTACTTGCCGTCTTTGTCCACATAGCCGAACGGTGCCTTGTCGGAGAACACCGCCACACGCAGCTCGCCCGACTTCTTGATCTCGTCGAGCGTGCGCGCCTTGGCGTTCGTGCTGTTCTGCGTATTGCCGGAGGCAGATCCCGCCTCGCTCGGCGTCGAAGCGGACGGACCGCAGGCCGCCACAGCGGTGATCATCATCACTGCGGCTCCCGCCGCCGCGACTGCCTTACCCAACTGTTTGAAAAGTGAGCTCATATTTCCCTTTCGTGCCCGGTTTTTCCTTGTCTCTTTCCTTGTGGAAATCTAATTGTGTGCAGACTGGCCGTCTCCCGTGCCATCCTCGTCGAACGCTTCAAGGCGCTCATGGGCCTGTGCGCTGCGATGGCGTTCGAAGTCGAAGGAATGCAGGAATTCCTTGGCGCGCTCGGTCTGCGGATCGGTGAAGAACCGCTCGGCATTCGTGGAGCGGTCTGCGATCTGCCCGTCGGCGAGCAGAATCACCCGGTCGGCGATGGCACGCGCGAACTGCATCTCATGCGTGACGATGAGCATCGTCTGCCCGGCATCGGCCAGCTCGACGACCACCTCGAGCACTTCATGCACCATCTCAGGGTCGAGTGCGGCGGTGATCTCGTCGAGCAGCAGAATCTCGGGGTGCAGAATCAACGCGCGGCAGATCGCCACACGCTGGCGCTGGCCGCCGGAAAGCTCATGCGGCTTGGCATGCGCGCGGTCGGCGAGATGCACGCGATCGAGCAGTTCCATCGCCTCCCGCTCCACTTCGGCCTTCTTTCGCTTCTGCACGAGCATCGGCGCCATGGTGATGTTGCCGAGCACGTCCTTGTTCGGGAACAGCTCGTAGCTTTGGAACACCATGCCGAACTTCGTGCGCAGCGACTCGGGCCGCTTCGCGCGGCCGGATTTCTCGTTCCCGGGCTTGCCCGTTTCGATCACCTGGCCATCCAGTGCGATCGTGCCGCCCTGAATCGGCTCCAGACCGGCGATGGCACGCAACAGCGTGGATTTGCCGGAGCCCGACGGTCCCACAATCACCAGCACCTTGCCCTTCGGCACCGAGAACGAGATGCCGTCGAACACGTTCCGATCAGCGTCCGCGTAGTGCTTGAGCAGGTCGGTCACCTGCAGTGCCGGCACGTCGGCCGGTGCCGCGGCAACGGAATCTGTACGCTCAGTCATTTGCCCACCTCTTTTCGAGTGCGTGCGCCACCAACGACAACGGCCAGCACACTATGAAGTACATCAGGAAGATCACGCCGTACACCCACAGTGTTCCGGTCGGGTACTGGAATCGGTTCGCGTCAATGATCTGCTGCCCCACCTTGATCACCTCGACCACGCCGAGCAGCACGGCGAGCGACGTCGTCTTCACAATGCGGGTCGAAAGATTCACCGCACCAGGCAGGAGGCGACGAACCGCCTGCGGCAGAATCACATGGACGAATGCCTGCCAGTTGCTCAATCCCAGCATGTAGGAGGTCTCGTATTGAATCTGCGGAATCGATTGCAGCGCCCCACGTACGAGATCGCCGAGCTCGGCACCGCCCCACAGCACGAACACGAACACGCATGACGCCGTGGCATCCATATTCCAGTTCGACATTCTCGCAATGCCGTAGAACGCGATGAACAGCAACGCCAGCTGCGGCATGATGCGAATGAAGTCGAGATACACACGCA
The DNA here is from genome assembly GCA_004154635.1 of Bifidobacterium animalis subsp. animalis. Classification (GTDB taxonomy): domain Bacteria; phylum Actinomycetota; class Actinomycetes; order Actinomycetales; family Bifidobacteriaceae; genus Bifidobacterium; species Bifidobacterium animalis_B. The sequence goes on from RSDC01000008.1 coordinate 762,553, forward strand.
TGACGAAGCGGATGACCGGGTTGCGCAGCGTCATCAGCCAGCCGCACAGCAATCCCACCGGAATGCTCAACCCGACGGAGACCGCGGCGATCCAGATCGTCACCCACAGGCCCTGCAGCAGGCGGGGGAACACGCCCGGTTCGAGCAGAATGTTAGCGCCTTGCATAGTCGAACCTCCTCTCAAGCCAAGTGCCGAGAATGGAGATCGGCAGCAGAATGATCAGATAGGTCACGATGAGCATGAACAGCGCCTCGTAAGTGTTGTAATACATGCCCATGAGGTCCTTCGCCATGTACATGACGTCGGCGAGTGCGATGGCCGAGACCACCGACGATTCCTTGATGAGGAAGATCACATTCGCCACAATGCCCGGTGTGGATATGCTCACCGCCTGCGGTACGATCACCCGCGTGAGCGTCTGCCAGGTGTTGAAGCCGAGCATGTACGCATTCTCGCGCTGGATCTGCGGCACGGATTGCAGTCCGGCGCGCATCGATTCCGCCATGTAGGAGCCACCGAGGAACCCCAGTCCCACGATCGCGCAGAGTTCCGCGGACCAGACAAAGCCCATCTTCGGCAAACCGAAGTAGAGGAAGTACAGTTGCACCAGCAATGGCGTGTTGCGACTGACCTCGATGTAGACGGTGGCGATCTGCCTGAGCACCGGGATTCGCGCGGTCTCTATGGCCGCGCAGATGATGCCGGTGAGTATCGCGAGCGCAATGCCGAACACGGAGATGAACAGGGTCATCCACGCGCCGTTCACGAAGAACGGGGCATATTTGGCCACGAATGCCCAATCGAACATGTATGGGCCTCCCTTTGCTGCTGTCTGTGCTGTATTCGTTGGCTGTGGCTGTGCCGTGTGCCACGCCAAGCGTGTATGAGTCACGTTACGCGTGCGCCACGCCACTCACATACTGAGATTGCATTATGAGATTGACGAATGCCATACGGCATTCGAATTGGAATGCGAAAAATCAACAACAACAGGTGCCGATGCGCTTGACCGCCTCGGCCAGGCGCTCGTCGGGCTGCAGCAGGCTCAGGCGCACATACTGTGCGCCCACGTTGCCAAAGCAGGTGCCAGGTAGCACCGCCACGCCCGCCTTGTCGAGCAGGTCGTCGGCGAACTCCTCGCCGCTCCTGCCGGCAGGGGCATGCATCCACACATACAGTCCGCCCTGCGAATCGAACAGATCGTACCCGAGTTCGCGCAGGCCATCGGCCACGATGGCGCGGCGGCCCGCATAATGCGCGGCCTGCCTTTCGACGCAGGTCTGGTCGCTGTTCAACGCGGCCACACCGGCATCCTGCACGAACGAAGTAATCATAGAACCCATTTGATAGTGGAAATTCTTCGCCACGTCAAGAATGCGTTCGCTACCGGCGATGAATCCGGCACGCCATCCCGCCATCGCATACATCTTCGAGAGCGAGCAGATCTCCACTGTGCGCTCCCGCTCCGGCGACCCGGCCGGCGTATGGACCACGACCTCGAGCAGACTGTGCTGCTGCTCCTCCACCCCCAAGCCAGCGTAGGCGAAATCGTGCACGACCACGAAGTCATGTTCCACGGCGAGTTTCACGGCCTGTTCGAAGAACGCCAACGGTGCCTGCGCGCCGGTGGGATTGTTCGGGTAGTTGAGCACGAGCAGCCTCACGCCATCCCACACCGAAGCAGGCACCGCATCGAGGGCCGGCAGCCAGCCCAACTCGGCCTTCGCGGGAAGCAGCACCTCGCGTGCGCCCCGCATATTGGCCATGCAATGGTAGGAGGGGTAGTACGGGTCGGCGAACGCCACCGCGTCACCCTCGTCGAGCAGTATGCTGAACAGGTCGGCCAGCCCGTCCACAGCGCCCTCCACCGCGAACAGCTCGCGGTTCGCATCGAGTTCGACGCCATGCACATTGCGATACCAGTTCGCCGCCGCCTCGAGGAACGCCGGCTTGCCGTCGAACGGTGTGTAGCGTGCATTGAGCGGATCGTCCACGGCGGCACGGGTCACCTCGCGAATGAACTCCTCGGGGAAACCGTCGGGATTGCCTTTCGACAGATCGATCACATCGACGCCCCGACCCCGTGCGGCGAGCACCTTCCGGTCCATGCGCTCGAACACGTTCGGCGGAATCTGCGATGCCACCTTGGCGAAATGAATGGCCATGCCTTCTCTCCTCTTTCTCGTTCCTTGTTGCTTGCGTTTTCCCTTGCGTACAAAGCCATCAGGCCCATCTGCCCATGCCGTGCATGGCATGGATGGAAGGCGACGGACAGTGCGAGCGTAACCCCGCAGTGTTGCGTGCGGATTGTGAATGCGTTGCATGGGCACCGACTACTCCATAAGCGCATTTCGCGCTGTAAGCCCAAGCACGCGCATCGGCATGCCCGAGATTCCTAGAATGTGTGGCAGATGGCCAACGTTGGGAGGCACTATGACCAATCCACAATCCAGACCCCTGACAGGCGGCGTTCAGGACTTTCCCACCCTCGAATCGGTGCAACGGCAGGCAGCCGACATGCGCGCCCATTTCGTCACTGGAGCCACACGGCCGCCCGAGGCGCGGCGCACCGCACTGCGCACCATGAAGCACTGGCTCAAGATCCATGAGCGCGAGGTGCTCGACGCCCTGCAGCACGACCTGGGCAAGGCACCGTACGAAAGCTATGTCACCGAGCTCGGTCTGGTGTACGAGGAGATCGACACCTGCATGCGCAAGCTCGGCCGTTGGGCACGCCCGCGCCGCGTTCCCACACCGCTCACCGTGTTCCATTCCACTTCCACCGTTTACCCATACCCTTACGGCGTCGTGCTGGTGCTCTCGCCATGGAACTACCCGGTGCAGCTCACGCTGATCCCCATGGTCGACGCGATCGCCGCAGGCAACTGCGTGGCGTTCAAACCGGCCCGCGAATCCGCCGCCACCGCGGCGATCATGCTGCGCATGGCCCGCGAAGCATTCGACCCGCGGTTCGTCTGCGGCATCCCCGGTTCGGCGAACATGAACGACTGGATTCTCGAAACCCACTGGGACTACATCATGTTCACCGGCTCCCCGCATATCGGCAAGGTCGTGATGGCCGGCGCCGCGAAATTCCTCACCCCGGTCACGCTCGAGCTTGGCGGCAAAAGCCCGTGCTTCGTGCACCGGGATGCGAATCTGAAGATTGCCGCACGACGCATTGCCTGGGGCAAGGCAATCAACACCGGCCAGACCTGCGTGGCCCCCGACTATCTGCTTGTGCATGAAGATGTCGCCGATGAGCTGTGCCGCCTGATCGAACAGGACTGGCGCAGATTCTACGGCGACCACCCACTGGAGTGCGAGTATTGGCCGCATATGATCAGCGACCGGCATTTCAAGCGGGTCATGGGTCTCATTGCGAACCACAATCCGAACGCGAAGGTGGCATGCGGCGGCCATGGCGATGAGCGCACGCTCAAGATCGAGCCGACCATCATGCGCGGCGTCACCCTGAACGATCCGGTGATGGGCGAGGAGATCTTCGGACCGGTGCTGCCGGTGATCACCTACCGGACGCTCGACGAGGCGATGCGCATCGCGCGCACGTTCCCGCATCCGCTCGCCTGCTATGTGTTCACAGGCTCCAAGCGCGTCGAGCAGCGCGTGATCCACGAGTTGCAGTTCGGAGGCGGTGCCGTCAACGACGTCTGCGTGCATATGAGCAACAACCACATGGGATTCGGCGGTGTCGGCAATTCCGGCATGGGCGCCTACCACGGCAAGGTCGGTTTCGATACGTTCACCCACTACAAGTCCGTGATGAAGCACGGCACATGGCTCGACCCAACCGTGCGCTACCCTCCGTTCACGCCGGTGAAGAAAGCCATCGCGCACCTACTGATGCATTGATGCCTCTTTCTCTGCCACACATGCGCCATCGTCCGAATGCACGTCCGGGCGATGGCGCATGTCGTTGAATCAGTGGGTGACCCTGACGGCGATGCGGTCGCCGACCCACTGGATCACCTGTACGAGCACGATGAGCAGCAGCACGATGGCGACAAGCACGCCGGTCTCATAACGGTTGTAGCCGTATTGAATGGCCAGATCGCCGATGCCCCCGGCACCGATGGTGCCCACCATGGCCGAATAGCCGAGCAGCGAGATGATCGTGAGCACAATGCCGCGAATATAACTCGGCAACGCCTGCGGGAAAATCGCGCCGAAGATGATCTGCCGCAACGGGGCGCCGGTGGAGATCGCCGCCTCGAGCAATCCTTCATCCACCTCCTGGAATGCGCTTTCTGCCACGCGAGCGAAGAACGGCACAGCGGCAATCGACAATGCGATCGCGCCACCGGTGGGCGTGTACGGATCGCCGATGAGCAGCTGGATGAGCGGAATCAACACAACGAGCAGAATGAGGAACGGCATCGAGCGGATCGCGTTCACCACGAACCCGACAATCTCATTGACCGCATGGTTCGGCGTGAACAGTCTGTGCTGCGTGAGGTAGAGCAACACGGCGAGGGCGGTGCCGAGCACCACGCCGACCAACGTGGCCACCCCCACCATGAAGAACGTGTCCCACAGCGCTTTGCCGAGATTGTCTTGCAGAATCTCCAACGTCTCGCTCATGCGAGCACCTCCTCGTTGTCCGTCCGAACATCGTTTACGTTGCCGTATGTGCCGATCAACCGATTGGCCGCCGCTTCGCCAGCGAATGCCTCATCCACCGAATGCCCCAGATCGTCGTTCAGGTCTTCGCTCAGCTCACGCCACGAATGGACGTGCTCGGCGAGCTCATCGATGGCATCCTGCACGATCTGCGCCCCCTGCTGGCCGCCCTGTCGCGCACTGACCAGCACGATGAGCGTGCCCACGGCCTGCGTGCCGAAATAGCCTACATTGCCGTGCAGCACGTTGATCGACACATCGTGGTGTTGAGCGACCTCGCTGATGAGCGGGCGGAACGCACCACCGTCCCTGTAGCGCAGCTCGATCAATCGCCCGGGCGGCAATTGCGGCACCAGCTGTTCGGGAATCGCAATGCCCAGGTAACGTTCCACCAGCGCCTGCGTGGTCGGGTGATGCGGTGACGAGAACACGTCGAAGGTGGTGCCCTGCTCCACAATCACGCCTTGTTCCATTACCGCAACGTCGTCGAAGATGGCCTTCGCCACATCGAACTGGTGGGTGATGAACACGATCGTGATGCCCAGTTCGGTGTTGATGCGCTTGAGCAGTGTGAGAATCTCCTCGGTGGTCTCCAGATCCAGTGCGCTCGTGGCCTCGTCGCACAACAGTATGCGCGGCGAGTTGGCAAGGGCGCGCGCTATGGAGACACGCTGTTTCTGGCCACCCGACAGACTGGATGGGTAACTGTCCACCTTTTCGGCCAATCCCACGATGCCCAGCAGCTCCTCCACACGGGCGCGACGCCCCTTCTTCGGCCAGCCGCCCGCTTTGAGTGCGAATTCGACGTTCCTGCCCACCGTCACATTGTCGATGAGATTGAATCCCTGGAATATGAATCCGATCTTCTTACGAAGCTCACGCAGTGCTCCGCCCTTGAGATCGGTCACGTCATGCCCGTCTATGATCACCTGGCCCTCGGTAGGCCGCTCGAGCAGGTTGATCGTGCGCACCAGCGTCGACTTGCCCGCGCCGGAGAAGCCCACGATGCCGAAGATCTCGCCTTCGCGCACATGCACGGTGACGTCCTTGACGGCTTCGACCGTGCGGCCGCCCTCGCGGAAGGTGACGGAGATGTGGTTCAGTTCGATGATCGTGCTGGAATCCGTGTTCTGTACACCCATGTTCCCTCGCTGTTCATGCCTGCGGTGCATTGTCTCGGTCACTTGAGCCGCTCACTCGGCCCACGATGCCGGCTTGCCGAAGTCCTTGAACTTGCTGGCGGCGATGGCCTGCTTGAATTCGTCACTGCCGAGCAAATCGCGCACCGTCTTGGCGAAATGCGTGTCTTTGTTCTGGCCGGCAATGGCGAACACCTCGATCACCCCGTCGTCCTGCTGTTCCAGGGCAAGCGCGTTCTTCGGGTCGAGACCGGCGGCCCAGGAGTAGTTGCCGGGGACGAGCGAGACGTCCACGGTGTCGAGCGAACGGGCCAGCTGGGCCGCGTCGATCGGCTTGATGTTCAGGTGCTTCGGATTGCTGGTGATGTCGTTCACCGAGGCCTTCGTGGCATCCACCCCGTCTTTGATCGTCACGAGCTTGTTCTGCTGGAGCACGCCGAGGCTGCGGGCGAGATTCGAACCGTCGTTCGCAATGGCCACGGTGGCACCGTCCGCAATCTCATCGATCGAGTGGTACTTGTTCGAATAGATGCCTAGACCGAGCGTCGGCGTCTGGCCCAGCGAAATGAGATCCAGATTGTTGTCGGCGCTGAACTTCTTCAGGTAGTTGCCGTGCTGCATCAGGTTCGCATCGATCTTGCCGGAGGCCAATGCCTTGTCGGGCTGCACGTAGTCGTTGAACACCTTCGTGCTCACCTCGTACCCCTTTTCCTTGAGCAGCGGCGCGAACACCTCCTCGACCATGTCGCCATACGGTCCCGCGCATACGCCGATCGTCACCTTCGTCGTCTTGCCATCCACAGGTTCGGCAATGCCCTCGGCGCTGGCGTTCTGCGCGGTGCCGCAGGCGGCATTGCCAAACAGTGTCGCCGCGGCGAGCACAGCGGCGAAGGCGCGCGTGAGCGTCCTACGCTTCGATTTCAGGGTGGTGAATGCGGTTGCGATGGTCATGGGTCTTCTCTTTCTCTCGTGACTGCGGATTCCGGGCAGCGTCGGCAATGCAGCGTCAGGCAATCCGTGAATATGAAATCTGTGAATGATGATGGAGGGCGTGTCAGTCTGCGAGTTCAACAGACTGCGAGGCCACCTTGGCGGCGATGTCGGGATGGTGGATCGCGAACGCATGCTCGGCGAGATGCACCTCCTGCGTCACGAACTCATGCAGCGGGCAGATGTACCCGTGTTCGCGCCCCAAGCGTGCGATATAGCCGTTGATGTAATCCACTTCGGTCGGGCGGCATTTCGTCAGATCCTGGTACATCGAGGGATAATGCAACGGATGCGCGATCGACGCCGTGTGCATTATCGTCTCCACCTCGCTTTCCCGTGTGCCGAGCAATTGCACGCCGGCTGCCTCGGCAGCGCCATACGCCTCGTCGACCAGCCGTTCGGTGAGAATCGGAGCCGCGGGGTGTGAGGCGAACTCGCCGAAGCGAATCTGATACATCGTGCACAACGTGTTGAGCACCGAGTTGAACACGATCTTCGCCAAACACATGCCGAGGAAATGCCGCACGATGGTCGGATTCAGCGTGGCCACCTGGAATTCGGCGAACAGCTGCCGCTCGATTGGATCCTCCTCCGCATCATGCTCGTCGTACGCGCACAGGTTCATCGCCTTCGCATGTGCGCCGCCGGTGAAGTTGAAATCACCGGGACCGTACACATACGCGCCGATCAGCGCCGTGCCGCCATAAATGCGATGCTTCGGGAAGTACTCAGCGAGCTTTTCGAAATGCCCGTACCCATTCATCGCCGAGAACACCACCTGATGCTCGCGGAAATGCGGCGCGGTGCGCTCAAGAAATTCGGGAAGCTGATGCTGTTTGACGAACACGATCCATACGTCCGGGTCTCCGGCATACTCCTCCGGGTAGTACACGTTGATCGGCACCAAGTGGCGTCCTTCGCCGTCCTGCGACACATAGGCACCACCCTGTTCGCGAATCTTCTCGACGTTCTCGGTCCAGGTGTCCACGAAATCCACCTGCTGATGTGCGAATTCCTGCAACAGCACGCCGTACTGAATGCCCATGCCGCCTGCTCCGAGAATCGCGTATTTCACTGAGATCCCTTCCTTTCGTTGCTCCCTGCCCGTTCTGCAATGCATCTCCCTCAAGGAACTTTGCTCGAACCGACAGTTGACACTGTACGAAGCGGCGGCGGGCGATTCACCGGCGTGGCTATAGCCAAAACTGATATGCGGCTCAATACCGGTGAAATCACAGGTATCTGCCTAGGTATAAGCAAATTCGAATACGTGTTATATCCATACCGCCCGGTTGGGAGGCCCCATGGCAACCATCGCGGCATCCCTGCCGCACCATTTCCACACCGATCCCATGGCGTGCCTGACGGCGGCAGACATACGCGGCATTCACACTTCGGATGCCTTCATTTCAGCTCGCGGGCGCAAAAACACCGCTTCGCCTGCAATTGGGTATGCCCTGAGAGAGTATGTTCCTTATGCTTGTTCGACATGCGACGCTTGACGACCTCGACGCGCTGGCAGCAGTGGAGGCCGCGTGCTTCCCTCCGCAGGAGGCGGCCGACATCGACCAACTGGCCAACAGAGTGGAGAGCTATCCAAACCACTTCTGGCTTCTGGTGAATCCCGCCGAGCCGGACAACGACTGCTTCCCAGCCCAGGTCGACGACGGCATGCTCGTCAGCTTCATCGACGGGCCATGCGTGGGCTCACCCGACCTCACCGACGATATGTATGCCTCCACGGCCCTGCATGCGGACGATGCCCCCTGGCAGATAATTCTCGGCGTCAACACCGCACCCATGTACCAGCATCGCGGCTGTGCCTCGTTCCTCATGCGCCACGTGATTCTCGACAGCGCGCTTTCGCACAGGCATGGCATCGTGCTCGCCTGCAAGGAGAAAATGCTGCCATTCTACAGCTCGTTCGGGTTCATTGACGAGGGCCGCAGCCAATCCGTGCACGGCAATGCGGTGTGGCACCAGATGCGTCTGCCATTCACCACCTCCGCAGACGCCCGCGACGACGCTCCCGGTGCAGACATTCGCCAGGCGACAATCACCATGGCCATGCATGAGACGACCGCATACATGGATCACGAGCGCACGATCACATCACAATTCCCGCAGCTGGTCTAGGCATCATCTTTGTAATCTATACACATATTTTTTACTGCACGCGCACATTTGCCTCACGTTTATAGTGGAATCGTGAATGATTGCGTATGAATTGCGACGATAATACTTTGCCGCGTATTTTCATGGCGCGTTCCGATAGACTGGTAAACAAGAAAAGCGAATATTTTATTGCGTACTACAATGGAAGTGGTAATTTATTCGGCAAGAAGAAGGGTGCAGGGAACTGCAAGCGGACGGTAGAAACGAGGTGGCCATGAAGCCAGCATCGCGAATCCCCATGAATTACATCTCACTGGATCTGGAGACGACCGGCTTCAGCGCACAGCATGACCGCATCACCGAGATTGGCGCCGTCAAAGTGCGCGACGGCAAGATAGTGGATCGGTTCACGCAGCTTGTCAATCCCGGCAGGCGCGTCTCCGCACGCATTACGGAGCTCACGGGCATTTCCAACGAGATGCTTGAAGACCAGCCCGCCATAGACGACATACTCGGGGATTTCATACACTGGACCGAGAATGACCGTTTGGTGGGGCATAACATCAAATTCGATCTCTCATTCCTCATTGCCAATGCGGAACGTGTGTTCAGCGACTCCACACGCTTTTCCGTGCGTCCCATTGACACCATGCATATAGACAGACTGCTGTTCCCCTCTGAACGGCATCGTCTTGTCGATCTGATCCAGCGCTACGGCATTGGCGATGTTGAGGAGCACCGCGCGCTTTCCGACGCCACACAAACGTACCAATGCCTGGAGTGGCAGCGGCGTTATATTGGCGCCCGCTCGGCAGACATATCCATGCGTACGTGCGTGTGACCTCTTTGCACAAGATTTCATATGCAATTCGCCCATCGCTCATGCGGTGGGCTTTTGCTTTACCGAATAGGCATGCTATTGCCTATATGCTGGCAGTGGGTAGTTTCAGACTGCTGCACAGGTGTGTCTGCAGACCCGTGCAACGGGTGCTGCTCCCGCGTTGAAGGCGCGTAAGTGGGAAGAACATAGTCAGGGAATGTTGTTCCTCCCGTTTGTCGGGTGCCAGATGGGAAGAAAATAGTGGAGGGGATATGTTCCTCCCGTTTGCGGGATGCTTAGTGGGAAGGAAATCGTCAGGAGTTGTTGTTCTTCTGATTTGGAGAGGTGTAAATGGGAAGGAAATCGTGGGTTGGAATTGTTCTTCCCGTTTGGCGTGGTGTTAATGGGATGAATATCGTGGATCGGATATGTTCCTCGGGTCCGGCGGTGCAGGCGGTGGGGGTCGCTCGCCCGGGCCGGGGTTTGGTGTCTGGTTGCCTGTGGTGGTGTGTGGGTATGGGAGGACCCCGGGCCGGTGGTGCCGGTTCGGGGTCCTGTTGAAGTGTGGTTGCGGCGGTGTGCTACTCTCCCATGTCCTCTCGGGCATAGTACCATCGCCGTGCCAGGGCTTAGCTTCCGGGTTCGGAATGGGACCGGGCGTCTCCCCTGGGCCATGGCCGCCGCAAAATCTTGAGTTATGCGGGTGGCGGGTTGGGAACCGGATCGTGGACGCGGGTGTTATCGGATGTTGGTGTCCGTGTGTGTCGTGCCGCCATGATGATGTCGCCGGGGTTGTCCTGGCTTGTGTCATGGTGGTGTTGGTTGTC
>RSDC01000009.1:0-361542 GCA_004154635.1 Bifidobacterium animalis subsp. animalis
CAATAAGGAAGGACGGTCACACAAAAACCCCCGACACGAATCAAGGCCCCCTCGGGCCACCCACACGAAGGACGAACCCCCCGCACAGGCACGCATCGGAACTGGCATCATAAAAGACGACCAAGCAGCACCCGGACCACGACAGCCCGGACACCAAAACCTTGGTCAAGTAGTACAGTACACGCTATTGAGTTCTCAAACCACCACCACACACCCACAACCCCCACCAGGCAAACCCGGCAGGCCGTGAGCGGCAGCAAAAGAAAAACCTACACCACAACCCACCACCACGCAACCCCACCCCACACCACACACCCCCAAACCCCAACAAACACAACACCACCACCGGCGTGTCGAAAACCCAACACCACACACCCAAACCAACCAAACTCCAACCACAATCCCCCCCCATGACGCCGACAAAAACACAAACCAACCCACAAACAACCCCAAACACACAGAAGATCGGAACCGTCAATCGGAAACACCACACCACCCCCACGTAAAAAGAGACACAAACCGGCACACACGACCCAAATTACGCAAGGGAGAAACCACCATGGGAATCATCCCCGTTCTTCCCCGCCGTAAAAGGGGACAACAACCACACCCCACACGACCCCAATCACGCAGAAGACAGGGACACCAAACGCAAAACCCCACTCCCGACGTAAAAGGAGACAAGAACCGTGCCACAAACGACCCAAATTACGCACAACGGGGACGACACCAGAAAACCAGCCAAGCAGCCAACCAGTCAGGCAGTCAGGCAGGCAACCAGGCAGCCAACCAGCCTCACCCACGTAACCCTCCCCACGTACAAAGAGACACAAACCGACACACACACGACCCAAATCACGCAAGGGAAAGACCACCACACGAAACAATCCCCATTCCCCACCCCTGCCGTAAAAGGGGACACAAACCACACCACAAACGACCCAAATTACGCAGAAGACAGAGACAGCACAAACGCAAAACACCCCGCTCCCGACGTAAAAGGAGACGGAAACCACCACGCACACGACCCAAATTACGCAACCTCGCACAGACAAGAACAGGACGCACAACCAAGACCCCCGCAACCAGGCAACCACAGCAGAACAGACCGCCGCCGGACGGGTGGTGACGGAGCCGCAGGCTCACCGCCAAGGAGCACGGCAGCCCCCCGCCCCGGCAGCATCGCCCACCGAGGAGGCGGATTCCCACAGCAGCCATCACCCACACCCGTCTACCACAAAGGTCGCCGCAGGTGTTGCGCCCCGGATGCGCGGGGCAGGGGTGAGGAACGTAAGGGAGCCTGCGACAGTGACGAAACTCTGCCCCGCGCATCCGGGACGCAATACGTGAACTTGGTCTTGCCACGAGGCTGTTGCTCACTCTGCCCCCGCATCCGGGGCGCAATACCGGGGACAACACCAAGGGCACGATCTGAAGTCGGCAACATTCCAGCCATGCACACGAAACCGCCACATCGCCGTTCGAGCCAATGATTCCAAAGGCTCGCCACCTGCCGCACGTGTGTCGGCAGGGACATTGCACTTGCACTTGTCCGCCAGATGACGTATGTTGTTATTCGCTTCGGGCGGTTGGCGCAGAGGTAGCGCACTTCCCTGACACGGAAGGGGTCACAAGTTCGAATCTTGTATCGCCCACGAAGCCGGTTCTCCGGTTGCGTTGCGGACATAGCTTAGTTGGTAAAGCGCGACCTTGCCAAGGTCGAGACCGCGGGTTCGAGTCCCGTTGTCCGCTCCATATGCGAAAAGACTCCCCCAATGGGAGTCTTTTCGCATATTTGGCACCAACGAGCGCCAGCAGGTATTCACCTACAACAGAGCGTTTCAGCCCTCCTGCGCTTCGGCTTCGCGTTCCACCGCCTTGTCCACATTGTCTGCGGCCTTGTCGAGATCGACATCGGACTTCAGATCATGCTTGAAGGCACGATTGATATCCTTCACCGCGTCCTTCTCCTGATGCTCGGCTTTGCGCTCATCGACATCGGCCTTGAAATCGTCGACCTTCTCCTTAAGCGTCTCGTGTGCCTTCTTGTCATCTGCCATAGTGACCACCTTTCCTTGAAATAGCAACTAAGGTGCTTTCATTACACCTCAACTGCCGCGCCCAATCGGTTAAAACCGCTGTAGGCATATATTTCAAAGTCATATATTTGGCATAGATTTTGCGAGCAGATCGAAAAAACGTCATCTCACTGAATTGTCTGCATCGGAACATGGCAGAATTCGGGCACTTTGTACCACTTGACCGGGTAACCGGCACCGTGCGCGCAGAACACCGAGTCGGGCGTGTTCTCCAGATCCGATTCGGCGTCGTATTCCGCGTGCTCAACCACCACGTCCGCATCATGGCAATCCCGGTAACCGCCGAACACCAGTGAGATGCGCCCACGACCGTGCGTGTAGGCGTTCACGTCCATCGCGTAGTCGCGCATCTCGCTCACCGGCGCCTCGCCTTCGAGCACCGCGAATTCGCCGTCTGCAGATGGCGCCTCGCACACGCCGCTCATTCTCTGCACGTCGCTCATCGCGCGTCCGAGCATGTCTTGCGGCACCTCGAGACGGAATCTGTACCACGGTTCCAGCAACACGCATTCACCGGCGGCGCGGGCGACCATGAGCCCCATGCGCACCGCGCGATACGTGGCCTCGCGGAAATCGCCGCCTTCAGTATGCTTCAAGTGCCCTCGTCCGCCGATCAGCGTGTATCTCACATCGGTGAGCGGCGCGCCCACCAGCACGCCGAGATGCTCCTTTTCGCGCAAATGCTGCACAATGGCGCGCTGCCAGTTGCGGTCGAGCACATCTTCACTCACGGCGGTCGCGAATTCAACGCCCGCGCCGCGTGCCAAAGGCTCGATCAGCACATGCACCTCGGCATAGTGACGCAACGGTTCGAAATGCCCCGCGCCCTCCACGGGCGCGCTTATCGTCTCCTTGTACAGAATCGAACCCTGCCCGAACGCCACTTCAAGACCGAACCGCGAGCGCATCAACTCCTCCACAATCTCCAGCTGCACGGCGCCCATCAACTGCACATGCACCTCCTGCAGGCGCGGCTGCCATACAACATGCAGCAAGGGCTCCTCGTCTTCCAGCTCGCGCAACGCGACCAGACAGGCGTGCGGGTCGCAATCCCCAGGTTGCAGCGTATAGGTGAGCACTGGCTGCAATACCAGTGCGCCCGCAGATTCCGCCGCGCCGAGCCCCTCGCCCGGCACCGTGTGCCCAAGTCCGGTGACCGCGCACACCTCGCCGGCGGACACGCGTTCCACCGTCGTCGATTTCGCTCCGGAGTACACGCGAACCTGATCGATTTTCTCACCGGATTCGAGCACCATCTTCGCGCGCAGCTCGCCACCGGTCACCTTGAGCCACGTGAGTCTGTTGCCCGATGCATCGTGGGAGATTTTGAATACCTGCGCGCCGAAATCCTCGCCGTATGCCGGCTGCTGCGTGTAGGTCTCGAATCCGCGCATGAACTCGGTCACGCCCTCCATACGCAGGGCCGCTCCGAAATACACCGGGAACACGCGGCGGCGTGCGATGAGACCGGCTATCGTGGGAATGTCGACGTTTCCCGAAGCCACATACTGGTCCATCGCGGAATCATCTTGCAACGCAATCGTCTCCAATGTCGCCGCGTCGAGCTCACCGGCGGCATTGGCGGTGAAGTCGGCACAGGAATCCGAGAACCTGCGCTGCAGCTGTGCAAGCATGGCCTGCCGACTCGCCTCCGGCATATCCATTTTGTTGACGAATACGAACGTGGGCACGTCATACTGCCTGAGCAGGCGCCACAACGTCTCGGTGTGACCCTGGATGCCATCCGACGCGCTCACCACGAGCACCGCATAGTCGAGCACCCGTAGCGTGCGTTCCGTCTCCGCGGAGAAATCAACGTGGCCCGGGGTGTCAAGCAGCGTGAGCTCCATGTTCGGGGATTCGACCACCGCCGGCTCGGTGAAGATTGTGATGCCGCGCTCACGTTCGATCTGATTCGTGTCGAGGAACGAGTCGCCGTGATCGACGCGGCCGAGCTTACGCGTGACGCCTGCGTTGTAGAGGAGCGCTTCGGACAGCGTGGTTTTGCCGGCGTCCACATGTGCCACAATCCCTGCCACAATCCGCTTCATATCGCTCCTCACTCGCTCGCTCACTGCCGACACCAGCATACGCGCGCACGTGAAATCACTTGCCGGCAAGCGAGATCGTCAGACGACCGAACACATCCTCGGCATCCTGTTGTGAGTTAGCGGAGAGCAGCACGCCCGTCGACGAGTTCTTCACTTCGATCACATAGGCGTATTCGCTTGCATCGTCCTGCGTGTACTCCCAGAAGACAAACCGGTTGCCATCGTGTTCGCCTTCGTTGAGCACATTGGCCTCGTCATGCGCCTTCTGCGAATATTCGTCGAAGTACTCCCCCTTGATGAATGTGCCCTTGGCCAACACGTCATCTCCCTTCTTCACTTCGAAGGGGAGGTCTTTCGTCAGGTCGTAGCCGCCGGTTGTGTTGAGTGCCACTTTCACCGAGTCTCCGGTCTCCACCTTGAACGTGTACGCCTTCGTCGTTTTCGCCGTGCAACCGCCGAGCATGACCGCCACGAGCATCAACAGCGCGCACCATGCCGCCATCACCCCCATGCGTGCGGTTTTCCCGTTCACAGACTTCCCTGCAACCTTGCCGTTCATGTTCATCTCCTTCTGCGCTCAAGACCACCTCAAGCGCTTAAGCTCACAGAATAACAAGGCTTCCGCCAGACTTGCCCTCACTGTCCGAATTCCAGCAATGTCGCAGACCATACCGTGATACCAATCCAATATGACCGCACACATATTCTTTGTCTGCCTAGTATTCTCATCTGGCTCACGCTACCCGCAAACCGCTTTCCGCCCCGCCGTGCTATGGTGGGCGCATGATCAATCGCGAAGGAATGGTGAAGGCATGTTGTCGCCATGCGATTGATTCGTCATGCCCAACCATGTGTCGCTGAATTTCATACAGATTCCCAGACGCATTCTCATCAGGCATCCGGCCCATTCGGACGATTCCCGCATACTCATTCGCTATTCGCAGACCACATTCGCATGCATTCGCGTATGCCGTCCCACGAATATGGCCCTTTCGACGACTCAACACAGGCAATCCGAAACAACACGCCATTCACGCAAAGGAACATCATGAACTCACTCAGACATCACACCACCAATCACCACCGCATCGGCGCCGCCATCGCCGGCATCGCGGCGCTCGGCGCGCTTCTCGCCGGCTGCGGCGCAGGTACCGGTGCGTCCGGCAACTCGAACTCCTCCCCATCCTCGCAGACCATCACGGTGAACAATGTGGAGCCGGCAGCCAATCTGCTGCCGGGCAACACCGACGACATGGCCGGTTGGAAAGTGGTGACCCAGTTGTACGAGGGCTTGGTCACGTTCTCCGACAAGGGCGAGCTCATCTATGCGGACGCCAAGTCGATCACACCGAACGCCGACGCCTCGCAGTACACGGTCACGTTGCGCGACAATCTGCAGTTCTCCGATGGTGAGAAGATCACCGCGAGCACGTATGCGAAATCGTGGTCTTTCGCCGCGAATGCCGCCAACGGCCAGCTCGGCGCCTCGATTTTCGCCACGATCAAGGGCTACGACGATCTGCAAAAAGACGGCGTGGACAAGAACGCCCAGCTTTCGGGCCTCAACGTGATCGACGACCACACGCTCCAGGTCACGCTCAACGCCCCGGATTCCTCGTTCCCCTACAAGGTGGGCGATGTCGCGTTCCTGCCGATCGCCGAAAGCGCGTACCGCGACGTCAACGCGTACGGCGAGCGCCCGGTGGGCAACGGTCCGTACATGCTCGAGGCATGGAACCATGACCAGAACATCGAACTCAAGCCGAATCCGAAGTACACCGGGCCGCGTAAGCCGCACAACGGCGGCATCAACTTTGTGCTGTACACCGACACGCAGACCGCGTATGCCGACGTGGAATCAGGCAATCTCGATGTGATCGACACGATTCCGGCATCCGCGTTGGCCAGCTACCAGCAGGATTCGAATCTGCAGACCTTCAACAAACCGGGCCCCGGTTTCAAATCGTTCACCATTCCGCAGAAGCTCGCGCATTTCCAAGGCGAGGAGGGCCGCCTGCGCCGCGCCGCGATCAGCCATGCCATCAACCGAAAGAGCATCATCGACAAGGTGATGTACGGCACCGCCACCCCGGCCACCGACTTCCTCGCACCCACCATCGCCGGCTATTCCAAGGATCTCAAGGGTTCCGACGTGCTCGACTACGAGACGAAGAGCGCACAGGATCTCTGGGCGAAGGCCGACGCGATCTCGAAGTGGAACGGCACATTCCGCATCGCCTACAGCACGGACAGCGGCAACCGCGAGCTCATCGAGGGCATCACGAACTCGATCAAGAACACGCTCAGCATCGACGCCGAGCCGTATGTGCTGCCCACGCAGAAGGAACTGAGCTCGGCGATCCACGACCGCACGATCAACGCGGCGTTCCTGCAGGGCATGCAATCCGACTACCCGTACCCAGAGGGCTACCTCATGCAGGCCTATGACTCCGCGTCTGCAGACGGCAAGGGGCTCAACAACGGCGACTACAAGAGCCGCGATTTCGACGCGCTGATCGACGATGCCGCACGCCAGACCGACGAGTCGAAGGCGATCGGCTACTACCATCAGGCCGAGGAACTGCTGTTCAACGACCTCCCGGTGATTCCGCTGTGGTACGCGAACGTCACCGCGGCCGCCGGCAAGAACGTGCAGCACGTCTCGTTCAACTACATGGGCGTGCCAAAATACAACGAACTCACCAAGTAGTCGATTCCGGTATTCGTCGTCTGCTCAGGGCAGCTGCGGCAGACGACGAATACATGCCGGAACCGCTCCCGTTTGCCGCTCGACAGCTCACTGCGCGTCATCGCCGAGCCCCGGCAGCGGTGACACCCCCTGCCAGCCCGCGCAATGCTTGAGACGCGGCAATCCGTGGCCTTTCTTCCACAATGCCAGGAACGCCAGGCCGAGCAGCAGCGCGATCAATGACGATGTGACGCCGATCAGGAACCACCGCAGTCTTCCATCACCTTGGTTGTAGGCGAACTTGGCCTGGCTGTCGGGTACACGAATGCCGCTGACAAGCAGACGATGCGTGTTCACGCCGATCGGCGTGCAGGTGACGAGTGTGACGATCGCATTGTTGTCATCGCGTTCCATATCGCGAATCTGCACCAGGGCATCCTCAAGCTGGTCGGGCAGAATCGTGCGCTTGTTGAACACCTTGTACACCTGCCGTTCGCCGGCGACATCGATCACGAACAGATCGCCGTCCTTGAGCTCATGCAGACGAGTGAACAGGAGCCCCTGGAATCCGCCGGAATGCGCGGCGATCACCGACTCGGTGCCAGGTTGCCCCACCGGCAACGCCGTTCCATACACATGCCCGGCGCCGCGATTGAGCACATGCGCGAGCGTCGTGTGACCCACCGGAATGTCCACCGAGATCTTAGGAATCTCCAGACGGGCCATGCCACCCGAGCCGTCGACGTTGAGTGTGTTCTGGTAGGCCTTGTCTTCACGCTCGATTGTGGCGCCCTCCTCATTCGTCGTATCTGCGAGGATGCGCCCGTTGAAGTACTTACTCACGGCGTCGTTGTATGCGTAGGCCTTCTCGAGTTCCGCCGACTTCTGCTCCGGTTTCCAGGCCTCGCCTGCGGCGGTGATTTCGCGGGCCGCGCTTTTCTCGATCATGTCGTTGTGCACCAACGTGGTGACCACCCATACGAGCATGAGCAGGAATATGAAATAGCACATCCATCCGAGTATGGCGATGATTGCGGTGAGCACATCGTGATGGCGGATGTCATTGCGAATCTGCGGCGCAAGCCACGATGGCCACTTCCTTTCGACGCGGTCTTCTGCCTGCTTCAGATTCGTCTCCTGCTTATTCACCTCCCGCACTCCTCTCCGTGGGCTATCAGTAAGTGTACCTATTCTGTTGCGTACAAGGGAGCAGATATGTATTTCAAACAGTCTCTGCGTACCGCTTGGCTCGAACGCACCCTACGTAAAAGGGACGGATAGCGGTGCCAGATGTCTCTTTTTACGCAGAAGTTGTTGTACGTCCACTCCTCTCTTTTCTTTATACATGTGCACTGTTATGCCTACTCCCGACGCTTGCTCGGCAGCAATGCAACGACGAGTGCGAATAGGGCCGCCGCTGCCACTGCCACAACGAGTCCCAGATGCGATTCGCGCCCGGTTTCAGGCAATCCTGCCGGTTTGTAGACGAAATTCTCGAACACCCCGTCTTTGACCTGGTATCCATCTATCGCCAGAACTCCGCGTCCGTTGTTGTCGTTCACCGAGAAGGTGACCGTCGCAACGTGGGTGTCATAGCGAATCCCACGATCATCGCCGAGAACCTCTTGTGCCCGCAAAGTATATGAACCGAGGTGCTCATATGAGATATCGGGGAAGACAATGCTTCCATCCGCCCGATTCCCTGCAGCGGCGAGCTGTTTGCATGAGCCATCGCTCTGCACTTCGCACAATGTGAACCGGAACTCATCATCGTGCAATGTCGGACGCGAGCTCGTATACCCCGTCAACTTCTTCTCCAATGTCACCCGTACCGGCACGGGTTTCGCATAATAAGTGCTGCTGATTGTCGCTGTTATGGTGCCGTCACTCGGAATCGAGCCGTCTTGATTGGTGATTTCTGTAACCTCATAGCCATTTGGCACGAACTGAATGGTAAGGGTGTATTTGGATTGGGCAGGCAATTCCTTGATTGTTGTGGTATAGCCACTGTACACAGGCACCGACGCATTCCCCTGCGAATCGAAATTCGCTTGGACACTGCCGTCCGTTTTATGAGGCTTCTTGTTCCGCGTGCTTACAATGCTTACATCGAATGTGCCAGTAACAGGCGTGGTCGCGTCACGCTCAGCGTGAACTGTAATATGCACAGGATTATTCGCAGAATTCTTCACTGTTTCGGTGTTGTTGTTCTTGTTGTGCACGGTCATGGCGATAGCGAGAGCCCCTGCTGGCTGCGCCACTCGCACATACACGGCCGGATCGATGAAGTTCCATTTCGCATCGCCCTTCATCAACGATTCGAGAGCGCTCAACGAGAATGGTCCGGTATAGGGTCCAGGGTCCTTATCGCGGTTACGCCATTCAAAGGTCTGTTTCCACTCGGTGGAATCCAATGCGTTCAGATATGCGGAGACGAGCTCGATACCGCCTTGATTCACCGGCGGAACGCCTATCTCGGTGATGTTCGGCACATTCTGGAACACATTCTCATACGAGTTCGTGGAGCTGAGTTTGCCGTCACCGAATCTCCAGTCTGCAAGTGCTGCGAATGACATCTGCCCCACCGGGTTCGCGGTGTTCACGTTCGCAAACATGTACGAAAGGCTTGTCACATTCCCCATATGCCATTTGCCTACCGGCGTGACATCATGAATGTTGCCGTCCCCCGCAAACACCGCATTCATGCCATAGACGGTGTTCGTGTTCCAATTCGCCAATGCGGTGAGATCCGAAAGGCTCGTGCAGTTTTCGAACAGATTGTACATCTCCTGCAGTCGACCGAGTTTCCAGTTGCCCAGGCCGGTGTTCGCGGTCCCCAGATCTGTCAGCTTGTCGTTGTACCAGAACATGCCGTTGATATGTTCCAGGCTGCCCACATTCCAGCTGCCCAGGGGTGTGAGGTCCTCGATCTCACCACCATCGGGCTCGTTTGTGGTGGTGCCTGCCCCGCTATCGGCCTTCTTCATGCTGAACATACTGCTGGCATATCGCAGGCTCTTCGTCATATCCCCCCCCACTGGCCCAGAGGGGTAAGGTCGGCGAGAGAATGGCACCCCTCGAACATATTCGACATGTTGGTGACGTTCTTTACATTCCAACCGGCGAGAAAGTCGAGATTCGTCAGCTTGTAGCAACGCTGGAACATGAATTGGAGGCCCTTCGCATACCACATGTTCCAGTGGTAGCCGCCATGCCCATCCGGCTCTTGCCGGAGCGGATCGAGGTTCTCCAGCGAATAGCATTCGGAGAACATGCCTTCCAGACCATTGCCGTCGGTGTTGTTCATGCCTTCCAAATACCAGTTCTTGAGCGGCGAGACATCCTTGAGCTTCTCGCAGTGCTTGAACGCGTATTTGAAGCTTCGAATGTTGCGGGTGTCCACCCCGCTGAACGCCGAGATGTCTTCGAGCGAGGCATCGTTGTTGCATATGTTCTCGATTTCCGAGACATCCCACCAGTTCCACCAGCCCTGCTTCGCCGTGATCGACTTCGCATTGTGCAGGTTGAAGAACAAGTACGAGAGTTTGCCCTTGGCCTGAATCTTGTAGTCGATTGAAATGGAAGTGATGTCGTTGGCCCACTGGTGCCACGGTGACTGCTGGCTGTCAATGTCGGACTGGGGCGTGTAAATGACCTGCCCTTCAGCGGTGCCGATGTGCAATACGCCATCTTCGAGCCACCACTGGCAATTGTCCCCCACCGTGCCGGACGCCTGCGAGGCCCGTGGTTGTGCGGAATCCCCCGCCGTTGATTCGGAGGCGCCATCGTCGCCCGGCATGGGTTTGACCGATGGTTTTAGTGATTCGGAGGACGTGCTCGAGGGCTCAGGTGTGGCCCCCGTTTCGCCGGCATTCGGCGCAGTGGAATCGGCCTGCATATCTGTAGATGACGCCGTCGGCGACGGCGAGGAATCACCAGCCGTGTTCTGCGCACTCATCGCCCCTGGGTAGGCTTCGGCGACCTGCCTGCCCCAGGCGCTGCCTGAAATGAAACCTGTGGATATGAACAGGATTGCGGCAGTGAGCAACGCAATGAATCCCTTGAAATGTTTCATCGATGCACCTCCTACCGCAATCGCGAGCACGACAGCCGCGGCTCATGCCGGATGCCGCCATGCCAATGAATGTATGGACCTATGTTGAAATGACTGTGCGTTCGCAGGGCTGCCGCGCCCCGATGAAGAATCTCATTGCCGGCGGCCTCCCTGCGAACGCAAGTGATGGGAATCAGGCGGTCTTCGCGCCGCTGCGCCTACGCTGACGTGCGATGAGCAACAGCACCGCGCCCACGATGGCGATGATGAGCATCGCAATGAGCACTTTCGTGATTGTGCCACCGGTCTGTGCGAAGTCGGATGGGTTCTTCGTGTTCTTGATAACGATCTGCCCGCTGATCATATGTGTGGTGTCATAGGTGCCACCAGCATTACGTGTTGGCGTGTCGACCCGCTGACCATTTCCGTTCACCATCTCCGTCGAACTCTCGGTAAGGAAATTGCCGTACAATCCGTCATTACGCTTGAAGGTGATGTTGTTCAATGCGTTGTCGGCACTGATGTCGGGCGTCAGCGTGACAGTGAATTCGATGTCGTGGCGACCGTCAAGCACATAACCGTTCGGAGCCTTCGTCTCCTTGACGGTATAGGTCACGGCGCCCTTGGAATTCTCGAGCAAACCCGCCACGCGAGCCGCACCGATCTCCACCGCGGTCAGGTCACCTTTCGGATTCACCTGGAACACGGTGTTCCCTTCCTTGTCAGTGCCTTTCGTGAACTTCAATGCGGATCCATTCGCCGGGGTGATCGAGAACTGCGCGCCTTCCAATGCGTTGCTTTGCGCATTGCCCTCCCATGCGATCTTCTTCATCGGAATATCTGCATCGAACAGGCCCACCGTCTTCGAAATCGGGCTGGAGCTCAACTGCGTGCCATTGGCGGGATCATTCGAAAACTGGGTCTTCGAGGTGACCTGCGAGGCTGCCTCCGTGAGATTGTTGACGGTTCCGGTGACGGTGACGCGTACGGTTGCACCGCTCATGGCAGCAGTTTTCAGATTCTGGAAATCAATGACGATCGAGCCATCCTGATTCGGCGTCGCCGTATAATTCTGGGCATCTGCCTTCGCATACTGTCCGCCGAGCGGCTGCACCTCCACATTCAACTTGGCATTGTCAAGGGAAATATTGGCGCTGGGGACCAGCGTGATTCGGAATCGAGGATCCTGCCAGTATTCATAGTCGCCGTAATTTGGAATGTTGGCGGTTGTCTGGAACACACGCTGCGAGCCGATGGCCACCGGAGTGCCCTTGAACTGGTTTTCACTTTGTCCATATTCATCCGCTTGTGTATTGACCACGGCAAGGGACGTCACGACCTGCTCGGCCTTCAGGTGGATCTCACCAAGTGTATAGGTGGCATGCTCACCGTGGAACTTCGTGTATGTCTTACCATTGACAGTCACAGGTGTGCCGGTCACCATCGCTCGTGCAGGAATCTGGGTGTTCAGGCCTGTGGTCACATCGATGATCAGGTAAAGGCCTTCGCCTTCATTGCATTTGACAGTCATCGAATCAGAGTTCTTGTCGAATGTCGCTTGGGACGGCTGCCCCTTGTAGTACTGCTCCGCCGCTTCGGCGAACACGCGCATCATCGTGTCGCTCACCTGCGTGTTGCCATACTTGTCACCACCGGTGCCATAGAAATAATTGGCGACGAAGGTGATGGGGTCCATTGCCTGGGCGTCGCCCTTGAATGTGACTTTGTCGCCGGTCACCTCAATGACGGAGCTCAGATTGTTCTTTTCCGCGGCGCTTCCGGCATTATAGCCGGCCGCGATCCAACGGTCGATTTCATCGTTGTTCAGACCGTTCACGACAGTGTAGCCGATATTGGTCACCTGATCCTGGGTATTCACCTTGACGTTCGAATACCCAGCTAGCTTGAACGCCTTGAAATCGCGATTCTCGAAGAAATTCGCCTTCACATCGCCCAACGTCGAATTATCGCCGCTCGGAGCGAGCACCGTGATCTGCGGCGCCGTGGTAGTCGATGCATCATCGGCATATGCCGGCGCGCTCAGACCGATGCCCACCGCAGCCACGGTGGCGACCGAGACCAATGCCGCAGCCGCCTTCCTCAACCAATTCCGTTTCATGTTCTCATCACTTTCCGCTTGTCAGCATGCATAACAAACACAGGTCGCTTGCACGGCCTTCTCATATTCAGTAGTACCCTGCATGACGAGGCATGCGCGGTTCGATTGCCTATGGGCTAAGCGCCGTTCTCGAATCGGCACATCCGCTCCGTGTATGCCAAATGCCTGTGTTCCTCTCCATGAGATTCAATGCGAAAACACGACAGGCCAATCCCGTTTACGCACATGGCATAGCGGTATTTCGTGAAATAAAGGGCGATGGCCGAAGTCATCGCCCCCTCGGATGCCAAAACCGACATCCGTCACCCGTATATCACGCGTTGCGCCTGCGTCGAATATGGGCGAGCAGCATGAACACGGAACCAATGGCCGCGAGCGCCACCACGGCCCAGATTGCGATCATGAGCTCCCCGCCGGTCTTGGCGAAGTCGCTGACGTTCGTCGTGTTCTCCACACGGATCATGCCGCCCTTCAGATCGTCATCCGCCGAGGAATCGGCAATGTTCACAGTGACGCCCTGATCGCCGTTCACTGCGAGGTCGGATTCATCGAGGAAGTTCGCATGGTCCTTGCTGTGCATGGTGTATATGACCGAATCGAGTTTGCGGGTGTTCTCCGATGCGTGCGGCTGCACGGTGACGGTGAAGGTCACCGGGTGCTCGCCCAGAATATAGCCATTCGGCGCCTTCGTTTCGGTGAACGTGTAGGTGGTTGGCTGCGTGGAATCCGCACCCAGTCCAGCGATCAACACATCGCCGGCGGTGATGGTCGGCGTGTCGTTGCCCACTTGATAGGCCACTTTCTGGTATTCGGTCCTTTCCACCCCATTCACTATCGCCGAAGTACGCTGGAAATACACCGGCGTCGTTTTGCTGCCGGCCTCCTGCTTCACCGTAAATGTGGCCCCATCAAGCGTGGCGTGGCCGACGTCGCCGAATGCGATCTTCTGCAGGCCGACGCGCGTCGTGTACAGCGGCAGTTCACTGGTCGAGGTCTGCCCCCTCGAGGTGGCGGTGTTCGAGAAGCTCACCTGTGCCTTGTTGTCGATCGGACCGGCGTCCAACCCATTGATGAGTGCCCCATACGTGACGGTGATTGTCCGGCCGCTCCACGCTTTCGGATTGGAGAGCTTCACCGTGAAACTCTTGCCGTCGTCTCCCTGTTCCACGGTGTAGTCGGTATTCAACGCGAGGCTTTGCGAACCGTCGGCATATACCTTCAGCGAACTTCTGATCCCCTGTATTGTCGGCTTGATCGCATCGGAGTACATGCTGGCGATCGAGTAGACCGGTGCGGCGATCTCGGCATACTCGTCGGCGTAATCCGGCACGTTCGCGGTGATGCGGAAATGGCGCAGCGACCTAATCTGCACCGTTTCGCGTGACTCATCGCCATTGTTCTGCACCGGGTCGAACTCCAACGTGGCCGCGACCTTCTGTGCCTTGAGATTGACGGATCCCAAATCGATCGTGACCGGTTTGCCTTCACGAGTGGCGGCGAACTGCGTGTAGGTGGCAGTGCCGGAGGTGATGGGCGTTCCCACGATCATCGCGCGAGACATCACCTGATCGCTCGGCCCACCATCCTGTGTGATCAGGAACAGGCCCTGCGAGCCGGCGTCCACGGAGAGCGCATCTCCCGCGTCGGCTCCCGTGGTCACCGTCGTTATCGGATTACCCATTGATTTCGCCGCGTTCGCAAACGCGCGCATGAGTTTGTTGTCGGCAGCCTCATTGTGGAACAGGTCCGCACCGGTGCCGTAGAAATACTTCGCCACATAGGTGAGCGGCGACAGATTGGCGGCGTCTCCCACGAACTTCGACGTCGTGCAATCGAATGTCGTGTTCTGTTCGCTCGCGCACATGCCGGCCTTGTCATATGCATCGTGGATCCAGACGCGCACGGAATCCTGCGTCACCGGACTCGCCGGAGTGAGATCGTAGCCCGTGGCCACCGTGCCGTTGCCGGTGACATTGGCGTAATCTGCGATCTTGTACAGCGAGAATTTGCTGTTCGCCAGCGATGCGCTCATATTGGCCGCGTCCGAGGTGGGTATGTGCACCGTTATCGTGTTCGGATTCCCGGCCTCCTCAGCAATGGCCCGAGGGGTCGGAATGCACGCGCATCCTGCGAGGAGCGTTGCGACGGACACGATGCCGGCGCTCAGTGTTTTCGATAGTTCATGGGTATGGGTATGCACGCTCATGTTCTGGATTGACTACCTTCTCAATAATTATTGGTGACTGGCACATAATTTATGCAAAGATACAGAAACCCGTATTGTAGAGATTCGGTAAGCCAATGGCCATGGTTCTCGCTGTGAGCTAACTGTGTTTCGTGGTGCGGTGTCTCCGCAGCCAGGTGACGAGAAGGGCAATCGCGAGCAGCAGCACGAACAATGCGATGCCGATGCATGCGGCGATCAGTCTGGTGTCTTTCTGCGTCGACGCCGGCGGCATGCTCTCGGGTATGTTCTCGCGCACGCCGGTGACAAGCAGACGGTCCGTGTTCACGCCGATCGGCGTGCAGGTGACCAACGTGACCGTCGCCTCGCCACCGCCATACTGCCTGCGCAGATCCTGCAGTGTGCGCTCCATCTGCTCGGGTTTGATTGTGCGGATGTCCGTGACCCGGTAACCCTGCTCACCACCGAGCACATCGATGTAAAACACCGCTCCCCTATGCAGTTCGTTGAGCCGCGTGAACAGCATGCCCTGCACACCTCCGGAATGCGCGGCCAGCGCGGAATAGGTGTGCGGGTCGCCGACTGGCAATGCGGTGCCGTAGATATGCCCTGCACCGTCGTCAAGCGACGAGTCGAGCGTCGTGTGGTAAATCGGAATGTTCACCGAGATCTGCGGAATGTTCAAACGCGCCATGGCACCCTTGCCGTCCACCGACAGAGTGGTCATGTACACGCTGTCGAGCGTCTCGCGTGCCGGGCCGGTCTCGCTGGCGGCATCGGCGGGAATGCGGCCTCCGAACTGCGCCTCGAGCCGGCCGTTGTATTCGCGGGCACGATCATAGGCTGCCTTGCGGTCACCGGCAGGCCAAGTGGAAGGTGCGGTGGCGACATTGTCGGCGACGGTGCGCGCGATCATGTCATTGTGAATCAGCGCTCCCACCACCCACGACAGCAGTAACGCGGAGGCGATATAGCAAACCCAGCCGATGATCGCGAACGATGCGGCGACGCCGTCCTTACGCGCGATGTCCCGGCGAATCCGCGGCGCGAAACGGCGACGCGAACCACCGGACTTGCCATGTCGGCCTGTGCGGTGTCTATGCGGCATCGTCTCCCCCTGTCGTTCCATTGCCACGTCTCCCATACCGTAGCGTATTCGGTGCATGTTCGCCGGCAGATTCGAAAGGCCCGGCGCACATAATAGGCAAGCGGCCGACCCAACTGAACGGGCCGACCGCTTGTGAGGATTGCCGCAATCCGCAACGGCGCTGCGTCAGCCCTGCATACGGCTCCTACGTATGCGTGCCGCGACCAGGAACACTGCACCAATCACGGCGAGTACGGCGACAATGACGAGCGCACGCGTGATCTCGCCGCCGGTCTTCGCGAAGTCGCTCGCATTCGTCGTGTTCTCGACGCGGATCATGGCGCCCTCGAATTCCGTCGTGTTCGACTTCGGAGCCGCCACAACGGATCCGGCTTGCACAGCCGGCTCGGAGCTGTCGACGAAGTTTGCGAAATTACCGGAGTTCCCTTCATCGCCATTAATCCGGTAGGAGACACCGGCGAGCGCGTTGCCCTCGTACTTCGGCGTGACAGTGAGCGTGAACGACACCGGCGTATTGCCGAGAATGTATCCGGTCGGCGCCTTCCTCTCGGTGAACGTGTACTTCGTCGCGCCATTCGCATCTGCCCCAAGGCCGACAAGCATGATCGACGAGCTGTTCGATACGATCTGGTTTGCGTTGGCGCGCGTGGATGCGGGGTCGACGCTATAGACGTTGTCGGCGGCATTCACATCGAATTTCACCGGATTGCCATTCGCATCGGTCACATCGAACACAGCGCCCGCCAGCACGGTGTTCGGGTCATTGTATTTGATCTTCTGGAATGGAATGGCCGCCACATAGACATTTCTCGTGGCATCGACGGTGCCTAAGGCCTGGGGGTTCAGCGGATCCTTCGAGAATTTCACCGTGGCCGTGTTCATCGTGTCGGCAGCGCTCACATCTGCCACAACAGCTGAGTAGACGATCTTGATCGAGTCGCCGCTCAGCGCGCGCGGGGCATCCAACGTGACGGTGAATCCGCCGTCGGCATTCGATGTCACCGTGTAGTCGGTTCCTTTCTTGAGCGATGTCGTCTTGGCGGTTCCGTCGGTTGTCGTCGCCGTCACTGTGACCGATCCGGTATCGAGTGTCAGGTTCGTCGGCGAATCGGAGATGGAGAATTGCGGGCTCGTCCAGTTCGTGTACTCATCGTAGTTCGGCACGTTTGTCGTGATTGCGAACGTACGCGCCGATTTCGCCCTTGCAAGCTGGTCGTTGATGGGTTTGCCGGCATCGACGACGTCCTTGGCCACCATGACCTTCTCGGCTTTGAGGTACAGCTTGCCAAGTTCGAATGTTGTCGCCGGGGTGGTGGAGGCGTCCACGACACTCGTGATGTCTTTGCCGCCCGCAAGCGGGTATGTTGTGCCGGTGATCATCGCACGCGCAACCGTTTCGCCGGTGGACGCACTTCCTGGGACGGAGGCCTCGGTGATCAAATACAGCCCCGGGGTTAGTCCTTGGAAGAGAACCTCATTGTTCGTCCCCGCCACAGGCTGTTTCGTCGCCGGCTTCAACACACCGGACGCCGCAGCCGCCTGTGCGAATCTGCGCATGAGAGGCTGGTCCGCATGATTGTTGCCGTACGCGTCGGAACCCGTTCCGTAGAAGTAGCGTGCCACAAACTGCAATGGCGTGAGATTTGCGGCGGCCCCTTTGAATGTGCATGCCGTGGACGTTCCGCTGCCCGTGCATGCCATGACGTCATTCAGCGTCTGCAATGTCACGCCGGCCGCAGCCGAGTCGATCCATTTCATGACCTCCGCATTATCGATGCCGGAGGCGTTCGCAAGGCTGTATCCGGTGATCTCGCTCTGTTCCTTGTTCAACGTCACGTTTTCATAGGAGCCGAGTTCGTAGGCATTGAATACGCGACCATTGACGGAGGGGGCGATCATATTGTCGCCATTGACTTTCTGCGGAGATTCGATTTCTATCGAACCGCCGCCGGCAGTGGCCGCGGTATCGTCAGCCAACGCCGGGGCGGCCATCACGCCCCCGGCGCCAATCATCGCCACGGCGCCCAACATCGCCGCGACTTTTGCCATCACACGAGTCCTCATGACTCTCCCTGTCCTTCCTGGCATTAGACCATAGAGGAAGACTCCGCGAGATTGCCTCACATGAGGCGGCGGCCGATGACGGGGAATCCTCATCGCATTCCCCGAAGCGCCTCCGTTCCACGTCGCTTCCACGGTGGTCTCCACGCTGTCACCTGCCATGGTAGAGAGTTCAGAAATTGTCTGTACGGTACATCTTGTTGCCAATAATCCATACAATCTAAGCCGAAATGTTTTCGACGACTCGTTTTTTTGCTCGAAGAATGTTTTTCAGGTACGCATTGATGCACACGGGAGCGCTTTGTATCATTTCACAACCCATTCTCCATGCGTCAAATGTATAGACACTACGCTAGAGGCACAATCCCGTCTTCCCGCCCACTTCCCCGATCGCATCGTTTCCGTTGATGCGTCTGCTTCACGCGCCATTCCGGTCATCAACGACATTCGACGCCATACGCGCACCCCCTCCTCCCGTTCCTATAATCGGCATTGGCCCAACCTGCCCATGCCCATGGAGAGTACCGAGCCGAAAGGAGAGTCATGGCAGCGATTGCGAACACCACAATGATCACCGCGAAAGACGGCCAGCAGCACAGTTGGAAGTCAATCAAACTGCTTATCGCCACGCTCATCGTGAGCACGTTGGGTGATGGCTTCTGCGGGGTGATGATGGTGGTGGCCCTGCCGAACATCTCCGACACCTACCACATCAGCATCGCCACGGCGAACTGGGTGACGGTGGGCTACTCCATCGTCTGCGCCACCGCGGTGATGACGGCGGCGGCCGTGCTTGCACGCATGGGCCTGAAACGCATGTTCTTCTGGAGCCGCATCTTGCTCATTGCGAGTTCACTCATTGGCCTGTTCTCGCTGAACTTCCCGATGATGCTCGGCAGCAGGCTCATCCAGGCGGTCGGTTCGGGGCTCATGTACCCCACCATCAACACGGTGATCATTCGCATTGTGCCCCCGAAGATCTCCGGCCGCGTCGTCTCGCTCAACAGCGCGATCATCGGGCTCGGCATCGCGGTGGCCCCATTGCTCAGCGGCATGTTCCTCACCTATGTGAGCCTCACCTCGATGTACGTGGTGCCGTTGGTGATTGGCATCATCTCGCTCATCATGGGCGCCAAGTTCGTGTTCGACGTCGAAAGCCGCAAGAAGCAGCCGATCGACATGCTGTCGGTTGCACTCGCCTTCGTGGGGCTTGCTCTGGTGATGCTGGGATTCTCCGAGCTCACCCATCGCCCTGGATTCGCAATCCCCATGCTCGTCGGCGGCATAGCCGTGCTCGTTTGGTTCGGCGTACGGCAATTCCATTTGGCGGTGCCGCTGCTCGATCTCAAGCCGATGCGACACCTGTTCGTCTCCGTGGGCGTGCTGCTCTACATGGCCGGTTCGATGGGACAGCAGGCCGTATTGCTGCTGCTGCCGTTGTATATGGAACGTGCATGCGACCGCACACCGTTCATCTCCGGCTGCTTCCTGCTCATCATGACGCTGTTCTATTCGGGCAGCATTCTGTTCGCCGGCAAGCGCGTTGACGCGCAAGGCATGTGGCCCATTGTGTCCATTGGATTCGCCTTCATTGTGGTCGGCCTCTTCGCCACCTTCGTCGCCGCCCCCACCCGCATCGTGTGGCTGGTCGTGCTCATCGGCTGCCTGGTGGTCATTGGCGACGCGTTCATCAATGTTCCCGACAAAGATGTGGTGTTCGAGGCGTTGCCCGACAATCTGATGCCCGATACGAGCGCGATCTTCTCCACCGGTGCGCAGATTGCCAGCTCGCTCGGCTCGGCCCTGTTCGTGGGCGTGCTTTCAGCCGACGTGCTGCGCCAGACGGCACACGGCATGAACCGCCATCTCGCCTACGCCAACGGCTTCCAGCATTCGATCCTCATCGCCGCGGCGTTCGAGGTGGTCATGCTCATCATCTCGCTGTGGTACTCCCGCGAGATGGTCAGGCACGGCCGTGCAAAGATTGCAGTGCCGCAGAGCTGATCCCGATTCAATACTCGGGCGGCATCACACGTGCCGCCTATACGAGTGGAGGGGTGCATTTGGAATGCACCCCTCCACTCGTATTTCAGGCATGGTTCGGACCATAGCCAGGTTCACTGCTCGGCCTGCTGCTGCTCCTCCACACCGACTTCGGCCTTGAGGCGTGCCAACTCGTCTTCCACCGAGGCGGAGCCACCGGACAGGTACTTGTTGGCGATGTCTTCGTTCGTGGCCTGCGTGTTGAGTTCCGCGGTCGCGTTCGCCTCGTTGAGCATGCGGTCCGCCTTCTCCTCCATACGGTCGAAGGCGGCGGTGCTCCGCGATGTGCGCGAGGTCTTCTCAGTGGCCGCATTCACATGCTGCTGGGCATTGGCCACGGAGACCTTGGCGTGGATGGCGGCACGGCGTGCCTGCAGACCATTGATGTCGCTGACGAGCTTGTCGTGCATCTGACGCATCTTCGCCGCGTTGTCTTCGGCGACCTTCGCGGCCTCCTCCAGCGAGGTGAGCGTGCTTTCATACTGCTGCTTCGTGGCCAGCAGCTTACGGGCGTCGTCGTCGTTGCCGGCCTTCACCGCGGCCTTGGCAGCGGCCTCGTACTTGGCGATGTTCGCCTTGCACTCATCCACCTGCTGGCGGGCGCTCGTCGCCGCGGCCATCACGCTTGCCGTCTCCTTCTTCACTGCGGCGAGGTCCTCGTTGAGGTCGAGCAGCATCTGATCCACCATCTTCCCGGGATCCTCGGCCTTGTCGAGCAACGCGTTGATATTGGCGCGCATGATGTCGCCGAATCGTTTGAGAATAGCCATGGCTATTGTCCTTTCTGTTCCTGATCTGTGTGATCGTATTTGTTCAAAATCGGGTCTTCCGCGGTTTCCAGCGGTGTGGTGACCATGCGTTCCACATAGCGTTCATGCTCGCGCTTGCGTTTGATGAGCAGCCACACGACAATCGCGGCGACCACGCATACGGCAATGACCATCACGGCCACCGTCACCCATTTGCGCACGTCGTTGCGTGTGGTGGTCTTCGTCATGATGCGGTCCGCCGTCGCGTCGAACGTGGCCACTATGGCATCGTCGGTACTGCGGTCGCTGTACCAGTACTCGTCGAGATACGTCCAGAAGATCTCAGTGGCCTGCGCATCCATGATGCTCGAGACGTGCTTGCCGTTCACCAACGTCATGTAACCAACGTCGTTGTCGGTGTCACGCTCGGCGAAATAGACGAACAGCAGTGTGTCCTCATTGTCTATATGCTGGTCGTACCACTGTTTCGCCCATTCCTGCTTCGCTTCGTCGCTGGTGAGTTTCGGATTGTATTTGGCGAAGAGAATATAGGGTTGAATGCCTGTTTTGTCGTAGAACACCTTCAGGCGTTGTTCGGCGGTGCCCACATTGGAGAACCATCCAAGCTCGTCATCGATGCAATTGGAGTCGTAGGCACGTCCGGAATCGAGTTTCGTGCGGTTGTAGGTGCTTTGGGGCACTGTGACATTGTAGTCGTTGCGGTTTGGTTCGGAATTCGAGCAGCTGGGCATCATCAGAATGACCATGAACACCACGAATGCCGCCAGAATGCCGAGGATGGGCATCAGTCCCGTCGATTTGCGCGGTCCCTTGCCTGGCATGCCCGGCCCTGAGGACTGCGGAGTAGTGCCGAACGGGGGCATGGAACCCGAGGACCCGGTCATCGGCGAGCCTCCTCCCGGTACGGTGATGGGTTGATTGCCGCCCATGCCTGGGCCGGATGGACCGAACGGCCCTTGCGCGGGCTGATTGCCGTATTGGTTCCAGGGATCGCCGTACTGGCGTCCATACCTTCGTTGTTCGGCTCGTTGCCGGCTCCTGCGTTCGCTTGCCTTGCCCATGCCATACCAGAACAGATCTCCCAGATCGATGCCGGGCAGGGAAGGCCCCGACCCTGTGAAAAAGTCGTCATTGGGAAATCCACCGCCCAGACTTCCACGCGAGTCCCCCTGAGCCCTACGACCGGAACCGGGTGCCTGTGGCCGATGGCCGCTCGACATTCGTGAACTGTCATGACCGCTTGACGAGCGGCCCGAACCGCCGCTTCCAGCACGAGGCATATTTCCCTCCCCGGTAGGTCCTCCGCATCGTCGTTGTGCGGGTGTGGTTCCCAACTGTAGCAGCTCATGATGCAATTCGTCCCCGATTGTCTACAAGCCAACGCATCGGCATGCGAATTGGGCCGGTATGCGGAAGGGGACACGGGTTCGCCCGTGTCCCCTTCCGCATACCGGCCCAGCAATCCGTCAGGCCTTGGCGACCTCGACATGCAGCGCATCGCCGGCGTTGACCTGCATCGACGTGGCCAGGGTCTCTGTGGAGATCAGGTCTTTGAACTGCTCCACCTTCGCCACATCGTCCGCCGGAACGGTCAGCGTAAGCGCAATACGGTCGGCGATGTCGAGGCCGGCCGCCTTGCGGGCGTCCTGCACGGCACGGACCACATCGCGCGCGTAGCCTTCGGCAACCAGATCGTCGTCGAGCTCGAGGTCGAGAATCACAAAGCCGCCGGTCGGCAGGATGCATGACGCGGAATTACGGCGTTCCTCGGCATCCACTTCCTCCACGCGACGCGTGATGTCGTATTCGTCGCCCTGCAGCGTGATCTCGCCATTCGGCGTCTCGATCACCGGATCGCCGGTTACAGGGTCGGCATGCCAGTCACCGCTCTTCGACGCCTTGATGGCGAACTGCACCTGCTTGCCCAGGCGCGGGCCGGCAGCGCGTGCATTCACCTTGAGCTCGTCGATGATCTTCAGACCATGCTCGGCGGCCGCATCGAGCGTCGAGTAGTCGATCGCCTTGATGTTGAGCTCGCTCTTGAGCAGCGCATCGTAGACGTCGACCTGCGAGGGCTCGTCCACGACCACGGTGAGCTTGGCGAGCGGCTGACGCACGCGCATCTTATGGGCCTTGCGCAGCGAAAGCGTGGACGAAACGATCTCACGCACCTTGTCCATCGCATCCACCAGCGCACCATCTGCAACGAGCACCTTGCCGAGTTCGGTGTCGGCGCCGGTCTGCGGGTCCACCAAATACGGCCAGTCGCCCAGATGCACCGAATCCTCGCCGGTGAGACCACGCCACACGGCCTCCGCCTCCATCGGGGCGAGCGGTGCGAGCACGCGCATGAACGCCTCAAGCACCGTGTAGAGCGTGTTGAACGCGTTCTCGTCCTCGTTCCAGAAGCGGTCTCGCGTGTTGCGAATGTACCAGTTCGTGAGCATGTCGATGAAGTCCGCAACCTCATCGCAGGCGTCGGAGATCTCGAAGTTGTCCATATGCTCGGTCACCGACGCAATGAGCTTGCGGGTGCGCGCCAACAGGTACTTGTCCATCTGCGGCAGGCCCGGAATCTCGTCGGCTTTCAGCTCACGCGCGTCATAGCCTGCACCGTTGTTGGCGGCGTTGGCGTAGAGCGTGAAGAAGTAGTACGAGCTCCACACCGGCAGCATGATCTGGCGCACCGTGTCGCGAATGCCGTCCTCCGTCACGATGAGGTTGCCGCCGCGCAGAATCGGCGAGCTCATGAGGAACCAGCGCATCGCGTCGGAACCGTACTTGTCGAACACACCGTTCACATCCGGGTAGTTGCGCAGGTGCTTGCTCATCTTCTGGCCGTCGTCACCGAGCACAATGCCATGGCAGATCACGTTCTTGAACGCCGGCTTGTCGAACAGCGCGGTCGCCATGACATGCAGCAGGTAGAACCAACCGCGGGTCTGGCCAATGTATTCGACAATGAAGTCGCTCGGGAAGTGGTGCTCGAAGTACTCCTTGTTCTCGAACGGGTAGTGGTACTGCGCGAACGGCATGGACCCGGATTCGAACCAGCAGTCGAGCACATCGGTGATGCGGTGCATCGTGGACTTGCCGGTCGGGTCGTCCGGGTTCGGGCGCGTGAGATTGTCGATCCACGGGCGGTGCATGTTGATGTTGCCGTCCTTGTCACGCGGGTAGTCGCCGAAGTCGCGCTTGAGCTCGTCGAGCGAACCGTACACGTCCACACGCGGGTACTTCGGGTCGTCACTCACCCACACCGGGATCGGCGAACCCCAGAACCGGTTGCGCGAGATCGACCAGTCGCGCGCATTGGCGAGCCACTTGCCGAACTGGCCGTCCTTCACGTTCTCCGGAATCCAGTTGATCTGCTGATTGAGTTCGAGCAGACGCGGCTTGATCTTGGTCACGCTCACGAACCAGCTGGAGACCGGCTTGTAGATGAGCGGGGTGCCGCAACGCCAGCAGTGCGGGTAGGAGTGCACGTAGCTCTTCTCCTGGAACAGCAACGCGCGCTCGGATTCCGGACGCTCGGCGAGCGGACCATCGCCGGCGCGCAGATTGCGCAGGATCGGCAGATTCGCATCGAACACGAACATGCCTTCGTAATCCGGGCACAGGCTCGTGAACCGGCAGGCGGAGTCGAGCACGTCGACACTGCGAATGTCGTGCGCGTTGAGCGTGTTCATATCGTCCTCGCCATAGGGTGCCTGATGCACGAGGCCGGTGCCCTCGGTGGTGTCGACATAGTCGGCGGTGAGAATCTGGTAGGCGTTCGGCCCGGGCGTGCCGTCAGCCGACGTGGCCGCCTCGGATGCGAAATACGGGAAGATCGGGTAGTAGCGCCAACCGACCATATCGCGGCCCTTGAGCTCGCGCACCACGTCGTAGTCGTCGCCCAGCTCCTTGTCGTAGGAGCTCAGCAGCGCCTTGGCGAAGTAGAACTTCTTGCCGGCGAACTTGCCGTTGACCGGCTTGACCTCGACGTAGTCGATGTCGTCGCCCACCACGACCGCGAAGTTGGTCGGCAGCGTCCACGGCGTCGTGGTCCAGATCACCGCATAGGCGTCGTCCTCGTCACGCAGCTTGAGCGCGACCGACACGGTGGTGTCCTGGCGGTTCTGGTACACGTCGGCATCCATGCGCAGCTCGTGCGCCGACAGCGGGGTCTGGTCCTTCGGGCAGTACGGCAGCACGCGGTAGCCCTTGTAGGCCAAACCCTTGTCGTACAGCGTCTTGAATGCCCACATCACCGACTCCATGTACGGAATGTCGAGCGTCTTGTAGCCATGCTCGAAGTCGACCCAGCGCGCCTGGCGATGCACATAGTCACGCCATTCGTTCACGTATTTGAGCACGCTCGCGCGGCAGGCGTCGTTGAACTTGTCGATGCCCATCTGCTCGATCTGATCCACAGAATCGATGCCGAGCTCCTTCTGCGCCTCGAGTTCGGCCGGCAGACCGTGTGTGTCCCAGCCGAACACGCGGTTGACGCGATGCCCCTTCATCGTCTGGTAACGCGGCACCACGTCTTTCGCATAGCCCGTGAGCAAGTGACCATAGTGCGGCAGGCCGTTCGCGAAGGGCGGCCCGTCGAAGAACACGAACTCGTTGTCGCTGTTCTCGCCGCTGGGGTTCTCATCAATGGATTGCTGGAATGTGTCATTGGCATCCCAATACTGCAGCACGTCTTCCTCGAGCTGCGGGAAATCCGGGTTCGGCGCCACATTCGCGCTGCTCGAACCCATCGATGCCTTGGGATACACATGCTTTGGTGTTTCGCTCACCGTTGCTCCTCGTTCTTGCAGGACTTGACTTTCCTGCGAGGACGATGGCCAGAAGCCGCAGACGCATAGCGCCCGCGACGCCACCGCGGTACCACCTCGCTTGCCACCTCACACGGCAAAGCCGTGCGCGTGACCGCTTGTATTGTTCGGCTGTGCGGGCCGAACCCGTCGGTTCTACTGGGCCGCATCCGCGGCTGTTCTTCCGAAGACTCCCCGTTGATAGCGGATCATCGCCATTTGCACATGACTATAGCATTGCGCGCGGAATTATTCCGCGAATATGACGATATGCGTGGGGCCTGGTGCCTGAACGAATTCGCTCAGGCACCAGGCCCCGTTCGGAAATCTGCGTAGACTCAGTGATCTTCGTTGAGCGGATCTTCCCACTCGTTGGCGTTGATCAGTTCCTCTTCCTTGTCCACCACCATCTTCTCACGGTCGGCATGCGCCTTCTTGTCGTGTTCGGACTTCTTGCTCACGCCGAGCTTGTCTTCCGGCACGTCCACGTTCATCTTGCCGGTGATCGGGTCTTTGTACGGATGGTCGGTATCGCGCACAATGCCTTCCATCTCCTTGATCTGCTCTTCGCTCATCGCGCCGAGCCCCTCATGCGTGTTGGTATCCGGCATGCTCTTGTCATCTGCCATGATGTCTCCAATCTCAACGTCATACGAACACCTGCGCGTCCGCCTACAACCCTCACTATATACCGCGCATGGAGTCATCCCGCCGTTTTCCCCATCTGAATAATGCGGCCCGCATATGGTAATCGGCCGGCCCGCATATGCAGACCGACCGATCACACAGGCCAGATGCGCCGAGAAAATCACTCAGGTACTTCGTCCATATTTTCCCAAGTGTTCGCCGAATGGAACAGCAGGTCTTTCTTGGCATCTTCGGTGACCTTCTTGCGGTGGGTGTCGAAACCGTTGTCCGCATTGCCATCCGATTCGCCGGTGACAGGGTCCACATGCGGGTGATCCGTCTCGCTCACGATCTCGGCCATCTGCTTGATCTCGTCGGCGTCCACCGTCTCGAGGCCCTCATGCGTGTTCGTGAGCTCTTCGTTTGGGTCTTTGGCGGCCATAATGCCCTCCTCTTCGTTGAAGCGTGGTCCTTGCCTGCTTTCCACTATAACCGCACACACGCCGTATGAATGTCCGGTTGCGCCCAGCGGCGTGCTATTTCGCGGGTTCGGTGTAGGTGTCACGCAATTTCGCGAAGTCGGCGTCCGACAATCCCACACGCTCACGCAGGAAGCCGTCGAGTCCGCCGTATTCGTTAGCCGCATGCATGAACGCGCGAATATACGCGGGCGCCGCGATCAGGAACTGGTTGATGTCGCCGTCCATACGCTCGCCAAGCACCGATTCCACCTTCTTCGCCAATGTCGACGTGATATGCGGCATGAACAGATTCGTCTCCAGATAATCCTCGACAATGAGCTCGTCGGAAACGTCGAGCGCGGCGAGAATGAGCGCGGCGAGCCCGCCGGTGCGGTCCTTGCCCTGCGTGCAGTGCCACAGGTAGGCACCCGGCTCGTCGAGCAGTCTGACGAAGCATTCGCGCCAGCAATGTACGGCGGTGTCCGACTTGAGCATCTGCGGGTACAGGCTCTCGATGAACGTACCGGGATTCGCCACAATGCCTTTGAGCTGGCTGCCGAACTCCCCCATCTCCTGGAACATGGGGAACCAGTCGTACTGCCAGTCCGGCAGCAGACGGTCCTCTTCCAAACGGCATTCCTGCTTGGTGCGCAGATCGATCACATTGCGCAGGCCGAGCGTGTCGAGTTCATGCAACGCGGCATCGGAGGCCTTGTGCAGATTCGCCGACCGAAACAGCATATGCGCGCGGATCACGCGTCCGTTCCGCGTGGGAATGCCGCCCATGTCGCGCAGATTGTCAATGCCCTCGAGATGGAGCGGCTGCGAGACGATCTTCCAATCGCCGTCCTGACGTTCGTTCTCCCGTTCGATTCGGTTCACTTGCTTGATGATATGCGGTTCGTCGGTCATACGCCCCATCGTACGCGCATGAAACCGGCCCGCGCGTTCGCCAATGGATTCAGCGAACGCGCGGCATGTCTAGCGGCTTGCCTAGCGGTTCGCCTCGGTTGCATGCTGCTTGAGGTAGTCGCGGTACCATTTCGCTTCGGCCGACAGGTCTGAGGTCTGCGGATTCCTGGTCTCACCGGTGACGAACAGCGCGGATCCCTCGTTCTTGTTCGACAGATTCCAGATCACATACGAGATGTCATGCTCGTCCATCGCGTTCAGCCACGCCTGTGCGCTCGCCGTGTCGATCGCCCCGTCGCCGCTCGCCGGCGTGAGGCCGAATTCGGAGACGAACACCGGGAAACCGTTCTCCACGGCGGAGACCATTGCATTCCGCAGTTCCTCGTGATGCTCGGCCGCATAGAAATGCATCGTGTACATGAGATTGCCGGCACCCGTGATCGGGTCCGCCTCGGCCTCCCCAATGTTCTGACACCAGTTCGGCGTGCCCACGAGGATCAGTGCGTTCTTGTCGTTGGCTCGGATCACTGGAATGATCTGCTCCGCGTACTGCTTCACCTGCGCCCACGTGGTGCCGCCGTTGGGTTCATTGCAGATCTCGTAGATCACATTCGGCTTGCCGGCATAGTCGTGTGACATCTCGTCGAAGAACCGCTTCGCCTCATCGACGCTGGTGAGCGGATTGTTGTCGGACAGGGTGTGCCAGTCCACGATCACGTAGAGGTCCTGCTTGATCGCGGCATCCACACCTTGGTGCACGAGCTTGCGCAGCTCCTCCTTGTTGCCGTTGGTGGTATAGCCGCCCTCCTCGCCGGTGTACATGGCGAGGCGCACCGTGTTGATTCCCCACTCCCGTTTGAGATTGCCGAACAGTTCGGCGTTCACATACTGCGGGAACCATGCGATGCCATGGGTGGAGACGCCGCGCAGCTGCCGGGGATGATTCTGCTCGTCGAGCAGCTTCGCACCCTTGACGTGCAGCGGCACCACGGTGGTCGAGTTCGTAGGCTGTTCGCTCGGCTCCGCGCTCTGCTTGCCGCTATTTGCAGACTTCTCCTCGCTTGCTGTGGGTTGATTGGTCGCCGTCGACGGCGTCTCCGGCTCGCTTCCGCAGGCTCCCGTCATACCCACCGCCATGCCGATTGCAAGCGCCATCGCAATGCGTGCGATGCGTGCCGCCAAACCCGGTTGTCCCGAATGCCTCATGTATTCCTCGTTTCCCTGCTCTCCAGTCCACATGCGTCTCTGCCCGCATACCTGAGCGCTGCCCCACCCTAGCATCGCGATATGTCGGCACATTGTCGTCAACTTTGGTCGTTTACCTTCACGCCGCACACCTCAACGACCATATTTGAGCGAACTTTGGTCGTTTACTGTCACAGCGCACATCTCAACGACCATACTTGCGCAGATTATGGTCGTTCACCTCACGCATACGCAGCTCAACGACCAAATGCACGCGGCCTTATACGGATAGGTGCAGATGCGCGCATATCACGCGCATATAAAAGGCAGGCGACCGCGTATGCGACCGCCTGCCTTGCGTTGGTGTTCAGACCGAATCAGTGGGTCTGGTGCGTTTCCTCGGCCTTGGCGATTTCGTTCTTGTCGCCCTTCTCGGCGCGACCGCTCTCCCAGCCTTCCTTGGCGTCCTTGAGCTTGTTGGCGAGGTCGGTTGCCGACTTCTTGATGCCCTCGAAATCGTCCTGATGCTCTTCGATGCGCTCCTTGAGCTCCTCGAAGTTCTTCTTCATGTCACCGGTCAGTTCTGGCATAGCTACCTCCTAAGTCTTGTGTACTGGTATCCATTACAACACTTCGCATACTACTGCTCATCGGATTGCGCGAACAGGGGAATCGGCGCGATATCGGCCGCCCCGACTCCCCTGCCGTATGCGATGTCTCACTCGAGTTCGAGCGAACCCGTGTAGAGCTGGTAGTACTCGCCCTTCTCGGCCATGAGCTCGTCGTGTGATCCGCGTTCGATGATGCGGCCGTGATCGAGCACCATGATCACATCGGAATTGCGTACCGTGGACAGTCTGTGGGCGATCACGAACACGGTGCGTCCGTTCATCAGATTGTCCATGCCGGCCTGCACCACGGCTTCGGTGCGCGTGTCGATCGACGACGTGGCTTCGTCGAGGATCAACGCCGGCGGATTCGCCACGGCCGCGCGCGCGATCGAGATGAGCTGGCGCTGCCCCTGCGACAACCCCGAGCCATCGCCCGAAAGCATGGTCTGGTAGCCGTCGGGCAGCATGCGAATGAAGCTGTCGGCATTCGTGAGCTTGGCGGCTTCGATGCACTCCTCGTCGGAGGCGTCGAGCTTGCCGTAGCGAATGTTGTCCATGACCGTTCCGGTGAACAGATTCACATCCTGCAGCACGATGCCCAGGGACCGGCGAAGGTCGGGCTTGCGGATTCCCTTGACGTTGATGCCGTCGTAGAGAATCATGCCCTCCTGGATGTCGTAGAAGCGGTTGATCAGATTCGTGATCGTCGTCTTACCTGCACCGGTGGCGCCGACAAGCGCGATCTTCTGTCCCGGTTTGGCGAACCAGGTGATGTCGTGCAGCACCGGCTTGCTCGGGTTGTACCCGAAGGTGACGTCGGTGAAGCGCACATCGCCTCGCAGCAGCGTCAGACGACCATCGGGGGAGGTGATGGCCTCCTCATGGGCCTCCTCGGCCACCTTCCACGCCTTCGGGCTGAGTTTCTTCGCGGCCTCACGGGAACGCGTGCCGTCGTCGGAGGCCTCGCGTTTCCAGGCCCAATGGCCGGTCACGTGGTCGGTCTCGGTCATCGTGCGGCCATCGGAGGCGAGCTCCACGTTCACCAGCGTCACCGTGCCGTTGTCGGTCTCGCTCGGCGCATCCATGAGTTCGAAGATGCGCGAGGCGCCGGCAAGCGCCATCATGACCATCGTGAACTGCTGGGAGACCTGGCCGATCGGGTTGATGAAGCCACGCGAGAGCGTGAGCAGCGAGATGATCATGCCGATCGTGTATGTGGTCTCGCCCGAGATGCCGAAGTTGCGCCAGCTGTAATAGGTGGCCAGGCCGCCGAAGACGGCGGAGAGCACATAGAGCAGGTAGCCCATGTTGCCCACAACGGGCATGAGCACGTTGCCGTAGGTGTTCGCGCTGGCCGAAGCGTGGTACAGCCGTTCGTTGCGGGCGTCGAAGTCCGCCTGCATCGCGTCTTCGTGGTTGAACACCTTGACCACCTTCTGGCCGTTCACGGCCTCCTCCACGAAGGCGTTCACGTCGCCGAGCTCCTGCTGCTGCTTGACGAAGTAGCGGCCGGAACGACTGACCAGCACCTGGATGAGCAGGAGCAGCAACGCGGTGAACACGAGCACGAACACGGTGTACGGCACCGACAGCCAGAACATGGAGATCAACGCGGCCAATGCGGTGATGCCCGAGGCGAACATCTGCGGCAGCGACTGCGAGATCGCCTGGCGCAACGTATCGGTGTCGTTCGTGTAACGGCTCATCAGGTCGCCATGCTCATGGGTGTCGAAGAACGAGATCGGCAGTGTTTGCATATGCTCGAACATCTCGTCGCGAATCGTCTTCATGACGCCCTGTTCGACGCCCACGAGCAGATAGTTGTACAGCCACGAGCACAGCGTGCCGAGCGCATACAGGATGCCCATGAGAATCAATGCCTCGATGAGCGGCGTCCATACCGGGTTCGGCTTGCCCACAAGCGGCAGAATATAGCGGTCGATCAGCGACTGCAGGAACAGCGCCGCACCGGCCTGGGCCACTGCGGAGACGATGATGCTCAAGATGA
This sequence comes from Bifidobacterium animalis subsp. animalis, assembly GCA_004154635.1. Taxonomy (GTDB): domain Bacteria; phylum Actinomycetota; class Actinomycetes; order Actinomycetales; family Bifidobacteriaceae; genus Bifidobacterium; species Bifidobacterium animalis_B. The sequence goes on from RSDC01000009.1 coordinate 31,789, forward strand.
TGAACACCATGCGCACCTTGTAGTGGAAAATGTACTTGAGCAGTCGCTTCAGCGTGCCCGGCCTCGCCTTGGCCATGCCCTTCGCGCCGGATTGCGCGTCCGGTCCGCCGTTCTGCGGCATGCGCGACTCGCTGTCGAGCACCTCCTTGTCGGAGACGTCGGTGGTCGCCACGGTTGGGGAAGCTGCCGTCATTGTGCGTCACCTCCATTCGCGTTGTCGGTGTTGTTCTCGAGTTCCATGTTGAACAGGCGCTGGGCCTCGTCCCTCTTCGTGGCCTCGGCCTCCTCCTCGTGCCAGTCGTTGGATTCCTTGCCCAGATCCTGCTGGCTGTGCTGCTGGGTCTGCGACAGGTAGATGCTGCGGTACTCCTCGCACCGTTCGAGCAGTTCCTCGCTGGTGCCCTGGTCGAGCACGCGCCCTTCATGCATCACGATGATGCTGTCGGACTCCTCCACGGAGGCGACGCGCTGCGCGATGATGATCTTCGTCGTGTTCGGGATCTCGTGGTGGAACGCCTCGCGGATCAGCTTGTCGGTCTTCGTGTCGACCGCACTCGTGGAATCGTCGAGGATCAGGATCTTCGGCTTCTTGAGCAGCGCGCGGGCGATGCACAGGCGTTGGCGCTGGCCGCCCGACACATTCGTGCCGCCCTGCTCGATGTAGGTGTCGTACTTGTCGGGGAACTCCTCAATGAAGCCGTCCGCCTGCGCAAGCTCGCACGCGTGCCGAATCTCCTCGTCGGTGGCATACGGGTTGCCCCAGCGCAGATTCTCGGCGATCGTGCCCGAGAACAGCACGTTCTTCTGCAGCACCATCGCCACCTCGTCACGCAGCGACTCGAGTTCGTAATCGCGCACGTCGACCCCGCCCACCTTGAGCGTGCCGCTCGACACGTCGTACAGGCGCGGAATGAGCTGCACGAGCGACGACTTCGCCGAACCCGTGCCGCCCACGATGCCTATGGTCTGCCCGGACTTGATATGCAGGTCGATGTGGTCGAGCACCGGCTTCTCGGAATGCTCGGAATAGCGGAACGTCACGTCGTCGAAGTCGATCGAGCCGTCGTTCACCTGCGTGATCGGCTGCACGGACTCCTTGATCGTGCTCTCCTCGGTGAGCAGCTGGGTGATGCGCTCCGCTGAGGCGCGCGAGATGATCACCATCACGAAGATCATCGAGACCATCATCATAGACATCATGATCTGCAGCGCATAGGTGACCAGTGCGGTCAGATCGCCGGTGGTCAGGCCATTGGCGGCGTTGTTGCCCGAAGCGACGATCTGCTGGGCGCCCACCCATGCGATCGTGATGAGCGACGCGTACATGCACACGTTGAACAGCGGCGAGTTGATGCTCAGCAGCTTCTCCGCCTTCACGAACTGCTTGTAGATGAGCTGCGAGATGTGGCCGAACTTACGGTCCTCGTGATCCTCGCGGTTGAACGACTTGACCACGCGGATGCCCTGCAGATTCTCGTCCACCACATTGTTGAGCTCGTCGTACGTGTGGAACACACGCTCGAAGATCGGGTGCACGATGATGATCAGGCCGATCAGGCCCACTGCCAGCACCGGTATGCACGCCAGGAAGACCATGGAGATCTGCGGTGAGATGCGGAACGAGAAGATCCACGCGGCGACGAGCATGATCGGCGCACGCATGCCGATGCGAATGATCATCTGGTATGAATTCTGCACGTTCGTGACGTCCGTGGTGAGCCTGGTGATGATCGATCCCGTGGAGAACCGGTCGATGTTCGTGAAGCTGAACTGCTGCACGCGTTCGAACTCATCGTGACGCAGATTCTTGCCGAATCCCGAGCTCGCGATTGCGGCGAAGCGGCCCGAGAGGAAGCCGGCGGCCAACGAGACCGCAGCACACAGGATCAGAATGAGGCCGTATTGCCAAATGGCCTGCATCGACCGGTTCGTGATGCCCTTGTCGATGAGCGTCGCGATGACGGTCGGGATGAGGATCTCAATGATCGCTTCGACCACGACGAACAGCGGCGAGAGCAGGCTCGCCTTCGTGTATTCGCGAATCGATCCGGCCAGCGTCTTGATCGTATGCATTTTCGCCGGTTTCCGGGCACTGTCGGTGGCGCCGGTTGAAGCGGTTGCCGTACTCATGCGTTCGCATCTCCTTTCATTCGTATTGTTGTCTTCTTGCCATCGCCCATGCCGTGTGCGTCCAGTAGCCCTTCGTCGGCGACATCGGCCTTCAGCCTGAGCAGATTGACTTTCATTCGCTCGAGATCGTGCATCAACCCCACGCGCTCGCGCTCGCTGAACCCCTGCATGAGCGTGCTCTCAAGCAATGCGGCATCGCTGCGCAGGTCGCGGGCGATCTGCTCGCCCTGTGCAGTGAGCATGATCTTGCGCACCCGGGCATCGCGTTCCACACTCTCTCGCGTGATCAGGCCCTTCTTCTCCATAAGGCTCAGCACACGCGACGCAGTGGAGCGCGTGATCGAGAACTTGCGTTCGATGTCGTACTGGAACACGTCGTGGTCGCGCTGCGTGTCGAGATAGGCGATGATCGACTTGTTCTGGCTCGACACGTTGGGGTCTCCCTGCAAGGTCAGATTCCAGAATCTGCCGATCATGTTATGCAATACGCGGATCATGATGCTCGGCTTGAGCTCGCTTGGTTCTGCGGACGACGCGTTGGGCGTCTGATGCGCCGATTCGTCTTCCATCTCACCTCCCGTTGCATGCACCCGCCATGCCCCGCATATGCCATGGGCTGCGTGTAGGTATTGAACTCCTGCCATAAGACATTGTTTCACATGCAACAATAAATATTCGACAGTTCGTTCTCAGAGTACATATACAAAGAATCCGCACCACGAAGGTGCGGATTCCTGCTATCGACTATGCCCGGCCCGTATTCGCAACGGCACCGGAGCCATCTCACTTGCGGTCGATCGGGTTCTCCGAGATGAAGTTGAGGAAGTCGTTCGCCTGCATGGTGATCGCACCCTCATCGGCCTCGTTCATGATCCAGTCGTTGGTCTGGAGCGCCTCTTCAGGCACCGACAGGCCGACTTCCACTGGGAAGATGTACATGCCGTTGGCCTCGAGCAGGTCGCCGAGCATGACGCGCGGCAGCATGCCCTTGAAGCCACCGACGCCGGTGATGCAGGCCGGCAGGTTGTGCAGCACGTTCTCACCGGTCTCCGGGTTCTTCGTGTCCGGCATGGTCATCCACTGGAACAGGTTGCGCACCGCATCCGGAATGGTCTTGTGGTATTCGGAAATGAACACCCACACACCGTCGGCTGCGTCGAGCTTGTCGCGAATGGCGAGGGCGGCGGCCGGATCCGGCTCGTCGGTGCTCTCGTTCAGCATCGGCAGATCGGCGTAATCGATCGGAATGATCTCGGCGCGATCGCCGATCGCCTTCATGGCCGTCTTGGCGAGCTTGGCCTCGAACGAACCATCATCGAGCGACGTCTCAATAAACGCAATATTTGGCTTTGCCATTGTTCCTCCTTATGCCCGCTTGCGAGACCGGCTGGTGCGCGGTGGACAGGCAGGGCTGTTCTGACTGGTATCAATCATCGTTCTTCTTCACGGCATGCGCATTCGAAATAGCCACAAGTGAACAAAGCGCGCCATGCGCAACCACGCAGGCAAACGAAAGCGGGGCCAGCGCATAATCTGCGCTGGCCCCGCCCCACTGCCGAGTCGCACTCGGCCCATACCGTCGATCAGTGCTCGACGATCACATAGGATTTGATCGTCTTGCGCTCATCCATCGCCTCATACGCCGGCTGAATCTCATCGAGCTCGAAGGTGTTCGTGAACACCTTGCCCGGGTTGATCTGCGCATCGAGCACGGCGTCAAGCAATACGTCCTTGTCGTAGGTCGTAACCGAGGCAGGGCCGCCATATACGCCGATATTGCGGTAGAACGTACCCTCACCGCTAATCTGCTGAGCGTGTGGCAAGCCGACGCGGCCGATCAGCGCGCCCGGGCGTGCCACGGCGACAGCTTCCTGGAACGAGGCATCGGTGCCCACGCATTCGAGCACGGCATCGGCACCGCCGGCACTGATCTCCAGCAGCTTCGCCACACCCTCATCGCCGCGCTCGGCGACATTGTCGGTCGCACCGAACTCGGCGGCGAGCGCACGGCGGTCGTCATGGCGGCTCGTCGAGATGATGCGCTTGGCACCCATCATCTTCGCCGCAATAATCGCGCACTGGCCGACGGCGCCATCGCCGAGCACGATCACCGTGTCGCCGGGCTTGACCTGTGCGGTGCGGGCGGCATGGTATCCGGTGGCCATCACGTCAGAGAGCGTCAGCAAGCTCTTGAGCATGCCTTCGCTGTAGTCCTCCGGCCGGCCGGGAATCTTCACCAATGCCCACTGCGCATGCTGGAAACGAATGTACTGGCCTTGCGCACCCATGGAGAAATTGTCGTCATGCGCCATGCAGGAGCCGTCGAAGCCCGCGCGGCAGGCACGGCACTGACCGCAGCCGTGCGTGAACGGGGCAATCACGAAATCGCCTGGCTTGACCGACGTGATGTCGTCGCCAACCTGTTCGACAATGCCAATGGCCTCATGGCCCGAATTCTGCGAATGCTCCGCGCTCTGGTTGATGCCGCGGAACGGCCACAAATCGGAACCGCATACGCAGGTGCGCACAATGCGAATGATCGCATCGTCCGGCTTCTCGATGCGCGGCATCGGCACGTCCTCGATCGCCATATGCCCCGCGGACTCAAAGATAGCGCTTTTCATAGTCTCTGCCATATCAGCACCTTCCATTGATATTCATAGACACTGGGCATGCGCCCAACACTTCGATGGTAGGCAGTCTGCAAATGCCCCGCATTCGACATTCCGCCACCGGCCGATTGGCATGGCTGCCTGCATACTGCATATCTTCGTCGTGCTTGGCATGCAAAGTGTGGGAGCGTGCGAGCGCGGAGGTCTGCAGTTCGGGCAATCATATTGAAAATATGCATACGGTATGCACTCCCAACGATATACCAAAAGGCAACCTGATGCGATGAAAAGCCGCCCGATCACACGAAGGCGAGCCACATGTTCAATGCAACCGCGAGGACGACGAACAGCATGGCGATGGCCGTTCTGCCGCGGCTGCGGTTCGGCCTCCTCGGCCAGGAACTGCGTACTTCGTAGAGCGCGATCTCATGGAACACGAAGAACGAAATCATAAGGAACATGCTCACGCCGGCCATGAGCCAATCGCGGTAGCGGAATGCCAAGGTGAATTGCCCGATGGAGAACATAACCGACATCGCCAGCGAAAGCCAATGGTTGTTGATGCCGCCGCCCTCAGGCTTCGCTGAATTCGCGCGGATCATGGCGCGGAAATAGCCGCGGACGGTGCTATGAGGGTGCTCGTCGTCATCATGGGGATAGTTGGTCATACGCTCCCCTCCCTTGGATGCACAGGCGGCTTGAGTGGCTTCATTGTAAGCGCGGAGAGGTGTGACGGCGAGCGGATTTGCGTGCCACGTCGATGCAGTCGCTTGTTTGGCACAGAGTGTGGAATGGCATCTGCCGGGGCATCGCCGCTCACCGCGTCACCTGTCGGCCATGTGGCATCAAAACCCTTGCTGCATGCACACTTTTATCAAAGAAACGACGGTAAGAACCAGAAACGGGCACACCAGCAAAAAATTGACCAGTTTACTGTTTTTCCTATAATATTTGTCAGGCACGAGCGGCAACATGCCTATCCAGCAGAACGTTCCCAGAAGCTCCCAGAGATAGCCTATGCCGTCTCCCCTGAAGTTTCCCTCACTGTACAGGTTCAGGATGGGGAACCTCCCGCTGATACCGGCATAGAGGCAAAACAAATACCCCAACACGAGAAGAGAGAACAGTATTTTTCGTCTGTAATTCACCGTCTTCTCCTATTGGGTCGGGCGAACCGCTCGTTTCTGCGTGTTCGGCAGACGAGGCAGGACCATGCAATCAATGAGATTGCACAGCCTTCCATATATCGTGACACAGCAACGCGTTCCTACGCCGTTTTGGACGACGGCTCCGCGGCGATTGGTTCGGCACCCGCACCTGAATAACCCATTGACTGTGCAGACTCCATCCTGTTGATCCGCTGCTGTAGGGACTTGACCTGACGATGAAGCGAATTGCAATCAATCCCCAAGCACACCATACCTATGGAGATCAGGAGTTCGAAGAAGAGGGAGTCTGTAAGGAATTGGAAGAACTGTTGCATCGCAATACTCCTATTCTCGTGCCCCAAGGATTACCGCTCGAGTGTCTCCGGCGTCAGCAGAGCGATTTTCGCATCGCAAAATCTTCTCTGACCTCTTACTGGCAAGTCTAAACAGATGGGCCATATTGGTGCAACGGCACTTGCCTGATCGGCATGATGTATGACGTTTTCAGCTTGGATCACAACAGCGCCTGCAGGACAGATGATGTCGTGCATTGCCGTCCCATCGCTCAATCCGAGAACTACACGGTGCCCAGTCTGAGAAGTCTAACTTGCACGCTCCTCATATACATGGCACCATCGTCATATTCTACCGAATATGGAGTTGCTCGCCCGCTACGCCTGCCGCACCTGAGGATGCCTCGCATCGCCCGGCAGCTCGGCGAGCGTGTCGCCGACGCCCAGCAGATTCGCCCAGTCACCCAGCGAACGACCGTATGGCTTCGCATCTGCACCATGCGCCTGCAACGCGGCCTTCGCCTCGAACACATCGGCCTCGCCAACGCCGCCGAGATGCTCCGCGAGCCGTGAGAAGCCATCTGCGCCGTAGAACAACGAGCCGACGATCTGCGTCAACCGCTGCGCGCGTTCGATCGGCAGGGAATCCCAATGCCGCATCTCAATGAAGTTCTTGAGTCGAACATCGTTGAAATGCGTGGAGAGCACGTGGTTCACCTCGTACGCGTTAAGTTCGCGGTCCGGGTACACGTCGCCCGCCGTTTCGCGGAACGCCGCGAATTCGCGCTGCTCGGGCGGCAGATGCGCAGCCTCGGGCGTGTGCGAGAGATCCGCGAACATGAGCGGCGTGCTCAGCACGTCCACCGCGTAATCCTCCCAGCCGAACGAATCCTCGTAGAGGCCCGGAATCACGTTCGTGCGCTGGAAATCCAAATAATCCCACATACGCTGCCGCAGCAGCGGAATGCGATTCGGACGCCCCTCGAAATACGGGGTGTTGCGGAAGAACCAATTCAGAATCGGGCCCACCGCGGTCGCCAGCCGAATCTTCTCAATCGCATCGTGTTCGCTGCGGTAGTCGATGCTCACCTGCGTGGATGCGGACGCGCGCATCATGCACGGCCCGTACTGCCCGATGTGGCCCAGATATTCGTTCATCGCGGCATAGCGGCGTTTCGGATTGATCGGTATCTCCAGCGCACGTGATTTCGGTTGGTACCCGTAGTTGACGAGGCGGAAGCCGAGCTCGTCGAGAATAGGGTCCACCTCACGCCGGAACTGCGCGTAGAGCTCGCCGAGCTGCTCGGTGTTGCGCACAATGCCGATCGACGTCTCCAGCTGGCCGCCCGGCTCGAGCGAGATGCCGATCCCCTTGCGCGCAAGTCCGACGAGCTGGTCGTCCTGCCAGTACTCCTCTCCTTCGTCGTAGTACTTGCGCAGGCGCAGCATCAGCGTCTCTATGCCGTTGGTCTCGCCGTACGTCACCGCCGTGTCGTCGCTGTTGTGCACCGGCAGATGCTCGATCTCCACGCCGAAACCGTCCCTTGCATCCGGTTTCGCCCCCTGTTCGAAGAAATTGACAAGACTGCGCACGTGCTTGGGGTTCGGTTTGACCAGCATGTGCGCATATGAAGATTGCTCAGATGTCATAGTTGCCCAGTCTATCCTGTTGCGAATAGAAAACGGCGGGCTGGTTCCAAGAAAATCTGATAATGCGCACAAACACTACACCGTTCACAGACTTATCACCCGCGAACAGTGCGGTGAGTGGCCGTCAGGCCGCGAAGGCTGCGGCGGAGAAGGCAAGCGTCATCGACGCGCAGCCTTCTTCGCGGCCGAACCGTGAAACGGACGGTCCAGTGGAGCGTCCGTAGGTTCGGTGAGCGGCCGTCAGGCCGCGAAGGCTGCGGCGAAGAACGCAGTCGTCATCGACGCGCAGCTTTCTTCGCCGCAGCAATCATCAGCTTGATCCTGTTGAGCTGGTTCGCCTCGCTCGCGCCCGGGTCGTAGTCGATCGACACGATATTCGCCTGCGGGTAGAGTCTGCGAATCTTGCCGAACATGCCACGGCCAGTCACATGGTTCGGCAGGCAGGCGAAAGGCTGCGCGCAGATGATGTTCGGGCAGCCCGACTCGATGAGCTCCACGATCTCGCCGGTCAGCAGCCATCCCTCGCCGGCCTGCACGCCGATCGATGTGACGGTCTGTGCCTTCTTCACAAGTTCACCCATGGGCAGATCCCTGTCGAATTTGCCGCGGCTCTTCGCCAGCGCATCGTTCACCGGCTTCATGTACGCGTGGATCACGCCCTTGAACGCAGCCATGAGCGCCTTGTTGCGGCCGGTGCCTATGTTGCGTTCGTTCCACTCGTTGATGTACGGGCGCATCGTCATGAAGTCGATGATGCCCGGCACCACGGCCTCGCAGTCCTGCGACTCGATCACGTCGACCACGTGGTTGTTCGCATCGGGCTGGTATTTGACGAGGATTTCGCCGACGACGCCCACGCGCACCTTGCGTTCGATGTCGCGCAGCGGCAGCGCGTCGAAGGTCTCCACGATCTTCGCCACGAGTTTCGGGTACGGCCAATAGGCACGCCCGTAATAGCGCTTCGCCGTGGCCGAGCTGCCGTGGTTCAGCAGTGTTTCGCGCACAATCGTGTTCCATCGCTCGTACAGGCGGTTCGCGGAGCCGGCCGTCGCCTCGTACGGGCGCACACGGTACAGGCATTTCATGAGCAGGTCGCCTATGATGAGCGACTTCGCCGCGCGGTGCAGCAACGGCACCGTCGGCGTGAATCCGGGATTGTCCACGAATCCCTGCGTGGAGATCGCCAGCACCGGAATCTGCGGGTAGCCAGCATCGACGAGCGCCTTGCGAATCAGCGCGAAGTAGTTCGTGGCGCGGCACATGCCGCCGGTCTGCGAAATCGCGAGTGCGGTGGAATCGGCGTCGTACCGGCCGGATTTGATTGCCTCGACGAGCTGGCCCACGGTCATGATCGCCGGGTAGCACGCGTCGTTGTTCACGTATTTGAGACCGGTCTCGACGTCGGTTTTGCTGGCGTGTTCGAGAATGTCGAATTTGTAGCCGCTCGCGCGCACGGCTGCCTCGACGAGCCGGAAGTGGATCGGCGACATCTGCGGCACGACTATCGTGTAATCGCGGCGCATGTCCTTGCCGAACGGCACACGGTTCGCATAGTTCGACATCGTCGCCTGCGTGCGCTGGCCGCCGGGCGTGCCGAGCACGGCGTCGAGCATGACCTGACGACCCGGCGTCGGAGCCTCGCTCCCCGTCTTCCTGAACGTGGCGGTCGCGCGCGCGTTGTTGCGCTCGCGCTCCTCCACCGCGGCCTTGAGCGAACGCAGGCGAATCTTCGCGGCACCCAGATTGCTCACTTCGTCGATTTTGAGCATCGTGTACACGTCGGCCTTGTCGGCGAGGATCTCGGAGACCTGATCGGTGGTGATCGCGTCGAGCCCGCAGCCGAACGAGTTGAGCTGCACGAGTTCGAGTCCGGGCCATGCGGAGACGAAGTTCGCGGCGCGGTACAGTCGCGCATGGTAGGCCCACTGGTTCATCACGCGCAACGGCATCTTCGTCACCTTGCGGTCGCCCACGTGGCGGAAGCCCGCATTGTCGTGGGCCTTCGGGTCGGATTCCCCTTCGGCGAGGTAGGCAGTCAGCTGCGGCTTGTCGGCCGGGTCGAGCCAGCTGATCGAGTCCTCGGAGAGCACGACCATGCCGAGCGCGCAGATCGTCTCGGGGATGCCGTGGTTGACCTCCGGGTCGACATGGTAGGGGCGTCCGGCAAGCACGATGCCACGGCAATCGTGCTCCTTCATATAGGCGAGCGCGCGCAGACCCTCCTGCTGCACGTCATGTTTGAACACCTTGTCTTCGGCATAGGCGGCCGCCACGGCCTGCTCGGCTTCCTCGCGGCTCACACCGGCCCAGGCGAACTCGGTGACGATGCGGTCGACCATGAGGTCGTGCTTGGCAAGGTTGAAATACGGTCGCATGTAGTTGATGCCCTCGTCGCGCAGTTCGGGCATGTTCGCGCCGATCACGACCGGGTAGTTCGCCACCACCGGGCAGTTGAAGTGATTGTCGGCATCTTCCACGAGATTGTCTTCGTAGCTCACGCAGGGGTAGAAGATGTTCGTGATGCCCTTGTTGAGGAGCCATTTGATGTGCCCATGCACGAGCTTGGCCGGGTAGCAGATGTTCTCGGAGGCGATCGATTCTATGCCCGTCTCGAACAGTTCGTGGCTCGAACGGCCCGAGATGACCACCTTGAACCCGAGATTGGTGAGCAACGTGAACCAGAACGGGTAGTTCTCGTACATGTTGAGCACGCGCGGAATACCTATTTCACCACGGGTCGCCTTCTTGTCGGTGAGCCTGCGGTAGGCGAAGGCGCGCTTGTACTTGTAGTCGTAGAGGTTCGGGCGGTCGCTCCTCTTGCGTTTCGCATCACCGCCGCGTTCGCAGCGGTTGCCGGTCACATAGCGCGAACCGTCGTGGAACGTGGTGATCGTGAGCTTGCAGTGGTTCTGGCACAGTTTGCACACATCGCGTTCGGTGGTCATGGACAGCTCGTCGAGGGCGGTGCCGCTCAGGATGCCCGAGATCGTGTGGTTCACGCCGTCGACCGACGCGACATGCACCCCGGCCTCATCGGTGTCGCCATCCGTGTCGTCGGCGATGTCGTCGTAGTGCATGCGGGCCGTGAGCGCCGCACCGTACGCGCCCATGAGTCCGGCGATGTTCGGGCGCGTCACCTCGCGCTCGGTGAGCAATTCGAATGCGCGCAACACGGCGTCGTTGAGGAACGTGCCGCCCTGTACCACCACCGTGTCGCCGAGCTCGCCCGAATCGCGCAATTTGATCACCTTGTAGAGCGCGTTGCGCACGACGGAATAGCACAGGCCGGCTGCGATATCTTCGATGCTGGCGCCTTCCTTCTGCGCCTGCTTGACACTCGAGTTCATGAACACCGTGCATCGCGAGCCCAAATCCACAGGATGCTCGGAATTCAGTGCGGCCTGCGTGAACTCCTCGATCGTGAGCCCCATCGAGCGGGCGAAGGTCTGCAGGAAGGAGCCACAGCCCGACGAGCAGGCCTCATTGACGGCGATCGAGTCGATCACGCCGTCGGTGACCGCCAGATACTTCATGTCCTGGCCGCCAATGTCGATGACGGCGGTGACTCCCGGGCTCACCATTTCGGCGCCACGGTAATGCGCCATCGTCTCGACCACGCCCTCGTCCAAATGCAGGCCCGTGGTGATCAGCCCCTCGCCATATCCGGTCGCGCAGGAACGTGCGATCCATGCACCGTCAGGCAGTTCGGACTGGATGCGTTTGACGATCTCGATCGCCGCAGTCAACGGGCTGCCATCGTTCGTCGCATACGACGACCACACGATCTCGCGGTCATCGTTGACCAACGTCGCCTTGATCGTCGTGGAACCGGCGTCGATGCCCAGGAAGTGCGGGCCACGGGCTCCCTCGAGCGTGCCCACATGCACATGCTCGCGGTGATGGCGCGCGTTGAACGCGTCACGGTCGGCCGCCGTGTCGAACAGCGGCGGCATCGTGGCCGTGTTCGACGGCAGGTTCTTCAAATCCTCCAATGCATTGATAATGTCGTCGAGCGACCGTGCCGGGTACTCGTCGGCATGTTCGATCTGGCCGGGCTCACCAACGGCGAGCGCCGCACCGTAGGCGACATACAGGTGCGCGTCGGTTGGGGTGATGAACTCGTCCACCTTGCCGTCGAGTGCGCGGCGGAACGCCTCCCGCAGCTCGCTCATGAAGAACAGCGGGCCTCCCAGGAACACGACGGTGCCGTGAATGGGACGGCCCGAAGCCAGGCCGGCGATCGTCTGCGTGGCCACGGCGGTGAAGATCGACGCGGCAAGATCGGGCTTGGCGGCACCGTCGTTGATGAGCGGCTGCAGGTCCGTCTTCGCGAACACACCGCAGCGCGATGCAATCGGGTACAGCGTCTGGTAGTCCTTCGCCATCTCGTTGAGCCCGGCGGCATCGGTGTCGAGCAGCGTCGACATCTGGTCGATGAACGCGCCGGTGCCACCAGCACACGAGCCGTTCATGCGCTGTTCGGGGGTCGGCTTCAGGTACGTGATCTTCGCGTCCTCGCCACCGAGTTCGATAATCACATCCGCCTGCGGGATCGCCTCGTCGATCGCGCGCGTCTCCGCGATCACCTCCTGCACGAACGGCACATGCACGGCATCGGCGAGCGCCAAGCCGCCCGAACCGGTGATGGCCAGATGCACGGGCTCATCCGCGCGACCAAGCTCAGCCAAACGGGCGCGCACATCTTCAAGCAATCCCTCCATCGTGGCGCGCACGTTCGCGTGATGACGTCGGTAATCTGCAAACAACGTCGAATCAAGGGAATCGGAATCGTCGAGAACGACGGCCTTGACGGTGGTCGAACCGATGTCAAGGCCGATGCGGAGTGCGGAGACATCAGCGGAATCGAACGTGTTGCCAAGCGGCATCGTGTTGCCCGGACGAACCATCAATAACCTCTCTCACATGCCAATATCGGCTATTTTCCGCCATTTTTACGACTTCAATCGGGTTTGGATCCCCTCCGTCGCCCGCGTATTACAATCTCTCCAGTGTAGTGGTGCCTAGGTACGTTTCACTGCGCTTTCGGCGACATATTCAGGCTCCGATCACCAGCGGATTCTGCCAGAACAATCGGACCGCCACCGCCCAGCTGCGACAAACCAGTGCAGGCATGCACGGCATAATCACCCTGAGATCCCCTCAATATGACAAACCAGTGCGCGAGCGCATGTATATGTCGCCGGGGCAGGGCAGCACCGTGAGAAATCTGCACATATCTGCACTGGTTTGTCACAGATACCGCCGGCAGACGTGATTAATCCGCGTATATATGCACGTGTTTGTCTCACTGCTGCGCGAGCGGCACTCCCGCAGCCAGCAGTTTGCGCTTGAACACCGCGGGATTATAGGTGTCGCGTACACGGAACCGCACGATACTGGACACACCACAGCGTTCGAGCAAATGCTCCCGCCGCCGCTCGTCGTCCACGCACTCCTCCACCGTTCTGCCGCCCGTCATCTCGGGATTCACGTATTTCTCGCGACCGTCGAGCTCACCTACAATGAGGCGACCGTCGGGCAGAATCCACAGATAGTCGCTATATGCGCGACGCTCGGTGTCGGGATCGACAAACTCATGCTGGAGAAGGGGTCGCTGGATCCCCTCCTCGATCATCACCGCGAGCGCCCGCGCCTCGCCTCCATTCGCGCACAACGGCGACGCATACTCGAGCGCGCGCCACACATAGGGCTTGCAGTCACCGAGCTGCCGGAGTTCATGCGCGATCTGTTGTTTCGTCACTTGCCTGCGCAAGGCACAGCTCGCCGCAATGACCGCATTGACGAAACCATAGTCGCGCATGATCTCGGCCACCGTGCAGGCGAATGACGGCACGCGCACGCCGTCCACCACGACCGCAGTGCATTCCTCGCGGTATTCGCGAACGATCCAAGAAGACGACTGCGTTCGCCGCTTGGTCACGATCACCTTGAGCGCATTGCCATGCAAACTGATGTCGTGGTCTATTCTGTGCGCGCAAGCAGCTTCAAGGCCACCGAAAACCCATGCCGGGTATTGCAGATTCAACGCGCGCGTCATGTGCCGGTTTCGCTCGAACACGTCGAGATGTTCCCAGTATTCGCGGCGTACGAACAATCCACGGGCCGGACTGAGCACATCACCCGCGCCCACACGTCGCAGCAAAGCGCAGCGGAGTGAATGTGCGGGCATCACCACGCACCTTCGCTCCTGTTCCGCCATGTCGAGCGCATGCTCGACTTCCATGTTGCTGCGCATATCTGCAGACTATGCGCCAGCAACGCTCGCGTAAAGCCGTGCGGGGCATTGTGGATAACGTGGGCTGAATGTGCAGATCGGCACATTTCATCTGCGTACACTGGAATATGATGTGGGATTGGAGATGGCATGAGCGAGAACGACGACAATAAGACACAGCCGATTCCGGTGGGGGTCTCGCAGATTCCTGCGCAATCAGGCTATGCGGCACCTTCATATATGCCGGCGAACGGAGGGCAGAATGGGAACCGACGCAGGAAAAGGTGGCCGATAGTCGTGGCGATCATCACCGTGGTGGCAATCGTGGGCGGCGTGGTCGGCGGCATCATCTACAAGAACAAGCATGACGAGGCGTATACGCGCTGCCAGACGGCGGTCAGCGAGTTCAGCGAGGCACGCAAGGCACTGCTCGACACGACGAGCGATTCGCCGGCGTTGCAGAAGCTGGTACGCAATGCGCTCGGCGTCGACAAGATCCTCGACGCGGCAGCCGATGCGGCGAGCGCGGCGGAGGGAACCGTGGCTCAGCAGGGGTGTGCGGCAAATGCGACGATCACGCAGCTCAATCTCGTGGCGAACACGCTGAACAGCGCGACCGAATCATTGCGCAAGTCGACCGCGCAGATTGTGCGCGGTGCCTCCGCCGACACAGATAACACTGGCGACGAGTCGGAATCTGCGGCGTCTTCCAATACCGAGGACGTCGCACAGGCCAAGAGGAATCTGCAGGAGGCCATAGATCAGGGGCGCGCGCTGCTCGACACGCTCAAGCAGCGGTATGCGGATTCCACGGCCGGCAGCCAGCTCACCGCGGGATTCGAAGCGGCGCTCGACCTCGCCCAGCAGAAATTCGACGAGTCGGGCATCAAGGATTCGCGCTATTACAAGGCGGCGCAGGCCACGCTCGACGAGGCGACGAACGCGGTGAACGCATGGATTGACAGGCAGGCGCAGAAAGCGGACTAGCTGGCGTCGCCTTCGCCGGCGGCACGCTCCTTGCCGTAGATTTCGGGGATGAAACGCTCCTGGTCGTGCAGTTTCGCCCACACCACCGGCTTGCCCTGCCTGAACGACTCCTGCACGTCGAGAATGCGCTGGTTGCGCGAACCACGGAACTGCAGCAGCGAATCGTGCAACGTCTTGATATAGCGGCCGTCGACGAGAATGTCGATCTCATGCAGCAGGTCGAGCTTGTCTTGCGTCTCGCCGTCGCGCATGAGCTCCTCCCATGTGTAGCCGGTCCAGCACCAGATGTCCTTGCTGTGCCCGAAACGCTCGCGGATCTTGCGTGCGAGCGGCAGCAGCACGCCGGTGTTGAGCAGTGGTTCGCCGCCGAGGAACGTGATCCCCTGCACGAAGCTCTGCGCCAGGTCGTCCATGATCTGCGCCTCGAGCTTGTCGTTGTATTCGTGACCGGCCTGGAAATCCCAGATCGACGAGTTGTAGCACTCCACGCAGTGGAACGGGCAGCCGGAGACGTACAGCGAGCAGCGGATGCCCTCGCCGTCGGTCATGAGGAAGCGCTTGTAGTCGGCGATCATGTTGTGGCTCATGCGATTCGTCCACTGCCCGGGCTTCGGATTGTTCGACATCGGCGTCGGGATCGCCGGCCCGCGCCCCGTCTCACCGGCCGCAAAGTCGTGCAGTCTCGGCTTCCCCGTGCTTCGCCACGTGCCGCTCGTGGAATCATTCATGTTTGCAGCCTCTGCCATGCCAGCTCCTTCCCTGCCATCCAAGTATATGTGGTAGATACGCCCCGTATATGTGCCGCAGATGTGGTAGCGCCCTATCGATTCGCGTTCGTTCGCTTGCGTAAAACCTGCGTAAAAGGAGACAAATCAGGGGGCTAGATGTCCCCAATTACGTCGGTGAACCCTCCCTCGCGTACTCTGCATCTCTCCTGCGCAACACCTCCCCTGCGTAAAAGGAGACAGATTAGGGCACTCGGATGTCCCAAATTACGCAAATGAAAACGCCTGCGTAAAAAGGGACAGATAGGCGCCTTCGGATGTCCCAAATTACGCAAACAAAGGACCATGCAAACGTAGGACACAACGAGAAGGCGGACCCGCAGGCCCGCCTTCTCGTGATCGGTGATGCTTACTTGGTCTCCTCGAACCATTCGCGCGTTTCGCCGTTACCAAGCGTGACATGCCCGGTCTCGCCGGCCATGTGCTTGACGCGGTGGGCGATCTCCTCGTGACGGCCATGCACCATCGGGCGCTGCACAGGGTTGCCTAGGTATCCGCAGGTGCGCTTGGTCACATTGCACTTGTCGGGGTCGGAATTACCGCATTCGGGGCACTTGAAGCCCTCCTCCGTCGGCGCGAAGTCACCTTCGAAACCGCAGACGAAGCAATGGTCGATCGGCGTGTTCGTGCCGAGGTAGCCGATGCCGATGTTGTAGGCGTAATCCCACACGGCCTCGAGCGCCTTCGGGTTGGCCTGCAGGCACGGGAACTCGCAGTAGTTGATGAAGCCGCCGGAGGCATAGTACGGGAAGTCCTTCTCGTAGTCGAGCTTCTCCATTGGCGTCGGCTGCAGCCACACCGGGTAATGGAACGAGTTCGTGTAGAAGTCGTGGTCGGTGACGCCCTCGACCTCGCCGAACTTCTTGCGGTCCATGCGGTTGAAGCGATCGGTGAGCGACTCGGCCGGCGTCGAATACACCGAATAATGGTAGCCTTCGACCTTGCTCCACTGCTTGCACAGCTCGTTCATGCGGCGCACGATGGAGAGCGCGAAGTCCTTGCCCTCCGGATCCCATGCGTGGTCACGCATCCAATCCTTGCCGAAGAACACGGCCGTGGCCTCATACAGGCCGATGTAGCCGAGCGAGACGGTGGCACGCTCGTTGCGGAACAGCTGGTCGACGTTCTCGTTGGCCTCCAGGCGGCCGAAAGCGCCGTAGCGGAACAGCGTCGGGGCGTTCACCGGCGTGGCCTGCTTGCAACGCATGATGCGGAACTGCAGGGCCTGGTGCGCCACCTCCATGCGCTCGTCGAAGATCTTCCAGAAACGCTCGACGTCACCATGGGATTCGAGCGCGATGCGCGGCACGTTCACGGTCACGACACCGAGGTTCATGCGGCCGTCCTCAACGTCCTCGCCGGTCTTCGGGTCGATCCAACCCTGCAGGAACGAGCGGCAGCCCATCGGCGCCTTGAACGATCCGGTGATCTTCACGATGTTGTCGTAGAACACGACGTCGGGGTACATGCGCTTCGTGGCGCATTCGAGGGCCAGCTGCTTCAGGTCGTAGTTCGGGTCACCCTCGTCGGCGTTCACACCGTGCTTGACGGTGAACACGAGCTTCGGGAAGATTGCAGTGTGGCGCTCCTTGCCCAGACCACGGATGCGGTTGAGCAGAATGGCGCGCTGGATCTCACGGGCGAACCAGCTCGTGCCGAGACCGAAACCGACGGTGACGAACGGGGTCTGGCCGTTCGAGACACGGTTCGAGTTGATCTGGTATTCCATGGTCTGCATGGCGTCATAGATCGCCTTGCGCGTCATGATCTTCGCATAGATCTCACGAATCTGCTCGAGTTCCGGGGCATTCGTGTCGAAGGCCTCGTCGGCCGGCAGCGGCTCGCGGTTCTCGAAATGCAGCCAGCGCGGCTCCTGCGCCTTGAGTCCGGCCACCATGTCGCGGGCGACCTCGATCGGCGTGGAATCCGGGATCATCGCGTGCGCCATGTCGAGGTTCTTCACATAGTCGCGCTTGGCGTACTCCTCGAGCATCTCGTCGGCACGATTGACGGTCTGGCCGCCGTACTGGGCACCGGCGATGTCTTTGATGATCTGCGTGATCTGCGTCGAGGCGGTGCCGATTGACTTCGGCGAGTCCATCATCGCATTGCCGAGGGCGAAGCCGTGCTTGAGCATGTCGCCGAAATCAGGCAGCGAACAGTTGTTCATCGACGTGAACGGCGAGTAATCCGCATCATGGAAGTGAATGTCGCCCTTCATATGCGCGTTGGCGACGGCGTCGGGCAGCATCGAGAAGGCCGAGGCCTTCGAGACGGCGCCGGCGAGCAGATCGCGCTGCGTGGCATAGACGTTGGAGTCCTTGTTCGCGTTCTCGCGCACGAGCGATTCGTCGCGGTTGACCAAACGGCTCACCGCTTCGTTGATATCGGTGGCCTTGGCACGCTGGATGTCTTTGTTCAGGCGGTAGTTCGTGTAGGTGCGCGCCACTTCGTACAGATGGTCCTCGATGAGCGCGTGCTCCACCAGGTTCTGGATGTCTTCGATCTTCGCAGGGCCGTTGTAGCGTTCGCGGATCTCGCCTTCGATCTGGTTCGCGATGTCGAGGATCATGCGCTCCTCCTGCGGACCGACCTCCTTGTCGAGATCGGCGAACGCAGACTTCACGGCAACCACGATATTGACCGGGTCGAAGTCGACCACACGGCCATC
Organism: Bifidobacterium animalis subsp. animalis; assembly: GCA_004154635.1. Classification (GTDB taxonomy): domain Bacteria; phylum Actinomycetota; class Actinomycetes; order Actinomycetales; family Bifidobacteriaceae; genus Bifidobacterium; species Bifidobacterium animalis_B. The sequence goes on from RSDC01000009.1 coordinate 50,300, forward strand.
GCGCTTCTCAACCAGCACCCTGTCAGTGAACATGCCCTCGAACACGTCGTCGCCATCACCAACAACGGTCCGGCTCAGTGTGTCACCCAGAATCTGAGTCTCCATCGATACCTCCAGAACGCTTTCGCTTATGTATTATGGTTCAGGTTGCAATCACGCAGACGTGACTGCCATCTCATTCGCCTCTACGAGCTTACACAAATAGCCGACACTAGATGTAGTACGAAACGCCGTGCAAAAGACCAACATGTTGTGTTTTCCTTGGAAATCCGACCAAAAATCGATGTGTGAGAAAACTCACGGTTTTTCGGATTACGCCACTCGCGTGAGATGCCTGGATGACGTGAACCGTTCGAAACTGCGGCGTGTTTCGGCGTGTTTCAGTCGTCCTGAGATTGCGATTCGCGACACGCCGCGGGAGCGGGCTTTACTAAATTCGCGAACGGGAGGAATCTAGACTCATGGTTTTCAACAACGGATACCAAACCGGGCATCGACAGGGCTATGCACCCACCGCGGCATCTGCGGCCGGGCCGAATGAGCTGCCGCGCATGGCGGCGCAGACGACCGCGGAGAACCCGTGGCCGGTGAGCATGGTGAGCCAGAAGTTCCACAGCGCGGTCGAACGATGGCCCGCCGTGTGGATGGAGGGCCAGATCATCGAGATCAACACACGACGCCAGGGGTCGGCCTATCTCACGCTGCGCGACAACGACCAGGATGTCTCGATGAGCGTGCTCGGCTTCGGCGCCTTCGCCCAGATGGCGCGCGACTACAAGCAGGGCGATCGCGTGGTGGTGCACGGCAAGGCCGATCTGTACGTGAAGAGCACACGGTTGAGCCTGCGCGCCGACATGATCAAGCGTGTGGGTGCCGGCAATCTGCAGGAGCAGATCAACCAACTGCGCATGCGACTCAAGGGCGAGGGCCTATTTGATGAGAGCCGCAAGGTGGCATTGCCGGAGTTTCCGAAGAACATCGGGCTGATCTGCGCCCCGCAGGCACGCGCGGAAGGCGACGTGGTGATGAACGTGAACCTGCGCTGGCCCGGCGTGCGGTTCACAATCGTGCACGCCCATGTGCAGGGCGAGCAATGCCCGCCGGACATCGTCTCGGCGATCCAGCAACTCGACGCCGACCCGAATGTGGACGTGATCATCGTCGCGCGCGGCGGCGGCAGCTTCGAGGACCTCATGGGGTTCTCCGACGAACGCGTGGTGCGCGCCACAGCAGCCTGCGCGACGCCGATCATCTCGGCGATCGGCCATGAGGACGACTGGACGCTCATCGATCTGGCGGCCGACGTACGCGCCTCCACACCGACCGATGCCGCCAAGCGCGTCGTGCCGGACGTGCGCGAGCAGCAGCAGCTCATCACCGAGGGCATCAATCGCATGCGCACGTTCATCGCGAATCGCGTGGGCAACGAGGAACGCCTCGTCGAAGGCTATGCGAACCGGCCGTCGCTGACCCAGCCGCTCACCATGCTCATTCCCCACGAACGTGACATAGCGGACGCGGTGAGCACCATGCGCAACGGTTTGCGCCGTATTGTGGACGAGGAGCAGATGCAGGTGGAGAGACTCGCCGCGACCCTGCGCGCGCTCAGCCCGCAGTCCACGCTCGACCGCGGCTATGCGGTGCTGCAGAATGCCGATGGCGCGATCATCGACGACGCCTCGCAGGTGCAGGTGGGCGACGAGCTCACGCTCACCCTGCGTCGCGGCAAGGTCGTCTCGCAGGCACAGGCCGTCTACGATGAGTGAAAGACGAACACCAAGGAAACGAATACCGAACGGGAGGAATGACATGGCGGAAGATATGGAGATCACCGAAGTGAGCGAAACCGAGCCACAGGCCGCATCGAGCCTGAGCCAGGAGGAGCGTGAGCGCATTGCACAGCTGCCGTACGAGCAGGCTCGTGATGAGCTCATCCAAGCGGTGCGTGCACTTGAGAACGGAGGCCTGAGCCTCGAGGACTCCATGAAGCAATGGGAGCTCGGTGAGGCGCTCGCACAGCGCGCACAGTCGTTGCTGGGCACCATTCGCGCCAAGCTCGACGCCGCCCAGCAGGCGCAGGCGCAGACGGCGAACACGGCAGGCACCCAGTCGAATCTGGAATCCTGATCAGCGGCGCAACCCGGAGACGTCCACCGTGGCGAGCAGCGCGCGGTGGTCCGAACCGGGGATCGTCAACGAGTTGACCTGCCCGATGGTCACGCCCCTGCTCGTCACGATGTGGTCGATCCCGGCGAATGCGGGCACGTATTTCCTGTCCGCCGGCCAGGTGAACACCAGTCCGTGGCCGCTCACCTCGGCAGCATCCTGGAAACGGGTGCCGAGCATGTCGCGGAACACGGCGTGGTCCCAAGTGGAGTTGAAATCTCCCATCAGAATGTAGTCGGTGTCAGGGTGTTCGTTGAGCTGCTTGAGCTCGGCGATCGACCTGCTCCATTTCTCGAATCTGCCATCCGTGGGCGACTGCGTGTGCACGGAGACGAACCGCACCGGAATCGCCCCGTTGTCGAAGCCCACTGTGCCGCCGGGCATGTAGGAGGCGATGGAATCGACATCGGTCTGGCTCGGATTCTCGAACGGCAGTGCAGAGAACAGCGCGTTGCCGAAATAGCCGTCGGCGCTCGAGGTCTGCGAATACGGCAGCAGCTGCGAGATGCCGGCCGCCTCAAGGCGCTTGAGGAAGTCCGGCGTGGTCTCCTGCAACGCCAACACCTCCACATGGTTGTCGCGCACGGCGTTCACGATTGCGGCGGCATCGGCATGCCCCTTGTACACATTGCAGGTCATCAGGCGCGCCACGGCGTCGGCAGTGTCGGCACGCGGCAGCGACTGTGAAGACAGCGCGCTTCCCGAAAGCGGGGTGCCGTTATGGTAGAACGGCAGCTGCCAGCACACCTGAATCGCCAGGCACACGCCAGCCACAATCGCGGTGACCCAGCGCGTGGAGATCAACGCCAATACCAATGACACCACCGACACAATGGCGAACCATGGCGTGGCGGCGAGCACGACAGACACGTATGGCAACGTCTGCAAATCAACCGGCAGCAACCGCAACGCACAGCTGCAGAGCGACGCCAACGCCAATAAGCCGGCAATAGCCCCCAACACCCTGTGTTTGCGCATAATCGCCATATATGCTCCATTCCCTTGTCGCCGGCTCGACCGCCCTCCCAGTCATTTTCCGCTTCTGCGTGCCAAGCCTAGCCGATGCGTGTCACGAGCGGCATCATCCGATGAGATGATTTCGCTTGGAATCGGTTCGCCGTGTTGAATACCGTGCGTCGTGTTGTATAATGGTCATTCGTTGCCCTGGTAGCTCAGTGGATAGAGCACCGCTCTCCTAAAGCGGGTGTCGCGCGTTCGAATCGCGTCTGGGGCACTTTGTTTTTCCGACGTCGCATGCCGTGAATTCGAGATACACGCGTGCCGCGCGCCCGCCATGCAGTAGAGTCGCTAGAAAACACGCCGACGAAAGAGGCTGGCATGGCGATTGAGGCACATTGCGGCACGCTGAGCGCACTGACGCTCGCACTCCCCCGTTCCTGCGCGGTTCCCGAGTCCAGGGGAACGCTGCCGAAAGGCATGTTCGTGGCGAAAGTGGCCGTCTCGGCGAAAACCAAACAGCATCTCATCCACGCCATCGACGGCATCACGATGCTCGCCATTCTGCGCGCCGCAAACACAGGTGTGGAGCAGGGGCGCCGCATTCCCGAAGTGCTGGTGATCGGCCTGCGGCTCGCCGACGGCATCGAGGAGGTGCCGCATGACATCGTCGAGCTCATTCAGGCACAACGCAAATCGGGCATCGTGTTCGCCTGCGTGCGCGACGTGGAATTCGAAGGCGCCATGCGCGAGGAAGCATGTTTCGTCGTGCGTCGCCCATTGAGCGAACGCAGTGGGCATGCACCCACATTCCATGAATTCGCGAGCGCATGGATTCCCTCCGGCGAAGCCATGCTGGAGATCGCGGATGCCGCGGCCACCACCGACGACCTGTGGGATTCGCTGTGTTCGCAGGTGATCTTCGGCAGCACGGATTTCACCGATCTCGACGCGCGTATCATACGCGCGAATCAGATCACCCAATTGCGCACGCAGATTGCCAAACTGGAGGGCGACCATGCCAGGGCGAAGACGCAGGAGCGGCGCAACGAGGCGCATGCCAAGCTGCGCAAGGCCCGCGCCCAGCTCGAATCACTCGAACAGTTGTAGGCGAGTCGCGCCCATTCAACGGCGCAACGAGGCCACGAAATCGCCCAGACGCTCGAATCCGACCTCCAGATCGCTCATCGATGCGGCATAGGAGAGCCGTACATGCGTGCTGCCGGTGGCAGGTCCGAAATCACCGCCCGGCGTCAACGCCACATGGGCCTCATGCAATGCGCGTTCGCAGAAGGTCTGCGCATCGAGACCGGTGGAGCCGATGTTGAAATACGCGTAGAACGCTCCGTTCGGCACCACTTCCAACGGCAGTCCGATGCGGGCGAGAGCGTCCACCACGAATGCCCGGCGTTCCAGCAGTTCCTGCCGGCGCTCCTCGCATATGCGCAGCGACTGCGGTGTGAAGCAGGCCAATGCGGCGTACTGCGACGGAGTATGGGCGCCGAGGAAGAAGTTCGTGGCCAGATTGTCCACCGCATCCAAAGCGAACTCGGGAACCACCATCCACCCCAAACGCCAGCCGGTCATGCCGAAGAACTTCGAGAAACTGCCGCACACCATGGCTTCGGGGTCGACGGCGAGCGCCGACTCCACACGGCTGCCGTCAGCCTCCACGTCCGTCAGGCCCAAATAGGTCTCGTCCACGATGCGCCATGCACCATGGCGTGCCGCGTATGCGCATACGTCACGCAATACGTCGGGCGCGATCGTGGTGCCGGTGGGGTTGGAGGGCGACGTGATCATCACCGCGCGCGTGCGCTCGCTCCAGTATTGCCGGACGAGCGGCAGATCGAGGTGGAATCGCGTCGCCGCGGACGTGGGCACGTCGACCACCTTGCCGCCGAAGGACCGCACCAGCTCGCGGTTCGACGGGTACGACGGGTCGGCGATGATCACCTCGTCGCCCTCGTCGACGCTCAATGCGGTCGCCAGCAGCAGTGCCGCCGAACCTCCTTCGGTGATCACGATGCGTTTCGGATCGACTTCGATGCCATGCGCCGTCCGGTAGAACCGCGCGATCGCCTCACGGAGTTCCGGCAATCCCATGGAATCCGAGTACGGCAGTGGACGGCCGTCATACAGGTCGCGCATCGTCTCACGCACCGGTTCCGGCGCACCGTAATCGGGTTGCCCCAGACTGAGGTTGATCACATCGACACCTTGCGCGCGCAGACGCTTCGCCTCATTGCTGATTCGCATGCCCATGAACGGCCTGGCCAATGCCGCGCGTTTCGCAAACGGCGGCCGCATGCTCTGCCTTTGCGAATCCTTCGCCTGTTCGTCTGCACCTGTCATATGACACTCCTTCGCCCTGAGCTGCTCACTGTTGCCCAGTATCTGCCGTTTCGCCGCCGTTTTCAACCGCTCCCTCTACGGGCGCATCCAGAATCTGCGATGCCAGCGATTGCAGGCGCGCGTCACGCGACTGCCGTTCCAGTTCGCATTCCCATACGTCGATCACCCGCCAACCCATGGCCCGTAGCTGCTCGTGCTGTGCTCGGTCACGCTCGCGGTTGCGCGTGAGTTTGGCCGTCCAGAATTCCACGTTCGACCCTGGCATCTTGAATTTCGGGCAGCCTTCATGCATATGCCAGAAGCAGCCGTTCACGAAAACGATCGTGTGGTATTTCGGCAGCACGATGTCGGGATGGCCCGGGTAACGCCTGTCGTTCTTGCGGAATCGGAATCCCCGTGCGAACAGGTAACTGCGCACGAGCCGCTCTATTGACGTGTCCTTGCCACGGATGCGCGACATCGTGTAGCTGCGCGTGCCTCGCGCGTATTTGGAATCGCCAGAATCTGCAGATGTGCCCACGCAACCATTATCACCGGCCCCGCGGATCGCCGAACGCACACGATTTCTTCACATAGTGAGCAGACTTCGCCGTTCGCATACCGTTTCGCGGACGATTCATGCAACCGTGACAATATGGAACAACAATATGGTGGAGGGAAACATAAGGAGGCACCGTGGGATTACGTAATCGACACACCCAGCCGGTGTATTACAACGAGCTGTACGATATTGAGGATTTCATTGGCACGAGCTGCCTGAACAACGACGATCTGCATGCGCCCACGTTCCTTTGGGATTCATCGATCTGCGAGGAATCGCGTGACGACGACGCCGAGCGTCTGGGCACGCCGGTGGCGCCCGCGGACGAAGCGGAGACGGTGATGACGCTGTCGATGCAATGGTATTTCGACTCGCTCGCCGCCATTGTGCCGGGTGCGCAACGCACGGGTGACGGCATCGAGATGCCGCTTCGCGATATGCCCACCTTCCGCATTGATTCGCAGGCACTGCAGGGGGTGAGCTGCGTGGTGGGCAACGCGGTGGCGAGCAACCATTGGCTCGACGCTGTGAACAATCTGGCACGCGCGCTCGAAATCACCGCCGAGTTCCTCAACAACTGCGCCGACCGCGACAACGAGGGCCTGGACTTCCTCAAAGACACGATCATGCAGGTGCAGGTGTACATGGATTCCGTGGCCCGCAATGCGAGCCCGGACGTCGCGGCCACCGCGCTGCGCCGCATCACCGACGTCGCCTGCAGCAAATACTTCCATTTGAACGCCACGAAGATGATCGAGCTGCTCTCGTGCACGCTCTCCTTCGCCTGCTACGACGACACACGCGTGCTCGCCTACGAGTCGCTGGAACGCGCAGTGGAATACATGCGCGCGAATCTCGACGAGATGGATCATTTCGACACCCCGTCCGGCTCCTCGCATGCCAGGGACGCGGGTGACGGGGCATCGCCCAACGGAAGCGACCCGCATGCACAGACCGCTCCCACCGACGACATTGCCCAAGTGAACGAGCAGTTCGAGCAGATGATGGCCGCCGAGTTCAATGCCGACGACGACCTCGGCATCGTAGTGCCGCACGCCGATTCGGACGATGAGATGGCGCTGAATCTGACGTTGGATCCGGAGGCCTTCAATCGCCGTCTGCATATCTACGCACGTGAGCAGTTCGAACAGGCAGTGCAGTTCCTACGCCACGACCTGCTGCGCATCAGCGGCGACGATGCGGCGGCCGACGAGTTGCTGCGCGACCACACCGACATGGAACCGCTGGCCGATATGCTGGCGCTCCGGCTCATCAGCACGAAGCGCTTCCATGAACTGTTGAGCCTGGCGATTCGCATCGAACGCGAACGGCCGAACCAGCAGATCATGCTGTTCCCGGAGACGCTGGTGCCCTACCAGTGGGATTCGATCCGCGAGATCGCGCTGCAGGGCATCGACAACCGCGACGAGCTCAAGCGCATCTACCGCGAACGCATCGTCGAGGCCTACGACCCGAGCGATACGCGCGCATTGGCGAATCTGCACGCCCTATGCAGCGAGGAAGGCGACTGGGACGGGCAGGTGCGCCAGATCGTGAAGGAATATGCGAACGGCGAGGGACGCTACGCGCGCAACGTGATCTACGAGCAGATGCTCATCGCCGAAGACATGGTCGAGGAGGCCGTCGAATACGTCGAGCATTTCCCCGAGGCCAAGGAGGATCTCGCGCTGCTGCTGTGGTGACGCATCGGCATGGGTGCCGCAGGGCGTCTGGGCTCAGCGGCGCCGTCCGGTGCGCTTGCCTCCCACGCCTCCACGGCCTGTAGGCCCCCATGGGCCTTCGCCAGCTGCCTTGAGCGTGCCCAGGTGGTGGCGCATCGCCACGAGCATGATATGGGCGTCTTCCAGCCCCAAATGCCGTTCATGGCTGTTGCCGTCAAGCGCTCCTTGACGTTTCGCATATGCTTCCAGGGTGTTGTCGCCGTGCGGGTGGCCGGGCGAGGGAACGGAGCCGACATCCCAATGGCGGCTCATCGGCATCGTGTCGAGAATGGTGATCTCGCCGTTGCGGTATGCCTCGGCGTAGCCTTCCACGTTTGCCATGAAGAACCGGTGTTCGAAGGTGGCGTTGTGCGCCACATACGGTTGTTGTATGAGCCGTTCCAGCAACGCCTGCTGCATGCGCGGCCATTCGTCGAAGATGGGCTCGCCCGCGATTTTCGTCACGTCGATGCCCGTCAGCTGCGCTATGAACGGGTTCGCCACCTCGGCACAGCGCAGCGGCACGCCGAACGACAGGCGCGACTGATCGTATGCACCATCCGCGGCATAGTCGGTCTCGGTGTAGACGTCACGTGCTTTCGCCCCCTCCGGCGTCGGCGTTTGCAGATTCATGCGCTCGAAGCCGACGTCGATGATGTAGTCGCGCCATGCGCTTGTGCCCGTGGTCTCTATGTCTATGCCGAGCACCGCGTCCACATCGCGTCCCGGCAGATATGCCATGCGCCAGTCATACTGGTTGTCCGAACGTCTTGGAGCCGCCGGACGGCTCGTCTTCCCCGATTCCTCGGACAGCACCTTGTCGTCGGTGAATGACGACAGACTCGCCTGCTGCATCATCTGCGACCCCGCCTTGCGCTGGTTCATCGCATGGTTGCGCCGTTGCGCGCGCTCCTGCGCAAGTTGGGCGGAACGGTCCACGATCTCGTTCGCATGGGCGTCCTCATTGCCGTGCAGCACAACGAAGGCGGTGCCCTGCTCGAATCTGCGCTCCACATTCCACAATCTGCGCGCCTTGCCCTGCTCTATGATTAGCGTGATCTCGTCGTTGAGCCTGCGATTGGCGTACGCAAGCGCACGGGCGAGCCGGAACGAATCGAGATTGCGGTCGAAGTCGCCCATGAACACGCTCGTCACGTTCTCGAGAATCGCCTCGAGCCGCTCGCGAATCGCATAGTCCTGCATGAGCAGGGCATGCGCGTCGTACTCGTCATGCACCAGGTCGAGTCGGGCTCCGGCACCCACGCCCGCGACGAAGTCGAGCGAGCGCACCCAATCCCAATCGATGATGCGGTCGTCGGCGTCGCGCTCCATCACGGCCGCCCATTGCGTCACGTCGTGTTTGCTCGCCTCGAGCCACTGCGTATTCTGTTCGTAGGTCATGTGTTCATCGTAGGCCAATCATGCCCGATTGTGTAGCACGGGGAGGCGTTGTGGATATCTCGGCGCATTCGTGCACCTGTGGATAACGAAACGGGGCCGCCCACCGTATGTGGACAGCCCCGTGGATAACCTCTTCCTCACAGCTCGAAGCCAAGCTCCTTGGCAGCCTGCGTGGGCACCGGATCCTGCGCCCAGAAGTCCTCGAGATTCTCGACCGTGGTGAGCGAGCGGATCTCCGCCTGGTCTATGTACAGCTCGCCGCTCAAATGGTCGGTCTCATGCTGGAAGATGCGCGCCGGCCAGCCATGCAGGTGTTCCTCGTGCTCCTTGCCGTCCTCATCATGCCAATGCGCGATGATGTCGAGGTAGCGTTTGCGCACCGCCTGGTAGCCGTCGAAGCTCAGGCACCCTTCGTAGAAGGAGCGCGTCTCCTCACCTGCCGGGCGATAGACGGGATTGATGATCGCGTGGAACGGGAACTCCGCTATCTCGCGCGGATCGCCGTCATCATCGCCGTTCGCGTGGTCCTCCACCACTGCAATGGCAAGATTGAGGCCGATCTGCGGACCGGCCAGACCCACTCCGGGCGCGTCGAGCATGGTCTTGTGCATCGTCTCGATGAGCTTGTGCAGCGTATGCTTGCTCAGCTGGCCGTCATAGTGCACGCACTGCTCACGCAGCACGGGCTCGCCCGCTTCGACTATGGGCAGCACGCCGTCCCTCGCGGACTTGAGCAGACGTTCGACATCCGCATTGAGCTCGATGTCGACATGGTTCTTCTTTCCGAACATGTTCAGACCCTCCTGGAATTCGCTGATTGACGTGCGCTCACAATGCGAGTTCGTCGGCGACGATCTGCGCCAGACGCGCAGTGACCTCGTCGGCCTGTTCCTGCGTGGCGGCCTCGGCCATCACACGCACGAGCGGTTCGGTGCCGGACGGCCGCAGCAGCACACGGCCCGTGTCGCCGAGCAGCTCCTCCTCGCGGGCGACGGCTTCGAGCACGGCCTTGTTCGTCTTGGCTGCCATCTTGTCGACATTCGGCACGTTGATGAGCTGCTGCGGCAGCTGCGGGAAGTCGGCGGCGAGCTCCTTGAGGGACTTGCCCGACTTCACCACCTCGTTGCACAGCGTGAGCGCGGTGAGCGTACCATCACCCGTGGTCGCGAACTCGCGGTTGATCACATGGCCGGACTGTTCGCCGCCCAGACTGTAGTCACCGCGCAGCATCTCCTCGAGCACATACCGATCGCCGACGTTCGTCTGCACGGTGTCGATGCCCATCTCCTTCAATGCGAGCTTGAGCCCCAGATTGCTCATAACGGTCACGACGAGCGTGTCGTGGTTGAGCTTGCCCTCGCGCTTCTTGGCACGGGCGAGAATGCCCATGATCTGGTCGCCGTTGACCATGTTGCCTTCGGCATCGGCGGCCAGACAGCGGTCGGCGTCACCGTCGAAGGCCACGCCGAGGTCGGCGCCGGAGGCCCTCACCATCGCCTGCATCGACTCCGGGTGCGTGGAGCCGGCGTTCTTGTTGATGTTGTAGCCGTCCGGCGAGGCGTTGATCACAATGACGTCGGCGCCTGCGCGACGCAACGCCTCCGGGGCCACCACCGAGGTGGCGCCGTTAGCGCAGTCGGCCACCACTTTGAGGCCCTTGAGCGGCTGCTCGTTGCCTTCCGGGGCGATCGCCGAGACAAGGTGGTCAATGTACAGGTTCGTCGCGGTCGTCGTATCGTGGCTCACACGGCCCACACCGGCTCCTGTGGGACGCTCCCAGTCCTGGCCGAGCACGGCCTCGATCTCGTCTTCCTTCGTGTCGGGCAGTTTGAACCCGCCGCGGGCGAAGAACTTGATGCCGTTGTCGGGCATCGGATTGTGCGAGGCGGAGATCACGGCACCCATCTCCACATTGAGCACGCTGGTGAGGAAGGCGACACCCGGCGTGGGAATGATCCCGGCGTCGATCACGTCGAATCCGCCGGCGCTCATGCCGGCAGCCAGGGCATGCGAAAGGAAGTCACCGGAAACACGTGTGTCACGGCCGATCAGCGCACGGTGCCGGTTCGTCTCGCGACCACCGTCGTCGCCGAGCACACGGACCGCCGCATCCCCCAAATCCAAGGCCAACTGGGCGGTGAGATCCCGATTGGCAAGCCCTCGAACACCATCGGTTCCAAACATACGCGGCATTTTCGTCCTCACTCATTGATTATCCGTTGCCATTGCGGCAAAACCAGCGTTCGGCATCTTCCATGGCCGAACGGTCCATGTTCCGATTCTACTGCACACCCACCCGTTGCCATTCCAAGCGAACACGCTGACCTGCACGCATTGAGCCGGCGCCACAGCCCATGCTCATTGCCGAGGTGGGGCGAACGCCAACTGTGCGACGAAGAGTCCTTCGTCGCGCGTGACGATCTGCGCACGGCCAGCCACTGCGCGCTTCGGTTTGACGCGGCCGATCAGCTGCCCCTCATTCGGGTCGCCGGACAGCAGTATGCCCGTCATATCGAGATCCTGCATGGCTTGGAGCACCGGATCGTACATCGCACGGCTCGCACCACCCGTACGCCGTGTGAGCATCACATGGAGACCGACGTCATTGGCCTGGGCGAGGAGCGGGACGAGCGGAGCCAACGGATTGGCCCCCGATTTCGGAACGACCAGATCGTAGTCGTCGACGAGCACGAACACGTCGGATCCCGTCCACCATGACCGGTCGCGAAGCTGTTCGGCCGTGACATCGGGGCCGGGCTTGCGCGTCTTCAAATACTCGGCCAGTTCGGCGAACTGCGCAATGGCATCTTCCTCCGTGGTGATATAGGCTCCGGTATGGGAGTCGGAGAGTTCGCCCAGATTGGCACGCCGGTAATCCACCATGAAGATCTTGGCTCGGTTGGGGGCATACGAGCGTTCGATCTCGCGAATCATGAGGCGGAGGAACGACGACTTGCCGGACTTGGATTCGCCGAACACGTACATATGCGGCGAGGATTCGGTTTGGGCGATGACCGGCTCCAAGCCGTTCTCGTCGATTCCGAGGAAGAGGAGGCCTTCCGGAGCCTGTTCACCGCCATTGGAACCGGGAAGCGCCTGAACGACCTCGCTGTAATCCAACAGGGTGGGCAGCAGCCGCAGCTTGGGCGGTTTCGGACCGTCCCACGCCGTATTGACCTTGTCAATGAGATCGGCGACGCCTTGGGACATCGAGGCCAGATCCGGGTTCCCATCGATTCTGGGCAATGCGGCCATCGAATGCAATGCGGACGGGCTCACGCCGCGTCCAGGCATATTGCGAGGCACTGCGGCCGCCACCCTGCGATCGATCTGGGAATCGCCTTCGTCGCCCAGCCGCAGCTCGAGCTTCGTGCCGATGAGGTCGGAGATGTTGGCGCGAATCTCCATCCAACGGCTCGCACCGAGCATCACATGCACGCCGAAGGCGAGGCCACGGGCCGTGATCTGCTGCACTTTGGCTTCGAGTTCCTCATAATCGGCACGGAAATTGCCCCAGCCGTCAATCACAAGGAACACATCGCCGTAGCCGTCGTCGACCTCACCCATCGCGCGCCTGCGCCGGTAGGCGTCCATGCCGTCGATGGCATGCTCCTTGAAGAACCGTTCACGACGGTCGATCAGGCCACCCACTTCGGCGATGGTGCGCCGCACCTTCTCCTCCTCGTTGCGTGCGCACACGCCTGCGACATGGGCGAGGGATTCCAAGCTGGCGAAGGATCCGCCTCCGCAGTCGACGACGTAGAATTGCGTTTCCAACGGCGTGTGAGAGAGGGCCACGGAGGTGACGATCGTACGCAGCAGCATGCTTTTGCCGCTAAGCGGACCGCCGACGACCGCCACATGACCCCCGGCCCCCGACAGGTCGATGGCCATGATCTCGCGCTTCTGCTCACGGGGCCTGTCTTCCAAGGCGCAGGGGGCGACGAGGGCACCTGCCTTGCGCCACCGCGGCGAAATGAAGCCGAGGCCCGGAACCACCTGCAGATCGTCCATGAACTCATCGAGGGTGTTCGGCGTATCCAAGGTAGGCAGCCACACCACATGGGCCGGCCGCCCCTTGCCCCGCATCTGATCGACCGCAATCTCGAATGTGGTCGCATTGCTTCCCGAGTTCTCCAGCTCGTGGGGCACGCCGGACACATAGGAGGCGCGGAATCGGCTCATGGTTCCCGCCGGCGTCTTGAGGAATCCGATGCCCGGCAGGCTGGGCAGCTCGAAGGCGTCGGTGACACCCAGCACCGTGCGCGATTCGGAGGCCGAGAACGTTTTGAGGCCAATGCGGTACGAGAGGTGCTCGTCGAGGCCGCGGAGCTTGCCCTGTTCGAGTCGCTGCGAGGCGATGAGCAGATGGATGCCCAGCGAACGCCCGACTGCGCCGATGCGCACGAAGGACTGAACAATGTCGTCCTTGGCCTTGAGCAATTCGGAGAACTCGTCGACGACGATCACCAGTGAGGGAAGCGGGTCCAAATCGCTTCGGCCGCCCTTCACCCGCGCCTCCTCGTATTCCGTGATGTTCGCAAGATTGCCGGCGTCGCGCAGCAGTTCCTGCCGGCGGTTGATCTCACCGTCGAGGGCGTCTTCCATACGTTCGACCAACGAGGCCTCGCGCCCCAGATTCGTGATGATCGACGAGATATGGGGCATGCCCTCCATGCCCGCGAACGTGGCGCCTCCCTTGAAATCGATGAGCACGAAATTGAGCTGGTCCGGCGAATGGGTCAGGGCGAGCGAGAGCACCAGCGTGCGCAGCACCTCGGACTTGCCGGAACCGGTGGCGCCCACCAGCACACCGTGCGGCCCCATGCCATGCTGCCCCATCTCCTTGAGATCGAGCATCGCGGTGGTCATGTCGTCGTACACGCCGATCGGCACGTTGAGGCGACTGGCACCGGTACGGTAGCGCCACAGCCGTTCCAGGTCGATATGCCGTATGTCGTCGATTCCCACCAACGCCGGCAACTCATTGCTCTTCCGATGCGACTGGGCCGATTCATCGCGAATCTCGGCCTCCTCATTCATCACCGCATCGCAGAGACGGCGCGCCACCGCCTGTGACTCCCCCAGACTCAACGCATCCGATTTGAGCTCAATGGAGTGCTGCATCTGAATCGAGGAGAGTTGAACCACCCCGGTGTCGAGGGAGGTCTCGACCACATTGAGGCCATGCTCCACCATCGTTTCGGAGAACAGCATGCGCATCACATGCTGCTCGCTCAGCTCGCCCCAGGAATCGGGCATGTCTATCACGGTCACACCGTCGAGACCGGCCTCGTCGAATATGCGGGTCTGCCGCCCCAGCTCCCCCACATCGTAGCCGTCATTGACCACGAGCACATGCGGTCCCGGCGAGTACGCCCCCGCAGTGAACACGCCTCTGCTCGTGATCTGCTCACCCAACAGCGAGTCCATGTCGTGCACATGCGAGGTCACCAGGTATTCATGGGCCGACGGGTCGCCGTCCGTCCAGGAATGCGGCAGCATGCGCACCCATTCCCATTCGGCCATGCGATCCGGCGTGGCGAGCACGGCGATGCGCAGATCCTCCGGAGCATGCCATGTGGCGGCCTGTGCCAGAAGCGAGCGGGCCAGCGCATGGACCTGCTCGGTACCCCCAAGCATCTCGACACGCTTATACCGGCGCATATCGATGCTGAACGGCATGTTGCGCAGTCGTGAATGCGCAACGAGGAACCGATGGGCGGCAGAAGCCGAGACCGGGTCCAGTTGTGCCAGTGGGGGAATCTCGGGAGCCTCGAGGGTGAGGGCAAGATCCTCCTCATGCGTGCCGATGCGCAGCACCATGAAGTCCTCGTCGGAAGACAGACGCTCCCATCGCCGCGCAGGTTCACTCGAAATAGGAATGAGGGCATGCGGGTCGGGCGCATTCCATAGGGCCGCACTGCGCTGCTTGGACGCCGCAGTGCGCACCGCCTTGCGGGTCTGAGACAGGTAGGTGAGGTATTCCCGTCGCGACGCCGTCAGATTCGCCATGCGTTGGGAGCGCTGACGCACGCCGTTGACCACGACGAACCCCATTGACGACAGCATGAACATGCCGCCAGTGAGCAGTCCGGTGAGACCGCTGTTCGTCATGAGCATCATCACGATCGCGCTCACGGAGCCGAGCAACGGCACCATGGACGTGAGCAGCGTGTTCATGCCATCGCTTGCCTCCAACTCGGGAGGCGATTGCAGCACAATCCTGCCTTTCGGCATGGCCGGCCCTTGCAGGCGCTCCGTTTTCGAATCCCCGTTCATTGCGTCCTCCCTCGAACCGTCATCATGACGGAGACCGCAAGATCGCCCAGCGAAAGCCGGGTGCCGGGAAGCACCTGTTCCGGCACACCATTGAGCAAACGCCGCTCCTCGCCGTCACCTTCGATGAACGTGCCATTCAGACTGCCCAGATCGGTGACCCACATCTCATCGCCCTTCAATTCGAGACGGGCATGGTTCCTCGAGACCGTCCCCGTCGAATCGTCGAGAACCATCGTGAGGTCACCGTCATCCACCGGCGTCGGCTTGCGTCCGACAATGATCGTGCCGGATTCCGGAAGATCGAGATGCGCCCCGTTTTCGAGATACACGACCAGGCGGCCCTTCGGCGTCACCGTCTCGTCATAGGGAGACAACGACGTCCGATTATCGAGCTCAGGTGGCGCCGCGGAAACCACGGGGGCGGGGAAGTCAATCCCGAACGCGGACGCCGGCGATGGCGCCTGTGGAGCCGGTGGCGTCTCCGACGGGCGCTTGATATCCACTGCAATGAGCGAAGCCGCCTGGTTCGCCCAACTTCGTGTAAGGGAATCCTTCGAGGGGAATCGCGGGGAGCAGGCCTCTACAATGAGCCCCACTCCGAACACCAGTGCCGCCAACAACAGCACACCATATTTTCTGGCGATGCGCAGCATGCCGGCGGGCAGTACTCCGCCATCGGGCAACGTGATGCACTCCTCGCGCACCGTGCGCGTCCCGGTGAACAGATTGCCGGGCGTCAACCCTCGCGTTCCCTCCCAGACCATTAGAGCCAAGGCGAATTCGAAACCGACAATGAGCGTCAGCACGCCGTCATGGCCCACAATGGACGTCGTGCATACCACCAAGGCCAGAGCCGCGCAGTCGATGAGTCCCGCAGCAGTCTGCTTTCCTGCCGACGCGGCTTCATATTGCGGTCTGTGCCGGCGCACTCCCATGGCTGCGGCAGGCATGCTCGTTCCGATGCCACTCATACCAGTCCCCTCACCCATTCGACAAGCCCGGCGGACGCAAGCGCGGCAAGCGGTGTCACGCACAGCGCCGTCACGCAGAGAATGTCGGCCGTACGAGACAAGGCCAACGACCGCAGTCCGCTGTGCTGAGCGATCATGCCAAAACCCAATCCCAATGCCATGACGCCATTGACTGCAAGTGTGGCGAACGCGGCGTGCGCACCCAATTCAGGCAGAACCGCCGGCATGCGCGCCATAAGGAGCATCCAGACAGCCACGGCGACACCACGCATGAGATGCCGCTCGAACGGCCGGCCGGATTGGCGCGGTTTGAGCGCAAGATACAGCGCCAACGCGATACCTGCGGTCAGCAAGGCGATGCGATGCATGCGTACGGAATAATCAACGGTCTGGGTCAGCGCCGCGAACGACAACCCCATGCATACCGTGCACCCGATGATTCCCGCGGCGTAGCGGGCGAGGAACCACTGCAGGTCGCCACGCAGATCCGCATCGGTGAGTATGCGGGCATCGTCCGGAATGTCTCCACGCACGGTCCAACGCCGTGTCATATGTCTGCGCCATTGCAGCAGATACCCGTCCGGCACACGAACGACCAGATTCGCCATCATCTGCGCTCCCCATGCTCCCGCGCAAACACCAAGGGCCGCGAGCAAGGCAGGCGGCAGATCACAGTAGATCGTCGCCGCGCATCCCAACGCCATCAGCAGCAACATGAGCATGCAGGCACCCGCCGCGCCCCGCACCCGCGGGTGCCTGACGAAGGCGAACATGACGGCGGCGTTCATGCATCCCCCGCACGCCAGACCGAGCACACCGACCACCGCCGGTTGTGTGGTGGGAATGAGGGAGGCTGCCGCTAAGCCGGCGCACATGGAGAAACAGATCGCCGCCGCCAAATACCACGCGGCGACATTCCGATCGCGTGCCCTCAGGCAGGCACGGCAGGCGTGATCCGCCAGCGCGGTCGCCGCCACGCATCCCGCGGTCAAAGCAACTGTCACCGGCACAATCCCATGCCGATCGCTGCCTGCAAACGCATATGGCAGGGCAGATGCGCCCATTGCCAGCGCGATCGTCACCGGCATGGCCATATGCAAGTCGGTATGGGCAGCATGAATGGTTGCAGTCATGGCCGGAATCAGCCCTCATTGGACAGCTGCGAGCGGAATTCGTCGAACTCCTCCCTAGCCGCCAATGCCTTGAGATAGTCCTGTTTGACGTCGTCTTCGGAATCCATGGCATCGAGGTCGTCCCTGAGCCTGGTCATGTTGCGAACGAGATCGGCACGCACCTCGCATGCCTCGGGTGATTTGTCGATGCCGTTGAAAATGTCACTTTCGCATGTCTTGCCCAAATCGATACGCGACTGCAACACCTGCCAGGCGGTGCCCATCTCGCCGGCACGCCGTGCCTTGACGATTTGCTCATGATGCCGCTGAAGGCGAGGGCGGTTCTCCTCACGCACGCGCTCCAGATTCTCCCGCGCCTTGGCGAGCTCGGTTTCGGCGTTCCTGATCTGTTCCATGAATGCTTCGAATTCTGCCGATGCCATGTATTCCATCCTTCGTATGGCTATGTCGATGAGGTATGTGCCGATGTACGGGACTAGGCCATGCCGAAGTCGGCAAGCGCCTGTTCCGACAGACTTGAAGCCTGCCCCATCTGCGCAACGCACGTGGAGAACGACGAGGAGACGGTGAGCAGCTTCTGCAGATAATTCCATCCTTCGGTGACCAGTGTGCAGACGGAGCGAAGCACCCTCATGGCGTCCAATGTGCCTTTGGCCAATCCGAGCCCTGGCACTGCAAGATCCCCGGCAATAGTCACCAGAATGTTGACGATCTCCTCGATCATCGTGAGCAGGAAATCGAGAGTCTGCTCCGCCAGATCGGCGAGGGCCTTCAAGCCTTTTGCGGCTTCCTGGCAAGGCGATATGCCCACCCTGAGCACATCGCGCAACGAGGTGCTTCTCATAATGAATTTGTTGGCACCCTTGCCGCTCCAGCTTGTCCCTTCGCCCACTGCGTTCGCCACATCGCCAGTCGCCTTGGCGGAGCCGTCCAGACAGGTCGACAACGACTCCCATTTCTCGGCTGTCGTCAGCATCGCGTCCCAATCGCCGCTGAACGGCTTCTTGATCCACTCATCCACGGGGCTGAATCCGAAGAAACCTTGGAACAGGCCATCCACCGTCGAGACAATGGAACGGCCGATCGAGATGCCGCTTTGAACCTTGCTGCCAAAATTCTTGATCTGCTTGGCGGTGCGCACCGTGCTGCTCATCTGCTCCGCCGCACGCGCCATGTTCTGGCCCTGCATCACTACAGTCGCTGTCATATTCCTACCCTTCGCTCATTATTACTTGCTGCCGGCACACCATTTCATGGCTTCAGACTGATACCATCGCGCTCCGGCATCTGCAGCCGGTCGCGGTTCTCGAACAGTGCCCGCAACTCGTTTGCGCTGCGGCCCAGCGGATCCTTGCCGGCGATCTGCTCCCAAGCGGCCGCCTGCGCCTGTTCCTGCATACGAGCGCGTGAAGCCTCGCTTTCACCTATGCGCACCACCGAGTCGTAATCGCCGTCGTTATCGAAATCAATGGCGGCGAAACTGCCATCGTCGCGCTCATAGACGCTGATTCTCGAATCGGCCGAAGCATCGGGGTTCAGGCTGACATCGGCATTGCCGTCGCCATTGGCATCAAGTGTGAAGGTCGGTCCGTTCTTGGCGGCGGCCCCTTTCGGCAATGGCATGCCATCGGACGCCGAGTCCGCTTTGCTCAGGCGCAGTGAACCATCCGCCTCCTTGACGGCATGGGTGGCGCCGTCGGTGAGATTGACCGAGTATTCGTCTTTGGCGTCGCCGGTGACATCTATGCCCACCGTGTTCGTGCCATCGGCTGCCGTATGCGGGTCTCGCATATGCATATGATCACCGGCAGACTGACCTCCGCTCAGATTCTGCGTATCGCCTGCCGAAGGATCGCGCGGCGCATGCGCGGCATCGGTTCCACTCAATCCTGTGGCCGGAGCCGAGGCGGAATCGACTGAGGCAGCGGTTCGCGGCACTCCAGTGGGAACGCGCATCGTGGTTTCGGCACGATCCTGCTCATCAGTCGGCGTTGCACCACTCTCACCGGCATCGGTTGACGCACCGCCGAGCGCCCCTCCGCCTGAACCCCCTTCCGCACCGGTGCGCCCGCCGAAGGAACCCCCGCCAGAGCCCCCAGCGTACCCTCCACCAGCGATTCCTCCACCGCCGGTTCCTCCGCCACTCATGGCTGCGCCCCCGCCGCCCTGCGACGCGTGCGATTCCGAGCTCTCCTTCCGTTCCTCCGCAGACTTCAGAATCTTCTTGAGCTCGTCTTGTATATCGTTTTCGGTTTTGGCGAATTCCTTGCTCTGGTTGTCTATGGCGCCCTGCAGGTATCCCAACATCTGACCCACGTTATTCAGGTATCCCAGCGTCTGCTGTTTCGCCTCCATGTAGCTTGGCCGGAATATCTGCATCACCAGGCCGAAGCTCGGGTCTTCATTGGTCATGAACGCCGTCGAGCTCTTGCGGTATTCCGCTGCGGCTGCACGGTATTGCGCCTGAAGGCCGTTCAGGTCGTTGCAATCCACGTTGATCTGCTGTGAATCCATTTCCTCTCCTTGCTGCGTGGGGATGGCGACGCGTATGCAACGGCGTCAATGCTTTTCGGTGTTGGCGAGGAAATCGAGAACGGCGCTGCGCATCTGTGCGAATGCCTCGCTGGTGGCGGCGATCATTGGTGAATTCGATCGCGATTTCTCCTTCTTCTGCACATCGGATGCGAAGTCGGCGGAATCCACCCGCGCCGAGACTTCCTTCAGAATATCCTGCTGGCTCGTTTCGGCCTGCCCGAAAATATTGATCACGTCATCGAGCCATTCGGCGTATTCCTGCATGGTGGATTTCAGATTCTCCCTCGATTCCTGGTACTCCTCCGTGAGATTGGCGATGCTCTTGTCGAGAGTGTCTCCGAAGAACGCAGGCGATTCATGGTGTGCCGGCTTCCAACGTGCATTGCGTGTCTCGTCGATACCGCTGTTGATGTTGTGCAGCTCACGCACTTTGGCGCGGTCCTCACTGGTTTCGATGTTGATCTTGGATTCCATGTCAATGCTCCTTTCCTTGCGTATTCCCGTATATGGATGTTGCTGCATCGATCAGTCGCGACGGCGCCCTGCCATATTGCCCAATGGTGTCGGTTCGAACTCCTCGTCATCTTCGATCGTCGGCGCCACATAGCCCAGACGTCGAGGCTTCCGCTTGCCCGAGTCACCGCCCGCACCGGCGCCCGCACCGGACATCATGGCCGGTGAGCTCTTCCCGTTCACAGACGAGGCCGTTCCCGCAGCTGCCTGCTGCCGCAGTCCGGCCGCAAGTCCTTGCATGCCCTTGACCGACGACACAGGCGTGATGGTGGCATGTACCGGATTATTGGCGTAGAACGACCCGACGCCTCCTATTCCGCCTGTTCCGACCATGGACCCGAGAGCTGCGGATGACGATGCGCCGGCTGACATTGCGGTCGAAGCCATGGAGGCAGCACCGGAACCACGCCCGACAGAAGCCGCCAGACCAATCGCGCCGGCCCCCAGTGCCGTTTTCGCCACATCCGGCACACCTCGCATGCTGTAACTGTCAACCGATGCGCCATCACCATCGGTGCGCACCCATGAATCCGTCGCCGGATCATACCGGTAGGTGCCATTCGCATCCCATCCCTGCAACGGGGAAACCTCATCAGGCGTATTCGGCGAAACAGGTCTGTCGGGCAACACATGCCCCGACACCTGACGCCGTTCGTTCGCAACTCCAGCGGCACTGGTGCTACCGGCAGCAGAGGCACCGGCACGTACGGAAGACCCGCCACCGGCCACAGGACGGGGCGCACCCGATGAACCGGCAACACCACCAATGGCACCACTCATACCGACACCATCAGATCGCAACGCGGCACCTCCAGCTATGGCTGCACCGCCGACGACAGCCGCACCCGCAACAGTGGCCATGCCTGTGCTACCGGCCCCGCCACCGCGCATATCCGAGTCACTCCTTGGATCAGGCCTCTTGGGCATGTCCACCACCGGAATCGGATGGGGAACAAACCTAGTCGGTAACACACTGCGAATGATCTCGTTATAGCGTGTCTTGGCCTCTTCCTCGCGTTTGGCGGACAACAGACGCGACACCATGTTCACACCGGCCACACCCACCACACCAGTGAGCGTGCCCAACCCGGGGAGCGCAATATTCAACGGTTGCGTAGCAGTAATGATCCGCTGCGCGTCGGACGCAGTAAGACGGCCACCCGGCAACTCGACCGCATTGGCCTTTGCGATGCCCTCATTATGCCGTTGAATCTGGCGCGACATCGTCGTAAGGGCCTCTTCGTTCCTGCCATGCGCATCGTTAATAGCCCTGACGATTCTCGTGGCCGTCGCATACATGCCGTCCTGGGCCTTGCAATCGAATTCACCGGAATCGGCCATCCACCGTCGTACCTTGTCCACCCGGTCGCGAACCGTCTCCAGCATCGCCTGATAATCCTGCATATTGCCGACAATCAAGGCTTCATCCCACCGCTCCGTACGTGCGATGGCCTCCAACTTTTGTTCATATGATTCCGCATGTACACCCATCTGAACTCCTTTCCAAATACTGTTACTTCCGAGTATCCATTGACGACCTCGGCGAGATGTCTACAGGACCGGTCGGTATTCCCGTATCAGACTGAGCAGCCCAACGCGGTGCCGGCCCAGGTCCCGCCATCGGATACGAAGCCACCGGCGGCGCATTGTCATGCCGATGCCTCGGCCTCAACATCACGACACAGAGCACGGCGGCCAAGGCTGCGGAAACCGCGCCGCCACCGGCCACCCACGCCCACACCGGCACCCTACGCGAAACAGAGGAACCTGACGAGGACGAATCAGTCTCACTGGCCGTGGCCGTGGCCGAATAACGCATGCAATCGGAACCACCATCGGCACGACACCGCTCCACACGCTGCCAGCACTCGCGCTGCCGCCGCACCTCACGACCAATCAAATACGCATCAGGAGCGGCCGATATGCCCTGATTCTTATCGAGATAGAACGGATCCGTCACAATGCCCGAATTACGTATATCGGTGTGTTCGGTGTACATCCCCTTGGTTTCCTCATGTCGCTCGCTGTTGTCGTAGGCGGCTGCCAATAGCGGGTTGATGTCCGGATACACCGTCGGATCCGTGGACAACAAACGCGGCAGATCGATCACACCGAACCCGGCCCGCAGATCCTTGTCGAACACCGGCTCACCACTCGTGTTGCCCTTCGTGTTGCGCACCACCGACTGCAAAATCTGATTGCCCGTCGCCTCAGGCCACCGGCTCATCACCAACGCCAACATGCCACTGGTCACCGCCGCCGACTGCGACGCACTACCCACCGATATGGATAGCCTGCGCTCCTCCACGGAATCGGCACCATATATGCCCACGCTGGGCGCCAGCAACGTCACACCACCATCACGCCGATTCGTATTGCCCTGCTCATCGGCGAGGTTCACCGCCAAAAACCCCGGGAACCGATTCGTCAGAGCCGGTTCACCCACATAATCCTTCGGACCGCTATCGATGCGGTCATTCCCAGCGGCCGTCACAATGATCACCCCACGCCGGAACGCATCCAGATACGCCCCCATCTCCGACTCACCGGCACCGCCTGACGCCGAGACGTTGACAATCCGGTTGCCATCGGCAATCGCCCGCGCCAAAACCTGCGGCAGACTAAACGCTTCATAGCCAGACACCGTACACAAAGGCGCTTCGCTATCCATCTCCACGCCGTTAAAGAAATCCGTGTAATGCACGACACCCGCATCCGGGGCCACCCCCATCAACCCGGGACCACCGTCGTAGCTCGAACCATCACCAGCAATCAACGCAACCATCTCCGTGCCATGCGTCGTGTAATACCCATGCTCCCCGGCCTTCAACGTCGGATTGCTGGCATCCATCCGCCGGCTGATATCAGACTCGCTAGTGCAGGACGTGGCACTTCCCGGCAACACCAGCTTCGAAGGAACCTTCTTACGCACGATCGCCGGATAATCAGAGACCAGTTGGGTGTCGACCACACCGACCCGCACCCCTTTGCCGGTTACCCCCTGCTTCCATGCATCCTGCACCCCCGTCCTCGTGATGTACCAATATCCCGCATCACCAAGATCCACCGCAGACGCCACAGGAGTCAACAACACCAACACCACCGACAGCACCACAGCAGTCAGCACAACCCACATACGACGTACGAGGCCCTGGGCTACCCCACCACGCATCTGCATCTCCGTCTCTCTGTATGTTCCCAATCGACATAGGTGCCTGTTCGACGCGCAATCGCATCGAACAGGCACCATTCCCATCAAGCTGAAATCAGAATCGGGCAGCCGAGCGGTTGTCCGACTCGACGTACTGGTCTGCAATCTGCTGGGTCGTCGTGGAGATCTGGCCCAGAATCTGGTTCATCTCCTGAATCTTCCTGTTCCAGTCGTTCTGCGCCCGGTAATAGGCCTCCTGCGCGGAACCGTCCCACTGATCGATCAGTGCGCGCACCTGCGAATCAAGCGAATCGAGCTCCTGGCTGATGCCTTTGGCGTTGTTGGCGATGTCGGCGGACAGCTGGCCCACCATCTGCGGGCGAACGGAAATCGAACCTACCATTGTGTTCTCCTCTATTTCTTGATGCGAACTCAGCCCAGCAGAGACTGCAGGCGGGAGGTCTGGGACTGGCTGTCGGCCTCATTGGCCGCCTGGTCCTTCGCGGTGCCACGAATGTTGTCGCGAAGGTCGTTGAGAATGCGGTTCAACGCGGTGGCCTTCTCCTGCCACGCGAGCATCAACGCGTTGTATGACGTGGCGGCGTCTCCCTTCCAGAACGATCCGAGCTCCGCCATTCTGCTCTCGATGTCTTTGATGCGGTGGTCGATGCCAACCCTGGCGTTCTCCACCGCGACGGCGCCCCGTTCAAGCGCGCCTTCGCCAGCTGCGATCTTCTCGGCCATGGATGCCCTCCTTATATGGCTTATTGGATGGTCGTGTCACTCCATCTTTGATACGCCGAAGTCACACGCATATCCACCTCATCGGCATCTTCGGTTCATTTTCGAACCTATCCAGTCATAGGCCCCGGCCTCCGCATATGCGCCACGGACCGCTTCCCAGTCACTTCGATTCACTTGCCGTGAAACATGAAACCCCCATCTTCCGAGCATCCCCGCCATCCCCGCACCCACAACGATGTGAACTGTCTGGGCATTATACGCAACTCTGGCGCACCTTTCGTGCCATGCGGAATCCGACTGCTATACAATCGCATGCAGATGCCATACAACGCCGATGCATCCCACGCATTCCGGCCGCATGGCCACATTCATGGCCCAGCAGACGAATACTTACAGACACAGGAACATCATGGACTCCGATGCCTACGCGCCCCCTTTCCCCACCGATTCCACATCGTCCATGCGTGGTGGAATCCGGCAGGATCCTCCTGCATCGGCCCCAATGCCCGGTGCGGTTCAGGCGGATCACTCTGCGATCAGCATCACCGTGCGGTACAAAAAGCGTTCGGTGACACTCGAGGTGGCCCCTGGCGTCATTGTCGCGGAACTGATTCCCGATGCCGCACGCCGGCTCGGTGTTCTCGATCCGGCGATTGTCTATGGCGGCTACCATCTCATCAATGGCACAGGTGAGCCACTTGACCCGGCCCGTACCATTCCCGAACAGCAAGAGGCCATCCGCGAGCCCTACACGCTCGTCCCCCGGGCACTCGCCGACTCCGAGCCCGTCTATGACGACATCGTCGAGGCAGTCGGTGCGAATGTCGCTCGAATCTACCGCGCATGGACGACCGACCACACCATGCTCACGACGCTCATCATCTGCCTGGGGATGCTCGCCGTCAGTGCGGCATGCCTTGCACTCATCGCCGCCACACCAGCCAGCGTTGCAATAGGCGCCGCATTCACGGTCATTCTGGTCGCACTCACGTCACTGCTCGACAACCATAAGCTACAGGCCCAAGCCATCGCCATGGGTCTTATGGCCTCAGCATTCGCGGCCCTCACCGGATTCAAGCTGGTGCAAACCATGCAGCCTCTTGCACCCTCCTACGGATTGCCCATGCTCGGAGCCGCCATGGGCACGCTGGCCACCGGCGCCATCGTGTTCCTCATCGCCGCCCGTACACGGCCCTACAGTCTCATACCGGTCATCGTCGCAGCAGTGTTGCTCATTCCAAGCGCATTCAGCGCCGCATTGCCGCCGTCGACCACCACGGTCTGGGTCATCACCAGCGCGATCACGGCACTGGTCGTCAACGCGTTGCCGTGGATGTGCCTGTCCATGGCACGCATCGGCGTGAACAGTCCGCAAACGGAAGCCGAGATCTTCGCATTGCCTGAGCCCATCAATCCCGACGATGTTGCCAAACGGTATGTTCGGGGCTCCACGTATCTGTTCATCGCCAGGGCCGCGGTCTGCACCACGCTCGTCATCTGCACGCCGTACATTGCCGGAATCGGCAAACCGTTCGCACCATTGCTGAGTCTATTCGCCTTCGCCGCCATACTGCTCGATTCACGGCAGATCTACACGCTGCGCGAGATGGTGGTCACCGTTGGCATTGCAGGACTCGGCATTCTGCTCACGCTGCTGCTGTTCGCCATGAAGCAACCGCAGGCACGGCCTGCTCTGGCGATCGGTCTGCTGCTGTGCGCCATCGTCGGCCTGGTGTGCACGTATGTCTCGCGCGTGCAGTCGCTGTTCGTGACGCGGGTGCTCGATGCGGTCGAGGTGGCCTGCACACTGGCACTGCCGCCGTTGGCGTATTTCATCATCCTGTGATTCGCGCGTACTGGAGGATATATGGCAGACAAGAAAGACCTCGCCGAAGCGCAGCGGTATTCCCGACGTCGCCTGGTCACCGCGTTCACCAGCGGCATTCCCTCCGACGTCGAACTCGTGCCGCGAAAGAACCAGATTCCGGTGATAGTCGGCGTCTGCCTGACGCTCATCGCGATACTCATCGGCGTGTTCCACGGCTATATGCGACCGTCACTGCCCGCGAACTGGCGTAACAACAAACTCATTGTCGCCCGGAATTCCGCCGCGCGCTACGTGAGCGTCAACGGGCGGTTGCACCCGGTGATCAACGCCACCAGTGCCCGCCTGCTGATTCCGTCCTCCGAATTCGAGGTCATCATCGTCGACGACAATCAGCTTGCCGGCATACCCATCGACACCACGCTCGGCATACTCGGTGCGCCGGATTCACTGCCCGCCAGTGGCGATCTCGTCTCAGGGGCGCTCTCCAGCTGCACCTACCAGAACCGCTTGCTCAACAGATTCACCGGCGAACAACCGCGCGCCGAGAACCGTGCGGCGATTGTGGCGCGAACAGACGGCGTGGATTATCTCATCACCGGCACGCGGCGATACAAACTGCCCGTCGACATTCAACACCGCGATGGATTCCTCCGCGCCTACGGTGTTCCGCAGACCGCCCAGATCGACGCGCCGGTCCAATGGATCAATCTGTTCAAATCAGGTTCCGACATGAACGCGATTCGCATCGGCGACCCGGCTCAGCAGCCGACTGCCGGTACCGTACGCCCCGGCAGCATCGTGATGCAGCAGAATGACCCATCGGCCGCACGGTACCTCGTCATGCCCGACGGCAGCATCAGCCAGCTTGACGAGGTGAGCTACAATCTGTACGCCATTGGCAAGTCAGATGCCGAGCTCGCACCGGTCATGATGAGTTCCTCGGATTTCCAGCAATTGAAGAACTCCGGAACGTCGCCGTTGCCGGCTGACTGGCCGACCGGGACGCTCCTGCCGGCGCGGTCGGATACCGCGATGTGCGCGACGCTGCCGTTGCGCGCAGACGGCGATGCGTATTTGCATATGGACCGCAATGCCGTCGACAGCTTCCCGCCGACGCCGGCGCCAAACGCCGCCGATGCGATCTCCAGCGTGAGAACGACGTTCCAAGCCGGTTCAGGCGCGCTACTCCGGGCAAGCATAGGCTCGGGCGATTCGGGAACCGTCTTCGTCATCGATTCCACCGGCACCGCCTACCCGCTTCCTGAAAATCAGCGGGAAACGCTGACGCGACTTGGGTACTCACCCGAGCATGTATGCAGTGTGCCAAGAAGCTGGGTGGACATCTTCCCCACCGGGGCGACCCTCACCACGCAGGCGGCCGGGCGCCAGCCCGGTGCCGCCACGAACGTGGCGCAGCAGAGTGACGCAGCGCAGGGGACGCCATGACACAGCGACACGGCATGATCACCATCCCATTCCGGCGACATGCAACCATGACGGCGGCCATTTGCACTGCCCTCCTGCTCGGTCTCGCCCTGCTGTTCCCATGCGCACCCCAGGCCCATGCTGAGGATTCGCCGACGCAATGCCAGGCCGGAGTCGAGAACTACATTCGGAACACCCCCTGGACGAACGATCTGTTCGATCTCGATGCGTTGCACCGCAACTACACGGGTGAAGGGGTGACCGTGGCGGTCATCGATTCGGGCATCAGCCCGAACAACCCCCACCTCAAGGATGCCGTGGTGGAAGGCACGTCGTTCGTGCCAAACGATTCCTCGAAGGGGCTCCATGACGTCTACGCCCACGGCACCATTGTGGCCGGCATCATCGGCGCGAGGCGCATACCGAATTCGGCCGTGGTGGGAATCGCCCCCGGCGTGCGTCTCATGCCCATCCGCGTCTTCGAGGCGTTGCGGGAGGAGAACGGGCAAACCGTGGGAAATGCGAATCTGTACACGTTGGCCGACGCCATTCGGTATGCCGTAGATCATGGGGCCAAGGTCATCAATCTCTCCATGAGCGACACCCATGACATCCCGCAGATGCGTGAGGCCGTGGAATACGCCTCATCGCACGGCGCACTCGTTGTGGCGAGCGCGGGCAATCGCCTCACCTCGGCGAGCACGGTGGACGGCATGCGCTATCCGGCGGCCTACCCGCAGGTGCTGGGGGTCTCCGCCGTGAATCCGAATCTGGCTGCCTCCGACGATGCCGTGCATGGAGCGCAGGTCGACGTTGCCGCACCGGGAGACAACATCGCCTCCACCGTGCCTTTCGGCGTGGACTGCGCGTTCTCCGGCGCCTCGAACACCAGTTATGCCACTGCCTATGTGAGCGGGCAGGCGGCACTCATCGCCGCGCGATACCCGCAGGAGACGCCCGCGCAATGGAAACAGCGCATTCTCGTCACGGCGAACAGGGCGCATCCCGACCGGCGTGACGACCGCTATGGCTGGGGCATCATCGACCCCGCGGCTTCGTTGCAGGTGGTGCTCGCCGGGAATCTTCGCGGGCCGGACTTGAACGGCGAATCCACGCCACCGCGCATGCAGCAGTCGCAGGATGGCATTGTGCTCGCACCGCAGACTGATCCGAATGTGCAGGCCAAGCGGGTTGCCGTGATTCTCATCATCGTCACGGCAATGGTCTGTGCGTTCTCGTGGTTGCATACCTTACGGAAGACGTAGTGGCACACACGAGTTGAACTCGGGAGAGTCACCAAACAACCCAAGAGAAAAGCAAGGCGGGTGCCATCCGAAATAGGAATGGCACCCGCCTTGCGTAGGGGCAGTGGATATCACGCCTCGTTGTCAAGCGATGCGTTGAAATCGCTCACCATACGGGTGCGATGCGATGCCTCGACATTGGCCTTGACCATGCGCAGCAGCGCGTTGTCGGCATCCTGATGCGCCGCGAGCCAACGGTCGCCGGCTTCGACGAGCTTGGCCGGGTCGGCGTATGCCGGGTACAGGTCGCCAATGAGCACTTCGCTCATATGGAAGGTCTTGTTCTTCCAGATCCAGTCGATTGCATCGAAGTAGGCATCCACATAACCGTCGGCGAGATCGGCGTCATGGGTGCCGGAGAAGCCGCGAGCCACCTCCTCGAGCTGGCTGTTGGTCAGCTCGTCGTTGTGCAGCGCCTGGTCGAACGCCCAGTCCTTCGATTCCTTGCTGTGCAGCGAGGCGCGCGTGCCCACGGCGAACTCGCGGTTCTCCGTGGTGTCGCGACGCTTGAGCTCGGCGTCGATGTCTGCCTGCTTGATCGCATTGATCGAAGCGAGCGCATGCATGATCGACCACCGGAAGTTGTTGTCGAGCTCGAGTCCTTCGAACACGAGCGAGCCGGAGAGCAAGCCACGCACGGTGTCGGCGAACTCGCTGTCGCCTTCCACGCCATAGGTGAGGTAGGCGCTCACGAGCTGGAACTGCTCGTCGGAGGCCGCCTTGGCCTGCTTGGCGAGCGCGAACAGCTCGCTGGCCACATGCTTGGCGATCCGGTCGCGCTGCTTGGCGTCGGTGTAATGCCAGACGGTCGTCGAGAGCATTGCGAGCGCATACCGGAATGTCGTCGACTCGGTTTCGGTGCCGAGCATCTTAAGCGTCGTGTCGATGAAGTCGGTGGCGGCCAGTTCGCCGTCACGCGTCATGTCCCACAGCGACAGCCAGATCACGGCACGGACCAGCGCATCGTCGAAGCGGTACAGGTTCGCCATGGCGAAGGCGAGGCTGTCGTCGTCGAAACGGAGCTTCGTGTAGGTGAGATCGTCGTCGTTGGCGAGCAGCAGCGACGGCTTTGCCTTGCCGGCCGCCTGTGCCACCGTGGTGTGTTCGCCGTCTACATCGAGTTCGATGCGGTCGGCGCGCACGATCTTGCCGGTCTGCGGGTCTTCATTGTAGAAGCCGACGGCCAGGCGGTGCGGGCGCAGCACCGGGAACTCGGTCGGCGCGGCCTGCGTGAGCGTGAGCGACGTGATCTTGCCGTCGGCATCGGCCTGAACAGCGGTGCTGATCGTGTTGATGCCCGCCTGTTCGAGCCACTTGGCGCTCCAGGTCTTCAGGTCGCGGCCCGAGGTGGCCTCGAGTTCGTCGAGCAGGTCGTTCAACGTGGCGTTCGAGTATGCGTGGCGGTTGAGGTAATGGTTGATGCCCTCGAAGAACCGCTCGCGACCCACGTATGCGACGAGCTGCTTCAACACGGAGGCGCCCTTCGCATAGGTGATGCCGTCGAAGTTCACATACGTGTCGTTGAGGTCGTTGATCGGCGCGACAATCGGGTGCGTCGTGCTCAGCTGGTCCTGTGCCAGTGCCCAGCTCTTCTCACCCGAACAGAATGTGGCCCAGGCGTCCTTCCAATCGGTGGCCTCGGCGGTGGCGAGCGTGGAGGTGAACTCGGCGAAGGATTCGTTGAGCCACAGGTCGTTCCACCACTTCATCGTCACATAGTCGCCGAACCACATGTGGGCGAGTTCGTGCAGCACGGTGACCACACGGCGCTCGGCGAGCGCGTCGGTCACCTTCGACTCGAAGACGTACGAATCGCGGATCGTGACGAGGCCGATGTTCTCCATTGCGCCGGCGTTGTATTCCGGCACATAGATCTGGTCGTACTTCGCGTACGGGTATGGCACGCCCCAGGTCTTGGCGTAGAAGGCGAAGCCCTTCTTCGTGATGTCGAACAGGTAGTCGACGTCCTTGGCGAACGCGTCTTTGAGCGCCTGGCGGCAGTACTGACTCATCGGCACGGTACGGCCGTCCTCGTTCTCGTAGGTGGTGTGCCAGGCGGCGTAGGGGCCGGCGCAGATGGCCGTCAGATACGAGCTCATCGTGGGGGTGGTGGCGAAATGCCACAGCTTCGTGCTCTCGGCCGGCTTGTCCGCCAGCGTGCCGTCGGCGGTGAGGTCGGCCAGATCCTCGGTGGATTCCACCGGCATGTTCGACAGCACGGTCCACGACTTGGGGGCCTTCACGCTGAACTTGAACGTGGCCTTCAGGTCGGGCTGGTCGAACACGGCGTAGACGCGACGCGCATCCGGCACCTCGAACTGCGAATACAGGTACACGTTGCCGTCGGACGGGTCGACGCTGCGGTGCAGGCCCTCGCCGGTGGTGGAGTAACGGCAAACCGCCTTCACCACGACCTCGTTGTGCTCCTTGAGGTTGTTCAGGTCGATGCGGTCGTCGTCGAACACCTCGTTCACGTCGAGTACCTCGCCGTTCACCGTCACCGATTCCACGGAGTCGGCGATGAGGTCGAGGAACGTGCTTTCCCCGGCATGGGCGCCGAAGCGGATCGTGGAGGTGGAGACGAAGGTCTTCGGGCCCTGCGTCAAGTCCAGATCCACTGTGTATTCGATTGGATAGGTGATGATCGCCTTGCGCTCCTGCGCTTCCACTCGGGTGAGATTCGATCCCGGCATGGATTCTCCTTTACTGCTCTGTGTTTCCTATGCTTAGTACTACCCTATATGAATCTGGTCGGATTCCGCTCGCCGCACATGGCAAACGGCGCCCGGTCCGCCGGACGTGAGACTTCGGTCCACGCCTTGGGCGAATCGGGCGCCGCATACGGCCGCTCAGTCGTTGTACGACTCCATCTTGCTCATGTCGGCGGCGACATCCGCCACGACCGGCACGATCATCGGCTTGCGCTTGAGCTCGCGCGAAACCCAGCCGCCGAGCGTGCGGCGCATGATCTGCTGGAGCTTGTGCGTGTCTTTCGTGCCCGTCATCATCGCGTCGCGCAGCTGCTCGACAATCTGGTGACGCACCTTCTCGAACTCGCTTTCGTCTTCGGCAACGGCGTTGAGATACACCTTCGGTCCGGAGATCACCTCGGCCGCGTCCGTATCGACGACGGCGAAGCATGACACGAAGCCCTCGGTGCCGAGAATGCGGCGCTTCTCGAGCTCCTCGTCGGTGAGCTCGCCCACCGAATCGCCGTCCACATAGATGTAGCCGCATGGCACGGAGCCGACGATGGCGGCCTTGCCGTGGTAGAGGTCGACGACGTCGCCGTCCTCGGCGAGCACGACGTTCTCGGGCTCAATGCCGGTCTTCACGGCGATCAGGCCGTTGGCCACGAGATGGCGGTTCTCGCCGTGGATCGGCATGGCGTTCTTCGGCTTGACGATGTTGTACATGTACAGCAGCTCGCCCTCGTTGCAGTGGCCGGAGACATGCACCGCGGCATTGTCGCGGTTGACCACGCGCGCGCCGAGCTGCACGAGCTTGTTGATCACCTTGTACACGCCATGCTCGTTGCCCGGAATGAGCGAGCTGGCGAGAATCACCGTGTCGAACTCGTTGATCGTGATGTCGCGGTGGTTGCCGTCGGCGATGCGGCCGAGGGCGGCCATCGGCTCGCCCTGCGAACCCGTGCACATGTACACGAGCTTGTTGTCGGGGTAGTCCTTGGCTTCCTTGACGTCGATCACCGTGTCCTCAGGCAGGTGCAGGTAGCCCAGATCGGCGGCGATGGCCATGTTGCGCACCATCGAACGGCCGACGAACACGACCTTGCGGCCATACTTGTGGGCGGCGTCCACCACCTGCTGCACGCGGTGCACGTGGCTCGAGAAGCTGGCGACGATGATCTTGCGCGTCGCGGTGGCGAACACCTGGTCGAGTGCCGGGCCGATCGAGGTCTCCGGTTTCACGAACCCGGGAACCTCGGCGTTCGTCGAATCCATCATCAGCAGGTCGATGCCCTGCTCGCCGAGCTTGCCGAACTCCACGAGATCGGTGACGCGGTGGTCGAGCGGCAGCTGGTCGAGCTTGATGTCACCGGTGTCGATGAGCGAGCCGGCCGGCGTGCGCACGCACACGGCGAGCGCGTCCGGGATCGAATGCGTCACCGAGACGAATTCGAGGTTGAACGGACCCACCTTGAGCTTGTCACGGCCTTCGACCTGCGTCATCACCGGCTCGATGCGGTGTTCCTTGCACTTCGCCTCCACGAATCCGAGCGTGAGCTTCGAACCGATGAGCGGAATGTCCGGACGCATCTTGAGCAGATACGGCACGCCGCCGATGTGGTCTTCATGGCCGTGCGTGAGCACCAGCGCATCCACCTTGTCGAGACGGTCCTTGATGTAGTTGAAGTCGGGCAGAATGAGGTCGACGCCCGGCTGCTCCTCCTCCGGGAACAGCACGCCGCAGTCGATGAGCAGAATGTGGCCGTTGTATTCGATCACATTCATGTTGCGGCCGATCTCACCCAGACCGCCGAGCGGCACGATGCGCATCGAGCCCTTGCGGTACTTCGGCGGTGCAACGCGGTTCTCGTCCTGCGTGTCGCTCGTGGCGAGCGGCTTGTTCACGTTGATCTGCTTCCTCACCCGCGTGGAC
Organism: Bifidobacterium animalis subsp. animalis; assembly: GCA_004154635.1. Lineage (GTDB taxonomy): Bacteria > Actinomycetota > Actinomycetes > Actinomycetales > Bifidobacteriaceae > Bifidobacterium > Bifidobacterium animalis_B. Next base: position 83,950 of record RSDC01000009.1, read on the forward strand.
GTGTTGCGGGTGGACTTGCGCGTGCGCGGGCTCTTCGCCTGGCTGGCCGCCGACTTGGTGCTGCGGCGCTTCGTGCCGGTTGCGGATTTTCCTGTGGAGCGTTTCCTCGTTGTCTTTGCTTCTTGTGTTGCCATGCTACTTTCTCTTCGCATTTCCTTGATTATTGCCGTTGCCTTTGCAATCGGCGAGGTATAAAAACCAACGGCTGCCGCTTGGGCAACCGTTGTGTGCGGATCATTCCGGAATAAGACCGGATGCCCGCAAGCCGTCGCGTACGACTTCGATCTGTTCGTCGTTCGGCCCGATGTTCGGCAGACGCATTGTTGTGCATTCCATGATGCCGCGCACCTTGAGCGCCGCCTTTGCCATGACCGCCTGGAACCCGGTGCCGTTCATCGCCTCGATGGCGGGCGCGATGCGGTTCGCCAGGCCCTGTGCCTTGGCGATGTCGCCGCGGTCGAACGCTTCGGCGAGCTCGCGCATCGGTTTGGCAGCGGCATGGGCCACCACCGAGATGATGCCCACCGCGCCGATCGACAGGAACGGCAGATACAGTGCGTCGTCCCCCGAATACCAGGTGAGACCGGTCTCCATGCGCTTGCGTACCGCTCCGGCGATGTCTCCGGTGGCGTCCTTGACGGCCTTGACGTGGTCGAGTTCCGCGAGATGCACGTAGGTGTCCAGTGCGATTCTCACACCGGTGCGCCCAGGCACGTCGTAGACGATGATCGGCTTGTCGGCCGACTCGTTCACCGCCTGGTAATGGCAGAAGATTCCCTGCTGCGACGGCCGTGAATAGTACGGGCAGACGACGAGCACGGCATCCGCGCCCGCCTCCTGCGTCTGTTCGACCATGCGCACGGTATGCGCGGTGTCGTTCGAACCGGCGCCGGAGATGACCGGCACATCGACGACTTCCTTGACGGCCTTGACGAGTTCGACCTTCTCATCCATATGCGTCGTCGGCGACTCACCGGTGGTGCCGTTGACCACGAGGCCGTCGGCACCGTCGGCCACCAGCTGTTTGGCCACCGTCTGGGCCATGTCGAAATCGACATCGCCGTTGGGCTTCATCGGTGTGATCATCGCGGGCAATACACGGCCGAACGGGGCCGGATCGAGAAGATGCATAATACCGTCACTCATAATTGCAACGGTACTTGCTAGTTCGGACGCGTACCGCCCTTTCGCTCACAGGTCGAGGAAGTGATCGAGTCCGACGGTGAGTCCCGGGAACTCGCCGGAATCGACCTTGCGCACGGCGAGCAGCACGCCGGGCATGAACGAGATGCGGTCGAAGGAATCCGCTCGAATCACCAACTGTTCGCCGGCATTGCCGAGCAGCACCTCCTCGTGGGCGTTCAGTCCGCGCAGACGCACCGCATGCACGTGCACACCGTCGATCACCGCACCGCGGGAACCGTCGTCGGTCTGCGTGTTATCGGGCATCTCACCCAGACCGGCCGCCTTGCGGGCGTCGGCAATCGCGTGGGCGGTGTGGATGGCGGTGCCGGACGGTGCATCGACCTTGTCGGGGTGATGCAGTTCGATCACCTCGGCGGATTCGAAATAGGGGGCGGCGATGCGCGCGAACACATCTGCAAGCACGGCGGAGATCGCGAAATTCGGCGCAATGAACACGCTCTGCTTGCGACCGTCGATCGTCTCGGTCTCAGCGAGTGCGGCGCGCACTTGATCGAGCTTCTCGTCGGTCCAACCGGTCGTGCCGACGACGACGTTGACGCCCTGCCTCACGAGCGTGAGCACATTGTTCAGACTCACCGCGGGCACCGTGAACTCGACGACCACATCGGTGTTCTGCGGCGTGATCTGCGTCAGATCATCGCCGGCGTCAAGCGCGAGCGCCAACTCGGTGTCGTCGGCGGCACGCACCGCCTCGACCACGTGCGAACCCATGCGTCCCTTGGCTCCGACCACGGAAACTCGAATCATACTTCCTCCCTTGGGGTTGTGTGTGCATCTGCACCTAAGAGTAATTCGTGGCGTGCATCACGCGTTCGGGTCGACGGCCTGCGCCTTGCGGGAGGCGACATACCAGCCGAGCACGGCGAAGGGGATCGCGGCGAGCGTGTACACCCACGTCGTCATCACACCGGCATGCGCATCGATGTGGTCGAGCACCATGCCGCCGAGCAGCGAACCCATCGCGGCGCCGATCTGGCCGGCCGTGGTGAGCCATGAGAGTCCCTCGGTCAACTGGCTCTCCGGCACCGTGTCTTTCACAATGAGATTGCCTGTGGCGAACATTGGCGAAACGACCAGGCCGGCAAGCAGCTCGACGATGCCAAGCACCCAGTAGGTGTCCATCGTCATGCGCATCAGCATGAAGCCCACGGTGAGAATGCACAGGCACACGATGAGCCGGCGCCAATGCGAACCGCGATGCTGGCGGGAGCCGAAGTAGAATGCGCCGATGCACGAACCGACGGCGATCATTGCCAGCTGGAGCCCCAGGAAACGGTCGAGATGATCGGCCTCCATCTGGCCGGTCATCGACACGTCGAAAGTGGTGAAGCTCATGTTGAAGCAGATGAACGCGAGCATCAACGGCAGAATCCCGGCGTACAGCAGCACGTTGCGCGTGGTCCTGCGCGACTGGCTCACCATGCCACGGTGCTTGCGCTCCACACCGGCACGCTGCCCTGCGACATGCGAGCCATCTGTCTCGGCGGCGAAACCGGAACGTGCCATGAGCACATCGTCGTCGTCACCGTTCACCCGCACTGTCTCCACGGCGTGCAACACCGGCGGCTGCGTGGATCTGAGTGAGAAGAAGATGCCGCCGCCGATCGCGCAGGCGGCGGTCGGCACGAACAGCTGCGAAACGGGGTGCACCGACGTGGCGAGCGTGGCGGCGAGAATGGGGCCGAAAATGAACACGATCTCGTCGATCGCCGCTTCGAGCGCATACGCGGTGTTGAGCAGATCCATGTTGTCGGTGCGTTCGAGCAAGTAGGTCCATCGGGTGCGCACGAGTGCGCCGAACGAGAACTGCGTGGCACCCATGACCACGGCGAGCACGAACAGCAATGGGATCGGCACGCGGGCAAGCGCCGCGAAGGCGAAGGCGAGCATGACGATCACCTGCACGGTGAGCGCGACACGGCCCACCTTCACTTGGCCGAAGCGGTCGAACAGGCGCGCGTAGAACGGGGTCACGGCGGCGACGGCCAGAATGTAGACGGCGCTCATCGCACCGGCCACGGTCCAGTTGTCGTACAGATGATTGAGCGCGAGCACGATCCCCAGGCTCATCATCGACATCGGCAGGCGCGCGAAGGCGGCGGAGAGGCAGAACGCCTTGGCCCCCTTGAGCCTGAAGAGTCGCGCGTACGGCGAGCCCGAGCCTTTCGCCTCCTGCGTCGCCCCATCGGCCGTTTTGGGAAGGTTGGATGGCTTCGAACTCATACGGCCGGCACCTCGCCCCGGTACACGAACATGTCGTCGCGAATGCCATCGGCACGCCCGTTGTCTTCCGGATGATCCACGCGCAGCCGTTCGGCCACGCGTTGCAACCCGTGATGTTCGTAATAGGTGTAGTCGCAGCTGGTGTCGGTGTGCAGGTAGAACGCGTGCACGCCGTTCGCGCGGAAGCCCTGCAGCAGCGCATTCCACAACGCGCCTCCCACTCCATGGCCCTTGACCGCCGGATTGACCATGAACAGCAGCAATTCGGCCTGCGTGCTCTGCCCGACCCCGCTACGCAGTTCGAGTTGGTGGTCGGTGGCGCGGAAATGGTCGAATCCGGAGCGCATCATCTTGGCGATCGGATTCTCGTCGATGATCTGCCGCAGGTCGCCGAGCATGCCCTCCGCCTGGGGGAACGCCAACGGCTGCCCGTCGATGCGCGCCAACGTGACACCGGCGAACTCGCCGTCGGCCGTCACCGCCACGCAGGACGCCGTGGCGGACCGCATGTATTCCAGCACGAAGTACTTCGCCAGTTCGAACGCCATGGGGGTGCCGGCCAACGGTGCCGCCTGCGGCCATACCTCGTCGAACACCCTGGCCACATCCTGCAGGTCGCCGAGGGTCATCGCACGCAGGGTGAGATCGCGGTTCGCCGTGCTCGACGCACTGGCAACGTTGTCATGTCGATTATTGGTGTCGCTCATATCACTCCTCACATCGAGTCAGTCATATGCGCCCGCCCGCATATCCGCCAACGATGCACGACGCGTGGAAGGCCGTGACGTGCGTTTCCCCGCCACCCATGACCGCCGTTCCACGCACGCCGCCCGATGCCCATGTCGCATGGGTCACGCCGAGTCGTGTGCGTTGGCATGAAAACACTGCCTACACTAACTACGGGTGTAGATTGACGCCGTGAGCGTACGCTAATCGTTGTCGTCGGGTTCGGGAACGCCGGCGCGCATCTCGGCGAGCACCTCCGCCTCGCTCCGTTGAGGCGCGACCACGAGCGCTTTCGCCGGGTCCTTCTCGCTGACGTAGTAGAGGGCGGCATCGATCTGACTCATCGGGATGCGTTTCTGCAGCGCCCAGAAATACCGGTACATGTCGAGCTGGGCGAGCTTGCCGGCGCGCTGCTGTGTATTGCGTGGCCGCGAGCCGGTTTTCCAGTCGATGATCGTATACCGCGTATCCCCACTCGCACCGGACGTGCCGTCGACAAGACCGCCATGGAACACCGCGTCGAGCTTGGCATCCACGCGCTTGCCTATGCCGCTGACGAAAGTGGAGACGGTCTGCTCCACGGCGGCCGGTTCACGTGCCGACCATGCCGACTCGAGGAACCGCTGTTTCCATATGAGCAAATCGCGTTGCTCCCTGGGCACCGAACGACCTTCCCGCTCGGCCTGTTCGACGGCTTCCGCCTCGTGCGCCACCTCGCGAGCCATGGCCTCCTGCGAGATGCCATATTCCGGGTTCACCCCCGCTTCGAGATACCGCTGAGCCCAGGCGTGGAATGTCGTGCCCGCCTGCGCCTGAGGTGTGCTCACTTGCGGCACGGGGCGAATGATCTCCAAGGCGAAATCCGTGGCGTTCTCGCCTGCCTCGGCATTGCGCTGCAGACCGGTGGCCGTGAGTTTGTCTTTGGCGGCCAGCACGCGCTGCCCGCGCATGCGCACGGCCTGCTCAATCTCGTCGGCCATCATGCCTTCACGGATCAGCGTCGCCCTGTTGTCGATGAGCTGGCGTGCCCGCTCCAGCAGCGATCTGCCGTCGCCTTTCGCGGTTTCGCCCGGCATGTCTGTCGGATTGTTTCGCGACATGCGCTGCACCACCTGTGTCGCGCCCTTCCGCAGTGTACGGTGCATCTCTTCGCTCAGCCGACTTGGCCATGGCAGATGCTGTTCCGTATCGATTGGCTCCATGGGTTCCTCATAGGGTTCGTCCACGAGAAGCGTCGCAAATTGCTCGACCTGCTTCCCGACGATGATGCCCTCCGGTTTCTTGGCACCGCGTTCATGCAGCGAGCGCGGCTGCGTGGACTCCAGATCATCGTAGGTCACGGCGGTGTTGCCGGCAGTGGCGGTAGCCGGCCGCGCTGGCGCGGTGGGCTGGTCGTCGAAAGCGGTCAGTTCCACACGTTGGGAGAACGAGTCGTCGCGTGACATGGAATCGCGCAATTCCCGCCAGAACACCGAGGGGGTGCCCGACTCCTTGGCGTTGTCTTCCGGTACGCGGCTCGTCGTGGCGCCCACGCTGTAGGTGACCAATGCATCGTGCTTGGCACGGGTCAACGCCACATACATGAGGCGCCGCTCATCGGCATGCAGGGCACGACCACGCTCCTCTTTCTGCGACAGATCCCATGCGTCCGGCTCGCCCAGCTCGTCGAGGAGCACGCCGTTGTCGCGCAGCAATGCGCGCAGTTCGCCGTAGGCGTCGTTCTCCAGACTCTCCACCGAATCGATGTCACGCAATGCCCGTACCGCGCTCTCCTGCAGGCTCGACGCATCGGATTCCCCCGCATCGGGAATCGTGGGGAATTTCGGCAGAATGGCGGCGTCCACGCGAATCGGCACCGGGACCGCCTCGGGACTCTCCAGCCAGCTTTTGGCCGTCTCCTCGTAGAGTGGCGGCTCCCAATCCAGTTTCGACCCGCGGTCTTCCAGTGCCTTCACCCTCAATGCGTCACCCTGATTCGAGGGGAATGCGCCCTGTTGCATGCCTACGATGGCCACGGCGTCCCATTCCAATCCCTTCGATTGATGCACCGTCATGAGCACCACATCGGCGGGTTCATCGCCGAGGTCGGCGGCTGCCTCCGGCATATCGTTGCCATTCGCCATGTCGAGGTAGGCCAGGAACCCACGTAATGTAGGACGCTGCTGTTGCGCGATCTCCGACGTGTAGGTGTTCACTGTCTCGAGTAGCGCATCGATCGCCGCACGCACTGCATCGCGCGGAGCCGGCGCTCCCCCCGTTCGCAGACTGCTTGCCAGCATGAGGTCGACGTCGAGGTTCAACGCCTCCACCGCGGTATGGATCACCTGTGCGAGCGGCTGGTACATCTCGTCCTGCACGCGGTGCATGGCCCCCACGGCCTGCATCACGCCGGCACGCCCCTCATCGCTCAGACCGGCGGCTTCCAGCTGCGCTTCCACATCGTCGCGCAACAGCATGTCGATCAGGTACACCATGTTCGGCGCATTCCTGGCGTATTGCCGCACCAATGCGCCCCATTCGCGCTTCGGCGTGCCGGCGGGGGCGAGCCCCGCCTCCACGAGCGTGCGGAAGCGGTATTCGGTGTTCAGGTCGGTGGCGCGTCGGGCCAGACGCTTGAGGTCGAGGGCGCCCAGAGCATAGCGTGGTGTGGCGAGCAGGCGCATCAACGCGTTGGCATCGGTGTGGTCGCCCACCACCTTGAGCAGGGCCAGCACATCCTGGACTTCCGGTCGGTCGAGCATGGCGGAAAGGCCCACGGCACGCACACGCAACGGCCTGCCGTTGCGCAATGCCATCTGGCTCAGCTGGTCCTCATACAATGCCATCGCCTTCTTGCTGCGAAACAGCACGGCCACCGGCGAATCACCGGGTTTGCAGGCGTCGCCATACTGTTCCACGGATTGTTTCACGAATCGTGTGACGGCGTCGACCTCCTGTCCACGGGTCTGGAAGCCAAGCACCGCCAAGGTGCCCTCATCCACCTCGACGCTGCCGTCGTCCACATTGCGCAGCGGCTGCACCGGCACTTCCTGTGCGTTGGCGCTGCTGGGACGCTGTTCCACGCGACGCAGCACCTTGGTGAGGTTGTTCGCCCCCTGCAGCACCACCCGCGAGTTGCGCCGTGTGCGCGTCATCGACAACGGCTCCGTGGCGGCCGGCATGTGGAAATCGTTGATGAACATGCGGAATGCACCAGGCGAGGCCCCACGCCATGCGTAGATCGACTGGAACGGGTCGCCCACGGCGCTCACGGACGCGCTGCGGTCGGAGCCATGGGGTTCGTCCACATGGAACAATGCGGCGAGCAACGCGGATTGGGTCGTCGATGTGTCCTGGAACTCATCGAGCAGCACATGGGTGAACTGACGCCGGTAGTGGGCGCCGATCGACGGGAACCGTTCGACCAGCTGATAGGCGGCGATCACGAAGTCGCTGTATTCGGCCATGTGCCGCCGGCGTTTCTCCTCGTCGAACTCACGCACGAGCCCGAGCAGCACATCGCGTTTCATCGCCACCAGGTAGAGGTCACGCGCGGCCAACTCGGCGTCGGCGTGCATCGCTTCGCCGACTGCGTCCTTGTCGCCGGGGGTCTCGACGTACTCTCCGCCCTTCTTCTCTACCTTTTTCCTGGCTTTGAGCACACTCTTCACCGCCTTTGGCGTGGCACCCCTTTGCCGATTCGCCAGCGGCCCGGTGAGCAGACTGGCCTCATCGGTTTGCAGGAGGTCGAGGATCTGCGTACGGAACGTCGCGTCCCATTGCGTTATCCGCTCGATGGAATCGGCCACGGTGAGGCATCCATTGCCGATCATCGAATTCGCGATGTTGTTCGCCAGTGCGCCCACCGCATCCACCACCGTGCCGAACGAGCCCATGTCCACTGGCAGTTGCACGATCTCGTCGACGTGCCGGCCCACCACCGAGGCGATGATCTGGCGTGCACCGGCGGCGCTCAGCGGCTGCGTCTGCGGGTCGAACCCCACCAGCAGTCCGTATTGGCGCACGATCGACTGGAAGAACGCATCGTAGGTACGCACATCGGGTTTCATGAAGGCGAGCCGTGCAGGGTGGGGCCCTCCCTCCTTCGCACGTTCACGCGCATCGTCGAGCACCGCCTTCGACACTCGTGAAAGCAGCTCGGAGGCCGCCTTGTTCGTGAAAGTGAGACCCAGAATATGCTCCGGAGGCACGCCTTCGTGAATCAGGTGGATCACGCGTTCGGTCATGGTGAACGTCTTGCCCGAGCCGGCACCCGCCACCACAATCACGTTGGCGTCGGCATCGGCATCGACGATCCGCTGCTGTTCGGCGCTTGGAACCGGCTTGTTTGACTGTGCCATATTCGCTCCTGCCTATTCCCATTCCGTTTCGAATACCGTGGCCATCGCCTCGTTGCAGGCTGCGCATACCTGCTTGTGGCGGCACACTCCCCTATGGGCGTCCGTCGGATGCGCCACGATGTGATCGGCCTGTTTGGCCGCGGCCGCATAGAACACGCGGGCAAGCATCGTCAACGCCCACAACGTGCCCTCCTGCGCACCGGCGAGCAGGTCATGCCACACCTCTTCCGGAACGCCATCCGGGGCCTTGGATGGCAGCTGCATCTTGAACAGGGAGCTCATGTGGGGCATGTAGTAACGTGCCGCGAACCCGGTGTCCGTGACAGCGCCCCCTTCCATCAGCGCCGGCTGATAATACGATTCCACTCGTGTGGCGGTGCCTCCCGGCGCCGGCTGGTCCTTGACGAAGAACAGCTCGGCACGGCTCACCTTCGGGCGTGGCCCGGTGAGTGCGGTCGTGGACCCATCGGTGTTGAAGGCCAGCCCGAGCTGGTAGCACACGAGCTGCAGGTCGCTGAACTGCTCGGCGGGTGAGAAGCTGTTCCCCGTCTTGTAGTCCACAACCCGCCAATGTTCGTCACCATTGTCGAATCGGCGGTGTTCCAGGCGGTCTATGCGGCCATTGATCCGCACCTCTTGCCCATCGGCCAATTGCACGGGCCAACCGTCCATGAGCACCCCGAGTATCGCCCGCATCTGCTGCACGGTGAGCTCCGGTCGATCCCCGGCATGGTTGTAGGCGTCGGTGATGCTGCGCAACGTGAAGGCCCCCTCGAAGGAGCATTCCGCGAACGACTCGACCAAGGTGCCTATGGCACCGGTGGTCTTATGAATGTAATCAGCCTCGTTCGAATCGACGAAATACCTCGCGATGTTGAACAGCATCGCCTTGGCCTCGGCGTCGCGCTGCAATGCCACGAACCGTTGCGAGGCGTCCTCTATGCCCAGCGGGTCTATGCGCCGCGGCGCATAGTATTCGTCGAACATCCTGTCGGCTATGGCCTGGGCCGTCTGCTCACGCCATGTGTCGGTGTGCGGCCCCTGAATCGGCACGAATTGTTCGTAGACCTGCGGCAGATCCCAATGATGCTCGGTCGCGTATTGCGCGGCATCGTGCACGAGCGTGCCGAAATCCGCCACCACCGCGCTTGGGGTGGGGCCGCTGAAATCGTGTTCCAGGCGAGCACACACCGCGCAACCCCACAGTCGGTCGACCTGCGAGGGCGACAGCACGATCGGGGTGAACGGATCCGTCGGAACACTCATGGCTTGGAGCGAGGCTCCGGATTGTGCCGAGCCCGCGTTGGGACTGAGCGCCGTCCCAGCAGATTGCACGGCGTTCCCGGATTGGGTGCGCTCACGACGCCCAGACGATCGCGACCCGGTGGGGGCGTCGCGCAGGAACGGCCAACACCGCGGATCGGCTTCGTCGACTCCCGCCGATGCCAACGCCGCCAATGCGGCGACGGCATCCCGGAATTCCGCGGATGATTCCTCACCATGGGCCAACGCCATACGGGCCAGGGCGATCACACCCCGCATGCTCGCATTGAGGGTCTCGTCACCGGCATGTCGTTGCGATTCCTTCAGGTTATGCCCATGACCAGCAGTGCCCACCGATGCTTCGGTCTGATTCCTCCTCGAATCCGCATTCCCGGCATCGGGTGCGTCGGCCAGCCGTTCGGCCAATGGCCGCTCGGCATCGTCACGGGTGAAGCATTCCGGCAGGTACGCGTACAGGAAATCGGAGGGCACGGCATCGTCATTCTGGCTGGCGCTCACGTTCAATGTGCCGTTGGCGCGGGTGAGCGCCACCAGCCAGCCCTTCTGCTCGGACGCCAGCACCTCGTCGAGCTGGCCGCCGACCTCGTTGCGGTGCCGGGTCTGGCTGCCGTGCAGGGCGATATCCACCAAATCCTCGCCGCCGAACATGGTGTTACGGGCGGCCAGATTCGGCCAGATGCCTTGTTGCACGGCGGGAATCCACACATGCTCCCAGCTCAGTCCGGCAGTGCCGGCAGGCGTGGTGAGCGTGACCGCCTCGTCGACCGGTGCCAGGCTGGCCAGCGAATCCGCCTCGATCTGCAGCTGGCGCACCTGGTCGATGAAGGCGTTGATGTTGGGGGCCACGCCGTCGGATTGCACGTAGTTGAACAACCGCATCGCCGTGTCGAGCCGGTCGTTGGCGGCACGGCCGTCCGGCGAGTCGAAAATGGCCTGCACTTTCCACGCCTCGGCCACATGGCACGCTTTCCATGCCACATCAAGCGCGTATTGGGGCGCCTTCGACGGCAAGGAGCCGAGGTCGTCGGCAATCTGCCCCACAATGCGCCACAGCAGATTGAAATTGCGTACGTCTTCGTTATGGTCTCCGCACAGCGCGTCGAGCACATCAAGCAGCGTCTCGTCATCACCTTGCGCAAGGAGCAGATACAACGCATCAATGCCGAATTCAAGGCCGTCACCCACCTTGTCGGTGTCGCTCAGCCGCGAATCGTCCACGACGATGCCACTGGCCTGCTCCTGCGCGGCATGCGCGGCGCGCACCGTGTTCGCAAGGGCATCCCATTGCGCGCGCAGATTCGACAAAGCGGATGCCTTCACCGATTCGGCGAGCGCGCTCCGCTCCGGGTCGGCCGTCGCACTCGCATCGTCGAGAATGTCGGTCTGGGAGATCCTCGCCAACGCCTCGAGCGAGGAAAGCGCGGCATTCACCGTGTTCAGGCGCATGGGCCGCGTCGGTTTGCGATGCGATCTGACGTGCGCGTTGATTGTGTTCGTGCCCATGTTCGCGGTGTCGATGAGCAGACTCTCGGCGATTCTGCCCACGCGGGCACGCACGTACTGCGCGGCGGCGGCGAGCGTCATCGAGCGGGTTTCGAGTCCATGGGCACGCAATTGGGCGAGCTCGATGAGCGCGAACAGCCCCTGCACGAACGGCTCGTCTGCGAGAGGCCGGGTCACCGACGAATACCGCACCGGCACATCGGCCCCACGCAGCCTTTCCCCGAACCGCAGCACGTCGGCGTTGTCATGGCAGATCACGGCCATGTCGTTCCACGTCACGCTCTTGTCGTTCAGATGCAGCGCCGAAATCTGCCACACGATGTTGTCGAGTTCGTCGTTTGCCGACCGGTACAGTCTGCCGTTGAGAGAGCCGTCTTCCAGCACCTCCTTGGTATGCGGGTCGTTGGCATCGAGCGGGCGCAAGCGGTCCGACCCCTCCACGGCAGGCAGTTTTCCGGGCCGCTGGGCCAGTGGCAGCGCGGATTCCTCGGCGGAGGCTATCGACAGGCTCACGCGTGACGCCACGATGTCCCGATAGCTGGTGGGCTCGTGTTGGAATGCCTGCAATGAGACATGGTCGGCGGCGAACGGGCCGTTCGGGTCGAGGAAGCATGCATAGAGGTATTCCGGGTATGAGCCGCGGAATGCCTGCACGGCTTCGTCCGGATCGCCGAACAGCACCAAATGCACGCCGAGCCCCTGCAGCACCGCGAGCAACGCCAGGCCACCCAACGTGAGATCCTGCACGTCGTCCACCACCAGCAACGTGGGCATCCAAGCCTCTGCAACCGTCAGGGAGCGCATGGCCGCAAGCGGCAGATACGAGGGGTCCAAACGGTATTCGCCAGGGTAGCGCCGGGCCACCAGATCGAAATACTCGCGCCTCAATGCGAGTGCCAGACGCCACTGCAACGAGAGGCGCACGCCAGCGGGGCCCTCCGATTCCACGGCTTGGCAGGCGACCTGCATCGTCCATTCCTCCACATTGCGTGCAGCCGCCGTCGGCTGCATCGCGCCGAGACGCAACAATGCCCCCACCTCGTCGAAGTGGGCGAACACGTCGCGCAACTGGCCGATGAATCCTGCATTGACGTTCGCTGCGATGTCGGCAATCGTCTCCTCGTCGGCATCGTTGGCATCGGCGGCATCCATCACAATGGTCGCCCAGTCGAGCGTACCTGCGGACGAGGAGTTGGCAGCAGCATCCATCCCCTTCCGTGCGGGGTCCGCCTGCACGCCTGCATCCTCGAAATAGGCACTAAGCAGCCGGCAGGTCTCGCATGAGCCATCCTCGCCACGACGATGCTGTTCGACGTGCACGGCGATCACATGGCGCAACAATGCGTCCTGTTCGGCACCGTTGATGAGACGGGGTGCGCTGTCGCCGCTTCTCGAACGGGCGATCTCAAGCAATTGGAAGGCCAACGCATTGAGCGTGGTGGCCGGACGCACACGTTCGCTTGAGCCGAGTTCGCGTATGATCCGATCGGAATACAGATCCGCGACGCGACGGTTCGGCACCAGCATCACCGTCGACCCATCGTCCCCGGCCGCCAAGCCGGCTCGCAGACCGGCGAGCGTCGTCTCCACGGCCAGTTGCGTCTTGCCCGAACGCGGGGCACCCGAGACGAGCAGAGTGCGCGCCTTGGAATTCCGGTCATCATTGTGAGCCGACTCCAGGAATTCACGAATGGCACGGCGAGCCCCCTCGTTGGTCCGCGGCGCATCGTCAACGGCATCCATGCCGGCGGCACCACGCTCCTGGGTATGTTCAACCATGCATTGCCTCCTCGCCCTCATCGGCATCCTCCACACCGATTCTCCAAGTGTATGGACGGCCTGCGCGCACGTCAAAGAAACGCCGTGTACCGAGCGGTCCGTCCGAATTCCCATTTGCATCGTATCGCGGCTCATATGGCGCGCAATATATTGCGGCATGCACGTCTGCGAGGAAAGCGGGGAGGAATGCGAGCATGCAAACTGGTCAATCTGCCCCGATTGCCTCAAAACAACCAACGAAACGCCGCACTTCGTTGAGACAGTCTCATTGCCGGCTTACGCGCAAGCAGTCGAACGCAAATTTCGTATAGTCTACATATGGGAGAATCCCCGACACCGGTACACATCCAGCGAAGGAGCCGCCATGACACAGCAGGTGCCCCAGCCACCGCGCCTTGCCGGCTACAGCTATGTGCGCGTGCTCGGGCACGGCTCCACCGCTACCGTCTATCTCTACCGGCAACAGGGCATAGAACGCGACGTCGCCGTCAAAGTGAGCGTCGAGCAGGTGGACGGCAGAATCGCAGACGCCTTCCGCGCAGAGGTGCGTGCCATGGCCGCGTTGTCGAGCCACCCCTACATTCTCTCCACCTACGATGCGGGCGTCACCGACGACGGCCGCTATTACCTCGTGTTCGAGTATGCACCGGGCGGCACGCTCAAGGACGTACTGTGCGACCATGTACTCGACGTGCCGCAGATGCTCTCCATGGGAGTCCATCTCGCCGGCGCAGTCGCCACCGCACACCGAGCCGGCATTGTGCACCGCGACATCAAAACGAGCAATGTGCTCATCACCGGGCAACGGTTGCCCGCGCTCGCCGACTTCGGCATCGCCGTCACCGCCTACGATCACAGCAGCACCGGCTATTCCCTGCCGTGGGCTCCTCCGGAGACGCTGCGCACGGGCGGCGCGGGCGGTGAGTCGGCCGACATCTACTCGCTGGGCGCAGTGCTCTATGCCTCGCTTGTGGGCACCTCCCCGTTCGAATACGGCTACCGCCCGAAGACGGCGAAGGAGCTGGCAAAGCTCATCATGACGCAACCGCTGCCGACGATCCAACGCAACGACGTTCCCACTGTGGTGCATGAGACGTTGGCACGCGCAATGGCGCCGAATGCCGACGACCGCTACCCCTCCGCCCTGGCATTCGCCCGCGCGCTCCAGCAGGCGCAATTCGAACTGTATGGCCACGCCACATCGGTGAATGTCGAGGGCGCAGACCCCTATCCGTCCAGCATCGTACGCCGGCAGATCGCCGAACGTCCACTGGCGGCACGGCAACGCGGCAAACACCGCAAGGCGTGGATGGTCGTGGGCATCATCGCCGTCGTGCTCGCCATGACCCTCGCGGTATTCATGGGATTCGTACTGCCCGGGCTCGACACCCATGCCAGCGGGAACCAGACGGTCGTCGAAGGCGCCCATGGCACACCCAAGCATGGCGAACAGCCCAAATCCTCGGGCAACGAGCCCCCCGGCGCATCCGTCGTGCCGTCGCCACAACAGCTTTCCGGCACCCTCGACGAGAACGGCATCGCGCATTTCCACTGGACGAATCCCGATCCACGGCAAGGCGACACCTACGTGTGGGCGCAGATCGGCGCCGCGACCACGCCCGCTGCCTCGCATGTGGTCGATTCCACCGGATTTGACATTCCGGCAGGGCAAACCGATCAGGCACAGGTGTGCGTGCGCGTGAGCATTGTGCGGGCAGACCGCAGCATGTCGGCACAACCCGCCACCGCCTGCGCGGTACGGAAATGAGGTGACATGACCGGATCGCCACGCAGCAGCACGCACAGGTTCTCGCCACGCCGCATATTCCGCGGTCGCGGCAAAACGTGGGTGGTGCCTGTGACCATGCTCGCCATCGTGCTCGCCGTCATCGCGGGAGCCCTTGTCATGCACTCGGTTTCGCAACGGCATCTGCAACTCGACGACGGGACCGTCTGGGTGACCTCGCAGGCCGACCAGAAGGCGGCCCGCTACAACGTGCGGCTGCGTGAGCCGGATGCGAGCGTCACCGCACAGTCGCCGAACTTCGACATCGCACAGCACGGCGGAGACGCCATCCTGGCTGAGCCGCAAAAAACCTCGGGCATCGACCAATCCACCATGGGCACCGCCGACGCCACCGCGACCACCTCCACGATGCGCACGCTGGTGGGCGGCCGCACCGCCGCGATCATCGACACCGACCGCGGCGAGGTATGGGTGGGAAAAGCCGACGACATCGCACACCTCTCCCCCACCACAGCCTCCGCGACAATGAAACTCGGCACCGGCGGCCGAATCGCCATCGCCGCGGACGGCACCGTGTACGGCCTCGACGCCCGCACGGCAAAGGTGTACACCGTCGGGGCCGGTTCGAACACGGCGCATGAAATCGCCACACTGAACGAAGGCGAACCCATTGCCGCGGATTCCTTCACCGTGGTCGACGGCCAACCAGTGGCCAGCAGCGGCAACCGCCTGTACTTCGGTCGGAGCCATATCACCGTGGATGGCGTGGGAACCTTGACGTTGCAGGCACCTCCAGCCGACACCGACGGCCGCTCACAACGCGGCTGGGTCGCGGCGGCCGCACCGGGCGCACTGGTCACGATGCCGCTCAGCCAAGGGGCCGAACCCGTCATCCACCGCACCGCAGGCACGGGCGAGGCCGCACAACCCGTGTCGGTGAACGGGTGCGTGCATGGGGCGTGGAGCCAAACCGCACGAAACTACGCCACCGTCTGCTCGGCGAACGGCGAACCCGATATGCTCGATCTGCAGGCGATCACCGCGACGGCCAATCTTCGCCTTCGTGTGAACCACAGGCTCGTCGTGCTCAACGACATCGCGAACGGCAACATATGGAACCCGGCGGATTCGCCGGATGTGATCCAGATTCAGTGGAAGCGGCTCGACAACGACACCAGCCGGCAGACGAGCACCACCACCGACAGCACGAGTTCGAAGCACACGTTCGCACGGGAATGCTCCACGAAGTCAGGGCAGATTCGCGCAGTGGACGACGAGTTCGGCATACGCGCCGGATCCAACACCGTCATCGACCCGTTGCGCAACGACGAGCAGACCGACTGCTCGGTGCTACGCATCACCTCAGTGAGCTCGCCGGAGAATGATTCGGTGAAGGCGTCCGCTATATACGATGGACGGTTCCTGCAGGTCAGCGCGCACAGCCCCGGCCGCGCGACCTTCACCTATGAGATCGGCGATGGGCGCGGACAATCCTCAAGGGCGACCGTGACGCTGACGATTGCCGGCGACCAGAACCGCACACCGACCCGCAAGGAGCAGCCGGAGGAAACCGAGGTCGAACAGGGTGCCACGTACACCATGAACGCGCTTGGCGGCTTCGTCGACCCGGACGGCGATCCGCTCACCCTGGTCGGCGCCAGTGTGGAGAACACCGACGAGGCGACGGTCTCCGCACGCCCGGACGGCGAACTCGTGTTCCACGCCGGTTCGATGCGCGAAGGCCGTGCAGCGGTGCGGCTGCAGGTCTCCGACGGCAGGAACCTCACCGAGGCAACCGTGTACTTCACCATCCGTCCGGCGCACACCTTGGCGGCGAACATAGATCCGGTCTGCCGCACCACCACGCCGAACACAGCAGTGACCGTCGATCTGTCCAAGGTCGTGCACGCCACCTCGGCCGATACCCCGCGATTGACACGGGTAGACAATCCCGAACGCACGAACGTCACCATGCGCGCCACCGACATGTCGTTCACCTTCCAGTCGAGCGAACCGGGCACCTATCATGTGCCCTACACGATTGTCCAAGGCGATGTGGAAGCCACCGGACTGGCGCGTATAGACGTCGAACCCGCCCAAGAGGAATCGGCAAGGCCGGTCGCCGCCAACGACGTGGCATTGCTCGGAGCCGACAAAACGGCCATCGTGGAACCGCTTACCAATGACGTCGACCCCATGGGCGGCGTGCTGGCCGTCACCGATGTCAGGACCGACGCCAAATCCGGCATCAAAGCGGGCATCGTGGGAAATAAACGCGTGTATATCACGGCTCAGACGCTGCCATCTGCACCGGTGAGTCTCGACTACACAGTGGCGAATGCGCAGGGCATCGCCACCGGCACCATCGTGGTGCAACCGCCGGCGCTCACCAGTGCCGATTCCGTGCCGAAGGCCTCCGACGTCACCGTACCTGTGCGCACCGGGGGCATAGTGTCGGTGGATGTGCTCGACCATGTCTCGTACACCGGTGCCTCGGCCCTCGCGCTGGACCGAAACCTCAAGACCGATGCGGGCAAGTTCCGCGGGCTCGCCTTCGCCTCGTCGAACACCGTACGCTACCAAGCTCCCAGTACGGCGGGTAATTACCCGCTCACCTACACGGTGACCGATGCCCTCGGCAACGCGTCATCGGCCGTCGTCACCTTCGCCGTGCATGACAGTGACGCGGAATCGAAATCCGCGCCGAAACCCACCGATGTCGAGGCGCAGGTGGCTGCTGGCCGGAAGATCCGCATCCCGATCCGCGTGACCGGCATCGACACGGACGGCGATGACGTGCAGTTGCTCGGCTTGGGCAACAATGCGCCCAAACTCGGCCGCGTGATGGAAACCGGAGCGGATTATTTGGTGTACGAGGCATTCGCCGATTCCGTGGGCACCGACACCTTCAGCTACGCGGTGGAGGATTGGACGGGCAGGCGCGCCCAAGCGCAGGTTCGCGTCGGCGTGTTCCAGAGCGGGGCGGATTCGGGAGTCTACGCCCGCGATGACTCGGTGACACTGCGCCCGGGAACCTCGACCACTGTGCCCGTGCTGCGCAACGACATCGCGTCTGACAACAGCAATCTTGTGCTCGAGAACAACGTGCAATGCCAAGGCATCGACAACGTGAAGGTGCAGGGCGGCATGATCTCGCTCACCACACCCGACCATGCCGGCACCGCCTACATCATCTACGCGGTCCGCAACGCAGCGGGGGTCAAGGATGTCGGGTTGCTGAGCGTCACCGTCGATCCGAACGCACCCATCCAACCGCCGAGCGCCTACGATTACCGGGTGCCGGCAAGCGCCACCGTGGACAAAAGGACGGTGAACGTGGATGTCTCGGCATGGATCTCCAACCCGTCAGGAAGCCTCGACGAGCTCGCAGTGAATGTGGACAAGTCCGCCGCCCAGCATGCGCGTGCCACCGGCGGCACCACGCTCTCCATCGATCTCACCGATGAGGCGAGGGCCATTCCCTATACGGTAACGAACACGACGCACGGCATCACCTCGACGGCGTTCATCCATGTTCCCGCCTACGGCGTATTCCCGCCAACCCTACGACCTCAGGCACCCCCTCTGCGGGTCAATGCCGGGGAGACCATCACCATCCCGCTTGCCGACCACGTACGCGTAGGGGCCGGCAAGACGCCGATGCTGGCGAGCTCGGAGTCGGTGAGTGCCACGAAAAGCGACAACGACGATTATGTGGTGAACAGCGGCACGCTCAGATTCACCGCGAGAAGGGACTACTCCGGACCGGCATCGATCACCTTCACCGTGACCGACGGCAGCCGGGGCACGAATGTGAGATTCGTCAACACGGCGGTGATCACATTGCCCATCACCGTAATCGGCAACACGCGTCCCGCGCCGACGTTCGCAGGCACCACCGTGGATGTCGTCGCAGGTGAGGCCGCCACGGTGATCGACCTCAACGCACTGGTCTCAGGCGGGGCGAATGAGGATCAGAAACCATACTCGTTCACCGGAGGTCAATCGTCTGCACCCTTCACCACATCACTCACCGCCGACGGCAAACTCACCGTGGCGGCCGACGCCACCGCCACACCGGGTGCCACCCAATCGATTCCCATCACAATCGACTATGGCAATGGTGCGCTCCACGCCGGTATCACCGTTCGGGCCGTGCCGTCCACACGCCCATTGGCCCGGCTCAACCTCGCCACCATCAGGCTCAAACCCGGTGAAAGCACCAGCATCGATGTGACTCAAGGAGCGTACAACCCATTCCCCCAAACCCCGCTGAGCCTTGTTTCGGCGAACGCGGATGCAGACTCCACGCTGCAAACGCAAACCGAGGGAACCGTTCTGCGTCTCTCGGCGCCCCCAACGATGCCAGCCGCCACCTACCATGTGGTGATCACCGTCATGGATGCCACCAAAACCGAGGAACGCAGCGTAAGCGCCACGCTCACGGTCGTCGTGCAGAATGTTCCCGGTGCCCCGTTGCTTTCCCCCGTGGCCGCGAAACCCGAGGATTCTGCAGTAACACTCAATTGGACGCCCGGCAGCGCCAACGGCTCGCCCATCACCGACTATCTGGTGAGATGGCAGGGAGGCGAACAATCCTGCGGAAACGTGACATCATGCCGCATCGGGAATCTGCACAATGGCACCACCTATACGTTCACGGTGCGGGCACGCAACGCCATAGGCTGGTCGCCGGACTCCAATGCGGTGACGGGCAAACCCGATCGGGCACCGGAAGCCCCTGGACAGGTGCAGGTGAAGGGCGGTCACCGCAGCGTCGAGGTCTTGTGGAACGAGCCGGACTACGCTGGCTCCCGACCAAGTTCCTACACCGTGCAATTGCAGGGGCCCGACGGTTGGACGAAGACGAACACCAGGGTGACGGGGCTCACCACATCCTTCGAGATCGACAACAACGTGATCACCGACTCGAGCACCTTCTCAGCCACCGTCGTGGCGAACAACGAAGTCGGAGCCAGTGTGCCGAGCCAACTCGTGTCAACCCGGGACGTGTGGGGAGACCCCGATGCCCCGCAAGTGAGCATCGCGCAGGCCAATGACCATGAGATCACCGGCACCGTGACGCTCGGCAACATGCGCAGGGCGGGGTGCGCCTCCATACAGCTCTCCCATGGCACAACATCGTGCGAATCGCTGCGGTTCAGGGTTCCCCTCGACAATGCCATGTATTTCAAACCGTTGAGCGTGAGCGCCACCGTGCACACATCAAGGCGCCCCGCAGCTGTGGCGACGGGACAATCGAACACCATCGAGCCCACCATCGGCATTGCCGAGCCAAGTGTGCGCATGGAGGGCAGGAATGACGAGTGCATATTGGAATGGTCGGTGTCACGCGGCAGGCATGACGGCGTCCATGTGAAATTCGGTTCCGTGGACGCGGACCGAGAGTCCGCCGGCAGAGAAACGATGCGGCTCAACCCGTGGGAGCGTTGCCCTGCAGGCGAGGTACGCACCCGCCTCCAAGACCATTACAGCTCACCGGCACGGGCGACGAGCACGCACCAGTACCGTGTGGCGCCAACCGTCGACGCCAACGAAATCGAGGTGAGCTGGTCGCAGCACAACCGCGACGCCATCGTGATGCACAACAAAGGGCGCGCCTTCACCGACTACGGCCAGCCCGTCACCATCACCTTGTCGTTCAGCAACGGATTCACCACGCGCTGGAATCCGGACACCGATGTCACGGTCAGTCCGGCGGCAGGTGAAAACACAGTTCCGGACGGTCTGCGTTGGAGCGCGACCATCACCATGAACGAAGATGCCGGCTATACCGCACGCACCGAAGAGCACACGGTACAGGGCATTCGCCGGGCGGCCACGACCCGCACAACGGTCTGGCACACAACACCACGACCTCCGGCAGAGCACCGTAGTCTCGAGCCGCACCATATTGCAAAGGAGAGGTTCCATGACAGCCAAGCATGAACGGCCTGATGCACCCCATGCACAGCATACGGACGAGGGCTACGAATCCACCGTCTTCTCACGACGGGGCTTCCACGCGCCTGCGGACGTGGCGCCGGATTCCGACGCCACCCGGCTGGGAGGAGTCCATGCTTCACCGTCGCGAACCGAAGTCCAGACGGTCACCGAGACCGTGAGCACCGTGAATATGCCGACCGAGCAAGATGTCACGGCAGACCGGAGCGAATCTGCTCACGAGGGCGACATCGTGCGTTTCCACAGTCTGTTCGACGCCATCGTGGCGAACATATCGCAAGTGGTGGTGGACAAGGAGAAAACGATTCGCGAGTGCGTCACCGCCCTCCTTGCCGGCGGCCATGTACTGCTTGAAGACAACCCGGGCACCGGCAAGACCCAGCTTGCCCGAGCGCTCGCCCAATCCATCGACACCTCGTTCAAACGCATCCAGTTCACCCCGGATCTGCTGCCCTCCGACGTGGTGGGAGTCACATTCTACGACCAGAAGAACGGCGAGTTCACGTTCCGCCCAGGTCCGGTGTTCGCGTCCATCGTGCTCGCCGACGAGATCAACCGAGCCTCACCGAAAACACAGTCGGCCCTTCTCGAGGTGATGGAGGAGCAGCACGTCACCGTCGACGGGACCACGCATACGGTGCCGCAGCCATTCATGGTGATCGCCACCCAGAACCCGATCGAACAGCTCGGCACCTACTCGCTGCCCGAAGCACAGATGGACCGCTTCCTGCTGCGCACCACGATCGGCTACCCATCCCGGACCCGGAGCATGCAGTTGCTCAAGGAGGCCGACATCACCGACCGTGCCAGCACCATCGGCAGTGTCGTGAGCGCCCGTGACATACTCGACATGCGCAAGGCCGTGCAACAGGTGCATATCGACGACGCGATCTACGAGTATATTCTGCGGCTGGTGGAGCAGACGCGCAACAGCGAGCTCGTCGCCGTCGGATCCTCCATGCGCGGTGCGCTCGCGCTCACCCGTTGCGCCCGTGTGTGGGCGGCGGCCGACAATCGCGCCTACGTCATTCCCGACGATGTCAAGGATCTTGCCATCCCGGTGCTCGCCCACCGTCTGACGCTCACGCCGGATGCCACCTTCGCCGGCCAGAGCCAGCACAGTGCAATGCAGGCGATCATCGACGACGTGCCGGTGCCGCAGACGGGACTCACCGAGGCCCACGAATCAACGCGTGGCGAGCGCTGACATGGCCATACGGAAATACGTATCGCCATTGGGCTGGGCTGTGGCCGGCATGCTCGTGCTCACGCTCGCGTTGTTCCTATGCCTGGGTTGGGTGGAGATGCTCGCATTCGCATTGGTGTGCGCCACACTGCTCGTAAGCTCCGCGGCGCTTTCGGTGGGCAACACGGCGTTCAGTGCCACGCTTTCGGTATCGAACACACGGGTGAGTGTCAACCAGACGATGCACGCCATGGTCACCGTGTCGAATCCGAGCACCTCCGTCACCGCGAGCGCGAGTGGCGATCTGCCGATATCCCAGAGCAACTACGGCAGTCTCGAGCGGCACCATGAACGCTTTGCCATACCGAGTCTCGGCGCCCACCAGTCGAAGCAGACGGCGATCCCCCTCACCGCAACGCATCGCGCGGTGGTCACAGTCGGGCCATTGTCGGTGCGCAAAGGAGACCCGTTCGGCCTGGTGCGGCGCGAGCATCGTCTCACCGAGCAGATCCGCGTGTACATTCACCCGGACATCGTGCCGCTGCGCACGCTGCATGCGGGCATCATACGTGATCTGGAAGGCAATCCGAGCGACGACCTCGTCAATGACGACCTGAGTTTCTTCGGTCTGCGCGAATACGAATATGGTGACGACGTGCGCAATGTGCACTGGCTGAGCACCGCGAAAACGGGAACGCTCATGATCCGGCAATTCGAAGCCACGCGTCGCACTGATTCGTCGGTGAGTCTTGACGTCGCGGCGTTTTCGTATGCGAGCGCCGAGGAGTTCGAACTCGCAGTGAGCGTGTTCGCCTCGATTGGCGTGCAGTGTGTGGCGGAACGGCGTGCGTTGTATGCGCAAGCGGGCAAATTGCATGTGCAGCCGCGCAAACCCGCCGACTTTCTCGACACGTGCAGTGAGATCGAACCTGAAGCGCGTGGGGGCACCATGCTGGCGAATCTGGCGCGCGAGGCCCTGATTGCCTGCGACAAGGCATCGCTGTACTGCTTTGTCGCCGGCTCCGCGCATGAGGTGGACGATCTGCGCAGACTGGGCGCCGCCATTCCGGATTCGGCGACCTGCGTGGTCGTGCAGGTCGTCGCCGGGGCGAGCAGCGTGGTGCGCACGCTGCCGGAATGCGTGTTCGTCACGGTCGGCGTGCTCGACGACCTTCCGCTGCTCGCGGAGGTGCTCTCATGACTTCTCCGCCCTCCTCCCTTGGCGCGACAAGAGACGGCCGCACCCGCGGCGATGCTTCGTGGATCGACGACAATTCCACGCAAATGCCCGTCTGGCTGACGATGAACGCCCGCGACGCGCGTCGGACCGATGCCGCACATGCAGCCGGCCATGCCATGCGCGATGCCGCCATCTCACTCGCAGTGGTGACGGTGATCGTACTATGCGCGTGCGCGAATCTCATTGACGTGTACGGCTCGGCCGGCAGCTGGGCACGCGCCGCGATTCCGGCTGCATTGCTCGGTTCTGGCATCGCGTTCATGACGCTGGTGCCCCGGTTGAGGCTCTGGTGGCAGATTCTGGCGTTCGTGCTCGCGCAATGCGTGATCGGACCGCTGGTCGCGCTGCCGCACACAAGCGTGGCCTATGTGCTGCCGACGTGGCAGACCCTCGCCGAAGGCTGCTCCGCCATGTTCACGTCGTTCAAGTTCCTCATCGCCGTGCCGGTGCCGACCGGCACCGCGGATGGCTCGCTCATGGCCGTGTGGACGCTCTGCCTGCTCTCGTGCACACTTGGCGGCGTGCTGGCCGTGCTCCCCCAACGGCGATGGAGCGCATTGAGCGTATTGATCGTGATCGGCGATTTCGCCGTCTGCGCGCTGCTCGGCACATCGGCAGGCGTGCTTCGGCTGCCATGCGGCGTGGTTTGCGCGCTCGCCGCCGTAGTCTGGCTGTCGTGGCGCTGGCGGCTGTTCGAAATGTCACGATGGCTCGGCGCGGGTGCACTGTTACTGCTGGCGGCCGCCGTGGCTGTGGGCGCATGCCTGCCCGTCCACGCCACGCGAACGGTTCTGCGCGACCATTACGAGCCGCCGCTTGCGCCCTTCGACTATGCGAGCCCGTTGTCGGGCATGCGCGCGTATCTGAAGGAGCATAAGGCAGACACGCTGCTCACCGTGCGCAATCTGCCGGCGGGGGCCAGCGTGCGTCTCGCCGTGATGGATCGGTTCGACGGCAATGTGTGGAATCTATCGAGCACGCGGATTGCCGGCGCATCCTCGAACTACACACGCATGGGTCTGCGAATCCCACAGGACGGCGATGACTCCGGAACCCGGTTCACTGCCATGTTCGACGTGCACGACGGCATGCGTGACGATTGGCTGCCGCTTGCCGGCGCCGCGACGCAGGTCACCTTCGCCACCAATGCAAATGCCGACGATTTCTACTACAACACGGGCACCGAATCCGGTCTGCTCACTTCCGGCGTACGTTCCGGACTTGCCTACACCGAAACCGGCACGCTTGCACACCGTCCCAGTGATGATGAGATTCGGCAGGCACAGGCCGCACGCATCGCACTCCCCGAGACCGGCGACCTTCCCAATGCCGTGCGGCGCATGGCGGAGGCCCTTGCAGGAGGTCAGCCCACGGCTGGCGCGGCTGCGCTCGCATTGGCGAACGGCCTGCGCGACAACGGGTGGTTCTCGCACGGTTTGGTGGACGACTATCCTTCGCTTGCCGGGCATGGCAACTACCGGATCACCCAGCTGCTCGGCGGCACCGCAATGGTGGGAGACAGCGAACAGTATGCGTCGGCGATGGCCCTCATGGCGAGGTCCTTGGGGATTCCGTCGCGCGTGGTGCTTGGGTTCGTCCCCAAGGACGAGCATGGCGACATCACCGAGGCGCGCACGCAGAGAACCGAGAACGGCACCACGACCGACTTCACCGGCAATGACATCGAAGCCTGGGTTGAGGTCGCGCTCGAAGGGCACGGTTGGGTGGCGTTCCACCCAACGCCTCAGGAGACGAAGACCCCTGAGGACAATCAGAACCTCACGCCCCCGAATCCGCAGACACTCGTGCGTCAACCGCCACTGCCCCTCACCGATCCGCTGCGAGACAAGCAGGAGGCCACGGGCGGCACCATGCTCTCCGGAGACGACGCCCGCGACCCGCGGACCTTGGCAGTCTGGTCGAAAATCGGCGCGGTGGCGCGCGACGTCGCCATATACGGTTCCCCCGTGTGGATTCTCCTTGTCATCTGCGGCTGCATCCTTGCGGTCAAGGCGGCGCTGCTCATGCGATTGCGCAGGAATGGCAGCACGAATCACCGTGTGGAGTCCGGCTGGCGTTCACTCACTCAATTCGCGATGCAAAGCGGCATTCCCGTGCACGGCACACGACGCGAACAGGCGCACGCCATCGCGAGGTCCTTCGCTGCGGAATCCACTGCCGAAACGATTGCCAACCCATCTGAAACCAGTCATGGGCCGGTCACCGAATCACAGCTCCGCCACAGCGCGCAGACGGCGGATTATGCCGCGTTCTCCGGCAATCCTGTGCCTGAAAGCGAGGTCGTACAGTATTGGGAGTCTGTGGATGGCATGCGCGCCGCATTGCTGAAGACCCTGCCGTTCTGGCGCCGCGTGCGTACGCGACTGAGTCTACGCGGCCTGTTCCGGCACCGTGCACGCAAAGAGACATCCAGCCACCCTGCGTAAAAGGAGACATCCAGCCATCCTGCGTAAAAAGGGACAGATTCACCCGTGCAAATGTCCCTTTTTACGCAGAATATGTTGCATATATCCAAGATATTGGATGAATATGTATATAACTGTGTATTGTTCTGCGTAAAAAGGGACAGATTCACCCACGCTAATGTCTCTTTTTACGCAGAATTGATTGCAGAAGATTGGTCGCAGAAGTCACATTTGCATCTACCATCTGCGTAAAAAGGGACATCTTCGTACGCAAATCTGTCCCCTTTTACGCAGAACAGTCTGTCCCGTTTTACACAGAACAAGCAGAACAAGCTGCCCTCTTGCGCAGGGTGGGATGCCTTTGTTTATGCAGATGAGTCCACTATGTGCGGCGGTCCGGTCGCACGCGGCGATTGATGCTAGTATGGCGGCGTGTGAGTTGAGGAAGACTCCACATGCGGCGACTGTGCGTGGGCTGCGCATGCCGAATATCTGCGAGCAGGAAAGGAATCCCGATGGTGGACTATCAGACGGCGGTGGCCGCAGTGCAGGACCCGCAGGCGGACCCGATCCTGCTCGCCAAGATCGCCTACGAGAACCCGGAGTTCGGAGCCAATGTGGCGGTGCATCCGCGTGCCTACCCCGGACTGAAGCGCTGGCTCGCCGAGTTCGGCGACGAACGGGCACGCACCACGCTCGCCCAGATGGGAGTCATCGCCACCGCGGGCCCTGTAATCGACCGCTTCGACGACTCAGGAACCCCGGCGCAACAGCGGAACCCCGAACCGGCACATGCCGTGAAACCAGCCGTGGAACGTCTGGCGCAGCATTCGGGAGTGCAGCAACCAGTGCAGGAGCGTGTCACGCGATTCACCCAGCCAGCGCAATCCACGCAGGCGGCACAGCACACGCCGGCGGCGCAGCCTGATCGGGCAACGGCGAGCAATCCGAATGCACAGCACAGTGCGAATGGCGAATTCACGCCGCAGCTGGCCATGACCACGTCCGACCCGGCAGTGATGCACGACATCGCCCAGTATGCGCCGAATCTGCATGTGTATCTGGTGCAAAATCCGTATATCTACCCAGAGTTGCTCAATTGGCTGGCTTCGCTCAATGAGCCGGAGGTCAACGAGGCAATCGCCGCACGCCGCGCTCGTTAGCGGGCAGCGCCAGTTCAGCGAGCATCGAGCGTGAAGAACTGGTCACCGATGCGAATGCTCGCCGGCAGATCGAGCTCCACCGGCGCACCTTGGCTCACGCGCATCTCCTCGTCGTCATGCACGACGTACGTGCCGTTGAGGGAGCCCATGTCTTCCAACCAGAGCGTGCCATGCTCGCCGTAGCTGATCGCGCAGTGATTGCGGGAGACCGTACGCGTGGGGTCTATGAGCCGCACCGATTTCGAACCTTCCGGAATGTCGTGCGACGGCTTGCGCCCGAGCAACGTGTTCATATTGATGTCGATATGCTGGTTCGTCACTGCATTCGTCAACACCGCTTCGTGTTCGGTTTCGCGTGCGAATCGTTTGGAGAGCACGGTGCCGTCCCACTGAGCATCGCCTTCTGAACCCGGTTCGGCCGTGTACTCATCGGATTCCCCGGCGTAGTCATCTGGCTCGCCATGCCATTCGGGCTGTTCACTCACTTGTCCATCTTGTCTATGCGCCTGCACACGGCTCATCTCCTGCGTTCCGTACGCGGGGAACGAGGCCCCCGGCACCGCGTTGACGTCATCGTCATACCAACCCGGCTCCGGTGCCGGTGGATACGGAATTCTGCTCATACCCATGTTGTACCACACCGCGGCGCGTTCCCGGCTTCGCTCCTCATTTTTTGGGCAGATTCCGCGCCCGTATACAGTGAAGGGTCCCCACACCCGCCATGGGTGTGGGGACCCTTCAGGTCAGACGTCGGCTCGAACTACTTGAGCTCGTCCGGGTCGATGCGGAATTCGTCTCCGAAGTCGACCTGATTGTCGTTGTCATCGAGGAAGTCGTCCGGGTTGAAGTCGTCGCCGAGCTTCAGATCACCGAAATCGATGTTCGAGAAGTCGACGTCGCCCAGATCGCCATCGCCGAAGTCGCCACCGAGCGAATCGTCGCTCAGGCCGAAGTTCGGGTAGATGGTGTCGCGGATCGCCTTGTCGGGCTCCACGGTCGCGTTGCGGTAGCGCGCCAGGCCGGTACCGGCCGGGATGAGCTTGCCGATGATCACGTTCTCCTTGAGGCCCTTCAGGTCGTCTTCCTTCTCGTTCAGGGCGGCCTCGGTGAGCACTCGGGTCGTTTCCTGGAACGATGCGGCGGACAGCCAGGAGTCGGTCGCCAGCGAAGCCTTGGTGATGCCCATGAGCTCCGGGCGCCCCGCTGCTGGGCGGCCACCGGCGGCGACGGTCTTCTTGTTCTGCTCGCGGAAGCGTGCACGGTCAACGAGCTCGCCCGGAAGCAGGTCGGTGTCGCCGGAATCGATCACGGTGACGCGACGCAGCATCTGGTGCACGATGACCTCGATGTGCTTGTCGTGAATGTCGACGCCCTGCGAACGGTACACGTCGTGCACCTCGTTCACGATGTTCATCTGGGCGGCACGCGGTCCGAGGATGCGCAGAATCTTCTTCGGATCCACGGAACCCTCGACCAGCTGGGTGCCCGGGTCGACGTGCTGGCCGTCCTTGACGAGCATCGGCGCGCGACGGGTCACCTGGTAGGTGATGGGCTCGAGCGAGTCATCGTCCGGCTGCAGAATGACCTCACGGCCACGCTCGGTGTCCTGCACCTTGATGGTGCCGGCGAACTCCGAGATCGGCGCCTCACCCTTAGGCGTACGGGCTTCGAACAACTCGGTGACACGAGGAAGACCCTGCGTGATATCGGATGCCGAGGCGACGCCACCGGAGTGGAAGGAACGAAGCGTCAGCTGCGTGCCAGGCTCGCCGATGGACTGTGCCGCGACGATGCCGACCGCCTCGCCGACGTCGACAAGCTTGTTGGTGGCCAGCGACCAGCCATAGCACTTCGCGCACACGCCGCGCTTGGATTCGCAGGTGAGCACGGAGCGGCCGATCACCTGCTCCACACCATGTGCCACGAGGTCGTTGAGCACGTCCATCGAGAGGGCGTCGCCCGCGTGGTACAGCACGGTCTTGCCGTCGGCCGGGTCGAGCACGTCCTGAGCGAGCAGACGCGAGTACGGGCCACCGTCCGCCGCCTTGACGAGCACGAGATTGCCGTTCTCGTCACGCTCGGCAACGGTCATGGGCAGACCGTGCGTGGTGCCGCAGTCCTCTTCGCGCACGATGATCTCCTGGGAGACGTCCACGAGACGACGGGTGAGGTAGCCCGACTCGGCGGTACGCAGTGCCGTATCGGCCAGACCCTTGCGGGCGCCGTGCTGCGAGATGAAGTACTCGAGCACCGACAGGCCCTCGCGGTAGTTCGACTTCACAGGACGCGGGATGATCTCGCCCTTCGGGTTCGCCACGAGACCACGCATGCCGGCGATCTGGCGAATCTGCATCCAGTTGCCTCGTGCACCGGACTGCACCATGATGTTCACGTTGTTGTCGTCATGGAAGTTCTCACGCATGGCCTCGGCGACCTTGTCGGTGCACTCGGTCCACAGGTTGATGAGCTCCTGACGGCGCTCCTCCTCGGTGAGCAGGCCCAGATCATACTGGTTGTTCACCTTGGCGGCCTGTGCCTCATAGCCCTTGATGATCTCCTCGCGGTCCGGCGGGGCCACGATGTCGGAGAACGCCATCGTGACGCCCGACCACGGTGCGCGGGTGAAGCCGAGATCCTTCAATGCATCGAGGGTCGCAGCCACCTGCTGGGTGGAGTAACGGGTCGCGATGTCGTCGACGATCTTCGAGAGCTTGCCCTTCGGCGCCTGCTCGTTGATGAACGGGTAGTCCACCGGCAGCGTGTCGTTGAACAGGATGCGGCCGAGGGAGGTGGCGAACAGCACGGAGCCGTCTGCGAAACGCTCCTCCTTCACCACGTCCGGGCTGCCCGGCTCCGGGTCGATGACCTGGACCTCACCCGGCTCCCAATCCTTCGGCAGCACGAAGTCCTGCGGCAGGCGGATGAGCACCTTGGCTTGCATGTCGATCTCATGCTTGTCGAGGGCCATCTGCGCCTCTTCGAGCGACGAGAAGATGCGGCCCTGGCCCTTGGCGCCGTCGATGACGGTCGACAGGTAGTACAGGCCGAGGATCATGTCCTGCGAAGGCATGGTCACGGTGTGGCCGTCGGCGGGCTTCAGAATGTTGTCGGAAGCCATCATGAGCGAACGGGCTTCGGCCTGGGCTTCGGCGGACAGCGGCAGATGGACTGCCATCTGGTCGCCGTCGAAGTCGGCGTTGAATGCGGCGCAGGCCAACGGCGGAAGGTGGATCGCCTTGCCTTCGACCAGGATCGGCTCGAAGGCCTGAATGCCCAGTCGGTGCAGCGTAGGTGCACGGTTGAGGAGCACCGGATGCTCGGAGATGACCTCTTCGAGCACGCCCCACACCTCGGAATCGCCGCGGTCGACGAGACGCTTGGCGCTCTTCATGTTCTGCGCATAGTTCAAATCGACGAGACGCTTGATCACGAACGGCTTGAACAGCTCGAGTGCCATTGGCTTCGGCAGGCCGCACTGGTGCATGCGCAGCGACGGGCCGACCACGATCACGGAACGGCCGGAGTAGTCGACGCGCTTGCCGAGCAGGTTCTGGCGGAAGCGGCCCTGCTTGCCCTTGAGCATGTCGCTCAGGGACTTGAGCGGGCGGTTCGAAGCACCGGTGACCGGGCGGCCGCGACGGCCGTTGTCGAACAGCGAATCGACGGCTTCCTGGAGCATGCGCTTCTCGTTGTTGAGCATGATCTCCGGGGCGCCGAGTTCGATGAGGCGCTTCAGGCGGTTGTTGCGGTTGATCACACGACGGTAGAGGTCGTTCAGGTCGGACGTGGCGAAACGGCCACCGTCGAGCTGCACCATCGGGCGCAGATCCGGCGGGATCACCGGGATCACGTCGAGCACCATGGCCTCCGGCTTGTTGTCGGTGGTCAGGAAGGCGTTGACGACCTTGAGGCGCTTCAAGGCACGGGCCTTGCGCTGGCCGGTGCCGGTCTCGATCTCCTCGCGCAGTTCCTTGGCGGCGGCTTCGAGGTCGAAGTCCTGCAGGCGCTTCTTGATCGCCTCGGCGCCCATGCAGCCTTCGAAGTAATCGCCGTAGCGATCCTCCATCTCACGCCACAGGTCCACATCGGACTCCATGTCGCCCGGCTTGAGGGACTTGAACTTGTCGAACACCGCGGCGATGCGCTTGATCTGGTCATCGTAGCGCTGGCGAATGGCCGCCATGTCGCGTTCCGCGCCGTTGCGCAGCTTCGTCTTGGCGCTGCCCTTCACTTCGCCGTCCGCTTCAAGTTCGGCCAGGTCGGCTTCGAGCTTCTTGGCGCGCTCCTCGATCTCGTTGTTGCGGCGACGCTCCAGGTTGGAGACCTCGTGGTCGAACTCGTCCTGCAGATCCGGCAGATCCTGGTGACGCTGCTCCTCATCCACCGAGGTGACCATGTAGGAGGCGAAGTAGATGACCTTCTCGAGGTCCTTCGGCGGAATGCCGAGCAGGTAGCCCAAGCGGCTCGGCACACCCTTGAAGAACCAGATGTGCGTCACCGGGGCGGCGAGCTCGATGTGGCCCATGCGCTCACGGCGCACGCGGCTGCGGGTGACCTCGACACCGCAGCGTTCGCACACGATGCCCTTGAAGCGCACGCGCTTGTATTTGCCGCAGGCGCACTCCCAGTCACGGGTCGGTCCGAAGATCTGCTCACCGAACAGGCCGTCCTTCTCGGGCTTGAGAGTACGGTAGTTGATGGTCTCCGGCTTCTTGACCTCGCCGTAGCTCCAACCGCGAATGTCGTCGGCGGTGGCCAGGCCAATCTTCAGTTTGTCAAATGCGTTGACGTCCAGCACGTAATATCCTGTCTGTTGAAAATCGTCTTGTTCCTAGCACAGCTGTGCGGGAGTGCCCGTTCAGCGGTATTCCGGTTCGTCAGCGACCTGGTCGGCCTTCGCGGCGGCGTCCGGGCGGGCGCCGATGTTGAAGCCGAGATCGTTGGAGGAGGAAACAGGATCGTCGTCCTCGTCCTTCATGTCGATGGCCACACCTTCGGCGTTGAGCACTTCGACGTTGAGGGACAGCGACTGCATTTCCTTGAGCAGCACCTTGAACGACTCGGGGATGCCTGCAGGCGGCAGGTTGTCACCCTTCACGATCGCACCGTACACACGCACGCGGCCATCGACGTCATCGGACTTCGTGGTCATCATCTCGTGCAGCGTGTAGGCGGCACCGTAGGCCTCGAGGGCCCACACCTCCATCTCGCCGAAGCGCTGGCCGCCGAACTGGGCCTTGCCGCCCAACGGCTGCTGCGTGATCATCGAGTACGGGCCGGTGGAACGCGCGTGAATCTTGTCGTCGACCAGGTGGTGGAGCTTCAGCATGTACATGTAGCCCACGGAGATCGGCTTCGGGTACGGTTCGCCGGTACGGCCGTCGAACAGCGTCGCCTTGCCGTTGTCGCCGACGAGCTTGTTGCCGTCGCGGTCGGTCAGCGTCGTGGAAAGCAGGCCCTTGAGCACGTCCTGACGCACGCCGTCGAATACCGGGGTGGCCACCGGGGTGCCCGGCTCGCCCTTCTCGGCGCCCTTCGGCACCATCTTCTTCCATTCGGCTTCCATATCCGGGTCAAGGGAGATGTCCCAGCCGGCATGGGCGACCCAGCCCAAGTGCAGTTCGAGCACCTGACCGAGGTTCATTCGCGAAGGCACGCCGAGCGGGTTGAGCATGATGTCAACCGGGGTGCCGTCCGCCAGGAACGGCATGTCCTCTTCCGGCAGAATGCGGGAGATGACGCCCTTGTTGCCGTGGCGGCCCGAGAGCTTGTCGCCCTGGGTGATCTTGCGGTGCTGTGCGATGTAGACGCGGATCATCTGGTTCACGCCGTTCGGCAGCTCGTCGCCGTCCTCCTCGGCATCCTCGCGCGTGATCTCCTTGACGGCGATCACGGTGCCGGTCTCGCCGTGGGGCACGCGCAGCGAGGTGTCGCGCACCTCGCGGCTCTTCTCGCCGAAGATGGCGCGAAGCAGACGCTCCTCAGGCGTGAGCTCGGTCTCGCCCTTCGGGGTGACCTTGCCCACGAGAATGTCGCCGGCCTCGACCTCGGCACCAATGCGAATGATGCCACGCTCGTCGAGGTTGGCCACGGCGTCCTCGCCCACGTTCGGCAGGTCGCGCGTGATCTCCTCGGCGCCCAGCTTGGTCTCACGGGCGTCGATCTCGTACTCCTCGATGTGGATCGAGGAGAGCGTGTCGTCCTGCACCAGACGCTGCGAGATGATCACGGCATCCTCGTAGTTGTAGCCGTTCCAAGGCATGAAGGCGACCAGCAGGTTCTTGCCAAGCGCCATCTCGCCCTTCTCGGTGGCCGGGCCGTCCGCCAACACAGTGCCCTTCTCCACGCGTTCGCCGTCGTGGATGAGCGGCACCTGGTTGTAGCAGGTGGTCTGGTTGGAGCGCTGGAACTTGGCCAGCTTGTAGCTCGAGGTCGTGCCATCGTCGTTCATCACACGAATGATGTCGGCGGAGACGTAAATGACCACGCCCGGCTTCTCGGCCAGAATGACGTCGCCGGAATCGACGGCGGCACGCCATTCGGCGCCGGTGCCCACGAGCGGGCGCTCGGACTTGATGAGCGGGACGGCCTGACGCTGCATGTTCGTACCCATGAGCGCTCGGTGGCCTTCATCGTGCTCGAGGAACGGGATCAGCGATGCGCCGACCGACACCATCTGGCGCGGGGAGACGTCCATGTAGTCGACCATCTCGACCGGAACGTCCTCCGCCTCGCCGGCGGCGTCACGCACCAGGGCTTCCTTCTCGACGAAGTTGCCGTTCTCGTCGAGCTTCTGGTTGGCCTGGGCGATCACGTGCTCGACCTCGCGGTCGGCGGTCATGTAGACGACCTCGTCGGTCACATGGCCGTTCTCGACCTTGCGGTACGGGGTCTCGATGAAGCCGAAGGGGTTGATGCGGCCGAAGGTCGCCAGCGAGCCGATGAGGCCGATGTTCGGGCCTTCAGGGGACTCGATCGGGCACATGCGGCCGAAGTGCGACGGGTGCACGTCTCGCACCTCCATGGAGGCGCGGTCGCGCGACAGGCCGCCGGGGCCCAGCGCGGAGAGACGGCGCTTGTTCGTGACGCCCGCCAACGGGTTGTTCTGATCCATGAACTGCGAGAGCTGGGACGTTCCGAAGAACTCCTTGATCGTCGCGTTCACCGGACGAATGTTGATGAGCGACTGCGGCGTGATGGCCTCGGCGTCCTGCGTGGTCATGCGTTCGCGCACCACGCGCTCCATGCGGCTCAGGCCGGTGCGCAGCTGGTTCTGGATCAGCTCGCCCACCTGGCGGATGCGGCGGTTGCCGAAGTGGTCGATGTCGTCGACGTCCACGCGCAGCTCGACGTCCTCGCCGTCACGCTTGCCCGGGAAGGTGGCGTCGCCGGCATGCAGCGTCACGAGGTACTTGATCGTGGCGATGATGTCTTCGCGGCTCAGGCTGCGGTCGTTGTAATCCTTCTCCAGACCGAGCTTGCGGTTGATCTTGTAGCGGCCGACGCGGGCCAGATCGTAGCGCTTCGTGTTGAAGTAGAAGGAGTCGAGCAGCGTGCGGCCGGCTTCCGGCGTCGCGGCGTCGGCCGGGCGGATCTTGCGGTACAGGTCCACGAGGGCGGCGTCCTCGGAGTCGATGGTCTCCTTCTCGAGGGCGTCGAGCACGAGCGGGTAATCCTTGAACGCGTCGCGGATCTCGCTGCGGGTCATGCCGATCGCCATGAGGAAGACGATGGCCGACTGCTTGCGCTTGCGGTCCACGCGCACGCCGAGGAAGTCGCGCTTGTCAATCTCGAACTCGAGCCATGCGCCACGGCTCGGAATGATCTTGGCGCCGAAGATCTCCTTGTCGGAGGTGCGGTCCGGCTGACGGTCGAAGTAGACGCCCGGGGAACGCACGAGCTGGGAGACGATCACTCGCTCGGTGCCGCCGATGATGAACGTGCCGTGCGGGGTCTGCAGCGGGAAGTCGCCCATGAACACGGTCTGGGACTTGATCTCGCCGGTCTCGCCGTTCTCGAACTCGGCGTTCACGTACAGCGGCGCGGAGTAAGTGTAGTCCTTCTCCTTGCATTCCTGCACGGTGTGGCGCGGTTCCTCGAAGTACGGGTCGGAGAAGGTCAGGCTCATGGTCTGTGCGAAGTTCTCGATCGGGGAGATCTCGTGGAACACCTCATCGAGTCCGGAGACGTGCGGCACGGTGTTGGTGCCGTTCGCTTCGTCTTCCTCCACGCGCTTCTTCCAGCGCTCGTTGCCGACGAGCCAGTCGAAGCTGTCGGTCTGCACGCCGAGGAGGTACGGCACGTCGATGGGTTCTTTAATGGAGCCGAAATTCACACGGTCCGAAGCCTTGTGCAGATCGATGTCGTGCTGATCTGCGCGTGCGGTGACGGAGGTGGTATTCGTCGTAGTCTGTGACAATGGACGTTCCTTAATCGCTCACTTTTGTCGGTGTATTGTTAAGGAAGCGCGAGGGGGCCGCCATATGCCTGCACACGGGCGCTTCGTCTGGCAGACTGCCCGCTATATGACAATCTATACGCAAAGACAATAATTTAGCAGATTCAACTCAAAAACGCAAATTATATTCCCTTGCACAGTGCTCGGCGTGTCGCATGTGCCGATCTGCACGAAATACCCGAATTCGGCGGCACCTAGTCCACGGTGATCGTCTGCGGCTTGCTCTGCACCTTGGGGTCGTCTTTGAGGCTGAGCTGGGCCACATATGTGCCGCGATCGACCTTCGGCAACTGGTCGTCGGCCACACAGGAGGCGCCTGTGCGGTTCGTGTTCCACGCGATCTTCTGTTCGTCGGTGATGTCGGCGAAGAACAGGCGCGGGCGGTATGCCGCCTCGCACACATCGGAACGCCAGATCACATCGGAACCCGAGGTGATCGTAAGCACCAGACTGTCGGCGCCCGTGTTCATGCGGCACCCCTCGGGGCTTTTGCCCACATACGCGACCCGTTCGGTGAAGTTGAGCGAACCGCCCACGCCGACGGACGTGGCATCCGGTACGAGCTGCACATCCACGTCACCGGGCGTGCACGTCTCCACCTTGCTCTTCTGCGGGGCGGCAGGCACCTCGGCGCGGCTCAACGCAGGCGCGGCGGAGGCCCCCGCCATGTCATGCACGCTCACCGCGCCGCGCACCAGACTGTATACGGTGAACACGGCGAGCGCCAGCACCACCGCGAGCGCCGAGAAGAACACGGTGCGCCGACGGCGGTACAGGCGCTTGCGTTCCGCTGCGGTCATGCGCTTTCTGCCGCCGGTGGTGCGCGTCGTGCTGCGGCGTGGCGATTGTGGTGAGCTCATGCTCCCAGTCTATCGGGCACGTTGCCATTTACGCCAACGCATACATTGTGTGCATGGCACAAATCACGCAGGCAGACGCATGGCATGGCCATGCAGAATCTCAATGAGGCCGTCGTCGTCCAATGACGCGATGCAACGGTCGAGCTGCACGGCATCCGCACACAGTTCCTCGGCCTGCGCATGCGTGAGCGCACCGCCCGCCGGCAACGCGCGCAACGCTTGCAGAATGCTGCCACGCACCTGCCGGTCGGTGCCGTGGAAGCGCTGCCGCGGTCGCGTGCGCCTCTCGCCCAGGCCGGGCATGCCCGCCTTCACGAACTCGCATTGCGGTTGCAACGGGCACTGCTCGCATTGTGGCGCCTTCGCCGTGCACACGAGCGCGCCGAGTTCCATCACCGCCTGATTCCACAGCACAGACTGCTCTGCCGCCTTCGGCAGCACCACCCACGCGAGCGCACGTTCGAGCGGCGTGCACGAGCCGCCCAAAGACTCCACACCAAGGAACGCGCGGCTCAGCACGCGGCGAATATTCGTATCGATCACGGCGATGCGCTCGCCATAGGCAAAGCTGAGCACCGCGCTGGCCGTGTAATCGCCCACGCCGGGCAACGCCACCAGTTCGTCGTACTCACGCGGCAAGCGGTCGACGTAGTCGCGTGCCACCACCTCCGCACACTCCTGCAGTCGCAATGCGCGACGCGGGTACCCGAGGCGTCCCCATGCGCGAATCACCTCGGATTTCTCGGCCGCCGCAAGCGAGGCGGCGTCGGGCCATTGGCTCATCCATGCATCCCAATACGGCACGACGCGGCTCATCTGCGTCTGCTGGCTCATCACCTCGCATACCAGCACGCCCCATGGCGTTGTGCGTCCGTACCGCCAGGGCAAGTCACGTGCCGAGGTCTGCCACCAGATGGCGAGTTCACGCAATGCCCGCCGCGCGCTGCCCTCGAGTTCGCGGGCACGGCGCTCGCCCACGGTCTGCTCGGGCGTGGAATGCGTGCGTTTGCGAGACTTCGTGCGGGGAGGAACATCTGCCATGTCGGAAACCATAGCGCAACATCGTACCGCAGATTGCCCCGACCTGCATGGACGAACTGTCGATTGACCGCAATACGCTGTGACCATGACCGCACATTCCCAGAATCCGCAGGAAATCCCCGTACAGCACGCCGATCCCGAAGCCCAGGTGGAGAAGATGTTCGAATACGGTTACCGCAAATC
Source organism: Bifidobacterium animalis subsp. animalis (assembly GCA_004154635.1). Lineage (GTDB taxonomy): Bacteria > Actinomycetota > Actinomycetes > Actinomycetales > Bifidobacteriaceae > Bifidobacterium > Bifidobacterium animalis_B. The sequence continues at coordinate 121,279 of RSDC01000009.1, forward strand.
GAATTACGGGCCGGATGAACTGGTCACCGACGCGCACGGCAACCCGATTTCCGTCACCGATGCGATGATGACGGCCCGCGAGGCCGCCGAGACGCCGACGACCACGCCGCATCTGTGCTATTACAGCCCACGCATCCCCGGCAATACCGGCTCGGCGATCCGCCTGTGCGCGGTGACCGGCACGATTCTGCATTTGGTGGAACCGCTCGGGTTCAATCTGCGCGACACCAAGCTGCGCCGCGCAGGCCTCGACTACCACGACATGGCCCATGTGGTGTTGCACCCGAATTTCGAGGATCTCGTGGAATCGATGCCGAATTCGCGCATCATCGCATTCACCGCGCACGCCACGAAGCTGTATACGGAGGTCGAATACAAGCCGACCGACATTCTGCTGTTCGGTCCGGAACCCGGCAATATTCCCGACCCAATGGACATCATGGCCGGCCCGCACGTGGCCGAACAGGTGCGCCTGCCCATGCGCCCGAGCCTGCGCAGCCTGAACCTGACGAACTGCGCCTCCATTGCCATCTATGAAGCGTGGCGTCAGCTCGGTTTCGACGGCGGCCAGTGATCACGCAGCCCTGTGATGGGGTGCGTATGCGCCTTTGCGCCGCTTTGCTATGACCGCAATGGCCATAAGCACTGCGAACAACAGCACCGCAGCCACAATCGACAGCAGGAGCACATCGTGCTGTGACGCGAAATCAGGGGGCGCATCAGGCACGCGTTCGGCGGTCACCAGCAATCTATCGCTGTTGATGCCGATCGGCGTGCATGTGATGAGCGTCACCAGCGCGTGGTGTTTCGTGTTGCCATCGCGAATCCGTTGCAGCGCGCTCTCCAGGTGCTTCGGATTCACCACTTCGCGGCTCACCACACGGTAGGTCTGCTCATCCGTCAGCACATTGATGCTGAATGTGTCGCCCGGCTTGAGTTCATGCAGCCGCGTGAACAGCATGCCTTGCACGCCTCCGGAATGCGCCGCGATTGCCGACGACGTGCCGTTCTCCCCTATCGGCAACGCCGAGCCATACACATGCCCCGCCCCTTCATCGAGCACATGGCTCAGCGTGGTGTGGTAAATCGGTATGTTCACCGAGATCTTCGGAATCCGCAGACTCGCCATGGCACCCGAGCCATCCACGTTGAGCGCCTGCATATATTGGAAGTCTTTGTTTTCCAACGATTCCCCGTCATCGTAGGAAATGTCGCCGGGAATGGAACCACCCAAACGCGCGCTTATCTGCTCGTTGTATTGCTGGGCGAGATTCCATGCCTTGCGCTTGTCTGCCGGAGGCCACGCCTGCGCCGCCGCCGACACCGAATTCGCATGTGAGCGCGCCAGCAGATCGTTGTGGATGAGCAGACCGATTGCGCACGACATGAGCACGGCCGCCAGCACATAGCATAGCCATCCGAGGATTGCGATCACCGCGGTGGTCACATCACGTCGTGCGAAATCGGAACGGATGTTCGGCGCAAACTGCTTGGCCATCGCCATTACCTTGTTCCACGGCCATGCGTGGTCCTCGCATGGCCGTCGCGGGGCCGATTGGTCGCCACTGTCACCCCGATCACCACAATCGCCGCCGAAAATACGCCGACGACCCACAGCAGATCGTGTTCGCCCGTTTCGGGCAGCTGACTCAGATTGGTTTGGGTGCGTTCCCACACCGTACCGTCGCCGAACACGCCATTGTTCGCGTTGTTCTGGCTGGCCTCAAGCACCTGCTGCCAGTTGTATGGGCCCATTGGCGTACCGGTTGGGTATGCGAGCCTCACCAACGGGACCAGACTCGCCAATTCGGACTCCTCGGCCTGTGCAAGGAACGTGGTGCCGCCCTGCCAGTAGATTCCGGGAACGCCGATTTTCTGCAAAGCCGTGTCCCCTTCGAAGAAGCCGGTGAAGTCCGCGTTGTCTTTGTCCACCGCCCATGTGCGCATCGAGCTGGTGTCGGTCAACTGTGTGCAGTTGCCGATCATGCTCAGGATCTTCTTGCCGCTTTTCGCGAAGCTCTTCACGGAACGCAGATCCCACCCCTCCGTTCCGGTAAGCGAGGTGATGCCGCTTCCGCGAAACAGACCTTGCACTTCCGCCAGATGGTATGTCTTCTGCTTCCACACCTCCAGCGGCGTGATATCGGCGAGTTTTGCGCACCCGTCGAACATGCGGAACGCACTCGTCATGTTGTTCACATTCCAGTACCGCATGCCGCTGATGTCGGCCAGATTCTCGCATCCTTGGAACAGGAACGCCGAATTCGCAGCGAGCGTGATGGTGTTCCCCTGCGGGGTTTCCACTGCGGTGATCTGCGTCCGGTATGCGCGCCACGGCACATCGTCACTGAGTTTCGTGGCTCCGGCATTGCATTGGCTGCCGCTCTGTGACTCGACATGCAGCACAGTGCCATCCATGTACCACAGGCAGACATTGCCGGTGGTTGTGCCATCCCAATTCTTCCAAGGCTGCGCGCTCGTTCTGGCCTGCGTTCTCCCGTCGTTTTGTGTGTACGCTTTTTCATCATCGGATTCGGGTGTCGTGGCTTTGTCATTCACATCACCGCCGCGGACTTCCGCCTGCATGGATGGTTCGGATGGGCTGGATTCCGATTCATTCGTTGCGCCCGGCGCTGCAGAGGGCATTTCATTCCCCTCCGCCGCCGGGGCCTTACCATCTTGGGCGTCATCCTGGGCACCGGCCGCCTTCTCTGCCGGTTGAGCCGCCTCGGAGGACTCATCGGTTGCAGATTCATCGAGCGCATACGCCGAAACCGGCAGAGCCGAAAGAAAGCTGGCGGCAACCAGCACGGCCGCTGCCGTGCGAATCCAACGCCTCATGGCATTCTTCCTTCTCTGCCGGTTTCGTGTATCAAATCAGATTCGTCAGCGTGCAGATGCCCTGCGCTTCTTCGCGATGAGCAGCAACACCGCACCCACAAGCACCAGTGTCGCCACTGCGATCACGATGCGCATGATCGTGCCGCCGGTCGCCGCGAAGTCGTCGAGCGACTTTGTATTCTCAATAACCACCTGGCCGCTCGTGAGCGTCGTGCTCGTCACGTTCGTCGTGGGTGCCGTGACCGTCTGTCCACCGGAAGCCAACAGCGCACCGTCGGACATGTCGATGAAGTTGCGGTGCGACGCTGAAGCGAGTTCATAGTTCACACTCGTCAGAGCACCGGCATTGTCGAATGTCGGCGTGATGGTGATGGTGAAGCGAACCGGATTCGTGCCGAGCAGATACCCGTCAGGCGACTTCGTCTCAATGAACGTGTACGTGGTCGCCTGCGCGTCTCCGCTGCCCAAGCCCAGCAGATTCGCGCTACCCAGCGTGATGTCCTGCGTCGTGCCCGTTGCGGAGGCCACATAGTTGCCGCTGACCTCATTGAATTTGAGGGCCCCGTCCAACGACTGCGGATTCGTACCGGCCCATACGCGGAATGTGGCTCCGGTGAGCAGTTGGTCGATGTGATCCATCACCACTTTCTTCAGTGGAATCGATGTGGAATACATATAGGTCGTCGCCGCAACGCTGCCGCTGGCCGTGCTCGGATTCGCCGGGTCGTTCGAGAACTGCACTTCGGCGTTGTTGGCGAGCACTGCACCTAACGATTCCACCGTCGCATCGTAGGTGATCTGGAGCTTCTGCCCCGACCATTGCGCCGGATTCGTCAGTGTGATGCTGAAATCGTTGGTGTCGGCGGAGCCTCCGTTCGTGACGTCCACAATGTAGTCGTTGTTGCCCAGTCTTGTTGTCGTGCCATTGGCGGCGGTTGCCACCACCTTCAGGTTATTGATGTTGTTGTTGGAATTGGTTGGGCGAATGCCGTCGGCCGGGTTATCGACGATCTTGAACACCGGGTTGTTCCAACCTTGGTATGCCGTCTCGTATTCGGGAACGTTCACCGTGATGGTGAACGGATGCACGGAACCCACAGTGACCAAGGTGTTCTCGCCGTTAGTAGTGTAGGCATTCTTCGTGAGCACCACCTTCTCGGCCTTGAGTCTGATCTGACCGAGCGTGTAGCCGTTTACCGATGTGTAGGTCTGCGCATTGGCCGTACCGGCGTTCACCGTGATTGGCGTGTAGGCGATCATTGCGCGCGAGACGAGCTGATTGGCCGGCATGGTGCCGCCGGTCTGCAAGATGAGGTACATGCCCTCGTTGCCGCTGGTTTTCAGAATGGCCTGATTGTTCGCACCCGTCGTCGTCGCAGTCACCACGTCTGCCGGCGCGCCGGCGCTCATTGTGGCCTGTGCGGCGTTCGCGAACTTGCGCATCTGCGCGTTGTTGGCCTTCTCATTGCCGTACACATCCGACCCCGCTCCGGCGGTGCCACCGTTGCCGACGAAGTATGTGCCGATGAACTGCAGCGGATTCAGGCTCGCGGCCTCACCTATGAATTTGATCGTACTGCCGTCAATCTGCACCGTGGAGGTGAAATTGGAATCGACCGCGCCGTTCGTCGTCACCGCGTCCTTGATCCATCCCATCAGCATGTCTGCCGTGATGCCGGCGGAGGGCACCATATTGAACCCGGAGATCACATTGTTCGACACAACGACGTTGTTGAACTCGCCGAGCCGGTATGCGGTGAACTTCAGACCATTGAGCGATGGCAGCTGCATGTTCGTCGGGTCAGCCGGTTCCGGTTCGCTAATCGTGATGTTGGCGTCGAGCTGTGCAGCTCGAGCCTGCGGAATGGCGAACGGCATCATCGAAATGCCCACTGCCGCCAGCATGGCCGTCAACGCAAACAGTACCTCTTCCCATGCTGTTCTATGAATACGTCGCGTGTTCATACGCGTCCCCCAATACCTTCGACATCGCTTGCATATGCGATATCATCCTTATTTCACGCAACAGCATAGACCCATTGTTTGCATCATCGGTGCATTATTTCCACTAGGCGCAATGGCATCTGTGATTTTTACAGGCAATAATCTGGAGAAACGGCGGAAAAACAAACGTGGGCACGGCAAGAATACCGTGCCCACGTATAGTGGTGACGCCCAAGGCGGCCAGCGTCAGTGAATCAGTTCTTGAAGCTGTGGATCGGCGCCGGGATGCGGCCGCCACGCGTCACGAACGCCTCACAGCTCGCCGTGTTCACCGGCATGATCGGCGCATAGCCCATGAGTCCGCCGAAGTTGGCCATCTGGCCCACCGTCTTGCCCACCACAGGAATGATGCGCACGGCCGTCGTCTTCTGGTTCACCATGCCGATTGCGGCTTCGTCGGCGATGATGCCGGAGATCGTCGACGCGGAGGTGTCGCCCGGAATCGCGATCATGTCGAGACCGACCGAGCACACGCAGGTCATCGCCTCGAGCTTCTCAATGGTCAGGCAACCGCTTTCGGCGGCGTCGATCATGTTCTTGTCTTCCGAAACCGGAATGAACGCGCCGGAGAGTCCGCCGACGTACGACGACGCCATGATGCCGCCCTTCTTCACCTGGTCGTTGAGCATCGCGAGCGCCGCCGTGGTGCCGGGCGCTCCCACCTGAGCCAGGCCGATCTTCTCGAGCACCTCGCCCACCGAGTCGCCGACCGCCGGGGTCGGTGCCAGCGACAGGTCGATGATGCCGAACGGAATGCCGAGCCGCTTCGATGCCTCCTGGGCGACGAGCTGACCGACGCGCGTGATCTTGAACGCGGTGCGCTTGATCGTCTCGCACAGGAATTCGAAATCCTTGCCCACGGCCGCATCCAGCGCGCGAGAGACAACGCCTGGGCCCGAAACGCCCACGTTGATCACCGCGTCGCCTTCGGTCACGCCGTGGAAACCGCCCGCCATGAACGGATTGTCGTCGGGCGCATTGCAGAACGCGACGAATTTCACGCAGCCGTACGAATCGATGTCGGCGGTCGCTTCGGCGATCTCCTTGATGATGTGGCCGAGCAGCTCCACCGAGTTCATGTCGATGCCGGTCTTCGTGGACCCCACGTTCACCGACGAGCAGACGATGTCGGTTTCGCTCAGCGCCTGTGGCAGCGAGCGGATCAGCAGCTCCTCGGCCGGCGTCATCGACTTGGAGACGAGCGCCGAGTAGCCGCCGATCAGGTCGACGCCCACCGTTTTCGCGGCGCGGTCGAGTGCGTGGGCAATCTGCACGAAGTCGGCGGAGGTCTTGCAGCAGCTGGCGCCGACGAGCGCGATCGGCGTGACCGTGATGCGCTTGTTCACAATCGGAATGCCGAAGTCGCGTTCGATCGACTCGCCGGTGGACACGAGGTCCTTCGCATACGAGGTGATCTTGTTGTAGATGAGGTCGCACGTGGTCTTGAGATCCGTGGAGCAGCAGTCCATGAGATCGATGCCCATGGTGATCGTGCGCACGTCGAGCTTCTCCTGCTCGATCATCTGGTTCGTCTCATGAACTTCCAGAATATTCAGCATAGTGTTCCTTTTCGAAGTCTATATCGCGAAAACCGAATCCGCGGCGCTCACACGCGGTGCATCTTCGTGAAGATCTCCTCACGCTGGCAGCGGATGCGCACGCCGATCTCTTCGCCGAGCTCCTCGAGGTCGTTGACGATCGTCTCGAAGGCGACGTCGGCGTTCGCGTAGTCGACGATCATCATCATGTTGAAGAAACCGTCGATGATCGTCTGCGAGATGTCAAGCACGTTCGTGTGGTGGTCGGACAGGTACGTGCACACGCGTGCGATAATGCCCACGGTGTCTTGGCCGACGACGGTGATGATTGCCTTGTTCATGGAACTCCCTGCTTGGTTTTTCATTCGCTTGCGCTTGCGACACGCGCTCGCCCAACGTGTTCAGTATAGGGAAAACACAGGCCATACGCGTGCGTCTGCTCATTTTCGCGAGACTATTTCCAGCCTATTTTCCGGAACGCATGTGCGAGCCGTGCGCATGCGTCTTCCTACGCCGCCGTTGCGTGATCACAATCGTCGCCATGCACACGGCGACACCCACGATCACGAACGCGGTGATTGCGATGTCGCTCATGATCGCGCGCTCCGGGTTCACCTCGACCTCCTTCTTGTTCTCGGGGGTCGGAATGCGGTGCGCGGTGAGGATCAGGCGGTGCGAGTTCACGCCGTACGGCGTGCAGGTGACCAGACTCACCAGATCGCGCCCCTCCTGAATGGCGAGCGGCTTCACGTTGGTCGGCAGCACGACCTGCCGATCTTCGACTTCGTACGTGAGCACCTCGTCGTACACGGTGATCGAGAACTTGTCGCCCTTCTTCATGCCGTCGATGCCGGTGAACAGCTGCGCGGACGGCAGGCCGGTGTGCCCGGTGATCACCGCATGCGTGGATTCGCCGCCGATCGGGAAGCTCGAGCCCTCGTAATGACCGGCCGCGATCTGCAGCACCGTCTCGTCGGTGCCGTGGTAGATCGGCAGTTTCGCGTGGATTGCCGGAATCGCGATGTAGCCCATGATGCCGGTGCCGGAGACGTCGAGAATGGAATTGTAGATTTTCTTGTCTTCCTCATCCGGCAGGAAGCGCGCATTGCCCTGCCCGAGCAGGCTTTCGTTGTATTCGCGAGCCTTGCGCAGCTGCCCTTCGCGGTCTTCCTTCGGCGTGTTCGCCACCTGCTCGGTGTAGCCGGCGATTGCACGACTCGCCACATGGCGGTTCCATGCGTCGGCGACGGTGGGGTACACGATGAGTCCCACACCCACGAGCAGCATAATCACCATGGAGCTGATCATGAGCATGAACCGGCGGTTCGCCCGTTTTTTGAGCTTCGCCTGCGCCGCGGCCTCAATGGGGTCCATCTCGGTGACGCCGCTCGCCTGCATGCCGTTGCCCTTCTTCGGTGTTCTCGCCATATGCTCCCTCGTTGTTTCGCTCTGAGCCTAGTGTAGCGAATGACAGCGGTCGGGGCCACCATCATTTCGAATGGGCGCAGATTTCCTCTGCGCCCATTCGCACTGTTTCCGCACTACTCGAGTTCCTCCCGGCGTGAGCCGCTCTTCGTCAGGTACGCCGCCATCACGCAGGTGATGGTGATCACTCCGAACACCGGCAACACCCACGCCCATCCGTTGCCCCCGGTGGACGGCAGCGTGACAGTGGGCTCGTCGTCGATCTGACGCACATTGCGCATGCTGATGGTGCCTGCGCTAATGCCGCCATTGTTCACGATCTGCGCCGGCGTGTGCGATGTCTCAGCGATTGAATAGGCCAGCATCGCCCCGGACTCGTCCCTCTTCGGCAGATTGTCAATCTCCAGAGCCCAGTTGTTCTCACTACTCACAGTATATGTGCCGACTTTCGTTTGAACCGGCGTTGGGGAAGACACTGCCACCTCGAGCTCTCTCGGCGTAACCGGCTCATAAGGCAATTTGAAGGCCAAATGCATGTCATCGTGCACTTTCATGCGGATCTCCACACGGAGCTTCGTGTTGTCATCCGGATGGGGCGTAATCGTATGGTCGGCATCCGTGACCACCTTGCCATCGCAATACAGTGCCATATCTTTCTTATTGCCTTCGGGAACCACAGCCGTCAACGTCAGGTCCGAACCAGATGGGTACTCCGTATTGACTAGATGGTCGTACTTCTGGTTGTTCCAACTCGATACGCCGGTCACCTTCACGTTGTGACGCTTCGTGTGAGTGTGCTTGTACAGATCGAAGGTGACGGCACCCTCGTATGTTCCGGTGATATCCTCCACGGACTTGGCACCACGATTGTCTGCGGTTTCCTGGTACCACTGTTTCCTCACACGAATCCGAACACTCGACCTATGGTTTTCCAAGTAGATCGTCGCGCCGGTCACCAACGACGCACCATTGAATCCCGCAGGTGCTTCACGTTCCCCACAGTCCCTGCAATCCTCATCGAGTATGAATTCGAATGCACTTGCACTCCGGTCGTATCCGGCGGGAGCGCTGTCTTCGACCAGACGGTACGCCTTACGATGCAGGAGTTCGCATTTGGAATCGCCCGCCTGCTCTCTCACGGTGAATTTGCCGAGCTGCGAACCATCAGTGCCGGACGCCATGGGCTCGCCGACACGAACCCAATTGCCGCCGCTGTAGCGTTCCAAATGAAATGTGGCGCCACCCAGCCGCAGACCATGGTTGTCCGCGTCCACCTTCACGGCTTGAATGCCGTCAAGACGCGCACTCGCACCGCTATCCACCTTGCCGCTGACCTGCACCGATTCGGAATATGCCGTACCCTCCAGCGCAGCGATGTTGGTGGCATCGAGATCTTCCTTCCAGCTGCCTTGTGACAACTCCTCCAGATATTCCGCTTTATATGCATATTCCAGAACCAGCGCCGTGTTGTCGGGGATCTGCATCGTGATGGTGTTGCGATTCTTCTCCTGCGGGTTGGTCAGTTTCTCGTTGTCGACGTAAGTGTACGGAAAGTCGAGCATATCGAGTTGCTCGCCTTTGGAACCGTCGGCATTCATCGCATACATCGTGAGCGACTCGGGAATGAGCGTCATGTATTGCACTTCCTTCATGGCGCCATTGTTCCACTTACGCGCGTTATAGGTCACCTTGTCGGTGAGTGTGAGCACATCCGAGCCCGTGAGCAGTTCCTTGGCTCCCGGATTGATGTTGACGCGGTAATCCACACGGGAGCTGATATTGCCGTTCGTCGACGACCCAAGCCACTGCTTTGAGATGGCAGAGGCCGCGGCCTGCGCGGTGATGTTCTGCGATTGCGAGGCCTGCGCGGTCCTGTTGTTCCACTGCATCTGGGCCGTGTTGGAGAACACACGCGTCTCGCCCACACTTGGAGCCACGAAGTTCTCCGGCAGATTGCAGACCAGCTCGATGGCGACCGTGTTGTCTTTGCGCTGCGTGGTGAAACTCGACGGGAAAAGGACCTGCAATGTGTCGCCATGCAACATTGTGACGCCGATGTCTCCTTGACCGAAGTTCACCGTCTGGTCTTTGATACGGCCATTGTCGAGTTCCAGAGTGCGGCTGTCGTTACCCGTCGGCAGCACGATACGTGCCTCGTGCATACGATTGGCGAGGCCTTCCGGCAGCGTGTCGGTGACGGTGATGTCACCCGATTCGAAGTGCTTCGGAATATGCACGTCTATGCTCCAACCCAGCCTCATACCTTCCACATAGGGGTGGGCGGTGTCTCCTTGGGCGGAGCTGTACAGATCGTGCTTCTCGATGCTCGGCACGGTCGTCTCCACGGCTACCTGCGCTTCCGCATGCAGCCTGACGGCACCGGATTCCACCTCGACCTTGTTCTTGTATTCTCTCTTCTCCGTACCATCAGCCTTGTCGGCGGTGGTCGAGAAGAACGAAAACTCAAGGGTGCTGTTGGCAGGGAGATCCTTGGCGAAAGTGATGCGGAACCACCGTGCTCGATTGTCGCCAAGCTCGGCCACCGAATGGTACTCCTTCCAGTCGGTACCCTTCAGCAGCAGCGTGTAGTCGGACGAGTAGTTCGCCCGATTCATGGCGGCTTCCAGATTGCCCAGCATGGCCGTAATCTGCGCAGCGGTATAGCTGTGCTCACCCACGAATGCATCGTCGTCCAGCGACCACTGGGCCGGCAATGGCCTGTCTTGGGTGGAAAGCTTCACCGTCCATTCGAGAATGCCGGTGCCGTCAGAATTCACGGTGGTGATCTTCCCGGACTTGTTCAGGGCATAGACCGAGTCCGCGCCGATGTAATCGTCTCCCTTGGCTTCGCTGTCCAACGTGCCATCCGGCGAATTCGGGGGCGTCAACGTCACCTTGTTCACAGATTGCGCACCCACCGTGGTGTTGATTGGTGTCTGGTAGGTCAGCATATATGTACCCTGCTTCGTATCTGCGAAGCGGTACCCATCAATACCCTGCAGCGGTGTGGTCTGGCCGTCTGGTGTCTTGAGCGTGAAATCGGCCCCCGGAACAAGATCATCGACGCTGATGCCGTGTCCATTGAACACATCGCTCAGCGTCCAGCCATCGAGCGCACCGTCTTTCTGGACGTCGATGGAGATGGTCCATTGCACGATTCCTTTGTCCCTATCAGTGACCGCGCTCTTGTGCAATGAGACGTTGCGCCGATCGAAAGTCACATCCGCGAATGCATCGATGCTGTGGTTCTGTCCAACCGCATCGGCCCAACTGGCAGTGGCTTTGTTCTTGCCCTGCACCAGCAAGCTCTGCTCCGATGGGTCCAGTTTCGCCGTATAGGTCAACGAATACTTGCCATTCTCCCCCAATGCAGGAAGCGACATGGAGAAACCGTTATCCGTCCGGTCAATAGCTGGTTGTACGGCGTTCCCGCCTGCATCGACAATCTGTATGCTGGAATCCGATGCCATGATGAGTTTCGTCATCTCATCCGTCAGTTGGATGACACTGTTGCTGCCCTTATTGGAGGTCAGCTCGATCACGAACGTCGCTGTATCGTCGGTCTGCCGTTCCACGCGCTTGCTCATGGAAAGATCGGCATTCGCACTTGGCTTCATGGCCACGGAAACGGAGACGCTCTCGCTGACCTTGATCTCCTCATCCAGTTTGACTTGCCACTTCTCGCGTTCCACAAAGAATGTACCGCGAATATCCACCGTGCTGTTCAGGAACTCGTCATCGGTGAAGGTGATATGCACCTTACCATGCTCGTCGATGGTGTAATGCCCCACCTGCTTCTGCGTGGTGTTGTGCACGAAACCATTCGTAGAGCCTCCAGGGAATCTGCCCTGGTCATTCAGGAAAGCCGATGGCAGTTGGTACGAAACGGAAGGATTGCCCGGCGAGATGATGCCGGGTTTGAGCGTGTAGCTCAACTCCATGCGAATCCTATCGGGAATCTCGGTGACCGGGTTATCCGGGTCGTCCAACGAATACCAGAAATCACCGTTATGCCCTTTCAATGAGGCGCCGGTAATGCAGCCAGCAAGGTCGTCATTCGTACATGACAGATCTGCGTACGCCACCGTTTCACGCACATCGGGCAGCAGGGTGTCTTCGAAATCCGCGAGGAACTGCCATTCCTTGGCATCTTCGCTCTGCACCGTTGTGCTGTCGATGGAGTCCTCGGCATACGCCTGCGGCACCACCAAGGTACCGACAATCATCGCGATGACCGTGATCATCGCGAATGCAGCACGCCTTGTCATCTGCGTCATCTTCATATCTCGCCATAAGCAGGTTGGCACTCCCCCAACACCTCGCCTGTTTGGCCTCACCACTTTCTCAAAACCCAACTTTCCCCGCAACGGGTTGTGCATATGCGGGAAAACCATTCAACATGACAATGGCCGGAACATTTGCCCCGACCACACATACACTTCTTCCAAGCGGTCATTTCATACTAGATACAAACCGAGTGCACTCGCATTGTTTTCCGGTTTTCTTCACCATTCCACAACAAGAAAGCCACCATGCCGGGCACGGTGGCTTTTGTGGGAAACAATCTGCGAGCAGATCACTGCACGCGATGCGCCGAAGCGGACGCCTGCGCGGGCAGCGCGCGCGGCAACACGAATCCGCGACGTTCGAATTCATCGCAGATCGCCTGCGCAATGCGCTGCGATTCGCCTGCGTTCACGAGCGCGATGATCGAACCGCCGAATCCGCCGCCGGTCATGCGTGCGCCCAACGCGCCCTCGTTGCGAGCGACTTCCACGGCAGTGTCGAGCTCGGGCACGGTCACCTCGTAGTCATCGCGCAGCGAGTCGTGCGATGCGTTGAACAGTTCGCCGGCGGTCTGCATGTCGCCATCCGCAAAGGCGCGCACAAAATCGTCCACACGGCCGATCTCGGTGACCACATGGCGCACGCGCTTCCTCATCGTCTCGTCGTCGAGGCGGTCGAGCACACCCTCGAGCGCCGTCGCCGGATCCGCCTGCGCATTCACCAGATCGGCCACCTCGCGCAGATTCGCAACGCCCAGAATGCGTGCCGCCTCCTCGCAGGTTGCACGACGTTGCGCATACTGGCCGTCGTTGAGCTGGTGCGGCGCGCGCGTGTCAAGCACGAGCAGCTCAAGGCCGTGGCCTTCGAGGTCGAACACCTCCTGCTGCACGCTGTCCACGGCACTCAAGCCAGATCGGCAATCCAAACGGATGGCATGGTCGGGGGTGCAGCGCATCGACGCGTTCTGGTCAAGGCCACCGGTGGAGGCGCCCGCCATGTCGTTCTCAGAGGCGATCGCCGCATTGATCAGCGTCACACGGCCTTCGTCGGTATCGCCGAAGCCCAGCGAATACACGTCGTCGAGCGCAAGCGCGGTGGAGCACGTCATCGCGGCTGACGAACTCAGGCCGGAGCCGAGCGGCACGCACGAGCTGAATGCCGCGTCGAAACCCTGCACGCCGTCGAAACCGGCATTGCGCAATGCCCAGGCCACGCCCACCGGGTAGGCAGCCCAGCCGTCCACGCCACCGGCCTCAAGCCCGTCGAGGTCGGCCTCGGCAATCACATCGGAGGCGAGGTCGGAAACAACGCGCACGCTGGTGTCGTCACGCGGCGAGAGTGCTATGTAGGTGCGGTGCGGCAGTGCGATCGGCAGGCAGAGTCCCGCGTTGTAGTCGGTGTGCTCGCCAATCAGGTTCACGCGCCCGGGTGCGGCCCACACGCCCACAGGCTCCTTGCCATAGGCCTGCTTGAACAGTTCGGCCGCCTGTGCGGCGCCCTCGGCGTCGCTCATCGGCTCGATGAATTCGACTGATGTCATGGAAAGCCCTTTCAACAAGTACTTCGGATTCCAGAATGTATGGGATTGCTATGCGTTGTATGTGTACCGCGCGGTCAGTCGGCGATGTCGACGGGGCCGAGCTCATGGAACCGCTGCGCAATGAGCTCGGGCGTGGTGTCGGAGACCCATGCGGCCATGCCCGACTCCGAACCGGCGAGGTACTTGATCTTGTTCGCGGCGCGACGGAACGAGAAGAACTGCAGGTTCAGTCGGTAGTTCTCACGGCGTGCGTCTCGCACGGGGGCCTGATGCCATGCGGCGATGTACGGCAGATCCATGCCCTTGCCGTCGCCCTTGTCGAAGAATCGATTGCCGCGCTTGAGCAGCGTCGAGTACATCTGCGCGAGATCCCAACGCTCGGCGTCGTTGAGCTGGTCGAGCGTGAGAATCCCGTCGCGCAGTGGCTGCACCTGCACCTCGAGCGGCCAGCGTGCGGCCGCCGGCACATAGGCCACCCAGCTGTGGTTGCGCATGATCACGCGCTCCCCGGCCTCGATTTCGGCGTTCATCAGATCACGCAGCAGATTGGCGCCGGTGCGCTCGAAATACGCCTGCGTATGCTGCAGCTCGGTCTCCAGCTTCGGTGCGATGAACGGGTACGCGTAGATCTGGCCGTGCGGGTGGGCGAGCGAGACGCCGATCTCCTCGCCGTGGTTCTCGAACGGGAACACCTGCTCGATGCCGTCGATGGCGCTCAGCTCGGCCGTGCGGAAGGCCCATGCCTCCACCACCGTGCGCAGGCGCTCCACCGGAAGGTCCGCCGGCAAGCCGTTCTCGTCGGAGTCGAAGCAGATCACTTCGCAGCGTCCGGCCGCAGGGCGCTCCTGCCACAGCGGGTTGCCATCCACGTAGCGAACCTCGTTCGGCACGCCCGGCACCTGCACCATGGATGGGAAGCGGTTTTCGAACACCACGACGTCGTAGTCCGTGTCGGGCACCTCGCCGTCCTGGTACGGGTCGCCCGGCTTGCGCGCCGCCAGAGGATTGCCTTTCGCCGTCGCACCCGCACCAGCCGTGATCGGCCTGTTCATGCGGGCCGTGGCCATGGGAATCCAGTCTCCGGTGAGCGGGTCGCGGCGCATCTGCGGTGCCGCGTACTTCACTTCCACACCCTCGGCGTTCACGTGCGGCGCGAAGCGGTAGTCCAGGTCGCGCGGGTCGTCGAGCACGCGCGTCTTGCTGCCGTTCACATAATCCGGCTCGTCGTCGAGGTAGAAGAAATCACGGCCGTCCGACAGCGTGGTCGGCGTGATGCGCAGATGTCCCGTGGCATATTCGCCGGGCTGGTAATGCGCGAATTCGGGCTGGTTGGGTGTCTGTGACATCGGTGTCATCACTCACTTTCCTCTTCGGTTTCGATCTGATGGGCGAGCACGAGCTCTTTCACCAGATCACGGGTCTTTGCAACGGAATCCGGGTCGAGACCGTCATCGGTGATCACGGTGTCCACCTGGTCGAATTTGGCGAACAGCGACAACGATGTGCTGCTCCATTTCGTGTGGTCGGTGAGAATGATCGTGCGGTCCGCAATGTCCATCATCGCCATGTCGGTCGCCGCTTCGAGCGAATTCGGCATGAGGAAGCCGCGCGGCATCGACACCGAATGCGTGCCGAGGAACACCGTGTTCACGCGCAACGAGGCGATCACCTTGTCGGCGATCGGGCCGACAAGCGAATTCGAACGGGTGATCACGCCGCCGGTGACGATCACCTCGACGTCCTTCGATTCCAGCGCCTGCACGAGTTCGGCCACCGGAATCGAATTCGTCAGAATCGTGATGCCATTCGCGTTGGGCGATTCGAGCAGATGCTGCGCGAACACGTACGCGGTGGTGCCGCCTCCAATCGCGATGACGTCGCCCGGGGAGACGTATTTGATCGCCTCGCCCGCAATGGCGTCCTTCAGCCCGATGTCCATCTGCGATTTCACGGAGAACAGCGGCTCGCTCAGCAGCGTGCTGGTGGAGACCGCGCCACCATGCACGCGCCTCAACAGCCCCTTGTCGGCCAGTTCGGCGATGTCACGGCGAATCGTCATCGCCGAGACCCCAAACTCCTTCGATAACGCGGTGATGCGGACGGCACCGCGCGTACGCAGGCGTCCCAGAATCAAATGCTGACGCTGTGAAGAAATCATGCGAACATTATCGCACATCTTCTTTCAAAGAACAACTTCAAACGAACATTTCGGCGTGTTTAACACACAACACCGAACAAAACCGCATAAATCACAGGTTTGTAGATTCCCACGCGCCCACGCCGCGTGTCGCAAGCCGCTACCCTCGATCCAAATACTCCTCAGAACGGTCTGGATTATTCTGCGGCAATCCCTCATCCTCGCGCATCAGTCGCCCCGGCAGCTCCAGATCGCTCTCGACCTGCCGTTCCACCTGTTCGTTATTACGCAGAATCGTCTGCTGCATGCGCGCGAAACCCCACTGCGTCACCTTGCGCACCGCCTCGCGTACAATCTGACGATCCATCTTCGAATCCCCCCGCGTGCGGTCCGGGAATACGATCGGCGCCTCCACCACGCGGCCGCCGGCGGCGATCACACGGCGGGTCATATCGATCTGGAACACATAGCCGTTCGCATCGATGCCCTCGAGGTCGATGCGCCGCAGAATCCTGGCGCGGTATGCACGAAAACCGCTCGTCATATCGCGCACCTTGAGCCCGAGCATCATGCGCGCGTACTGCGAACCCGCGCGCGAGATCATGTCGCGGTACCACGGCCAATCCTGGGTGGACCCACCGGGCACACGCCGGGAACCCAGCACCAGATCCACCTGCGGGTGCCGTTCGAGCATGTCTATGATCGCCCGCAGATCCTGCGGCCTGTGCGAGCCATCCATATCCATCTCGCACACGATGTCGTACCCATGGCCGAGCGCCCACTCGAATCCCTGAATGTACGCGGTGCCCAATCCCTGCTTGCCGGCGCGGTGCATCACGAACACGCGAGAATCCATGGTGCACGACGCCAGTCTGTCTGCGATCTTCAGATCCTGCGTGCTCACATGCGTGTCGGAATACAGTGCGGAATCGGAATCGTCGGCGGCAAAGCTCACGTCGGCGAGCGCGTCGTTCTCGTTGTGTTCCACGTTGAGATCCTGCGGCAGCAATGTGACGCGCGAGATCACGTCGGCAAGCGTGCCGGTGCCATCCGGGGAGCCGTCGTCCACAATGAGCACGTCCACGCCGGGATTGCGCAGGAAGATGTCGGTGAGCGTAGGCTCCAGATTGTCACGCTCATTGTAGGTGGGCATCACCACACACACCCGGTGTTCGCCGTTCGACTGCGCCATTCGCACGCCCTCCTGATTTCACTGTCTGCTTCGATTGTATGCGCTTGCCGCCTAACGCCCACTCTCTCGCAGTGCGCGAATTCGCATTCGAACATACATGAGACAGATGTGCGGCAGGCATGCGCTTATGACCGACCAATGGCACAATGGTATGCATGGCTTATGTTTCTCAGAACGGTCTGCACGACTCGATCAACAAGGCGACCACCGACCTGTTCACGTTCGCGTACAAGCATGTGATCAAGCCGGATTTCGTGTTCAACCACACGCCTGACATCGCCCACGACCAAATGATCCGCTTCTGCCAGGTCACCGGCAAGATACCGCCGCTCATGTGGCTGTGCCGCACCATGCTCAATTACACCGACCCGATTCTCGAAACGAATGTGATGGGCATCAACTTCGCCAATCCGTTCGGTCTGTCGGCGGGCCTCGACAAGAACTGCGACATGGCCACCGTGCTCGATCATGCCGGCTTCGGCTTCGAGACGGTCGGCTCCACCACGTCGCGCCCCTGCGCCGGCAATCCGCGCCCCTGGTTCCACCGTCTGCCCGAGTACGATTCGATGATGGTGCACGTGGGTCTGGCCAACGACGGCTCCGACGTCGTGATCGAACGCGCTGAAGATGCCTGGAGGCGCACGCAGAGCATGCAGCTGAGCGTGTCGATCGCACGCACGAACGACGACCAGGTCGGCGATCTGAACGAAGGCATCGAAGACTACTGCATCTCCATGGAGCGTGCCGCCGGCCGCACCGCGATGGTCGAGGTGAACGTCTCCTGCCCGAACACCACCGTGGGCGAACCGTTCACCGAGTCCGCCGAGAACCTCGACAAGCTGTTCACCGCACTCGACAGAATCGAGCGCCCGCAGCCTACGCTCGTCAAGATGCCGCTCAACAAGCCGTGGCCGCAGTTCAAGGAGTTCCTCGACGTATTGGCTGCGCACAATGTGCAGGGCGTGACCATCGCGAATCTGCAGAAAGACCGCACCGGTCTCGACGACATTCCCAAGGATTGGCTCGGAGGACTCTCCGGCGGCCCCTGCACGGTGGCGAGCACCGAACTCATTCGCCGCACCTATGCCGAGTATGGCGACCGGTTCGCGATCGCCGGCGTCGGCGGCGTGTTCACCCCCGAACAGGCCTATGAGAAGATTCGCGCCGGCTCGTCGCTCATCATGTTCATCTCATCGCTCATGTACCGCGGCCCACAGCAGATCACCGTATTGAAGCGCGGACTCGCGAAACTGCTGCGCCGTGACGGCTTCGGAAGCGTCGCTGAGGCCGTGGGCGTCGACGCCTGATTTGGCCTTCAGCCTCCGCTGGCCGCGGGATGGCGGGCGCTGATTGGCTTCGTCACTGGATCGCAAGCGCCCTTTACGTTCCTCAACCAATCAGCGCCCGCCATCCCGCGGCCAGCACTGGTATACCCTAAGTTCGCCCTCTGGCGACTATGGAATGACCTTTCGTCGACAAGACGGGCAGCATGTCATTAGTGAAATGCCAAGCGTGCCCTGCACACTTCATCCGTATCCGTGTGGGTGGTTGGGGCCTGCCGGTCGGTTGAGGAACGTAAAGGGCGCGTAGCGATCCAGTGACGAAATCAACCGGCAGACCCAACCGACCACACACTGTTGTCTCCCTGAACGGAAGCGCCGTTCTACTTATGGGCGGAACACCATGCACCGCGCACATATTGCGGCGGGTACGGCAACAGGTCGGTCGGCTCTCCGAGCTTGAAGCCGGCACGCAACGGCCAGTATGGCTCGCGCAATGCGGCGCGGCCAATCTCCACCGCATCCGCCTCGCCTTTGGCCAGAATGCGCGCGGCCTGCTTGGGCTTGGTGATCAGTCCGACCGCGGTCACGGGAACATCGGCCTTCTTGCGAATCTGCTCCGAGAACGGCACTTGATACCCCGGCTTCGTCGGAATCGTCACGTTCGGCAGAATGCCGCCGGTTGAGACGTCCACCAAATCGACGCCATGCTCCTTGAGCGCCTTCGCCAACACAATGCTCTGGTCGAGGTCCCAGCCGCCCTCGGCCCAGTCGGTCGCGGAGATGCGCGCAAACAACGGCATGTCGTCGCGGATCACCGAGCGAATCGCATCGGCCACTTCGAGCACGATGCGCATGCGGTTCTCAAGCGAACCACCGTATTCGTCGTCGCGGTCATTGACGAGCGGGTCGAGGAACTCCGACAGCAGATAGCCATGCGCGGCATGAATCTCAATCGCCTCGAAACCGGCCTCCATCGCGCGCCATGCGGCATCGCGGAATCTGTTCACAATGTCGTGGATCTCATCCACCGTAAGCTTGCGAGGGGCAGGCAAGTCGCCAAATGGCAACTCACTCGGCGCAACCGTCTGCCAACCGCCTAACTCGGGCGGCACATAACCGGAGTCGGTGCGATTGGCGAAACAACTCGTCGAGCCCTTGCGGCCGGCATGATTGAGCTGAATCGCCGGCACAGCACCAGCGTCCTTCATTCCCTGCACGATCCACCGGTATGAATCGATCTGCGAGTCCTCCCACAGGCCCAGATCACACGGCGAGATGCGGCCGTCCGGAGTCACCGCGGTCGCCTCCACAATGATCAGGCCAAAGCCGCCCATTGCACGCGAAACATAGTGTTGGTAGTGGAAGTCGCCCGGCCGTCCGTCGAGAGCGAACGCGGAATACGTGTCCATCGGCGGCATCCAGATGCGGTTGCGCGCGGTGATGCCGCGCAGTGTGAATGGCGTGAACAGAGTAGGCTGCTGCGCCTTGATCTTCTTTGAATCCTTAGACTTGCCCATACGCGCAGACTATCACATTCTCATTGCCACGGCACCGTTCGCGGAATCCGACGTGAAAGGGACCGCCACCGAGCGCCGCAGCACCCTTCACGGAAGCTTGCACACAACAGACCGCCAGCATCCGAATAGCGCGATGGGCCCGGGTTGCCCCGAGCCCATCGTGTGCCTCATGCCATGCGAATCACCGCTGTTGAGGGTTCTGCTGGTTCTGTTGCGTGTTCTGCTGTGTGCCCTGCCTGCTGCTTTGCACACCGCTGCTCTTCGTGTACTTGTCGACGGGTTGTCCGTAGTCGTTGTCCATGGGCAGCTGCTTCTTGTCGGCATACTGGTTCATCGCATCCTTGAACGCAGGGGCGGCGATGGTCGAGCCGTCCCAGTAGCCGTGGTAGTTGCCGTTGATTGCAATGTTCTCAATCGGATGGTTCGTCGGGTCCTGCACGTCGCCGACGAGCACGAAGGTGGCGATCTGGTTGGGAATGAAGCCGCCGGTGGTCACGTACATATTCTCGTTCGTACCAGTCTTCGCGAAGGTCTTGCGTCCGTTCGCGAGCTGTGCCGCACCTGCCGCGCCGTCGGGCCGTGTCACGCCCTGGTTCATCGTATAGGCCAGCGTCTGAATGATGTCTTTATCCACCGCCTGGTGGCAGTTGGCCTTGGGTACATCGAGATCCTTGCCGTCGGAGTTCGTCACCTTCTTCAGCGCGATCGGCGTGCACTCCACGCCGTTGGCCGCATACGTCGCGTACACGTTGGCCATGGTGAGCGGCGACACCGACGTGGTGCCGCCGATGAGCAGCGCCGGGTGCATCGAGATGTCGGAATAGACGTCCTCCTGACCAATCTTCGCATTGTGGTAGCCCACGGCCTTGGCCGCGTCCGCCACCGCGCACAGGCCAATCTGCGCACCCATCGCGGCCATCGTCGTGTTATGCGAATGCACGAGGCCGAGGAACGGGCTTTCCGGCGAAACGGTGCCATTGGTCAATGCGTTCGTCACGTGCCAGTTGTCGGTGCCGCCCGTGTAGCCGTTGCAGGTGAAGCGGTTCGTGAGGAAGTCGGTCGGTGCGACGAGCATCTCGTTGACCGAGCGTCCCTGCTGCATCCAGGCGACGAGGTTGATCGGCTTCCACGAGGAGCCGATCGGGAAGCCCTGGCCGCCGCCGTCAATCTGATCGACGGCATAGTTCATCGACGACTTCGTCTGGTCGGTGGCCGCGGCATCGGTCGCGTCATAGGCGCGGTTGAGTCCGAAGCCGAGCACTTCGCCGGTGCCAGGCTTGACCGAGGCCATCACGATCTCCATGCCACTGGAATCGTTCGCCGGGATCGTCTTGTTCGCCACGTCCATCAGCGCATTGCTCGCGTCGAGGTCGAGCGTGGTGACAATCTGCAGACCACCCTCCTGCAGCAGCCGCTCACGGTCCTTCGCGGTCTTGCCGAACTCCGGCGAGTTCTCGATCTTGTGCACCACGTAATCGCAGAAGAAGCCCGTGTTGTACTTCGCCGCCATGCAACCGCGCGACATCGGCGTGATATGCAGCGTGTCCACCAGCGGGGTCTTCACGGCCTCCTCGTACTCGGCCTGCGTGATGAAATGCTGGTTCTTCATCAGCTCGAGCACGATGTTGCGCTGCTTCTGCGCCTCCTCCTGGTTCTCCGGAATCGACGGATCGTATTTCGACGGGTTCTTCGTGATCATCGCGATCGTCGCCGCCTGCACGATGTTGAGCTTGTCGGCGGTCGTGTTGAAATAGCGCTCCGCCGCGGCCTGCACGCCATACAGCGAATTCGTGCCGAACTGCGCGATGTTCAGGTAGCCCTGCAGAATCTCCTGCTTGGAATACTTCTTCTCCATCTGCACCGAGATCAGCATCTCACGCATCTTGCGCGCGATCGTGTCCTCGGTCGCATGGTACTCGGCGATCGGATCGTCCTTCTCACGCGCCTGCGTGGCGAGCACGTTCTTCACATACTGCTGCGTGAGCGAGGAGCCGCCCTGCTGATCGCCCTTCCTCATATACGTCTGCACGAACGCACGCAGCACACCCTGCACATCAACGCCCGCATGCTCCCAGAAACGGCGGTCCTCACGCGCCACCACGGCCTGCATCATCGGCTTGGAGATGTCCTTGAGCGGCACGACCTCACGATTCTGCGCATAGAACTCCGCGATCACGGTCTTGCCGTCACTCGCGTACATCGTCGACTTCTGCGGCAGATTCGTCACATCGAAATCAATGCCCTCAACCTGCATCGACGGCGTCACGGCCTTCACAACCTGATTCGCCCCCATCACAGTGGGCAGGAAGAGCACCGCCAACGTCACACCACCACCAAGGCACAACGTGATAAAGGCAAGTGCGAGCGCAAGTATACGAGCGCCAGTGAGGTTCTTCTTCTTTGGCATGTCTCTATTCTATGGGTCTGGCTCTACCGGAGCGCGAATTTTACAATATGTTCGAAAAATATACAAACGAATGTCAGCCTGCTTTCAGACGACACTCAGATTGGCATATCGACTGCCCGAAACCGCATGCCTACCGCTGCGAACGGCGGATGAGAGCTCCCGGCTGGTAGATGATTATAGTGCGGCCGCTGCGTGCAATCCAGCCCCGGTTCGCAAAATCCATGAGCGCCTTGTTCACGGTCTCGCGCGAGGAACCGACGAGCTGCGCCATCTCCTCCTGGGTGAGGTCATGCGGCACCTGCAGTCCTTCCTCCACCGGCTTGCCGAAGCGGGAGGCGAGACTCAGCAGTGTCTTCGCCAAACGGCCGGGCACGTCGCTGAACACCAGGTCGGCAATGCGCTCGTTATTGGCGCGCATACGGTTCGCGAGCACCTGCAGCATGTCGACGGCCACACCCGGATATTTGCCGAGCCACGCGAACAATGCGTCATGGTCGAGCCACACGACCTGTGTGCCGTCCACCATCGCCACCGCGTTCGCCGTGCGCGGGCCGCCCTGCGGGTCGAACACGGGAATCTCGCCGAGCAGTTCGCCGCGGGTATGTATCGAGAGCAACTGCACGCGCTTGTCCACAGACTGCCGCGTCAGCTTCACACGCCCCTCCTGGATCACATACATGCGCTGGTCGGTGTCTCCCTCGGTGAAGATGTACTCGCCCTTGTCGTACTCCTCATGGTGCAGATAAGGCACGAGCTCGCGCGCCTGCTCCTCGGAGACCTGCTTGAACAACGCGGTCTCCAGAAGCGGATTGCGTCGCTCGCGCGCGTCGCCCACATCAGCCGGTTCGTCAGGCATCGCACCGCTTGGCATCTGCTCGGCGGACTGATTCATGCCGTTCCTCCAAAGGTGTCTATAGAAAAGCACTGCCGTTCATATTGTATTCCCCACGACACCGAAACGGCAGGCCGTCTCGAGCATGCAATCGACAATCTGCGCGCGCGTGCACGACGTCTGCGAGTTCATCGGGTCGACGCGTTTGCTCGCCGATTTCACCGCCTTGTCCGACATCTTCTCCTTCGACGGGCGCAGCACATGCCGCAAATGCTCGGTATTCATCGCATATGCCAGCGTGTCGTGGTGCAGCAGGCAACCGGGCCCCTCCCCGCTTGCCGGGAAGCGACGTTCCGCCGCGCCGCCTATCTTGCCCGCCGCGCTCGCAATGTCGTTGAGCCCGGCGAAATGCGCGCGCACACCGCATGCGGCGAGCGCCTCCAGCAGCCACATATCGCAGAACTGGTAGCATTGCCGCGCGTCGAGACCCGCCACCACCGGCTCGGGCACGTAGAGAGAATAGGTGATCGTGTTCTGCGGTTCTATGAACATCGCGCCGCCGCCGGTGTCACGCCGCACCACTTCGATGCCGTGCTCTTTAGCGTATTCCAAGTCCACCTCGTCGGCAATCGACTGGAATTTCCCGCAGACCACCGCTGGCGCCGCCCAATCCCAGATTCTCAGCGTCGCCTGCCGCTCCCCGTTCGCGACCTGCGTGGCCCATAGTTCGTCCACCTGCATCTGTTCGGCGGGCATGCGCGGAATGTCGACGACGATCTGCGGATTCATCCGCGCCCATCGCCGTTTCGCGTCCTGCAGCCCGATGAGCATGGGCGCAGGTTCGTCCCCAGATTGCGCCCGCTCGCCCTGCCGCCTTGCGCGCGCCTCGCGAATACGTTCGAATTCGCGTTCGGCTGTCTGCGCGGATTCGCGCGCACTGCCGCCCACCAGCGCGCGCACGACGGCCAACGCAATCGCCTCGCCGTTGGCGCCAATCAGCGTGTCGCCGATCACGCCACGCAATTCGCCGGACAGCGTCCTGTAGAACGCGAGGTAATCCGCGCTCCCCCAGCGCTCCCAATCATCGGGCAGTTCCGGCAAATGCGCGTCGATTGCGGATTGCGCACGCCCCAACACCGAGCCCGCGCCTGCGTCCATGAAGAAATCGCCGTCGATTGTCGCATGCCAACCGCGCATCTCATCGCCCCGCAAGGTCACCCGCACGAGTTTGCCGCCGGGAATCTTCACTTCACCGGACTTCATTCCATCTCACCGCCTTCGCATTCGCATATATACGGAATGCGGGGCGCAGTCCAGTGGAACCACACCCCGCATGTGCAACGCGTCGAAGTCGCCGCTAATCCTGAAGCTCGACACCGCGCGCATCACGGTGGTGCTCGGTGCCGTAGTCCGCGGTGAGAATCTGGATTGCCTCCACAATCGCCCAGATCATCACGGCGATGGCGCCGATGCCGAAGGTCAGCAGCGAGATGAGCACCTGTGCCACGCCCTTGCCGGTGTATCCCAGGTAGAAGTTATGCAGGCCGAAGATGCCGAAGAACAGCGCGAGCGCCGCCGCCACATATTTGTTGCGCGGAAGGTAGGTCGGGTACGCGGCCGGTGGCTGGGCGTAGGTGTAGTTCTGCTGCGCGTAGGTATTCGGGTCCTGGTACTGCCCGTTGTAGCCGCCCTGTGACTGCGTGTACTGCGGCGCGGCGTAATTCTGCGCGGGCTGCGTGTACTGGGGTGCCTGTGCGGCGCCTGACACGCCGTTGTTCTGCTGGTCGCCGCCCTGTGGCTGGTAACCGTTCGGATCACTCATATTGTCTCCTTATACGAATGTCACTGTGTGTATCACTGTGTGTTTGGTACCGCTCAGCATACACGTTCTTCCAATGTGAAGATAACTCCACAGCACAATGCGGCATCATGGGGCTCTCATTGGTCAATACGGCACCGCCCGCGCAAAAAGACCCACGAGCAGCCATCCTCGTTGGCCAATTTGGCAGCGTGTGCGAGAAATGGCCAACGAGCACCCCTTCCCCGCGAGCTGATTTGCACGCCCTGCCGGTTTCGGCACGTTCAGCTGCCCAGATATGCGAAAAGGCCGACCCGAAGGCCGACCTTTCCGTGAGATTTGTGTTGCGTATAGCCCCACAACCGGTTTCAGGCCGAAATGGCCGAATTCGACCAGCTCAGTCGACGTAGACCGGGCCGTACTCCGACGGGATGTGCGTCGTGGCGATGTACGGGCCCGAGGTCGGGCGAGCGTAGGTCTGGAAACCGTTGCTGTAGTTGAATGGAGCTTCTTCGTTGCAGTTGCAGCACATAATGTCCTCTTTTCCTGCCGCGCGTTCACGCGGCGCTTCCTAGAGCCGAATGTGATCGGCTTGACGTGCCCTAGTTTACAGGCGAGCCAAGATGTCGCGGCCCACTTCGTCGGTGGAGCGTTGCCGGCTGCCGTTTTCGGCGATGTCGAGTTCCACGGCGGCGTCGATTTTCGCGGCGGCGTCGTCGAATCCGAGATGACGCAGCAGCATGGCGGCGGAAAGAATCGCGGCGGTCGGGTTCGCGATGCCCTGGCCTGCGATGTCGGGGGCGGAACCGTGGATCGGCTCGAACATGGACGGGTATTCGTTGCTCGCGTTGATGCAGCCGGACGCCGAATAACCCACGCCGCCCACGACCGCGCCCGCCTCGTCGGTGAGAATGTCGCCGAACAGATTGTCGGTGAGAATCACGTCGAAGCGCGACGGATCGGTGACCAGGTAGATCGTGGCCGCGTCGATGTGCGAGTAGTCATGCTGAACCTCGGGGTATTCGGAGGCCACCTTGTTCACGATGTTCTGCCACATGTCGCCGGCGTTGACGAGCACGTTCTTCTTGTGCACGAGCGTGACGTGCTTACGGCGCTTCATCGCCAGCTCGAAGGCGTAGCGCACCACGCGCTCCACACCGTACGCCGTGTTGATGGAGACCTCGGTGGCCACCTCGTGCTCGGTGCCGCGGCGGATCGCACCGCCGGCGCCGCAGTAGAGGCCTTCGGTGCCCTCACGCACCACCACGAAATCGATCTCGCCCGGGTTCGCCAGCGGCGACTCGACACCCGGGTACAGCTTCGACGGGCGCAGATTCACGTACTGATCGAGCGCGAACCTCAGCTTGAGCAGCAGGCCGCGTTCGAGAATGCCCGCCTTGATGCGCGGGTCACCCACCGCACCGAGCAGAATCGCGTCGGTGCTCTTGATGTGTTCGAGATCTTCGTCCGGCAGAATCTCGCCGTCACGCAGATACCGCTCCGCCCCCAGGTCGAACGGTTCGTACTCGAAGGTCGCCACTCCCTCGGTGGCTTTTTCGAGCGCCTGCTGTGCCCACGGGGTCACTTCCTTGCCAATGCCGTCGCCGGGAATGACGGCGATCGTGTACTGCTTTGCGTTTTGAGTCATATGGGCAGACTACCCGCTCGCACTCGCCGCTTTCGCGCGGTTTTCAGTTCTTGGACGTTTCGGCGCGAACGTTTCACATAGTGAGATTAACGGTGAGACCATTCCTGAGACCCCCCGGGCAGTCGGTGCCGGCGCGAACCGGCACCGCTCTTCTCACTCTTCGATGCCCATGGCGGCAAGCACCCATGCATTCTCGTAGCAGATCTGCTTCCACTGCGCGTAGCGCCCGCTGGTGCCGCCGTGACCGGCCTCGGCCTCGATTTTGATGATCGCGTCCAATCCCGCGGCCTGCAGCCGCGCCACCCATTTGAGCGGCTCCACCACCATCACACGCGAGTCGTTCATCGACGTGGTCACGAAGATCTTCGGGAACGCCGTCACGGGCGTGCCGCTAGGCCACCGCGCCCCGCCGTCCTCCCCCGGCGCCGGCGCGTTCTCGTATGGCGTGTACGTCTTCATGTAGCGGTAGGTCTCCGCATCGTGCAGCGGGTCGCCCCACTCATCCCACTCGGTCACCGTGAGCGGCAGTGTCGGGTCGAGGATCGTCGTCAGCGCATCCACAAACGGCACATCCGCCTCGATGCCGGCGAATCGTTCCGGTGCCATGTTCGCCACGGCACCCATCAGCAGGCCGCCCGCGGAGCCGCCGTTCGCCACCGTGCGCGTACGGTCGGCGAGCCCGCAGTCCTGTATGGCGGCGGTGACGTCGATGAAATCTTCAAACGTGTGCTTCTTGTTGCGTCTGCGCCCCATCTCGTACCATGCGCGGCCCATTTCGCCGCCGCCGCGCACATGCGGCACCACGTAGAGCACGCCGCGGTCGAGCATGCTCAGTCGCGACACCGAGAACGCCGGGTCCGAACTGATTTCGTAGGCGCCGTAGCCGATCACGAACATCGGCATGCGCCCGCGCACGCAATCGCGTCGCCAGACAAGCGAAACGGGCACCTGCTCGCCGTCGCGCACCGGCACCCAGATGCGTCGCTCCACATAGTCGCGCGCGTCGAAACTCCCCAGCACGTTCGCGCGTTTGAGCAGCACGTCCTCACCGGTGCGCGGGTCGAACTCGCGCAGTTCGCCCGGCCGCGTGTAGCTCGTCACCATGTAGCGCATGCGCGGCGCCTCGTAACTGGGGTTGCCGGCGGTGCCAATCGAATACAGGCGCGCCGAGGAGCCTTCGAAATCCTTGAGCTGCGGCGGGTTCACCGCAGCGTCGTCCGAGGCGCCGTCCCAATCCCCATCGAGCTCCGGCACGTTCACCTCGGCGAATTGCCAGGGGCGGCGAGCGAGGAAGTCCTGCGCGGCCTGCTGTTTGGACATCACCGCGAGCTTGGGCAGTCCGTTCGCGCGGTACGAAAGCGCCACGAAATGCTCGTGCATCGCGATGCCCTCCACCGCGAGCCCGCGCACGCCGCGCAGAATCTGCGGATTCGTGGCATCGTCGTACGGCGTGCCCACCGGCATTGCGGACGCGCCGGCGATCACCTTCTCGCCGTCCTCGCTGCCGTACGGCGAACCCTGCACAATGCGCACGCCATCGCCAATGCGGTAGGGCGGCCGCGTGGTGCTCATGTCGATGACGTCGATCTCGAAATTCGGGTTGGCGAGATTGTGGTAGACGATCGCAATCGGCAGATCCTCGCCATGCTCGCCCGCATGTTCGAACACGGCGAAGCTCACGTCGTACTCGACACCCTCCTGCCGCGGAATGAACGGCTGGAACTCCCCCTCCGGCGTCGCGGTGGGCAGCATGAGCACCTCGGTGGTCGTTTTCGAACCGGTGCCGATCACCAGATTCCGCTCATCGAAGGAGAGCCCTATGCCCACCCAGAATTTCTCGTCGTGTTCCTCGTACACGATCACGTCGCGCTCGACCGGCTCGCCCACCTTGTGCCGGCGAATCGCATACGGGCGCTGCGCATCGTCGAGCAGCGTGGCGAACACATAGCGGCCGTCGGGCGTGAAGCATGCCGCGGCCAGCCCGTTGAGTTCGTCGGGCAGCTGTTCGCCGGTGTTGAGATTGCGAATGCGGAAATCATATTGCTCGTTGCCGGTCGTGTCGACGCCGAACAGCAGCCATGTGCCGTCCTTCGAGATGTCCATGCCGCCGATCTGGAAGAAATCGTGCCCCTCGGCCTCTGCGTTGGCATCGAGGATCACCTGTTCGCCGGGGATCACGCCCGGCGCATCGTCGGCGTTGATCTCGGGCGGCGTCCAATCGTCCTCTCCGCGAATCGGCATGCGGCACTGCACGCCGTACTGCTTGCCCTCCTGCGTGCGCGCGTAGTACCAGTAGCCGTCCAGTCGTGTGGGCACCGACATGTCGGTCTCCTGCACATGCGAGCGGAACTCGTCGAACAGCGTCTTGCGCAGATTGGCCAAGCCGGCCGTGCGCGCGGAGGTGTAGGCATTCTCGGCCGCCACATACGATTTGAGATCCGCGGAAGCTTTATCTCGCATCCATTCGTAGGGGTCGGTGAAGGTGTCGCCGTGGAACGTGCGCGCGGAGGGAACCTGCTTCGCCTCCGGCGGCTTCGGGAAAACATGCATATCAGTCATTAGGCCAGAGATTATACCCGCGCACCCTCCCCGCGCAATCTTTGCGTAAAAAGGGACATCTACAGGCTCCCATCCGTCCCCTTTTACGTCCCAGCTTCTGCGTAAAAAGAGACATTTGTCGCCCGCAATTTGTCCTTTTTTACGCCTTCCTCGGCCTCTTTGCGCAAAACACCCGTGCGTAAAAAGAGTCATTTACCGACCCGAATCTGTCCCCTTTTACGTCCACTTTTTGCGTAAAAAGGGACATTTGCATGCCTCATTTGTCCCAAATTACGCTCCACCATCAATCCGCCCTGATCTGTTCCATCCAATCTGCGTAAAAAGGGACAATCGCAGACTCCCACCTGTCTCCTTTTACGTCCTCTTTTGCGTCTCTCTGCGTAAAAGGGGACATTTGAGTGCTCTATCTGTCTCTTTTTACGCAGATTCCTTCTGTCCAATGCAGATTTCTTCCGTTCAGTTGTTCAATCCTGCGTAAAAAGGGTCAACTGCCGCCGAGGAGGCCCAGACTCACATGAACTGCTGCAGGTAGGGCAGCATCGTCTTCATGATGTTCGAACCGGTGGTGCCCGTGAACACCGGCACGTCGGTCACCGGCACGGGCTGCGTGGTGGAGAAGCCCGACATTGTGCCGAATCCGCCGGATTCCTTGGGCGAGAGCTGGCGTATGCCTATGGCGAGCACGCGCCCCGGGTAGCGGCGTGCAATCTCGGCGTAGGTGGTCGGGTCCTTCTGCCCGTCGTCGCCGATCAGAATGAACTTCATGTTCGGGAAGTCCCCCATGAGCTGCTCGGCGTATTCGAGCTTGTGCTGCACGCCGGAGGGCACGAAGGTCTTCGGCCGCGGGTCGAGGTCACGCAGCAGCAGCGGGCCGTCCGGGAACCCGTAATCTATGAGGAAGCTGCGAATCGAGTTCTCCACGTTCCACGGCGAAGTCGACAGGTAGAAGAACGGCGCCCCCGGGAACATGCTCGCGATCCTGTTGTACATGACCGCCATGCCCGGCACCGACGCGCGCTTGTGCGGGCTCAGGAACAGCATGTTGTACACGGCCTTCCACAATGTGGGCACTTGCGTGACCATGCACGTGTCGTCGACGTCGGAGATCACTCCCACCTTCGCCGTGCTCGGAATCGTGAACAATTCCGCCTCCACCGCAGGCCGTTCCTTGAGCTTGCAGCCGACCATGTGCACGCCCGGCGCGAGCCTGTGTTCGGCGAGCAGGTCGAGATACCCCGACGAATCCGAGACCGAATAGTCCATGGTCACCGACCGCGCGGAATCCACCGGGTCGTAGACCTCCATGGTGCCCACCTGCACGGTTCTCAACGGCACGCCGTCGATGTCGATCTGCACGCGCTGGCCGGGCGCCGGCACCTCGAGCATCGCGTGAATGCCGCGCATCGGCTTGTTCGGCTGCCCGTCCGCCGGCGCGAGAATCGTACGACAGACCAGTCGCGAGTATTCCTCCGTGCCGTAGCCCACGTATGGCTTGACCATTGGGAACCAGTGCAGCTGCTTTGCAATGGCCGTGGAGAATCGGATCCACAGTCCGAACGTCCAGGTGATCGTCTTGCGCAACACGCGCTTGATCGATGAGACGAGCTTCGGGTTCCTCGTCAGCCGCGCTCGCCCCGTCGGCGCTTTCGCCGCGGAGAGCGAGCCGAGCGGCACGGCCACGGTAGGCATGTCGTCGCTCGACGTGGCTGCGGACGTCGTGCGCAACGCCACCGCCGGCGCCCGCCATTGCCGTTCCGGGGTCTCGATTTCCGCCTGCCCGTTCGCGACGCCGGCGACCACGCGCGTCTCGGCGGAGCCTGCATGCTGCGTGTCGTCGAAATCGGCGGCCGTAGGCCCTTCGCCGGACCTCACTGTGCGACCTTGCGTCGCAACCGTGCCATCGTCGCCGTCCGCCGCGAGGCGTGTGCGCTCGGTCTGTTCGCGTTTCACCTGTGCCAGCGCCGCCTCAAGCAGGCGCTTGGTCTTCTTGAGCTCGCGTTCCGACCTGTCCGTATATGCCATGTCTATAACGTGTTTTCCGTTGATTTCTTCGTATATATGCCTGTATTACCCGTTATTCTACTGCTGTTGCGCAATGAATTTCGCATATTCGCTGGCAGACAGCAAATCCGATTCGTCATCGTCGAGCTCGATCTTGACAATCCACCCTTCGCCATACGGATCGTCGTTGATGATCGCCCCGTCATCCTCGGTTTCGCTGTTCACGTAGCGCACCACGCCGGCGACCGGCGAGATCATCGGTTCCACGGCCTTCGCCGATTCGATCTGCACGAGCTCGTCGCCCGCCTCCACGCGCGTGCCCACCTCGGGCAGATCCACGAACACGATGTCGCCCATCTTGTTCGCCGCGAATTCGGTGATGCCGAGCGTCGCCGGCGTGACCGATTCGTCCACCCACACGTGGTCGTGCGAGTACTGCAGGAAGTCCGGCACGTCGAGATGCGTGCCCTGTTCGTTGTCCTCAGCCATATTCACTCCTTGTGTAGTACGTGTACTCCGTATGATTGCCGGGCTCAATCCAGTTCGCGCCCGTACCATTCCTCGATCATAACGCGCGCGATCGTCGCCTTGCCGGGCGCCTCGACCTCGCCGGTGACGAGCAGCTCGGTGTATTCGTCGCGCGTCACCCATCGTGCGGCGATCGTCTCGTCACCGTCCACGTGAATGTCGTTGCTCAGCGCCTGCGCCTTGAACCCCATCATCAGCGAGAATGGGAACGGCCAGGGCTGTGAGCCCAGGTATTTCACCTCGCCCACGCGTATGCCGGTCTCCTCCAGCGTCTCGCGCCTGCACGCGTGTTCCAGGTTCTCACCAGTCTCCACGAATCCCGCCGACACGGAGAACAGATTGCTGTGTTTCCACGCGCGGTTGTGCTGCAGCAGCAGGCGGTCCTTCGCATCGACCACGGTGCAGATTACCGCCGGTTCGACGCGCGGGAACAGTATGCGGTGGTCGTCAGACTCGCTCGTGCAGCGTTGCGCCCATCCCGACATCGCCGGTTCGGTGGGTGCGCCGCAGTGCGGGCAGTGCCGTTGCATGTCGTGCCAGTTGGCGAGCGAGAGCATGGTGACCGCCTGCCCTATCTCGCGTGAGCTGGCGTGCGGCGCGAACATGCGCAGGTCGACCCAGTCGAACCGTTCCACCGCCTGCTCGAACATGTTCACGGCGTTTCTGTGTGCAGATTCGCGCGCATCCACGTCGTCACCGAAGGCCGCGTCGACGGCGTGCCCGGCGGCTGCCGCGCGCTCCTCCACGCGACGCAGCTCCTCGCCCTCTTCCACAGCCGTCAGGTCCAGCGCAATGGCATGCTCATCGTGCGCGCCTTTGTAGCGGCCCAGATACATGGCCACCACACCGTTGTCGCCATGGTCGAGCGCCCGTGCCACATACGAGCCGGGCAACGTTGCCAAGCGCATGCGGGAGGAGGCCAATTGCGCCATGTTGTGCTGCCCGAATGGCACGGCCACCTTGCCCTTGCGGCACAGCAGCACGCGGGTGGAGGGCATTTGGAGCACCTGCTCGATGAGCTGCGGGTCCGCTCGCCGTTCCACCTGGTAGTCGATGTCGCCTTGGGCCAAGGGCAGGTAGGGCAATGCCTGGGTCAATGCGAGTGGTGCGAACATCAGGCCTCCTTGGCTGCAATGGCCGCGTCGGCGGCAGCGGGGTCGGCTCCGGCGGCGGCCGGCACCCTCGAGACAAGTTCATGCAATGCGCGGGCCACCGTCTCAGGGCGTTCCCATGCGCTGAAGTGCCCGCAATCCTCTATTTCGGTCATCACCACCGTCGTGTTCACCATGCGTTCGGCGAGGGGCCTCATCACGGCGGGGGCGCTCGATGGGTCCTCCTCGCCGCAGATCACCGCGGCAGGCGCCGTGATCTTCGCGAATTCGTCGTTCAGGTCGGGGCGCGCGGCCGCCATGCGTTCACGCCAGGCGACGCCGTCGGGCTGCTGCTCGCGAATCCATTGCGAGAACTGGTCAATGTACGCGGCGGATTTCTTCACGCTCGAATCGCCTTCATGCACGTCCACGAAGAACATCACCGGTTCGGTGGTGTGCCGCTCCACGCATTCCTTCGCAATGGCGATGCGCGAGGCATGCGCCTTCGGGGAATCCGCGTCGCCCTTCGTGTCGAGCAACGCGATGCCGGCCACCGCCTCCGGGTGGCGGCGTTGAATGTCGAGCACCACATAGCCGCCCATCGACAGGCCCGCCCAGATCGCCTGCGTATATCCGGCGTCGTTGAGCAGGGCCACGTAGGCATCGGCGATGCGATCCAAGCCATCCGGCAACGAACCGTCCTCGTTCTCACGCCCGCTCTGCGCCGCGGTCGGCACCGGGCTCTCGCCCGCACCCGGCATATCCGGCGCCCAGATCGGGTACTGCACGAGCTCATCGGCATCGCTCAGCTCCATGAGCGCCATCGCACAACGCCCCCACATGCGGCTGTCCACCGGGAAGCCATGCACCAGCACCAACGGAATGCCGTTGCCCTCACGAATCACATGGTTTGCAATCACCGGCAATTCCCTTGCATGGTCGTCCGCCATACCCATCTCCCTCACTCGGTTTCATTTCATACTGTCAAACGACTGTTAACCGTAAACACCCAGAAATCCACCAGTCTGCTCACAGATTCACCCACGCGAGCGCCTGGCGCACAATCGTGCCATGCCCATCGTTCATCTGCTCAATGAACTCGTTCATCTGCGGGCCATGCGGATCCACCCACTCCACGTCGAGCGTCTCATCCTGCGGTTTGCAGTCACCGGCGATCGGCACCACATAGCACAGCGCAATCGCATGCTGGCGTGCGTCGAAGTACGGCGAGACTCCCGGGGTCGGGAAGAACTCGGCCACCGTGAACGGCGTCAACGTCTGCGGCAGCACCGGCAATGCGAGCTCGCCCATGTCCTTCGAAATGTTGCGGGCGATAGCCTCGCGCAGCGACTCGTGATACAGCACACGGCCGGCGATCAGCGTGCGCTCCACAATCGACTGGTCGTTCGCCACGCGCAACAGGGAGCCGATCTGCGTGATGCGGCCGAAATCATCGACGCGCACAGGCACGATCTCCACATATGCAATGGGCATGCGCGAACGCAGATCGGCAATGTCGTCGGCACCCAGCCAGCCGGGAGGGTTCCCCGTGCCACGCGTGATGTCTTCGGGCGTGATGTGATCGAACTCGCCGCGGGAGCGTCCGGCGTCGAAATCGCCGTCATCGGGCACTTCATCATTCAAGACTCGCATACCCCTATTATGACGCGCGCAAGCAACGAACGCACGCAGGCAGGCAGAATCCGGCACGCCGACATATTTACCTCGTGGCGTATTGCAGGAAACTCACGGAATGAATTGCTAAACATGGGGTTGTACGTGAATAGGGACGCCAAGGAACCCCCCGACAGACTTTAAGGAGCTAGATATGGCAGTTAAGGAACTCACTTCCGCAGATTTCGAACAGGCAGTGAAGGGCAACGAGATCGCGCTGTTCGACTTCTTCGCAACCTGGTGCGGCCCGTGCAAGGCGTTCAGCCCGATCTTCGACAAGGTGTCCGACGAGAACCCCGACATCTTCTTCGGCAAGATCGACATCGACAAGAACCAGGACCTCGCCAACGCAGCCAACGTGCAGGCCGTCCCCACGCTCATGATCGTGAAGAAGGGCCATGTGATCTACCAGGAGGCCGGAGCACTGCGCGAAGCCGACCTGAATGATCTCATCGGCCAGGCCAAGGCGCTCGACGTCGAGGCCGCGCTCGCAGCGGCCAAGGCCGCAGGCGCCGACCAGGACGAGCTGATCGAGGAGCACGACGCCTGATTCGGCAGTCATTCTGCCAAGGCGACACATGCACGACATGTGCCGCCTTTTCATTTGCGCAAGGTTCAATCCGCATGCCCGCGCATCGCAGCAATCTCGCAGAAGTACCACGTTTCTCTATGGGCCGAATGTGTGGACTGGGTGACATATTGCCCTCTCCGTGGAAAAACTGCAACGGTGCGCGTATACTTCTGCCCAGCATGTGTTTGAGACGCCCGGTTTGGCAGCCGCACACAGAAGACGCTCGTTAAAGAAGTCGGCGTCTTGGCATCGGCATTATCCGCAGACTTTAGGAGAAGAATGGCACACCATAGCAAGCACAACGCACCTACGCTGCGCTCGTTGAGCAAACGGCAGTGGATTCGCATTTCCACTGCGATGGCGTCGGTGGGTCTTGTAGTGGCCGGAGTAGTCGCAACCCAAAGCATGTATTCGCGTTCCGAGGCGCAGCCAACGCCCAGCGCAACCGCATATTCCATCACCGAGAATCACGCCGCCTCCCGTGGCAACGCCCGTGAGGCCATGGACGGCGATACCTCGTACGTCACCGTCAAGGTGAACGGCAAGTCCCGCGTCGTGCTCGGCCAGGACTTCACCGACGTGAAGTCGGTGCTCGACGCCGGCGACATCACGCTTGAGCCGGGTGATCAGGTGAACCCGTCGCTCACCACGAAGGTGGACGAATCCACCACGATCTCCATCGAACGCCAGGGCGCGAAGATGGAGACCTCGGAGTCGAAGATCCCGTTCAACACGGTGAAGAAAGACGACCCGTCGCTGCCGAAGGGCACTGAGAAGGTGCAGACCGAGGGCGAGGAAGGCATTCTCGAAAAGACGAATCTGGTCACCCGCACCGGCGACAAGGTGGTCTCATCGAACACCTTCGCCACCTGGGTGAAGAAGGCCCCGGTCGAGAAGGTGATTCTTGTGGGCACTGCGAATCCGCAGCCCGCAGCCACCTCGGCCCCGGCGCAGACCAGCAGCAACTCGAACAATTCGTCGCAGCAGGCAGCGGCCTCGAGCATCGGCTCCACCGCTCCTGTGGGCGAGATGCAGCAGTGGGCGCATGACTACCTGCTCGCCAACGGCGGCTCGGAGGGCGATTTCACCGCCACCGTGTACATCATCAGCCGTGAATCCGGTTGGAATGTGAACGCCACGAACCCGAGTTCCGGTGCCTATGGCCTCGCCCAGGCGCTGCCGGGCAGCAAGATGGCCTCGCACGGCGCCGACTGGCAGTCGAACTACCAG
Organism: Bifidobacterium animalis subsp. animalis; assembly: GCA_004154635.1. Lineage (GTDB taxonomy): Bacteria > Actinomycetota > Actinomycetes > Actinomycetales > Bifidobacteriaceae > Bifidobacterium > Bifidobacterium animalis_B. The sequence goes on from RSDC01000009.1 coordinate 157,382, forward strand.
ACGCAGCTCAAGTGGTTCTGGGATTACTGCAAGGGCCGCTACGGCTCCGTGCAGGGTGCATACAACTTCTGGCAGGCGAATCACTGGTACTAAACCGCAGACCGGTTTCCCGGTAACGCTTCAGGGTGGCTCATCCATGTTGGATGAGCCACCTTTTTGTATATCCATTTGTATATCCATCTGAATAAATGAAGACGTCTTTAGAATGCATGGGCGTAGATGTAGAAAAGAACGGGCCTTCGGCATTGATACCGAAGAGGCCCGAAACGCACGTGGACTAATTAAATCAATAGGCACCTGTACCGCGAATGACCACCCACACCGTCTTGATCAGAATCGCGATGTCACCGGTGATCGACCAGTTCTCAATGTAGGAGACATCGAGGTATTCGCTCTGCTCTTCCGTGAGATCGGACCGCCCGGAAATCTGCCATGGACCGGTGATGCCTGGCTTCACGAGCAGACGGGCCGAATAGAGCGAGCCATAGCGCGCCACTTCCTTGGGCAGTGCCGGACGCGGCCCTACCATAGACATATCGCCTTTGAGCACATTGAGGAACTGTGGAAATTCATCGAGTGATGTACGCCGAATGAATCTACCCACCCGTGTGATGCGCGGATCGTCCTTCATCTTGAAAATGAAGCGGTCGGTCTGACCGGTCTCCTGCATCAGCTTCTTCTTGACCTCCTCGGCATTCGTCACCATGGAGCGGAACTTGTACATCTGGAACCTACGCCCATGCAAACCGACGCGAGTCTGCTTGAAGAAGACCGGTCCCCCGTCATCCAGCTTGATGGCAATGGCCACACCAAGCATAATCGGCGACGAAATGATGAGCGCCAACGACGACAGCACGATGTCGAAGATGCGCTTCAGCAGGAATGTCGTAGCACGGTACTGTGGCAGGCTGGCCAGCAAAATCGGCTGCTCAGTGGTATTGCGCAGGTACAGTCTGTGGCCTGCAACATCGGCCAACGCCACAGAGAGTGCGAGCTCCATACCGAGAGATTCAATGGCCAGCGCGATACCGTGCAGCAGTTTGGAATCACGGTCGAGCACATCGGCCACGAAAACCTCCTGCACGCCGATCTGCTGCAGTTTGCGGGGGAAATTGGAGTTCAACGGCACCATCTGCACGGCGTATTTCTCAGCTACCCCCTCCTCCGGCACAAAGTCGGTCATAATGTAGGCGTCGTCGCGATCCGGCACTTTCTCAATGGGACATACGGCGACAGCGCGATAGCCCCAGTTCTGATTGGCATCGAAGAGCTTAAGAACACTGTTGATGCCTTCGGAGGAACCGATAATCACCGTGTTGTATTTGTATTCCCCCTCTCCACGCTTCCTATGCAGCATCAAACGAAGGAAAAACCTTCCGAGAAGCGCCAGCATCATGCCGAATAACGGGGCGATGATCAGAATGGTTCGGGGGTAATCCAAATGCAGCATGAATACAATGAAGCAGAACACCACTATGGTGGCTATGGTGGCGTTGAGCACCTCCACATAGAGCTCATAACCCTCAGCCATGATATGCCTATGGTATGTGCCACGCCATATCAGGCACGTGAGCCACACAGTGCAGTACAGCACAATGAACGCCCAGACCGGCATATATCGCGCAATGGTGGTGTACGACTCCCGATTGACCAGCAACACCCCCAGCACCGCAATCAGCATTGAGATGACATCGACCACGGCAATCGTGAAGATAAACGAAAACCTCCAACGCGGCGTGTTACACAGATGATTTGTTTTTTTATTGCCGGATTCCTCAAAGGGAGTGTTGTAGAACGTGATTGGCTCGTAAGGCAGCTGCTGAGGCGTTGATGCTTTGGCTGCTATTCGATGATTCTGCTCATGGCCCGTGACTACTCGTATTTCCTGCGTTGGCATGGAGGAGTTTGCAGTCCATTGAGATGTATCGCGCACCGTATACCCTTCCGCTCCTCTGCCCGACAACGCCTTACATAGTATATTCAGTCAATAGGACACTAATTATCTAGAATAACTCGCGGGGAATGCGTATTGAACCAGCATTGCCCAATGACATTGCACTTATACTTGCCGGTGTTCAGAAAGCGGAATACTTGTTGTTTGTCGCAAATGGAACGGCCACCGCTTGCGGTGGCCGTTTATCGAGGGAATCTGGATTGATTTTTTACTCGTTCGATGTCTTCAGCTTCTGGCCCTTCTTGCGTCCACGCTTCTTCATTACGCCTTGCTCGGCCTTCGCCGCATTGAACACCAGCATATCCTCGGAGTTCAGCAACGTACCCTTGATCTGTGCGTAAGCTTCTTGATCGTCCTCGACTTCGGGGAACTCGAAATACGGCCCCATTGCGTCAAGCACGAACTGCTGGTTCAGCGTCACCGAAGCGGTGGTCTTGCCGGGAATGAAGAACGGAATCGCATTCGGGTTGCTTTCCTCGCACGCCTTGAACGCGAACTGCTTGGTGGTCGGGTTGATGAAGAACTCAATGAATTCAGGGCGTCCAAGTTCGAGCACGGCGTTCTTGTTCAACCGAGCGTAGTTCTTCGTGACTGTGAGTACGGAACGACCAGAAGCCGTGTTCGGGCTGACTACTTCGAATCCTTGCAGAGACGACATATACAAACTTCCTTACGTCGACAGACGGATTATTTCGTAACAAACTGAGACCGTATGTCACAGCGATACATGCTCAATATAGCATAATCAGTTCGTATTATTTACCAATTTCGCACATTTTGCTGAAATTAGGTCCTAATTTACAAGATGCTCTCAGTATTTCGGCAATAGGCATAAGAAAAGTGGGAGACAGAGCCATATTCTGCCTCCCACTCAATATATGTATTTATACTAATTAATTCACTGGGCACGAATTGAGGTATTCCACATTCGTGTTCTCAGTGCCCATTGGCGTCTGGTCGACAGCAAGTCGACTCGTTGCCTGCTTCGATGTCGTCACATCGAACGTATAGGTCACCTTCTGTTCCGGCCTCACCTGTGCCAACGAGCGATACATGATCGCCGAATTGATTGAATCCATGGCCGGTACGGAACCCGTTCCCTGCACCTTGAAATTGCTCAATTCCCCACCGTATGGCGGGTAGAAGAGCACCTTGTCGAGGCTGGCACCTTCGTTGTATGGCAATTGGCCGGTGACATACCAACTGAGCTTACCCACCTCGTCTTCTTTGAGCGTGTTCTCCAACGTATATTCCACCTGATATTTGTATGGCGCAGAATCGGTGCAAATCTGCTTGATCTTCGCGGAACGCTTGATATACCAGCCCATCTTGGAAGGGTTCTCCTCGGTAAGGTAGACGCCTACCTCCGGCTTAGTCTTGTCGGTGGAATACTCGGCTGTTAGCCCCGACTCCTCTAGGAAGCTCTCCAAAACAGGATTGAACGAATATATTGACAGATGCCGTTGTTGCGACAGGGCATATACCTCTTTGGCGAGTTTGGCCATGGTCCCCATACTCAGATTCGAAGTGATTTTGCTCACGCATTCTTTTGCAACGATGCCAAAGTATTGATCGGTTTCCTCGATTGGATAATCCTTGTAAACGGTATTCATCAGGAACTCCGCAGTGTTGTTGCCATTAAGAATGCGTCCGTCAGGAAGCTTGATCTCTCCGGTCGCCCTTACCAAAGCCTGCACGATCACAGGATCCACAAGAATAACACCACTAAGATCCACATTCTTCCCCCACGGAGTGGTCTTCCATACACTGTTAAATGCCTCTGCCGTCATTTTCGTGTTGGGGTAATTTGCCAAATCTCGCACGTCATATGACATATATAGAGGCCCTTCATTCTTGAAGATCCGTTGCGTGTCGGGGTCTACATCTGCGGTATCTGCATGTTCCAGATAATCGGGATTTGACCTAAACTCTCCAATCGAGAAAGCCCCATTCTCAAAAGTGAGAGTGCCTATAGCTCCAATGAGACCACCCGACATACGCATTTCGGCAGGAGTCATGGCTAGAATTGCATACGTCTGCTTGCCTTTATAGCCGAGGAAATCCGGCAGATTCTTCACAAATACCTCAGAGCGGTCCAGCCAGTATCCCGTCATGGAACTAACGCCCTTGATCTGCTGGATTGCCTTGCGCACCGGTGGCAACGATGGGTCATGGATCTCCTGAATCTTGGCGAGCTGCGCCTTGAGACCATCATTCGCCCTTACGAAATTGGCATACTGCCCCACCAATGGCATCACATTGATTCTGCCATCATCCAACAATTTCGATTCGGAGAGATGCGAGGCAATATCCACATAATCGGGTACAACCTCCACACTGGCATCCTCCACAATCTGCGTAAGTTCCTGCGCAGCGCGAATGTTGCTGCGCAAACCGCGAATCTTGCCGGTGAATTGCCACAGACCGTTATGGGTAATGGCGTTCGCCTTCTTCGTCTCCTCCTGCATCTGGCGCACGGCATTCGGCAGTTCCTGCATGTTACCGCTCCGGGCCGTATCCACCACTGCATGGACGGCCGCCATCTCGTGCCTGTACACCATATATGCCTGCGCGCCGAAAGTACCGAAGAAGCCAACGACCACCACAGCGATGGCGATGAGCGTCCAGCCCCACCAGCGTATGCGCTTGTACCATGGCTGCTTTACACCAGAAGGCACCTGCTGCTGTGAATCTGTCGAGTCAGGTTGAGGAGTGGTTCCTACAGACTCCGCAGATTGATCAGTGCTCTTCTCAATCTCGGGTTCATTTCCTTCTGCTCGGGTCATACCCACCCTTTCATGCCGGACCAAGGTCCAAATCAATGTCCTTCAAGAATAGGGGTGCTGCAGTACAAGAAGCGCGAAAGGTTCGTTCGGAACCACTTCCAAAAAACATACCTTTCGCAATCATGCACGCGCACTATACAGCCAATACATCAATCGTCGATGGTGTTGAGGAACCGGTGTTCGGCAACGTCGAGCAGGTGCTTGCCGTACGGGCTCTTGCCATACCGTTCGGCGGCGGCGAGCAACTGGTCGCGATCGATCCAGTGGTTCTCATAGGCAATCTCCTCGATCACCGAGATCGGCAGACCCTGAGCATGCTCTACTGTGCGCACGAATTCGCCTGCTTCGAACAACGAGTCCATGGTGCCGGTGTCGAGCCATGCATAGCCGCGACCGAGCGTCTGCACATGCAATGAACCATCCTCAAGGTACATACGGTTCAGGTCGGTGATCTCCAGTTCGCCTCGAGGAGATGGTTTGACCTGCTTGGCGAAGTCGACCACGCGGTTGTCATAGAAATAAAGGCCGGTCACCGCATAGTTCGACGCAGGGTGCTCGGGTTTCTCCACAATGCTCACTGCCGTGTGGTCCTTGTCAAACTCAACGACACCGTACCGTTCCGGGTCATCCACGTAGTAACCGAACACCGTAGCGCCATGTTCGAGCGCAGCTGCCTTGCGCAGTTGGCGGCCCAAACCGTTGCCGTAGAAGATGTTGTCGCCGAGCACGAGTGCGCATGCATCGTCACCGATGAAGTCCTCACCGAGCAGGAAGGCCTGTGCGAGGCCGTCCGGACTCGGTTGCACCTTGTACTGCAAAGAGATGCCGTATCGGGAGCCATCGCCAAGCAAGCGCTCGAAATTCGGCAAATCCTTCGGCGTCGAGATGATCAGGATGTCCCGGATTCCCGCCATCATCAGCGCACTCAATGGGTAGAAGATCATCGGCTTGTCATACACCGGCAACAACTGCTTGGAGGTGACCGTCGTCAACGGGTACAGGCGAGTGCCGGAACCGCCGGCAAGAATAATGCCCTTCATCTGGAACTCATCCTCACTTCTTCAGTTCGACTTCGACATAGGCCTTGAGACTGTCATGCCAATCGGTGGTCTCATAGCCGGTCTCCTCGATCTTGGCTAAATCGAGCGTGCTGTTCACCGGCCGTGGGCTCACCGGAGCCTTCGCGTTCTCGAAGTACTGTTCGGTGGAGATCGGACGCACCTTGTCGCCATTGCCATTCGTCATGGCGAACACTTCGGCGGCAATCTGCGCCCAACTCACCACATCACCGGAACCAGTGAGATCATACGTGCCATACGGATCCTCATCATCGAGCAGATGGAAAATGGCAGCTGCCATGTCATCGGTGAATGTCAGACGGCCATATTGGTCATCCACCACCGTCACCTCATTCAATGCATCGTTCGAGTCGGCTACCTTGTTCGAGAGCATCATCATCGTCTTGACGAAATTGTGTCCGTTGCCGATCACCCAGCTCGAGCGCACGATGTAGTGCTTCGGGGCGTTGGCCACGGCGATGTCGCCGGCCGCTTTCGTCTGGCCGTATACGCCAAGCGGCGAGAATGCCTCATCTTCGTCGTGCACCTTGGCCGTACCATCGAACACATAGTCGGAGCTCACATGCACGAGGGTCAGGTTGTGCTCGGTGGCCACTTTTGCCAGCAGTGCCGGGCCAAGGGCATTGGCCTTCCATGCCATCACACGCCCTTCGGGGGTCTCGGCTTTGTCCACAGCAGTGAATGCCCCAGCATTGATGATGGTGCCGTACAAGCTCCAGTCATAGCCCTCATAAGCGGCAGGATCCGAGAAATCGAATTCGTCGATGTCGGTGAATTCGAATCCTTTGAGATCATGCTCTTCAACATACTTGCGGATTGACTGCCCGAGCTGGCCGTTCGCACCCGTGACCAATGTACGCTTCGGATCCATTGGCTTGGCATCCTTGAGCATCGGGTGATGCAGGTCTGCTTCGGAGAGTTCGGCCTTCTCAAGCGGAATCGGCCATTGGATGTTGAGTTCCGGGTCGGCCAGATTCACGAAGGTGTAGGTCTTCTTCTGCTCGAGAGACCAATGCGCGTTCACCAAATACGTGTATGCAGTGCCATCTTCGAGTGCCTGGAAGCTGTTGCCCACTCCGCGCGGCACATAGATCGCCTTCGACGGGTCAAGGCGCGTCGTATACACCTGCCCGAAGGTGTCGCCTGGGCGCAGATCCACCCAAGCACCGAAGATCTCGCCGCTGGCCAGCGAGATGAACTTGTCCCATGGCTCGGCGTGGATGCCACGGGTCACCCCACGCTTCGCGTTGAAGCTGATGTTGTTCTGCACCGGCTGGAAGTCTTTCGGCAAGCCGAGTGCCGTCATCTTCGCCTTCTGCCAGTTCTCCTTGAACCAGCCGCGGTTATCGCCGTGCAACGGCAAATCGAAGACCAACAGGCCAGGAATATTCGTCTCCGTGACCTTGAGTTCCTTTTCAAATTCCATATTTCACGCTTTCCACATCACTGTTGCATGTCTGTACATGATTAATCCGCCGAGTTGCGGCGGATTCAAAGCATTCACTGGCCCTGGGCCTTGTACTTGGCCTCGGTGGCAGCCTTCGCCGGCTCCCACCACTGCGGGTTGTCGATATACCATTGCACGGTTTGGCGCAAGCCGGACTCGAAGTCGGTGTGCGTCGGACGCCAGCCCAGCTCGGTCTGCAGCTTCGTCGAATCGATGGCATACCTGCGGTCATGGCCTGGACGGTCCTTCACCCAGTCGAAGGCGTCCTCCGGCTGACCCATCACACGGAGAATGTCATGCAGCACGGTCAGATTGTTGCGCTCGCCGTTGGCACCGATCAGGTAGGTCTCACCCAAACGACCTGTGGTCAGAATCGTCCACACCGCACTCGAGTGGTCTTCGGTGTGAATCCAGTCACGCACATTGAGGCCATCGCCATAGAGCTTCGGGCGAATGCCTTCAATGATGTTCGTGATTTGGCGCGGAATGAATTTCTCCACATGCTGGTACGGGCCGTAGTTGTTCGAGCAGTTCGAGATCGTGGTGCGCAACCCATAGGTGCGGTGCCATGCGCGCACGAGCATGTCGGAGCTCGCCTTCGTCGACGAATACGGGCTTGACGGATGGTACGGCGTTTCCTCGGTGAACTTCGCTGGATCATCCAGAGCCAGGTCGCCATACACCTCGTCGGTGCTGATGTGATGGAACCGCACATCATACTTGCGCGCCGCTTCAAGCAGGCGGAACGTACCCTCAACGTTCGTTTTCACAAACGGTTCCGGATTTGCAATCGAGTTGTCGTTATGCGACTCGGCCGCATAATGCACGATGGCATCATGCCCCGGCACCAGTTCGTCAAGCAGCTGCGCATCGCAGATGTTGCCATGTACGAACTCGACGCGATCGCCGAGGATCGGCTTGATGTTCTCGAGGTTGCCGGCATACGTAAGTGCATCGAGCACCGTGATATGCACATCCGGATGGTTGTTATACACGTAATGCACGAAATTCGAGCCAATGAAACCGCAGCCACCGGTCACAATGATGTTCTTCGGAATGAATGCTTCTGTCATATCTTCTACTGTAGCAATGCGCCACTATCATTTCCCATGTCAACACAACTTCTCGTGCCGGGCTAAGTTTGGGTAAATCTCGTTTCCACATGGCTCAAATTACATTGCTTATAATAGATTTACACCGACCTGTGCATGCCTCTGGAATGGCTATTGGAACATGCTCCTCATCACTCACATACCGCTATTATTTCTTGCGAAGTACTTTCCTCAGGAAGAATAATGCGCTTTCATCGCGCAACAGCAGCAGAGTGACTACATAAATCGCGCCATACGTGACGCCCCTCACCGTAAAATCAACAAACACGTTGCTGAATACTACTGTTCTTTCGAATGTGAGGTTTGCGGCAAGAATGAGAATACATCCAAGACCTGCGTGAATGAGTGACTTCGTCAATGACAACTGCCTAACCTGCTCCCACGAAAATGCAAGAGCAATTGCGAATACCGTCATTTCAGCGATGACAATGCTGTAGCAAGCTGCAAGAACCCCGAACGGACGAATGCAGCATATGTATATCGCTATATTGATTGCCGCACCGCTTGCAGTGGATATCACCACTTTCTTCTCTTTGCGCAGTGGAATGAGTATTCCGTTCATCAGGAACACACCAGGCGCGGTAAATGCCAGAGCGAACGCGATGATTTCTAGCATTGGCACCGCATTTATGTACTTTGGTCCACTAATAACCAGCACCATTGGCCGGCTCAACGCATATACAAGCACTGCCACCGGGATGCACACGACGATTACTGCGTTGAACAGCTTGTTGAGTAACTGGATATACGCTTTTGGATCGTTAGCTGATAAATATGATAGGCGTGGCAGTGAAACACCAGTGAGAGCGTTGATTGCCTGACGTGTGATCACATAGATTTTCATCGCAACACTGTACAGACCAACCTGCACATCACCCAACATCGCACCCACAAACGTAGTGCCTGCGTTGCTGTAAATTGCAGTGGCAACGTTGTTCATGAACAATGTCATGATCGGGCTGAAGTGCGTACGTATCGCAAGTGTACGTGCGATGCCCAGCCGGGCATATCGACGTGAGTAGAAAAAACCCCAGATATTCGCCGCCGACGTAGCGAACACACTGATAGCCGCGTAGATGATGTAGTCCGATGGCTTGTGCACTAACGCGAACATCAGAATCAATGACACAAGCTGGACCATGATCGTGCGTACGGATATATAGAGATAGTCCTCAAAAATCGAGTACAGCCATTCCACACCTAATGTGGTGAATCCTATAGTGAGGCACTGAATCAGCAGCAGCACCATATATGCATGCAGGCTCGGAATCACGGCCACCGTGATGAAGAACGCGACATACGCGATGCCGGACGAGATCAGATTGATTGTGAATATCTGCTGCGCGAAGCGTGTCAACCGCTCCGGGTCCCTCTTGATTTTGGCACCTTCACGAATCGCATACTGGGTTATACCCAGTCCCGCGAACAAGGCGAAGTATGAAACGATGGACTGCGAATAATTGATCTTGCCTATGTTCGCGGCCCCAAGGATTCGTGAGACATATGGGAACGTGATCAATGGGAACAGCAGAGAGGACACTGTTCGCATTGAGTTCAGCAATGCGTTTCTCGTTAGAGACGGCAACGGTGTTTTCGAAGACATGGGCTATTTTCTTGTGGATTCATCAATGGGTTCGACGGACGGTTCACGATAGATATTGTTCCAGCACACGCAGCGAATCGCGATGATTGCGTAAGTAATTGATTGTTTTCCGGCGCGCATCGTATTTGACTTGTGCTTCCGACGACGCGTTTTGTGCATGTCGTACCACAATACGTGGGTCGTAATATAGCGTCAAGGCATCACGCCTACAACGTAGTGAGAGGATATCCTCCTCCATATACAGGAACGTTCCCGGATCGAACGGTTCCGAAAAGTGCTCAATGAATGCAGGCGTGAAGATATAGCATGATCCGTGCAATTTGACAGGCACACTCGGATCCTGCCATGTTTTGTCATTCTCAGACACATGTGCGTTCTCTGGGGCATGGCGGTGCACAAGATCGTACATGTGCAGACTGAGTAGTAGCAGGTTACGGCGAATGTGCTTGCGGATCGCCCGGACCTCCTGTTTAGTATCCACCACTCTCATCATTGGATTCTGGTGGGTGCCGTCCTTCCCTGAAATGATGTCAGGACCAATCACCGCACAATGCCTTTGCTGATAATCGGCAATGGATTGTTCGATGAGATTATCGCTACTCAGCATTGCATCGTTATTCAGCGTTACAACGTAATCACAATGCAGCTCACTGACGCAATACCGATAACCAATGTTATTGCCTCTCGCGAATCCCTCATTAGATTCATTATGGATGAAGATGACATCGCCGACATGGGCATACTTTTTCGACAAACGCTCGTAACTGCCGTTTGCGGAGTTATTGTCTACAACAACAATCGCATAATTCCCGCCATCACAGTGCCTACGAATCGATTCAATGCACTGTGAGGTTTCACTGTCAACGAGATAGTGCAGGATCACGAATCCGAAACGGGGTGTATCCATGTTCATATTGAATCCTCCTAAATCACTACCATGACGCAATACTTGAGAGGGACTGCACTGTGTGACATCATGTCTCCCGTAAATCAGATGAGTCCACATCATTACGGGATGAACACCCTGATTCGCATATTACAATTCCCCATCCAACACACGCTGAAACACCGTTGGTTTCCCATCAATCCGTGTGGGATACTTTATTTTATATGTGAGCTTGTTGATGTATGTGTCGGCAGGAAGCTGCGGTTCACCAGCTGTTAATTCAAGCTGTTCAGATAAATCAAAACTTCCGGAATTGTTCAGGGGCATCCGATCAATCATCCGCGTAACCTGTGGAATGTGGGTGTATGCGTTATAGATGAAAGCGTCGAAGAGGAAGTATTCGGGGACCGCTTTAATCTTGGTGAAGACTGCAACAAAGCAACGGTAGATATATTCCATGAATGGGTTTCCTGGTGCCGAAGCAAGGCAATACGTGGTCCATGGGTAGTCAGCATGCGGCGATTTGATTGAATAGAAGGAGTACCTCGAAAAGTCGTCAGATAGGTCCTGTGTCAGATACAGTGTTGAATCAAGCCAAACACCACCATGCAAGTACAGCAACTTGACACGTAACGCATTGCAGAAGGCGTTAATTGTCAAAGTACCTTCATCTCTACGCTTCACAAGAATCGGATCGATCTCGGCGTATTGCGTGTAGTTGTCTTTCGTGATGACAATGACTTCTCTGCCATTCGCATGACGCTTGATGCTATCTATGCAAGCAAGAATGACGGGTGGCGTCTGGTCGTTAAGTCCCTGCCACCACGCAACCCAAATCGGGCCGTCATTATGCGCCGGTAGATCACTCATCGCAGCACTGTCGAACGGTACATCCACCATGACCTTCCGCCACAAGGTCTCATTGAAGAGGGTGTAGTACGGTTTTTTGAATTTATGCGTGCAATGGTAGACGATGCCACAAGCGGCCACTTTCGGGCCGAGTAGAACCGTGCAGTTCTTTGCCGCAGAGGCAATTTTGAACAATCGGTCTGGAAGGTTGCGGAATAACGACATAGTACCATCCTACGTAACGTGTTGTCTTTAGCGTCACACAAGCATAATCACCGCGTCTGTTTGCGGAACAGGGCAAGTGCCGCCCCCCAATTCATAAGACGACTGGTCAGTATCATGTACTTGATATAGGCGGAATGTGACAATGCCTGTACATCGATGCGTTCCAATCGATCTTGCAATTCGCACGCACGCTGCCAGCAGGCACGCTGCACCGTACCAAATTTATGCGGTTCGAACATAGCCACTGCCTTGAGTTCCTGATAATACAGATTCACCTGTTCGTCACTCCATGCCTGACGCAGGCGCGTATCACCAAGCAGATGGTATTGAGATAGCAAAGAGGCACACGTATCGATGGCAACGCGATACATCCCCCTCTTCATATTGTCGTATGTGTGATCATCGAGAGCGCCCATACGGTAATAGTAACCAGAATAGTCTAAATAAACGATTTCACGCGCATCATGGAAAGCCTGCATATTGAACAGATTATCCTCCATACGCACTAATCGCGGGTCAAAATGCAATTTATTTTGTTGAAGAAGCTCATGTCTATATAACTTGCCCCACGGAACGCCAATCGCTGTGACGAAGCCCCTAGGCTGCCCATAAGAACCATCGAGAAGCTGAAGATACAGCACTTTCTTCTCGTCGTCGGTCCGTACGGAGAATGATTTAGGGAAGAAATGCTGCCTTCTGCTATAAGAATCGCTGAATGCAACACATGCACTCATGACAATATCAAGAGAAGTTGATGTATTCGTAACGCTGTGTAATGTTTCCAGATATTCGGCTGCAATGTAGTCATCTGGATCGATAAAACAAATCCATGCACCTTTCGCATGAGCCAAGCCATTGTTTCGCGCTGCCGAGACACCAGCATTCATTTGAGTGATGAGCTGCACACGCGAATCTCTATCCGCATATTCAGCAATAAGTGGAGCAGAGTCGTCCGTGGATCCATCATCCACCACCAATACTTCAAAATCATCGAACGATTGAGCAAGAATCGAATCAAGACACATCTCGATGTACGGTTCTTGATTATATACTGGAATAATTATTGAAATCTCAGGCATATATACTCACCCTCTCGAAAATTTTCGCAAGGAACTCACGCGTCCTTGATATCGCCAGATGAAACTTGCGTACCCATAGGCAGCTGCAAACAAAAAGAACGCGCAGTTTTGCACCGCTGCAGTGGTAAGCATAACGAGCAGAAATACTGCGACCCACCATGTGTCCCAATGCCGGGAGCCCACAACCATCATCACAAAGGGTGCGACTAGGAATATGCCGAGCACAATCCCCCCATGAATCAATAAGAACAACAATCCACTCGTATACCCCAAGCCATCACGATAGGTGCTCATGAAGTGAGCCCATATGTAGGCATCACCATCAAGACCAAAACCAACCCAAGGGCGTTCCCACCAAATTCGCATTCCCTCAATGAAATCAAGCAAATGCATTTGGCCGGAATACGAGGTTGCGATTTTTGTTTTCACCATGCGTACAGCAATCGCTACAATCATCAAAGACAGTAAGGCCGTTCCGGCAAGGGATGCTTTCCGCACCGATTTACGACGAATGTGCCATAGTGCCTTCCATAACAAAGGAACTAAAAGCATGATGGTGTAGAGAACACCGCCTGTCGACAACGAGGTGATCAGAGCACCTACAATGCACAGATCTGCAGGCCAATGCGATTCGCGAGCCAGATAGAGATCCAGAGCGAGCACCGTGCCAAAAAATGCGCTGGCGATTGGTGGTTCGTTGAAAATCGAAGAATTGCGCCACATGTGCACACCCATCACATATGCATCTTGCACGTTGTAGTACACATTGGAATATGAATAAATTGAGGGAGAGCCCTGAGCCCACCTCATCATCTCCGCGTGGGTGGGAGGTAGACCAAGAAAGCTGCTTGCAAACCATAATAGTACCGATAATGCAGCAAGAATTGCGGCCACCCATACCAAACGCGTGAGGAACACTTGACGTATGTAAGCTTTCCCCCGCATAAGTATGCAGCCTAGTAGCACCGGGATTATCAACATGTACTGGAACCACGTACCGCTAATAGATACTGCCCCATGCGCTATCGCGAGAATCAGTTGGCTAACGGCAGCAACTGCCATCAATGCGCACATAGCATACCCCGTATATCTTGCACACCTTTCATGCCGCTGCCAACACCACAGCAAGTATACGATGCCAACAAAACCTAATACGAGGCACGAGAGCGAAAAACGGTCAGGAGCCAACGCCCATAGAGAGTTTGAGTTATAGATAATGGCTAAAATTAACGCATAATCCATTGCTCCATTCAGGATACGCGATGCTCGAGCATGGTTCGTCTGAACTACCCTATAGAGGGACTTCTGGTGCTTAGGTTGCGAAGTGCCAGCAGGGTGGTCTGCACCAATTACGTCATCCGTCACTTTCCATACTCCGTGACGCGAGTGCTCACACCATGGCGAATACCGCGCATATAAGCGCGCAATTTAGCCCAGCGATGCTTTTCAAACAGTAGCGACAGTCCCATCAGCATAAGAATTTCAGTCAGACCCTCGGATCCGGTATATCTATGATATTTTTTCCAATATATTATTCGGTTGCGTGACTGGTAGTAACAACGCATTGGTGAGTAGCCGAGTTTATACAACGGTTGCCATTGCACACCCGCCGACGTTCTGCGAGGCACTCTCAGCCAGGTACGCTCAGATTTGCCCTTCTCATGCAGCAAGTAGACAGTGTTATCCTTGACAATCTCGTAACCGTTCAATATCAGCCGCTCGTTGAAATCGAAGTCCACGTAGTCGATGAACAAGTTGTCATCAAAGCCACCAACCCGTAAGGCCGCCTTAACATCAATCAAGGAACCCGAAGTAATTGCGCCATGCTTCGCCGCATGGGTCATCTGCTCCAAAGGCGGCATCTCCTGTGACTTCCACTCCTCCTCCGTCATGCGGTTGCGGTCGAGAATGAACGGGCATACCAGAGCCACGGAACCGATGAGGTGCCGCTCCAACTCGTCGCACATGCCTTCTGTGGGCACACTGTCTTGATCGAGCAGCAGCATATGCTTGAATCCGTGCTTCTTGGCGGCATCCAACAACCTGTTCAAGGCAAAGGCTATGCCCCTGTTATTCGGGTCGGCTTCAACCTTCACAGTCGTATACTCGAACTCAGCAAGCACGCGGATATCAGTGATGTTCTTCGAGCCATTGTCAAAGATGAACACCGCGTCCACTTGGCTGACAGTGTTGTTCAGGTTCGCGCGCAACCGTTCGAGATCGGGATTATAGGTGACTATCCCTGCGCAACGCATACGGTACCCTCTCTACAGCTTGTGTTCGAACAGCAGCGATTTTACACGCGTGCGCAGATTCTCCTTCCACGCACTCTGCTCGGGCATGTATACCGGGTATTCCTTGACCCGCAGCTTGCGCGCGTTCACCCATACGTTGAGCAGACGCTCGGACAGGAATCCGAAGAGCCGCTGATTGTATGCGTCATACTTCGACACATCGATGCGGCGCTCGGCCTCGTCGAGAATACGGAACAGCCACGTCATATATGCGTTAAACCGCTCATGCGACATGACGAACATATTGTAGGCATACAGCGAATGGCTCTTCAGCAGGTCATCCAGTGCCGGTACATATTCCGGACATTGCTCCTGCATGATTGACCGCACGACTTCCAAGTCATCCATGTTGTGGAACTGGGCGAACTGGTCCCCTATGGTCTTCTTCAACACCCATGGCTCAGGGAGGATCACATCGTATTGTTCCAGATCGTGTGAGAATTGTTCGGCTGGAACAATCTGCGTTTTTCGGTGGTCGGTATAGAAATAACGACGATAGTGCACGAACCCGATGTTCGCGTCATGGTCATCACGGTTCTTCCACACCCAATACTGGGCGGTGAGCTCACAGAATCCCGGATTCTTGGAAGAGATGTTATCGCCGGTATTGTCTTTTACCTCAATGGAGGCATGGTTCTTGACCGCCCCTGCAAGAATGGGAACATACCCAGGAAGCTGGGGTGCATCGAAATCCTTGTGGCTTACGATATACAGGATCGTCTCGGAGGAAACAGACACTTTATCTCTCCTTCCTGTCATGAGATTTGGTGGCAGCCCTCTGACCATTGCGATTGCCGATGAGACGGAATCCGCAATCAACGGTGAATCGCATTGCTTCAATCACATGCCCTTGCCTGAGCAAACCGCCAAGTGTGTATTTGACCAAGGAGAGTCCTTCGCCAGACAATGAGGCATCGCCAAGAATATCCTTGTGTCTGGCAATCTCCACACCCTGAATGTAGTTGCGTTTGTACTGCTGCTTGAAGGTGAAGTTGTGAGAATGAATCACCGTGGCGTTCGCTTCATACACAACCTTCCATCCTGCATGTAGAAGGCGCGCGGCAATGAACATATCTTCGTTGGTCAGCACATCCGTTTCGAAGCCGCCGACTTCCAGATATGCCGTACGACGATAGGCCGCGCATACATCGGTAGAGTGGAAGGCCTTGATGCCCAAACTCGGAATATCGGCCTTGGTGATCACCATGGATTCATCGCCATACGAGTACTTACGAACGAGTGCCTCTGCCGGGCGTGCGTCCTTGCGTGGAAGCTGCCGACCATACACCAGTGCCACTTCATCGTTTGCGAATGGGGCCACAATCTTCGCAATATAGTCATTGTCACTTGGCATGGCGTCCTGTGTGAGGAACAGCACGAAATCACCAATGCTCTCACGAAGCATCGCATCACGCGTACCACCGTGATTGAAATCCTTGCGGTCGATGACGACCAGTCTCACCTCGGGATGGCGCTTGACCCTCTCCTGCGTGATGTCTTCAGACGAGGAGTCCACAACAATGATCTCATCTGGTCTGCGTGTCTGTCGCTCCAGCCGCGTAAGCAATGTGTCGATCTGCTCGCCCGCATTCAATGTTGGCACAATAACCGAAATCCGACCATCCATCGACCCATCTCCTTCCGACATCCTCATATCTCGCATCATCCCAGACTCTGGAATTCTACAGGAATGGTAGCAGTATATGCTGATTGATATCAGCTCAGCTCAAGTCATAGCGTCATTTTGTCCATCGCACAAAAATCGGCCATCCTGGAATTCATTGTCAGAGGAAAGAATAAACGGGATGCTTGGCTCTCTTGCGACCAAGCACCCCATGGGCTTGTCTAGTCAGTCGCGACGGAAGAGGTCTCGTGTGTAGACCTTGTCGGCTACGTCGGCGAGGGCCTCTTGGTTCCATCGGTTCGCGACGATGATGTCGGAGCGCTTCTTGAAGTCATCGAGATCGTGCGTGACCTCACTGCCGAAGAACTCGGCAGCGTCGAGCGTCGGCTCGTACACGAGCACGTCGATTCCCTTGGCCTTGATACGCTTCATGATGCCCTGGATGCTCGACTGGCGGAAGTTGTCGGAACCCGACTTCATCGTGAGACGATAGATGCCCACAACCGGCTTCTCCACACCCTCGAGCTTGGAAAGAATCTGATCGGCGATGAAATCCTTGCGCGTGCGGTTTGATTCGACAATCGCCTCGATGAGATTCTGCGGCACATCGGCGTAATTGGCCAGCAGCTGCTTCGAATCCTTCGGCAGGCAATAACCACCATACCCGAACGACGGGTTGTTGTAATGCGTGCCGATACGCGGGTCGAGGCACACGCCGCGAATGATCTCGGCGGTGTTCAGACCACGCGACTCTGCATAGGTGTCGAGCTCATTGAAATAGGCCACTCGCAGTGCGAGGAAAGTGTTGGCGAACAACTTGATCGCCTCGGCCTCAGTCGTGCCGCACACCAGTTCCGGAATACCTGTGGAGCCATCGGCGTTGAGTCGATCGTTTTCCTCTGGAGCCGCGCCTTCTGCAAGAAGCATCGCGAAAGTCTGGGCGGCTTTCACCGCCTCCGCATCATCGGTAGGAGCTCCCACAACAATACGGGAAGGATGGAGGTTGTCGTAGAGTGCATGGCCCTCTCGCAGGAACTCTGGAGAGAAGATAATCTTCTTATCCCCCGTCTTCTCACGCAACTGAGCTGTATAGCCCACTGGAATCGTCGACTTGATGACAATCCAGCAATCCGGGTCATATTCACGAATCGCCTTGATGGCGGCCTCGACGCTGGAGGTATCGAAGTAGTTCTTCTTCGAGTCATAGTTCGTCGGAGTCGCCACCACCGCGTAATCGGCACCGGTATAGGCGGCAGCCGGATCAAGCGTGGCCTGGAAGTCGAGATCCAACGTGCCATCGCGCTTGCCATCAAGGAAACGCGTGATCTCGGTATCGACAATCGGGCTCTCGCAATTATTGAGCAGTTCGACCTTCTCGGGAACGATATCGAGCGCATGCACCTTATTATGCTGCGACAGCAACAACGCAACCGACAGCCCTACATAACCAGTTCCAGCAACGGCAATCTTCATAACAACTCCATTTTGTATATTGTTAATATGCAATTATATTGATTGGCCAGAAAAACTAATACTGTAATTAACTAAATCCTGCCTTCAGTAAGCGCCACTTGGATGCAATACCGTGCCAATCGTGCGCAGGATATACACGACATCACCCATGACGCTCCAGTCCTGCACATAACTCACATCGAGCTGACGGCTCTCCTCCTCATTCAGGTCATTGCGGCCGGACACCTGCCAGGGACCAGTGATGCCGGGCTTGACCAACAGACGTGTCGCATAGACCGGGTCGTACTCGGCCACCTCGAACGAACGCTGTGGGCGCGGCCCTACCACACTCATCGAACCCATGAACACATCGAAGAACTGCGGTAGCTCGTCGAGACTCGTCTTGCGAATGAAGTTACCCACCTTCGTGATGCGCGGGTCGTGCTTGAGCTTGTAGCGGGCTCCCAATTCCTGCCCTTGCGCAGCCAACACCTCTTTCAGGTGTGCGTCGGCGTCCACACGCATCGAACGGAACTTATGGATATAGAACGGCTTGCCGCGCAAGCCGATACGCTCCTGCTTATAGAACACCGGACCGCCGTCTTCAATCTTGATCGCCAACGCCACGATTAGCATGATCGGCGAGCTCAGAATGATTGCAATCGTCGACACCACGAGATCGAACACGCGTTTCTTAATCTGTGCGGAAGGGGAGTACTGAGGCAGGCTGATCGTCATGATGCTCATACCCTGAATGTTGCGCATCTGCGTGGCATGTTCGGCAATGTCAAGCGCAGAGGTGATCAGCGCAATCTCGAGATTCACGGATTCCATCTGTAAAGCGAAGGTACTCAAATTGTCGGAGAATCGATCGAGCACATCGGTGACCATCACCGTCTGTGCGCCGGTTTCCGCAATCCGTCCAGCCAGCTGGGGTCCATATTCAATCACATCAATCGGGGAATTCCATGACTCGTGCACCTCTCGATTGAGTAATTCGATGTCAGGGTCTCCCTCAATGAGTCCCGTCTCACTATTGACCCGAATCGGGCACAGGCGAATCGGTTTGTAATTGAGCTGCTTGCGCTGGTTGAGGAACTTGAGAATCTGCCCAATGCCCTCGGGGGAACCGACGATGACAGTCGGATACGAATACTCCCCCTTGCGATGCTTTCTGGTGAGGATAACGCGCGCGATGAAGCGAACGATCATTTCCGCAATCCACACAATCAACGAGGTGAGGCAGACCATGTAGAAGAACACGTTGCACTGGATGATGAAGTTGAGCGCGCAAATCGCCACCCACGCAATGAAACCGCCCTTGAGCAACAGCATATTGAGCTGGTACCCGTCGGCGAACACATGCCGATGGTACACCCCTGCCACATGCATGCAATAGACGTAGATTGCCGCACATACAGCCGAATAGAGCAGTGGATCTATAGGAAGATTCAGCTGCAGGCGGGTCGTCATGAGGTTTGTGCCATGTGTTACGACGAGCACAATCATGCTGGTAGCGAAGTAAACCAACGCATCGAATAGCATAAGTGCCAGATTCATGACAAAACGCCAGCGCAGTACCTTGCTGGAACGGACGTCCACTTCCTCAGCGAGCTGAGCATCGCTTTTCGCCTGTGCCATGGCTCTCCCTCATACCTACCGTCCGTGGTTCTACCTATTCAGGATTCAATACAAAGGTCAATCATATCGCAATGTACGCACCGCACAATCAACAAGCAGGGCCACTGCCTAAGTTCACGAGCAGTGAATAGTACAGGCCAGTTCTAGAATAAGAACCAGATGGTTGTATATACACCGTTCTCATATACAATCTGAGCATCCGGGTATATCAACCTCGCCACACGTACAGTATGAATCGGCCGATACGGCCATTCGTCATATGAAGGAGAAGACCCATGACCACCATCAATAATTCACCAATCGACAACACCAACAACACCGACGCCGAGCTCGAAGCCTTCGAACAGCGCGTCAACGAGATGCTTTCGACCGGCGAACTCGACTCCGCGCTTTCCATCACCGATGAGAACGGCGTGGCACAGGTGCTGCCGATGCTCGACACCGAGCCGATCGCGCATCTGCTCGACGGCATTGAGGAACTCGGCGGCTCGGCCAACGTGTTCGTGCGCACCGCCGAAGGCACTGCCATTCTCACCGTGAACGAGTACAGCCCGGAAGACGCCGCTCTTGACGCCGCAGAAAGCGAAGCGGACGCGCAGGCCGCGGAATAATCGGCACCGCGATTCCAAGCACGCCGACACAACAACACAGTTCAGAACCGCATAGAAGAGAACAGGGAATTACCAAACGATGACCAGCCACGAGGAACCCGAGGAGGGCGAGCAACACGGCGGGAACACGGTAGCCGCAGCCGGCAAACCATACACCCGCGATGTGCATCACGACACAGAACCAGCTCCCCCTCGGGCCTCGGGATACTTCGCCGGACTCACCCAGGCGCTCACGCGCACCGATGCATACCGTGACGGGCATTTGAGCCGACCCGCGTTCCTCTCGCTGGCCATTCTCACGTTCATCACCTTCGTCGGCAACTTCACCCAGCTGCAGCTGAGCGCCGCTCTGCCCACCTTGGTGAGCGACTTCCATATCTCGGTGACGCTCGGGCAATGGATGACGTCGATTTTCCAGCTCACGATGGGCGTCATGGTGCCGCTTACCGCGTACCTCACGCGCCGTTTCTCCACACGGCAGATCGTCATCACCTCAATGGTCGTGTTCACGCTCGGCTCGGTGTTGGCATGGCTCAGCCCCTCGTTCCCGTTGGCGCTCTTCGGCCGCTTCCTTGAGGCCGTGGGCACCGGCGTGATGTGGCCGGTGCTGCAGATCACCGTGTTCTCCATTTTCCCGCTGGCACGGCGAGGCATGGCGATGGGTATCGTCGGCATGGCGATGGCCGTGGCCCCGGCCATCGGCCCCACGCTCGGCGGTGTGCAGACCGATCTGAATGGCTGGCGCTCCATATTCCTCACCCTCACCATTATTGGCTGTCTCGCCATTGTGCTCACCACTTTCGGCTTGCATAATTTCGGGCAGGCAGACAAATCCGCGCATGCGGACTTCTTCTCGGTGGGGCTTTCGATCATCGGCTTCGGCGGCCTCATGTTCGGTTTCACGAATATTCAAGCCTACCCGTTCTCCGCTCCGGTGGTCTGGCTGCCCATGGTCATTGGCTTGGCCGGCATCATCTGGTTCGTGCTTCGCCAGTTCCACACCGAGAAGATGTTCAAGGTAGGCAAGAGCAATCGCCCCGCCCTGCTTGACCTTTCGGTGCTGCGTAATCGGAGCTTCTCGATTGGCACAATCATCGCATCGCTGAGCTTCTTCGCATTCAGCTCGCTCATTGTGCTCATTCCGCTCTTCATTCAGGATTGCCGCGGCTACAGCGCCACAATCAGCGGACTCGTCATGCTGCCAGGCGCCATTGCCCAGGCAATCTCGCAGTTCTTCGGCGGCCGCGCACTCGACCGCTTCGGCGCGCGCCCCGTGGCCCTCATCGGCACGATTCTGCTCACGGCAGGCACTGCGTGCATGAGCACGATCGGGTTGCATACATGGATCTGGTCCATCTCGTTCTACCAGTTCATTCGCCAGATCGGCATGGGCTTCGTCATGATGCCGGTGACCACATGGTCATTGAACTGTCTCAAACCCTCCGAAGTCTCCGCTGGCTCGGCAGTTACGAACACGGTGCGTCAGATTGCCGGCGCAGTCGGCTCCCCGGTGATGATTCTCATCATGTATTCAATCGCTGCGGCCAGCATGGCCAACGGACAGCAGACCATTCCCGCCAACATTACCGGCATAGAATGGGCACTGCGCATCAGCGCCGTCATCAACTTCATCATGATCCTCATGGTCATCTTCGGCGTCAAGGGTGAAGATGCCGGCTCGGCCCGCGAAGCCGTCCGCATCGCGCTTCACCACGACTCGATAGAGCAGGAAGACAAGGGCACAAAGGACCTCGCCCATACCGATGACACCGCCAAGCTCCACACCATCGAAACCGGCAAGTGACCCGCTCTTTTCTCGGCCTCCTTGTCTTCTCCGTCTTCCTTGCGCAATTGGGGACATCCAGCCGCCATATTTGTCCCAAATTACGCAGAGAAGACCGTTCCTCCTTCTACAACTCCAGCTCTGAAGCCCGATGCCTCCCCTCCTTGGCATAATTGGCTTTCCTTGCGTAATTTGGGACAGATATCTGCCATAAACTGTCCCTAATTACGCAGGGAGCTTGGTGGCACATGGAATCCGTGTATGTCAGGCACCCAACCTGCCTTTCCTTTCCCGCCTCTCCCCCTCTCCCTACCCTCTCTCTGCGTAATTTGGGACATGTAGTTGCCCGCAGATGTCCCAAATTACGCAAAGAAAGCGGAATATGCAAAAGAGGAAGATACCGCCGAACCGGAGTTCTTTCCCTCTCGTCCCTCTCGCCCCTCCCGCCCGCTCTTCTCAGTCCTCTCCTCCTCTCCTCACACGCCCGCTCTCGCCCTCCCTCCTTGCGTAATTTGGGACAAATACGTCGGAATTTTGTCCCAAATTACGCAAGGAGGGAGGGCGAGAGGGGCGGAATGGATGGAGATGGGGGAAAGGATGTGCTGGGACCGTCTCAGGCTTTGCCCATGAGGGTGAGCACGATGAGCACAAGGTTCAGGGCGATGATTACCGCGACTACCAACAGGCAGATGGCGTGCTTGACGGGTCCATCCACGTACTTGCCCATGATCTGCTTGTTGTGCGTGTATCGCATCAAGGGAATCACCGCAAACGGAATGCCGATCGACAGCACCACCTGACCTATGATCAACGCTTCGGTGGGGTTCGAAGCCAGGGCGAGCACCACCAATGCCGGCACAAGCGTCGTGATGCGGCACGCCCACATCGGCACGTCCCAGTGCAGCAGCCCCTTCATAATCTCCGAGCCCGCATAGGTGCCCACCGAAGTCGAGGAAAGGCTGGAAGCGAGCAAACCGATTGAGAACACCGTGCCGACGGTAGGGCCGAGCACCTGTGAGATCGCGTGCTGCGCCCCTTCTATCGTGTCGGTGCCACCCATGCCGTGCAACGAATTCGCCGCCAGCACGAGCAGGGCGATGTTCACCGAACCAGCAAGCGCGAGCGCCCACACCACATCGATGCGGCTGCCGTGCAGCATCTCCTTGATGCTGGGCTTATGCGCCTTATGCGCATAGTGGTCGTTGACCAGCGTGGAATGCAAATAGATCGCATGCGGCATCACGGTCGCACCGAGCATCGAAGCAGCCATGAGCACCGAAGCGCCTCCATTGAACCGCGGGATGAGCCCTTCAGCCACCTTGAGCGGATTCGGTGGGTCCATGAACAAGCCGGCTATGAAGCCGAGGGTGATCACGAGCAGCAGCCCGATCACCAGGCGTTCGAAGATCTTATGGGTCTCTCCACCTTGGAACAGCAGCAGCACGGTGGAGACGGCACCTATGATGAGCCCTCCCACGAGCAACGGCAATCCAAACAGCAGATTCAGCGCAATCGCGCCGCCAATCACCTCGGCCAAGTCGGTGGCGATTGCAATCACCTCGGCTTGCGCGAAGAACAGGAAGCTGCCTGCGCTGCCCATGCGTTCGCCGAGAATCTGCGGCAGGTTCTTGCCGGTCACAATGCCGAGTTTCGAGGCCTGGTACTGAATGAGCACGGCCATGCAGTTCGCGAGTACGAGCACCCAGACGAGCAGGTAGCCGTATTGCGCGCCCGACGTGAGATTGGCGGCTACGTTACCCGGGTCCACGTAGGCGACCGCGGCGACGAATGCGGGGCCGAGCATGCTGGCGAGCGCGTGGATGGGTTTCTCCGGTTTGCCGGAATCCTTGCGCGCTATGGCGACATCCTGATTCGCCACAGCCGCCTCGGCCACTGTATCGATATTTACCACCGGCTCGGTGCTCACACTTGCCGATTGGCCACCTGCCGTGCCCCCATCTGGCTCCGCCATGCTCCCGCCACCTCACTCTCCCGTGTTGTTCTGATTCAGGTTTTAGGTGGCAATTGTAACCAAGCGAAATTCGTTCGCACTGCGCTCAATCGGCGGGAATTTCCTGCCCCGGGCAGCCATGCAGTACACTTTGCATCGCACGTTTCTCGTTGCTCGTCACCGAGAGTCCGTATTTGTCTTTCACACCGATCTGCCGGGCCACGTAATCGCAACGATACGAGGCGTTTGTCGGCAGCCAGTATGCGGCGGAGGCGGAACCTTTGCCTTGGTTTGCCGCACCGTCCACAGCGAGCAGGTTGTACGGGTCGTTCGCGAACTGCATGCGCTTTCTCGCGTTCCAATCCTTGGCCCCGGATTGCCATGCGTTCTGCAGTGCGACCACGTGGTCGATCTGCACGGCGGCGCTCGTGTTCTGCCCGCGTGTGAAATGAATCACCTTTCCCGTGTACGGGTCGTTCAGCACACCGGATTTCACTTTGCAGCCGTTGCGTGTGACATATGCCACATCGGTCAGATCGCGCGCCAATATGTCTTCGCGCACATCGCACCCATTGCCGTCGTCGTCGGTCTCGCGGAATCCGAACAGATCGCGGTCATAGCCGTCGCCATTGGGCCTGTCCACCACGGCAAGCTTGTTCAACGTCTCCGCAGCGGTTCCAGTGGCCGTGTATCTGCCGGTGATCTTGGCAATGCCGTTGTTGATGCGCGGCAGAATCATGCCGAGGGTTGCTCCGACCACCACTGCGACGAGTAGGATGATCAGTATTCTTTCGAGCGGCGTTGTCCCGCTGAAGCGGCGGCGCCTGAAGTGCACTCTGTTCCGACGATTACGACTCATGGCTTAATTTGTACAGGAACCCTGAAACGACATCAACCTCTATGCGCGCGTTGTGGCACGCGGAATAACGTAGGAGAACGTCTCAATGAGTTCGGGCGCATGAATTCGACCATCAATGCGCCCCAGAATGCGATCGACCGCGACAGGCGCAAGCCAATCCAAACAGCTCGCCATCGTGGTCAGAGGCTGCTGCAGATATTCGGCCTCCTCAATGTCATCGAAACCAATCACCTGCACGTTGTCCGGGATGCCAATCTGCGCAGCCGTCAACGCAGATATCGCGCCAATTGCCAGTTGATCGTTCAACGCAACGATTCCGTCGAACGGCATGCCGGATTCTATGAGCCGTGCTGTGGTGTGATAACCGGAGCCAATGGTCCAATCCGCACCGGTGTTGCCTATGAGCTGCGGGGACAGCGGCATGCCTTGACGTTCACACTCCTCAAGAATTCCCCGCAAGCGGAGCTCCGCGTTGCCTTCGACGGCGCAGCGGAGCGCGTCAAACCCATTCGAATAATCCGAACGGGCTCCAACCACCGCCAAACGGGTGCTCCCGTGATCAAGCAGATATCCGGCCGCGGTCGCTCCGGCCGCAGTGTCGTTCGGCGTGACGTGGTCTGCCACACCAGCGGTGTCACGTGCACCCACACACACCAGCGGATAGGGTACCCGCAGATCGTCCGGACTGAATTGCGCCACTTCGCTGAGCGACAGAATCATGCCGTCGGAGACCGTTGTGTTGAACCCATGCAGCAGTTCATGGAGCCCTTCGGCGCTGCCCTCCTCGTAGGTGGTCACGTAGACGCTGTATCCACGCTGCCTGGCCGCATCGATGACGCGGTTTGCCAGTTCCGCCAAATATGGCGGAGTCAGCGTGGGCACCGCAAGGGTGATGACGCCGGTATGGTCGCGATTAAGATTGCGGGCGGCAATGTTGACTTGATACCCTAACTCGTCAATCACCGCCTGCACTTTCGCGCGAGTGTCGGCAGACATTCTACCCGTGCCGTTAATGACGTTGGAGGCGGTTTTCAACGATACGCCGGCCGTCTGCGCCACATCACGCAATGTCACGCGTTTCCGTTCGCCGCCGTTCATCGCCGCCTCCATCACCATATTCTGCACAGGGCATCCACAGACTTCATCATACGTCAGTGTGAATTTGCTCGATCAGAATACCATTGGAGTGCAAGGTGACCCTCTCGCCCTCGCAGTCGCCTCGAATGAGCAGCATTCCTTCCGGAACAACCCCGGGGTTCAATCTCAGACTCACATCATTCCCACTGCGGTTGAGTCGGCAACGGAATACATGCGTGCCATCGGTGCGATCGATGGTGACGATGCCTGGGTTCCCCAGCTCGATTCCAAGGCATGGCACCAGCTGTTCACAAATGAGATGCGTGATGTCTTGCCGCCGCAAATCGCAGCCAACATACCAAGTATGACCCGCACCATAATCGTGGGAGACAATGGCGGCCATGCCTTCCAATTCCCAAGTCAACGCACCGGCACCCGTATAGGAGGCAAGCACTTGCGCGTCGTCCGCAATACGCGTCAGACACGTCTGCCAGAGATTCGACACCCCTCCATCGGTGAGTTCCACAACATCATCCGCACCTGGAACACCGACTATGTTGAATTCCTCGCCGCTCACGCCCAGCATCCTGCGCAACAATCCATTGCCGGCACCCGGGTACCCTCCCAACCCGACTTGGAATGAGTCATTGACGATCCCGGTGGCGTAACCGACCACGATCGAGCCGCCGTTATCCACATAGTGCTCAATGCGGTGCACCGCACTATCCGACAGCATGAAGATCGTCGGCAGCACCAGCAGGTCATACTGCTCCCACTCATAAGCAAGAGGCACAACGTCGGCACGCATTCCTGCATCGAGGAACGCCCTGTACCAATCACGCACATCATGCCAATGATCGAGCTTCGTCGTGGGCAATGTCGGAATCTCAGTGGACCACTGTGATTGCGCGTCGAACAGAATCGCCACCCTCGACGGCGTCACTGTTGTACCGGCGACCCCTCGTTCGGAAAGATCTTTGAGTACCTGACCTGTTTCACATACCTGCCGGAACACCTTGGTGTCGGCACCTGCATGTGGCAGCATGGCCGAATGGAATGCCTCGGCACCACCACGGGACTGTCTCCATTGGAAGAAGTTGATGGCATCGGCCCCCATGGCCACATGGGCCAACGCATCACGCATCAGCTCGCCGTTGCACTTACGCGCGTTCACGGGCTTCCATTGCACATTCGAAGTGGAATGCTCCATAAGGTACCAGGGGTTTCCCCGCGCCAACGACCATACCAGCGAATCCGAGCACAGCAGTTCATCCAAGTGGGATTCTCCCTCATGGAAGTAATGGTCGTTCGACACGAAGTCGACGGCTTTGGCCCACTGGGAATAATCCATGGCGCACTGATCTGTGGAGACCATGAAATTCGTGGTGATGGGCTTGTCCGGGCAGATTCGGGCTATCTCATCACGCTCCGCACGGTAGAAGTCAAGCAGCGCATCATTGCTGAAGCGTTCGAAATCGAGCTGTTGGGCCGGGTTCACCATCGAATCGGCCCCCATGTGCCTCGGGAGCAGCACTTCCCGGAAGCTATGGACCTCCTGCGACCAGAATGCGGAGCACCATGCTTCGTTGAGTCGATCCACCGACCCGTATTTACGCTCACACCATGCCCTGAACGCCTCCAGTGCGTCATCGGAATAGTCATGTCGATTGTTCCAACCGTATTCGTTGCCCACATGCCAGGCGGTGACCGTCGGATTATCGCCGTACCTGGAAGCAAGCCGGTTGCATAGCTCAAGCGCATGCTCACGGAACACAGGGCTTGATGCACTCCACGATTGCCGTGAACCGGCATTGATCGCATGCCCGAACTTGTCACGTGGCAGTACCTGAGGATATTGTTCATATAGCCACAGTGGCGCGCTTGCTGTGGCAGACGCCAGATCGACGCTGATTCCAGCGTCGCCAAGCATGCCGATGATGCGATCAAGCCAACCGAAATCCCATTCATGTTCAGCAGGTTGAATGCGGTCCCAGCTGAAAATACCCAGCGCCACCACATTCACATTGGCTTTGCACATCAGGCGGATGTCTTCGGCCCATATGCTCTCGGGCCACTGGTCCGGATTGTAGTCACCGCCGTATGCGATGCCTGTTCCACTGCCACCAAGCAATCTTGGCCATTTGAATTCACAACTCATTGTTCCATTCCTTATAAGCGAGAACGAATGTGCCGCCGGAGCGAAAACCACTTCCGGCGGCGTTCCTCGTCGAATCCCGGTAACGGGCTCCGGCACGCTACGCGCATCTGCCGGCTATTCCTTCACGGCACCAGCTGCAAGTCCCGACTGCCAATACTTCTGCAGAAGCAGGAAGGCAATGACCAGTGGGATGATGGTGATCATCGATCCGGTGATCACCAGATTCTGGATCGCCTGACCACCTGCAGTGGAGGCCTGATCCTTCCACTGGTTCAGACCGATGGTGAGAGGGTACCAGTCTGCATCTTTCAACATAATCAACGGCAGGAAGTAGTTGTTCCACGTGGCCACGATCGTGAATAGGGCGCAGGTGACGATGCCAGGTGCGAGCAATGGCAACGATACAGTGAAGAACGTTCTCAGTTCACCGGCGCCATCGACACGTGCGGCCTCCAGCAGCTCCGTGGGCACCGCCTGCTCGGAGAAGATCCACATCAAATACAGGCCGAACGGGCTGACCAGACTGGGAATAATCATAGCCCATGGCGTATTGGTGAGACCCAGCTTGGCGAAGAGCAGGAACTGCGGCACGGCGAGTGCGATGCCTGGCACGGAAATTGCGCCGATGATCACGGCGAAGACGGCCTTGCGCCCAGGGAAGCGGAACTTGGCGAGCGCATAACCACCCATGATGGCCAGCAGCGTGGCGCCGCCCGCGCCGACCACCACATAGAAGATCGTATTGAGGAACCAGCGTGCGAATATGCCGTCCTGATAGGTGAACACGGTCCTGATGTTGTCCCACAGGGCAAAGGTCCTGCCGAAGCCCAAGCCGAAGGTCGAGGTGAAGTCAGCCTGTGTCTTTGTCGAATTGATGAGCAGATATACGAACGGGAACAGGCAGTAGATCGCGAAAATCGCGCATACCACGGTCAGCAGCGTCGATTTGCGCGGGTTTGCCACGTTCGCGAAGCCGCTTTCTCTGGCACGCTTGCGTTCTGCCCTCTCATCGCGCGCCACCCGACGCTCACGCTCACGCTCGAGTTTGTGAGCATTGCGTACAGTCTCGTTATCTCGCACGAACTCGGTAACCAGTGTGCTCATTTCATCTGCTCCTTCATGCTCCTCATCTGCACCGCATATGCAATGACCATGGTGATGATCGCCATGACGATGGCGAGCGCTGCCGCGTAATTGGACTGGCCTCCGGAGAAACTCAGCGAATAGGCGTACATGTTCGGCGTGTAATAGCTGGTGATCGCATTGCCGGGCACCATGTTCTGCATAATCGAAGGCTCATTGAACAGCTGGAACGAGCCGATGATCGAGAAGATCACGGTGATTGCAAGCGACCCCTTCAGCTCAGGTAGTTTGATGCTCTTGACGATCTGCCACTCGCTCGCACCGTCAATCGACGCCGCCTCGTAGAGCGAATGCGGAATCGTGGAGAGGGCACTGTAGAAGATGAGCATGTTGTACCCAGTGAACTCCCATGTGTTGATATTGCCGATTGCAGCGAGCAGCACATTCGGAGACAACACATTGATGTGCGTGCCAAGCCAGGAGTTCAACGAACCGACCAGACCGTATTTCGTGCCGTACATGAATGCCCAGATGAGCGTCGATACCACTGCGGGCACCGCATATGGCAGGAAGGAGGAGATACGGAAGAACTTCATGCCATGCAGTTTCATGGAGTCCAACGCGAGCGCCATCAGCGCAGCGAGGCCCAGCATGATCGGCACCTGCACCACTGTGAAGATGGCCACGCGACCGACCGCGCTCCAGAACAACGGATCATGGAAGAGCCGTGTGTAGTTCGCCACTCCGACGAAACGGTTTCCCCCGATCATGCGGTTCTGGAAGAACGAGATGTAGATCGCATACAGCACTGGAATGATGAACACGAAGATGAACACTGCAGCGAACGGCCACATGAACTTCCACCCACGCCAATCACGGCGTCTGCGATTCATCGGTGGCTGCGACTGAGATGTCGTGGCCTGAATTGTTGTGACGCTCATCGAACTCCCTTTCTACCCATACGCTTGGTGCCCTCAGCCCTCGTTGGTGACGTCGTAACCCTGCTGCGTACCGTGTTCGGCCAGCTTCTTGCCATAGTTGGCGAAGGCCTCCTGCAGCGATTCCTTCTTGTTGTAGGCCGGGGAAATATCATCGCCGAATTCGGTCTGCGCGAATGCGTTATAGGGGAGGTACTGGAATTCGTTGACAGAACGTTTCGCTGCCTCCGACAGAATCTCGTTCACGTTCTGACCACCGAAGAATTCATTCGTCTTCTTGTTGGATTCGGCGTTCGGGTCGGTGAACTCCTTGCTGTCCATAATCGACTTGAGCGAGGGGAAGGTGCCGGTCTGGGCCATGAGTTCAGCGCCCTTGCCCAGAGTCATGTATTGGATGAACTTGTATGCTGCGGCCTGGTTCTTGGACTGTGATGTGATGGCAAGCGCCGAACCGCCGTCTTCCGAGGAAACTTGGTCGCCTTCATTCCATTGCGGGAGTTGGGTGACGCGCCAATTGCCCTTCTGGTCAGGAGCGGCGTTCATGAGATTCACCGGCATCCATGCGCCTATGGTGAGCGACGCAATTGAACCATCATTCAGGGAGCGGTTCCATTCATCGGACCAGTTCGCTATCTGCGTGTTGATCAGATCTTCGTCAATGAACTTCTGTTGGAAAGCGATGTACTTCTTCATGCCTGCATCGTTGGTCATGTCAATGGTAATTTTGTCGCCGTCGACTTTCCACGGCCGCGCACCAGCCTGCCATGCCTGTGCGGTGAAGGGCTGGTATTCCATGGCGCTACCGGAATTGTTCGTCATGTATGCGCCAGTGGCGCGCACCCTCTTTGCGGCCTCGTAGTAATCGTCCCAAGTCTTGATCCTCTCGCCGTCCACTCCGGCCTTGTCAAACACAGCCTTGTTGTAGAACAGCATCTCCGGACCCGAATCGATTGGCATCGCGTAGGGTTTGCTGTTATATTGCAATTTGCCCCATGGGCCTGCCGCAAACTTGTCCACCTCTTTATCTGCCCCAAAGGAACTCAGGTCCACCAAATCCCCGGTGACAGCGAACTGGGTGACGGTGGGGTCTTCGAGCATCACCACATCCGGGGCGCCCTTTCCGGCTGCAATGGCATTCGACAATGCAGTCTGGGTGTTTGAGGCAGTGCCCGTCGCATTGAACTTCACCGTAATTCCCGGGTTCTCTCTTTCGAAACCATCGATGAGCCTCTTCATACTGTTGCCTGAATCCCAGCCCCAGAACACAAGGTCCGCCTTGTTCTCATCTCCCTGCGAGCCTTTGTTGGCATTGGATCCCCCGCATGCGGAGATGCCGACTATGGTGATGCACGCCAACGCCGAGGCCAATACGCGGGTAAACCGATGTGATGTCATGATGCCCTCTTTCGCATCGTGGAATTACAGCAAGGTCCGCATCGACTTTGCAACAACTCCTAATCCTCTTTATTCCAAGTGGTACATCTGTGTACCTAATGAAGATGATACAACGGTATATCAAAATGTCAAACCGGCGGAGAACGCCGTCAGTCATCAGCATCTCCATATTGAGTTCCAGAACCGCGATCTGCCTACATGGTCAAGGCATTCCCCGCCAGCCGATGGCGTCGGATATTCGCCCCATGCCGCGCCCATATTAAGAACATCGAACACCGGCGCTCACATTTGTGTGCTAATTGTCGTGTTGACACGGAAGCACAGTGAGAGAAGAGACTCATGGAAACCACTCGCAACGAACTCAATAGGAACCTGGCGCAGATGCTCAAGGGCGGTGTGATCATGGATGTGACCACACCCGAGCAGGCACGCATTGCCGAAGACGCCGGCGCATGCGCCGTCATGGCGCTGGAGCGCATTCCGGCCGACATCCGCGCCGCCGGCGGCGTGAGCCGCATGAGCGACCCGGCGATGATCAAGGGCATTCAGGAGGCCGTGTCGATTCCGGTGATGGCGAAGGTGCGCATTGGGCACATTGCCGAGGCACGCATTCTGCAGGCCATCGAGATCGATTACATCGACGAGTCGGAGGTGCTCTCCCCCGCCGATGACGTCTACCACATCGACAAGCGCGAATTCGACGTGCCGTTTGTGTGCGGCGCGAAGAACCTCGGCGAGGCGCTGCGACGCATTGAGGAAGGCGCTTCGATGATTCGCACGAAGGGCGAGCCGGGCACCGGTGACGTGATCCAGGCCGTGCGACACATGCGCACGATGACCAAGCAGATTCGCGAACTCGCCTCGCTGCGCGACGACGAGGTGTACGAAGCGGCCAAGCAGCTCGCTGTGCCGTATGAGCTCGCGAAGTATGTGCACGATAATGGCAGATTGCCGGTTGTCAACTTCGCAGCCGGCGGTGTGGCGACGCCTGCGGACGCCGCGCTGATGATGGAGCTTGGCGCTGAGGGCGTGTTCGTCGGCTCCGGCATCTTCAAGTCCGGCGCCCCGGCCAAGCGTGCCGCCGCCATTGTGCAGGCCACTGCGAACTGGCGCGACGCCGACCTGCTTGCTCGCCTTTCGGAGAACCTCGGCGAGGCGATGGTGGGCATCAATGAAGACGAGATCGAAACGATCATGGCCGCACGCGGCGAGTGACGCGGCATTACTGTTGAGGACTATTCATGGTTGTTGACGTTTCCTATATCTCAAAGGAACACTCGGAGGATGCCACGACGGCATCCTCCAGCGTGACCGGCATTCTCGCCGTGCAGGGCGCATTTGCCGAACATGCGGCGATGCTCGACAGACTCGGCGCCCCATGGAAGCTGCTGCGTGCCCGAGAGGACTTTGACGAATCGATTGACCGCGTGATCTTGCCAGGCGGCGAAAGCACCACGCAAGGAAAACTCCTACGCTCCACCGGCCTGTTCGACCCGATCAACGAGCACATCAAGGCCGGCAAACCGGTGTTCGGCACCTGCGCCGGCATGATCCTGCTGGCGCAGCGGCTTGAGAACGACCCGAACGTGTATTTCGGAGCACTGGACGCCACCGTGCGCCGTAACGCCTACGGCCGCCAGCTCGGCTCGTTCATGGCCACTGAGAATGTCGCCACATTCAACGCAGACGGCACTCCGGCCGGCGTAATCGAAAACTTCCCACTGGTGTTCATTCGAGGGCCCTTCGTCGCCGAGACCGGTTCGAATGCTCGGGTGATGTGCGAAACTAACGGCAATGCTGTGGCGTTGCAGCAAGGCAACATTCTCGCAACTGCGTTCCATCCTGAAATCACCGACGACACTCGGATACATGAGTATTTCCTCAGATTCTGACAGTTTTAGAAACTTCGGAGACCTCCCGTATTCTCAAACAGAAAGAGCGCCTACAGTCATAGGTTATCTGTATCCTTCAACAAGTCAATCACTGATTTAATCAGATGACGGAGAAATTATGGCACTCAATTATAAATCTATCGCATCTAATGCTGCAGTGGCCTTCCTCTCCCAAGGTATTTCATTTGCATTAAGTTTCCTAACATCACTGATTGTGCCAAAAATCTTAGGAGTGGAGGAATTCGGTTACTGGCAACTCTTTATGTTCTATATCGCCTATGTAGGGTTTTGCCATTTGGGATTAAATGATGGCGTTTATCTCGTGAATGGGGGAAAGGCACGGGCGTCGATTCCCAAGCGATCCATTAAATCTCAGTTCTTGTTCTCCCTAGGATATCAGTGTGTGTTCTCCCTTATTCTCATCATTGTAGCCATA
This sequence comes from Bifidobacterium animalis subsp. animalis, assembly GCA_004154635.1. Taxonomy (GTDB): domain Bacteria; phylum Actinomycetota; class Actinomycetes; order Actinomycetales; family Bifidobacteriaceae; genus Bifidobacterium; species Bifidobacterium animalis_B. The sequence goes on from RSDC01000009.1 coordinate 191,596, forward strand.
TACTCGCGAACAGATTCAAATAGAGCATTCGTTATCGGAGCTACGGCGTTCTTCTTGTTAATCAATAACGCCACTTCTTATTTAACATATACGCTCCAAGCAATGAATGAAACAAAAAAAGCATCCTACGCAGTTATGATAGAAAGGCTTGTTTTTTTACTCCCGCTTTTAGTGTATTTGTTCATAAAAGAAAAGAGTTTTGAACCATACGTGCTGGCTTATGCATGTTCAAAGACGATTAGTCTCCTTTTCTGCATATATTGCACAAAAGATATACTAAAAGCTAAATTCCTTCCATTATCAATTACTGCCAGAGAAGCTTGGAACAGTATCGGCATTGGCTGGAAGTTGATGATTGCCAATATCGCAGGAACATTAATTATTGGCATAGCCAGATTCTTTATTGATACGAGATGGGGAATTAAAGATTTTGGCGAAGTGTCCTTTGCATTATCACTTGTCACCTTTTTCATGTCTTTCGTATCCCAAGCCAGCATGGTACTTTTTCCTGCCTTAAGGCAGAGCAATAAGGCAGAACAAGCCAGGTTCTACACACATCTTCGATCCGCAATGAGTATTGCCTTCCCGGCGTTATACGTCCTATATGTACCCATCGCCATTCTTATTTCATTGTGGCTGCCGCAGTATAACCGTTCACTGGCCTATTTTGCCATTCTGTTGCCAATGTGCGTTTTCGATAGCCGCATGAACTTAGCAGGAAATACTTTTTTCAAAGTTTTAAGAAAGGAACAAGCATTATTAATTATTAACTGTGTTACAGTGGCGTTCAGCACGGTGGGCGTACTGGTGGGAGTGTACATAGCACATTCCATACGTTTTATTTTATTATCAACGGTCATTGTTGTTATAATCCGCAGCATCATATCGGAAAAGCTAATTGGAGATCTTTTAGACACACACTCAGAGAGTTTAATCTATCAAGAACTAGCAATTACTATTGTTTTTTTAACAATGACATATATTTTCAAAGATAGTTGGCTTGTCGCAGTTACCATGCTGACAATCTATGTATTATACGCAATATTTAATAGGAAATATTTTGCGTCGCTAATACGACAAATTCGCAAAATTGATCTCTCAAACCATACTTAGTCAGTGTCCTTGGCTAGCAATTGTCTCAAAATTATTTGAGCCTTCTAAACAAGGGGAGTAGAAGGTTGCAGTACTCGAAGATATATTATCCATGTATTAGTCATCCACTTCTTGCCTACGATTGAAGGACGTTTTATCGATGACTCTCATTTTTATTTTCGTTAAACCACAAAATGATGCAACACATTCTCTGCTTATTCACAAGAGCAAAACCACTTTATCCGCAATGCGCATCGTCGAATCTCGGTGCGAGACAAGCACAACAGCCGCGTCGCGCTCTTCGACCAACGCGTTGATCGATTGGAGAATGTAGGCCTCGTTGAGCGAATCCAGGCGGCTGGTCGGCTCATCAAACAGGTAGAGGCTCGCGTCACGCAAGAACATGCGGGCCAAGCCAATGCGCTGTCGTTCGCCTTCCGACAGCCGGTCGCCGAGCTCGCCCACACGGGTCTCCATGCCATCGGGCAAGTCGTCTACCAATGCGGCGATTGATGCCTGTTCCAGAGCCCTGTGCAATTCGGCATCGCTTGCCTCCGGCTTGGCGATGCGCAGGTTGCCGGCGATCGTGTCATCGAACAGGTAGGTCTCCTGGCTCATCATCGTCTGCAACCGCCTACGCGTATGCGCATCGATGGCAGGCAAAGCATGCCCGGACATCGACACAGTACCCTGCTGTGGGTCCCAGTAGCGCATCAGCAACTTGAGCAACGTGGACTTGCCGCGGCCAGACGGCCCCTGGATGCCAAGAATCCCAGAAAGCGGGATATCCATCGTGACATCACTCAACACCGGCGTACCGTCCCCGTAGCCGAACGTCACCCCGTCCAAGGTCATGCCGTCATATGCGCATTGCTCGGTTCCCTGCTCCTCCACTGCGGGTTCGGCATCGAGCACCGAGAACAGTCTGCGTGCCGAGGCGAAGGTCTGTGTCAGATTCGCCGGCAACGCGCTCAGCGCAAGCGTGGGGCCGAAGGAACTCACGACGAGTACGAACGCGGAGATATTTGCAGCAGCAGTGTTCGTATTGCCGAGGCTCAATGTCAACGTTAGCAATGCCGCCACGGCCGTCACCGCAATCACAATCATGCTGTCGTAACCGCTGAACGCACCGTTCCTCGCACTCAGCTTCGTGCGCTGGCGCCACAATGACCTCGACCACGTATCAATCCGCTTCAACCGTTCGTCCCCGCAATCGAAGCGAATGATCTGATCAAGCCCATGCATGTCATCGAGTACCTGATCGTCGAGTGCAGCGCTGTCCTTGCGCAGTTTCGAACCCACACCACGAAGTGCGACAGCGAACAGACGCGGCATCACCACGCCGAGCAACAGATGCGCAATCACCAGCAACAATGCGAACCAGGGGCTCAGGAACAGCAACGCCACCGTATAGAGTACGGTCGTCGAGAGCGCGATGATTGTCGGCGAGATCGTGTGGGCGAAGAAGATCTCAAGCAGTTCCACGTCCGTGGTGATCAGTGAGATCATGTCGCCGTTGCCACGGTTCGCGAGCGCAGCTGGCGCGAGTCTGCGCAGTGCGTCGAACGCGCGTTCACGGAACAATGCGAGCAGACGGAACGCCAGATTGTGGTTCATGTACTGCTCGCAGTAGGCCATGATGCCGCGGATCGCCGCGCACACCGCCATCAGGGTCACCGCCCAGCCAATGGAGAGCCCCCACACCGGGTGACCAAAGGCCGCGCACGCCGCCATGATGCCGAACACCGGCATGAATGTGGCCGCCAGATGGCCGAGCACACCGAAGCAGCATGCCAGCACCATCAACGGACGCAATGAACCCACCTGCGCGAGCAGACGCCGAATCACCTGCACTGTCGTCATCGCATCGTCGGCAGCCATATCAATGCCGGAAAGCGCAGCGTTCCGTTTCCCAGTAGGTTCCGCAACACGCTTTGACGAGTCGCCGCCCACTTCGTTCTGCGTGTGTGCGTAGCGTATGCCGCTGCCTTCCGCACGCCGATGCACTTGTTCGACGGTGGCCTGGGCGTGGAACATGCGTGCGTAGCGCCCATCCGCAGCCATCAAGGTGCTATAGTCGCCGGTTTCCACGCAGCTGCCGTGGTCGAAGACGGCGATCATATTGGCGTCCACCGTGTCGGCGAGCCTATGTGTGACGACGATCACCGTCTTCGACTGTGCAAGCTCATGGATCGTCTGCATGATGAGCGCCTCGGATTCGGCGTCGACACTGCTGGTCGCCTCATCGAAAATCATGATCGGCGCCTCATGCAGCAGAGCGCGTGCCACGGCGATGCGCTGACGTTGGCCGCCGGAGAGATTCGCCGGATCGATTGGCATATCAAGCCCTGCCGACTGTTCGCGCACGAAATCATCGATATGCGCGAGTCGCAACGCGTGATGCAGTTGCTCGTCGGTAGCCTGCGGATTCGCCATGATCAGATTGTCGCGTAATGTCCCCACGAATAGGTGACTGCGCGCACCGACAAAGGAAACGGCAGCCATCAGTGCGGATTCGGACAGATCGGCCACTTCAACGGATTCACCATCCACTTCGAAGGCCAATGAGCCACTGTACCCTTCGAGTTCGCCGGCGATAAGCGCGGCGAGCGTGGACTTGCCGGAACCGGATTCGCCGACAATGGCGGTCAGCGAGCGCGCTGGAATGTCAAGCGAGACCTTGCGCAATGCCGGCTGAGCATCGGCTTCGTCGTCACCGTAGAAGAAGCCCAGATTATGCGCGTGCACAGAAATCGGCCCAGCGGGGAGCGGCTGCTCACCATGATGCGGAGCCGGTGCGTCGAGCAACGCGAAGATCTTCTTGCTGGAAGTCATGCCGTTCATCGCCACATGGAAGAACGAGCCGAGCTGGCGCAACGGCAGGAAGAACGATGCGGAGAGCAGCACGATGAGCAACACGCCAGCCAAACCAAGCTGCGGCCCGGCGAACATATCCAGCGGTGCGAAGGTAGTGCGGAACATCGTGACACCGCCATGCATAAGCTGCCAGATCGCCACGCCGATGCCAGCCGCCGCACCACCATAGGCGACGACGTCCATGGCGGTGAGCGAGCGTAGCTGGATCTGCAACACGCGCATCGTCATCACACGGAAATTCTCGGCCTCCTCGTGCATCTTCTTGGCGGCAGCTTCGTCGGCATCGAAGGTCTTCAGTGTCTCCAGCCCCTGCAGATTGTCGAGAAACGCCGAGCCCATGTCGGTGTACCTGCCCCAGTATTTCTTGAACACGCGGGACGCACGCATGGCGACCATGCCGACGATGATCACGATGAGCGGCGCGCAGACGACCAGCACAATTGCGGTCGGCAGGTTGATTGGCGCAATGACAGCGAACAATGTCAGCGGCGCCAGAACCGCGTAGAACAGCTGCGGCACGAATTTCTCGTAGAAACTCTGCACCTGGTCCACACCTTCACCGGCGAGCTGCACAATGCTCGCCGTGCTCACCTGCTGACGGTACGACGGGCCGAGCACGAGCAGCTTTTCATATAGCGCATTGCGCAAACCGAGTTTGACACGCTCGGCTGCCTCGGGGCCGAACCGTGAACCGAGATAGTGGGCAAGGAATCGCATAAGCGCGATGACCGCGAATGCAAGCGCGTACCACCCCAACGACACCGCAGTGAACGTATATGCGGTATTGCGGCCCAGCACTGCGCCCATCAACGACACGGCAGTGACAGACAACGCAATGTCGGCGAGCAGACCGACCCACAGGCACACCACTTTCGCCGTGATGAGCCCGCGCACACCGGGAGCGAGGGAAAACAGGCGCTTATCGAACATTCGACACTCCAGTTCACGTTTCGACAGTTCACATTTCCGCTTGGAAAACCATGTGCCAATCTAGCAGCCGAATCGCGTTTGCAACAGACCCCGGCGTGAAAAACAGCTGATTGTGTGAATCTGACAATCAATTTCACCATGCGTTGTCGGAGCTCACAAAGACTTGCTACGCCAGCGTAACTTAGAATGCTTGAGGATTTGCTCAGCAATTCATGCAGATTGTTTGTTATTTGCCAAGACAAGGAAATAAGGCACATGCTCACTGAATACACGACGCCGGGTCCTGCGCTCACCGTGCGCAATGACGAGACCATCTATTCTTTGCTCACCGACCGCATCGCACGTTCCGGCGAGGACTCCCCGCTCACGGAGAACAAGGAAGCCGACGACACCTGGAGCAAACTGACTGCCGGGCAGTTCAATGACCGCGTTCGTGCCATCGCCAAGGGTCTGATCGCATTCGGCATCAAGAAGGGCGATGCCGTGACGATCTTCTCCGCCACGCGCGTCGAATGGGGTCTGCTCGATTTCGCCCTCGCTGCAGTCGGTGCGGTGACCGTGCCAATTTATGACACCGATTCCGCGGCCCAGGCCGAACGCATTCTCAATGATTCGAATGTGAAACTGGCGATTGCCGACAATCAGGAGCGCTTCGACCGCTTGGATTCGGTGCTCGACCACTGCCCATCATTGGAACGCATTCTGATGCTCGATGCGAACGCCGTGGAAGCGCTGGAGGGTCTTGGTGTGATGGTCTCCTCGGAGGAGCTCGACGAACGCATTGCCAGCGTGAACGCCGATGATCTGGCGACGATCGTCTACACCTCCGGTTCCACCGGCACTCCGAAAGGTGCCGAACTCTCGCACAGGAACTTCGTGAGCATCACCCGTGCCGCTGCCGACTGCGTGCCCGAAGTGCTCGAAGGCAATTCACGCCTGCTGCTGTTCCTGCCACTCGCCCACTGCTTCGCACGGTTCATCCAGTATTTCGCATTCACCTCCGATGCCGGTGTGATCGGCTACCTGCCGAGCACGAAAACGCTGCCCCACGACATGCAGGTGTTCGAACCCACCTTCGTGCTCGCCGTACCGCGTGTGTTCGAAAAGGTCTACAATGCGGCATCGCGCAAGGCAGGCACCGGCTGGAAAGGCCGCCTGTTTGCCAAGTCCGTCGAGTTCGCCCGCGAATGGACCGAGATGGAGCAGGCCGGCATCGCACCGACGCCCAAGCAGAAGGCGGAGCATGCGATGTACGAGAAGCTCGTGTATTCGACGATCCGCAGCGCATTCGGCCCACGCATCAAATACCTGGCCTGTGGTGGTGCACCGCTCGACCGCAAACTCGCCACCTTCTTCAACGGCATCGGTTTGACGATGATCCAGGGCTACGGCCTGACCGAAACCGCTGCGCCGTTCGCCTTCACCCGCGTGCATGACAATGTGATCGGCACCGTCGGGCAGCCCGTGCCCGGCTCCTCGGTGCGCATTTCGCCCACCGGCGAGCTCGAGGTGAAGGGCCAGAACGTGTTCCTCGGCTACCATGACCTGCCCGAGAAGACAGCCGAGACCTTTGCCGAGGATGGTTGGCTCAAGACCGGCGATCTGGCTTCGATTGACGATGAAGGGCATATCACATTGACCGGCCGTGCCAAAGACATCATCATCACCGCCGGCGGCAAGAACGTCTCCCCCATCCCGATGGAACAGGAGATCTCGACCTGCCCAATCGTCGAGCACGCCGTGGTGGTGGGCGACAACCGCCCGTTCGTCGGCGCCGTGATCACATTGGATCAGGAAGGACTCGCCAGCTGGCTGCCCACCCAGAAACTCCCCGCCGACCTCACTATCGAACAGGCCGCTAGCATGCCTGAGGTCGCCGCCGAGATTCAGAAATACGTCGACCGCGCCAACACGAACGTCTCACGAGCCGAATCGGTACGCAAGTTCATCGTGCTGCCCACCACGTTCTCACAGGATAATAAGTGCTTGACGCCATCGATGAAAGTCGTACGGCCTAAGGTGAACCAGGTGTTCAAGAACGAGATTGACAACCAACTCTACGTCGGAAAACGGTGATTGCGCCTCTTCTCCATATATGGCAATGGGCTGCACCTGCAGGGGTAGCCCATTGCCATATACACGCGAATTATCTGCCCTTGTATGCGGAGGCAATCTCCTCCAATCGCTTCTCAAAGCGCGGCCAGTCGGCTCGCATCGCGGTGAGCAGCTTCAGATTCGGCACCTCGGCAATCGGCACCCACTCGATCTCCATGCTCTCGTCGTCATTGGCGCGCGGATGCGCCTCGTGGCCCGGCTTCTCGAAGGCGAACACCGTGGTGTATGCCCATGGGCCGTGGTCCTCGCAGTACGAACCCACCACTTCAATGTCGGCAGGAGTGAGGTTCGCTTCCTCGTATGCCTCGCGAAGCGCGCCTTCGATTGGGCTCTCGCCATCGGCGATCGCACCGCCGGGGATGCCCCATGTGCCACCCTCGGCGCTCCATGCCGCGCGATGCTGCATGACGATATGCGTCACCTCGCCGTTTTCAGGATCACGGCGGGCAAGCAACACACCGGCTGCGCCATTGGTGCCCCAATGCTTACGTCCGCAGGCGCAATCCACCCAACCGTCACCAGGTTGGTGCACATTCTCCTTCGGAGGCAATGCCTTGACCGATGACAGCGGCTGCGGGAACTGTTCATCACGCGCCACGTTCCACAGGTCGGTCCAATCAATACCGAGTTCCTGTACGAGCTCACGGGCAAGCGGCAAGCTCAAACCAATGATGCCACTCGGATCTCCCTCGATGCTGTCGATGTAGGCGCCACCAAATCCGTCAAGGGTGAAGGAGCCTGCCACCTCAAGCGGCTCCCCCGTTGCAATATACCGGTCGATCATCAAATCTGAGAATTCCGCGAAATGAATCACCGCGCGGCTGACACCGGTCACCATACGGCCACTGGCGAAATCGATCAGGCAATGGCCAGTGAACAGTTCCCCGTTCGCGCCGCTCATCAGTTCAAGCCGTTCGCGCGCAATCTGTTCGGTATGTGGTTTGCCATACGCTTTGCCGTCGAGCAGGAACATCGAATCGCAGCCGAGAATCAGTGGGCCGACTTTCGCATTCGTCAATCCATGCGTTTCAACAACAGTGTCTTGAATCGACTGTGTTCGAGTGGGGAACTGCACGCCCGAGAAATCGCGGGTCTGAGCGTCATCCGTATGAGCGGAATCTGCAGTCGACTGCGAAGCCTCCAATGGGAATCCAGTCACCTCGTCACCATGAGCATTCGTGGATACCTCTGCGACATCTTTGTAGGCTTGGTAGACTGCGTTCGCCTTCGCTTGGGCAAGTACCATGACTTTCGTGGCGATCGGCAAATCGTCAACGCTCACACCGGCATCCGCAGCGGCCTTCGCAACCACCGCGGGCTCATCCACATGCGAGACGCGAATGGTGGGGCAAATACCGGCATGGAACAACAGATCACGGCGCGGCTTGGACTTCGAAGCGAGAATCAGCGGAATACTCATACCCCCACCATAACGCACACACATGGCACAATGCCTGTGAAATTCATTTGAAAATCGTCAACGGCGAGCATATTCGTAGCCAGCGCGCTCTATTATGATGCTATTGATTGAATGATTGAATGGACTGCGGTGAAACCCAGTGATGCGTGCATCGCAACCCGGAGAGTAACGAGAAAGGCATACGCGATGAAGGTGCTGTTTGTATGCACGGGCAACATCTGCCGCTCACCCATGGGCGAACTGTTGTTCCCGCATTTCTTCCATACGAGTGGCATCGAAACCGACAGCGCAGGAACACAGGGGCTTGTCGACAGCCCAATCGACCCATCGAGCGCGAAACTCATGGCACTCGACGGCATCGATTCGAGCCAATTCCGCTCGAAGCGGCTCACGCCTCAGTTGGCGATGTCGAGTGATTTGATTCTATGCTTCACCGAGCATCAGCGCAAGAAGATTGTCGCACTTGCACCGCGCGTTCGGTCAAAGACCTTCCTGCTCAGCGATTTCGCCAACCTGTGCCGCTATTTTGGGCAGAATAATCTCCTACATGGTTCCAATGTGGAAGACCGTATGCGTGAGGTAATGTACAACGCATCAATGGCACGGCGCGCACTGCCGGAAGCACAGGATATTGCAGACCCTTACCGCAAGGAGTTTGCGGCGTTCCAGGTGGCACACGACCAGATCGGGTATGCAATCGCGGATATCGCGCAGGCGTTGGAGCCCTCACATGCGGGGCATGCGGCTGAATAAGACAGCTGTCTATGCCGATTCCAACAACTGACGAAATGGCCGGAGCTTGCGTGGCTCCGGCCATTTCGTTTCAGATCATCGGGTCAGTTTGCTTTCGCTGAGCACTTCGGTTCTTTGACGGTGATACCCGTGTCTTTCCATCCCAACGGAGTCTGATCGATGGTCAGTGCAGATTGTGCCTGTGGGGATACTGTGACATCAAAGGAGTACGTCACACTTTGCTCCGGCAGAACTTCCACCACGGTTTTATACACTTCCTTGCCATCCATGGTCGTTTTCTGCACGGCATCAACAGCACCATTGAGTTGGCTGATACTATCGATACGGCCACCAGCAGGCGGGTAGAATAGGATCTTTTCGATGCCTTTGCCCCTATCCTGCTCATTCACACCCGTAATATACGGTGGTAGATTCGCCACATCGCTCGCCTTCATGGTGTTCTTGAGCGTGTATTCGACGTGATACGTTGCTCCGCTTCCGTCACAGCGTGTTTTCTCAATGGTGGCGGTACGTTTGATGTACCAACCCATCTTCGACGGATTCTGCTCTGTCAGGTAAATGCCCACCGAAGGATGCTGCGGATCACTCGGCGTCTCGCCAGTGAAACCTGCGGCCTGAATCTCCTTTTCAAGATTCTCATCGAAGGAGAACATCGTGAAATGACGCTCCCGAGCCATGGTACCCATAGCTTCGCCAATTTTGACGAGTTTGCCGAGATTCAGGTTCTTGAACATATCGGAAATGACATTCCCCGTGGTTTCTCCGAAAACAGCATCCGTCTCTGACGCCTCATATTTCTTGTAGACAGTGTTGAGGAAGTATTCTGCGGTATTGTCACCGGTAAGGACGGTACCATCCGCGAGTATGACCGGTCCGTTAATTGCCACCATCTCTTGGACAAACACAGGGTCAACCATGATAACGCCGCCCAATGGCGTTTGTTGCCCCCAAGGTGTTCGAGTCCAAATCGATTGCATGGCCAAGGCGGCACGTTCCGTATCAGGGAACACTGCACTATCGCGGATGTCGAACGACATATTAAGAGGGCCCTCATCCGAGAAGATGCGCTTTTCGTCTGCTGAATGGTCGCCGATTCCATAAGGAAGATAATCGGGATTCGATTTGAATTCACCCACATGAATGTTGCCGTTATCCGTGGTGAGCTCACCAACGGAACCGATAAGACCGCCAGACGAGCGCATTTCCGAAGTAGTCATCGACATCACCGCATAGGTTCGCGATTGACCTTCCCCAAGGAATCCCGGAAGCATGCGGAACGTATTTGACAGCGCATCAACACGAGAAGCCAATGCGTTCAATTTGTCGGAACCTTGGGAATAGGCCGAACGAACCATATCGATATTGGGTTGCGGCAATGCGTTATATGTATTCACTTGCTGCTCCAAGGTTTCATTGGCCTGCTGCATGCCTTGCTGACAGTCGAGTATCGGCTTGAGGTTGATGCCATCATCGCCCGAAGTGAGATCAGCAGTCTGTAATGTCGAAACAACATCCATGAATTGCGGCACCGACTGGCTCACCAGATTGTCGATTACCTGCGTCATACCCTGCATCGCAGTGACATCACGGCCAACATATGGCAGTTTTTGTGCGATATTCCACCATGTCCCATGAGCAATGGTGGATGCCTGACGCGTCTCCTGCTGGATCTGAGGCAGCTCATTCTTGATCTGCTGCACCTTGGTGTCGTCGATATTCGCGGAGAAGCCGGAAAGCATGGAGAGCGCCTTGCTCTCATGCTCCTGCACTTCCTTTGCCTGCATATACACATTGAAACCGACGATGCCGAGAAATGCGATGATGGCGACAAGCAGAACAACGACGCTTACCACCCATGGCCAAATACGATGACGATTATGAACACCGTTTCGCGACGCCCGATGTGATGACATATCTACCCCCTACAACGGCAAGCACCGCACGCCGGAAAGCGCGCGGTGCTCTGGTGTTGTTTCTTTACTTCTTACGTTTACCTTTTGCGGCATTGCCACTATTGGAATAGTAATAGTAGTTACTATTCTCAAGTGCCTTCTTATTCTCTTTAGCGCAGTTGATAATGACTCCTGTAACAGGCATGTCCAGAGTCTCCAGTTCGTCCGCAATCTCTCGCAGATCACGCTTGAGCGTCTGGTCACGACGGCAAACCATCTCCAATGTGCCACCTTGTTTCATGAAGATTACAGCGTCATTAGCCACGACCATCGGTGCGGTATCAATGATGATGTAGTCATACTGCTGCATGGCATTGGCAACCAATGTCGTCATCAATGGGGAGTTCAACAATGTCGACGCATTTGGCGGCTTCGGGCCAGCCGGGATGACATGCAGGTTGGGCTTCCAATACCGCTGGATAACGTCTTTCACCGCTGCTTGGCCGGAGAGGACATGGGTCAAACCCGCAGACCCATCGATATCAATCTTACGCGCAACAGACGGGTGACGAAGGTCCGCGTCAATAAGTAGCACTCGTGATCCGTCTTCGGCAAGAGCGACGGCAATATTTACTGAGGTGGTAGTCTTGCCCTCAGAAGCACCAGCGGATGTGACAATGACAAGACGGCAATTCGTGCCCTCCACAGGCGTGGAGAATGAAAGATTGGTGCGAATGCGGCGGAAGTCTTCAGCAATCGGACTTCCCGGCTCGCTTATTATCACTGGAGTAGGAGAATTCAATAAATCATCTTCTGGAACTCTACCAATTATTGGCGCATCGATTAGCTCGCCTGCTTCATCTTCATCCTGCACGGTCTTTGAAAAAACATCTTTCAACAAACCGGCAATAATACCGAGAATAATACCGGCAACAATACCGACAAGTACATTTAGAGTCCACTTCGGTGAACTTGGAGCACTGGGCAGTTGTGCTGCTTCAACAACTGTGAGCTTAATGGAAGAATCCTGCCCAGATGAGTACAGAGACTTCTCTATGACATTGCTTAAAGAGCTCGCGATTGAGTTGGCGATTTTAGCTGCTTGTTCCGCATCCAATTCAGTCACTGAAATATTTATGAAAGCAGTATTGGCAGGATTCGTTACAGTAATCTCGCTGGCCAAGGTTGAGACTGACTTATCCAAATGCAAATCATCAATAACGGGTCGGAGAACAACCTGTGTTTTTACCAAAGCAGGATATGATTGAATCTGACTCATGATGTATGAGCTACCTGTATTCTGTTCATTCACATTCGAATCAGCCGATGCCGCATTGTATGTTGCGAACAATTGTGTGGAAGTTGTGTACTTTACCGGAGACAATGCGGTCCACACACACACTGCCACCATGGTAAGCGCAAATGTCACAAAGACTGTGATCAGATGCTTACGTAGCGCCCTCAGAAGTGCAACAAATGTCAACCCATCGTTATCATGGCTTGATGCTTTGTTGGAGATACCAGAAGATGGCATATCGTTAACGTTCGCCGCCATAAGTCTTTCTTTTCCCGTCTTGTGAATTACAAACAAAAACAACTATACAGATTACTAACGAAGAATTACACTTGATAGGTATAGCAACATCGCAATATGAATTAGACAGTATTGATATACCACATTGAAATAATCTGCATAAATATCAAACCACCCTTCCCAATTGCTCCCTCTCAGCAATGAGAGTTTGTCCGGAGTATGGCATTAGAGCTAGCAGTAATCCAAATATCGACGCACTCGACACCCATGTGAACGTCTCAAAAGAGAACATAAATATCAGATATGTTATGAACGCAAAAGAGAGATATACGGAATAACCATCTTTGGATGTTTTTGAAACATCCAAAGATGGAGCAATCGCTTTGCAGAAAATAACCACTAAGGGAAGTATAAGGAATAGACCTCCGTCATATAGAGATTCCATCCATTGATTATCAATCACGTAGAAACCAGACATCTCACCGTGAGCAATCTGCTGCGTACGCATCATCGCGGCTATAGTTCCGCTACCGCTACCCCAAAACCATACGAGTGGGCTCGCCTCAGCATACAAGCCAAATACAATCCTGATTGCTTCAAAACGATGTCGACCAGATGCTGATTCTCTACCAGTAAGAGCTTCAATTCGCTGATTGATCAACTCCACAAACGACACGCTTTTACCATACTTAAACAGCATGAATACACCAATTAGGAGTATAAGAGAAAATACCAGAGTCGTTATTGACCTCTTACCAACAGTAGCCATCAATATAGATCGAAGAACGAAATATAGGAATAAAATAGCTACCGCAAGATATGCGGTGCGGACACCACTCATCAGCACACCAAGAGATGCAAATAATAAGGTTATAACATAATATTTGTAATATCGAATAATATACGTTGATAAGATTATTATTAAAATCAAATAGATCGATAAGACAATATGATTGCCGAAACTGCCATAGGGTACGTATTGCGCTTTGCCGCTCTGCTTATAATTAGACGAATCTGCCCGGCTCCACAATCCAAAGATAATATTTCTCTTGAGGAAACATTCGACAACGGTGAGAATTGATACAATTGTTGCGTAATTCAAAATATATCGAAAAAACGTCAGTATACTGAATCCTGCTGCAAATACTGTAAACCAGAAAAATAAGGTTACTATAATTACGTTAAATACAGTAAAACTATATATAATTGAAGTTATATACTGTACTTTCGTAAGAGTGAGTGCAAAGATACAATAAAGCAACAGTACATATATAACAAAATATTTATTATATACGATTGAATTATGAAACGCAACATACAATGCACTAATCAACGTAAACGCTGTCCAAGAAAGAATTGTAACTATATTACGGCTTACAATCTCCATGAAAAAAGAGAAGATGATTATTTGAATCTGAATAACCAGAACCAATGCCCCATTATCTGCTCTTCTCAATGTCGTACTCCAGAATTACTTTATCTAAAACCTCATAGGATTGTATCATGTTGCGGAATACGAAACTGCGCTTCTTCTTAACCTTTTTTGTCAGCATGTCAGTGGATGAATCCTCGTTATGGATTACACGTAAATTGTCCCAATAGCACATCCGAAGATCTTTGGACTCGCAGCGCATCCTCAGTATGTCCTCCTCCATATACAAGAATGTACGTGGATCAAAGGCGGTGTCGAAGATGGTGATATAGGGCTTGAGAAAAATGAGGAACGACCCATGTAACTGGATGTCTGGCGAACACATCGACTTAGGCTCGAAAGAAATACCAGTTGCAGCACTGGCCCTCGAGGTCTGCCCAAGGCATTTACGTGCAAAGTCATACACATTCAGAGTATTGAACAGACTCAGCAACCTGTAGCGCAGTATTTCCTTCTTAATCATTTTATGATTGAAGTGCACGGGTTTTACGGGGTTCTGGTGATGCCCTGTCTTTCCGGACATGATGTCCGGACCTATCACGGCGCAGCTGGAATCAGGTGCTTCCTGTTCGATGACATCGAACAGATCAGGGCTTTCCACGATGATGTCATTGTTGGACACCATGATGCAGTCGCAATGGTATACATCACGGCATAGCGTATAGCCGACATTGTTGCCACGTGCGAATCCTAAGTTGTCATTGTTGGGCACAATCGCGATAGCTTCATTGCTCGCGTATTCCTGCTCGAGCCGCTCGAGACTACCATTGCTGGAATGGTTGTCCACAATCACGATCTTCACGTCATGTTGGCCAATGATAGGTAGGACGGAGTTGACGCACTGAATCGTGTCTTCGAACGAGAGGTAATGCAACACCACAAATCCGAATTTCATTTCGCCTCCATATGGGTCAGCATGCGATCTGCCACATTCGACCACATGAAGTTATCAATGATCCTCTGATGGGCCTGTCGAGACATGCTCCGTTGCAAATCCTTGTCATCAAGTATTCTTGAGACATTATAGGCCCACTCGTCCAGATCGTCAGAATCCACAATATAGCCAGTCTCATCCTCAACCACCAGAGTACGCGCACCGGCAGTGTTGCTAGCCACCATAGGATCTCCGAAATACATAGACTCAGCCAGCACCATGCCGAAGATCTCCTGAGTCGCGGCAGAGATGTACACGTTGGCGTTCGGATACACATAGCGTAGTTGTGCGTTGTCTATAGACGGAATGTGGATGAGGTCATCCCGGTATGCGGGATAGCACTCGTTCAAGCACGCCTGTGTGTAACGGGCATCGCCTTTCCCAACCAACACGAGCCTAAGATCCTGATACTTCTTATCTTGTTTCAGGCGATTGAAGATCGCGACGATCAACTTCGTGTTCTTGCGCGGCGAGATAGCGCCCACGGATAACATCGTGGGATGAGCCTTCATAATTTCCGCTAGTTCGGCTACCTCTGATGTAATTGGAGCTGGCCTCTTGAATGCATCGATATCGAGCCCCACACCAACCACGGCGGTGTGTTCTAGGCCCTTCTGCCTCAGGTACTGCTTTGATTCTTTTGTTTTGCAGAAAATAGTATTCACATTATTATTTAATACATTTTTAAAGAGTTTATCATAAATTTTTTCCATAAATGGAAGCATGAACAAATTATAATAAACACCATTGTATACGTAAGTTTTATCACAACGCTTCGAAGTCAACACAGACATAATCTGGCTGTATTCGGATGTGATCACGTATTCATACTGTTGCAGGAATGCGCGCTTCAGCACAGACGGATAGATTCCGCTTCGTAATACACGTACTCCATGCTTATATAACACACGAATCTGCTTGCCCGCGTGCTCGAACGCCAGATCACGAGGATGACGCGAATACAACACGATATCTACATCGTATCCAGCTTCGCAGAACGCCTTTGCCAACCCCATCTCCTGACAGTTATATTTTTGGATGTCAAGTTCATATGGGCCGGATCGTACATACAAAATTCTCATATTTTATCTGCTCACTAGCTCACGAGTCGTATTGATTCAATGATTATCGTCTTGTCGCGACCGTATTTCGGCGGTCTATCACCTTACTATACGGTTCAATATCATGCGTAACTAATGTGCCAGCACCAATCACTGAACCACGACCAATTCTCACTCCATCGAGTATAGTGACGTTGCTGCCAATCCAGCAGTCATCCTCGATGACGATGCCTTTCTGTTTCACTCCCTGACTTTTGATAGTCTGCTCTGTATCGCTGAACACATGATTTTCCGCGAAGATGCTCACCTTCGGTCCTATCATGACGTTCGTGCCGATGGTGACCTGTCCCGAGCATCCCACATACCCGTGCGGGCCGATGGATGAGTTGTCGCCAATAGCGAGTCCTTGGCCTAAATCGCCACCATAGTAGCTGGATGGGCGAATCATCACACCTCGGCCAATGGTCACATCGTTACCGAAATGCAGACCATTGCTGCACAATCCCTGAATCTCACTATAGTCTTCAAACTTCACGTTTTTCCCGCAATGGATGTTCCTCGCATGTGAAATCGTTACATGGGACCCAACCAGCAACAGACCATGCGCTTCCCGGAGCCAGATCCGACGGCGTAGACCCCGCGCTGCCTTGATGCCGGTACGCATCAGAACAATACTTTTGTCACGAAAAGAGAGATTTTGCAGCATTTCGTCTCCTCCATATAGGCCGTCAGGCGTTGTAGATTTCCATCAACTGTTCATAGTTATGCTCAGGAGTGTACTTCTTCTCGTAGTCGGCACGTGCATTGACACCCATGCGCAGTGTTCCCTCAGGATCGTCCCATAGTTCACGCACAACCTTGACGAATCCCTTGATGTCACCAAGCCGCACTTTGGCGCCGTTATAGCCGTCCTTTACGGCTTCAGACGAGAAGCCAAGATCCGTGGCCACTAATGGCTTGCCTAGGCTCTCGGTCTCAATCTCCACCATCGAACAACCTTCGTACCAGATCGACGGGAACATGACGAATTCGCTCGCCTTGACGATTCCCATGCACTTCTCATGCTCGGTATAGCCCAGAAAATACACGTTACCATGCCGCTCGGCCCATTTGGTGAAGTCATCCTCCAAAGGACCAGCACCCATCACTACCAACGGGATATCCGGAATATCGTTCCAGATGCGCTGGAGAATACGAACGCCCTTCTCCATGCCGATTCTGCCGTAGAACACCACGAATCTCTCTGGCAAACCTTCCGGCACGGATGGTTTCACATTGGCTTGATCATCGGGCACGAAATTGTATTTCTTGTATATCTTGCGCTCATCAAAGCCGATATTTTCAAGCAAGTCAATCTGATTGTTATTCAGACAGATATACTTGTCGATCTCGTTATAGAAGCTGCGACGAATGCGGTGGTATTTGAAGATACCCGCAACAATGAGGCTCTGCAGCGCGGACCCCTTGAAGCACCTGTACTTCACCATGCGAAGATAATGGCCATCGCCGCATTCATTGCAAATCTTGCCGTCACGCAACGAGGTAGCCACTGGACACACGAACCGTGTGTCATGCAACGTGGCCACCACCTTGCAACCACTTCTTTTTGCAGCATACAGGATCGACGGCGAGAGCAGCGGGAAGAAGGTGTGCACATGCACCACGTCCGGCTTCTCTCGCTCGCAGATCTCTTTCACGTCATGATAGTGCTTAAAGGACCACAGCATGCCGAACGTAGACTTAATCTTGCCCCAGATGCCAGCATCGTCGAAGTTGTCGTTGCTCGCAGTGTATTTGATGACGGTATGGCCATGTTCTTCAAGAAGCCTGGTCTCGCTCTTGAACACCTGGTCGTCACCACTTGCAGATCCCTTACGATGGAAATTATGGATTGCCAGAATCTTCATTGAATACCCTTATCGTGTGAAGAGATCGCTATACCTGTCCGCAATGTATTGCCAGCTATAGTGGTCCGCAATACGCTTCTTGGCCTTGCGACCGTATTCCTGAATCTCAGACTTGGGTAGAGAATCTGCATAGTCAATAAGCGATGCCAGATTCCCTGGCTTCTTCGTCCAATACAGCGCGGCGTCTTCAGCCACCTCTTCGTTGAAACCGACTTTCAGCAACAAGTTCAGATCTGTACTTCCCAAAGCCTCGAGAAGGCTTGGATTCGTGCCACCGACCTCATGGCCATGGAAATATCCGTAGGCATTCTCACGAATTTTCATGAGCAGTTCAGTATTATATACTGTCCCGACAAATTTAATACGTGGATCCTGATCAAAATGTGTTTTTCTCACGAGCTCTTCAAGGAACTTATCGCTAACATTCGTGATCAACGCGAAATTCTTTTTGGAATTGCTCTTCATAAACTCGCGGATCATGGTCTCATAGTTGTTCTCCGGCACGAAACGGCCAACAACAAGGTAGTAATCGAAAGGCCTCAGCCCTTTTTCATTATACCATTGTAAGAGCTTGGCATCGTCATCAGGCAACGCACTCCCTCTAGTCTCGGCGCCGTAGGAGATGAACGTAGTCTCAGGCTTATATTGTGCATATTCGCGCCGGATGTATCGTTCGATGTTCTTGCTGTCACACACCAACAAGTCACTATGCTTGATCATCAGACGTTCGGAATACTTCCAGTACCAACGAACAGGACGACTCCACTTGGCGCGCATCCATTCATGTCCATCTGGATTCACATAAAATTTTCCACCAAGCTTATGAATCTCCTTCTCAAAATGAGCCGCGAAAGGTCCGATTCGACATGCCAACACATACACTATCGGATGTTTGATTTTGTTCTTTTTGATGTATTTGATGCAATAATCAAGTGCGGCGACATCGTAATATATCGCTTGTGCTGGACCGATGTTAGGTACTCTGATTTTGAAGCAATGAGCTCCATGATACTCGAATTCATCCTTCACACTCGCCTTACATGCCACATGATAGTGAATATTCGGCATAACCTGATGATATTCAGTTAATCTATCCACGAAAGTCTCGTAGCCACCGTAATTTCCAGGTATGCCCTTAGAACCGACAATGAACACATCTTGTATATCCGGCATTGAGTCCCTTTCATGCATGCCATTCGGCTGCTTCACTCATACATATCAATGCTTAAAGTTTTGGCTTCGAGCGCTCACGTTTTGACGCAGCCAAACCGATTTATAATTATATAGCACGCGCCGTCATTTCCTATATTTATATTTTGCAGCATCCCTCTATCATCCATCCACAATTGGCATAGACCTGATTAGATGAACGCGTCCTCGCGATTCTTGAAATCTTTAAAAGAAAATGCAATTCTAATTGTCTCTGCGAAATCCATGATTATTGCACTACCGCTCAATGAGGAACACAAGATGACCGAACATAAAACTCGATGCGCTGATTTCACAGGAATTTATCGCGCATACCAATGCAACAGGTACACACTATCAAATATCGATCTTGAGTCACTAAAAAATGTGTTTCGAAAAAAAATTCACCAAACAGACTCTGACGCAAGTCAGATGATTCGAAGCATACACTTATTAACTTAAGAACATACTCATTGTTATTCAGTTATCAATTTTTTTCCAAAATTCCATATGGTTTCACGCAAACTAAGAAGATTTTTACAAATCCAACTAGCTTGCTCACTATTATTCCGATCAACAGTAATCGTATATATATACTGGCGAACAAGATCAAAGAGCAGCACGCAAATATACAGACAAAGCAGCAGGCCAGAAAGAATTGCAATCGCTCCAATGCCTCCTAACAGAGGTATACGTTCGGCAATCGAGGACTGATTCAATAGAACAAAAGGACTCGCCCCCACTAAATAGATAGACAGCGTAGAAGCAGCAAATCTATTAACAATCTTGTTATAATGGTTTTTCGCAGAGAACGCTAAGACCAGCAAGCCAAATCCAATGCACATACTTGGTAGGCAACGCGGGGAATTCAGCCAAAGTGGAGTCATATTATACGTTTTGCTCGGTGAAAAACATTGAACAATAATCTGAGATCCTAGCCCGAAAATCAATCCAATATATATTAGTTTCTTAGCAAAACTCCTATTAGCACACACTTGGGGTACACGCCAACGCAAAAAAGTCATCAATATATATAAATATACAAACAAAACAAATGTATAAGTGTTGTTTAAGGGAAAGATTACGTTTGGTGTAAATCCATATATCAAGATCAATGCGACAAAGAGTGAAGCATGTGCTTTAAAACTAAGCTGGCGTAATCCTCTCGTAAGTAAAGGACATATCAAAAGGAACAAAACGTAGCTTGTCGTATACCACCAAAGACCAGTTGCGCACGGGAATAAAGCATTGAATCCTTGCCGCGTAACTTGTTTCATAGATAAATTTCTCTGCTTATACCACACCACAAGTAGCGCGATATAGAGCAGAATCGAATAAAACCAAAGCTGCTTCTCCAACTTCCAACAACGGGATATGTTTTTCTTACACTTTGCTGCTCATCACATAAGAACCATGCACTAATAAGGAAGAACAGAACATCGCCTACCCCTCCCCAATTAACAAGACATGCAACAAGGATGCTCAGAGAAAGTCGGTGAACATATGACCATTCTGGATTTATATATCCCAAAGCAGACCAAGGCCCATGATTAAAGGTAATCAACAACATCGCAAGAAGACGCATTGCCTCCACATTAGAATTACGACCCCTTGCGACGTGTCTCGATGAAATTGACTTCTCTTTTAGTATGCTCATCCCGTTTTCTACTCCACGCACTGATTCATAGAACAATTAATTCGTATCGTACATCAGGTAATCGTTTATATTAATTAAACCAACCGATGCTCGAGATGAAACCGACACCAACATTCGACACGCGACCGTCAATACGTGATCACCATCATTTCTAATCGAACATCCTGTGGAGAAAGCGCGGACTACAACATGTTTGATGCGCATGTGTCTACAATTTGAGCAGTAGCAGCTCTCGTGGGAAACGGTGGAATTCGCATGCCCTACAGTTCGACTCACTCATCTGAAATCGACATGTTCGTCGTATGTATTATCGGTATTGTCTTGCTCCTGCTGCTTGGACTTCTGTCTTTTCTTGCCGTCAAGCACATGTGTGAATCATTCGTGGAGAAGCATGCACAATCGGCCATTGATCAGATGCATGCACTCAACGGAACATATCGGAATGGTGTGGGGCAGAAAGTGCCGGGATGGAACACCGCAGTCCAACGAGTGAAGTTGCGCAGTAAGCGACAGTTCGACACATATAACGCCAAGAAGGAATTCACCAACTATGTGGCACGCTTCTATACGGCTTTCCTTCAAATCCCTCTGCCAGTATGGCGCGCCTATGCTCTGGGAACGTCTGACATCGTGAGCAACATTCCGACACCGAATGTACCCTGGTATTTGTTCTGGAATAACTATTCGGCGCGGGTTGAGATCAAGGATTACGTCAGCGCACAGAGCTACATCAACGTGAGATGGGAATGGTCGTACACATCGCCACAGGGACGGAATAGCTACAGTGGATTCTGCATCTTCGCCCCAGCGGACCTATACAATGCTTTGCTGACGATCCGCGAGGAAAGAAAACGGAAGGAATCCAAGAGCTATCAACGCTCACTTATGACCCCTGCTCTGCGTTTCGCAGTGATGAAGCGCGACCACTACCGTTGCCGCCTATGCGGGAAAACCGCCGATCAGGGCGCTCGGCTCGAAGTGGATCACATCACGCCAGTTTCCAAAGGCGGCAAAAGCGTGCTGGACAATCTCTGGACGCTTTGCTTCGAATGCAACCGAGGGAAGGGTGCGGAGCGGCTGTGAGAAGACGCGCACAGCGGCCACGGAACCTGTGCGCGTCGAAATATGCGAGCCGAGCGGCAGAACATGCCAAGAAAACAGTGTGAGGTCTTCAAATCGGTAAGCTGGAGCGTGCATTGTAATGAACTCGGGAGGAGAGTGAGAGCCCGTGTTTCGCCTAATACATGATCATCCGCATCTGTGGGGCTGGATCACGGCGATTGTGTCAGTCATCCTGCCAATACTGGCAATCGTATGCTGGGTGCGAGGGAACACAGCGGCAGCTTGGCTTCTAGCCGCACCGTGCGTGTTCATCTGGCCGGGAATTACCATCAGAACGCTGGAGCGGGCCGTTGCCGAGCGGAAGACCGAGTAGCCTCGTGAGTAGCGCCGAGCAACGCAGGGAGCCGACTCCATGATGCACAGGGAATCCGGCTCCTACTTCCATCCCCCTCGTTCCATGTTCTCCTCGGAGGGTGGCTTCGTAACAAAGTCTGCAGCGGATACCTCGTATTGCGCAATTGAAGAGTTCAGTCTCACTGCGACAACCATGCAGACGAGGTAACGTGCCGTGTTTGCAAACAGTCTGCCGCAAAGATCATTGAGTGAGCTCCAACATCGTCGTTGCCGAGAGCGCAGTCTCATAACAGCAACCGAAGCGCTGCCAAGGTGGTCGGTCTTGCAATCCTAGTTTTCAAGGAGGCGCTTACGGTGCTCCGAAAGACGTCAATACTCGCGCGAATGTGCTCGTGCGCCGTCTGCTCATTGGCAGAGTGAGATGACTGCCGCAATCGTCATGATAGTCAGGAATATGATGGTTGCCGTGGTGAGCAGTATGCGTTTGCGGCGAACGGTCATGGTATCTCGGTTGTATTGGTAGTAGAGGCCGACCGGCGCCAGCCATACCGCTTCAACTATGGCGGTCCATAACAGGATGGCTGTCTGAGACATGATGTCCTGCCTTTCAACACAGTGGTGTAAATCTGGTATTGGTATCGGCAAGATTCCCTCTGATCTCGGAACAAGATGGAAGCGGCACTATGAGAAGCAGCATCGTCAAAGCTTCCGGGAATTCGCGAACAGTCGTTCTCATGGCGCCTTTCTTCGCTCGTATACGCAACACATAGCACACCCGGTTAGTTTCTCCATGCATCATCCTCGTCGATGATGCATGAACCCAGTATACGGGCCAGTGAAGCTGTTTGTCAGAAAGATCCGGATTGGGAGGAAAACCGGCCGTTTTGGTATAATGGCTTGTCAGTAGCGACTTCTACGGCAATCGAATATGAATCGTCTATCGACATAGGCATATAGATCTAAGCTTGATGGGAACAAAGCCAGTGCCACGGTCGGGGATGTGCAGATGACCACGGCCACCAACCATGATTCGGGTACGGAACAGTATGGGAATTTGCGCGAGCAGTCCCGAGTGGCGACATGGCAGGTTTGGGATGCGTATCTTGTCGATGATGAGAGGAATCGCTCCCCTCTCCCGAATATCTGAAGGTAGTGGGTGATGAGGGACTCGAACCCCTAACATCCAGCACTCTCTGGGTACCTGAGATGCCGCTCGATGTCCGAGCCCGCTAGGAAATCCACGCTTGGAGCATGACAAAGTTCTAACCGCCCGCCGGCAGGCCAGAGACCCAAGGCAAACCTGGCATCAGGAAAAGCTTGGCGGGACGCTCGTCATGTGCCGTATGCGGAGCACATTTTTGTTACTTAACCGCATAGCGCGCTTCCCATAGGTAGCGCAGGAGCAGGCCTCTACTTCCATCTCCTCCTCGGAGGGTGGCGTCATAACAGAGTCTGCGGCGGATACCTCGTATTGCGCAATCGGAACATCCAGTCTCGCCGAGACCATGTGAGCGAGGTAAATGCGCCGTGTTTGCAAACGGTCTGCCGCAAAGGTCATCGAGTGAGCTCCTGCATTGTCGTCACCGAGAGCGCAGTCTCATAACAGCAACCGAAGCGCTGCCAGGGTGGTCAATCTCGCAGGTCCAATCTCAACAGAGCACTGGCAGCGCCCCTTGGATCGCGAATATGAAGAACACTACCTCAACGAGGCACTCGAACGCCGTCATTTGAGATATGCACGATGGCACCGCTTTAATCAACCCGCTCAATTGGAACGACATGCGGTGGAGGCAGGGGACACCCCATGGCGCCGTAGATATCCTGACCCTTCCTAAGCTTGATCAAATTTCCATTCGCATCTCGAATCCACGAATTACCGCGCGTATCTCGGAATGCAATGACTGATTGGAATCTCTTGCACATACCCAAATCAGGTGGAGTGATACAGCTCCGGAACGTGCCTGGCGGGAGCACCCCGACAACAGTCGGACGAACATATCGCGAATCTCCGCCGTACGGACCTTCATGAACCACAAACTTCTCCCCTGATTATTGGATCCCAGATGTGAGAATCACATCATACACAGGCTGATTGCTCAAGTTACACAGCATGACTTCGTCCATCGGGCGGCCCCAATCATCTTTCACCTTGAGATTGGTGCCGCCAGTGATCCAAGTCGAAACAGAGTCAGCCTGATAGCGTACTTCGTGAAGATGGTCTTTCCATGCATTGCGGACGAATGCGGCAACTGAAATCAAGGTAGCAACAACCGACAGGACGAGAGATATTATGACCATAGGCGGTATTGTATAGGTTGCTTGGATTGAAAACATTTTCTAGGGGCATTGCAGCATTGCTCTCACCGACAGGCCGGGGGCACCGTATAACTCACAAGATAACGTTTGGAATCTCGGGATATTACTATGTTCCATTTCAACGGTCACCAACGCATCTCCGCATTTGCGACCAATCAAGGAACCGTCCGGCACCGAAACTCAAACCCATCCAGACAACGGTATGTCTGACACCGGCGACGAGGATCCACGCTGCCGATAGAGAACGAGAACGGGCGACTATCTGACGAGGCTGCGGCTCAAATCTCTCATCTCATAACGCACACCTCCGCGAGAGGAAGTGTGACCCGAGGTTTCGGTCAGCGTAGTTCTTGTGCTACCTCGTCCAATCCACACCTCCCCGAAGGGAGGTGAGCCGTCCCTTCACTCAAGGCGCCGGCGAAACCAAATTTCAACCCACCCCCGCCGAGAGGATGCGACTGCTGCATCCACACTATCATCTCAAGCGCGTTTTACTTCAACCTACGCCTCTCCGAAGGGAGGTGACGCGTGACCCCCAGCCAGCTCAGCTCACGCTCCTTATTTCAATCCGCACCTTCACGAAGGGAGGTGACATGGCCGTGTTCGGAGGCAAGGCGGCCGCACGACTATTTCCAATCCACACCTCCCCGAAGGGAGGTGACCCATTCGGTGATGGATTGCTCGTTGCCTCCCAGATTTCAATCCACACCTCCCCGAAGGGAGGTGACCGACACTGACCAACGGCCTATGGCGGTACACACTATTTCAATCCACACCTCCCCGAAGGGAGGTGACCATCCTGCCGCACACCACGCACATCATGCTCAAATTTCAATCCACACCTCCCCGAAGGGAGGTGACGTAGTGTTACTTTTACTACCTCCTCCACCTGAAATTTCAATCCACACCTCCCCGAAGGGAGGTGACCGTCGCGCGGGTTGCTCATGCGTCGTCCTCGCTTTCATTTCAATCCACACCTCCCCGAAGGGAGGTGACACAATACTGTCATCGTCGACAGGATCGCCGTAGGATTTCAATCCACACCTCCCCGAAGGGAGGTGACCAGAGCCACGGAAGCCTCGTCTTGTTCGTAGGTATTTCAATCCACACCTCCCCGAAGGGAGGTGACCGATCTGCGTCGTGTCGAACTTCTGCGTCGCCAAATTTCAATCCACACCTCCCCGAAGGGAGGTGACCGGACTCCCACACGGTGACGGCCGACGGGTCGAGATTTCAATCCACACCTCCCCGAAGGGAGGTGACCTGCGGCCGCTTCGGCCTGCGTGATCTGCTGCGTGATTTCAATCCACACCTCCCCGAAGGGAGGTGACACGGCCGTACGTCCGCGCGGCAACAGGCGATTATTTCAATCCACACCTCCCCGAAGGGAGGTGACTGACTCTCCGCGCCCCGTATCCTACGTACTCGGTATTTCAATCCGCACCTCCCCGAAGGGAGGTGACTGACTCTCCGCGCCCCGTATCCTACGTACTCGGTATTTCAATCCACACCTCCCCGAAGGGAGGTGACTGACTCTCCGCGCCCCGTATCCTACGTACTCGGTATTTCAATCCACACCTCCCCGAAGGGAGGTGACAACGACGGGCCAAGGTCATCGCCACGAACTGGAGATTTCAATCCACACCTCCCCGAAGGGAGGTGACGACTCAACCATGCGCGGTTCAGCCGTGACCACAGATTTCAATCCACACCTCCCCGAAGGGAGGTGACCTGCGGCCGCTTCGGCCTGCGTGATCTGCTGCGTGATTTCAATCCACACCTCCCCGAAGGGAGGTGACATCGGGTGTGCCTCTTCAAGCCGTGGGGTAGGGGATTTCAATCCACACCTCCCCGAAGGGAGGTGACGGGTCCGATTCCGTCTCGGTGTCGGTGACGGGGTTATTTCAATCCACACCTCCCCGAAGGGAGGTGACCGAAGCGCCGGCTGAACGTCATCCGTCGGCAGGTATTTCAATCCACACCTCCCCGAAGGGAGGTGACGCACCGCGATCAAGGCTTACTGGGACATTCTCGGTATTTCAATCCACACCTCCCCGAAGGGAGGTGACGCACCGCGATCAAGGCTTACTGGGACATTCTCGGTATTTCAATCCACACCTCCCCGAAGGGAGGTGACAATAGCCGACTGATTACCCTGTGGGCCGCAACAAATTTCAATCCACACCTCCCCGAAGGGAGGTGACAATTCGTCGAGCGTCGGTGGAGCCATCGTCTCGAGATTTCAATCCACACCTCCCCGAAGGGAGGTGACCACGACAAACCGCTTCCATTCCTGATTGGGATGATTTCAATCCACACCTCCCCGAAGGGAGGTGACGGTGTCGGCCCCCACGTCCGGGACGTTGACACGATAATTTCAATCCACACCTCCCCGAAGGGAGGTGACACCGCGTCACCTTCGACCCGCGCGCCGTGGACGAATTTCAATCCACACCTCCCCGAAGGGAGGTGACAGTGTCGGCGACGTCGTCATGGACGGGCTCGTTATTTCAATCCACACCTCCCCGAAGGGAGGTGACCGA
Organism: Bifidobacterium animalis subsp. animalis; assembly: GCA_004154635.1. Classification (GTDB taxonomy): domain Bacteria; phylum Actinomycetota; class Actinomycetes; order Actinomycetales; family Bifidobacteriaceae; genus Bifidobacterium; species Bifidobacterium animalis_B. The sequence continues at coordinate 218,663 of RSDC01000009.1, forward strand.
GCATGCTCTGGTAATCGGTCTCGGTCATCAGATTTCAATCCACACCTCCCCGAAGGGAGGTGACGAATCAAGATGCTGCGGCTCAAGGATGACCTGAATTTCAATCCACACCTCCCCGAAGGGAGGTGACGATGCGGTACGGCGCTTCCGCACGGTTGATGTTATTTCAATCCACACCTCCCCGAAGGGAGGTGACCGCGGATGGCATCGAAGCTCATGCCCTGTATCATATTTCAATCCACACCTCCCCGAAGGGAGGTGACTTCAATGGTTCCATCAGGACCCACGTGCAGACAATATTTCAATCCACACCTCCCCGAAGGGAGGTGACCAGACGCCCACGGCTCGGCGAATCGATGGCACGATTTCAATCCACACCTCCCCGAAGGGAGGTGACCCCACAAGCGCTACTCTCCCGCGGCGCCATGTGATTTCAATCCACACCTCCCCGAAGGGAGGTGACTCAGACTTATTCACCTCGAAGACGCCCACGATATTTCAATCCACACCTCCCCGAAGGGAGGTGACGTGCTCGAGCCATCAATGACGACATTACCCAAGCATTTCAATCCACACCTCCCCGAAGGGAGGTGACCAGGACACCAGTCGTGCAACCTCTGCTACATATGATTTCAATCCACACCTCCCCGAAGGGAGGTGACGTTGCGTTGGTCTAGCCGCCGCCCGGCAGTTGAACATTTCAATCCACACCTCCCCGAAGGGAGGTGACGCGAAATAATCATGCTGGGCCTGACTGGACGTATTTCAATCCACACCTCCCCGAAGGGAGGTGACGCAGTGCGATCATAGGCGGCCTGTGGGAGGGGCTATTTCAATCCACACCTCCCCGAAGGGAGGTGACGAACTACGACGCCGTGCAGCGACGCGTCAACCAATTTCAATCCACACCTCCCCGAAGGGAGATGACAACGCGTTGTTGTTCCTGCGCAAGGAGGCCGGGCTATTTCAATCCACACCTCCCCGAAGGGAGGTGACGGGCCGCCTGCCGCTGACCTCGCCGGCCATATCATTTCAATCCACACCTCCCCGAAGGGAGGTGACGTATCGTACATGGAGGCATTCAGCCATGTACAGATTTCAATCCACACCTCCCCGAAGGGAGGTGACCGAACACTACGCGAGTCTGACGAACGCGAGGCAAATTTCAATCCACACCTCCCCGAAGGGAGGTGACCACAAAGGTTTCCGGAGTGCCTTCGCCTGTCCAATTTCAATCCACACCTCCCCGAAGGGAGGTGACCGAATGCGTTAAAAAACTCGTCGCGCATGGCGGGATTTCAATCCACACCTCCCCGAAGGGAGGTGACCGCGGTGCATCAGCAGGAAATGACCTCGCAGGCAATATTTCAATCCACACCTCCCCGAAGGGAGGTGACGTGATGGAGTTCGACGACACGCCCACCAGACGGGGATTTCAATCCACACCTCCCCGAAGGGAGGTGACTATCACGCCCCACATCACCGTGCGGTTCCAGTCAATTTCAATCCACACCTCCCCGAAGGGAGGTGACTCCACTCAATCATGCAATCGGAGTGAGCGAGTAATTTCAATCCACACCTCCCCGAAGGGAGGTGACTTTAACCACGCATTGAAGTCATCGGCTATCGAAAATTTCAATCCACACCTCCCCGAAGGGAGGTGACCCAGAACACGATGGCGCAGCTTGCCGCGAACGGCGTATTTCAATCCACACCTCCCCGAAGGGAGGTGACGGCCGAGGCCTCGCAGTTGGCCGGGCACGTTCAGATTTCAATCCACACCTCCCCGAAGGGAGGTGACGGACGGCCTCGTATCCAAATGGGAGGGCGTCAAATTTCAATCCACACCTCCCCGAAGGGAGGTGACCAGGAGGCGAAATGAGTGACGACACCACCGACATTTCAATCCACACCTCCCCGAAGGGAGGTGACAACGGCGACTGGGACTACACGCACCGGCCGCCGGTATTTCAATCCACACCTCCCCGAAGGGAGGTGACTCGACTGGGACAGCTCACGGCGCACCGACATGAGTATTTCAATCCACACCTCCCCGAAGGGAGGTGACGCTGTCTTCGCCGGCCGGGATGCTCAGCTCGTCGCATTTCAATCCACACCTCCCCGAAGGGAGGTGACGCGCGGCCATGTCGTAATAGTCGAGCATCTGCGTCATTTCAATCCACACCTCCCCGAAGGGAGGTGACCAGACCATCGGCGCCGGCAAGTTGACCACGGAATTTCAATCCACACCTCCCCGAAGGGAGGTGACTTGTCCTTTCACTTGGCTCATGGTTTTCTTGATATTTCAATCCACACCTCCCCGAAGGGAGGTGACGTCATGCCCCACTCACGCGCCAGATCGGCACGCTTATTTCAATCCACACCTCCCCGAAGGGAGGTGACTCCGGCCGTCTGGGTCATCACCATCGCCACACTCTGATTTCAATCCACACCTCCCCGAAGGGAGGTGACCTTCTACACGGACGGCTCGAACATCAAGGGCTATTTATTTCAATCCACACCTCCCCGAAGGGAGGTGACCGGACTCCCACACCGTGACTGCGCTCGGGTCGAGATTTCAATCCACACCTCCCCGAAGGGAGGTGACGCGCCACCAAACCAGACACCACCGCCGATGACGGTATTTCAATCCACACCTCCCCGAAGGGAGGTGACCGGTACAAGAGACGCCGGCGCGGGGAGAAATGAATTTCAATCCACACCTCCCCGAAGGGAGGTGACGTAGGTGAGCAGGTTGCCGGTGCCGGCGAGGCTATTTCAATCCACACCTCCCCGAAGGGAGGTGACCGTTCCCGGCGAAGTCGCCGGTGGAGGCGGTGGTATTTCAATCCACACCTCCCCGAAGGGAGGTGACCAGGTAGCCCTTGATGTTCGAGGAATCGGAGTAATTTCAATCCACACCTCCCCGAAGGGAGGTGACAACATCGACCGCTACATTTCCAATCCGGTGCCGAAATTTCAATCCACACCTCCCCGAAGGGAGGTGACAACAGCCGGTATGGCGCGTACAAGACCGCGTTGATTTCAATCCACACCTCCCCGAAGGGAGGTGACCGCATCCTCCAACGCGCAGTGTGATTGCGTTGGCATTTCAATCCACACCTCCCCGAAGGGAGGTGACTGCATCGTGTACACGAGTGGTTTCGTGCCGGAAATTTCAATCCACACCTCCCCGAAGGGAGGTGACTCGTGGACATGTCCGACAGCGTGGACAAGTTCAAATTTCAATCCACACCTCCCCGAAGGGAGGTGACTTCGGCAAGCGGCTCTGCGTTGTCAATGGCCGTATTTCAATCCACACCTCCCCGAAGGGAGGTGACTCATTCGAAACAACTCCCATATATTTCAGATCTGATTTCAATCCACACCTCCCCGAAGGGAGGTGACCCCATGTGGAGATGATCTTCTGGACAAATGCGTTATTTCAATCCACACCTCCCCGAAGGGAGGTGACTGCAAAAGTGAACATCGAAGTCCGAATTCCGGACGTCATGCCCACTTCCAACCCAAATCTTACCTCAGAAAACCTTTACCGGAAGATGCACGGCATACAAATCTCAAAGCCGAACCTGAAATATGGAAACACTGTTGAATTATCAAACGGCATTCCGATCAATGCGGAAAAGAATATCAGCGTAGGGGCACTCTTGCCGGTGCGAACCTACGATGAAATCATGGCAGCATACCCTTCGCACCACCATGCACATTCAATCCACAAACGCCTGTGTTCTCAAATCATCATGACATCATCGAACGGCACATGTCTGTCATGTCCATAGCTCTCGATTTTACTCGCATAATTCTTGCCGAGTTTGTAGATGCGCAGATTATCCATCTCCTCATCGATAATCTCCAGCAAGTTCGAGACCAGCATCAAGTAATCGGATGGTGTAATCGAACACTCAAACACGCTGTTCTGCACTCGTTGGCCGAATCGCATGCAAGTCTTGGCGACATTGCGCAATCGGCGTCTGCCTTCAGGCGTCTCGGTGTTCACATCATAGGTTACGACCACAAACATACCAATCACTTCCAGAAGAACGGCGGATACTGTTCCAAGTCACCGCGCACAGTACGCGCCAACAACAATGCCTGCACATACGGCACCAATCCCCAGGAAATGCTTTCCTTAAGGTATGGGTGTGTGATGGTCTCGGCTTTCCGCTTCTGCCAAGCTGACAGTACTTTCTTTCTCCCGGATTCCGAAAGAAAGACACTCCCGTTCTCCTGTAAGTCGAAATCCTTTGGCCTCACCGCTCCGGTGTTCACCAACGACAACGCGAACCGGTCCGCCAACACCGGTCTCAACTCCTCCATCAGGTCAAGCGCCAGCGCAGGTCTCCCGGGTCGCTCCACATGCATGAAACCGATATATGGGTCTAATCCATTCCCCTGCAACGCCGCTGTGCAATCGTTGGTCAGCAACGAATAGATGAACGACATCAACGCGTTCATTCTGTCAAGCGGAGGTCTTCGCGAGCGCGACACGAAATAGAAATCCTGTTTCTCGCGGAGAATGAGTTCGTCAAACACACTGAAATACACTTTTGCCGCGCTACCCTCCACTCCTCTGAGCTCATCAAGCGAGACGCTGCTCTCCGCAGCTTTCATTGCTTCGATCAGTTGCCCAATTGCAGACTCGAGTCTTTCTACGTCCACTCTCATCCCATGATCGCGTTTTGCCCGTTCGAGCACCCACCGCGCGTTGTATATTTTGGCGAGAATGAAAGATTTGGCAATGCTCAGCGACCGCTCTTCGTTCTCGGATTTCCTGAACTGTTCCATCCTCAACAACACGTTCCTGTTGTTTTCTCCCAGAATGGAGCAATAGTAGAATCCTCGCGGTGAATAGAAATGCAGGCCCACGCCCATATCGGCGCATTTTCCCATCAGCGACGGCGAGGCTCCCTTGTAGCTGAAGCAGAAGATTGATTCGATCGATCTCAGCGGAATGCGCGCAAGTTTCCGTTCTTCCTGCAACACTGTGACGTTGTCTTGCTCGAGTGAAAGATAGACGTCCTCAGATGTCACGAACAACGTGTTCAACAGTTGCTTCATCGCTCCCCCTCATCCATGTGCGACTGAATGTATTCATTCACAGATTCCACCCGCCCAAGTTCCGGCAGACACACATCCTTGAGCGAGCACGCATCGCAGGCCTTGGTTTTGCGTGCCTTGGGAGTGTATCCCTTCTCCATCAGGTCATGCATCGTCTCGTATGCTTTCCGCACCTTGCCTCTGAGTTCATCGTCGAATCGGACCGATTCCCGATGCTTGGTCCGTTGGTAGAACAGCGCGCCTTCCTCAATATCGCATGCCAGCATCTCTTCCAGACACATCGCTTCGGCACAGAGTTGCATCCGATCGGCGTCGTTGGTTTTCGGTTTGCCATGCTTGTATTCGATTGGGTATGGGCACCACAGTCCTTCACGGCCTTCCAGCGGGATTCCCTCGGTGTCCGCATGGAATTCCACGACATCGCAATCACCGGAAATACCGAGTTCGCGTGAAAACACTCGCAGATCACGCAAAATGAGTAGCTCTCCGCGCTTCTCTGAGGCTTGGTAGTCATGTGCTCGCTTGTGTTCCAACAGACCCGCGGTGGTCAGATAGTTCTCGGCCCATTGCTGTTCGACATGAATCAATGCCCATTGCCTTGGGCAGAATGCGAAGTGCTGAATGCCCGAGAGGGCCAGCCAGCTATCCTCTGGATAGCCGTCCAGCCCTCTCTTCGCCGTTCGTCCGAACATGTTCATGGCTCAGAGCGTGACGCCATCGACCATTTCGGTGACTTGGATGGAATCAGGAATCCCTTCCCGAGAGAAGTCGAAATCATAGTCTTCAAAACGACGTGGAACGGTTATGCCTTCCCGAAGCTTCGCGTGTACACCGTCGAATAGCTTGTAGGATGGGGCGTCGCCCAGTGCGGAATCGTGCTTGAACACGTACAACTTGCGGGTGGCCATATTGCCACGGGCCGCAGAGCGGTCGAATTCGAACATGTGCAGCAATGCCTCCCACAGCAATTCCAGATCGGTGTTGGAGAAGCCGGTCGTCTTTTCGGCGAGGCAGGCTGAAACATAGCCATCCATGCGGTAGAGGCCGTACGGAATGATGTATTTGCGCCCCATCTCATTGCTCTTCTTCTCCGCATCTTCTTCAGTGGTGATGGCCACACGGGTAATGGTGATTTCCTGAGGCATCACCGGGTCCAAGGAACGTCCGAAGCCAAGCTGCACCGGCCCCCGCACTTGGCCACAAGACAAGCTTCCCTTGGTAAACGTGGTCATAACTGCGCCGAATGTGCGAATGTCGAAGAAGTTCTCGCACATGTAATCACGAATCTTGCGGTCAAGATCGCCATCCTTTTTCTTGGCGGCTTTGATGTTCTTCTCGACGTCAGCCTTATCGGCCGGAATGTTCTCGGCTTTGAGAGCTTCCGCATCAAGTCGGTTTAGTGGCACACGATTCTGGATATAGATGCGATATGGAGTCTGATCGTCTTTTATGAGTTGGACGTAATTGCGGATTTTGCGCTTGATGCACACATCCGTCACCAGTCCGAGACCAGTCTCGTCATCCAAACGTGGCATGTTGCCTGCATCCGGGTCTCCATTGGGATTGCCGTTTTCCACATCGAAGAAGATAGAGAAATCATAACGGTTCTGAATAGCGTCATTGCTTGTCATAATCATCCTTAATCTAAATGCAATTATTGAACTTCGTTTATGTATTCGTATATTTAATCGTTGTTTTTCTTGGGGCGGTATTGCGCCTGATCCTCGAAGTAATATCCGAGCTGGAAGGCGCCCTGTTCAGGTAGACTCAACCGATCAGGATATCGATCCCCGATGCGTATGGAAAGTCGCTCCAGTTCCTTCGTCAGATTGACCCTCGCACCGGGATTCATCGAGGACTTCTTCAGGTGTTTGGCGGACAGTTCGCCGAGGATTCCGAAAATCCTCGACGGGGTTGCCGCTGCACTGTTGAAATACTTATCCTTGATGGTGGTGTTGATGTTCGGATTCGCGGCCTTCTGTATCTGCTCATATACCGAGAACATGCGCCCCAGTACGTATGGCACATAGTCGCTATCTTCATTGATATCCACTTGGAGAACCTCCTTGAATTTCTGGTTTGCCACTTCGTCGTTTGCAATGATGGGTCTCAATCGGGAAAGCCGTAGATAATATGCCTTGATAATCGCAGCCTTGTCGGGAGGAACATCACGCTCAGCCCGAATACGCATCTCGACGTTGTCGAGAAGCGTTGCCGGGTATGGCGAGCCCCGCAATACGGATTTAATCAATGCCGAGCTCAGACCCGGAGAGAAGGCAGCGTTCTTCGAATTCGGATTGACCGTCTGGCGTAGTATCCGATACATCGACATATGCTTCGTCGTATCGTATTTCGGCCGCATGATCTCCGTATCGGAATAATGTTGTTCAATGTTCTTCATGAACGAACCGAAATTATCTCGCAAATAGAACACCACGGACAGTCTGGCCGCATTCGGAGCCAACCCGAGAACAGAGAAATGCTCGTCGGGAGAAAGCGTGACTCTGTCGACATCGAAGGTCTTGCCCTGTGCCAAGGCTTTTACCGCCGACTCAATCTGTTCCAGCAGCATCTGCCTACGGCCATCAGGTTCCAACTTGTTGCCCTTCGTTGCCTCTGGGGCAGCGAAAAGATTATTACCGAAACCTGCCACATCCATGACATCGCTATAGGTGGTCTCACCGGTTTCGGACCAGGTGACCACCGTCACGTTGTCTAGGTGATTCACACGATCACGATTAGATAGCAGCGTATTCAATGCGGTCGTGTATTCAAATGCTTCCCTCCTGCTCAACGGAGCATTGCTTCCTTGCTCCTGCCCGAAGGACTCGAAGGCATGCGCGTTGAAGGAAATCAGGAGGGCGCCGGAACTCTGGGCGCCGCGCACTCCCTTGATCGCAGGATGCGTGGCGGCTGGCACGACCATCTTGCCTGATGCGAGGCTCTCCCTCATAACAGACTCATCGATGGGATGGTTACCCTGACGGTTATCCCATGCGGATTTGATTTCAGGATCATCCTTGGCCAATCGACCATCAACCATGAATGTGAAGTACGACCGGGAGATCTTCTCCCAGTCGGCACCGAACTGCTGTGCGGCTTTTTCCCACTGTGGAGGCCTCTTGAAGAACGCCTTGACTGCCTCACCCGTTTCATCATGCACGTTCTCAAGCAATCGTTCGTGCAATTCAGCGGATGCCGCGAATCGTTTCTCGGCACGTTCCTCATCGCCACCGGTCGGGCTGCCAAGCAGATACTCCGCATTGTCCCAAATGAACAATGGGTTGGTGCCCGATGTTCTCATCCCAACCGTAGGCACGAAAACCATATTCCTTGGCTTTTTCGCAGAGGTGTCCCCCAATGCCACAACTTGCTGGAGCTCACCGTTGCCGTCTATCTCCAACGCATAGGGAACATTCTCGCGCGACCACCCAAAGTAAGGCACCTTGTCAAGCTTTTCCAAAACCTTGTATTGATCGATGAGATCATTGATAATCATGACATCACCTCGATGTTCTCGCAATCAAGCACGCCATTATGCAACACCCCTCGGAAGAACATCGGCTTGATATCCGCAGGATTGGAATAGTCCATGTCATACAGCATGAAGCCCAAGTCTCTATTCCCCTCCTCGAATCCTCTCGCCTCCTCATCACTCCCCCAAAGCCTGAAGGCGGCGGGAAACTCACGGCAACCAAGGTAGGGATGGTGGTAACACTGGCCCTTGCCCGCACGCCGATTGAACATGCTTTGGAATTTGGCGGCACTATCGTCAGGTCCCATGTCCTCAGTCAGTATGAAATGCGCCTCTATCACATATCGCACATCACGGAGGTACATCGCAGCCCTTGGTTGTATATCCTCAGCCGTATACAACGGGAGCACCGTCCCACCCTTGCTGAGAGTTGCGCTCACGCTACGGGCGCTGATGGTGCTTTTCACCTCGTTCCGCTTGATGTTGTTGAAGCGAATCGGATTCATCACCACAATGCGGTCAATCACCCAGCGCAAACCCGGATGCCAGTAAATGGCCTCCAGAATACCGCGTGCCGCCGATGGAGTCATGACGTCATAGCTTACTTTCTCAACCTTGAATTCCGGGCGTGAGAACAAGGCCCCATCACCCCACACCTCCAATTTAACCGGCATCTAACCTCCTTTGGTAGATTTTTGGTTATAGACATCTATACTACCACGACTTTCTTGACTGTGCATTCATATAAATGAATCTTCATTTATATGTGATGTACTTCTTACAGTGAACCCCCAATCTCAAGCAATGCCCTAAAATGGGACAATGTCATCTCTTCCCGAAAGAGATGTGGGTTGAAATATTTAGATGTTATGCACAGGTCTAAATGCATTCCGTGGGAGCCATGTTCAATGGCTCCCACTCTCATGCCTCAGTAATTCCAACGGTTGAAATCGGACGTCTGATTATCCACCTCAGCCGCCAATCCCTTCTCCGACGAGTAATCCATTGCATTGCGGAGTATGTACCCAGCATCACCGTCACTGCTATCACCAATGCTGTCCAGCATTCCTGCATCGAGCATGGCCTGCAGATGTTGGGGCCAGACGTTCACCGAGTAGCGACCAAGCTTCCGGAACAGGTCTTTACCATACTCCCCGTTTAACAGCCGATCACACAACTCTTCGCTCTCCTCGTTCATTCGAATGTAGACCGGAGTGGTAGGCGAATCGATCACGGTGAAATCCCTGGCGATATCGGCGAACGGCATGCTCATCCTATTCGAACGCGGCAAAATGTCCTTGCTGTCCAGCACATCATCTCCCTTGAGATAGAACAGCATTCTGAAATACTCATGAATGGCGTTCTGACTTGAGACATCCTTGAATCTGCTCCGCACGCTTTCCATCGTCTCAACATTCTGCGCAATCAGCGGTATCGGCCGCTCGCCGTTATCAAAGACCTTCACAATTGATTGTCTGAGAGGCCTCTTCCCTTCACGATTGCACCGTCCGGCAGTCTGCAGAATCGAATCGAGCCCACTCTTCTCGCGGTAGGCGGCTGGAAAATCAACATCCACTCCGGCTTCTATCAGGGAAGTGGATACGACTCGACATGTTTCCCCATCACGCAGACGTCGGCGAATCACATCGATAGTATTCGTTCGATCAGCGGCACATTGCAATGTAGTCAAACAGAAGACGCCATCTTCGTCCTGAGTCCGTTCGATGAGTAGATCATACAGTTGCTGCGCTTTCTTTCTGGTATTCACCACACATAGGACCTCGTCATGTTGCGCAAGCTCATCGGCGAGCGCATCGATCTCCACACTGCCCACGAATTCGATAACTGTGCGTTTGAACAGATCCATCTGACTTGGCGCGATATTCGCCACTTCGGGGATGCTCAAATCCGCGTCATTGAAAGCAATACGAAAACGGTCTTCCAACGCCGGTTGGGTGGCGGTGCACAGCACAGCAGAGCAATGGTAATGCTCGACCAATTCGGCGATTGCCTGCACGCACGGCAACAGGAAAGGCACCGGCAGTGTCTGGGCTTCATCGAATACGATGACGGAATTTGCCATATTATGCAGCTTCCGAATGCGTGACGTCTTGTTGCTGTACAGACTCTCGAAGAATTGCACCGCGGTCGTCACGACGATCGGCGCATTCCAGTTTTCAGCCGCCAGTCGTTTCTTGAGATCACGCTCTGTAAGATTGGATTCGTCTTTAATCTGGTAATCTGCTTCGGAGTAATGCGGTAGCACATCATCCCCATCGAATATTCTGCCGAATGACTGCGCCGTCTGATCGATAATCGACATGTATGGAATCACATAAATCACGCGTTCCAGATGATTGGTCTTGGCATGTTCGAGCGCAAATGTGATGGAGGCATTTGTTTTTCCGCTTCCAGTGGGCGCGGTAAGGGTATAGATTCCTCGGCCGAAGGCCGGATTCCCACCTTTCTCTATGCATTGGCGAAGAATATCGCATCGTGCAACGTCTAACGGGGTTTTATTCGGATTGTCGAAGAATTGCTGGTCATGATGTTCTATACGGCTGACCAATTCAGATATCTTCGCCAGATTTGCCTCAAACAACCCGGCCGAAGTGGATTGCGCGGATTCAATCAGCTTTGGCATCGATGGCGCCTTCTGTTTCGCCATGGCTTCGCTGCCCAGACTCTGTTTCACGGAGCCCAAAACGGCACGCTCACGTCGACTTGCGCTTCCTGTCGTGAAATACTCCGCGTCCAGTCGGTCGGCATCCACCAAAGCGGACAATATCATGCGCGTGAGCATCATTCTGGAGTATACGGTCGGAGGGAATTGCCGTGATTCCGGCAATCGCGATTCTCCAAATTGGCCGTCCATACGCTCTTGGTCAATCTTGAAGACCTCGGCGTTGCCTTTCACGCGATCAAGCCGACTGAACCAAGAGGATTCGTCCTTCTCACCCGGAACACCCAGATTTGCCAAACCGGAGTGGTGGGATGCGATTGCAAGGGCCTCAATGCCGAGGCCTGAGTTCCAAGCACGCACTGCGCCGGCAGTGGAATGATCTACCTTGGGCGTATGCTCAGGGTCTCTGATTCGCTTCTGGAAAGCATCCGAATACTTCCCCTCATCGTGAAGCAAGCCGGCGACCAAACCTGCCTCGAGCTTATCGAATCGATTGGCGAACGCCCCCGCAAGGGTGCCCGCCATTGCCAGATGTTCCACACATGTTTCATAGCCATGGTCACTGGTACGAGCGTAATATTCAGACATTCGACCTCCTTTGGTCAATCTGTGTTCACACTCACTACAATACCACATACAAATGAATGAAGTGCATAACATATAAATGAAGTTGTACAATAAATTATGTTTCCTGCCAATCATGTGTAATTGGGGACAGATCAACGCTAGATCTGTCCCCAATTACGCATGGATCCAATCGATTCAGCAGACTCCATAGATTTGCGACAGGCTCCGATAGCTCCTTGCGTAAAAGGAGACACCATCAGCGGCTTACCCGTCCCCGATTACGCAAGAGGTGTCACAGCCGCGCCACCTGCACACCTTGCGTGTCCACGTTGAGGTGGAGCACACGCCAGTGCCCGGAGGCGAGCTGGGCGGCAGCGATCTGGTTCAGGTCGTCTGAGGCGTCGCCGTTGTGCAGCACGCAAACGCATGGGCCGGCACCCGATACGGCGGCCGCATATCCGTTTTCGCGCAGCAGGTCGATGAGTTCGGCAGACGGCTTCATGAGCGGCGCGCGATAGCTCTGGTGGAGCTTGTCTTGCGTGGCGGTGAACAGCAGTTCGTTCGGGTCCTGCTCCCCTGCCAACGCGGCCGGATTCATGGCTCCGATCAGCAGTCCCATGCGAGACACGTTGAACACGGCATCTTTGAACGGCACTGTGTTCAGCAATGCGGCACGGGCCTGCGCGGTGGAGAGTTCATAATCCGGAACGAAAATCGAGGCGCGCACACCGGCGTCGACGAGGTAGTTCACCGAACGGAATCCGGTGTTCACCACCTCGCCCTGCACGATCTCGCTTTGCCCATCTTCGGTCCACGAGACGGTCATGCCGCCGTACACCGCGGGCGCCACGTTGTCGGGGTGCCCCTCGAGATCGGCCGCGTACTGGAAGATCACGTCGCGGTCGAGCTCGCCCTCGTGCGAGAACGCGTAGGCGGCGGAGATGCCGGCCACGATCGCCTCGGCGGACGAGCCCATGCCACGCGCCTGCGGAATGTTGTTGTGCGCCTCCATGATGAACCCGCATTTGCTCAGGCCGAAGCGCGAGCATGCGCGGCGGAACGTGGAGACCACCAGGTGCGACTCATCGCGCGGCAGCGTGCTCTCGCCTTCGCCGGTGATGAGAATCTGTGCCGCCATGTTGAGCGGATCGGAACTGAGCGTGAACTCGAGCTCGTCATGGTAATCCAAGGCAAGTCCCACGGTGTCGAAACCGGAGCCGAGATTGGCGCTGGTCGCCGGCACGCGAACGTGGACTTTACGAGTCACCGGATCCATTTTCCACTTCCTACTCTGACGGTCAGGGCAATACGAATTGCCGGTCTATGTATAACAGATTATCAGTCGAGCACGCGAATGATCGACGGGTCGCCGGTCACCGAGTCAAGCTGGCACACCGCGTCGACCGCCTCACGCAGCGTCGTCTCGTCGGTCATATGCGTGACCAGGCGCAACTGCTGGATCTCGCCGTCATAGCCTGGTTCGGTCGCCGTGGGCTTGAGGTCCTGGTTCACGCCGTTGATCGAGATGCCGCGGTCTGCGAACTCCTTCGCCACCTGCAGCAGCACGCCCGGCTTGTCGTGAATGAGGAAGCGCACGGCGAAGCTCGCCTTGGCGGAGCTGAGCGGCGCGATCGGGTAGTCGTTGTACATGCGGATCGCCGGACCGGTGCACCCGGAGGCGATGTGGCGCGCGACGGTGACGATGTCGCCGACGACTGCGGAAGCGGTGGGGGCGCCGCCGGCACCGCGGCCGTAGAACATGAGGTCATCGGCATACTCGGCGCGCAGGAAGACGGCGTTGAACGAACCATGCACCGACGCCAGCGGGTGCTCGTTGCGAATGAGTGCCGGGTAGACGCGCGCGGAGACGCCGTCTTCGGTGTGATCGACCACGGCGAGCAGCTTCACCACCTTGCCTTCCGCGGTGGCGGCGGCAATGTCGTCGGCGGTGATATGCGTGATGCCTTCCACGGTCACGTCGTCGATGCCGACGTTCGTGTGGAAGCCGAGCGTGGCCATGATCGCCGCCTTGTTCGCGGCATCGTAGCCTTCGATGTCACCGGTCGGGTCGGCCTCGGCATAGCCCTTCTGCTGGGCCTCCTTGAGCGCGACGTCGAAATCGAGGCCCTTGGTGGTCATCTCGTCGAGAATGTAGTTCGTCGTGCCGTTGACAATGCCGAGCATGCTCTTCACCTGGTCGCCCACGAGCGACTCGCGCAGCGGTCGCACAATCGGGATCGCGCCGCCGACTGCCGCCTCGAAGTAGATGTCCGCATGGTTGTCTTCGGCCGCCTTATACAGTTCCGGACCGTACTTCGCGAGCAGCGCCTTGTTTGCGGTGACCACGGACGCGCCGTTGTTGAGCGCCTCCAGCACGAAGGTGCGCGCGACACCGGTGCCGCCGATGAGCTCGACCACAATGTCCGCGTTCTTCACCACCGACATCGTGTCGCTGGTGAGCAGCGACTTGTCGATCCACGGGAAGTCCACCTCGTTCGGGTCCAGGCAGGCGATGCCGGAGATTTCAATGGGACGGCCAATGCGCTGCTCAAGCTCGTCCTTCTGCTCGACCAGGATGCGCGCCGTCTGCGAGCCAACGGTGCCGGCTCCAAGTAGGCCTACGCGGATCGGGGCGTTCTGTTCTGCCATGGGAATCCTTTCATGCGGTGCACACTGCGTGTTCACAGGTTTGCTTAGGTCATTGTACGTGGAGGTGTATAGCCGCGTACGCAGTCGCTCTGTCTATGGAATCGAAATCCGCCGCTCTTTGCGTGATCTACGTAAAAAGAGACAGATAGCACCAAAACCTGTCCCAAATTACGCAGAAGAAGAGAATCTGCGTAAAAAGTGGACAGATCATCAAGCGGAATTGTCCCAAATTACGCAGAAGAAGAGAGGCTGCGTAATTTGGGACATAGCGCGGCGAAATCTGTCCCAAATTACGCAGAGGGATATAGGCAACACCTTTCGGCACACATCCTTCTGCGCACATCCCTCTTTTGCGTAAAAGGAGACAGAAAACGCCTGAATCTGTCCCAAATTACGCAAGAGGGAGATCTGCACGGAGGAAGGGAATCTGCGTAAAAGGGGACGGAAAGCGGGGCGGAATTGTCCCCGATTACGCAGGTGGCAGGTGTTTGCCATTCACTCGCTCACGTCGAGCGCCAGCAGGTCGCCGATCGTCTGCCTGCGCACCATCACATGCGCGCCGTGCTCGTCTATGCCGACGACTGCCGGAATGAGCGCCATGTTGTAGTTGCTCGCCATCGAACGGCCGTAGGCGCCGGTGACCGGCACGGCCAGGATGTCGCCGCGGTGCACGTCTGCCGGTAGATTCGCCTCGTTCACCACAATGTCGCCGGACTCGCAGTGGATGCCGACGACGCGCGAGAGCCTCACCGGCTCACCGGACTCGCGGTTGGCAAGAATCGCGGTGTATTTCGCGTCGTAGAGCGCCGGGCGAATGTTGTCGCTCATGCCGCCGTCCACCGAGATGTACGCGCGCTCGTTGATCGGCTCGCCCGCGTTGTCGGTGAAGCCGTCGCCAAGCTGCACGGTCTTCACGGTGCCCACACGGTAGAGCGTCACGCCGGCGGGGGCGACGATCCAGCGGCCAGGCTCGAACGAGATGATCGGCGCTGGCATGCCGAGCAAGCGGTTCGTCTTCGACACGGCGTCGGCGAGATGGCCGAGTTCGCGGTCCACATCCATGCGGTCCTCGTCGTCGGTGTAGGCGACCGAATAACCGCCGCCGAGATCGACTTCGGGAAGCGTGTAGGCATTCGTCGCATAGAACGTCTTGCGCAGCAGCATCATGCGCTTGGCCGCCTGAATGAACGCCTCGGCGTCGTGGATATTCGAGCCGATGTGCGAGTGCACGCCCACGAGTTCCAGATTGCCGTACTTGGCGATCTCACGCAGCACGGCGATGGCCGGCCCGTTGGCCACGAGCTCCATCGCGGCGGCAAGCAGGCGATCGCCTTCGGTCACGTCGGCGGCGTTCAGATCGTACGGGTAACGCACGTCGTACCGCAGCTGCCTGTCTGCCTGCTGCTTCGTCTCGCCGCCCTGCTCGAGCTCGGTCTCGTGCACGAGCGCGTTCGTGGCCGCCGGGGAGACGTCCTGCAGCTGGTCGATGTTGTCGACGATCTCGGTGTCGGCTCCCGCCGGCAGCAGTGCGACGCCGAATTTCTGGTCCTCGTGCGCGGTGGAGACGTATTCGTGGCCGCCGGCGTGAATGCCGGAGGTCACGCGCAGCATCACGCGGGCGCGTTTGCCGAGCCGTTCCGCGATCGCGGCGATGCGCGCGGGCTCGTCCGGCGAATCGATCACGATTTTCGAGAAGCCCTCGGCAATGGCGAGTTCGATCTCCTCATCGCTCTTGTTGTTGCCGTGCAGCACCAGCCGGCGACCGGGAACGCCGGCGGCGAGCGCGATCTTCATCTCGCCGAGCGTGCAGGTGTCGACGAACATGCCTTCCTCGGTCACAATGCGCGCCATTTCCTTCGAGAGGAACGCCTTGGCGGCATAGCTCACATGCGTGGTGTTGTTCGTGAACGCGTGTGCGGCGGCCTTCACGAAGTGGCTGGCGCGGGCACGCACCTCGTCGAGATCCAGCACGTACAGCGGCGAGCCGAATTCGTCGAGCAGGGCACTGGCGGTGATGCCGTGGAACGTGAGCTCCCCGCTGGAATTCCTGGCCGTGTCTGCCGGCCAGATTGGACTGATGGCCATATTCATCTCCTCGTCTGGTTTGCGGTATCTTCTTCGTTCCGTCCCCCTGCTCATCCCCTCTTTTCCCCCCCCCTGCGTAAAAAGAGACATCCGCTAGCTCGAAGATGTCTCTTTTTACGCAAAAGTGGAGAGCCAAGAGGAAGCGAGGAGGACCGCACACCGGAAAGCGAACTTACATCTTGTCGGGGGCGGTCACACCGAGCAGGTCGAGGCCTTCGGCGATCACGGTCTGCACGGCGTCGTTGAGCTTCAGTCGGGCGGCCGCGCGCGCGGGCTCCGGGTTCTTCGCAATGCGGGTGCGTTCGCGGGTCTGCTCATCGGCGCGCTCCTCCGCTTCGGTGAGCGGCATCGGCACCACGCGCTCGACGTTGTACCACTTGTGGTATGCGGCGGCGAGGTCTTCCAAATAGTGGGCGATGCGATGCGGCGCGCGCAGGTCGCCGGCGAGCGTGAGCAGTGCGGGCCACTGCGCGAGTGCGGCGATCACCTCGCCGTCCGCCTCGGTGCCGAGCAGCGAGAGATCGGCGTCGGCGGCATTGATCTGCGCGGCCTCGGCATTGCGGTCGACGTTGCACGAGCGGGCGTGCGCATACTGCACGTAGTACACCGGATTGTCGTTCGAATGCGAGGCGAGCAGATTGAGGTCGATGTCGACCGGCGAATTGTAGTCGGTGCGGGCCAGTGAATAGCGGGAGGCGTCCACGCCAATCGCGTCGATGAGGTCGTCGATCGTCACGATGTTGCCCGCGCGCTTGCTCATGCGCACCGGCTTGCCGTCTTTCATCACGTTGACCATCTGGCCGATGAGAATCTGCATGTTCTCGCCCGGTTTGTCTCCGAACGCGGCGCACATGGCCATCATGCGTCCGATGTACCCGTGGTGGTCGGCGCCGAGCATGTAGATCGCGACGTCGGCCGGGTCGGTCTTGCGGTGGCGCTTGTTGCGGTAGTAGGCGATGTCCGCGGCGAAGTATGCGTAGGTGCCGTCGGATTTGATGATCACGCGGTCTTTGTCATCGCCGTGCTTGGTCGATTCGAACCAGGTCGCGCCGTCTTTCTCGTAGATGTCGCCGGCATTGCGCAGGTCGGCGATCGCCTTCTCCACCTCGCCGTCCTCGTACAGGCTGTTCTCGTGGAACCACACGTCGAAGTGCACGCGGAATTCCTTCATGGACTGGCGAATCTCGTCGAACATCATCGGCACCGCGCGCTTGCGGAACTCCTCACGCTGCTCGGAATCGCCTTCGCCCAGCGGCTCGCCCTTCTCGTCGGTACCGCCGTCGACGCGCGGCAGATTGAGAATATCGATGCCTTCGGCGTTGGCCTCCACGATCACACGGCGTGCGATCTCGTCGATGTAGGCGCCCTTGTATCCGTCGACGGGCGTCGGCTCGTCGTGGGCGGCGGCCACGAGCGACTTGGCGAAGCGGTTGATCTGCTCGCCGTGGTCGTTGAAGTAGTATTCGCGCACAACGGTGGCGCCATTGGCCTGGAGTATGCGGGCCATCGAATCGCCCACCGCGGCCCAGCGCGTGCCACCGATGTGGATCGGGCCGGTCGGGTTCGCGGAGACGAATTCCAGATTGAGCGTCTTGCCGCTCAGGTGATCGTTCTTGCCGAATCGATTGCCCTCGTCGAGCACCTGATCCACCACTGCGGCCGCCGATGCGGAGTCGAGCGTGATGTTGATGAAACCGGGCCCTGCCACTTCGACCGCGGCGATGCCATCGGTGCCGTTCAGCGCGTCGGCGAACAGCTGGGCGAGATCACGCGGTTTCATGCCCGCTTTCTTCGCCAGCTGCATGGCGGCGTTCGACGCCCAGTCGCCGTGCGCGCGATCCTTGGGGCGCATGACGGCGAATTTGGCGGAATCCGGGAGTTCCTCGGCCGTCAACGTGCCGGCTTTGCCCTCGGAAACAAGGTTGTTGGCAATGGTGAAGATCAATTCCTGTAGCGCTTCTGGACTCATTCCAACAAGTCTACCTGTAACGGCGACAGATTCCCGTTGTCGTATGCCACGACCATGGGTATTATCGCTTACCCTCTTACGGGATAAGATTCTCTGTTACGGGCTACCGATTCCCTTACGGGCTAGGATTTTCTGTTACGGGATAGGGAAAACCCTCATCATCGCACGCAAAACAATATAAAACCATTGATATTCCATGGATTCCAACGGTCGAATACCTGTGCACCTCTAGCCCGTAACAGAAAATCCTAGCCCGTAAGGGACTCGGTAGCCCGTACGAGGATTGCTGGCCCGTAAGAGGAATCCCCCCTATGGGAATCAGCGCGTAAAGGAGTTAACGGGAAATCACCGGCGGAGCACGGTGGTCAGCGATCGGGAGGGCAGGCGCACCCCGATCGCGCTGCCATCCACTTCGCATTGCACCCATATGGATTCCGCACGCTCGTTGGCGAGAACCGCAACCAGCGTGCCGGTCGGAGTGAGGAACGCGGCGGCACGCACGCCTCGCGCATGGTCGAGCGCGCATTCCACGCAATGTGAGCCAACCGGCACGTATTTGGAGAAGTGGCCGAGCGCGTAGTAGTCTGCATTGCGGCGTATCGAACCGTCGTCGCGCACGGTGATCAGACCACGGTTCTCGGAATGCCGGCGATCGTTGCGCAGGTAGTAGTAGTCGGGACCGCCGTGCTCGTCGAGCGCGATGTTCCACAACACGGCGCTCCTCGCCCAGTTGTTCATCATGTCAATGACCGCCGTGCCCAGCGAGAGCAGCGCGGGCGTGAAATTGCGCGGCCCCCAGTCGCCGCCGCTCGCCTCGGTCACCCAGATGCCCTTGTTCGGAAACGCGTCATGAATGCGAGACATCGTGCGCGCGGATCCGCCGTAATAATGCCATGCGGAGCCGGCGCAGGCGGCGAGCGCGGCGGAATCGGCGTACATGTCTCGCACGAAGGCGCCGTCCGGGTAATGGTCGGTGGAGTAGTTGTGGTCCCAGCACAGAATGCGCGTGCCACCCAATCCGGCGTGGTCGAGCATGGGGCGCAGATGGCGCGCGACGAACTCGGCCTGCTCGCGCGGGGTCATCGCCATCGACGGCCACCGCGACTGCGGGTAGTCGGGTTCGTTCGTCACGGTGAGTGCGAACAGCGGCAGTCCGCATTGCGCATACAATCGCGCAAAACCCGCAAGATAGCGCGCATAGGCGGCATACATGCCGCGCCGCAGATGGCCGGTGATCCGCGTGTAGCGCCGTTTGCCGAGCACGCTGAGATTCGTTTTCATCCACCATGGCGCGCTCCACGGGCTCGCCACAATGTTGAGCGCATGCGGTTGCGTGTCGAGCGCACAGTTGTTCGCGGCCTCGACCATGGGCAACACGCGCTCCATCTCGGGTGTGAAATCGAGGGAGTTGAGATTGCGGTCGGGGAATCTGCGCACGAAGCGGTACGGCGCGCTCACATGGTCGCTCGGGCCGATTGGCTGACGGAGCATCGAGATGCCTATGCCGTCACGCGCGCTGAACAGATCGCGGATGCATCGCTCTTTGTCTGTGACGCGATTGTGCCACAGCCAGCTCGTCGCCTCGGTGATCGATGCGCCGAAGCCGTCGATGGGCTGGCGCACGCGAGTCGTGTCGATGCTGAGCGTGGGGGTGCTGGCGTGTGACGTGCTCTCCGGAGTGCGTCCCACACGTAAACAGGCATTCCCAAGCGGCGCGAACGCGGCGGCGAGCGTGGTGCCCTGCGCATTCGCGTATGTTGAGAATGCCTGAATCATAGCCCCAGTCTAGCGCCGTGCGAAACGGCATGCGCAGCCGTGCGCCGACGGCGGGGCGAACGTGGCGTCAGTTCTGCGGGCAGACCGCTATGACGTCAATCTCGACGAGCGCACCCTTAGGGATCATGTTGTTGCCGAACGCCACTCGTGCGGGCTTGACCGTGCCGGTGAACACCTTCGCATACTCGGTGTCGACCTCTTTGAAATCCTCCACATTGCGCAGGTAGATTGTGGCTCGGCAGACGTGCTCGATGCCACATCCGGCTGCGTCGAGGATCGCCTTGATGTTCTTGAGCGCGCGGGCCGCCTGGCTGGCCGCGGTGACGCCGTCGAGGTCGCCGGTGGACGGGTCGATGCCGAGCTGGCCGGAGACGAACACGAATCCGTTCGCCTTGACGGCCTGGCTGTATGCGCCGAGCGCGGACGGCGCTTCCGTGGTGGCCACTGCCTGCAGATTCTCGTACATGATGTTCCTTTCGCTCGCTGGCGTGAATCTATGCTCTGGTTTAGCACCTTGAGTTTGCACGTGGGCTCATGTTTCATATTGCAGACTACTCGCGGCGCAACAGATGGCCTCTTCCGCTCCTCCATCACTTCCCCCTCCCCCTATTTTCTTTTCCCCTCCCCTATGCGAATGTTTCACGTGGAAGGTTGGGGAATCTGGTATCTGCCGATGCTCTGCGAATATGGAAGAGGCCGGGGTGCAGAGACAATCTGCACCCCGGCCGAATGAGAGGAGGGAACGAATCAGCCCTTCACGGCACCGGCCATGATGCCGGAGACCAGCTGCTTGCCGGCGAAGAAGAACAGCAGCAACAGCGGGGCGGTGGTGAGCACGACGCCCGACATCACGATCGTGTAGTCGGTGAAATACGCACCCTTGAGCGTTGCGGCCGCCACGGTGAGCATCTTGTTCTTGTTCGGGCCGAGAATGAGCATGGGCCAGAAGTAGTTGGTCCACTGGGCAATGAAGGTGAAGAGGAACAGCATCGCGGCCGCCGGGCGTGCGGCGGGGATGGCCACGTGCAGGAAGGTGCGGAACATGGAGCACCCGTCCACGCGAGCGGCCTCGATGAGTTCGTAGGGCAGTGCGTCGCCGATGTACTGGGTCATCCAGAACACGCCGAATGCGCTGACCAGTCCGGGGATGATCACGGCCCACAGCGAGCCGAACAGGCCGGCTTTGTTGGCCATGATGTACAGCGGGACGACGCTGAGCTGCTGCGGGATCGTCATGGTGGCGACGACGAGCATGAGCAGCGCGTTACGGCCGCGGAAGCGCAGTTTCGAGAACGAGTAACCGGCGAGCGTCGAGAAGAACACGGTGGAGATCGAAACGATGGTGGCCACCAGGAAGGTGCCGCCAAGCGCCTCCCAGAACTTCATGGCGCCGAATGCGCGGGCGATGTTCTTGAACAGTCCGGTGCCCGGGATCATCGCCTGCATGCCGTACTGCGTGGCCGAGCTGTTCTGCGAGGCGATGGAGACCGCCACGTAGAGCGGGATGAGGAAGACGAGAATGCACACGACCAGGGCGGCATAGGTGCCCACTCCGGCGCGACGGCCTTCGCTCGTCACCTCAAGGCGCTTGCGGCGCTGCTTGGCCGCCGCCTTGCCCACGCTTTTGCCGTACAGCTGCGAGAGGGTGGGGGTGCCGAGTTCACGAACGTCGGCTTCATTGGTGATGTCACTCATCACAGCTCTCCTTCCATGGCTTCCATGGCTTCATTCGATTCCATCGATTCCAGCGTGTCGAGACGTGCCTCGCGTCGGGCCGCCCTGCGCGCACGGGCCGAGACGCCGGTGCTGCGCGCCATTTCGAATTCCCTGTTGGCCTTGGCGGCGAATGCGGCCGCCTGTTCCTTGCTCATCTTGCTGCGTCCGCCCGAGGCCATGGCCTTGGTGATGAAGTAGTTGAGTATGGCGATGGCCACGATGATCAGGAACAGCAGCCATGCCACCGCCGCGGCACGACCTAGGTTCGGCTGGCCTATGGTCACCTTGTTGAAGCCCATATCCCACAGGTACACCGACAATGTGAGGTACTGGTGGTTCGGGCCGCCGTAGCCGGAGGTGCCGTTGTGGAACATCTGCGGTTCGTCGAAGATCTGCAGGCCACCGATCGTGGAGGTGATGATCACGAAGATGAGCGTGGGGCGCAGCATCGGGAAGATCACCGAACGGAATGTGCGCCATTTGCCCGCGCCGTCGACCACGGCGGCTTCGAGCACGTCGTTCGGAATGGCCTGCATCGCGGCCAGGAAGATGAGTGCGTTGTAGCCGGTCCAGCGGAAGTTCACAATGGTGGCGATGGCCACATGCGACCAGAATGCGCTGCCGTGCCAGGCGATCGGGTTGAGGCCGATGTCGCTCAGGATCGTGTTGATCACACCCATCTTGTCGGAGAAGATCTGGGAGAAGATGATGCCGGCGGCCGACGGGGCGACCACGTACGGCAGCAGCACGCCCATGCGCCAGAAGGTCTTGGCCTTAAGGTTCGCGTTGAGCATCCAGGCCAGGAACAGCGCGAGGCAGATCTGCGGCACCGAGCTCAGCAGGAAGATCGAGAACGAGTTGCGCAGTGCATACCAGAACGACTGCTGGTGCAGCACCCAGTTGAAGTTCGCCCAGATGCTCGGTTCGGTGGAGCCGCAGGTTGCACCGCAGACCGCCACGCCGGCGTCTCCGGTGAGCGTGTTGTACTGCCGGGTCGCGATGAACATCGTGTACAGCAGCGGGAACAGGCCCACGATTGCGAACAGAATGAAGAATGGTGCGACGTACAGGTACGGGCTCGCCTTCCATTCGAATTGTCCCAAGCGGGAACGCCACTTACTGGTGCGTTCCGGTGCGGTTACGGTTGTCGACATGTTTGCTCCTCATCACCATGATGGTGCTTGTATTGCGGGGAGAGCGCCCTCGCTCCTTGCCTGTCTGCGATCCCGCTCCCCCATTGGAGCGGCGGATTCTCGCGGTGAATTACAATTGCGGTTCCGGCTGTTGCGACCAGGCGCAGCCGGCTCGTGCGAACCGATGTGCCGGGATGCCGACTGCGCAAAGTGACGGCCGTGGCGGTCGCCGCCACGGCCGTTTGGTGTCAGGACAGTGCCTTGACGTCTTCGACCCACTGCTTGTAGGCCTGATCGGCGTTCTGCTCCTGGGTGACGTCCACACGGTTCAGGGCGTCGGTCATCTTCGTCTGAATGTCGAAGTACTGGCTGCCCTTGTACGGAACCACATCGTAGGCGTTGGCGCGGTTGGCGAAGATCTCGCCCACCTTGGCGTCATTGAGGTACGGGTCGGTCTTCTCGGAGACTTCCTTGCTTTCCTGGCTCTTCTTCGAGCTCGGGTAGTTGTTGGCGGTCTCGAAGACGGCGGTCTGCTGCTCCGGAGCAGTCAGCCATGCGACGAGCTCGGTTGCGACGTCCTTGTTCTTCGAGGACTCCGGCACCACGAGGTACGAACCACCCCAGTTGCCGCCGCCGCCCGGGAAGACGTCTGCAATGGCCCAGCCCTTGAAGTCCTCGCCGGTGTTGCCCTTGATGTTGTTGACGAGCCATGGCGGGCACTGGATCGTGGCGAAACCGTCGTCGGCCTTGAATGCGGCGTTCCAATCGTCGGACCACTGCTGCAGATGGGCGCTCATGTCCTTGGTGGCCACGAGCTTGTCGTAGAGCTCCTTCACCTGCTTGTTGTCGGTGGCGATGATCTCACCGTCCTTCGAAACGTAGGATTCAGGCAGCTGGTTGATCATGGACTGCCAGTTGCTCGCCATCGAGTCGTACCATGGCAGGCCGGTCTTCTTCGTGTATTCCTCGCCCGCCTTGAAGAAGGTGTCCCAGGTGGCGTTCTCGCCGCCGACCCACTTGGCGAACTCCTCCGGCTTGCTGGGCAGGCCGGCCTTCTCCAGCAGATCCTGACGGTAGCAGATGGCCTCGGGGCCAATGTCGGTGCCTGCGCCGATCAGCTTGCCGTCAACGGTGGCGCCTTCGGTCTTCCAGTCGACCCAGTCGTTGTTCTTCGTGGCATCCTTGAGATCGACGAACTTGTCTGGCATGGCCATGAGTGACGGCATCCAGTCGACCTCGGTGAGGTACACGTCATAGGCATCGGAGCCGGTCGAGATTGCGGTGTTGAATGCGGCACGCGCGTCGTCGGACGATGCCGCAGCCGTTTCCTCGACTTTGACGCCAGGGTGTTCGGCTTCGAACTTCTTCCAGAGGTCGGCGCCAGGGCGCTCGGACGTGGGGGCGCCGAAGCCCGGATTGTTGAAGGTCTGCACCTTGATGACCTTCTCGCCGCCGGAGTTGTTGCCGGAAGCGTTGTTGTTGTCACCGCCGCCGCAAGCTCCCATACCTGCCAGCATTGCAATGGTGAGTGCAGATGCGAGCAATGGCTTCACATGCTTCATGTCTTCCTCGTTTCTCCATCCCTTCATGCACCTCGTCATGCATGAATGCCGTCCACCAAGAGAAAGCCCTCCCTTGCAAGAACTCTCTATTGGATAACCGCCATTGGTTATTCCATCTGATGGAACTTTTGCAGTGGAAGCGTTTCCACTGCTTGACCTTCACTATACCCCCACATTTTGGAATCTCATAGTCTCGGCGTGTTGCATCCCACGAGACGAGATGCAGGAACTTTTGCCATCAGGCGGATTCACGCTCCACCAGACGCACCGGGAAGCGCTGCGAGGCGACCTTCCACGAACCGGTCTCCAACCGGTGATGCAGCATCTCCGCAGCGGCGTCCGCCATGTCGGAAACAGGCTGCGCCAACGTGGTGAGCTGCGGGTTGAGCAACGTGGCCACCTGAAGGTCGTCGAACCCCACAACCGCCACATCCTCGGGAATCCGCCTGTCATTGCGAGCCAACACATGGATCACACCAGCGGCGATGCGGTCGGAGTGCGCGAACACGCCATCCACCTCCGGATGCTCGCGTATTATGCGTTCCATCGACGTGATGCCGTTGCGCATCTCATAGCTGCCCGAGCACGTCGCCACCGGCTCCAGACCCGCCTCACGCAAGGCCGCCATGAATCCCGCGGTGCGTTCGCGCGGCGTCGGCATATCTTTCGGCCCCTCGATCAGTGCGATTCTGGTGCACCCTCGGTTGATGAGTCTGCAGGCCGCCTGGTAGCCGCCGTCGAAATTGTCCACATCGACATACGGGCATTTGAAGCCGTCCGGAGGGCGCCCGACGAAGGCCACCGGCTTGTCGTAGTTGCCCAGAATCTTGGCCATTTGGCGCCCCTCATGGGCCGAGGCCACAATAATGCCCTCGCAGCCCGAACGCATGAGCAGGTCACGGAAGCCCTCCACGTCGTCCGGCGAGGCGAGCACCAGGAACGGCAAGAGGCCTCGGGTGGTCAGCGAGAGCGAGAGCTCCCCCAGCATGCCCGACAGGAAGTCGTCTTGAAACAGGAAGGTGGTGGGCTCGTTGACCACCAAGGCGACCACGTTGCTTTTGCCGCTCGGCAACCGCTGTGCCACCGAGTTCGGCACGAAATGCAGCTCCTGCGCGGCCTTGCGCACGCGCTCCCGCGTCTGCTGGGACGCGGAACCATTTCCAAGGGCGCGCGACGCCGTCGACACGGCCACGCCTGCAAGCCTTGCAACGTCCTTGATCGTCACCGTCCCACTATTCGAACGGCCTCCAGCCGTTCCGGATCTGCCCATAATGTCACCTCTGTTCATGCCTATACTTGGAAACAGTGCGTTCTGCGCGTCATTGCGCCACGCACCATTGCCGGTCAATCTGAACACATGCAATACGTTATTCCAACATGATACACGGTCGAAAACGACACACCGTGGAAGCGTTTCCATTTTTTCGGCTACACTGGAGCCATACGGTTTCGGCACCGCAGCCGATTCACGTTCCGAAAACACAACACAACACCAGGCACGGGCCCGCGATGGCATTCGCGGAATCTGAGAACACGAAAGGACAGAGCGTGAAATTCGGTCATTTTGACGACGAGACCAGGGAATACGTCATCGAGACTCCCGCCACTCCGCTCCCATGGATCAACTACTTGGGCAATGAGGACTTCTTCTCGCTCATCTCCAACACGGCGGGCGGCTACTCGTTCTACAAGGACGCCAAACTGCGCCGCATCACACGCTACCGCTACAACGGCGTGCCGGGCGACAATGGGGCGCGCAACTACTACCTGAGCCTCATGAGCGGCTCGGGTGAGCACGCGACACCGGTCGCCACGTGGTCGCCCACCTTCCTGCCGGCGCGCACGCCCCTCGACTCCTACGAATGCCGGCACGGCATTGGCTACACCACCTTCCATGCGAACTACCAGGGCATAGAGTCCACGCTCACCGCATTCGTGCCGCTGCACACGGCCGCGGAGATCAACGTGCTCAGCGTGAAGAACACCACAGGCGAACCGGCGACCGTCGATGCCACCGCAGCGGTGGAATGGTGCCTGTGGAACGCCGTCGACGACGCCAGCAACTTCCAGCGCAACCTCTCCACCGGCGAAGTGGAGGTGGAGCGCGACGACGACGCCACGCTCATCTACCACAAGACCGAGTTCAAGGAGCGCCGCAACCATTATGCGTTCTTCGCGGTGAACGAGCCCGTCATCGGCTTCGACACCTCACGCGATGAGTTCCTTGGCCAATTCAATGGATGGGACACCCCGCAGGCCATAGAGACCGGCCAGATGCACGACTCGGTGGCCCACGGCTGGTACCCGATCGCCGCCGAACGCGTGCGCCTCAATCTGGCGGCCGGCGAGGAACGCAAGCTCGTGTTCATGCTCGGCTACATCGAAGTGCCCGACGACCAGAAGTGGGAAAGCCCGGACGACCCGGCCAAGGTGGGCATCATCAACAAGAAGCCGGCGCACGAGCTGTTCGAGCGTTTCGACACCGTGGAGAAGGTGGATGCCGCCTTCGACGAACTCAGGAAGTATTGGGACGAGCTGTTGGGCGGCTTCCAGGTGAAGACCGGCGACGAGAAGCTCGACCGTATGGTCAACATCTGGAACCAGTACCAGTGCATGGTCACCTTCAACCTCTCGCGTTCCGCCTCGTACTACGAGTCCGGCATGGGCCGCGGCATGGGCTTCAGGGATTCGAACCAGGATCTGCTCGGCTTCGTGCACATGATCCCGGAGCGCGCACGCGACCGCATTCTCGACATCGCCGCCACGCAGCTGCCCGATGGTTCGGCCTGGCACCAGTACCAGCCGCTCACCAAGAAGGGCAACGCCGACATTGGCGGCGGCTTCAACGACGACCCGCTGTGGCTCGTGGCCGGCGTGTTCGCCTATCTCAACGAGACCGGCGACGACTCCATTCTGCGCGAACCCACACAGTTCGACAACGCGGAGGGTTCCGAGCAGCCGCTGCTCGAACACCTGCGCCGCTCGGTCAACTTCACGATGAGCCACCGCGGACCGCATGGCCTGCCACTCATCGGCCGCGCCGACTGGAACGACTGCCTGAACCTCAATTGCTTCTCCTCCACGCCGGGCGAGAGCTTCCAGACGGTGGAGAACAACGACACCGGCATTGCGGAATCCGTGTTCATCGCCGGCATGTTCGTGCTGTACGGCGAGCAGTATGCGCAGATTCTCGAGCAATTCGGCGAGGCCTGCGGCATGGGCGCCGACGAAGTGGCGAACGAGACCGCCGAGGTACGCAAGGCGATCGCCGAGGTACGCGAAGCCACGCTCACCGCTGGCTGGGACGGCGCCTGGTTCCGTAGGGCGTACGACGCCAACGGCAACCCGGTGGGCACGAATGAAGATAGTGAAGGCAAGATCTACATCGAACCGCAGGGCATGTGCGTGATGGCTGGCATCGGCGTCGACGACGGCAAGGCGGCCAAGGCGCTCGAATCGACGAAGGAGCTGCTCACCTGCCGCTGGGGCACCGCGATTCTCGCGCCTGCATACTCCACCTACCGCATCGAGTTGGGCGAGATCTCCTCGTACCCGCGCGGCTATAAGGAGAACGGCGGCATTTTCTGCCACAACAACCCGTGGATCTCCATTGCGAACGCCGAGATCGACAACAACGACGAGGCCTTCAATGTGTACAAGCGCACCTGCCCCGCCTACACCGAGGAGTATTCCGAGATTCACCGCACCGAGCCGTACGTGTACTGCCAGATGGTCGCCGGCCCCGAGGCGCCGACCCCGGGCGAGGGCAAGAACAGCTGGCTCACCGGCACCGCGGCATGGACCTTCGTGGACGTCTCCCAGCATCTGCTCGGCGTGCAGCCCACATTCGACGGCCTGAAGATCGAGCCGCACCTGCCGCAGAGCTTCGGCGAGCTGCATATCGAGCGCACATGGCGTGGCACACGGTACATCATCGACGTCACCCGTACCGGCGAGCAGTCGCTCACCGTCGACGGCCAGCCGGTTTCCGGCACCGTTGTTCCAACCGCAGCAGCAGGAACCAAGGAGGTGCATGTAGCTCTGACAATCTGACTCTGATTTTTCTTCTTCCACTTCCGCGAGGTCCGCAGGGCGCCATCCCTGCGGACCTCGTTTGCAATCCGGGTGGCCGAAATCCATGTGGCCGATTGCGCGCCCACGGCACGGGCCAAAACGAAGAAGTCTGGAATACCGGCATTTCGGTATTCCAGACTTCTCAACATGGCGGGCTCAATGGGATTCGAACCCACGGCCTTTCGCTCCGGAGGCGAACGCTCTATCCACTGAGCTATGAGCCCATGCCTGCACTACTTTACACGTTCGCCTGACTTTCCGCCAGCAGGCGCGTATGTAATGCGGACACCGAATGGCAGTCGCGATACGGCTGATCAGTACATGAGCGTGGCCAGGCGGCGACGTGCACGTGCGAGACGCTCGTCGGCGGCCTCGGGAATGAGGAAGTACTCGAGCATGCGTTCGCGAATCGGCTCCACCGAATCCGGGTGGGCTGCCAAGTAGTCGAGCAGACGGTCGAAGGCATCCTGAATCTGACCGCCGATCATATCGACGTCGGCCACGGCCAGCTGCGCATCCAGGTCGTCCGGATTTGCCGCGGCCTTCTCACGTGCCTCGCGCACATCCGCATTCGCGGAACGGGCAAGCAGCAGCGCCTTCGCACGCTCACGCTTGGCGAGTTCGTCGTCCGGCTCACGTTCGAGCACCTGCTCGTAGGCGGCGGCAGCGCCCGCATAATCGCCCTCCTGAGCCAAACGGTGCGCTTCGGCGTGCTCAGGCGGCACGGCAGGTTCCTTCTGCGTGTCTTCCTCGCCGTCGTCGGCGTTCTGCGGCGTGATGTACGGCGCGGTACCGGTCACACCGGCCTGCGCCGCGACCTGCACGAGCTGCGGGAGCACCTGCGTGGTGATCTGCGTCATTTCGTCACCTTGCGGCATGCCCTGCAGAATAGGCATCGGGCGGCCGCCGATCAGAGCGAACAACGCGGGCGCACCCTGCACGCCGAATGCCTGCGCGATCTCGGGTTCGCGGCTCACATCGATGCGCGCGAGCTGCAGCTTGCCGTCCATGCCGTTGACCGCGTCGCCGAGTTCGCGGGCCATGTCGAACAGGCGATTGTCGGTGGGTACCCACATGAAGATGACAATCGGGTAGGTCGCCGACGCCTGCGCCACAGCCTGGAAATTGCTCTGTGTCACGTCGATCACATAGCCACCCGCGGCCGGTGCGCCACCTACTTGCCCCGGCTCCGCCTTGACCTGATGCTTGAGTCCCTCGAGGTCGATGGCCCCTGCCAATGAGATTCCCGGCTTGATTTCACGTTCCGGCATGATGCCCCTTTCCGCGCGTGCTCGCGCGCTGTTGAACGTTTGCAATATGCATGTGCAAAAAGACTGTTAGATCGCCTCGACCTTGACCGGCTGGCGTTCCGCGCCCACCGCCGTGATCTTCGCGTTTGCCTTGGCCGACGGTATGTAGAGGGCGACCACGTTCACATAGGTGACGCGCATCGTGCTCGTGGCCTTCGCGTCGCCGAACAATGCCTTCTCGGAATCCGACGCCGGCTGGGACTCACGTCCCTCGCCCGCTGCGCGCGTCCACACCGAGTTGATCTGCGCCACCACCAGATCGCCGCCATCGGCCGCGCGCATGATGCGCATCTGGCCGTCCACCGGCTCGAAGGTCTGCGTTTGCGTGCCCTTGTTGCGCTCCATACCCTGTTGCACGGTCTGCGAAAGCGTGGCGAGCTCCTGACGCAGGTAATCGTTGTCGAAATCGCCCGCATATTGGCTCTTGTCGCCGTTCTGCAGCACGTCCGCGTAACGCTTCACTGCTTCCTTCGGCGTCATCTTGAGATTGTCGTCGTTGTCGGTGCCCATCTGCGCGCCGATCTGCGGCACGGTGAACTTCGGCATCTGCACGCCTTGGAACAGGCGCGCGACTCCCCACAGCTTGTAATTCTGCCGTGCGCTTTCCTGATCGAACACGAGCAGGCGCTTCGACTGCTGGTCCTGCGTGGTCGTGGTGATCGTGAACACGCTGCGCGGCCATCCGCTATCGGTCGGGATGATCGTCTGCGTGATCGCATCGGGAATCTCGGTCTTCGGATCAAGATTGCCGGTCTTCTGCGCTACGGCGAGCTCGCTTCTGCGAATCTCGAGTTCCGGGCCCGCCATCGCACGGTCGAGGCCGTCTGCAGACTTCGCATTGTTGCATTGCTCAATGGCGTCGAGCAGCTGCTTGCGTATCGCCTTCTCCTGCTCGGTGGTGAGATTCGGTGACGCCGAAGCCGAGGCGGTCGCCTGCACCGGTTCCGGCAATTGCCCTTCGCATGCGCCAAGCGTCACGCACATGCACAACGCAAGGCCGGCTGCACCCAAAGAAACGGCTTTCCTATGCGTGTTCATTTGCCCTCCTTGTCGCCCGACTCGGCGGCCGCGGACTGCTCCCCCTCGGCTTCTTCCTGAGAGGCTTCCCCGCCCTCGCTCGTCTCGGTGACGTCTTCGGGTTCCGTGGATTCAGTGGATTCATTGGACTCTGCAGACTGTTCGTCTTCGGAGGATTCAGATTCGTCGGTGTCCTGCACACGTTCGGCCTCTGGCTCGCCCTGCTCGGACGGCGTGGACGATTCCATGCCGACTTCACGGGCAAGACGTGCGAAGTAGTCCTGCAGCTCGGCTTCGGTGATCACCGAAGTGGTGGTGCCATCGGTGGCAGACCCGTCGTTGGAGACCGTTCGCGTGGCCGTTTCGCTCGCCTCATCGGAGCCATTCGCCACGGAGACCTCCACGCTGGCGTTCTCGTTCGCCTGCTGTGCCTGTTCCGCCACCAGATTTCGCGCGTGCGGGTCCACGATGATCGGGGTTGTCGGCTGCTCATCCTCCTGCTTGCCGGCATGCCTGCCGTGACGAGGGCCACCCTTGGCCTTGCCCTTGCCTTTGCTTCGCGGTTTCAGCGCCGCGAGGGAGCCTGCAAGCGCCTCGCCTATCTTCGGTTCGTCCTTGCGCTGTTCCTGCCGCTCCTGACGGGCACGTTCGGCGTCTTCGCTCACTTTCTTGCGGCGCGCGCTCATGTCCATGGCGAACACCGATGCGCACAGCACGGCGAGTACCGCACACAGGCCGCCAGCGAAATACCACGGGATGGAGAAGTTCGGAATGTCATGACGGGTCCAATGCATCTCAAGCGAGCCATCGGAAACCTTCTGACCGAAGTCCGCAAGCACCACATCGGTGTCGGAGGCATTCTTGAGGTCGAGGGATGCCTTGCCGGCACCGCAGTTGACCTCTTTCCACATATTCGAATCCTTGAAGGCGACGTCGGCGTCGGAGGTGTTCGCCTCGCCTTGTGCACCCTGTTCGGCGTAAGACAGTGTGGACCAATTGGAGAGTCCGGTGATGCGTTCGTATGATTGCCCTGCCAGCCAACCAGCCGCATCCTTTGGCGAAGTGAGCGCCATGCACACGCCGTCGTTGGCGGTGGCGCTCGGGCTCGCGGCTTCAATTCGAACGTTCTTGTCTACCAGATTGGCCACGCCCTGGTCGACGAGCAGGTATTGCGTGTTCCGTACCGGCGCGGTCGCGGCAATCTGCGGATTCGGCTGCCAGATGGTCTGGTTGAGAATACCGAAAACGATGCAGGCGACCGCCAGGAGGCCAAAGATCGGCGTCACCACGCCGCGCATGATTTTCGCGTGGCGCGTCGGCTCTTTCTTGGTGCGAGTCTGCTCTCGCTGTTCGTGTATGTCTGTCATATCTCTCCTATTCTAGCGCTGTATGCAGATTCAGCTTCTTGCCTGAGCGCATATACATTCGGCGAAATACATGCGCGCGGATATTCTTGGCTGGTATGACACAAGCCAAATCAGCAGGAATCCGCAAACGGGCGATGCGAGCCGTGGCCGCGATGTGCGTGGCCGCGACATGTTTTGCGTTCGCCGCCTGCGGAAATAGCAATACATCCGAATCCACCGGGAATTCTTCCGCCTCCTCCTCCGCTGCCTCTGGCCTCACGAAGATCGAGGGCGTGAAGGACACCGCGAAGGTGGGCGAGAAGCCGGTCCTCGAGTTCAAGAAGCCGCTGGAGATCTCCAACAACTCCTATGCCGTGCTGCAGGAAGGCGACGGCGCGGTGGTCGAACCGGGCAACCGTGTATGCGCACAGGGCATGATGGTCGACACGAAGACCGGCGACGTCAAGTCGAGCACCTGGGAGAGCAACCAGATGGACTGCTCCCTCGTGGCGGCGAAGCCGGGTGAGGCGAAGACCTCGTACATGGCGGTGATCAACGGGCTCAAGCTCAACTCCACCGTGGCTTTCGGCATCAACGACTCCTCGTCCAATTCCTCGTATCTCATGGTGATGACGCTCAAGAAGCAGTCGAAGGACCTCACGAAGGCTGAGGGCACGAATGTGAAGAACATTCCGTCGAATCTGCCGAAGGTGACGAATGCAGCCGACGGCAAGCCCTCCATCGACATGAACGGTTACAAGGGCAGCGACAAGCTCGTGGTGCAGCCGCTCATTGAAGGCAACGGAGACAAGCTCGAATCGAACAGCTACGCAGTGGTCAAATACACTGGCTGGCTGCTCGACGGCAAGCAGTTCGACTCGTCGTGGGATCGCAATTCGACCTTCGACGTGAACATGCAGGGCGGCGTGATCGAGGGGTGGCTCCAAGGCCTCAAGGGCCAGAAGGTCGGCTCCGAGGTGCTGCTCGTGATTCCGCCGTCGCTCGGTTACGGCGACAAGGCGCAAGGTGAGATCCCCGCGAACTCGACGCTCGTGTTCGTCGTCGACATTCTCGCGAAGTACTGATCGGCAACCTCGCATATCACAATGATATGGAAGCGCTCCGTGGGCCTCAGGCTCACGGAGCGCTTCCATATTCGGGCAGATACCGGCCAGCTAGAACAGGCGCAGTGCGCCGTCATCGGTGCCCTTCATGTCGTCGTAATCAAGCAGCAGGCAGTCGAAACCGCGGTCCTTGGCAAGCACCTGCGCCTGCGGGGTGATCGTCTGTGCGGCGAAGATGCCGCGAACAGGGGCGAGCAGGGGGTCGCGGTTGAGCAACTCGCAATAGCGCGTGAGCTGTTCCACGCCGTCGATGCCGCCGTGCCGTTTGATCTCGATGGCCACATGCGTGCCGTCGGCGTCGATGGCCATGATGTCCACCGGGCCGATTGCGGTCGGGTATTCGCGTCGCACGAGCTTGGCGCCCTCCCCTATGCGCTCGATCTGTTCGGCGAGATACCGTTGCAAGTGGTCTTCCACGCCATCTTTGCGCAGTCCCGGATCGGTTCCCAGGTCGTGCGTCTCGTCGCTGTAGATGTGCTGCAGCGTCACTTCGAGCACATCGTTCGTTTTCGTGGACTGCACGCGAATGATCTTCTCCGGCGTGGGCGTTGCCGGGTCATCGTCGGCGTCCTGTGGGGTGATGTCTTTGATCGTACACGGGGACAGCATCCAGTTGAGCGGCTTGTACGAGCCGATCTCCGAGAAGATGAGCAAGCTGTTGTCTGCCTTGATGAGCAGGACTCGTTTGGCGAGCGGAAGGGAGGCCGAAAGGCGTCCGGTGTATTCGGCGCAGCAGTCTGCAACAATGATTCGCATGCCGTCAAGGCTAGCGGCCCCTCTCCCCCAACCCGCCTTTGTCCATTCCCTCCACTCAGTTGAAATCGGTGATTGGTGTCGGATGCGGGGCAGCCCGGGAAAGTGCTGGCTGGTGGGATGTCGGGCGTGCGCGGGAAGGCTTCGTCACTGGATCGCAAGCGCCCTTTACGTTCCTCAACCTTTCCGGGCGCCCCGCATCCGATACCAATCACCGGCAGTAACGCCTCAAGATTTCCGCCAATTTCATACGTTCAATTCCATGCGTTGACGTGTGGTTGCCGTGGGCCGGATTGGGCGGGCGGCAGGGTTGAGGAACGTAAAGGGCGCTTGCGATCCAGTGACGAGGCCCTGCCGCCCGCCCAATCCGGCCCACGGCAACCACCAAGGTCTGGAAATCGTTGCCTGAACGGCATATTCTGTCGCCCAATATGCGAGTGGGCCACCCGGAAAGCCCGAGTGGCCCACTGAAGGGATTGGCGTTGGGTTCAGCCCACGATGCCGCTTTGGTCGGCACCCTCCGCCTGGAACGCGATGGAACGCGCGTTTTCAACAACCACGGTGAGTTTGTTGGAGTCGAAGGAGATGAAGCCACCCGTCACTTCGAACGAGAACTTCTTGCCGTTCGGATCGGTGATGTCCAAACGACCTTCCTCGATCACCGAAAGCACTGGCTCATGGCCGGGCAGAATGCCCATGCCACCCGCGTAGGCGGGAACCACCACCTGCTTCGCCTCACCGCTCCAGACCGGGCGCTCCGACGAAACGATGTTCACTGCAATTGTTGCGCCTGCCATCAGTCACCGTATTCCTTCTGCATCTTGTGCCACTTCTTCTCGAGATCCTCGATGCCGCCGATGCCCGAGAATGCCTGCTCCGGCACGTTGTCGTACACGCCGTCGCAGATGCGGGTGAAGGCCTCGATGGTCTCCTCCGCAGGCACGTAGGAGCCGGGGACGCCGGTGAACTTCTCGGCCACGTAGAAGTTCTGGCCGAGGAACTGCTCGATCTTGCGGGCGCGGTTCACTGTGGTCTTGTCTTCCTCACCGAGCTCGTCGATGCCGATGAGGGCGATGATGTCCTGAAGCTCCTTGTTGCGCTGCAGAATCGCCTTGACGCGGTTCGCGCAGTCGTAGTGCGCCTGGCCCACGTAACGCGGGTCGAGGATTCGCGAAGTGGAGGCCAGCGGATCCACGGCCGGGTAGATGCCTCGCGAGGCGATGTCACGGGAAAGCTCCGTGGTGGCGTCCAAGTGGGCGAAGGTGGTGGCAGGGGCCGGGTCGGTGTAATCGTCGGCAGGCACGTAAATGGCCTGCAGCGACGTGATCGAATGGCCGCGGGTCGAGGTGATGCGCTCCTGCAGGGAGCCCATCTCATCGGCCAGGTTCGGCTGGTAGCCCACTGCGGACGGCATACGGCCGAGCAGCGTGGACACCTCGGAACCCGCCTGCGTGAAGCGGAAGATGTTGTCGATGAACAGCAGCACGTCCTGGTTCTGCACATCGCGGAAGTACTCCGCCATGGTCAGTGCGGTGAGCGGCACACGAAGACGGGTGCCCGGCTGCTCATCCATCTGGCCGAAGACCAGTGCGGTCTTCTCGAGCACGCCGGCCTCGTCCATCTCGCCGATCAGGTCGTTGCCCTCACGGGTACGCTCGCCGACGCCTGCGAACACGGAAACGCCGCCGTGGTTCTGCGCGACTCGCTGGATCATCTCCTGGATCAGAACGGTCTTGCCCACGCCTGCGCCGCCGAACAGACCGATCTTGCCGCCCTGCACGTACGGGGTGAGCAGATCGATGACCTTGATGCCCGTCTCGAACATCTGGGTCTTCGACTCGAGCTGGTCGAATGCCGGCGGGTTGCGGTGGATGGGCCAACGCTCCTTGATCTCGATCTTCTCGCCCGGCTTCTTGTTGAGAATGTGGCCGGAAACGTCGAACACATGGCCCTTGGTCACATCGCCGACCGGCACCTCGATCGGGCCGCCGGTGTCGTGCACGACCGCGCCACGCACCAGACCGTCGGTGGACTTCAATGCCACGCAACGCGCGGTGGAGTCGCCGAGGTGCTGTTCGACCTCGAGGGTGATGACGGCGTCCTTGACCTCGCCTTCCTCCTGCTGACCCATCTGCTTGATCTCAACGGTCAGCGCGTTATAGATGTCCGGCATGTGGCCCACAGGGAATTCGACGTCGATAACCGAACCCTGAATACGCGTCACATGACCAACGATTGGCTCCGCAGCCTCGTCAGTGGCCGCATTAGCTTGGTTCTCAGCCATTTCGCGTTCCTACTCTTCCTTTTTGTTCAACGCATCGGCGCTGCCGATGATTTCGGTAAGTTCCTGGGTGATCGACGCCTGACGTGAAGCGTTGAGCTTGCGGGTCAGGTCGTTGATCAGATCACGCGCGTTCTCCGTAGCGGTATGCATGGCGTTCTGCCTGCAGGCCACCTCGGAGGCCGCCGCTTCAAACAGGCATTCATGGATACGCGAACGCACGTACCTTGGCAGCACGGTGTCGAGCACCTCGTCCAGGCTCGGCTCGAAGGAGTACAACGGGCGCACCTGTGGCGCAGTGGTCGTGTCCGGCACATTCAGATGCGACTTGTCTTCCTCGATCACCTCGACCGGCAGCATGCGCAGCACGCGCACCTTCTGCACCACCATGTTGATGAACTCGGTGTAGACGATGTACAGCTCGGAAACGCCGCCCTTGTCGGCCGGCTCCATGTATGCCTTCAGCAATGCACGGGAGATGGCATCGGCGACCTCGACGCCAGGCTTCTCGGTATCGCCTTCCCAAGACTGCGCCAACGGACGGTTGCGGTAATGGTAGTAAGACACCCCGCGACGTCCATACACGTACAGCTGCGGCTGCTTGCCCTTGCTTTCCAAACGGGCGAGCAGATCTTCGGTCTCACGGATAATCGACGAAGTATAGGCACCGGCCATACCTCGATCCGCCGTCAAGGCGAGTACGGCGACCCGTGGGTTGCCTTCGCCCTTCTTGACGATCGGATGCGAGATATGCGTATGTGATACCAAGGTCTGGACGGCATCGAAAATCGCATCAGTGTACGGCTTCGAATCCAGCGCCAGCTGGCGGGCTTGCGCGATGTGCGAAGCCGCGATCATCTCCTGAGCGTTGAAGATCTTCTCCAACGAACCCGTGGAGGCGATCCTGCTTTTTAATGCGAGTTGCGATGCCATAGGTTACTTCTTTTCTTGCGCTTTGCTGGCCTTGATCTGCTCCTGGTCGACAGGGGTGACGCTCTTGGGAGCGGGCTTCTTGTCGACGAGCGGCTTGCCTGCCTTGGTGACGTAGGTCTCACGGAAGGCGTCCACGGCCTTGTCGAGGGCCTCTTCGGTCTCCTTCGTGAAATCGCCGGTGTCACGGATCGTCGTGAGAATATCCGTGTTGCGATCCACATACTCCAGCAGGCCATGTTCGAACGGCAGTACATCGGCGATTGCGAGATCGTCGAACTTGCCGTGCGTGCCGGCCCACACCGAGACGACTTCCTGCTCCATCGAGTACGGCGAGAACTGCGGCTGCTTGAGCAGCTCGGTCAGGCGCGCACCACGGTTGAGCTGTGCCTTCGAGGCCGCATCCAAGTCGGAGGCGAACATGGCGAAGGATTCCAGCGAACGGTAGCGGGCGAGCGAGATCTTCAGCGTGCCGGAGACCTTCTTCAATGCCTTCGTCTGTGCAGCGCCACCGACTCGGGACACCGAGATGCCGACGTCGACGGCAGGGCGCTGGCCTGCGTTGAACAGGTCGGACTGCAGGAAGATCTGGCCGTCGGTGATGGAGATCACGTTGGTCGGAATGTATGCGGAGACGTCATTTGCCTTGGTCTCGACGATCGGCAGGCCAGTCATGGAACCGCCACCCAGATCGTCGGACACACGTGCACAACGCTCCAGCAGGCGCGAGTGCAGGTAGAAGACGTCGCCAGGATACGCTTCACGCCCCGGCGGACGACGCAGCAGCAGGGAGATCGAACGGTAGGCTTCGGCCTGCTTCGACAGATCGTCGAACACAATGAGCACATCCTTGCCGTTGTACATCCAGTGCTGGCCGATGGCCGAGCCGGTGTATGGCGCGATGTACTTGAAGCCGGCGGAATCGGAGGCCGGGGAGGCGACGATCGTCGTGTACTCCATGGCGCCGGCCTCTTCCAGGCTCTGCTTCACCGAGGCGATGGTGGAGCCCTTCTGGCCGATGGCCACGTAGATGCAACGCACCTGCTTCTTCGGGTCGCCCGACTCCCAGTTCTTCTTCTGGTTGATGATCGTATCGATCGCGATTGCCGTCTTGCCCGTCTGGCGATCGCCGATGATGAGCTGGCGCTGGCCGCGGCCGATAGGGGTCATTGCGTCGATTGCCTTGAGACCGGTGGACATTGGCTGGTCGACCGGGTGACGGTGCATGACGTCCGGGGCCTGGGCCTCGAGGATGCGCCTTCCCTCGCTCTTGATCTCACCCAGCCCGTCGATGGGACGGCCCAGCGGGTCGACCACACGGCCAAGGAACCCATCGCCGACCGGCACGGACAGCACCTCGCCGGTACGGCGAACTTCCTGACCTTCCTCAATGCCTACGAAATCGCCGAGAATAACCACGCCGATCTCGCGAGCGTCAAGGTTGAAGGCCAGGCCAAGGGTGCCATCCTCGAAGGTCAGCAGTTCGTTGGCCATGCAACCAGGCAGTCCCGTCACATGCGCGATACCGTCACCGGCAGTCGCCACATGGCCCACTTCCTGGGTCGGCGTCTCCGATGGCGTATAGGCTTCGACGAAATCATCGAGCGCCTTACGTATCGTGGCGGGATCAATGGTCAATTCTGCCATGATCACTCCTTATGTTTGTGTATACATTCAATCGGTCAGCCTTGCGGGCCGGCCACGCGCAGACTACTCGCCCACTCCGGCTTTCACCTTGCGCTTGAGGTTCTCCAGCTGTGCGACAACCGTGTTGTCGGTGACCTCATCGCCGACCTGGACTCGCATGCCGCCCATGACGGTGGGATCGACCACCGAGTGAATATGGACCGGATGCCCGGTCTTCTTCGAGTAGATCCGCACCAGCTTGTCGACCTGCTCGTCCGAGAGCGGGGTTGCCGTGGTGACGGTGACCATCGATTCGCCCATGTGGCGGGAGAACTTGTTGATGAGCCACTGCACCGACTCCAGATAACGGCGGTTACGCGGGTTGCGCGTGCAATGCTCTGCCAGACGCACGGTGATGCGGTCGAAATCCGCACCATCGATGAGCGCGTGCAGCAGTTCGTAGCGGACGTTCAGGGGACCCTGATCGTCGGACAGATCGGCGCGGACGACCGGCAGGTTGAGCAGCGCGGACTGGAGCTGCGCCAGCTGGATGGAGACCTCGAGGGTCTTCTTCTCATCGTCGGCCTGATACATCATGGCATCCACGGCGAAATCCTCAATCGCGTTGTCGATGTCGCCTGCACGGCTCCAGCTGCGGCCGACGAGATCGGTGAGAATCTCCATCGTCAGCGGCAACGCCTGCTTGCCAAGC
Source organism: Bifidobacterium animalis subsp. animalis (assembly GCA_004154635.1). Lineage (GTDB taxonomy): Bacteria > Actinomycetota > Actinomycetes > Actinomycetales > Bifidobacteriaceae > Bifidobacterium > Bifidobacterium animalis_B. Next base: position 258,530 of record RSDC01000009.1, read on the forward strand.
AGATTGTTGAGCAGCGCCACCTTGTCTTCCGTCGGTCGGCCAGGATCAGTGAGCGCACGCGGAATGCGGGGATTGTGGTCGAACACGTATGTGATGGTGAACAGCTCATTGCCGATCTCCCATGCATCGTTGCCCGACTCACGCAGCTTGGCGGCAAAGGAATCGCGCGATTCGCGATCCGCCAAGCGTGACGCCTCTCCTTGCATCGGTCACCTCCCTTTCTTCACTCATACGTGCGCCAAGCGCACGCGGGTGACGTAGCACTACTTCTTGCTTTCGTCGTTTTCCATGTCGGCGAGCATCTGGTCGATCATCTGCGTCTGCACGGCAGAATCCTGGAGCTCGGAGCCGAGAATCTTGGAAGCGAGCGAGGTGGCCAGGGAGCCGACCTCACCCTTCAGATTCACCATGGCCTTCTGCTGCTGGGATTCCAGCGAGCGTTCGGCATTCGCAGTGATCTGCGCGGCCTCGGTCTCGGCGCGCGAACGGGCGTCCGAGATGATATGCGAGGCTTCTGCACGAGCGTCGTCGCGAATCTTCGAGGCCTCGACGCGCGCAGTGCTCAGCTGAGCCTGGTACTTCTTCTTGGCCTCTTCGGCATCTTTCTGGGCTTGCTCCGCCTTGGCGAGGCCGCCCTCGATCTTTGCGGTGCGCTCATCGAAGATGCGCTGGAATTTCGGCAGGAAGAGCTTGTAGAAGAACACGGCCACGATGATCAGAATGATCAGCGACCAGACGATGTCATAGGTTTCCGGCAGGAACAGCTTGATGCCGTCGTCTTCCGCGAGAGTCATGACGTTCTCCTCCTTTCATTTCCTCGAGTGATATTCGGGTGTAGGCTCGACCGATCACTTGAAGATGAAGCCGGCGACGAAGCCGAGGAGTGCCAGGAACTCGACGAACGCCAAGCCGAGGAACATCAGGGTCTGCAGACGACCGCCGAGTTCGGGCTGGCGGGCCGTGCTCTCGATCGTCTTGCCGATCAGGATGCCCAGACCGATGCCGGGGCCGATTGCCGCAAGACCGTAGCCGATGGCGTTCAGATTGCCAGCAACCTCAGCGAGGGTAACGATATCCATGGTTGGTTTCCTTTCTGGTCATTGCTTTTCAGCAACAGTTATATGCCGGCGGTCAGTCGATCTCCGGATAGCTCATATTGATGTACGCGGTCGTGAGGATCGCGAAGATATAGGCCTGCAGGCAGGCGACCAGCGTCTCAAACAGGTATAGGAATAGGCCGCCGGCGAAGGTGCCGATGCCGAATGGGATCTCCGCCTTGAACATCGTGTCGATGAGGAAGTACTGCGTGGCCGACAGGCACAGCGCGAGAATCATATGGCCTGCGACCATGTTCGCGAAAAGTCGAATCGTCAGCGAGAGCGGACGAATAACAAGCAATTCAAACAGCTGGATCGGCGTGAGCAGAATGTAGATCGGCCACGGCACGCCCTTCGGGAACAACTCGTCGCGCAGGAAGTGGCCGAGGCCCTTCTCGCGGATGCCGGCGATCCAGTATTGAACAAAGCACCACATCGCGAACATCAGCGGCAGCGTGATCGTGGCACTCGCCGCAATGTTCATGCCAGGAATCTCACCGCACAGATTGAATACCAGCAGCGTGAGGAAGACGGTGGTGATCATGGGCACGTAGCGCTTGCCGCGCACCTCGCCCATCACCTGGTACACGATGTCTTTCTTGACGAACTCGATGAACCATTCGACGGCGCCCTGCCAACGGCCAGGCACCAGCTTGGCGCGCGCAGCGGTGATTCCCAGCACCAGCAGCATGATGATCGTGGCCAGAATGCGTACGAAGATGATGCGGTTGATCGCGAACGGCGTCCCCTGGAACAGGATCTCCGGGGGGAGGAAAGCATCGATGCTAGGCAGATCTATCGACGACTCTGCAAGCGTCAGTGCGCCCGCGCTGAATACATCAACCATTCATGCCTCCTGATTGTCTCTCTGCTGCAAGTCTATGCCTTGACGCCGCGGCGATTGTGACAAGTCTGTTACACCCGCCACGGCATTGCTCACGGCAATCTACTGCATACCTTACTTCGCATACGCTACGGTCACCGTTGCTTACGCTCAACGAACAGTTCTCGCCGGTCGCCCGGCAGGCCGCCGGACAACTGAACAGTGATTATTAGCCCGATAGTGGACATAGCGACACGGCACCGGCGCCGCCGTGTCAACACCAGTTCGGCGGTGGGCGGCAAGGGGCGACGTGCCTTATTTGAGGCCGTAACCCGACGTGTCGAACGGCAGGAACTGGTCATCGCGCGGCGAGCAAGGGGCGTGTCGAATCGAACGGTCGGTGCCGAGTCTTCGCTCGGCACGCAGCTGCGGAACCTCGGACAGATCGTACGGGGTTGTCTGGTATACCCAGTTGAGCCAGTTGCGCCACAACAGGTTCGCATGCGCGCGCCAGGAGAACAGCGGGGCCAAGGCAGGGTCGTCGTTCGGGAAATAGTTCTGCGGGAACGGTACATTGCTCATGCCCTTCGCCATATCGCGCCGGTATTCCTCCGCCAGCGTGTACTTGCCGTACTCCCAGTGCCCGAGTGCGAAGACCTCCGAAAAATCCCGCGTGGCGATCAGCCCGGGACCGGCCTGCGGCCCCCAGGTGAGTACCTGCAGCTCCGGATTCGCGGCGATGTCGGCCTCGTTCACCCCGGCCAATCGGGAATGCGGCTGCAGCGCGATCTCATCGAAACCGTTCGTGAGGAAGCAGTACTCATCCTGCAGGAATTGCGGGAACACGCCGAACAGCTTCTCGTCGAGATCCATCTTGTGCACGCCGTAGCGCTGGTAGAGCGCCGCCATGGCGCCCCAGCACATGTACATCGTGGAGAACACATGCGTGGAGGCCCAATCGAGCACACGCTTGAACTCATCCCAATAATCGACGTCCTCGAACCGCAGATGCTCGACGGGGGCGCCCGTCACGATCAGACCGTCGTAGCAGTTGCCCTCGTACGCCTCAAGCGGTTCATAGAACTTCACCAAATGGTCCGCGCTCACATGCTTCGACTCATGCGTGGAGGTCTTCATGAAGTCGATCTCGACCTGCAGCGGCGACTTCGAGATGAGGCGCAGCAGCTGCGTCTCCGTCTCGATCTTCTTCGGCATGAGGTTGAGGATCACCATTTTGAGCGGACGCACACGCTGGCGCTCCGCCTCCGGCTTCTCGAGCGCGAAGATGCGTTCAGAGTCGAGAATGGCGCGGGCCGGCAGTCCGCCGGGAATCTTGATAGGCATGTTCCAATTATGGGCGAACGTTCTTACAACGCAACCGCACAGTACGCATGCCGATATGCAATCCAAAGAATATGGCCGACAGGCGCAAAGCACCCACCGGCCATATCGCACGAGTCTGCGTCAATGCTCCTCGGCGGCATTCTGAGCCGGCTTCGGAATGAGCAGCGAACTCAGGAATGCGAGCACCAGCAGAATGATGCCGGCGATCATGGCACCGGCGTACCCCATCGTGGCACCATGCGCGTCGGAGAAGCCCTTCTGCACGCCATAGAGAATCGCATAGCTCAAGCCGGCACCCAGATTGAATGCGCCGGCATTCAGGCCGGGCAGGTAACCGGGATTGTCTTCGGGGGACAGCACGATGCCGAGGCCGTTCAGCATGATGTTCGCAGTGCCGGCATAGCTCAGGCCAAGCACCACGGAGAGCACCACCAATCCCCAGATATGCGGGGACTGGCAAACGAACACACCGAACACCATCGCGATGGCGGAGACGATGAGACCGCCACGCAATGTGCTGCGGTACCCCATCTTGGAGGCGATCACACCGGCGACCGGGCCGAACACCAGACCCACCAATGCATACGGGGTGAGTGTGGCGAGCGAGACGGTGTCGGCGCTCATGCTCGCACCGACCGAGGTGTCTTGCGCAAGCGCCGGGACAATGCCGTTCATGACGGCGAACACGCCGGTCATGGTGAGCAAAGTGGTGAGCAACAGGCCCCAAGTGCGGCGTTCCTTGAGATACGTCGTCGTGACCATCGGGTTCTTCTGCGCATTCTCCACATGCCAGAAGATCACGAACAGGACGGCCGCGACAACGATCTCTATGGCGATGAGCCACCAATTGGCACCAGCGAGCTTCTCGATCTCGTTGATGGCGAGGTACGCGGCCAGGAATGCGGCGGAAAGGAGTATTGCGCCGAGCCAGTCCATCTTCGGGGTCTCATCGGCAGTCGACTCATGGGCGAACGACCAGACCAGCACGACGGCGAGCACGGCCACGCCACACATCACCCAGAACACCGAACGGAAGCCGAAATTGCCGGCAAGCCAGCCGCCAAGCAACGCATCCACGCCGGCGATGCCGCCATTGACCGAAGTCAGGATAGCCATGAGCCTCGCGTACCGCGCATTGTCGGTGACCTCTGCATGCAGCATGAGCAAGGTCATTGGCACCACAGGTCCGGCTACGCCCTGAATCACGCGGCCGATCATCAACATTGTCACATTGGTCGCGCAAGCGGAGATGACGCAGCCGATCGCCGTGCAGGCGAGCATGCCGATGAGCACCTTCTTGCGCCCTTTGAGATCGCCGAGTCGGGGAAGGAACAGCGAGAACACGGCGCAGGCGGTGAAGAACACCGTTTGCGTAAGGCCTATCTCGGCGTCGGTGGTGTTGAGTTCCACGCGCATTGTCGTCAATGCGGGTGAAAGCATGGAAGCGTTGAGCTGGAACGCGAAGATGGCGGCCATCAACGCGGCCATCAGCGCCCCTACATGTTTGACATCCACCTGCTTCGGTGCAGGCGCATTGTGTACAGAGGTCATTTCGACTCTCCCTATGAATAAAGATTCGTTGAGTTATCGGGTATGCGGTCGCACGGCTCTGGTCGCACGACTGTGAAACGAGGATGCTCGAGTGTGCAGGAAGCGCGGCCCGCTCACCCTATGCGCCGGATGGCATCGGCCACCAGATTCCAGAACTTGTTGAAATCGAGTTTCATTGCCACCTGGGTGTGGCATTCCTCCGCGCTTGGCTCAGGGCCACGCAGATCGGCCACCGTCATGCCGAGCGTCAATTCGCCGCGCAGCTCCACATCCACCGGGCACCGGCGTGTGGTGATCACCGTCGGGTCGATGAGGTACGCCACAGTGCACGGATCGTGCACAGGAGGGTCGACGAAGTCCTGGTTTTCGGCATAGGATTTGCGGAAGAAGTCCATGAGGCCGGAAACGAAACTCGCAAGCGGCGTCCCGATGCCCTCGATCATCCTCTGCTTCTCCGGCGTGCACAGGGCCTGATGGGTGAGGTCGAGACCGATCATGGTGACCGGCCACTTCTCATTGAACACGATGTGGGCGGCATCGGGGTCCACCTTGATGTTGAACTCGGCCACGGCGCTCCAGTTGCCCACGTGCACGCCGCCACCCATGAGCACGACTTCCTTCACACGCTCGACGATGCGTGGTTCGAGTCGCGCCGCCAGCGCTATGTTGGTGAGCGGGCCGGTGGGAACCAACGTGATGGTGCCGGGCTCATTGCTCATGATCGTGTCGATGATCCAGTTGACGGCATGGCCGGGATCGAGCGGACGCGTCGGCTCCGGCAATTCCACGCCGTCAAGGCCGGTCTCGCCATGGATTGTCGCCGCAACCTGCCGGTCGCGGATGATCGGGCGCGCACAGCCTGCATGCACGGGGATGTTGGGCGCATGCGCCTTCTCGAGCACGGCACGCGCATTGTATGTGACTTTTTCGAGGCTCTGGTTGCCGCCGACGGTGGTCACGCCAAGCAACTCGATGTTCGGGTTGCCGATGGCAAGGAGAATCGCCACGGCGTCATCGTGCCCGGGATCGCAATCCAAAATGATCTTCTTCACCATTGTTCTTCCTCCTCCAGTTTCCTGGGATCTGTTTCTGACGCGAATGCGGGGCTCCTGCGCCCTTGCACGAGCACTTGGACGAATCCGGTCGACGTCGACCGGATCGTATGCGATGCATTTGTTCAGATGCCCATATCATAGAAGAAATTCCGATGACGCATTGGCGGTAATCCGTGGGTAAAACCCGCCCGAAAGTGGTAAGGCGACACGCCGGCTTGACTAACCCTCAAGTCTGAGTAATATTAACTTTTGCTGTTTGAAACAGCCGACGCGGGGTGGAGCAGCTCGGTAGCTCGCTGGGCTCATAACCCAGAGGTCCAAGGTTCAAATCCTTGCCCCGCTACCACTGAGGGCTAGGAATCGAATTCCTAGCCCTTTTGCTTTTCCAGCGCATGGAACCGACTCCGCGCACCAATCGAATCTACGGCACCGTCCACACTCCCCGTTCCATTGGCCAGATTGGGAGCGCCAGCGAAATGCAGCCACTGGCGAGCACGACTCACCGGCCACTTTCTGCCGCACAGCATGGAACAGCCAACAAGCGGTGGCGCAGACCGGGAAAACTCGGGAACAATCTGCACCCATTGTCCAATTTGGTATCGTCAGCAAAATATAGCCAATGAGCGAGCACTTACGGCGGCCATTTTGTGAATATGCTGCCTCGATGGCCAACAAAACACGGGAGACACAGGACCGGGCACACGAAGCGAAAGCGACCCATACACCGAAAACCGATCTCGGGAAAGGCACTTCCTCCACGGGCTGGAACTTGCCCCTAGTAGCTGAAACAAGTCTCAATAACGACGTTTCGTGCATATATTGATTGCAACTGACTACAAGGAGGTCATGTATGGCTGACAAAAGCACTGCCCCACTGGCAGGCATCAAGGTAATCGACTGGACGCAGGTTCAGTCCGGCCCTTCGTGCACCCAGATTCTCGCATGGCTGGGCGCCGAGGTCATCAAGCTCGAGAAGGTGCACGGCGGCGACCCGACCCGTAACGAGATGAACGACGTCGACGGCTCGTACTCGCTGTACTTCCTGCAGCTCAACGCCAACAAGAAGTCGATCACGCTCGACATGAAGGACCCGGAAGGCAAGAAGATTCTCACCGACCTGCTCAAGGACGCAGACGTGTTCGTGGAGAACATCGGCCCGGGCGATGTGGAGAAGCTCGGCTTCGGCTGGGACGAGGTCCACAAGATCAACCCGAAGTGCATCATGGCCTCCCTGAAGGGCTTCAACCAGGGCAGCCGCTTCGAGCATGTCAAGGCCTTCGAACCCGTCGCCCAGTGCGCAGGCGGTGCCGCCTCGACCACCGGCTGGTGGGAAGGCGACGAGAACGTGCCGACCCAGTCCGGTGCAGCCCTCGGCGATTCGAACACCGGCATGCACCTGACGATCGCCATCCTCACCGCACTGCTGCAGCGTGAGCGCACCGGCGAAGGCGTGTTCGTGTACCAGTCCATGCAGAATGCAGTGCTCAACCTGTGCCGCATCAAGCTGCGTGATCAGCTGATCCTCGATCACCTGCACCAGCTCTCCTACTACGACTGCTACCCGGGCTACAAGTTCGGCAAGGCGATTCCGCGTGCAGCCAATGCCGAGGGCGGCCTCGTGCTCGGCTGGTGCTATCGCGCCAAGGGCTGGGAGACCGATCCGAACGCTTACGTGTACATCGTCATCCAGCAGTCCCAGAAGGGCTTCGAAGAGTTCTGCAACGCCATGGGCTTCCAGGATTGGCTCACCGATCCGCGATTCAACACCGCGAACGCCCGCGATGAGCACAAGCAGGAAGTGTACAAGCGCGTCGAGGAATACACGATGCAGTACGACAAGTACACGCTCACCAAGGAACTCGGGGCCAAGGGCGTTCCGGTGGGCCCGGTGCTCGACTGGAATGAACTCGAGAACGATCCGGATCTCAACGAGGACGGCACGCTGATCACGATCGATCAGGGTGACGCCCGCGGCAAGTTCAAGACGATCGGCCTTCCGTTCACGATGAGCAACTATGCTCCGGACTACCAGCGCGCACCGAAGCTCGGCGAGAACAACGAGGAGATCCTCAAGTCCCTCGGCTACACCGACGAGCAGATCGCCGATCTGGCAACCAAGGGCGTCATCGGCTCGAACGACGGCGCCAAGGCAGACCTGACCGCTGCGCCGGCACAGGCCTGATTCGCGACATCGGCTGAATACAGCACACAGCAACGGGGTTGAGACTCCTCCGCCACAGGCGGGAGTCCCAACCCCGTTCCTTTTCTCCACATGCCCCAACTAGAAAACCGAACCAACACACACCGCACAGCGCCCGGCACGACTACGCGGGGTGGCTGCATACCGCGGAGGTACGAATGACCAGCTGCGTGGAAGCCGTCTCGTGACGCTGCGCCGGTTCCCTCCCCTCAATGAGATCGATTGTCTTGCGCGCGGCACAGGCCGCCATGCGGACCGGCCTCTGCCTGACCGTCGTCAGGCCCACATCCTGCGCGAACGTGGAGTCGTCGAACCCCATGACAGACATCTCGCGGGGAATATCGATGCCATTCTGCTGCATGGTGAAGAAGAACGGAATGGCCAAAGAGTCTTGATGAAACAGCAATGCCGAAGGGCGGTGCTCGGCGCCCAGCATCGCCGACACGACTTCGCCACGCGCCATCGGACCCGCATCGACACCTATCACGTCGCTCGTCACACGCAGATTCGAGTCAACCTCACAATCTTCGCATGCCTGCCGGAAGGCATCAATACGTGCGAATGATGAGAATCGGAGCCCCGATGCAAAGTGCTCATATACATAGGCGATATGGTCATGCCCGAGATTGGCCAGATATCTCACCGCAATCCGCACCGCATCGGCATCGTCAATGCACACTGATGCCGCGATCTCGTCACAATAGGAATTGATTCCGACCACCGGTATGCCAACGTTCGCGAGACGACCGCACTGCGAATCCGTCACGGCGAACGACGAGACGATCACCGCATCGGCGTTTCCACGAACAGGCATCTCCTCGAAGAACGCATGCTGCGCTCGCTCATCTCCAATCGGATACACCACGAGGTCATACCCCGCCTCGCGGAACACCGAATTCAGCCCCTCGATTATCTGCGCAGTGAACCAATCGATCCGCGTGCCTCCGAACAGCAACGCCACGCGATGCAGACGCCCGGACTTGAGTATTCCCGCGGTTCTCGAAACATAGAAACCCAACTGATCGGCAGCATCACGCACACGCTGCCGCGTCTTATCCGAAACCATGTCCGGCTTGGAGAACGTGCGCGAAACAGTCGCCGTGGAAACACCCGCAAGACGGGCGACATCCTCTATACTCGCCTTGGCAATGCGCTCGCCCATCAGACCGCCTTTCATCCTCACACACGCACCCACGCAACTGCGCATGCAGCACGTTCCACCATATATGCACAGGTATGCAACCCACGAATATCCGATGCGCGCACAGTTTGCAGTTTAAGCAAAAACGCAGGCTTTGTATTGTATTCCCATCGCTTAGAGTGCGCGACACACCGTACGTCCGACCAAATGTAACCCGTTTCATGTCAAACAAGTCATATCGGTGCATACCCTAACAGATTCCATGGTATCCTGAATACGCTTACAGCACTTACAATGAGGTAAGGGACGCAAAATGAACAACAAGCGCTTTAGCACAATAACAATTGTAACCGTTTGCATTCTAGGAGCACTCTCTGGATGCGGATCCACGCAACCGAAAGGGATCACCGATACACAGCCAGACAAGGGACTGCCCGTACTGGGTGAGACTGTGACCTATGACCCGAACCATCTGGTCAATGAAGGCAAACCCATCACACTCGAATACTGGAGCTGGGGGTCACAGGGCTCGGATCCGGTGCTCGACATGATCCAACCCTACGCGAAAATCCACCCGAATGTCACGATTAAGCCGGTAAACGTGAGCTGGGACGACTATTGGACCAAACTCCCACTGGCACTCAAGGGAAAGAACGGGCCGGCGGTGTTCAACATACACAATTCCTACGATGCCCTCATTCGCCCATACGCCGCCGACTACAACGTAGACGTCAATGCTCTCACCAAGGATTACACAACAGCCTCGGTGCATGTCACCGACGGCAAGGTCAAGTATGTGGATTCGGTCATCAATACCGGCAATATCTACTACAACAAAACCTTGTGGAAAGAGGCCGGACTCACCGACAAGGACATTCCCGCCACATGGGATGAATTCCGCGAAGTCGCCAGAAAACTATCGAAATGGGAAGGCGACAAAATGACACAGGCCGGCTTCAATTTCAATGGAGGCGCATACAACGGGCTGTGGCAGGGGCTCAACTACCAGCAGGGGCAAACGCTCTTCTCTGAAAATGGCGGCAAGGCCAACTATGACAACACCACCACGGCGAACAACATGAGATTCCTCAAGGATCTCTATGACAAAGACCGGGTGGGCTCCATCAATTTCGGCAATGACTACACACAGAGCTTCGGCAACGGCCAGAGTGCAATGGTCTATGCCTGGGGGTGGCTTGAGGGCACGATGAAGGAGAAGTACCCCGACATCGACTACGGTGTGTTCGCCACACCGACTCCAAGCAAGGAGACCCCATTCGCCTACGATCGGTACAATGGCGAATCCACGCCCGGGGTCAACAGCCATGCCCCGAAAGACCAGCAGGAGGTCGCGCAGGACTTCGTCAAATACCTGCTCGCCAATGACGACTATATTCGCGCCGCCGTCAAAGAACTGAACTCGTTCCCCGCCAAGAAGCAGCTGCAAGACGACAAGGACATTCTCGCCCAACCGGTGATGGCCGCAATCAAACCACGCGTGGACCGCCTCATCTGGCCCGGATCGACACCCGCAACCATGGAGACAAGCGCCGCCACTGCGTTCGAGAACGTATTCCAGAACGGCATGGGCATTGACCAAGCACTGCATGAGGCCCAACAGCAAATGGATACCGATATGAGGAACTCAAGTTTCGTCCCGGCTGAGAGCAAGTACGAGTTCTACGGCGAGCGCCGCTGACCCGTTACGCAAAAGGCAGTCATCATGTCGAATACAACGCTTGAGGCACAATGGGAATCTGCCCCCGAACCGAATCAAATACCGCAATCGGAACACCCGAACAGACGGAAACGCCGTGACCACGGGTATGCATCCGTCGGAGGAGAAATCCTTTCGTTTCGCAATATCGCCGTGGTTTTGCTCATCGGTTATTTCGCGGTATTCCTCGTCTACCCAATCTACAAGGCATTCGCAGGGAGTCTGCATGAATGGAACCCGCTCGTAGGGACCTACCGGTGGACGGGCTTCGACAACTTCCGGCAGATTCTCATCGATCGCCTGTTCTGGGATTCCATGTGGCACACCGCTGTGTTCTGCGCATTCGCAACAGTATTCCGCGTGATCCTCGGCCTCGGCCTGGCATTGCTGCTCAATTCGAGACTCGTGCGATTCCGGAACACATTACGCGGCCTATTCTACATGCCGACCATCACCCCTCTGGTAGCGGTGAGCTTTGTCTGGCTGTGGATGTTCGATCCCCAGTTCGGCATGATCGACCGACTCACCGGATTGCACATCAACTGGCTGCATGACCCTCGCTGGGCATTGCCGGCAATCATATTGATGACAATCTGGAAGGATTTCGGCTACGCCACCGTGCTGTATCTGGCCGGACTCATGAACTTGCCGCGCGATGTCTACGAGGCAGCCGCCATAGATGGGGCGAATGGGGTGCAGACATTCCTGCGTATTACCCTACCGCTGCTCAAACCGACCACGTTGTTCATTGTCATCACGTCACTCATCAGCTATCTGCAGGCGTATGTGCAGATTCTCGTAATGACCAACGGCGGCCCGGGAACCTCCACATACACCATCAGCTACCTGATCTTCGACCAGGCCTTCCAGAAATACAACTTCGGAGTCGCCTCGGCAATGAGCGTCGTGCTGTTCATCTTCACAGGCGTACTCACTTTGCTCATGTTCAAAGTGTCAGGAGAAACGGAAGGCCTCTCATGAAGCACCGTCGCATCACTGTAGGAGCGGTCATACTCAACGTCCTGTTGTTTGTTGTGGCCTTTATTACAATCGTTCCGTTCATCTGGATGCTGCTGTCGTCATTCGCACCGAATAGCGAAATCGTCAAGGTGACGGGGAGTCTCTTCCCGAGACCGAGCACTGTGAGCAATTATGTGAACATACAGCAACGGTTCGATTTCCTTCGTCTGTTCGCCAACTCGCTGTTCATCGCTTCGGTGAAGACGATCATCGTCATCTATACCAGCGCAGTACTCGGCTTTGTGTTCGCAAAAATGCGGTTCCGGGGGCGTACGTTGCTTTTCGGTATCGTCATGAGCACAATGATGGTGCCCTGGGCCGTCACAATCATTCCCCAGTATGAGATGATGACGCAGTTCGGCTGGCTCGATACCTACACCTCGCTGATTGTCCCGAGTATGATCAGCGCCTTCGGCATCTTCCTATTCCGGCAATCGATTACGGGGATTCCCGACGAACTCATAGAAGCAGCAAAGATTGATGGCGCCTCTGATAGACGTATCTTTCATCGCATCATTCTGCCTATGAGCCATAACACCATAGCCGCGTTGGCCATCTTCACGTTCCTTTGGAATTGGGAGGATTATCTGTGGCCATTCCTCATGATCACCGACGAGAAGAAGCAACTGCTCGCTGTGGGTCTCAAACAGTTCAATGGACAGTATGGCACCGATTACGGCGGACTGTTCGCGGCAACGAGCCTTGCGATTGTGCCAGTGATCATCGTCTATCTCGTTTTCCAGAAGCAGTTCATCGCCGGCATCGCATCGGGTAGCGGCAAATAGAATTCGCGAATACGCATAGACCCGCAACCGCTCCGCTCCATTCCGACCACTCCATCATCAACCCACCTACCCAGGCATGACCCAGCGAAGGAAACCCATGGCATACGAAGCATTCCACGAGCTCACCAGCGCACTCCGACCCGTCACACCGCCCCGCCAAGTGACCCGCGGGGAACACTGGCGGATCAGCGTGATCACCGACTCGCTGATCCGGCTGGAATGGTCGTCGGACGGCATATTCGAAGACCGACCCACCCAGACCGTGCTCAACCGCGATCTGGGGCGGGAGGTCCACGCGAGCATTGTCGAAGCCGATGGCGGCGTGACCGTCGATACCCCCGCCTTGCGGCTCGAATACGACGGACGGGCGTTCAGCAGGGAGGGTCTGTCCATAGTGGTCAAAGGTGTTCCCTACAGCCAGTTCAACACATGGCACTACGGCGACGAGTCACACGGCAATCTCAAAGGAACCACCCAAACACTCGACACCGCCAACGGGGCCGTCGAACTCGACGACGGCATTCTCTCTCGCGACGGCTGGGCCGTGCTCGACGATTCCTCGAGCAATGTTCTCAGCGACGAAGCGAGCGTGCGGGGAGAGGAGAATCCATTTGGAATATGGCCCGTGGCACGCAGTAGCGACGGGCAGTCACCAACGCGCATCGACCTGTATTTCTTCGGGCACGGCCTGCGATTCATCGAGGCAATCGACGATTTCTACCGCCTAACCGGTTCCACGCCATTGCTGCCTCGCTGGGCACTCGGCAACTGGTGGAGCCGATTCTACCGGTACACGCAACAGGAATACCTCGATCTTATGCAGCGGTTCAACGAACAAGGCATACCATTCACCGTCGCGGTCATGGACATGGATTGGCATGTGACCGACGTGGACCCGCGGTTCGGTTCGGGGTGGACCGGCTACACATGGAATCGCGAGCTCTTCCCCGACCATCGTGCCTTTTTAGACCAATTGCATGAGCGGAACATGCGTGTGACGCTCAACGAGCACCCGAGAGATGGCATACGGGCCTTCGAAAGCGAATATGCCGAAATGGCGAGGGACATGGGATTGGACGCCGCCTCACAGGAGGCAATCCCATTCGATCCGGCAAGCCCGAGATTCATGGACGCCTATCTCGCAATGCATCATCGCATGGAGCAGGACGGCGTTGATTTCTGGTGGATCGACTGGCAGCAGGGAGGCGTCACGAAACAGCGCGGGCTCGATCCGCTCTGGATGCTCAACCACACCCATTACCTCGATTCCGCGCGGGAGGCGCATTGGCCACTGACCTTCAGCCGATATGCCGGTCCCGGTTCCCACCGCTACCCCATCGGGTTCTCGGGAGATACGGTGACGACATGGCAATCTCTGGAATTCCAGCCCAACTTCACAGCAACCGCTTCGAACATAGGGTACGGCTGGTGGAGCCACGATATCGGAGGCCATATGCTCGGGTACCGTGACGATGAGCTCGAACTTCGTTGGTACCAGTACGGCGTGTTCAGCCCGATCAGCCGGCTGCATTCCAGCAGCTCCCCATTCTCCGGCAAGGAACCGTGGAATTTTCCCGAACCGGAACGCTCCACCATGATAGCGGCGTTGAGACTGCGGCATGAGCTGCTCCCCTATCTCCATTCAATGAATCACCGTGCGGCATTCGGCAACAGACCGCTCGTGGAACCGATGTATTGGCAATCGCCAAATGAAGACGCCGCATATTGCTACCCGAATGAATACCGGTTCGGAAGCGAGCTCGTGGTGGCTCCCGCCGTGAGGCCGCTCGACCGCGCCGTGATGCGTACACGCGTGGACTTGTGGTTGCCGCATGGCGATTGGTTTGACTTCTTCGACGGCAGAAGATACCGAGCTTCCACGCATGACGGACGGCGCACCACCATTTGGCGTGGACTGGATCGCATTCCCGTTTTTGCACGCGCCGGCGGCATTGTGCCCCTGCAAAGCCTGCAAGACGGGGATTGCCTCAATTCGACGGACAATCCGAATCAGTTGCGTATACTCGCCTTCCCCGGCAACGGCTCCTTCACACTCGTGGAGGACAACGGGGATTGGTCGGCCGCACAGAGTGGAAAGACCGCATGCACCCGCCTGCATCAACAATGGAGCGACGCATCCACTGATTTCGTCGTCTCCCCGGCCAATGGCGATATCTCTTGCCTTCCGCACACCCGCGACTGGACGATCGTGTTCCGCGGAGTCGCCGACACCGACCCGACGATGATCACTGCGACTGTGGACGGAGTGGAAACCGCACACCACACGTCCTATGACACCGACACACTCTCGCTGAGCGTGGCCGTCAGGAACGTTCCCGTGACCGGGTCCCTCTCCATTCACACCGACCAACCATTGCAATTCGGCACGGACCAGACCGTCGAAGACTGCCGACGCATATTGCTCGCATCGCAAATGAGCAACCCTGGCAAGGATTTTGCCTTCGACATGATTCGCAGGCACGGGACGCTCGCTCTCACTGGTCTGACATCAATGGATACGCAGGGAGACGGCAGTTCGTCTGCCGCCTCGTCCATGCCACAATCCGTGATCAGCGCTCTCACAGAAGTGCTGTTGCGTACCTGACACAGCGTGGCAATGCATGCAGGTGCCGGGCGACCCTCATCGGGGACCGCCCGGCACTTCGACAGGAATATTCACATTGCTGACATTGTCAGATCATTGCCGACATTGTCAGATTGCTATGTTGACCAGGGAGGATCGGCTCCATTACCTCCTTCTCTCGTTTTCTTGTCCATGATTCTCAGTCTCTCAACGGACTTTGCAGGACTGGTTGTTCTCCCAACCCCAGCCATCACCATCCGGGTCCACCGAAGCAGAGGAGCAGTACGGGTAGCCGTCCGGGCTGGTGCTCGGCTGATTGGCACCGGTGTCGGTATTGCTGCCGTTCTGGTTGTTGTTGGCGACCACCTTGCAGCTGGCGTTGTTCTCCCAACCCCAACCGTCACCGTCCGGGTCCACGGAAGCAGAGGAGCAGATCGGGTACCCATCATCGGTCGTACCGGAATCGCCACCAGTGTTGCCCGAATTGCCCGAGTCGCCAGTGTTGCCCGAAATGCCCGAGTCGCCGGAGCCATTGCCGACGACCTTGCAGGACTGGTTGTTCTCCCAACCCCAGCCATCACCGTCCGGGTCCACCGAAACAGAGGAGCAGATCGGGTAGCCATCATCGGTCGTGCCGGAATTGCCGCCGGTGTTACCCGAGTCACCGGAATTGCCGGAATCGCCAGTGTTGCCAGAGCCATTGTTCACGACCTTGCAGGACTGGTTGTTCTCCCAACCCCAACCATCGCCATCGGGATCGACCGAAGCAGAGGAGCAGATCGGGTAGCCATCATCGGTCGTGCCGGAATTGCCACCCGTGTTACCCGAGTCACCGGAGTTGGAGCCGCCGCCATAGATGCCGGCCTTCTCGACGCCGCGGCTCTTCAACCCGTTGACGCCATTGACGAACATGTTGCCCCAGCCGGAAAGCGAGCCAGCGTTCCAGTTGTTCACGAGATCGAGGTATTCGACGCCCTCGGTGTTGCCGCACCACGACCAGGCGAGCATACCCACGCCCTTTTCCTTGGTGTAGCTCATGATCGTCGCGGCATCCGGAATGCCGTCGGAGTGCTTGTTGCCGAATTCACCCACCATGAGCGGCAGCCCTTGGTTCACGAAGGAATCGATGTACGACTTCACCTTGTCCGCCGTGCTGTAGACGCCGTACATATGCACATCGAACAGCACGTTCGAATCCTGGCTGTACACGCTCTTGGCGTTGTCTTTCATCACATCTTGCCAATCCTGGCCCCAGTTCGGCGCCGTGAGCACAAGCGTGTGCTTGAAACCGGCGTCTCGCATCTGACGAATGGCGTCCTTGGTCCCCTGCGTCCACTGCGAAGCGGTGTTGTTGCCGTAGGGCTCGTTGCCGAGGTTGATCATCACATAATCTTCCTGGCCCTTCACTGCGCTGCCGACGGACTTCCAGAACTGCACGGCGTCGCTCAGGCTCTTGGCATCGGCGGCATACGCGGTGTCGCCGTAGCCGGTGGTGTCGTGATCCTCGAGAATGCAGACCAGATTGTTCGACTTGCACTCGTTGACGATGGTGCTCACTTCACTTGCCGACGTCGTGCCATAACGGCCGCCGGAGAGCACCACGCGCACGGTGTTTGCACCGGTGTTCGCGATATCCCTGATTGAGCTGGTGTGCTCCGGGTACCACTGGTATGCGTGGTTGATCCCCTGCGGAACGAACTGCTTGCCCGCCGAGTAGATCTTGCCGCCGGAGACATGCAGCGAGTTGTCCGCCGCCTGAGCCGCCGTTGCCGGAAGCACCGCCGCCAACGTCATTGCGCCGACCACGGCCGCCAGTGTTTTCTTCATATTGATATGCATGAGCCTACTTTCTTCTTCCACTGCTCCATCGCAGATGTTTGCTTCATTGCATGTAATCGGAATATATTCGCTCAGCCATTGAGCATTTCCGCTTACAGATGTAAAGATATCGTGAAGCTGAAGCGCTTCACAACCATGTTGCCGAATACTGAAACGCTTAATCTACGAAATGTGAGACAAACTGTTCAGAATACGCAATCAGTGCCGACAAATAATCTACAGATTATTTGAATTCTATTGATATTGCACCGGTTTCATATTTGCCGATTACCCGAGAAGCGCTCAAAAATATCATTGCTCATGGTAGATTTCCAACCTAACTGCAGTTTTCCATATTCAGCGCTTAAGCATCTCGGCAAAAACACGCAGCGACAGGCACCATCTGCCATCCTTTGCCACCTCTGCCACCTCTGCTCCCTCTGCGTAAAAAGAGACAGATGGAGAGCACCCCTGTCCCCAATTACGCAGGGGACAACGGCCGCCGCCCAGCTCTCCTCTGCGTAAAAGGAGACAGATGAAAGGATCCATATGCCCCCAATTACGCAAGAGACTGACAGGAGGCTAACAAGAGACTGGCAGGAGACTGGCAGGAGGCTAGCAACTGCAACCTATAACTGCGTAAAAGGAGACAAATACAGCGCATAGACGTCCCCAATTACGCAGAAGGTAGCGACACCCAACTCTCTCTCCCATCTGCGTAAAAAGGGACAGATAGAGGCCGCCACATGTCCCCAATTACACAGGGGGGGGCAGCAGCCGACGTTCAACTCTCTTATCTGCTCTCTTATCTGCTCTCTTATCTGCGTAAAAAGAGACAGATGGGACCGCTAGATGTCCCAAATTACGCAGGAGATGAGCAACCATCCCCACCCCACCTCCAGCCTGCGTAAGAAGAGACAGATAGAAGCCGCCACACGTCCCATATTACGGAGGGGAGGCTGCGACAGAGGAGAATAACCTGTCGGTTTTGATGTGGATAACCGCGAAGTTATCCACATGACCCCGTCGAGCTTGTATCTGCATTCGAGACCCCATAGCGTCGAAGTATGAAATGTAGCAAAGCTTTGGCAACAATCGATGCTCAGGCGCGCACCGAACAACGTTGCATCCTGGCGCGGAATCCGCGCGAAAAGCGCCTGCTCGCCCGGCAGTGTTCGGCAGGCGCCCTCACGCGCCTTTACCCGGGCTTGTACATGCATCCGCAGTATCTGGCACAGCTGAATCCATTCGAACGAAAGATGCATCTCGTACGCGCATTGCATCTGCTGCACGAACAGTGGGTTTTCGCGGGGTCGACAGCGGCGTGCATCCATGACCTGCAGATTCCGTACATGGCGCTTGGCAGTAAAATTCACATTGCAAGTCCTTCGAAGCCGCATCACAACGACTGCGCACAATTGCAGCGTATACATAATCCGCATGCGGAGTGGGAGTTCGTGAATGGCGTTCCTGTGACATCGCTGGCGCGCACCGCGGTGGATGGCGTAAACACGATGGAGGATTGCTGCGCGATTACAGTGCTCGACTCGTGCCTACGCGCCGGCGTCAGCGAGGAAGACCTGCTCGCGGCATGCAGTCTGCCGAATGACAATGTCAATTTTCTCCGTACCATGCTGCCATATACGACCATTGCAAGCGAGAACGGCGGAGAGGCGTACACGCACGCCGTGATAACCTTCCGCCTGGGTTTCGCGAGACCTCGACAACAGGTGGAGATTGTCGACCCGCTCACCAGACGCATATATCGCACAGATTATTATTGGGAGACTGAAGACGGCCTCATCATTGTCGGCGAGCTGGATGGCGAGCAGAAATACACAGACCCATCCATGACGCGCGGAAGATCGGTGAACGAGGTCATCGACGCGGAACGCGAACGTGAGGCCGCTTTGCGCCGTGCAGGCGTGGATGTGATTGTACGGTTCACCTTCAGTGATGTGCTCAACGGCGAGTCGTTGCGCCGAAAACTCAAACAGGCTCGCGTACCTCGCGCGTAGCGTACAGACGAGGAGAGACGGCAGCACGGTTACGAAAAAGAGGCCCCACTGCACAGCACCCACTTTGCGTAAAACCACCTTGCGTAAAAGGAGACAAATACAGCGCACAGAATGTCCCCAATTACACAGAAGGTAACGACACCCAACTCTCTCCCATCTGCGTAAAAAGGGACAGATAGAGCGCACAAAATGTCCCAAATTACGCAGGAGATGAGCAACCATCCCCACCCCACCTCCAGCCTGCGTAAGAAGAGACAGATAGGGACCGCCACATGTCCCAAATTACGCAGGCGAAGCGCATGTCCCCCAATTACGCAGGCGAAGCACATGTCTTCGATTACGCAGGAGAAGATGGCGCGAAAATCTGGTCGCCAATGCAAGGAACCCCGGCCACATGCATGGTCGGGGTTCCGAATATTTATATATAGAGGGCTGAATCAGTGGCAGCACAGCGGCACGAGCCAGATCCACAGCAGGCAGGTGACGGCGAACGCAACTGTGGAGACCGCGGTGGTCGACGCGCCTTCCTTGACGTAGATGTTGTAGCGGCTCGAGATGATGATGCCGGAGAATGCAGGCGGCAGGGCCACAGCCATGACGAGCATGGAGAGCTTGTTCACATTGCTGCCCATGCCCAGCAGCAGGCCGACGCCGAGGAATGCCGCAGGGGTGAGAATCAAGCGGTAGAACGTGTTCCAGATCGTCTCCCAGCCCAGCGAGAACTTCACAGTGGAGAGCGCGAGGCCGGCGGCCAGCACGGCGACACCGGAGTTCGCCTTGGCAATCAGGTCGAAGGTGGGAGCGAAACCGGACGGCACGCGCACGCCGATGAGCACGAGCACGATGGCGAGCAGCGGAGCCCAGCACACAGGCTGCTTGAGTGCGTTGATGAGCGCTTCGAGGTTCTGGTTCTTCTTCTTGCCCATGTTCGACGACTTGGAGATCATCACCTCTGCCGTCTTGTCGGTCTTCGCATCCTTGTTCGGATCGACGGCGACATCGTCCTTCGGATTGGCGATGCTGACCTGGCCCTTCGAGTTCGTGACGGCGGCCTTCGACAGGCGCTCGCGATCCTTGCTCTGGCCGAGGTTGATCAGGTACATGCCGATCGGGATCGTGACTGCGTTGACGACGATCGAGATGATTGCGATGACAAGGTTGGTGCTCACGGTATCGCCGTAGATCGGGTCGAGCACCGCGAAGCCGAGGAAGCCGATGGTCGGCGAGCCGGCGATCAATGCACACACTGCCGCTTCCTGGATCGAGTGGTGGAACATGAGACGGCACAGGTAGTAGCTCAGCATGAACATCACGATGATGCCGACGAAGCCGAGTATGGTGAGCACCGCATCCTGCGCGAGCATCTCACGAGTCGCCTTGACGATCGAGATGAACAGCGCGGCGGGGAGGGCGATGTTCAGCACGAGCTTGTTGAGGCCCTGACGCTGGTCGTCGTCGAAATAGCTGAATTTGCCGCAGACATAACCCAACGCCATGATGACGATGATAGGGATGATGTCGTCTATCAATATCTTTGTCATTTGTCTTCTCTTGTCTTCTGGTGGAGTGGGCGGGAGCACCGGTGCCGCGGCGCGGATGACTTGACGTCACACCACACCGCGGCACTCCGGGGCACCGGGGCGGATCACATATGGGCGCCCTTGAGGTAGGGGTTCTTGGTCATTTCGGAAGTGGCGAGCGGACCGACGACGGGCTTCGGGTTCAGGTTGGAGATGTGCCCGGACTCCTTGCCCGCATAATCGGCGAGCTGCACGTGCACGAGGCTCGGCTTGCCGGAGGCGACGGCCTCGCCGACCATCTGCTCGACTTCCGCCGGGGTGGTCGCGTAATAGCCGTTGCCGCCGAACGCCTCGATCATGCGCTCGTAGTGGGCGTCGTAGCTCAGCGTCAGCGGCGACGGGTCGCCGTCGTCGCCGAGATTCTCGAAATCGCCGCGGTAGATGCCGCCGTTGTTGAGCACGACGAAGGTGATCGGCAGATTGTAGCGGCAGGCGACCTCGACTTCCATGCCATCGAAGCCGAAGCCGGAATCACCGCCGACGTACAGAACAGGCTTGCCGGTGGCCACTGCGGCGCCGATCGAATAGCCGACCGCGCAACCCATGACGCCCCACGTGCCGCAGTCGAGACGATGGCGCGGCTGGTAGATGTCGATGATGTTGCGGCAATCGTCGAGCGTGTTCGCGCCCTCATTGGTCAGGATCATGTCCTTGTGCTGGTCGTACACCTTCTTGATGGCACCGAGAGCGTCGTAGTGGCCCATCGGCACGGTGTTCGAGTTCACGCGAGCGGCGAACTTGGCATCGTTCTTCTCAGCGTCGGCCTTGAGCATGTCGAGCCACTGTGCGGACGCCTTCACCGGCGTCTTCTCGAGACCGGCATTGATCATCTGCATGGCGGACTTGATGTCGCCGACCACCGGGCATGCGATGGAACGGGCGTTCTCGATCTCGTTCGGGTCGATATCGATCTGGATGAACTTGACGTTCGGGTTCCATTCCTTGCCCTCGCCGAAATTGAGCATCCAGTTCAGACGAGCGCCGACGAGCAGCACGACGTCGGCGGTGCGCAGCGCGAGACCGCGGCAGCTCGCCGTGCAGTGTGGGTCATCGTCCGGAATGACGCCCTTGGCCATTGACATCGGCTGGAATGGCATGTCGGTCTTCTCGACGAATTCACGCAGTTCGTCCTCAGCCTGGGCCAGCGCCGCACCCTTGCCCACAAGCATGAGAGGGTTCTTGGCCTCGGAGAGCAGCTTGAGCGCTTCATCCACAGAGGACTGCGCCGGTGGCATTGCCGGAGCCGGCTGGTTCGCGACCCACAGCTGCGACTCGGCGACATCCTTGTCGAGCGTCTGGGCGACGGCGTCGTCCGGGAAATCGATGTAGACACCGCCCGGACGGCCGGAGCATGCGATGTGCATGGCGCGGGCCACAGCAAGCGGAATGTCTTCGATCTTGTCGATGCGGAACGATTCCTTGCAGAACTGCTTCGCATAGTTCATTTGGTCGAGGCCTTCGTATTCGCCTTCGTGCATGTCGACGACATGGCGGGTGGACGAACCGCCGATCATGATGACCGGGAAGCCGTTCGTGGTGGCTTCAAGCAGCGGTGCCAGACCGTTGAGGAAGCCCGGCGCGGAAACGGTGAGGGCGACGGCGGGGCGACCGGTGAGGAATCCTTCGGCGGCGGCGGCGTTCACCGCGTCCTCCTCATGGCGCATGCCGATGAAGCGGATGCCCATGCCCTGTGCGATACGTGCGAAATCAGTGACCGGGATTCCGACGACGCCGTACATATGCTTGACACCGTTCTTGATGAGCGTCTCGGCGAGGTAGTGGGGAGAATCCGTGAGATTCTGGTCCGAGCTTGTAGCAGTTGCAGTTACATCAACCATTGCAAACATCCTCCTAGTGTGGTTATTCACCTCGATACTAAGACGGCTTTTTCGTGCCGTCTCGGCAGAAAAGCGCTCAGCGTATATTTATTGGAGCTTTACGCTTGTCGCGGCAATTGCCCGTATTGCATTTGACAGACGCTCGTGAATTGCCTATTGACAAACCTGCAGACAACGTATGGCACACACGGAACTCGAACCGGCTACTTCGTCTTCGGCTCACGCTCTTGCGTGCCGTTTGCATTTGCAGACTGCGCAGGGCGCGTCGGCACCTCAGGATGATGCGGCTTCGCAGGCGCGCGCTGCGCCCTGCGCACATCCGCACGTCGCTCCTCCTCACGCTCCATGCGCTCCTGCACGCGTTCCTCATGCTCACGCTGGTGCTCGGCTATCCAAGGATCGGCGAACACCCGTGTGCGATCGGTGGCCTTCTTGAACGCCGTGGTGGCACTCAGCACGTAATCGAACAGATCGGGATCGTGATTGGCGGCATTCTCCATGGCACGCCTATGCTGTCGCAATACGAACTTGCGCCAGCCGGAAGTCATGAGCAGATCGATGCTCGCCCCATACATGCCCGCCGGATAGCCGAACATGAACGAAACCGCCACGCCGACGGCCAGAAATGGTGCCATGCTCCACCCAAAGATCTCACATCCCAGCAGAAACGCGCTCACCGGGCAGCGGTTGAATGCCGCCAGGAAACACAAAGCGCCAACCGCCACGCCCATCTGCGGGCTCGAACCGGTCATGGCGAAACACGCGCCTCCCAGCAGGCCGCCTATGCACAACGACGGCATGATCTCGCCGCCTTTGAACCAGAAACCGAGGCAGATGAAGGTGAGCAGCCCCTTGATCGCGAAATCCCACGACACGGTGGGCTGTGCAAGCATGTGGTTGAGCATTTCGCCGCCCGAACCGGTGAGCCTCCACCACCCGAACACGGAGACCAGCGTGGCCATGATCAGACCACCGACAACCACCCACAGGTAATAGTTGCGCACAATCTGCATCGTCGTGTTCTGCAGCAGGCGGATGCACAGCGCGAAGATGGAGCCGGCCACCGCGCAGGCGATGCCTATGACGAGGCAGATGCCCACGGCGCGCCAGGTGAATTCGGGAATCGGCACCGTACGGATCACATCGCCAATGCCGAAATGGTGTGCGACGAGGTAGGCGACGAAGCAACCGATGAGCATCGACGCCACATACCTCAGTTCGCTGAAGCGCATGAGCTCCAATACCAGCATGCAGGAACCGAGCGGGGCGAAGAACAATGCCGAGAAGGTGGCGGCCATGCCCATGGAAGCGGCATAGGAGTGCATGCTACGCTCCTCGGCTGCGCCTTCCTGGACCCGCAGTACATCATGCAACTTAAACGGTTTGGCAATGGTGGCACCCAGACTCGCGCCCATCTGAAGCGCTCCAGCCTCCTTGCCGACGGAGCCGCCCGCCAGAATCGACATGCCGGTGGTGAGGAAGATGCCGGGTGCCAACAACCCTCGCACCGGCCGGCCGTGCCTCATGCGCGCAATCACCGATTCGGTGGTCTCCCCCAGCGGGATGCGGAACATCTTGTAGAGGAGCAGCTCGAGCAGTCCAGCCACCGGCAGCAGCCAGATCAGCCAGATGTTGCGCACAAAGACATCGCGCATGGCATTGACGAACAGGCACAGCAGAATCGACCCGAAGCCTCCGACCACGCCACACACCACAGCAAACAGCAGATGCTTGAACGACTCCCGCCAATCGAGCCGTGCCGCACTGCCCTTCACGCGTCCCGACGGGCCGTTTGCCGCCTGCGTCAGGGGATCAGAAGGTCCGGCTGCGTTGCCATTGTGAGGCGATTGCTCGCTGGTCATGCCTGCGCCCCTCCGTTCTGCTCTGGGGTTCTGCTCTGTGCTGCGCCTGATTCGTCTCCATTTTGGCAGTCGCCCGACGTGCGCACAACGGAATGCGCAGTTCGCGAATTCAGCCCGGCGCACCGAACGCCAACCGGTGTCTGCGCCGAATGGATTCCGCGACTCACGCATTCCGTCGGCTCCACAAGGGTGCCGTTCAGCGAGCCTACCTACAGATTCCGGTTCCTGCGCGCTATGAGCAATCCGGTGAGCACCATGAGGCCAAGCGCACCGGTGATGACGGCGAAGGCAAGGAACACATCGGCCACCGCGCCGGTTGCCGCCACAGGCACGCCCGGGCGTTGGACGTCCGGTGTCCCCTGTGGCTCCGGCGGCGTCGCATACGTCACCGTCTGCCCCACATCGCCAATGTCGGCATGCACGGCCACTTGTTTGCCCTCAGCCATCAGCCGTTCGAATGCCACGGTCTGCACCTCGGCCGGGAGTTCGCCAAGTTCGGCATCGAACCTCAACTCGACGGTCCCATCCGGCTTGGCCGCGGTGAATCTGGCGGATGCGGCCACCGGCTGCCCGTCCTTGTTCCTGAGCACGCCACCGTCCTCACCATTGGCACCTCGTACATGCAGCTCTCCCCGCACCTCGTATTCCTTGCCCGCGGCCAGTCCCGTATAGGCGACCGTGTCGACCTGCGAGATTCTGGAAGAGAGGGTTCCCGTATGCGTGCCGGACTGCACATCGCGGGCCTGCGTGCCGATGTCGATGATGCGCACGGTCTGCCCTTCATCTGTGATGTCGGCATGCTCGGCCACCAACTGCCCTGTCTCCTGCTGTGGATTGGAACGCAACCGTTCGTAGGCGACCAGCGTGCAATTGTGCAGATCCCGTTTCGGCATCGTGAACCGGAATCCGAGTTCCACCACCCCGTTGGAACGCTTCGGCGTGAATTCGGCAGAGGCGACCACTGCATTGCCGGCATCGTCCTTGAGCACGCCGGCATCTCGGGCATGGCCGGCATTGTCGAAGCCACGCAGATGCAGTTCGCCATCCATCCGGTACGGCACATCTGCCAGCAGATTGGCATAGCTCACCGCGTCGGTGAGCACCACTCCCACCTGTGATGCATCATTGTCGCTTTCGCGCACCTGCATTCCCAGCTGCGCGTCCAGTTGCGCCTGCGAGACCGCCGAGGTCACCTGCAATTCATGGGCACCTCCCTCCGCGGTCAGCTGCGTGCCTATGTTCGCGACTTGCACCTCCTGATGTTCGTCGTTGATGTCGGCATGCTCGGCGAGCATCGTATGTTCGCGCAGCAAGGTCTCGAACATCACGCATCGCTTGCCTTCCAGCTGCAGATGCCCAACGTCCAACGGGAACTCCACATCGACGGCGCCATCCGCCTGCCCGGGGGTGAATGTCGTCGTCGCCGTCAGCGTGTTCCCGTCGCCATCGGTGAGCGCGCCCATGTCGGAAACGGTGCCGTCATCACCCACGACCTTCGCATGAATGGTCGAAACCAACTCGTACTCATGCCCTGGACTGAGATTGCGATACTCCAGCACATCCTTCACCACGCCATTCGTGATCGGCAGCAACGAGTCACCGTCAAAGGCATCCGAGGCCGATGTCGCGATGGCGGGGAAGCGCACGTCCTGCCGCTCATCGGCGATATCGGCGTGAGCCGCGAAGTCCACGCCGTTATGCTGCAGGCTTTCGAAGGCCACTACCGTCTTGCCGGCAAGGTCTTCGGGCGGTTCGAACCGGAAGGTCACGTCGACCGTTCCGTCGGATTGGCTTGGTGCGAATGGCAGCTCGGCGGTCACCTCCTTGCCGTGTCGGTCGTGCACCACTCCCCCGTCACTCACCGCACCCATGTCGTCGAACGTGCGGTAGTGGAGCGTTGCCTTCAGCGTGTAGGGCTTCCCGGCAACGAGATTCGCATAGGACACCGCGTCGGCGATCGTCACGGATTGTGCGCTCGCATTGGCTTCGTCGTCGATGTCGGCCGCAGCATTCGTATGGATCTGCGGGAAGCGCAGTTGCTGCTCGGCATCGGCGGCGTCGCGGTGCTCCAGCAACGGCGTGCCGTCGGCATTGCGAATCGTGCGGAACGCCACTACCGTCTTGCCGGCAAGTCGTTCGGCATGGTCAATGGTGAAAGTGAGCTTGGAAGTGCCGCCATGGGGATTGCCAACCTTCAACTGCTTCGTGGCCTTCGCCACAGCCTCGCCTGAGATCCTGCCGTTCTCGATCACGTAGAGCTCGCCCGAATCGGTGTATGTTCCCGCCGTCACGCCCCAGTATTCAGCCGAATCGACCACCGATACGGTTCCGACAGCAGGTGCGAGCTTGTCGCCGGCATTGCCCTCGTCGTCAAAGACATCGGCCCCCGCGCCGAAGTATGCAAGACGTGTGGTCAGCCCCATCGCCACATTGCCCAAGGTGCCGTAGTCCATGTCCACGCCGTTGCCGTCCGGGTTCAACGAGCCGTCGCCGTTCCTGCTGAATTCCTTGGCGGTGAGGGTCACCGAAAGCATGCGATGCCCGTCGTTCGCACCGGGTGTGGGGAGTTCGACGAGTTCATAGTCGTCATAGGGCAATGCGCGCAATGCATCGTCCACCTGTACAGCACGCTTCGCACCATCGCGCGTCACCTCATAGGAGGTCGCGGAGGTCCACTGCACCGACTGGCCTCCTGATCTCGGCCCGATGCCGGTGAACCATATGCCGGCCTCGGCATCGAGTTTCGACGCATCCTTCACCACCGGATTCCCTTGAGAATCCTTGCCAACCGCCCCGTTTGCGTTCACAGCGTCCGGATCGTTGGCGTTCGTGTTCCTGCTGTGCGGTCGACATCCGGTGGTGCCGGTCCCGGAGTCATTGAACCTGCCGTCGCATGATTTCGTATGGAGTTCGCCGTTCTTGTCGGAAACAATCACATGGCTTTCGCCGGTCGTCTTCGATGTGAGTCGCCAGACGATCGGCCCCATGCGCTCCATGGTGTCGGCGCTTTTCTTGATGAAGTGGAAATCCGCGCGCTGCACTTGGTTGGACGCGGAACCTGCACCCGACACATGCGCCAATGAGGCATACCGATGCGGGCTGCCATTGGCCTCGTAGGCTCCGGTTGACGCATCACCCCCATCATGGCCTATGGTGAAGCGCTTTGACCATGCGCGCGCGGATGCATCGCGCAAATACCCTGCGGAGGCAACGGTCTCACGCACCTCATAGGTTCCGTAGGGCAACTCGTCTATGGCGGTTCTCGCCACGATGCCCTTGCGCCCCGTTGGCTTCCCATCGGAGTCGACTATGTCTCCATAGGAGGCAGACAATGTTCGCACCACCTCACCGGGCTTATAGGTGCGATTGTTCACGACAACCGCATTGGCACTGCGGTTGATCACCTCGAAACCGGTGCCGTTCAACGAAGCCGCGCCCAATGGGGTCGCCAACCCCGTCTCACGATCCACTTTGAGCAATTGGAGCCCACCTCTCTGCACATCGTTGGCATTCGCACCCACTCCGCGAATCGTGGCCAGGTTCGCGTCGACGCCGTTGGCGTCGAGCGTGTATCTCACGATCATGTTGTCTTCGCGAATCCGGAAGGTCTTGTCGAACCTAGCCCGGTGGTAACCGGCCGCAGCACTGCGTTCGCGAATCTGATAGGTGCCGTATGGCAGGAGTCTCGCCTCCGTTGCAGCCACACTGTTCCCCTTCACCGTCTTGGTGGCTATGGTCGCCACCACGGCATCGCGGGGAATCTCCCTGCCGCCCACATGAACCGGCGCCATGGACTTGTTGACGATCTCATACACCGTGCCGTCAAGCGAGGCATCTCCCTGCGGCTGGGAACCATGCAGGTCATCATCGGTCTTGACCACCTCGACGCCCCCTTTGACCGTTTCGTTCGGGAATGCGATCGTGGTCGCATCGTTGCCGTCCGAGCCGTTGTTCCACGGGTTCAGTGTGGTGCGCATCACCTTGTGGTCGCCGCCGTCGGTGAGGGTGAACACACTGCCCGGGTGTTGTGCCGAAGTGGCAAGCACCAGCCCTTGTGGTGCGTTGAGCTCGGTGATGCGCACGGTTCCCAGAGGAAACATGGTGCGGCCCGCTGAATCCGTGTAGGGCCATGTGCCCTCATCCGGCTTCCCATGCAACCGCGCAACGCCATTGGAGTCGGTTCGCCATATGGCATTCGCTTGGGGGTGTTTGCCCTCAAGGGCGGCTGCATCGGGGGCCACCATGCCGAACCACTCCACCCGGAAACGCACCCCCTCCAACGACGCCACATCACCTTCGAGGGAGCCCGGCGAGCCGGCGTTGGCTATGACTTTGCGCACGTGAAGGTCATCAATGGAGGTCAGTGGCGATTCGGCATGGTCGCCATCCATCGTGATGGTCTGCGTGCCTGAGCCTTCGGCGATCTCCACGGTTTTGGCCTTGGGATTCAGCGTGTAGCCTCTTCGTGGCGGCCGTGTTTCCTGCAACGTATAGGTGCCGGGCATCACCTCGACGCTCGAGGTCGCCCTGCCTTCGGCATCGGTGCTGAAGGTGTGCACCAGCGTCCCATTCCGGCGCAATGCATACTCGGCACCGGTCATATCGTATGCCTCGTTGGCGGTGGTGTATGCCGCATTCGCCGCGACCTTGCGCATCGTCACCGTCCGCGGGTGCGCTTTCTTCGGCACCCTACGCGCATACAGCATGCGTTGCAGGGCGCCTGCGGTTCCGACCGGCTCATAGAACACGGCCTCGTATTCGTCGCGATCCTCGGCATTGAGGGCACGCTGCGCCAGAAGCCATGCCAGGCCGATCATGGTGTAGGGGGCGAAATTCTGCTGGCCTCCGCTCGAATAGCCGGCCCCCGCCACCTGATGCCCCGGGTTTGCCACCGATACCGCCTTCGTGGCCTTCGATGAGTCCTCTCCACCTTCCACACGCACCTGACCTGAGGCGATCCATATTGCCAGCTGCGTCACGGAACGTGCGTCGACGTCGTCGAGGTTCTTGGCGAACACACTCTGACTTTCCACGTTCGGGTACCCCTTCGCCGCGATCCATGCCACGGCACCGGTCTGCGGAGCGCCTGCCTTGTGGTATTCCACCGTGCTGGGACGGGTGGTGTATTTGAACATGTGGTACCCCGTGACCGGCTCGGCCACCGTCACCGTATTTCGCGCGTCGCCCCAATGGTCGCCCGGAGCCCCTTTGTCGACGTCCATGCAATAGGCGGCATTTCCTCGGAAGTACGCCTGCGCCTCTTCGAATTGGCTGTTCGTGTACACCGGCACGGTCGGATTCGCCTCCCGGAACCCGGAGAAACCGTAGCGGAACGCCGGCAGATCGTTCTCGCTCAAATTCATATTGGCCATGGAGACGGCGAAATGCATGGTTTGCGGGAATTCAGCGGATTCCTCGGCCCACACGGGTGTCGCCTCCACCACACCGACCACTGTTGCCACGGCCATGCAGGCCGAAGCCGCCCTCCTCGCCAATGCCGCGAGCGCGCTGTGCCCGCCATCCAATCGCACGCCATTGTGCTTTCGCATGAGATTCCTCCTATTCCTTTCCTGTTCCCATGTGTTCGTCGGCGCCTGCGTTCGCCGCGTTGTGTTCACCGTCTTCCCGTCGCAGTGACATCGCATGTCGACGATGAGCGACCAGCAGCATGGCGATGGCGGTCACAATCACTGCGCCCATCAGGGCGACGCCGCCCATACTCACGCCTGTTCTCGCCAGTCGAACAGGTGCGGGCTGCCGTGTGACGCTCTTGGCGGGGTCTGCTCGTACTCCCTGTTGCGTCGGGGAAGCACTGGGATCAGCGTTTTTTCGCTCGTCTGCAGGCATCCCCTCTGCAGCCGGTTCGGCATGGACGCTCTCACGCACCACGCGGACGCACTCCCAGCTGTCGCCGTAGGCGCTCTCCTGCGGCATCGCACGGGCATCGCCCTTGAATTTCCAGATGAAGACGTACCATCCCGGCCGGGCGGCCTGCAAGGTGACCGCATCGCCATGCGCATCGGCTTGGGCGCCACCGAATCGTAGAGTGCCGTTGCGCGCGGGCACGTCCCAGTTGCCGATCAGCGTGTGGTGCTCGTCTTCCTCCGGTTCCGCCTCACCTTGCGGCCGGTACGGCTCGTCGTCACCGCCATTGCCGTCGCCCGCCCACCACACGCTTACCTGGGCGTACGGTTCGTCGGCAGCCAGCCCGTACTGTTCGTTGCCTCCGAACTCACCGTGGTCATGGGGGAATCCGCTCACTTCGATCACGTCGGTCAGCATGGCGCCCACGTGTGCACTGTGTTCACCGGCCTGTGACCGCACCTGCACAGGAGTGCGGGTCACATTGGTCTCCGTCGGCTCCATGAACCCGCTCACCCAATCATGCGTCATCACCTGTTGTACGGCCGATGGTTGCCGTTGCCGTTCCACCGCCCACACCCATGTGCCGTAGGCGTCGCCGTCATGCGCCCGGTACGGCTCCGTCCCGTTCTCCTCGCTGACGGCCTGCACCTGCCTGCGCTGGCCGTCGTTTGTGAATGTCGCGTTGCCGTAGGCCGCAGGTTCGAATCCGAGCCGTTTCAGTCTGCCTAGGAATTCCCGTGCCGGTTCGCCGGCATTCGGGCGTATGACCGAGTCCAAGTTCTCCCCGCGCAGGCCGGTGAAGTACCACCCGCTCGCCTCCACTGCGGAATCGGCAGGCCAGTAGTTATCGTCACCGTCGAGTCGCATGGTCACGTCATCGGTCACCGCGGATCCGGGATCTGTGGATTTCGGCGTGGTCTGGGTGACCAACGTCGGCGAGAACACGGTGACCGTGTCGAATGCCGTCCCGGCCGCTTCCACCGTCTTGGCCGCGGCCACGCGCAACAGGTTCTGGGAGCTCACGGCCATCTCCACCGCCGGCACCTGCATCTGCGCATGGACGCGCACAGCTCCTTCGCCGCTCGCCTTCCATGCGAAGCGGAGGGTCTTGCCGTTGGTGCGCCCGATTCGCGTTCTCGCACCGTTCGCGAACACGGCATCTCCCTCCAGACTCACCGAATACTCCGTGTTCGTGGTGGGCGTGCCCTCGTCGTTGAGAATCTCGAGCACGATGTTTCCCGCGCGTTTGCCATCGGTGTACTCGACTCGGGTCGCAATGGACTGCGGCACGACCGGACGCACCTCCTCATAGAGCTCGCGCGCCTTGGCGAGTATGTTCGGGTATTGGCTTTCGAGAATCCCTCTCGCATGCGGCCAACCGGCATCTCCCTGGCTTGTGTCGAATGCATCGTGCACGATGAACGCCAACGCCGCCTGCAGATCGTCGACGTTGTGTTCGCGTTGGTGTCGGTTGAGCATCTCGCCCACCAGGCGCGTCACCAACGTGTCCGGCATCGGTTTGGTGACGCCGAGTGTGTAGTTCGTCTCCTGCGATTGATCCATGCAGTAGTACCGTCTCTGCTGGCCGTCATATCCGATCATTCCGAAGAAATAGATTCGGCCGCCATCGAAGTAGCTTTGGTAATCCGAGGCGCTGGCCACAGTGAGTTTCTCCCCTGTGTACGCATTGGCACGAGTCGCACCCCGTATGCCGACAATCGCGCATACAGCCACCAGCATGGCGAGCAGCCGCACCACCACGACCCGCATATGTCTTGCCGATCTGTTCATTCCAACCGTCCTTCCCGTATTGTGTTGGCAGATTATGTGCTGTCAGATTCACACAGTCAGGTCGGCGTGCATAGCCCGATGGGGCATTGTGGACGGAGGACGGCGTTTCAGTCGATTGTGGATAACCGCGCCACTATTCACAATCCACAACACCTATGCGACAACGGCACGAACTTTGTCCATTTCGCATTGAATCCATGCGGAAACGAAGCGGTCTGCGGCCTTCTGACCGGAAATGCATCCACAATGTGGACTATTGGTAAGGAATTTCCACCGTTTGTGCAGGCTCGTAACCTCAGCCGCGAAAAACTCCATACAATGACAGGTATGGAAGCACAACACAATGAGACAGAGGCCGCCGAGAAACCGGCGGCGAAGAAAACGACGCGCACGCGCAAGCCACGCGCGGCCAAGCAGGCCACATTCATAGCCGAGGCACCGGCCACGCCGATCGCCATCAAGGAGCCGGGCCAGTTCGGACGCGTCAACATCCTGAACTTCCAACCGTCCGTTGAAGACGACGTCTACGCCGCCCGGGTCGAGATCGGGGAGCAGTTCACCGTTTCCGCACAGGTGTTCATGGAGGGGCGCACGAAGGTCGGAGCGACCGCCGTGCTGAAGAACCCACGCGGCCGCATCATGGCACGGGTCCCGATGACCGTTGAGAACGCGGGTCTCGACCTGTACACGGCGAAACTGCAGGCCGGCGAGCATTCCACACTGAACCCGTGGGACGCGGAATTCGCAGAGGTGAAGAAGCAGCTGGGCAACTGGCGCGTGGCCATCGAAGGTTGGGAAGACACCTACGAAGCATGGCTGCATGACGCCCGCATCAAGGTGGATGTGATCTCCGACGTGGAGAACACCTTGACCAGTGGCTCCGAACTGCTCACCCGTTGGGCCTCCACCCGCGACGCGAATCTCAACGCCGACCAGCGCAAGACGCTGCGCGAGGCCGCGAAATCGATGATGGACACTTCGCTCGATGCCAAGAGCCGCCTCACCTTCGCCGACAACGCCGACATCGAGGCGCTGCATGAGACGAATCCGCTGCGCGACGGCCTCACCTCAAGCGGCGACCATGTGTTCCACGTGGAACGCCCGAAGTCGAGCTTCAGCGCATGGTACCAGTTCTTCCCGCGTTCCGAGGGCGCCTACCTCGACGACAACGGCAAGAAGGTGCAGGGCAACTTCCACACGGCCGTCAGCGGACTGGAACGAGCCAAGGCGGAGGGCTTCAACATCGTATACCTGCCTCCGATCTTCCCGATCGGCGTGACGAACCGCAAGGGCCCCGACGGTGCCCTCAATGCGGGCCCAGACGACCCGGGCTCGCCGTTCGGCATTGGCAGCGAACTCGGTGGACACGACACCGTCGACCCACTGCTCGGCACGATGGACGACTTCAAGGCATTCTGCCGCCGCGCCCACGAGCTGAACCTCGAAGTGGCGCTCGACTTCGCCTTGCAGTGCTCACCGGACCACCCGTGGGTGAAGGAGCATCCGAACTGGTTCCGCACCAAGCCGGACGGTTCGATCGCCTACGCCGAGAACCCGCCGAAGAAATACCAGGACATCTATCCGATCGACTTCGACAACGACCTCGAGGGCATCGAGCGTGAGGTCGAACGCATCATGAACCTGTGGATCGACGCGGGCGTGACCATCTTCCGCGTCGACAACCCCCACACCAAGCCGGTGCGCTTCTGGCAGGACGTGATCGCCGCTGTGACGAAGAAGCACCCGGAGGTGCTGTTCCTCGCCGAGGCCTTCACGCGCCCGGCCATGGTGCGCGCGCTGAGCTACGCCGGTTTCACGCAGTCCCACTGCTATTTCCCGTGGCGCAACACGAAACCGCAGCTCGAGGAGTTCCTGCAGGAGACCAACGGCAAGGGCGGCTACTACCAGCACAACACGTTCTGGCCCACCACCCCCGACATCCTCACCGCCTATGTGCGAGACGGCGGTGTGGCGGCACACGCCATCCGCGCCGTGCTCGCGGCCCTCGGCTCCCCCAGCTGGGGCATCTACAACGGCTATGAGCTCATCGAGAACAGGCAGCGCGCCGATACCGAGGAGCAGTCTTCGAACGAGAAGTTCGAGATCAAGATTCGCGACTGGTCCGCGGCGAACAGAATCGGCATCTCCGAACTGCTCACCTCGCTCAACGAGATCCGCTCGAAGCATGCGGCCACCACGAGCTACCACAATCTGACGATCCTGCCGTCCGCCAACGAGAACATCATTGCCTTCGCACGGCAGACGGAAGGCCGCTTCACCGAAGACGGACGCACCGACACGCTCATCGTTGTGGTCAATCTCGACCCATACAACGAGCAGCAGTCGTCGATCCACGTCGATGCCAAGGCACTCGGGCTGCCCACCGAGCACCCGTACCGCGTGAAGGACCAGCTCACCGGCCGTGAGTACGACTGGAGCTGGGACAACTTCGTCTCGCTGGCACCATGGGCAGATGTGGCGCATGTGTTCCATGTGGAGACCGAGGGGCAGCCCCTCGACTGACACGCACCGCATATGCACACGAGGGCCGTTCCCGCATTCAACTCGCGACGAACGGCCCTCGTGTGCATGTGCGGGTATTGTGTTGTTCGTTAG
This sequence comes from Bifidobacterium animalis subsp. animalis, assembly GCA_004154635.1. Lineage (GTDB taxonomy): Bacteria > Actinomycetota > Actinomycetes > Actinomycetales > Bifidobacteriaceae > Bifidobacterium > Bifidobacterium animalis_B. Next base: position 293,235 of record RSDC01000009.1, read on the forward strand.
CACAAGTCCATGCAAAGGAGAAATACCATGGCAGAAACCTTCAATGTCGTCGTGGAGATCCCACGCGGTTCCAAGAACAAGTACGAAGTGGACCAGGCCTCCGGCCGCGTGTTCCTCGACCGCACGCTGTTCACGGCGATGGGTTACCCGGATGACTACGGCTACATCGACGGCACGCTGGGCGAGGACGGCGACCCGCTCGACGCGCTCGTGATGCTCACCGACTCCGTGTTCCCAGGCTGCGTGGTCAAGTGCCGCGCCGTCGGCCTGTACCACATGGTCGACGAAGAGGGCGGCGACGACAAGGTGCTGTGCGTTCCGGACGACGTCCGTTACGACAACATCAAGGACATCGACGACGTCTCCAAGTTCCACAAGGCGGAGATCAAGCACTTCTTCGAGCAGTACAAGGCGCTCGAGCCGGGCAAGGAAGTCATGCCGGGAGACTACTTCGCCAACGCAGAGACCGCCGAAAAGGAAATCAAGGAAGCCAAGGAGCGTCTCGCCAAGTCGCAGAATGAAGACATCACGCTCTGACACTGCATTGGCGCGCACGCCGTCGCCGTGCCGCGAATAGGCATCAGGCGCGCACATGAATTGAGAATGGGGCCGATCCATGGCGGATCGGCCCCATTCTCATTCCGGACATCTGCAGCCGGCATCAGCCTCACACCGTGAGCGTGAGCTGCACGACCAGCGTGGCGAGCGCGACCAGACCACCGGTGAGCATCACCGGCATCAGCGCGAAGCCCACCCAGGGAGCCTGCGCACCCTCGAGCGGCCGCGAATCGCGATACCATACGCGATCCATGAATCCGAGCCCGACGGCGAACACCACAATGGCCGCCACACCGGCAATCCACACCCACAATTCGCCATTCGCACTCTCCGCCTTGCTTTCGCCGAAGCCCTGCATGAGCATCGGCAGGAAGCACCATCCGCTGCACAGCACCGTGCATGCGCCGTCCATCACCATATGCGACAACTGCACAATCAGGTGGCTGCGGTCGAGGCGAGCCATCTGCCTGCCGAACGCGACGACCACGAGCGCGATGAGCAACGCGCCCACGCCGGCGAACCACGCGCACACCGCCAGCGCACCCGGCGAACCCAATTGCGGGCGGGAAGGCGAACCCATCGAGCCGAACACGAACTCGCCAAGCATGGGCGTGGAGGCGAAGATCATGCCGAGCATACCGAGAATCACGCCGGTGACACGGCCGGGAATGCCGTCACGCAATGGCGTGAAGAACGCGAACAGCATGATCATGACACCCACTACAAAGCTGGTCAGCGAGAACGTGACCGATGAGACGGCATTGCTGCCGGGAATGCACGCGAGCGCGACAAGCACCACGTAGAGTGCAATCTGCAACCATACGGACCGCGAGAACGGAACCACCGGCACCACAGGGCGGTAGTCCGGGGCCATCTGCGCGGTCAGGGCGGAATCCGCGGTCAGTTCGCCGTCTGCCGCGGCATTGCGGGCGTCGGCAACATGTTGTGTCTCACTCATCTCTCACCTTCATATCTCCACCGTCACGCATACACCCACGCAGGCGGTCACACCAAGAAACAGTGTAATATAGGGCCGTTCCGCCCACAAATCGGCCCAGCATGCGCACTCGTCGCCCGTTGCAGCGGGCGCGCATGCGGCACGACGTCCCATTTTCGGTTTCTCATCGCGAAATGGTCGCGGGGTTTTTTCGTCGCATCCGCTACACTGACAGCAAAACGTGCTTGCACACATCATGCACACATCGCTGTTACACAAGCATGGGACCCAACAGGAGAGGATCGGGAACGTGACGGATTTGACTTTGATGACGTTTTCCACGGATCCAACCACCGTGCTGCCGTCGCTCACCCTGCTCTCCCATCGCGTGCGCGTATTGCCTATGGACGCCTCGAGTCTGGTGCGCATGCCCGAGAACACGATTCTGCTGCTCGACGCCCGCGACGACCTGGCCTCCGCGAAAACACTGTGCAGGCTGCTGCACGCCTCGGGTCTGTCGACGCCGATCGTGCTCATTCTCACCGAGGGAGGCTTCACCGTGGTCAACGGCGAATGGGGGGTGAGCGACGTGATCGTGAACACCGCATCGCCGGCCGAGGTCGAAGGGCGTCTGCGCCTGGTCACCGAACGCGTGGCCACGTATAACGTGATGCCGAATGCACTGGCGAATTCCGGCCCGGAGGACGAGGACGGACTCATCCGCTCCGGCGACCTTGTGGTGGATACGAACGGCTACACCGCGAATCTGCGCGGCGTGCCCATCGACTTGGCATACAAGGAGTTCGAGCTGCTCAAATACCTCGTCCAGCACCCCGGTCGCGTGTTCACGCGAGCGCAGCTGCTGCAGGAGGTTTGGGGTTATGACTACTACGGCGGCACGCGCACCGTCGACGTGCATGTGCGGCGCCTGCGTGCGAAGCTCGGCGGCGAATACGAACATCTGATCGGCACCGTGCGCAACGTCGGCTACCGCTTCGACCCGCCCGAAGAGGAATCTGCGAACAACACCGCCCGTGAAGCCGCCGAGATGGGCTCACCCACCCCGGCAGAGGAATAATTCCGTTCTTTCGGTTACGCTACCCATAGGGACGTGCGAATTCGCACGGAACCCGACAGTCGAGGATTGCGAGAGCGGTATGGCCGAAGAAAGCAGGAAAGCGCGCATCACACGCATGCACAGGCAGTATGAGACGCTGTGCGAGTTCATTCCGACGGTGAAATGCCAATTGGATTTCCGCACGCCCTTCGAACTGCTGGTCGCGACGATTCTGAGCGCGCAGACCACCGACAAGCGCGTCAATTCGATCACGCCGGAGCTCTTCGACACCTACCCCACCGCCGAGGCGCTCGCCGAGGCCCGCTTGGAGGACGTCGAGAGCATTATTCGCCCGCTTGGCTTCTACCATGTGAAGGCCGAGCACATCATTGCCGTGGCACGGCAGATTGTGGAACGATTCGGCGGGCAGATACCGCAGACAATGGAGGAGCTCACGTCGCTGCCCGGCGTGGGCCGCAAAACCGCGAACGTCGTGCTTGGCAACGCGTTCCGCGTTCCCGGATTCCCCGTAGACACCCATGTGATCCGTGTGACCGGGCGCCTGCATTGGCGTGATGACTGGATGAAGGCGAGCACGACCCCCGAACGCATCGAGCAGGAGATCACCGGCTGCTTCCCCGAAAGCGAATGGACCGACCTGTCGCACCGTCTCATCATCTTCGGCCGCAACATCTGCACGAGCCGCAGCCCCGAATGCGAGAACTGCCCACTGATGCCCACCTGCCCGAGCGCCGGCGAGTTCCTCGAGATCGCCGCCGAGCGCAAGGCGCGCGCCACGCGGCGCGCCCCCAGGAAGCCACATTCGCGCAAAACCGCCAAGTGACCGGGTGTGGCCGGCGCGCGAATTCAACACGCAAAGCCAGCTACGTCTCCAGCGTGCGAGGCCAACGCGCGAATCCAGCACGAATCCAGCACGCAAAGCCAGCACGAATCCACCGCGGATCCAGCTGCGTAAAAGGGGACAGATACCCATGCAAATCCGTCCCTTTTTACGCAGGAGGTTTGATCTATCCGTGCAGCGGATCTTCGATTTGCAATCTTCAATACCCACTCTGCAACCCTCAATTCCCAATCTGCAACCCTCAATCCCCAGTCTGCAATCTTCAATCTGCGTAAAAAGGGACATTTATGTGCGTGATTTGTCTCTTTTTACGCAGATGTTTGCGTTGCTGATGCGGTTGATGCAGCTGATGCAACTGATGATGCTGATGATGCGCAATGACCCGTCTGCGTAAAAGGAGACAGATTGCATGGATACCTGTCTCCTTGTACGCAGGGTGGGCAGAGAGGCGTGCCGGATTATCTATACTGGAGCCATGACTGAGCACGGCAACAGGCACGCACGCAAGATTCGCCCCTGGATTGTATTCCTCGTCATCGTCGCCGTGCTTGGCGCGGCGGTCGGCGTGGGCATCACCGCACTGCGCGGCGGCAACAGCGGCCTCAATGCCGTGGTTGGGACGCTGCGCGGCGGCCGCAAACTCGAAGTGGGACTCCTCGACGAGCCCACGTCGCTCGACATTCGGGCCAACAGCGAACGTTCGGTGCAGCAGGCACTCATGGGCAACGTGTACGAGACGCTTGTCACCTTCAACGACGAGCAGGCAATCGCCTCCGGACTGGCCGCCCGCTGGACGCAGACCACCGACGGACTGCGCTACACGTTCTTCCTGCGCGACGGGCTCACATTCTCGGATGGCACGCCACTGGACGCCAGCTCGGTGGTGCGCTCGCTCCAGCAGACACTCTCCGGCGACCATGTGGACGACGGGCTCTCGAACATCACGGCCGTGGAGAACAACGACGCGCGATCAGTCACCTTCACGCTTGCCTCGCCGAACCCGCGCCTCTTGCCCGCGCTGGCGAGCCAAGCCGGCGCCATCGTGAACCCGAATGCGAAGAACCCCGATTTCGCACACCATTCCTATGGTTCCGGCCCGTTCATGGTGAACGCGGTGCAGCCGGGTTGCATCGAGCTCACCCGCAACGAACACTATTGGGGAGACAAGCCGAAGACCTCGCAGGCGACACTGCGCTATTACACGGACGAACAGAAGATGGCCGACGACCTCAAGGCCGGCAAGCTCAACGTGGCGCTTCCCCGTTCGGCCCACATTGCCGAACAGCTCTCCCATACGTCCGGCATCACGCTGCAGGACGGTTTCAGTACGCGCAAGACACTGCTGGCGCTCAACAGCAAGAGTGAGAGCCCGTTCTCCGATGAGCAGGTGCGCCAATTCACACGCTATGCCATCGACGCACGGCAGATCGCGAATGCGGAACCGAGTGCCAAAGCCCAGCTGAGCGGGCCGATCTCGCAGATGCAGCCCGGCTATGTGGACCTCGACAATCTGTTCCAGCATGACCTCGGCAGGGCTTTGTCGATGCGCGGGTATTTCGCCGCGGACTACTTCAAACCGTTCACTTTGCTCGCCGACGAGGCGCACCGCGAGCTCGCCCAGACGCTGGTGGACCAGATCGCCGCGATTCCGATGCCGGTTTCGTTGGAGGTGGTCGATTCGGCCACGCTGAACAGCCGCGTGCAGTCCGGCGACTACACCTGCGCGCTGATCGAGATGGACGATCCGCACGACTACACGCGGTTCGTCGACGGCAGCGCGATGTTCGGCTATGTGAACGGGTCCGTGCAGCAGCAGTACCGCAACGCGCTCGAACAGACCGATTTCAAGGACTACCGCGAGCAGTTGCGCCAGTTCGACCGCATGGTGAGCGAGGACGCGGCGAGTGCGTGGCTGTACACGGGCAAGGATTACGTGGCCGCACAGAACGACGTGCAGGGCGTGGACGCAAATCTGGCGGGCTCCAGACTTGCGCTCGCCCGGCTGAGCTAGCGCGGCCGCGGAACGGCGGTGAAAACGCATGTGTTGTCAGCGTAGCTTTTTAGACTTCTTTCTATGACAGATAGCGAAGATTATTCGATCAACGCCAATCTCACCGCACTCCCCGACCGCGTGGGCGTGGACGGCCTTGAAGCCAAGTGGCGCAAGGTCTGGGATGAGGATGGCACGTACACGTTCCACGATCCAGGCGAGCGCAAGGCCGTCTATTCCATCGACACCCCGCCGCCCACCGTCTCGGGGCACCTGCACGTCGGTCACGTGTTCTCGTACACGCATACCGACATCATCGCCCGGTTCAAGCGTATGAACGGCTACGAGGTGCTCTACCCGATGGGTTGGGACGACAACGGCCTGCCCACCGAGCGCCGTGTGCAGAACTACTACGGTGTGCGCGTCGACACTTCGCTCAAGTACGACCCGGATTTCGTGCCGCCGTTCGAGGGCACCGAGGGCAAGAAGATCCAAGCCAAGGATCAGGTGCCGATCTCGCGCAAGAACTTCATTGAACTGTGCGAGAAGCTCACCGCGCAGGATGAGAAGCAGTTCGAGGAACTGTGGCGTCAGCTTGGCCTGTCGATCGACTGGAAGCAGACCTACCACACCATTGGCGAACACCCGCAGCGCGTGGCCCAGAAGGCCTTCCTGCGCAATCTGGAACGCGGTGAGGCCTATCAGAAGGACGCCCCCGGCCTGTGGGACGTCACCTTCCAGACCGCCGTGGCCCAGGCCGAGCTCGAATCGCGCGAATACCCGGGCTTCTACCATCGCATCGCGTTCCGCTTCGAGGAGACCGGCGAGCCGATCTACATCGAGACCACCCGTCCCGAGCTGCTGCCGGCCTGCGTGGCGCTCATCGCGCACCCGGATGACGAGCGGTACAAGCCGTATTTCGGCAAGATGGTCACCTCCCCGCTGTTCAACGTGAAGGTTCCCGTGCTCGCCCACCCGGCCGCCGAGAAAGACAAGGGCGCCGGCATCGCCATGTGCTGTACGTTCGGCGACATGACCGACGTCGAATGGTGGCGTGACCTGCACCTGCCGACCCGCTCGATCATTCAGCGCAACGGCCGCATTGTCATGGACACCCCGGATTGGATCCACGACGAGAAGGGCCGCGAGTATTTCGCGGGTCTTGCAGGCAAGACCACGTTCTCGGCCCGCAAGCAGATCGTGGAGGACCTGCAGGAGACCGGCGAGATGGACGGCGAGCCGAAGCCGACCATGCGTATGACGAACTTCTACGAGAAGGGCGACAAGCCGCTCGAAATAGTCACATCCCGCCAGTGGTACCTCGAGAACGGCGGCACCAACAAGGCCCTCAACGCCGAGCTCATCGAGCGCGGCAAGGAGCTCAACTTCCACCCCGACTTCATGCGCGTGCGCTACGAGAACTGGGTGCATGGCCTCAACGGAGACTGGCTCATCTCGCGCCAGCGCTTCTTCGGCGTGCCGTTCCCGCTGTGGTACCCGCTCGACGCCAACGGGGAACCGGATTACAGCAACCCGCTCACCCCGAGCGAGGATCGTCTGCCTATCGACCCGACCATCGATGTGCCGGAGGGGTACAGCGAGGACCAGCGTGACCAGCCGAACGGCTTCATGGCCGAACCCGACATCATGGACACCTGGGCCACGTCGTCGCTCACGCCGCAGATCGTGACGAAGTGGGCCGAGCCCGGCGAGGAGAACGAGCGGTTCTTCAAGTCCACGTTCCCGATGGATCTGCGCCCGCAGGGCCAGGACATCATTCGCACCTGGCTGTTCAGCACGATCGACCGCGCCGACCTCGAGAACCATTGCCTGCCGTGGGCCAACGCCACGCTGTCCGGTTGGATTCTCGACCCGGACCACAAGAAGATGTCGAAGTCCAAGGGCAACGTCGTGGTGCCGAACAAGCCGATCGAGCAGTTCGGCGCGGATGCCGTGCGCTACTGGGCGGCATCGGCACGCCTCGGCCTCGACGCCACGTATGACGAGGGGCAGATGAAGATCGGCCGCCGCCTGGCCATCAAGCTGCTCAACGCCACGAAGTTCGCCTTGGCGATCGGCCGTGAGGACGAGAACCACCATGTGGGCGAAGGCGCCACGGCCAGCTGGGATCCGAAGGACGTCACCGAGCCGCTCGACCGCGCCGCGATGGCGAAGATGGCGAAGGTGGTCTACGATGCGACCGAATCGCTCAACAACTACGAGCATTCGAAGGCGCTGGAGACGATTGAGGACTTCTTCTGGCAGTTCTGCGACGATTACATCGAACTCGTGAAGAACCGCGCCTATGGCACCGCCGAATCCACAGGAGTCGAGCCCAGCCCGCAGGCCGTGAAGTCCGCACGCACGACGCTCGGACTCGGACTCGACGCATTCGCACGCCTGTTGGCACCGTTCCTGCCCTACACCACCGAAGAAGTGTGGAGCTGGATGCACGCCGGCGAAGGCTCCGTGCACCATGCGCCATGGCCGAAGCCCATCACTTACGCCACCGCCGCGTTCAAGGCCTCGCCGGAGCTGCTCACGCAGGCCGGAGCCGCACTCACCGCACTGCGTGGCATCAAGTCGAAGGCCAAGGTCTCGATGAAGACGCCGATCCTCTCGGTGATGCTCAACGTGAACGACGAGCTGCACGACGCCCTGGCGCCGGCCCTTGGCGACATCGCCGAGGCGGCACGCGTCACCGGCCGCATCTCGCTGCAGAAGGCCAGCGACCTCATGGCGAAGTTCGCCCGTCCGAAGGGCGAGGGCACGGCAGCACCGGCCCCGGCATCGGACGAGACGGACGTCGAGGAGATCACCGTGGTCGAAAGCGAGCTCGGCGAGCCACCGGCCAAGAAACCGAAGGCCGCGAAGTAAGCGCGAATCCGGAAAAACGAAATGCGGGAAGGCAAGAGCATATGCCTTCCCGCATTTCGTTTTCCGGCGGCGGCATGCAAGGGACCATCTCCTATTCGCCGGAAATTAATGGGCAGGTTATTCGTCTCGCGTATAGGCTTTGGGCGAATACAAAAAAGTTGTCGGGGTCTTAAACTCATTGATGAACATATTTTCTATCTGTTGGAAAAGAACGAGACCATGACTAGCACGCATACCACCACAGAGCGCCGTTATGTTGATGGGCGCACTCTCGACGAAAAAGACAATATTATTCTCGACATTCTCGAACACAATGGCCGTGCCACGCTGGCACAGCTCGCGGAGGCGGCTTCACTCTCCATCTCGGCCACACAGTCGCGTGTACAGAAGCTCGAGAAGAACGGGGTCATCGTCGGCTACCGTGCAATCATCCATTACCCGGAACAGACCACCGGAACCATCCACGCGTTCGTGTCGGTGACGCCACTCGAATACGACGAGAACGCGAACATTCCGGAGAAACTCGAACACATCAGCGGCATCGATTCGTGCGATGCCGTCTCCGGCTCCCAGGTGTATGTGCTCACCGTCACCGTGCCCACCGTCCCGCAGCTTGAGGACCTCGTGACCGAGATCCACCGCATCGTGCCGTCGAACGTGGAGACCACGATGGTGCTGCACCGCTACTTCCCGCGCTGACCGACCTACCGGTTCCATATGCTCTCGTTCGGTAGTCACAGCACGCTACTGTAGAGATATGAGCGAAGAGCATATGGAACAAGGCGCCTCCGGCTCCAATGAGACGGTGATCGATTCCGAGCAGGACTGGCGCGACGAACGCACACGAGACATCGTGGACAAAATAGAGACCCTGCGACAGTCAATCGACAACGTGGACATGGCAATCGTCGCATTGCTCGCGGAACGCTTCAAATACACCTCTTCAGTAGGTGTGCTCAAGGCACGCGCAGGATTCGCACCCGCCGACTACAAACGCGAGGAAGAGCAGATGCGCCGTCTGCGTCGACTCGCAATCGACGCGGGACTCGACCCGGAGATTGCCGAGGAATACCGCGAATTCGTGGTCACCGAAGCCAAGAAACGGCATAAGCGCATCGCCGAAACCGGCGAGGATCCGGGCGTGCTCGACATCTTCGCCTGATACTTCCCCACCACAACACCGCCGTGAAACACTCATCATCACCACACCACGCCAAGCCATCTGCAGCCAAAACCGTGCTCACTGCTGGACTCGCAGCCGCATTGTGCACCGCGCTCACCATGCCCGCGCTCACAAGCACGCATGCAGACCAGCCCGCCACAACGAATGTGGAGGGTCTGGCGGCCCGGTTCACCGACGACGATCTGTTCATGGTGAACAGCGCCGCGGATTCGTCACGCCGCATGTACGCGGTGTCGCAGAACGGGACGTCGCATATGCAGCTCGACGGCTCGCTGCCGTTCACACTCGACGTCAGCTACACGCTCAACGGGCCGAATGTGCCGGTCGGCAGACTGAACAACGCAAGCGGCATGGTGGGCGTGCACGTCGTGGCACGAGTGAACGACCGGGCCGGCGACGGCATGCAGCGACTCGGTCGCCAGATGCGCCCGTTCGCCTTCCTCTCCATACCGAGTGCGGCAGTGGGCGACGTCTCGGCCTCCGACGGCGTGGTCGTGCAACGCGACGGTTCGGCCATCACCATCGCCGCGACCGCGGAGCCGGGTTCTACGCTTGACTTCCACGTGTATGCCGACGCCAAACGTTTCTCGATGAGCCCGGTGGCGCTCGCCGTGCTCCCGCAATCTGCGCCGACCGGCTACACTGCGCAGCTGCAGTCATTGGCTCGGAATTCGACCACCTTGGTCAATTCGATCACCGGCGAGAACAACGACGATGCGAATGCGAGACTCATCGGCGAACTCGAACGATTGCGCGAGCAGGAACGCGTGCTGGCACAGCAGCAGATCACGCAGGCCGATGCCGCGCACAAACGCGCATTCCACGAATACATGGCGGCATACGTCGGCTCATATACCGCGCATCTGAGCGGTTCTGTGGGCAATTCCACCCAGTTGACGGCGCTCGTGGGCACCGCGGGCGAGCTGAACGGAGACACACCACTAGCGCGGGCGGTCACGAATCTGGCGAGCGCGGTCAATGCGCGCAGCGACGCCTACCAGCACACCGGTGCGGCAGACGAGGTCGACTGGATCATCCGGCGCATCAGACAACGCGGCACGCAGGGGCTGACGGCCGAGCTCTCCCAGCGTGCCGGCATGAACTCCCGAGATGGCGCGCAGAACTACGCGGCAGGGCAGAAACAGCTGTCGAACGCAATGATTCCGTATTCGATGGCGTATACGGACGCGTATACGGAGAATCTGAACACGCTGACCGGCGGCGACGTCTCACGCGCGCAAAGCATGGGCGCGCAGGCCATTGCACAGACGGACGCGCAGTTCGGTTCGAACAGCACGCTCACCAGCGACCAGGCCAAAGTGGACGCGGCGATGAACGAGCTGGCGCAGGCGCGCGAGCACACCGGGGCCTCGAGTGCCGACCGACAGATTGCCTTGCGGTACGCCGACCGCTTCTCGAATGCCGCCGGCACTTCAGGAGCCGCGCACCACGCAGGTTTGGGTACGCCGGTCTCCGCAATCGCATCGCAGGTGTACGACGACTGGCTCGCACATTCGATCGGCGGCAAGATCGTCGAGGTACGCACCAAGGCGATTGCCGATGCGCAGGCCAAGGAACGTCGTCAGCAAGGCGACGATGCGCAGGCGGGAGCGTCGCTCGTCGTGGCGTCGGATGACGATGCCGCCGCTGACGTGAGCAAATTCGCCGGCTCTGCGGCCGCTGGACTCGGTGTGAAGGGCGGTGGAGCGAAGGACGATGCCTCGCATCACAGCAGTGATGCCGGTGGCAGCGGCACCCCGCATCGTGAGCGCGTTCCCGAAAGCGAGCGCTTGGCCACGCAGTTCGGCGTCTCCGATCTTGCCAGCGGCCTTGTGCTGCATGCCGACCCCTCGCAGGTCGTTGACGAGACCGTGATCATCGGGCAAGCGCAGCCGTTGCTTGAGACGGGAGCCGCAATGAGCGGGCCATCGGGCGGCTTGGCATCGCAGTTGGCGCACGACACTGCGGACCACTGGCCGAATCTGCGTCTGTTGCTCGTGCGCCCCACACTGTGACGTCGATTCTTGAGCATAACGCGATTGGCCTCCGACAACCCTTCTGGGCATGTCGGAGGCCAATCGCGTATATGAGCGGGGCTATCCGTCAGTTGTTCGAGCCGCCGTTCAGCGAGCTGTTGCCCTGCTGCACGATTGCCTTGAAGAAGTCCGCATTCGTCATCGTCTTCTTCAGGCGCGGCACGAGCGTCTGGTAGGCCTGTTCTGGCTCCAGACCGCCAAGCAGGCGGCGCAGGCTGTACAGCACCGGAAGTTCCTGCGGGTTCGTGATGAGCTCCTCACGGCGGGTGCCGGAGGCGTTGATGTCCACAGCCGGGAACAGGCGCTTGTCGGCCAGTTCGCGGCTCAGACGCAGCTCCATGTTGCCGGTGCCCTTGAACTCCTCGAAGATCACCTCGTCCATCTTCGAACCGGTCTCCACCAGGGCCGACGAGATGATGGTGAGCGAACCGCCGTTTTCGATGTTGCGGGCGGCACCGAAGAACTTCTTCGGCGGGTAGAGCGCTTGGGCGTCCACACCACCGGAGAGGATGCGCCCTGAGGCAGGTGCCGCGATGTTGTAGGCGCGGGCGAGGCGCGTCATGGAATCGAGCAGCACCACCACGTCCTGCCCCAGCTCCACCAGGCGCTTGGCGCGTTCGATGGCGAGCTCGGCGACGATTGTATGATCGGAGGCCGGGCGGTCGAAGGTGGACGAGATGATCTCGCCCTTCACGGTGCGCTCCATGTCGGTGACCTCTTCCGGGCGTTCATCGACGAGCACGACCATGAGGTGCACCTCGGGATTGTTCACGGCGATCGCATTGGCGATGTTCTGCAGCGTGATCGTCTTGCCGGCCTTCGGCGGCGAGACGATGAGACCGCGCTGGCCCTTGCCGATCGGCGAAACGATGTCGATCAGGCGGCCGATGATGCGGTTCGGCGTGGTCTCCATACGCAGGCGCTCGTCGGGGTACAACGGCGTGAGCTTGCTGAAGTTCGGGCGGTCCTGCGCCTCTTCCACGCTCAGGCCGTTGATGAGCGTGATCGACTGCAACGGCATGAACTTCTGACGCTGGTTGCGGCGCTCGCCCTCATGGGGCGCACGCGTGTAACCACGTACGGCATCGCCTTTGCGCAGGCCGTACTTCTTGATCTGCCCCATCGACACATAGATGTCGTTCGGTCCGGGCAGGTACCCGGAAGTGCGAATGAACGCGTAGGAATCGAGCACGTCGACGATGCCGCCGACCTCCACGAGATCCTCGGTGTTCTCCTCGCGACGCTCGTTGCGGTCGTTGCGATTATTGCGCTCATTGCGATTATTGCCACGTTCGTCGCGGGAACGGCGTTCGTTGCCCTCCTCACGCTCCTCGTAGTCACGTTCGTTGCGGTTCCTGCGGTGCTGGCGGTTCTCCCTGTCGGCACGCGCATTCGAACGGTCGTTGGTGCGGCTTCCGCGCTCGGCACGGCGGTGCGCATGCTCCTCGTGACGTTCGTCACCCTCGCCGTCATTCGCACTCAGCGGCAATGACGAGAGAATGTCATCGAGGTCGGGATTGGCTTCCGCGTCCGGCTCGCGCACAGCCGTCGCTCCTGCACGACGCCGCGTGGGCAGTGAGTCCACGGCACCGCGACGACGGCGTGGCTGCTCGCCGCCACGTTCCGCATGATCGGGCAGATTCAGCGTACTCAGCAGATGCTGTGCATCCGAAGGTTCCTCGTTGGACGCCGTCTGGCTCGCGGACTCCATCTGGCGACGCTTCCCGCGCACGCGGCGACCGCGAATCTGGGTCATCTCCTCTTCGGCGGGCAGGGCGGCATGGCCCTCCTCCTTCACCTGGACAGGCTGTTCGGCAGCAGACTCCTCGGCTGCCTTTGGCTCGCCGGCCTTGCGCACCACGCGTCGGGCACCGGTCTTGCGAACCGGAACGGCGACTGCATCATCGTGCCCTGCGGGCTGTTCCGCCTGTGCCGGTGCGGTTTCGCTCTTCGCCGACGACTGCTTGGCGCGGGCCTCTTCGATCGCTGCCACCAAGTCGCCCTTGCGCTTCGCAGAAAGACCGCGCAAGCCAAGTTCCTTGGCGATCTCCTTGAGCTCAGGCAGCTTCATCTTACTTAAATCTTGGCTATCGGCCACGTTGTTGTACCTTCCCTAGGCCATACGCATGCCAGCGTGTTATGGCAGAAAAAGAAATTGAACCGCATACACGGGTTCGTATGAATGAATACTCACACGGTACCTCAATATCGAGACGAAATGCGTGTGGCGCCCATGTTGTGAACATGGGCGCCACACGCGAACGCAGGTATCTGCTTTTATTTTATGGGACCATCACTTGGATTCGTGATACGACTTGTCGGTGTTCACCGACCACACGTTGTTCTTCGAGGTCTTGTGGGTGCGAATATTGTCCACCGCCTCCATCGACGTGGCCATCGAATGGTCCATGTTGTTGTAGCGGTGCTGTCCGTTGCGGCCCACACAGTACAGATTGCCGAACGAATCAAGGTATTCCACGAGCTCGGGCATCTGGTCGTAGGTGTCGAAGTAGGCCGGGTATGCCTTCTTCACACGCTCGCGGTGCGAGTCGAGCACGTCGTCCGGGCCTGCGATGACGCCCATGCGGGTGAGTTCGTGAATGGCGAACTTCGTGGCGTCCTCATCGCTCATGTTCCAGAACTCATCGCCTTCCTCGCAGAAGTATTCGAGTCCGATCCACACCGTGTCGTCCACGTCCTTCACCAGGTATGGGCTCCAATTATTGAAGATCTGCAGGCGACCGACCTTGTAGCCCGGGTCCTGCACGTAAATCCAGCAGTCCGGTACAATCGGCGGATTGCCCAGCGTCGGGATGTCGGTGGTGTTCTTGAGCTTCAAATGCTTGACCAGCAGGCCGACCGTGACGAAATCGCGGTATGGCAGGCCTTCGGCAATATGGCGCATGTCGGACGGCACTGGCTGCTGTTCGGTGTCCATGGCCTCGACCAGGTCCTTCACCGGCATCGACGAGATGAACTGGTCGGCCTCGAGGGTCTCCTGCGTGCCATCGGAATGCCTCACGAGCACCGAGGCGATTCGGCCGTCGGCGCCACGGTTCACACCGACTACCTTGGCGCCGGTCTTCACCTTGACCCCACGGGCCTCGCAATTGTCTTTCACCGTCTCCCACAGCTGCCCCGGGCCGAGCTTGGGATACCAGAACTCCTCGATGAGCGAAGTCTCCACCTCGCTGTTGTCGCGCTTCTTCGGCATCAGCTTCTGCACGGCATTCTTGAGCACCTCGGAGATCGAGAGGCCCTTGACGCGCTGCGAACCCCAATCCGCCGAGATCACCGAGGGGTGGCGCCCCCACAGTTTCTCGGTGTAGCCTTCGAAGAACATCGAATAGAGCACGCGTCCGAACCGGTTGATGTAGAAGTTCTCCAGATTGTCTTCCGGAAGTTTGTGCACCATCGACTTCAGGTACGAGAAACCGGCCTTCATGGTAATCTTCGGGCCCATCGCCTTGAGCGTATCGAGCGACAGCGAAATCGGGTATTCGAGGAAGTGCTTGTTCCAGTAGATGCGCGAGACACGATGGCGCTTGAGCATCACTTTGTCTTCAATCTCAGGGTCCGGTCCGCCAGGCTCCAGATCATGGGTGTCACGGCCGAGTTTCTTGTCGTCGTATGACGGAGCCCCCTGCAACGGCAGCGTCTCCTGCCACCAGTCCATGATGCGCTCGTCCTTCGAGAAGAAGCGGTGGCCACCGATGTCCATGCGATTGCCATCGTGCTTCACAGTACGGGCAATGCCGCCGAATTCCTCGGATTCCTCGAGCAGCGTCACATCATAGGCGTTCGAACCGTCCTTCACCAGCTCCCATGCTGCGGTGAGACCGGCAGGGCCTCCACCAATGATGACGACCGATTCTGGTTCGTTCGTGGTCACGATGAGATCCTCCTTCATACGAGGGTATGGAAATCTGCGGAACGAGGCGGAAACGCTCGGCCTGAATCCATTGAGATGAACCGTAAAGTCGTTACCAGTCTAGTGCGTGCCATGACCTAGGCATGCGTTCATACCGTTGTGAGTGAACATCGCGGCCGCATATGCCCGAATGGCATACTGCGGCGCGCGAATGGCCGTCATTGCATGTCTTCGGGTATGTCGATGTCGGTCTGCTGCACCTCTTCGACGTTGACGTCCTTGAACGTCACGATGCGCACGTTCTTCACGAAACGGCTGGAACGGTATACATCCCACACCCACGCATCGGAGAGCTGCACATCGAAATACACGTCCTGTCCGGCGGACCGCACGTTGAAATCGACCTTGTTCGCCAAGTAGAAGCGTCGTTCCGTCTCCACCACGTACTTGAACAGCTTGATCACGTCACGGTACTCGCGGTACAGCGCGAGCTCGGCATCGGTTTCGTAGTTGTCGAGATCTTCGGCACTCATGCTTGAAGTTACTCTTCCTGTTGAGAATCGTTGGCATTGCGCGACGACATGCGGTCATGACCGAGTCGGCGCCACCATGCCTTCTTCGATTTGTTGCGTTCCGTACTGTTGTACGGCCACGTATTCTCCGACTCGATGTTGTCCTGTGCGATGCGGGCGGAGTCGGACTTCATCTTGTCGGCCATGGACGTCTCGTCTTGCGCCTCGTCACTGTGTGCCTCCGGCTGCGAGGCGATGGTGTCAGACAGTACCTGCTTGCGGATTGCCGTGGAATGCTGGTGGAGCAGCAACGCCTTCTCCATGCCGGGATTCGTGGTGATCACATGCATGCCGAAGGCGTCCATGGCACGAACCGGGTCGTACTCGTCGACCAACGTGTCAAGCACGTTGAGATCCTGGTACTTGTTGTTCGCCTCGTCCCACAAGGCGTCGCGCGAGGTGCCGGACGGCACGAACCCCAACGACTGGTACACCGAGTAGGAACGGGTGTTCTTCTCAGGCACCGCCACCCAGATGCGGTGGAGTCCAAGGCCTTCGGGTTCGTCGGCGAAACCATATGTCATCACGCGCGGCATCGCATCACGAGAATAGCCGCGACCGCGGTATTCCTTGCCCAGAATCACCTGGATGCGGGCGGAGCGCGCCCAACCGTCGATGTCGATGAGGAAGATCATGCCAATGAACTCGGTGGCGGTGTGCTCGTTGACGGTCTCATCCTCATGCTCCTCGGGAACGGTGAGCATCGCCCATGCGATGGTGCGGCGCGATTCCGGGTCACCGATGCCGGATTTCTGGGACTCGATGCCGTCGACCCACGCCTGTGAACGGCGCACCCAGGCCTGCACGGCGGCGCGTTCCGCCACGCGGTCCTTTCCCGTCACACCGGAGGCATTCACGTAGGCGTCCAATGCGTCCATGGATGCCAAGTCGTCCACCGAAGCCGGTCGCAGGTACACCATCTCGCCCTGTATGCACGGGATTGTGATCTGCGATGGCAATTCACGCGAGCGTGCGGTACCTTCCCCCGAGTCTCCGTCCACTACTGCTGTCATGTCGTTTCCATCCTTGTATATGGGCATCCCCATCTTTCAACCTTTATATGTTACCCTAGCGCCTTGTCTGAGGCAACGCCCTCACTCTTGCGAACTATTTCGCCCATCACACCGCTCCCATGCGTACAAATCTTCCGTGCCTTCCGTGTCTTCCGTATCTTCCGTGTCTTCCGCGTAAAAAGAGACAGATACATGCGTCGAATCGACCCTTTTTACGCAGGATTCCTTTACGCAAAGATTGATTTACGTAAAAAGAGACAAACACATGCAATCAACTGTCCCCTTTTACGCAGGAATTGATTTACGTAAATGGGGACAAGCACATGCGATCAACTGTCCCCTTTTACGCAGAGATTCCCTTTTGCGTAACAGATTCACGTAAAAAGGGACAGATACATATGCGCAACCGTCCCTTTTTACGCAGGATTGATTTACGTAAAAAGAGACAGATGCATGCGTCGAATCGACCCTTTTTACGCAGGATTCCTTTTTACGCAGGATTGATTTACGTAAAAAGAGACAAACACATGCAATCAACCGTCCCCTTTTACGCAGAGATTCCCTTTTACGCAGAGATTCCCATTTCGCAGAAGGCCAGGTGTGGAGGGGGCGGAATGCAGAAGGCGCAGCGGAGGCCATTGAGGCCGCCGCTGCGCCTTGCGGTGTCTGTAGTTGGGTGAGACTCAGCCCTTGATCTTCTCCATGACGATCTTGGTGACCGCCTTGGCATCGGCCTGGCCCTTCGTGGCGCGCATGACCGCGCCGATGATGGCGCCCATCGGCTTCATGTTGCCGCTCTTGAGCTTCTCCACCACATCCGGGTTGGCTGCCATGGCCTCATCGACGGCCGTCTGCAGCATGCCATCGTCGGAGACGACCTTGAAGCCGTGCTTCTCCACGATCTCGGCAGGGGTGCCGTCGCCCTTGAGCACGAGTGCGACCGTCTGCTTGGCGAGCTTGTCGTTGAGCTTGCCCTCGGCGATGAGCTTCTCCACATCGGCCACTTCCTGCGCGTTGATCGGCAGCTCCTCGAGCGAGACGCCCTTGGCGTTCGCCTCGCGGGAGAGCTCGCCGAGCCACCACTTCTTGGCACCGGCAGGCGACGCACCGAGCTTCACCGTCTCCTCGATGAGGTCGAGGGCATCGGCGTTGATCACGTCGCGCATCTCCACATCGCTGAACTTCCACTCGGCCTTGAGGCGGTTGCGGCGCTCACGCGGCATTTCCGGCATCTCGGCCTTGAGGCGTTCGATGTGCTCCGGGGTGATATGCAGCATCACCAGATCCGGGTCCGGGAAGTACCGGTAATCGTCGGCGTCCGACTTCACACGGCCGCCGGCGGTGGCCTGCGAGGCCTCGTCCCAGTGGCGCGTCTCCTGCAGGATCTCGCCGCCGTCGTTCAGAATGGCGGCCTGACGGCGGATCTCATACTGGATCGTACGTTCGATGCCGCGGAACGAGTTCACGTTCTTCGTTTCGGAACGGGTGCCGAATGGATCGTCGGGGGAACGGCGCAGCGAGACGTTCACGTCCGCACGCATATTGCCCTGTTCCATGCGGGCATGCGAGATGTTGAGCGCACGCACGATGTCACGGATGGCGCGCATGTAGGCGCCTGCGATTTCCGGGCCGCGGTCGCCCACGCCGGTGATCGGCTTCGTCACGATCTCGATGAGTGGCACACCCGCGCGGTTGTAGTCGACGAGCGAATGGTCGGCGCCTTCGATGCGGCCGTCGGCACCGCCCACATGCGTGTTCTTGCCGGCGTCGTCTTCAATGTGCGCGCGCTCGATCGGCACGCGGAACACGGAGCCGTCTTCGAGCTCGACGTCAAGATAGCCTTCGCCGTTCGTCGGCTTGTCGTACTGCGAGATCTGGTAGTCACGCGGCATATCCGGGTAGAAGTAGTTCTTGCGGGAGAACTGGCTCCACTCGTTGATCTGGCAGTGCAGGGCCAGACCGAGCTTGATCGCGTAATCCACCGCGGTGGCATTGAGCACCGGCAGCGAACCCGGCAAGCCGAGGCTCACCGGCGTGAGCTCGGTGTTCGGCTCGGCGCCGAACGAGATGGGTGCCGGGCAGAACAGCTTGGTGCGCGTGCTCAGCTCGACGTGGGTTTCCAAACCGATAACCGGGTCGAATTCCTTGACGGCTTCGGAATACTTCATCAACTTTTCAGCCATAATCTAACTTTCCTCCGCCTTCAGTCGTTGATCGAATCGAGCCATGGGGTCTTCAGCGACTTGAAGATCGGCCCGTTCCACTCGTCTTCCAGCGCGGCCTCCAATGCGGCGGCCGGCTTGTACATCACTTCGTCGCGCTGCTGCGGGGCGATGAACTGGATGCCCACCGGCAGGCCGTCGTCCGACAGGCCTGCCGGAATGCTCATGGCGGGCACGCCGGCGAGGTTGGCCGGAATGGTGGCGATGTCGTTCATGTACATGGCCAGCGGGTCGTCCATTTTCTCACCGAACTTGAACGCGGTGCTCGGGCTCGTCGGGGAGACGAGCACATCGGCCTGCTTGAAGGCGTTCTTGAAGTCCTCGATGATGAGCGTGCGCACCTTCTGCGCGGAGCCGTACCATGCGTCGTAATAGCCTGCGGACAGCGCATAGGTGCCCAGAATGATGCGGCGCTTGACTTCGTCGCCGAAGCCGGCCTCACGGGTGTAGGCCATCATGTTGGCCGCCGTCTGCGCCACGTCCTTCGGGGGCATCACGCGCAGACCATAGCGCATGCCGTCGTAGCGGGCGAGATTCGAGCTCACCTCCGACGGCATGATGATGTAATAGGCGCCCAGAGCGTACTTGAAGCGCGGGCAGGAGACCTCGACGACCTCGGCACCCATCGCCTCGAGCTTCTTCACGGCCTCGTTGAAGCGTGCCTCGACACCGGGCTGGAAGCCTTCGCCGCCGAGCTCCTTCACCAAGCCGATCCGCATGCCCTTCAGGTCGCGGTTCATGCCCTCGCGGGCGGCTTTGGCCATGGGGCGCGGCCCCTGCGGAATCGACGTGGAGTCACGCTTGTCATGACCGCCGATGATCTCCTGCAGCAATGCGGAATCGAGCACGGTGCGCGAGACCGGGCCAATCTGGTCGAGCGAGGAGGCCATGGCTATGGCGCCGAAACGGGAGACGCCGCCATAGGTGGGCTTGACGCCAACGGTACCGGTCAATGCGCCCGGCTGGCGAATGGAGCCGCCGGTGTCGGTGCCCAGGGCCAACGGTGCCTCGAAGGCGCTCACGGCAGCCGCGGAACCACCGCCGGAGCCGCCGGGCACACGCTCGACATCCCACGGATTGGCCGTGTGCTGGTAGGCGGAATGCTCGGTGGAAGAGCCCTGCGCGAACTCATCGAGGTTCGTCTTGCCCAGCAGCGGCATATGCGCCGCCTTGAGCTTCTCGATCACCGTGGCATCGTACGGGGGAACCCAGCCCTCGAGAATGCGCGAGGCAGCCGTGGTCTCGATGCCCTTCGTCACGATCATGTCTTTGATGGCGATCGGCACGCCCGCGAGTTCGGGCAGTTCGGCCTTCTCGTCGTCGCCCAGGTTGTCGAAGGCGTCGGCCTGCTCCAGCGCGGCCTCGCCTGCGACCTTGAGGAACGCCTTGATCGTGGGCTCCGCGGCGTCGATCACCTCGAGCTCGGCGTTCACCAAGTCACGGCTCGACACCTCCTTGGAACGCAGCAGTTCGGCCATCTGAACGGCCGAGAGCTTCACCAGTTCGGTTGTGGCGGTATTCGTCATATCACTCCTCCCCCAGAATTCGAGGTGCCACGAACATGCCGTCCTCGGCAACAGGGGCGCCGGACAGCGCCTCGGCCTGCGTCAACGGTGTCGCAGGAACGTCGGGGCGCAGGTAGGCCTCAAGCGGCACAGGGTTCGCCGTCGGCTCCACATCGGCCGTGGCGACCTCCTGCACGGAATTGATGGCGTCTGCAATGACATTGAGCTCACTTTGCATACGAGTGATTTCCTCGTCGGTGAGCGCGATTCGGGCCAGATCGCCCAAATGTACTATTTCTTCGCGTGTGAATGTAGGCATAGCCCCAACTATACGAACCAAATGTGACGAGGCCTCGACCGTTTCACTGAAAACGGCCGAGGCCCCGCATCCATGGGTTACCCACACCGTGGGAGCGCCCATTCACCTCACTTCATTCGCGCATCACTTCACATCGCGTCGGCTCATCACGAACACACCGGCGGTGTAGATCACCACGGCCCAGACGACGTAGATCAGGCCTGCCCATCCCCAGCTCGGCTGGAACGGGTGCGAGGAGCCCATGGTCAGCTGTGCATTCGCACTATTCACGAACGAGTTGGCACCCGTGCCCGCGAAGGTGACGAGCGTATTCGCCGGCAGGCAGTTGTTGAGCGAAACCACCCAGGTGAATTTCTCACCGAGCAGCTGCACCATCTGCAACATCGACGGCACGATCATGAACAGCACGACCACGCAGAGCACACCGCCCACGGTCGAGCGGCACAATGCGCCGAAGCCCATCGACAGCACCGCTCCCAACGCCATCGCCAACGGCACGCCGAACAGCGTGACCCATGGCATCGCAGCCGGCATCTCGGCATTGCCGGTGGTCAGCGACGAGCCCAACATAATCGCCGCGCACCCCCACGACAGCAGGGCACCGACGAAGGAGGCGAGGAAGGTCACGGCGGCGAGCACGACCGCCTTCGCATTCATGAACATGACGCGACGCGGGTTCACCGTGAGCGACGTGATGATCGACGAACTCGAGAACTCGCTGGTGAGCACCATCACGCCGAGAATGCCGACGATCAGGAGCACGTTGTCGGCGCCGGAACTGACCGCGGCCCACAGGTCCTCGTTGCCGAGCGGCATGCCGTCGCCCTGCGATTCCACGAACCTCATGAGCCAGCCCATCATCAGGCTGTTGACGGCGAAGAACACGATGGCGAGCACCAGCAACACGTAGGTGGACGTCACGCTCCACACCTTGCACCATTCCGCGCGCAATGCGCCGCCGAAGCCCAGTCTCCTGGCCTGCGCCGAACCATGGGCTGCGCCATGTGCCGCACCGGGAACTGCTCCAGACGGCATTCCCGTTGGATTCACTGATTGCATGGCACCACTCATCGCGCCCCTCCATTCCCCATGTTCTGCACCGGCATGTTCTGCATTGGCATGTTCTGCGGAATCTGTGCACCGGCCGCCGTCATCGGCGCGCTCACATACTGTGCATGCGCGTGCGTGAGTTCCATGTATGCCTGTTCGAGCGAGACCTGCTCGCGCGTGAACCGGTACGCGACGATCTGCGAGCGCGCGAAGCCATGCGCGACGGCGGCGAAATCGGCGCCTTCGATTCTGAATGCGCGCGAATCCGCCGGGTAGCCGTCTTCCACGGCGGTCTCCGTGATGCGCACGCTCGGCGAGTTCGCGAACATCGCCTGCATGCGCTCGGCATCGGGCGTCACCACGGAGAGCAGATCGCGCGAATGCTCCTCCACGAAATCACTCACCGTGGTCGTCTGCAGAATGCGGCCTTCGCCAATGATGACCAGATTGTCGGCCGTGAGCGCCACCTCGCTCATCAGATGCGAGCTCAGCAGCACGGCGCGCCCCTCGGCCGCGCAATTGCGGCACAGGTCGCGCACCCATTTGACGCCTTCGGCGTCGAGTCCGTTCACCGGTTCGTCGAGCACGAGGTTCTTCGGGTCGCCGAGCAGCGATGCGGCGATGGCGAGTCTCTGGCTCATGCCGAGCGAGAATCTGCCCGCCTTCGTCTTTTTCACACTGGCCAGGCCGGTGAGGTCCATCACTTCGTCGACGCGCGATTTCGAGATGTTGTTCGTATATGCGAGCGAGCACAGGTATGCGTATGCGGACCTGCTTTTCGGCGCGCATTTCGCGTCGAGCACCGCGCCCACCGATGCCATCGGGCTCGCATGCCTCACATAGGGCACGCCGTCGATGAGGGTCGTGCCGGAATTCGGACGGATCAGGCCAAGCAGCACGCGCATCGTCGTGGATTTTCCGGCGCCGTTGGGGCCGAGGAATCCGGTCACCTTGCCGTCGGGAGCGGTGAAGCTCACGTTGTCGAGCACTTGCTTGGCGCCAAACATTTTCGTAACGCCTTGTATTTCAATCACCCGGGCACAGTATCACGCCAACGCCGTCGGATGCGGCCACCTGTCCACTTTTGCCAGACACCCGCGGCTGCGAATGCCCGTGGCGTACGCCATACGCGTACCGGTGTGAACAATTGGCGTCCCACTGCGCAGCGCGGGACACTGCATGTGGTCAGACTGTGCGATGTGAGCAGATATACGGTGTCGGACTACGCAATGTGGGCATGCTGCGCGATCCACGCATGCATGGTCACGGCGGCCGCCGCACCGGCGTTGATGGAGCGCACCGAGCCGAATTGGCTGATGTACACGACGTCGTCGGCCAACTCGAGCGCCTTCTTCGACAGGCCCGGCCCCTCGGCGCCGAACAGCAGCAGGCAGCGTTCGGGGAAGCGGTAGGTCTCCATGGGCACCGCGCCGTCGATGATGTCCATGGCGATCACCTTGGCGTTCTGCGCAATGTTCAGGTCGTGCCGGGCGTACAGCAGTTCGCGGGCGGCGTCAGCGGGACTCAGCACGCCGGCTCGGGCCGCCGTCTGCGCCGTTTCGATGCGCTGGCGTGCCTCGGCGCGTTCCTGTGCGATGCGCGCGTGCCAATCGTCCACGCAGGCGCGAATCGACGGGTGATGCACCACATGCTGGTACAGCTCGGTCATGAGCGCGCCCTTGCGGTTCCATTTGTGCGGACCCACGATGTGCACGCGGTTCGCCGTGAAGGCGTTCGCCGTGCGCACCATTGAACCGATGTTGAAGTCGTGTGTCCAGTTCTCCACGGCCACTTCGAACATATGGCGCCCGCGGGCGTCCAAATCGGCCTTGATCGCCTCGACCGACCAGTACCGGTAGCGGTCGAGCACGTTGCGACGGTCGCCTTCGTCGAGCAGTGCGCCGTCGAATCCGGGGCCGTCCGGGCGCGGCTCCTGCGGGTGCTCTTCAATCCACGGCCCCACACCGACCTCACGGAATTCAGGCTCGCCGGAGGCCTTGGCCAGCACATCGATCGGATTCGGCTCATGCATGGCCCATTCCCTCCCTTTTCGGCTTCCAGTGCAGATCAGCGCAGCTCAGTGCAGCTCGGATTCTCGGAACACCTCGATGAACGGCAGTTCCGCCGTGCTGTCGTCTGCCGGATTCACCACGCGGATCACCGGATCCACCATATCCACACCGCCAATGAGCGAGGCCACGGCCACCACTTCGGCGCCCTGGGCCTCAACGATGCCGAAGTCGAGGCTCAGTTCGTTGCCGTTGCGCAATGTGACGAGCGAGGAGGTCTGCACATACGACTTCTCCGACAGCCATGCGTCGAGCAGCAGCACACGTTTGCCTTCGATGGACGGCCCTTTGATCGAAGGGAACACGAAGTCCATCACGAAACCGTTGAGGTCCTCGCCACGTGAGGCGGCCGCGTGCATCATCGCGCACACCATGGGCACGGCCGCTGCGGTCAGCGCGCCCACTGCGTCGAAATCATCCACCGAATAACCGGCTTCCTCGATCGTGTCGAGCAGAATATGGCCGATCAGCGAGGCGCCGCGCGAGTCGAACGTGACGTCGGACAACTCGGAGAACGGCCGGTCCGCCATATGCTCGCGCAGCATTCGTTTGAGCTGTTCCCGCGGCTCCATGGCGGAGAAATCCACCGCCTCCTCGCGGCTGACGGTGCGGCTGGCGGTCTGCTCGCTGTTCGAAACGCCGGTGGGGCGGAATCCCTGTGACTGACTCATGGCTCCAGAGTAATCCGCGAACCCGATTTCGCCGCCAGGTCCGCAATGCGCATGCTCATTCCCGCGAAGTATGGGAATGCTCAGCGCTTCCGCGTACAGTATGGGTATACACGAAGCCGAACAGGAAGTGCCATGACTCTCAACACATTCATCGCGGTGGTCTGCGTGGTGGTGGCGATCATGCTCACCATTGCGCACATCCGCTTCTTCTTTGGCGAGGAAGCCCACAAACAGCAGGGGGAGCTGTTCCACCAGCCACCGCACGACGAGGCCGCACCTGTGTCCGCCGGCGACACGTTGCGCACACGGCGGCGCGACAACGCCGCGGACCTGCGCATATTGCGCAAGCAGATCATTGTGGGCGCGGCGCTCACGCTCGTCGTGGTGATTCCGATTCTCATTCACACCTTCGCCCCGCATTGCCCGCTCGGCCCGCTCGTGGACCCATGGTGGCAGGCGGTGCTCATCACGCCGGTCATGTTCTACAGCGGCTACCCGGTGCATGTGGACGGCTGGTCGTCGCTGGCGGACCGTCGCCCGAACATGAACACGCTCGCATCCATAGGCACGATCGCCGCCTACGCCTACGGCCTGCTCATCTGCTTTGCCGGCGACCTGTTCCCCGCGGGCATGCGTATGTCGTATTTCGCCATCGTGGGCATTGTGATCACGCTGGTGCTGCTGGCGCGCCTTGTCTCCGACCTGTATCTGCCGCAGCAGCCGGCGTTCCCGCTGCAGTTGTGGGTGGACCGTTTCTCGTTCGTGTTCGTGCCCGTCGTGATCATGATCGCCCTGTGGACGTTCGTGGCATGGCTGTTGTTCGGCAGGCAGCCTGCGCTGCCGATGGCGCTGCTCACCGCGATCTCGGTGCTCATTATCGCCTGCCCGTGCGCGCTCGGCTGGGCGGCGACGCTTGCCGCCGTGTTCGCGAATGAGAACGCAGGCCGCCATGGTCTGCAGATTCATTCCCTCGGCTCACTGCAGATCGCCCGTCACCTGACCGATGTGCTGTTCGCGCAGGAGGCGGCATCGCGCTGCCAGGAAGACATTCGCCGACTCCAGCAGGCCGGCGTCTCCACTTCGGTCATCGATGCGGACGCCGTAGACGATGTGCTCGCCACCGTGGATTCCATGCGCAAACTCACCGTGTCGCTCGGCCAGCGCCCGGTGGTGGCGTTCGTGGGCGACGGCCCGACCGATGAGCGCATTCGCCACGCCGTAGACATCACACTCGAGGTCGGCGAGGCGAAGGAGGGCGAAGACCATGGCCATGCCGATGTCATCGTGGATTCCCGTTCGACCGTGGCGGTGAGCGATCTGCGCAATCTCTCCCACGCGATGATGGCGAATATTCGCGAGAATCTGGTGTGGACCTTCGCGTTCAACATCATTGGCATCCCGATTGCCGCCGGCGTGCTCTACCCGTTCACCTCGTGGCTGCTCGACCCGTCGTTCGCCGCGATCGCGATGATTCTCAGCTCGCTGTGCGTGTTGGTCAATTCGCTGCGTATGCGCCGCTACAACCCGGAACGGGCGTAGTGACTCAAGGCTCGCAGATTCCCTGAAGCACGCAGAAGGCCCGCGCGGATTGCGCGGGCCTTCCCTATATCCCTATATCAGTCGCCATATGGCGATTCGGATCAGGCGTCCTTCTGTTCGCTGTCATCCTTCTTGTCGTCAACCGTGATCTGGGAGTCTCCCGGGTTCGGGTCGCCTTCCATCGGGTTGTGCGTATGGTCGGTGAGTTCGAGGTGCTCACCGCCGGTGTGGTCCACCAGCACGGTGTCACCGTCCTTGATCTCGCCGGCGAGCAGCATGCGTGCCAGCTGGTCGCCCACCTCGGTCTGCACCAGACGGCGCAGCGGACGCGCACCGTATGCCGGGTCGTAACCGGTGTCGGCGAGCCATTCGCGTGCCGCTTCGGTGACGTCGAGCGTGATGCGACGGTCGGTGAGGCGCGAAGCCACCTGCTTGACCTGCAGATCGACGATCTTGCCGAGCTCCTGACGCGTGAGCGGGTGGAAGATCACCATGTCGTCGAGGCGGTTGAGGAACTCCGGACGGAACTGGCTGTGCACCGCGTTCATCACGGCGTCCTTCTTCTGCTGCTCATCCAGGTCGGGGTTGACCAGGAACTGCGAGCCGAGGTTCGACGTCATGATCAGGATCGTGTTCTTGAAGTCCACGGTACGGCCCTGACCATCGGTCAGGCGGCCGTCGTCGAGCACCTGCAGCAGAATGTCGAAGACCTCGGAATTGGCCTTCTCCACCTCGTCGAACAGCACCACCGAATACGGACGGCGACGCACGGCTTCGGTGAGCTGGCCGCCCTCCTCGTAACCGACATAGCCGGGGGCTGCGCCGATGAGACGCGAGACCGACGACTTCTCCATGTACTCCGACATGTCGATGCGGATCATGGCTTTCTCGTCGTCGAACAGGAATTCGGCGAGCGCCTTGGCGAGCTCGGTCTTGCCCACGCCGGTCGGGCCCATGAACAGGAACGAACCGGTCGGGCGATTCGGGTCGGACAGGCCTGCACGCGAACGGCGCACGGCGTCGGAGACCGCACGGACGGCTTCTGGCTGGCCGATCACGCGCTTGTTGAGGTACTCCTCCATGTTGAGCAGTTTCTCGTTCTCGCCCTGCATGAGACGGCCGACCGGAATGCCGGTCCATTCGGAGACGATGCCGGCCACCGAATCGGCGTCCACATGGTCGGGGACCATGGGTTCATCCTCATGGGCGAAGTCGGCTTCCTTCTCGGCCTCGTGCTCGGCTTCGGTCAGCTGCTTCTGAATGGCCGGGATCTCACCGTACAGAATGCGGCTCGCCTTCGCCAGGTCGCCTTCACGCGTGGCCTTGTCGGCCTCGACGCGCTTCTCGTCGAGCTGCGCACGCAGGTCGCCGACCTTGTTGTGGCCTTCCTTCTCGGCGTTCCAACGGGCGTTGAGTCCTGCGAGCTTCTCGCGGGCGTCGGCCAGTTCGCTCTGGAGTTTGGCGAGACGGTCCTTGGAGGCCGGGTCCTCGGCCTTCTTCAGCTGCATCTCCTCCATTTCGAGGCGCGTCACCTTGCGCTGCAGCTCGTCGATCTCCTCGGGCTGCGAGTCGAGTTCCATGCGCAGGTGCGCAGCGGCCTCGTCCACCAGGTCAATGGCCTTGTCGGGCAGCTGACGGCCGGTGATGTAGCGGTTCGAAAGGGTTGCGGCGGCCACGAGCGCGTCGTCGCCGATCGTCACCTTGTGGTGGGCCTCATAGCGCTGCTTCAGGCCACGCAGAATGGCAATCGTGTCTTCCACACTCGGCTCGCCCACGAACACCTGCTGGAAACGGCGCTCCAGAGCAGGGTCCTTCTCGATGTTCTCACGGTATTCGTCGAGCGTGGTGGCGCCGATTAGGCGCAGTTCGCCACGGGCCAGCATTGGCTTGAGCATATTGCCCGCGTCCATCGAGCCTTCGGCCGCACCGGCACCGACGATGGTATGGATCTCGTCGATGAAGGTGATGATCTGGCCGTCGGACTGCTTGATCTCGTCAAGCACGCCCTTGAGACGTTCCTCGAATTCGCCGCGGTACTTCGACCCGGCCACCATGGAGCCCAAATCGAGGCTGATGAGGCGCTTGTTCTGCAGCGTGCTCGGCACGTCACCGGCCACGATGCGCTCCGCCAGGCCTTCCACGACGGCGGTCTTGCCCACGCCGGGCTCGCCGATCAGCACCGGGTTGTTCTTCGTGCGGCGGCTCAGAATCTGGATCACACGGCGGATCTCCTGATCCCTGCCGATCACCGGGTCGAGCTTACCTTCACGCGCACGGGCCGTCAGGTCGGTGGAGAACTTCTCCAACGCCTTGTACGAGGCCTCGGCGTCCGGGCTCGTCACCTTGGCTCCGCCGCGCACGTTCGGGATGGCCGCGCGCACCTTGTCGGCCGTGATGCCGTTCTGCTCGAGAATCTTGGCCGCCTCGTTCGGAGCGGCGTCGAGAATGCCCAGCAGCAGGTGCTCGGTGGAGATGTACTCATCTCCCATGTCTTTCATTTCCTTGCTGGCGTCAGCCAGCGCAGTGGTCAGCTGGCGGCTGGCCGAAGCCTGCGCGGTCGACGAGCCGGAAGCGCTCGGCAGCGAGACCAGGGCATTGCGCACCTGCGCGCCGATCGTCTGCTTGTTCGCTCCCACAGCCTCAATGAGACCACCGATGACCCCGTTCTCCTGACGCAGCAGCGAGTCAAGCAAATGCAGCGGCTCAACCTGCGGGTTGCCGGCGGCCGAGGCGCTCTGTACCGCATCACCCAAGGCCTCCTGAGCCAAAGTCGTATATTTCTGTTCCATATCATCCTCCATATTTCGCCGGGCCCGCGAATGCGTGACCCGGCGAAGTCGTTATCTGATATGTTCAACAACGGCCCGGCACGGTTATTCCCAAAACTTGAGTGATTCTGACTCAAGTTTTAGAATCTGCCCCGCAGCGTCGCTGCCGACATATGTCACTGCCATTGTGGCGCGAAACGAAGGAAGGCTACCCGCGTTATGCGGATAGCCTTCAAAAATCACAGTAAACACCCAGCTTGCGGGAAATCACTCCCCCTGCACGACCACGTTGCGCAGTTCGCCGATGCCGGCGACGCGCACGATGGCCTCATCGCCGGGCTTGAGCGTGCCCGAGGCGTTCGGCGTGCCCGTCATGATCACATCGCCCGGCAGCAGCG
Source organism: Bifidobacterium animalis subsp. animalis (assembly GCA_004154635.1). GTDB lineage: Bacteria > Actinomycetota > Actinomycetes > Actinomycetales > Bifidobacteriaceae > Bifidobacterium > Bifidobacterium animalis_B. Next base: position 322,732 of record RSDC01000009.1, read on the forward strand.
TGGAGAAGCTGGAGATGCCGGCGATCTGCTCGGCGATGTTGTGGATGAGGTTCGCCGTGGTGCCGCTCGCCGCCGGAACATCCTCGCCGTTGAGCGTGAAGCCGATTTTGGCGTCACGCCAGTCGAACTCGTCTTTCGTCACGATCCACGGGCCGAGCGGGCAGGAGGTGTCGAAGCCCTTCGCACGCGTCCACATCGGGTCGGAGCCCTGCAGGTCGCGCAACGTCACGTCGTTCACGCAGGTGAAGCCGAGCACATAGTCCATTGCCTGCTCCACCGGCACGTTCTTGGCGATGCGGCCCATGACCACGGCCACCTCGGGCTCGTAGTTCATGTCGTGCGAATACGTCGGGTACACAATCGGGTCGTCCGGGCCGATCACCGAGGTCGACGGCTTCGTGAAGATCACCATCTCAGCCGGCGCACGCGCCTCGGGGGACTGGCTGTGCTCATGCATGAACTGCGCATGCGCCTCGTAGTTCTTCGCCAGCCCGTACACCTTCGACGGGATGACCGGGGCGAGCAAACGCACGCCGTCCTCATCGAGCGCCACACGCTCGCCGGTCGGCGTCACCTGCTGGAGCAGGGGGTGCCCGTCGAGCACCACGAGGTAGTCCTTGCCGTCGGTGGCGTCCTTCTGCACGAAGGCGTACTGCGGCGTATCATTGCGGGAAAATCGTGCAAGTCTCATACGCCTCAGTCTACGCCCTGGTTTCACCGGACGCACCCATCGGGTCGGAACCGGCGTCGCCATGTGGTGCCGAAAGCTTCCTGAGTTCGCGCGACAGCCCATCCACCTGGCGTTCCAGTTCGTCGATGCGCCGCACCTGCTGGGCGATCAGCACATCGCGTATATCGCCACGTGAGCCAATGGCCTGCGGCGCGAACGAGGTGTCGATATGTGTGGGGGCGCGCAGATCGGCCATGACGGCATTGCCCCGCTTGCCGCGGGGTTGTTTCACCGTTGTCGCCGCCACGTTCATTTGCCTGCGCCACCGTGCGATGGCGCATTCGATGCGCTTGTAGCCAATGAGCGAGGGGTCGAGGCCGGCCTCGCGGAACAGTTGGACCGGCGACTCCCCTTGCGCGTACCGCAGCACGCAGTCGACCTTGAACTCCTCGGTGTAGATGATGCGGTTATGCGTGGCATCCGCCACCGCAGGCAATGTTTTCAGGTACGCGACCTCTTCAACGCTGAACGCGCCGCCCCCGCTTGCCACCTTTGGCCCCCTCTCCCAGACCTTCGATCTGCTGCTTTCAATGTACCACTGCGACAATCGGCGCCGCAATGTCTGGCACACGCTGCATGTCGACAACATCGGCAACCGATAAGACGAAGGGTCATATGGCTGTGCCCGCCTCCTTGCGCAAGGAGGCGGGCACAACCTATTTACGAGATGGTCAGTTCATCTCTCAGCCGCGAAGCTGCTGCTTCAGGCTGTGGGAGCGCACAGCGATGAGCGCGGCGGCTCCACCGATCAGCAGGGCCACCACGACCAGCATCGTGATGCCCGCCGCACCGGTGAGCGGCAGCTGCGTGATGGACTTGACGTTCTTCACCTGAATGGGGGCGGCACCAGGGGTAGCCTGCGTAGCAAGACCCAGCAGATTCTCACCGTCGGCCAAGTTCCAAGATGCCGAGGTGACGTCATCCTTGGTTGTAGAAGTGACAGTAGCGTTGAACACGGCCTTGAAGTTGGACGAGTACCCATTCAACACATCGGTTTCCGTGACCTTGTATGTGCCAGCAGGGAGACCATAGATGACGATGCTGCCGTCGGCCTGGGATGTAACCTTGCTGACGGTCCCGTTGCCACCATTGGGCGCATAGGTGTAGGTGTTGCCATTCTGCACAAATGCGAGAGCCTTCTCTCCGTTAAGGTCAGACTTGGTGAGCTCGAACATAGCGCCTGCCGCACCGTTCTTGTCAGTTTCTTCCACGCCAACCTTCTTGAGCTGGAGCTGGCTCACGGCACGTTCGATTTCCTCGGTGCCTCGCCATTCAGTGGGATCATCTCCACCGACGTTGACCTTATTGGAGACGGTATCCAGCGCATCGCTGTTCACCGTGGCCGCATAGGTCACCGTCACCTGCTTGCCGGCCAATTCAGGATGAGCGGTTGCATACTTTGTCAAATCCACAGTGAAGATGTTGTTCTTGCCATTGCCTTGAATCGGGAATCCCGTGGTGCCGGTGATCGTAGTCCCGCTCAAATTAGCGCCGGTGAAGCCTTGAACCACGAAATCGGTATCATCAGTCAGCTGAGTACCATCGACAAAGACCTTGATGTTCTTCTCACCCGTCGCTGGATTATTGACGGTCAGGCCGAGACCCGGCGTATCGATGATGTAGTGATATTTCACGGTGTTCGTTGCATCATGTGCCGGCAGTGTGGAGGTGATGGTGTAGTGAAGCGTGTCACCGACCTTCAGCACTTTCGGATCGTTGGCGTCGATGGTCTTATGCGGGGTAGGCACGACCATCTTCACATTCAGCTTACCCAACGTAATGGTCCCGCTGGGCTCCTGGGCGATCGACGTGTACCCGGTCACCGTCGAGGGCATGATGGCCGGCGCCACTTCAGCGTCCTCATCACCGCTAGTGCAGGTCACAAGATACCAACCCGGCTGTAGACCATTAATCGTGGCAGATGTCGTCCCAGCTGCCACCGTTGCCGTATGGGTGCTGTTCAGTCCGCTATCTGCCAGCTGCTTCGCAAGCACACGGAGCTGCGAAGACGAAAGCGTGGTCACGAGCAGGGCCAGATTGTTGTCGACCACATTCGCGGCAGTCAGATCCACATCCGTCCAACCTGCCGGAGTTGGGTCGGCATTATTCAGAGTGGTAATAGCGTTCTTCAGGGCCGTATTCGCGGCTGCAGGGGTGCTCATCGCCAAATCGTTGATTACTCCATTTGCGCCCGTGGCATCCGTGAACGTCGCCAACTGGTAGGCCTGGAACGTCTGGCCTTCCAATGCCTCATTGATCGTGATGGTTTCATTAGAACCTGTGAGTGGGGCCGCATTGGCGGTTGCTGCGCCAATCGCCAGGGTGCCGAGCGCCGTTGCCGCGGCGGCCACCCCTGCGAATACTCGTTTGAGATTCATGTTCATTCCTTCTCTGTTGTGTCATGGGCTGTGATGCCCCGAACGCACGCATCCTCTCGGACACGCCGTGCAATGCCCGATGCAATGCGAGGGGCATAACACACATCTTGATTGTTCTATTCAGTTATTCCTTCGCCCTTAAAGCGGAGGAGGTGCAGCCGGGCCTGGATTGGCCCAGCCACGAAGTCATAGGGCATCAGAGCATGCGACGCCTACGCCAAGCGGATATGCCTACTGCACTCAGGACCGCCAACGCGCCCAAACCGCCAGCGACTGCGAGCCATGCCAAAGGCGTGGCACCCTGTTCACCGGTGAATGGAAGCTGCGACACTTTCTTGTGATTCACAATCTCCCCGGCACTCACAGTGAACGCGCTATTCTGGGTCGACGTGGTGAGTGCCACCATCACCTTTGTTTGTGCGCTGGTACCTGTTGGGGTGATGTACCCCTCCGGAGCCTTTGTTTCGGTAAGCGTGTACTCGCCCCACTTCAGGTTGCTGACTTCCAGCTTGCCTGGATTGGTGGCACCATCATTGCTTCCGTCATCAACGACTGTGAGGCCATTTGGATGGCTCGTTCCGGTCAGCGACCATTCCGACCCGCCAATCGTGTCACCAGCCAGATTGACCTTGGACCAGGTCAGCGTCGCCGGCTGTGCTGTATTCGTGATGCTGCACACCACATTTTGCCCCGGCTTAAGAGTCACAGCATTGTTAGTGACGGCAACGGTAGCTGTGCCATCTGTGCAGCTCCAGCCACCCGCACTGTATCCATTGACATACGCGGACGCATTTACCGCCTTCGCTTCTGACAGCGTATACGAGCCTGGCTCAAGCTGAGCTTTTTTCTCACTTTGCTGTACCCACTGGTTTTGCTGATTGGCCGCGGTAGGCGCACCGGTGAATGAGTACACCGTATCGTTCGCCTTGAGCTGCCAAGCGGATGGCTGTTGTGCATACGGCGTATTGTCATTGCCGCCCGCCCACGTATTATCTACCGTTTTCTCGAAAGTCAGCGTGGGTTTTGCCAGAATGCGGTTGACAAAGGTATTGCCGCCAGTGCCATTAGTGGTCGTCACTGTTCCATTATCCGCGACCGTCACCGTGACCGTGCGAGGCTGATCGTCGTATTTTATGTACTGATCTCTGTCAGTCGGCACTTGTTCCTGCACCGTGAACGTGTATTCGCCGCCCTTCTGCAAGGCGAAAGTATCCGTGAGACCAGCTTCCGGCAACGGCATATCCTTGCTACCCTCTCCGGTGATGGTTGCATTCGGAACATTAATTCCACCCGGCTGCTGAGGAGCACCATTCTGGTTGTAGATCGACGCATTATTAGGATTAGTTGCCAGATTGCCCGTGAATGTGAACGTGCGCTCCTTACTGTTCTCATCATTAGCCGGATCGTCGGCCTCAACCTTCTTGATCAAGGAGATTTTGGCCACAATCGGCGTGTGAGTGAACGTCACTTTCAGATTGTCACCGGCGGCAGGTGTCAACTCGGCAGACGCCGGAGTATTCCCGGTCGCCTCGATATATTTCACCTTATTATTCCCGCACGACTCCACACCATTGGTGCAGCTCATCGTGGTGACGTACATCGACGGGTTCGAAAGATTGTCGGTCACCGTGAACGATTTGGGGTCCTCTGCATTCAGTAGTCGGTAAGGTCCGTTGCTGGAGGAGCCGGCCGTCGTCACATCACCGGTGTTCAACTTCGGGCGGTTTCCGACCTCGATGTTGTTCTGGTATTTGATGGTGGACTGCAACGTGTCGTCATTCGATGCGCGATAGCGCTTCTCGTCTGCCTTGTTCGCATTGAACTTGCCCTCCACCGCGACGGACGACACGAGCACACCCAATGCGATGCCCTGCTGTCCTCCAATGAAAGGAGTGGTCCAGCGCACGCTCATGCTCGTAGGATTGTCGGCAGCGAGAATCGGCATCGGCGCATATGCTCCGTTGCTGGTGTTTCCCGTACAGGTCCATGTAGTTGAGTTTGGTGGCGTTGTAGTGGTGCAGCTGCTGCCGTGTGCATTGTTCAGTGCGTCGTCGTTCAGCAATCGTAAACGAGAGGAGGCGGTCCAGATCATGGTCTCCCTGTGCGTCCTGTTATCTTCCTGCCTCATGTTCGTAGCTTCCGCATCCGCTATGACCAGGGAGTATTGCACCGGTATGTCGCCCGATTTCACACCGATGTTGTCGATGGTGATTGTGCTATTGCAAAAATTTCTGGTGTCCTTCGTGCAATAGATGGCAGGCTTCCCTGTAATGCCCGTGTACGCCTTATTGCCGAGATAGGCGCCTTCGTTTTTCTCCGCATCATTCCAAGTGGGGATTTCATTGGCACGTACAGGGGATTGGCTGCTGATGGAGAGGCGCATGGTCAAATCGAATTGGTTGAGCAGTTTGACGCTGACCTCTTGGTTGCTCACATTCTCCGCAGGAAGGGGAAGAACATTGCTCATATCAATCCAGCAGATGGTCGAGGCATAGGTGCCGCTGCCCGCGTCCGCGAAGGAGCAGTTATCCGACGTCGCAGCCAATGGGGCGACGGCATCCGCCAGCTGGGCCTCGTCGGATAGGGCTTCGGACTGCACAGGGGATGTGGGCTCGGCGTCTTCTTCCACGGCACCATCGGTTTGACCAGCAGCCGGTTCGGCTTCCGCTGGCTCGTTCTCCACGGCATTGTTCTCGGCGGTCTCATCCACGGCCGGAGCACCGGTTTCGGCGGCATCGGCAGTGGGCTGCCTATCGTCGGCAAAGGCAGCCACGCTCGCGCTGGCCATGCCAAGGCTCATCGCCACTGCACACAACGATGCGAGAACACTGCGCAACGGTCTCGCACCCTTCCCTCCCGCATGATCACTCGCGCCAGGTTGCGCGGAGCGGTGCTTCAATCTCTTCATACTTCCCCCACTGAAATCACTCTGAGTGAACAAACCGATCTCGAATCGAGTGTACATGGCTTTTTTCGCAGTAGACACACTCTACTCAAGGGGTTCAATTCGCCTTTAAATTAAAGATTTATGCCCATATCTTACCAAATTGACACCCTCAAGATATACCCTCGTCGACAATTTCACACCGTAGACGCTGCATATATTTCAACCATATTTTCACAAATCCAAGTAGATTCCCGGCGGCTGCACGCCGTCAACCATCAAATATTCCACTCCCGAGTCCATTATTCGGACCTGGCATCGTCGGGGCGCGCATGGCGCATCCGTTCCACGCGTGTGCGGGCGCGCGAGAACCATGTGGCCGCAATCAATCCGATCACCAACGCCACAATCGCCGCCATGATTCCCACCAAGCGCCCGTCATGAACATCCGACGGGTTCGGAGCGGGGTACGGAATCGAAACGCGATGCCCCGAGACGAGCAACCGCTGCGTGTTCACGCCATACGGCGTACACGTCATCAATGTCACGCGGTCCTCCCCCGGCACCACCCTCAGCCGGGACGTGTCGTCTGGGTTGATCACGGTGATGGAATCCACGGCGTACGCGAGTTTCTCACCCATCACATCTATGTAGAAGTAGTCGCCGTTTTTGATCTCATCGAGTCTCGTGAACATGGGGGCATCCACCAGGCCACGGTGGCCGGTGATCACCGCATGCGTGTTCACCCCACCCGCAGGCAGGCTCGTGCCATACAAATGCCCCGCACCCGCGGCGAGCGCCTCCTCCGACGTGCCGTGGTATATGGGCAGGTTCACGCTGATCTTCGGAATGCTCACCGACCCCATGATGCCGCCGCCGGTGTCGAGCAGCGACTGGTATTCGGAGTCCTTGCTCGCCGCGGAATCGCCCTTCTCCGACACGCTCGACCCACCGGCCCGCTGTGAGAACGGGTCGACGGCCTCACCCAGAATCGGCTGCCCGCTCGCCGCAAGGCGCTGGTTGTACGCCCGCGCATCCCTCAGCTTGTTCTCCGCCTGCGGATAGGGCCATCCGAGCACATGCTGGTTCACCATTCGCGTTTGGGCAGAGAGCTGCTGTGACGACCTCCATTGGAGCACGAAGGGCGTGGCGCCCACCACCACGGCGACGATGGCAAGCACTATGGCGAACACGCGCAATGCGATCATGCGCCGGCGCAACGACCTGCGCAACCGCACCACATCGGCGACGTCGGTCGCCTGTTCGAACGTGAGCGGCCGCCATTGCCGAGCAGCAGTCCCCCCGCCGCCATTCCTGCGCTTCCTACGCATCGTCACCCCCATATCCGCTCCGGCAGCGACGCCGAATCGGCCTCACTTGAAGTCGCGTTCGCCGAAGATGGCGGACCCCACGCGCACAATCGTCGCCCCCTCGGCAATCGCATACTCGAGATCGCCGCTCATGCCCATCGACAGTTCCACACAACGCGCGGTGCCGGGCATGCCGAGCGACTGGATGCGCTCGCGCAGGCCGCGCAGGTGTGCGAATCCCTCACGAATGCGACGCTCGTCGCGCACATGCGCGCCCACCGTCATCAATCCCTGCAGTTCAACGCCCTCCAAGGAGGCAATCTGCTCGGCAAGCTCCAACGCCTGATCGGGCGCGCAGCCGGATTTCGACTCCTCGCCGGATTCGTTCACCTCGAGCAGCACGCCCACGCTGCGGCCGCGCACCATGCAACGACGCGCGATCTTCTCCGCCAATTCAAGCGAGTCCACCGACTCGATCGTGTTGACAGTGGGCAGGATCTTGCTGATCTTGTTGCTCTGCAGCTGGCCGATCAAATGGAATGGTATGAACGGGGCCTCCTTGAGGTCCTCCGGCTCGGCATAGGTCGGGTCGGCATCGACCGTCAGGTCGAAGTCATGCGCGCCGATCACATACCCACGCTGCTTGCATTGGTAGCGCAGGCCGTCGATCTTCGCCACGACCTCCTGCGGCCGGTTCTCGCCGATCATCGGCACACCGGCATCAATGGCGGCCATGATCTCGCCCACGTCGCGCGTCTTCGTGGCGGCGAGCAACCTGACATCGCCGGCCGGACGCCCTGCACGCTCCTCGGCGGCGGCAATGCGGTCCATCACACGATGCACGCCATCGGCGATCTGCTGTGCACGGACCTCGTCAATGACCTCGTTCGCCAGATCCTTGTGATCCATATATGCAGTCATTCCACCCCACCTTCCGTATCCAAAGCTTTCCTCACAGGTCACAATAGCGCAATTTGCCTATGCTCGCATGCGCCGCGCGGCACCCGTGCAAAATCCGAACATCACAGCGCGCGCAGCACATCCACAATGTTCCCCGGCACCACGACGTCGCCCGCATGGCGCCGCACCTTGCGCCATGAGAACAGGTTCAGCGCCTCCTGTACCGACATCGCCGCCGGGCGCTCCAACACCCCCTCGCATAGGCCCATATGCCATGCGCAGTACCCGATCACCTGCTCCGGGCGCACACCGGCCTCGCGCAGGCGCCCCAGGTCGATCGAACGCTCGCGTTTGGCAAGGCGCACGCCGGCGGCGTTGTCGAGCAACGGCACATGCGCATACTGCGGGTCGGCGGCCGGCAGATCGTGCGAGCCCAAACCGGTGCGAAGAATCTGCCCACGCAGCCAGATCTGCAATGCGGTGGAACGCAGCAGGTCACGGCCGCGTACCACGTCGCTCACGCCCATGAGCAGGTCGTCCACCGTCACCACGAACTGGTATGCATACAGACCATCGGAGCGGCGCAGAATCACATCGCCGAGCTCGTGGCCAATATTGAACGACTGCGCGCCATACACGAGGTCGTCGAATGCGACGAAAGCGCCGGGCTCCTGCGCACCGGGCGCCGCCAGGCGCCATGAATGACGCCGACCGGCAGCAAGCCGGCGTTCCACCTCGTCTGGATCCTCATCACGCAGACGTCGGCAGGTGCCCGGGTACACCAGGAATCCGTCGCCCTCCTGCGGGGCGCTTGCGGCGCGGATCTCCGCACGCGAGCAGAAGCACGGGTAGAGCAGCGCGCCGCCGTCAAGCGAGCGCAGGCGTTCGAACACGGCATCGTATATATCTTGCCGCGCGGATTGATACACAGGTTCGCCGTCCCAGTCCAAGCCGAGCCAAGCGAGATCGTCCATGATCATGCGGTCGGCGCCGGGAAGCACACGCGGGGTGTCTATGTCCTCGATGCGCAAATAGATCGGTTCACGGCGCGACCGTGCGGAAAGCCACGCGGCGAGCATGGCGAACGCGTTGCCCAAATGCATGCGCCCCGACGGGGTGGGAGCGAAACGGCCGGCCATCAGTACGCCGTCCACAACTCGTTGTCGAGCGGCCATGCGTTCGGCGTGCAGCCGCGCAAGTCCATCGACTGCTCCTGCATGAGCGGCGCCTTCTTGCCCTCGCCCTCGCACACGGTCTCGTTGTCGACGTGGCCGAGCACATGGCCCACCTCATGGTTGAGCACCATCGTGCGGTACTGCGACAGCGTCTCGCCATGCGTGAACCAATGTTCGATGGCCTCGTCCCAACGTTTCTTGTTGATGATCACATTCTCGCCCACGCGGCAGCTGTAGTCGACGGAGCAGCCCTGCGAATACTCGGGCAGCTTGCTCGATTCGGCGAGCGTGATCGTGAACTCGCAGGCGTTGCGGTCCGTCGTCTCCTCGAACACGACGCCCGCGCGCGGCCAGCCCTGCGGATTGTCGAGCACACGGAACACCGTGTTGGCAAAGCCTTCGGCCGAGCCCACGTTGCCATTCGTGGCCACGCAGTAATGCAGGACGACCGGCGTCCTGTTGTCTTCGTACGCCGCCTGCCTCGCCTTGTCGAGAATCTCATGGCGTTGCTCGTCACTCAGCGGCGCCTCGAGTGCGGCGATCGCCTGCGCGTCCTGCTCGGCATGCGTGTTCTCGCTGTGCTCCGCCGATTTGCTCCGCTCGGTGTTCGCCCGCTCGATCTGGGCGTCGCGAAACTGTGTGGGCTTCCACCGCGATGCCGCTCCGGCGTTCGAGGAGGCCTGCAGATTGCGCGCTTGGAACAAGGCCCGTGCCTCGCCCGCCACGCTCAGCCAGATGAACGCGACCCAGAGCACGGTGACGAGCAGAACCACCACGCGGCGCATGATGTACACGCGCTTCGGCAGGCGCCGCTTCCTTCGCGGCGACGACTGCCGCGAAGAGCGTGTGGAGTTCTGTTTGTGCGAGCCGGTCATACGCTCCAGTATACGGTCACACCACCGCATTCCGCCCGGCTGTGAACCGAGGGCAGACGCCCGCATGCGCGCATTTCGCGCGCATACGCCGAATACAAAAAACCGCACCCGAAGGTGCGGTCTGCATGCATGCCGGCAACCGAATGCCGGGCATATCAGATGGCGAAGAGCACGTGGAAGAGCCAGCAGCCGATGATGCCGCCGATGATCGGCGCGACGACCGGGATCCACGCCTCGTTCCAACGGGAGGAACCCTTGTGCGGAATCGGCAGGATCGAATGCAGCACACGCGGCATCAGGTCGCGGGCCGGGTTGAGGCCAGGGCCGGTCGGGCCGCCCATGGAGCACACGAGACCCCACACAATGAAGCCGACGACGATCGAGGCGGAGGCATAGTCCTGGCTGCCCCACTGCAGTTCCAGGCAGCACAGGGCGCCGAGCACGAGAATCATGGTGCCGAAGAACTCGTTGATGAAGTAGTTGCGGCGCGTGGCCTGGGCGTCGGTGGTGCAGAACGTGGCGAGGATCGCCTCGGCGTTCTCGGTCTCCTTGTAATGCGGGTAATAGCAGACGTACACGATGAGCTGGCCCACCGCGGCGCCGAGAATCTGCGCGATGATGTACGGCAGCACATTCGACCACGGGAACATGCCGTTGACCGCCTGCGCGATCGTCATGGCCGGGTTGATGTGCGCGCCCGAGACACCACCGAACATGAGCACCGGGAACATGACGCCGAAGCCGTAGCCCATGGCGATGTTCAGCCAGCCCGCATTGTGGCCCTTCGTATTCTTGAGCTCGACGTTCGCTACTGCGCCATTGCCGAAGATCATGAGCACAGCGGTGCCCACGAATTCGGCGGCCAACTTGGTAAACAGTGAGTATTCCACCGGGAAATCCTTGTCTTCTTCTCTTGATTCCCACGGCGTCTGGCAAACACGTTGTGTCGTGGGCGAGTTCAGTGTACGTCCAGCACTGGTCGAACGGCATGAAAAAACGCGCGCATGTCCATCGTATGGAATGCGCGCGTCATGCGGAACGTTATGTCAGTGCTCCTCGTTCGAACGCGGGTCGCGAATCCAACCCAGCGAGACGAGAATCAGCACGCCCGCCAGCAGCAGATCGGACAGGCTCGTCGCCGCATCCTGCGGCATGGAACCCAGCTCGAACAGCCCGACACGGGCCGCGATGAGCACCCATGCAAGCGCATACACCACAATGGAAAGCGCCCTGAAGCCCGTCGTACAGAACCGCAGCACATAGAAGTACGCCGCAACCCACAATGCCAAGGCGCCCCACAACACCCACAACCACACCTTGTCCATCTCGGGCAGGCCGATCATCACGCCACCGAGCGCGATCACACCCAACGCGAAGATGATCCATTCAACCGCATACCGTTTCATGCCACTCCTTACCGTAATGTTCCACCGTTGTAACTCATGCCCATACTAGCGGCCCCACTGCCGCACACCCCGCATTGTTTCCCCGCATATGGCCACTGGATTCGCCGGTCGTGGCATGCCATCGTATCGCGCAGACCATCGCGGGCGACTTTCTTGTGCGCCCGCATTTGCCGCAAAAAACAAAAACTCGCGAATTCGCGAGCTTCATTCAGATTCTCATCGCACCTGAGGTGCGCCATCACCTCAGTAGTCCAGATTCCCATGATCGTTGGAATCCTGCTGCGCACCCTGCGCAGTTTCCATCATCAGCTTGTCAAGGGCAGTCGTCGTGGACTCCCATCTGTTGAACATGGCGATCCTCCTTTCCTTAGCTCCGACTCATGCGAGATGCCGGTAATTCGTCAGAACCTCACATTTTGTCTGTTCGTTTTTCCCTTCACAATATACCCACATATGCGAATATTTTCTGCCCACAGCAAGCGGCGGCTTCAGCGCTGGTTCGGCGCATGCCTCACGCCGAACGCTTCCGGACGACGTGGCGCGCGCTCAATTTCGCGCACACTCATGCCCGGAATCCTGCCCCATGAATACGCACACCCGAAAACCAGGAAGACCACGGGGGCGCAGCCAAGCGCAACCACGAAGCCGGGCAGATACCAGTACAGCACCGCCACGGAGCACAGACTGAGCACGACCATCAGCGTATGGAGCGGACGTGCGACAACGAATGCGATCGCATGCCGCACAATCCAGCCGGCGGATTCATCGAAATGCGAGCGCAGCACCCAGATGTTCGCCGAAACCAAGGCGAACACCACAACGAGCACCAGCATGACGATCGCATACCCGCGCGCATAGCTCACCCGATTGCGCCATACGAACCAGCATTCCCATATGAGCAGACCTCCCAGCAGGGCCTGCGGCCAACCGATCATGTTGGCCGCAAGCAGATCCGACCTCCATGAGGCATGGAACACACCCCATGTGTGCCGAACCGTCCACGAACGGTCGCGCTCGTCAAGCAGCCAAGCGCGCACAGTGGCGCAGCATGCACCCAATGCCGGGAAGAACCCCGCGACAACGCACCCCATGACCGTGTGCACGATCATCGCGGCATGCAAGGTGAGCAGCATGAGCACCACGCGCGCGCAGCGCTCATACCCGAGCGCGAACCGTTTCATGGCGCATCATCCCTTCACGGCGCCAATCATGACACCCTTGTTGAAATACTTCTGCAGGAACGGGTAGAGCACCAGCAGCGGCAGTGTGGACACAATGATCACGCCGAATTTGATCTGGTCAGCGAAATTCTGCGTCTGCGCCGCGCTCATGCCGGCCGTGCCGCTCTGCGTCTGGTTGGCCAGCAGAATCATCTGCAGAATGTTCTGCAAAGGCTGCTTGCTCTGGTCGCGAATGTAGATGAGTCCCGTGAAATAGTCGTTCCAATGCCCGACGAAGCAGTACAGTCCGATCACCGCAATGATCGCGCTGGACAGCGGCAACACGATGCGCAGGAAGAAGCCGAAATACGAGACGCCGTCCACCCGCGCGGAATCGTAGAGCTCCTCGGGAATCGAACTTTCGAAGAACGACCGCGCGATGATCATGTTATAGACGCCGAAGGCGCCCGGCAGAATGAACACCCACATGCTGTTGAGCAGCCCAAGCTGCTTGATCAGCAGGTAGCTCGGAATGAGGCCACCGCTGAAGAACATGGTGAAGGCGAACAGAAACATGATGATCCTGCGCGGCTTGAATTCCCTGCGAGACAACGCGAATGCGGCCGGAATGGTCACCACGAGGTTGACCGCGGTGCCCACGAGCGTATACAGGATCGTATTGCGATAGCCAATCCATATACGTGAGTCCGACAGGATCTTCGCATAGCCGGAGAGACTGACCCCCTTCGGCAGCAGGATCACCTGCCCGGACGCCACTGCATCCGGCTGCGAGAACGAGGCGATGACAATGAACCACAGCGGGTAGATGATGGCGAGCACAATGAGCGTGATGATCACGGCTATGGCGATGTCGACCACCCTGTCGGATGCGGTTTTGCGCTGCTTGACCGGCGTGGCCTTGCGCCGGCGAACATGCCGGCTCTTGGATGCGATTGCATTCATGGTATTCCCCCATTCGTCTCTATGCTGCTTAGAAGATGCTCGTATTGCTCACCCGTTTGGCCACCATGTTCGCGATGACCAGGAACATGAAATTGACGACCGAGTTGAACAGGCCTATGGCCGTTGAATAGGAGAACTGGTTGTCGAGGATGCCAATGCGGTACGTATAGGTGGAGATCACTTCCGACGCGGTGATGTTGAGCGTGTTCTGCATCAGCCACACCTTCTCGAACCCGACGCCGAGCACCGAGCCCATGTTGAGAATGAGCAGCACGCCCGCGGTGGGCATGATGGTGGGAATGTCCACGTACCGGATGAGCTGGAGCCTGCCGGCGCCATCGATCTTCGCCGCCTCGTACAGCGCGAGATCCACCGACGACAGCGCGGCCAGGTATATGATGCAATTCCAGCCCATATGCTGCCACACCTCGGAGATCCAGTAGATCGACGTGAATGCGCGAGGGTCTCCCATCAGGCTCTCCGTGCCAAAGAACCTGCCGAGGATCCCCGAACTCGGCGACAGGAAGATCTGCAGCATGGAGACCATGACCACCGTCGAGATGAAATGCGGCATGTAGGTGATGGTCTGCACGAAGCCCTTGATCTTCGAGCCGGCGATCTGATTGATGAGCAACGCGAGCACAATGGGCGCAATGAACCCCATGCTCAGCGTCCACAGGCTGATGCGCACCGTGTTCGTGATGATCTCCTTGAACAGGGGATCGTTGAAGAACCGCTCGAAATAGCTGAACCCGACCCATTTGCCGCCGGTGAGCCCTTTGGTGATGTCGTATTCACGGAACGCCAGCTGCACGCCATACATCGGCACATACGCAAACACCGCGACGAACACGATGGCAGGCAGCACAAGCACCCACAATTGCCAGTATTGGCGCATATGGTACGCGACCCTGCGATGCAACGGCGCGCGCCTGCGTCTTTCAAGATTATCCACCACGGCGGCCTCTGCGACCGCCCGCTGCTCGGCCAATGTGCCGAGCGACTCTTCAGCCATCGTCATATTCGTTCCTTATGCGAAGCAGATGTGATGTGCGGCGCGGGAGGCGCGCCGCACATCACGGTCTTATGGGAAGAAGAAAGTTATGAGGAAAAGGCAACGGAATCAATTGTTGAGATTGACCCCAATGGAATCCATGTTCTTACGGAATGAGTCGTACACCTCCTGTTCTATGCGAATGTTGTCGTCGAGCTTGTTGCGCTTGAGATTCGCGACATAGTCGTCCCACTCGTTCTCCACGCCACCCTTGGTCACCCACTGGGCGAACTTGCTCATGGCGCCCTGCGTGATGCCGGTGTTGTTGGCATTCATCTGGCGCGTCTGCTCGGAGGTCATTGGCATATTGGCGTACAGCACGTCCTTGTTGAAGTCGACGTTCTTGTAATCGTTGTCGTACACGGCGTCCACCGGACCCACCTCGTTATGCGCGGCAGGTGTCTCCAACTTGATGTCATCGCTCACCCAGCCCGGGGCCCCGTCGGCCAACGAGCCGTGGAACATCCAGTCGGCCGGCGTGAAGCTGTTCTCCGGAGGATCGAGCACCTTGTAGCTGTTCTCGCCCAGCTTCTCCACCGCCGTGCCGAAGGCGCCGAACCTCGACTGCACAGTCATATCCGGGCTGTAGAACGCATCCACGAACTTGAGCGCAGCCTCCTTGTTCCGCGTTTTCGCCGAGATCACGGCGCGGTCGGCCTGGTACGCCAAATCGTCGCCGTTGTATGCCCACACGGGCTTCACCGTCTGATCGGCGGTCTGCTTGAGCGACGGAAGCGTAATGTACTGGTCGGCGAGATCAGGGCCAAAGATGTCGGACGGCGTCCACATCCAGGTGAACCCGACGATCGCGGTCTTGTCATGCCCCTTGGAGGCGGCCGTGTACTGCGACCAATCATGGGTGAACGCCTCCGACGAAATGAGGCCCTTCGACCAGAGCCTATGCAGATACGCGATCAGGTCACGGTACGCCGGCTCCGTCAGGTAGTTACGCACCTGACCATCTTTGACATACATGCCGAGCGGCCCGTTCGGCACGGTTATGCCGGCGCTCGCAAGCAGCACATTCGGCTGGAACAGGCCGAAACCACCGGTGCCGGGGGCGTTGAAGTCCATGGGGATTTCGTCGGCCTTGCCATTGCCGTTCGGGTCCCGCGTCTTGAAGGCCTCGAGCACCGTCTCGAGCTCCCCCCATGTGGTCGGCGGCTGCAGTCCGAGTTTGTCGAGCCATGCCTTGTTGATGAACATGTGGTTGCTCGTACGCGCGGTGACCGGACGGGCGACCGAAGGGGTGCCGAGAATCTTGCCGTCGGTCGTTGTGGAAATGACCTGGGAGTAAGGTTCCGTCTTAAACATCTTGGAGACGTTCGGCATAGACCCGAGCTCCGGCTTGAGGTCGAGGAACAGCGAACCGTACTCGCCCATGTCCCCCGAGCCGAATCCGCCAATGGTCACATCGGCAACCTCGCCGGCCGCCAGGGATGCCTGCTTCTGCTGATCCCACGACGACGCCGCGACGTCCTGCCATTCGATGGCGCATCCGCAGGCCTTTTCGAGGTCTTTCGTCCACTCCATCTCCGACATCTTCACCGCACGGGCGTCCTTCACCACCTGCACGGTGATCACCGGTTTGCCGTCCTTCGTCGCCGACTGTCCATTGGCACCACAGCCAGCAACGGCTGTGAGCGCGACGACCGCCATGACGGCAGCCTTCCACGCTCGCGATTTGTTTGCCATGAGAGGCCTCCTCATCCAACATCATTGTTGTTTCGTATTTGCCGGGTCTATGCGGTACCCCGACGTCCGGGATTCATCCGAACACGGATTCACTATACTCAATTTGAAACATGTTTGCAAGTTTTTCATTTTCTTACAGAGAGCATACTTGCACCGCATCGCTATACTCAAGGAATGCGGCCATGCACCGATGCAGCATATGCCAGAAAGGAATCCCCCATGAGTGCAACCCTTGCGCAGATCGCGCAGCAAGCAGGCGTCAGCCAAGCCACGGTCTCACGCGTCATCAACGGCAAACCCGGCGTATCACAGGATCGACGAGCCGCCGTCATGCAGGCACTCGGCTCGATGGGCATACCCACCGATCGCGTATTGCGCACCGGAACCAAACTCACGGCAATAGTGGCGCCGGATCTCGCAAACCCAATCTTCCCCCAATTCGTCACCGGCCTAGTCACCCGCCTCGCCCAACTCGACCACCTCGCCATCACCTGCACCTACACACCCGCCGGAACCAGCGAGGAAAGCTTCCTGAACCTGCTGCAGACACAGCCGATCGATTCGGCGGTCTTCCTGTCGGGCAGGTACGACACACGCGATGCGTCCCTGGCGCAATACACCCCGCTCATCGCCGACCGCGGCATACCCGCGGCGTTCCTCAACGGCGCCGTACGCGACATGGACGGCCTCTATGTGGCGACGGACGACGCCGCGGCCATCACCATGGCACTGCGGCATCTCAAAGACCTGGGCCATCGCCGCATAGGGCTTTCCCTCGGCGACCGCAACCATTACCCGAGCATCATGAAATACAAAGCCGCCATGCGGTTCTTCGAGGAGGAGGGCATCGAGCACGGCGACGAGCTCACCACATGGACCACCTACGGCGTCACATCCGGCCGCATGTCGGCCGCCACATTGCTCGACAACGGCGCCACCGCCATCGCCTGCGCCTCCGACCAACTCGCACTTGGCGCCATTCGCGCCGCCAGCCTCATGGGCCTGAGCGTGCCACGTGACGTATCCATCACAGGCTACGACGACTCCCCGCTCATCGCCTCGATGACGCCGCCGTTGACCACCATTCGGCAACCGGTGGAACGCATGTGCCAAGCGACAGTGGATGGGCTCATGGCCATGCTGGGCAACAGATCCCTGGCGAAACAGCGCGACGCCATGCTGTTCGAGCCCGAACTCGTCGTGCGCGAGTCGACAGGCCCCGTCAACACCACGGCAAGGAACGCCTGATAATTTGAAACAAATCTGAAAACTTGCAAATCGGTTTCAAACTGTTACAATCGTGCTCAACCGCAACGTTGCGGTATTCGTCTCCCGTAGAATCCCATACCCAAATTCCCGGAACACGCCGATGAGGAGCGCCATGCAGTTTCCAGCCCAACCGTTCTCCCCTGCCACTTCGACCCACAATCGCGCACAACACGCCACGAGGAACACACTACGCACCGCCACTGCGATTGCCACGGCAATCTCGGGCATGCTCTTCGCCATGCCAACACATGCAGTGGAATCGCCTCCACCGGATTCCATACATACAGCCGACACCGAAACACTGCACACATGGTGGCACGAGGAGGCCGCACCGACCACCGGCCCCGTCGCAGCACACAGCGTACGCCAATCCACGTTCTACTCCACCCACGTGGCCACGGGCTCCGCGCCAGACCAGTTCTACGATTCCTTCACCTATATGAGCGTGCCCCGCAGCGGGGAGGGCAAGATCGGCTACGATTCCGAAGACGGCGCGGATTTCGCCGCGGACCATGCCCTCACCATGTCGTGGTCCACGTTCGAATATGCCGCAGACGCCGTTGTTCGCGTGAGTCTGGACACCGGCGAAAGCATCGGCTCCCTCGACGAGGTGACCATACGCCCGGCGATACCCGGACTCACCACCACCCTCGAGAACGACCACACCGTCAGCATCCATGTGCCCTACGTGCCGGAGGGGCAGCGGTTCTCCGTGGAATTCGCACCACAGCTGTTCACCGTGTACAACGACATGACGCCCGGCTCCGGCAAACCCACGGAACAGGCAGGCAACGGCGCCGCCGCAGTCAGCGTGGAGCCCCGCAACGCCATGTTGGTCTTTGCACAGCCCAAGCCACGGCAAGACGAGATGGACACCATCGTACCGAACCGCGACGCCCCCGGCGTCCGTGTGATGACGCCGGGCGACATACGCGGCCTCGACGAGGAACGCGACGCGCACACACTCTATTTCGGCCCAGGAGTCTACTCCATGGGCTCGCAATACCATGCCCAGCTGCCGGGGAACATACACTGGGTGTATCTTGCGCCAGGCGCCTACGTCAAGGGCGCGTTCCGGTTCCTCGAAGCCGAGCCCAGCTTCAAGGTCACAGGGTACGGCGTGCTGTCGGGAGAACAATACGTATACGAGGCCGACACCAACAACAACTACGCGCGCCGCGACCCGAACGTGAGCAACTGCCACGGATCATGCGTGAAAATGCTGCAATTCCAGTCCGACGGCCAGCCGCAGACACTCGATCTGCAGGGCGTGACCATCGCAAACCCGCCCTACCACTCATTCGTGATGTACGGCGTGGAAGACGGTCCCTTCTCGATGCATGCGCGCAACTACCAGCAGGTCGGGGGATGGTACTGGCAAACCGACGGGCTCGAGCTCTACCGGGGAAGCCGACTGGAGAACTCCTTCCTGCATGCGAACGACGACGCCATAAAACTCTACCATTCCAATATCGCGGCGCATAACAACGTGATCTGGAAAGGCGAAAACGGCCCGGTATTCCAATGGGGCTGGGTTCCGCGCGACCTCGAGAACGTGAACGTGCGAGACACCCAGGTCATTCACAACCGCATGTACTGGCGAGACCAGAAAGACAACTCGTGCATCTTCAACGCAGCGGGATCATGGGTGGACTCGAACGCCACGAACACCGCCGACCCCACCCGCACCATGCGCGACGTGACCATAGCCAACACGACGGTGCATGGCATGGCGAACTGCGCCATTCGCGTCTCCGCACTGCAGAATATGGAACGCGTGCGCATCGACGGCCTGTCGATCGACGCCTGGAACGAGCTCGGCGCTGACTCCCAACGCAGTTGGTTCCGCGCATACACCGGCTCAGACGGCACGCCCGTGAGCATTGGCGACGAGATGAACGACCACAACGGCTTCTCCATACACAACTACCGCGTCGGCGGCGAATCCATCATCAAATCCGGCAGCAACTGGGCCTCCCACGAACTCGGGCGCCTCGACTTCGCAGACGAACTCTGGAACAACTGGAACGCCACCGCGGACGACGAACCGCAGGGGGACGCTCCCACGCTCCAAGTGAACGGGCTCACCAACAATGAAACCGCCGTTTCACGCGATGTTCCCCTCACCGGAACCACGAATGCCGAACGGCTCGAGATCGCCGTCGGAGAGCGTGAGCCAATGGCCGTGCCACTCGCCCAAGGCTCATTCTCGACGCGCATCACACTGCCGGATGTAGTCAATCGCGTACGCGTGACCGCGATTGGCACGAACGGCGTGCAATCGGTGCGGCGATACACCGTCTATGCATTCGGCGAGCGAATCGGCATGGCGAACGACCCGGCGGGCGACGATTACGGCCCCGGCAGTTACGTCTACCCGGCAGACGGCGCATTCGCGCCCGGCAACTTCGATCTGCGCGAGTTTACCGTCTACCGCGACGGCAACATAATACGCATGCTCACCAGTGTTCAGTCCCCAATCTCCAATCCATGGGGAGGAAACGGAATCAGCACGCAACGGCTCAATGTGTATCTGCGCGACCCTGCCACATCATCCGACACGACCGCGCTGCTCCCCGGCACCAATACATTCGCTTCCGGCGCATGGCAATATGCCGTGGTGACGGACGGCCGATACAGCAATGGGGTCTTCACGCCCGACAACACCGCGGCACCGGTCTCACCGGCTCAGATCGATGTGGTGCGAGGCAACACCATAGTCACCTCCGTGCCGGCGAGCGCATTCGGCACGCTCGACCTGAGCACGGCCGAATACGCTATCGCCCTGTACAGCAGCGCCGAGGAGTCCGAAGGTATTGGCAATGTGCGGCCCGTATACGGCATGGCATGCTGGGAGGGAGCGTGCCCGGACTACGTGCACAACTATCGGTTTGGTGGCGGTCTTGGCGAAGTCGACGATTCCCCGGCCCGCGACACCGTGACCCGCGACACCAATGCGATAGACGCATTCACCGGCGGCACGGCCCAACAGGACGCCCTCAGTCTTGAACATGAACGGGCGGTGATTCCGTATCTGAGATTGGAAAAGGGCTCCGGCGACAACACCCCCTCCACGAAACCGACCACGCCAACCAAACCGCAGGAGCAGCCCAGCAACCCGAACGCCCAGGGCAATGGCACGGTCCGGAAACCGGATTCCAACGCAGCACAACCCGGCATGAACACCGGCAGCGACTCCGGCGTGATTCGCCCGAATCCGAGCCCTCGCGCCGATACCCACAACCATGTCAACCTGGCGAAGTCGTATCTGGCCTCCACCGGCATTGCCATCGCAGCCATCGCCGTGATGGCGATACTGCTGGTCATCGCGGCAACGGCAATCTGGCCCCGCAGGAATGCGCCGGATCCAGACATGTAGGATTCGTCCCCGATATGGAAAGACCCCAGCCGAAGCTGGGGTCTTACATTGGGATGCCTCTCATGAGCTCGAAGCCAGACACCATTTTATCGGCCAAGGACACTGCTTGCGCAGTGATCGCAATGGTCGCCTTGTTACGCCGGGAACCATGGGCAGACCTCTGAGGCCTCACGCTCTGGCCTGTGGCAGCTGCGGCACCACAAAGACATATCCCAGAGAGAACACCAGGGCCACGAGCGGGAGCACCTGCCACGATGATGCCAGCGCATAACCGATCCACGAACCACCGGCCGCACCCGCCGCATACATGAACCGTGAACGTCCCGAGAACCGGGCGAGGTCTTTGCCGGAGAAGAGAATCTGCCTCGACACCACAACCGCGTGGACCAGCATGGTGGAGCCCACCGCCTCCACAAGAAACGCCGCGCACATCAGCGGGTAGACGTGCGAGAATACCAGCATGAGCGACAGGCCCACGGCACCGACGAGCACGCCCAGCGTCGCCATGCAGCGCATGCCCTTTCGAGAGGCAGAATGGGCATACACGAGCGCGCCCACAACCTCCCCCACGCCGGATGCGAGATACACCGCAGACAGCGATCCCGTCCCGTACCGATCACCCAGTCCCAAAAGAACATAGGAGAACGCACTCGCGGGAACCAGCGCAAGCAGCAACGAGCCGAGCAGCAGGCCCACGCGTGTGCGCGACCCCGCATCCGCACGCTTTCCCACACCATCGCGAACCCGCACGTCCGGCCCCTCCTCCAGAGGAGGCTGCCCTCCGGCCTCAACGGATTCCGCGATCTGCGCAATGCGCATGGAATCGTCGGCGGCGCTTCCCCGCGCATCGCGCCTGCCGTCGCCACCATTCACAGCGGTGCGTGACAACAGTCTTGTGGAAGCCGCAGCGAATGACGACACCGCGGAGACCACCAGCACCGCCGGAACGGACCACGATGCAATCCACGCACCCAGCGGGGAGCCGATCAGGCCACCCAGCACACTGGACAGCACACCAATGATGCCGCCGTAATCGACGAGCATCTTCTCGTCACCTCCGGCCATATCCACCTCGAAGACCTCACCGGCGATATCAATGACCTGCCCCGTGACCAACAACGCACACGACAACGCGAACAACACCCATTTCCACGCCGGCGACGAGACCGGCACGCACAACGGGATCACGCTGAGCACGCCCTCCACCCCCTCAGTGAGGGCCAATGCGCGAAAACCACCGATCTTCCCGACCAGCCAAGCAGAAACCGGCGAAAAGAAATCAATCACCGTCATGAACGTCTTACGGGCCGCCAGCACCCACACCGGAAGGGACACCACGATCAGGGAAGGCACCACCGACCCCTCGAACGCGGTATTGCCCAAGGTCGAACAGCAAAAACCAAGCAAAGCCCAGCGCAAAGCAGGAGCCAGGGAACCAACGCGAGCAAATACGCGACGCAACACGGTCATGTCTCTCCCTGGGGTCTGCCGCTCATTTCAATCTCTTCAATTGCAGGGTCCTGGGTACGTTGGGAGAGTTCGTCGTTATCAATCGAAACGCCCGGGTTCCCTCCCCTTACTGGTCCCTGAGCGTAACACAAATACTGCGGCATGTTTTTCGACAGGTCATACCAAAATATCCTGAAATGAAGTCTTCGATTGGTGGGAGAGAAAACACAGCCAGATGTTTCCGGCACCCCGAATATGAGCGAACTGGCATTCGCGCCCCCATTGCAAACGATGCGACCCGATGCTCAGTAGACATAATGGATTGTGGTGGTCGTTATCTCAAAGCGTGAAGAGGAGATGCGCACACGCATGCCGGCAAATACGAAAACCCCAGCCGAAGCTGGGGTCTTTCATTGAGGTGCCCCCTCAGGGACTCGAACCCTGGACACTCTGATTAAGAGTCAGATGCTCTAACCAACTGAGCTAAAGGGGCTTGGTTGCTCGAACCAAGAGATAAATATACTCAGATTCGCGACAGATGCAACTTACGGCGTGTCGCACTTGTTTGGGCATATTATTTCAAATGCACCGGCAGGCAATCCTGGGTGCCATAGCCGTTCCGCGTGCACCAGTCCTGCGACTCGTCGGCCGTGGCGAACCGCTCGCCGTTCAGCACCACGTAATAGTCCGCGGGACTTCCCGCATCCGCATAGTTGGCGTAGTCGGGCGCCCACACGAGCAACGCATGCGGGTATTGTGCCTTGAGCGTGAGGAACTGACCGTAGATGTCGGCATACGTCCACGTCTTGCCGTCCACCTCCATGCCGGGTCTTTTGCTGGAGAGCTGGCTGGTGTACGCATCCGTCAGCGACCGGGCCGCATCCCTATCCGCCGCCAATTGGGCATCCAATGCCTTATGCGCCAGATCACCGCTCTCTTCCGCGGCGATGTTCGCACCGCCCAGCGCATCGCCGACCGCCGCCAGCACGGCACCATCACCGGTTGCATTGGCGCTCCATTGTGTTTTGAGACCTTGCTCCTGCGCGATCGTCTCCGTCGGAGTCCAATACTGCGTCGGGTGGAACGCCAGTTTCACCGCTGCTTTGCCGTCGTGGAACACAATGGGGGACTTCGCGAAATCGAACACGGCAGCCGCTTGCAACTCGCCTGCCTCATTGAGCAGATTCACGCGTACACCCGACTGCGCATACCTGCCATTGCGGCATGCCGAATCCGAGAGATCGAATGACGCCACCAGATTGGCCCCATCGGCCTGCATACCGCTCACCGTGGCCGTCGGATTCACAGTGCATTCGGCAGCAGGTGCCACTCCGCCTGGTTTCCCCGCCCGATGCATCCATGCCCAGATTCCCGCTCCGGCCAGAGCCAATACCACCAGTACGATGAGACCGAGAATCCAAGGGCGTCTGGAACGCGTGGCGCGACGCCGTATAGATTCCGGTTCGCCCACTTCGGCATCGTGTTGCGCGGCGTGGGGATCGGCTACCGACGGCTTGGAGGACTGGGCCGTCGCGGCGACGGCCGGAGGCACCGACGGCGGCATCCCCTCCGATTCGGGCGTGGTGACCAGCTTGCCGTTCTGCACGCGAATGGGTTGCATCACCGCGGTCTGCGTCGCCTCGAACGTGGCCGGGCGCGGTTCGCGCACCGCATCGGCGGCCACCGGCGCACCACACACCGGGCACACGGTTGCGCCCGGCACAAGCTCGTTACCACAATGTCGGCACCGCACGAAGGACCTTCCTTGTTGCTCACATGTGGCGCATCGCATGGCGGCAGCACACGCCGATGATGCGCATATGTCCCAATTGTACACAGCAAGCGTTGCTCAATGCTCTCAGCGAGGGACCAAAAACGAAGTCCCCCGCACACTTCATGCGTGCGGGGGACTTCAATGCTTAAGCTCAGCCTTATCGGTCTGAAGAGAAGACCTCATTTGAAGGAGGCCTTCTGAGCCGAATCACTCAGCGACAACCTTCACGAAGAAGTTGGCGGAGATCTCCGGATGCAGGGCCACGGTTGCCGGGAACTCACCGAGGGTCTGGATCTTCTCGACGGTGATGCTCTTCGGATCGACGGCGACCTTCTCGGCAAGCGCGTTGGCGATCTGCTCGTTGGAGATGCCACCGAACAGCTTGCCGGACTCGGAAACCTTGGCAGGGATCTCGACGGCGGTGCCTTCGATGATCTGCTTGGCCTCAACGGCACCCTCACGGGTGGCGATGGCCTTGGCCAGGCGTGCGCGCTTCATGGCCTCGGCCTGAGCGGCGGCACCCTTGGTCCACGGGAAGGCATAGCCCTGAGGAATGAGGTAGTTGCGTGCGTAACCAGCCTTGACCTCGACGATGTCGCCGGCATGGCCCAGGTTGTTCACGGACTTCTTGAGAATGATCTTGGTAGCAGCCATATCTATACTCTCCTCACAACTCAGCGGCCGTTGGTGGCGTATGGCAGCAGAGCCATCTCGCGAGCGTTCTTGATCGCGGTCGCGATCTTGCGCTGCTCCTGAACGGTGACGCCGGTAATACGACGGGAACGAATCTTGCCGCGATCGGAAATGAACTTGCGCAGCAGCGCGACGTCCTTGTAGTCGATCTCGGTGATCTTGGCGGCCTTGAGCGGATTCGGCTTTTTCTTGAACGGCTTGACCGGTGGCTGCGGCCTCTTGCGTGACATTCTTGTTGTCTCCTTACACGTGGAAAATCGAAATACTTGGGTAGGCGTCAGAACTCGGGCTCGTCGGAGTCACCACCGAAATCGGAGGTGCCGAACGAACCGAAGGCGTTGGAGGAGCCGGAATCGTTCGACCATGGGTCGGAGACCGGTGCGGAGGGGGCCTGCGGTGCAGGAGCGGACGCACCGCCCTGATACCCGCCATTGCCGCCGTTGAAGCCGCCACCGGAGTAGCCTGCGCCACCCTGGTAACCGCCGCCGTTGTTGCCGTAGCCGCCACTCTGCTGACCGCCATTGAAGCCTGAGCTCGTCTGGCGGGTCACCTGGGCGGTCGCACGGGACAGCGCGGGGCCGATCTCGTCGACACGCAGTTCCACAACACTACGCTGGGAACCATCCTGTGCCTGGTACGAACGCTGGGTAAGGCGCCCCTGGGCAATCACTCGCATGCCCTTCGACAGCGAGTTCGCAATGTTCGTGGCCATCGACGTACGTGCCGAGTCCCAAGCCGAGCAGTTGAGGAACAATGTGTCGCCATCATCCCACTGGTTGGTGTTGCGGTTGAACGTACGCGTGGACGAAGCAATGGTGAAATTGACCACCGTCGAGCCATTGCCGACGGTGCGCAGTTCCGGGTCGCGGGTCAGGTTGCCCACGACGGTGATGATCGTTTCACCTGCCATAGCGTTCCTTCTTACCTATACGGATTTCGAAAACTTGTTACTTGCGAAGAATCTTCGTACGAACGATGGATTCGTTCAGGTTGAGAACACGGTCGAGCTCGTCGTTGGTAGCCGGCTCGCAGGAGTACGTCACGACGACGTAGTTGCCCTCGGTCTTACCATCAATCTCGTAAGCGAGCTTGCGACGGCCCCAGATGTCGATGTTCTCGACGGAACCGCCTTCCTTGGTGACGATTTCCATGTGCTGATTGGTCAGCTTCTTGAGACCGTTCTCATCCAGTTCAGGATCGGCAATGAACATCAGTTCGTAATTGTGCGCAGACATCACCCACCTCCTTCGGACTTATCGGCCGCGGGACTTCCGCGACAGGAGTGTGTTTGCGTAAGCCGGCCACGACATTCGCAGACGGCAACTTCTCAAATATACCTACGCGTTCGGACACGCGCACACATACATGCACATTGTTATATTGGGGAGTGCTCCATTTTTGTGTTCGCAAGCAATGTGAAAGGCGAATGATGTCTGCTGTTCTTGAAGGCACCCCCGATAAACGCTTGGCTTTGGTGACGGGTCGTGCTTACCCGGAGCAAGCCACCGAGACCGCCCACTACCTCGGCACCGAGGTGCTTCCGACGACGGCCTACGACTTCGCGAACGGCGAGATGTATGTGCGTTACACGGAGCCGATCCGCGGCGCAGACGTGTTCATCATGCAGGCGCATACCCAGCCGATCAACAAGTGGATTATGGAACAGCTCATCATGATCGATGCCGCCAAACGCGCGTCGGCACGCTCGATCACCGTCGTTGCCCCGTTCTTCGGCTATTCACGGCAAGACAAGAAACATCTCGGCCGCGAACCCATCACCGCCAAGCTCATGTTCACACTCATGCGGGCAGCCGGCGCCGACCGTGTGATGACCGTCGACCTGCACGCGGCCCAGGAGCAGGGCTTCTTCAATGGCCCCGTGGATCACCTGACCGCCATGCCGATCCTGCTCGACTACATGCGCGACCGTCTGCCGCTCGACAATACGACGATCGTCTCGCCGGACGCCGGGCGCATCAAGGTCTCCGAACAATGGGCCGCGAAACTCGGCGGCCTACCGCTCGCCTTCATTCACAAGACCCGCGACACCACGCGACCGAACCATGCCGAGGCGCATGGCATCATTGGCGACGTGAAGGACCGCGACTGCGTGGTGATCGACGATATGATCGACACAGCTGGCACGATCTGCGAGGCAGTGCGCACGCTGCACGACCACGGTGCGAAATCGGTGACGCTCGTCGCCACGCACGGCCTGCTCTCCGGCCCGGCCGTGGAACGGCTCAAGAACAGCGGCGTCAAGGAGATCGTGCTCACCGACACGGTGCCGATCCCCGAGGAGAAACGACTGCCCAACATGACGGTGTTGTCCGCGGCCCCATTGCTCGCCGCTGGAATCCGCTCCGTGTTCGAATCCCGTTCGGTGAGCAATCTGCTCAACGGACTTCCCGAAGACATGCACACGCGTCACATCTACGCCTGAACACACCCTCCTTCACGCTGAGTGGGGTGATGGGCCGGATGAAGCTTCGTCACTGGATCGCTGCGCGCCCTTTACGTTCCTCAACTTCATCCGGCCCATCACCCCACTCAGCACGGTATGCCGCTATTCGCCCATCTCATCCAACTGCTAGATTTCCTTATACCTCAGTATCCACCTCACTTAAGAGGAAGAGGATGCAGAGTCTGTCTGGTGGCGTGTGGGGCAGCCGAGCCGATGAGGTGAGGAACGTAAAGGGCGCTTGCGATCCAGTGACGAATCTCATCGGCTCGACTGCCCCACACACCACCAGACAGCGCTATCTTCATTAGCGGAAGCGCTCCCGAATCTGCGCGGCAGTGCCATAGGAGGCCTGCGCACCATAGCCGGTGGCTGCATATGCCGACACGTACGAAGCCAGCTGTGCGGACTCCTCCAAGCTCAACCCGCTGGCCAGAGAAGCCAGCACGGTGCCCATGAACGAATCGCCACAGCCCGTGGTATCCACCGCATCCACACGCACCGGGGCAATGCGGATGATCGATGGATCCACCGTGGAGTCAAGCACCACCGAACCGTCGCCGCCAAGCGTCACAATCGCCTGATCGAAACCGAACTCGCTCAAACGGTTCTGGGCCTGTGCCCAATCGAACGAATCCCAGTCGTCGTCCTCCGGTTCGTCAATGTGCAGCAGCTGCGCGAGCTCATGCTCATTGACCAGCAGGATGTCGGCATGCGCAATGAGTTCGGACGGCAACGTCGCAATGAAGGGCGAATCGTTGAGCAGCACCTTCATACCCGCATCATGGCACATGGTCGCGCATGCGGTCACCGTTTCAAGCGGGCTCTCCAAACACAGTCCCAGCACGGAGGATGCGGTGAGCAGCTCGCGCTGGGCATCGATGTATTCCACCGTCACGTTCGCGTTGGAACCCGGCGAATACACAATGGTGTTCTCGCCATGGGAATCCACGGTGATCACAGTCGTGCCGCTGGGGCCGAGCACCTTGCGAATGCCGTCGGTGTTCACACCAGCCAAGGCGAGCTGAGTCAGCAGGAAATCCGCATTCGAGTCGGAGCCCACTGCGCCGAACATGCGCACGGTTGCGCCGAGCTTGGCGGCAGCGGCGGCCTGATTGCCGGATTTGCCACCGGGCAGCACCTGCAGCGGGCCACCGGTCACGGTCTCCCCCGGCCCGGGGAGCCGCTCGGTGGTCACCGTGTAATCTGCGTTCATTGAGCCGACCACGGAAACGGAGCCGTGAATCTGCTCCAGTTTATCGAGAATCTGATTCATCGTATTTCCTTCGCATATATGTTTGGTCGTTTGCTTACGCGGCATCGAGGTGAACGACCAAAGTTCCAGCACAGTATGGTCGTTTGTATTACGGAAGCCCAAGCGAACGACCAAAGTCTGCCAATGTATGGTCGTTTTCTGTACACCAATCTCAGCAAACGACCAAAGTTCAATGCAGTATGGTCGTTGTGCATACACAGATTGCAGAGAACGACCATAATCTGCCGAAGTATGGTCGTCTGCTGCACAGGCTTGCAAGCAAACGACCATACTACTCACCGTTCAGTGACACAGCGCGCACAGGTGCCGTGTCACTTGGCGGGGTGGAGCACCTCTTCGACGTCCTCCGGCTGCTCCACTTCCTTCTGCACCTGCGCGGACTCACCGCGGTAGATGTGCTTGTGGAACACCAGGAACCAGACGAGGCCGAGCACCACCACGCCGGCGGCGATGATCAGCAGATTCGAGTAGACCGCAGCCGGCCCGGTGGCACCGGTGAGGGAACCGCCGGCGAGCGCCGTGCCGCCGAGCTGTGCGCCGAAGACGGCGATGCCGATGGAAGCGGTCACGTTCATCACCAGATCGTTCATGCCGACGCCGCGGCCGGACTCATCGACAGGCAGCGTGTCGAGCACGGTGGAGACGACCGGCGAATACATGAGTCCGCAACCCGCATAGAAGATGCACGCGAACATCGTGAGCAAACCGAAGTTCGTGTTCACGCACAGCGCCGAGCCGACGAAGCCGCAGATCATGAACAGCGAGGCGAGCACGATCGCCGTGGTGCGCCCGATCTTGCCGACGATCCAGCCCGAGGTGGTGCCGAAGACGGCGGCCACGATGAACGCCCACACAATGTACTGCGAGACCTGCGTGACATCCATGTTGTAGAGGGTGGTGCCCATCGTGTTGAAGATAGGCGAGACGCAGTAGTTCGTGAAGTAGAACAGCACGATGAGCATGATCGCGGCGAGCCAGCGCGTGTTCTTGAAGAACGCGGGCGTGATGAACGGGTCGGCCGCCTTGTTGATGTACACGGCGAACAGCACGAACAGCACGATGCACACGGCGAGCATCCACCAGCTGTTGTAGGAGAAGAACAGCGAGAGGAAGGCCGAGGCGAGGCCGAAGATGGTGAAGCCGAGCCAGTCGACGTGCTGGGAGCCGCCACGGCGGTTCGGCAGCAGACGCAGCAGGAACGGCAGGAACACGATCGTCACCGCCGGGATGAGGAACAGGTACTGCCATGCGATCGACGTGAGCAGACCGGCCGCGAACACGCCGATGGCCGCGGAGACCTGGTAGCCCGCGGTGAACAGACCGAAGAAGATCACCTTGAGTTCCTTCTTGAGGTACTTCGTGGCGATGACGAGGTAGACGGACCCAGACACCTGCTCGCCTGCGGTCTGCAGGATGCGCGCGATGATGACGGTCCACAGGTTCTTCGTGAAGAAGAAGTTCGCGATGAACCCGAACAGCGAGCCCACGAACAACGTGACCAGGCCGAATACAATGAGTTTCTTCAGCGAGACGAAATCGCCGAGGGAACCGTAGATGAAGCAGACGATGCCGAGCACGATGCTCGGCAGGCTCGTGATCAGCGCGGCCTGCTCGGGGGCGCCGACGTCGGTGCCGATGTTCGTGAACACAAGATTGAAGCCCTGCAGGCACAAGGTGCCGAGAATGAAGGTGATGAGCAGCAGAATCAGGGCACGTACGGCCATCTTGTTCTGCTGTTCGAGGTCAATGGGCTCTTCCTGCACAGCCGCAGTGTTGTTGGGGGCAGTCATGATGTCTCTTTTCCAAAGATGTTTGAGGATTCCGGTGGATGGTCTGTCTATGCGCGGCTACGCGTTCTTCGCGACATTGGTGATGCGCGTCATGAACTCGTCGAGGAAGCGCGGCACATCGACGTCGAGCGCTGCGCCCATCGTCTTGTGCGGGTCGTTGAGACGGTCCTCATCGCCAATGGTGCGACCGCGGGTCGGGCCTTCCACATCAACCTTCATGTTGATCGGATGCACGGTGACCAGCGTCGGGTCGACGGCCACGCCGACCGCGAGCGGATCGTGCAGGCCACAGCCCCCCAAGTGGGGCGCGGTGGTCTCGTACGCCTTGATGTAGAAGTCGGTCATGTCGGCGAGGAACGTACCGGCGGCATTGCCGAGGTCACGCCAGCGTTGCGTCTCCTTGTAAGTGAGCAGCGTCTGCAGCGTCACATCCAAACCGATCATCGTCGCATCCTTCGTGTGACGGAACACATAGTCCGCCGCATCCGGATCCTGCGATATATTCGCCTCGGTCCAGGCATTCACATTGCCGGGCACAGTGAGCGCGCCGCCCATCAGCACGATCTTGCCGAGCTGCTCGGCGATTTCGGGAGCCTTGCGGAATGCGGCGGCGATGTTCGTCTGCGGACCGGTGGGAACGTACACCAGATCGTCACCGTAGGTCTTCACCGCGTCGATGATGAAATCGACGGCCGGCTCGGTTTCGGCATCGCGCTGCGGGTCTGGGATCACCGCGTCTCCGATGCCGTTCTCACCGTGAATGAATGCCGAAATGGGCAGCACCTCGAAGGAATCCTTCGTACTGGCATGAGGCAGACCCTTGTATACGGGCACTTCGGGGTGACCGAGCAGTTCGGTGATGGCCAGCGCATTGCGCACGCCCTGCTCCATGAGCACATTGCCGTACGTGCCGGTGATGCCGATCAGTTCGACTTCCGGGCTGCCGAGCGCATACGAAATCGCAAGCGCATCGTCGACACCGGTGTCAAGGTCCAAAATGAGCTTCTTCATCGAAAGCCCCTTTCTCTCTATTGCCAGGGATGTTTTCAATCATGTCGTGGAAGTGCCGCATTTGCGGCCCTCTCCCCCCTACGCGGACACCTGCCGCACCGGGGAACCCGATTGACATCTCTCACCTTAGACCGATTTTCAGATTCCGTGAAATCGAGCCTTCTGAGAGAGCCGTTCAGGCGGGATTCGAGACCGAATGGGCAGAACGTCATATGCCGGGGTATTGTGCAAACTTCGCCTTGATCGCACCCGCGTCACCGTAGCTGGCTTGTGCGCCCTTGCCGGTGGCTGCGTACGCCGACACGTATGATGCCAATCGCACGGCATCCACCAACGTCAGGCCGGACGCAAGCCCTACCAACACCGTTCCCATGAACGAATCGCCGCATCCCGTGGTATCGATCGCAGACACTCGGATCGGCTCGATGCGCGTCATCGACGCCGCCTTCCGGTCACCGATGGATTCCGGCCCCAGCACCACGGAACCGTTGCCGCCGAGCGTCACAATCGTCTCGGAGAACCCCACTTCGCACAGACGCAATTGCGCAGAGTCCCAGTCGAACATATCCCAGTCGCCGTCAATCGGAGGCTCCATGCCCAGCAATTGCACGAGTTCGTGCTCGTTGACAAGCAGGATGTCGGTGTTTGACACCAGATCTGACGGCAGCTGCGCCAGGAAAGGCGAGTCGTTGAACAGAACACGCACTCCGGCCTCATGCGCGATCCGCGCGGCCGCCGTGACCGCCTCCAACGGGCTTTCCAAACACAGTCCGAGCACCGCGGAACTGCTCAGGATCGACTTCACCGACTCTATATACGGCACATCCACCTGCCCATTCGACCCCGGCGAATACACGATTGTGTTCTCCCCCTGCGCATCGACCGTGATCACCGTCGTGCCGCTCGGGCCATCGACGTGCCGCACCGCATCGATCTCCACGCCGGCATTGGTCAGCGCGCGGAGCAGGAAATCCGCATTCGAGTCATTGCCGACGGCGCCGAGCATGTGCACGCGCGCACCGAGCAGTGCCGCCGTGACCGCCTGATTCCCCGACTTGCCGCCGGCAAGCACCGTCATCGGACTTCCCTGCACGGTCTCGCCGGGTTTTGGCAGACGTTGCGTCCATACCGTGTAATCCGCATTCATCGATCCCACGACCGCCACTTTCGGCTTCATCGCGGCAATCGCATCGAGTTTGTCTAAAATCTTCGATTCCATTGCAATCACTTCCTGCCGCGCACCTCCTCGTGCGCCATATTGCCGAGCTCAACCTGCCGTTGCAATGCAAGCGGCATCTGATTCGTATAAACCAGATGCCGCTTGCTTGCGAACTTGCGTTCGGTGTTCAGATTCCAGATTCTAGAACGGCACTCCGCACCTGAAGATCACGTTCGCGTACGGTGTGGTTTCACCGGTGCGGATGACGAATTTGGCACCCTCCACCTGCGCCTTGAAACCAAGGGGGCCATCATGTGGCACGTACGTGATCGGCACGTCGAAGCGGTCGGAGACCCACTGCTGCGCCTTGGTGCCCTGCGCCTCAATGGCCATCCATCCGCATTCGAGTACGAGTTCGGGGCTCAGGGCATCGAGAACCTGTTCGAAGCGAGGCACACCATAGACGAGGGCGAGATCGATGACCTCGATCCCGGGCTGGACCGGAAGTCCGCTGTCGCTGATTACGAAACGGTCCTTGTGCCGAAGGCGGGCGAGCGCTTCATCGAGTTGCGCATTGATGATGCCATGCCTCAACATTGCGATTCACCTCCCTCAGGCTCACTCCGACGTCTCGAAGTCCTTGGCGTTGTCCTTCGTCACGGTCTTCACCGGAATGGACTGTTCCTTTTCAACCGACTTGCCGGCAATGAGATCGGCGGCCGCCTGCACCGCCCGCCTGCCGAGTTCCTTCGGCTGCTGGGCGATCGTGCCTGCAATCGTTTCATCGGTGACGGCCTTGATGCCGTCGGAGGTGCCGTCGAATCCGAAGATCTTGACCTCTTTGCCGGCCTTGGAGCCAAGCGCCTGAATGGCACCGAGGGCCATTTCGTCATTCTCGGCGTAGATGCCCGTCACATTGGGATTTGACTGCATGAGATTCGTGGTCACATCAAGGGCATTGGCGCGATCGAAGTTGGCGGTCTGCTCAGCCACGACCTTGATGCCCGAATGCTTCTGAATCTCGTCTTTGAACCCCTTGCCACGGTCGCGGGTGGACGCGGCACCCGGAGTGCCTTCGAGAATGATCACGTCTCCCTTCTCACCCATGGCTTTTGCGAGTTCGGTTGCGGCCTGTGCGCCGCCCGCCACATTATCGGAGGCGATGTGCGCACTCACCTGCTCGCCGGTCACTGAACGGTCTACCGAGATGACCGGCACATTCGCCGAAATCAGTGGCGCCACCGCCGGGCCCGCGGCATCGGAGTCGACCGGGTTGATAATGACGGCCTTGGCTCCCTGGGCCTGCGCGTTCTGCGCCTGGTTCTGCTGTGTCGCCGAATCGTTCTGGGCGTCGGAAACAACGAGATCAATGTTGAGCTTCTTCGCCTGTTCCTGGGCCCCGTCACGAAGGTCCACGAAGAACGGGTTATTGAGCGTGGAAACCAACAGCGCGACCTTGTCGCCACCCGCCGAGGATCCCGCGCCGCATGCGGCCGCACCGAACGCAAGCGCGCCCGCGCATACAGCGGCTGTGGCGATCTTTGCAAACTGGGAGATCTTTGAAGAGAACATTGTAGTGCCTTTCACTCTTCGATTGTCTTCGCTGACAATCTATTCATTGTGTATTCATTTGTGGGTGATGGATAGTCTGTTTCCAGATGGGCGGGTGGTGGGGAAGCGAATGGCGGGAGCCGACGCTCCCCCACGCACTCGTGGGAGGAGGGAGGTGACGATCAGTGTGTGTCGATCTTGCGGCGCATCGTATCGAGGGAGACCGCGAAAGCGATGACCAGGCCGATGACGACTTGCTGCCAGAAGGAAGACACGTTGAGGATGTTGAGGCCGTTGCGAATGACCGCAAGCAGGATGGCGCCGACGAAGGTTCCGGAGATCTTGCCCTTGCCACCCGAAAGGCTTGCGCCACCGATGACGACGGATGCAATGGCGTCCATTTCGTAACCGGAGGCAGCCTGCGGCTGTGCGGAGTGGAGTCGGCCTGCGATCACGAGACCGGCGACCGCGGCGAAGATGCCGGAAAGCACGAACACCATGATCTGAGTTTTGTGCACGCTGATGCCCGAAAGACGCGAGGCCTCCATATTGCCGCCCACTGCGTACATGGAACGGCCGATTGTCGTGAAGTTCAGTATCACCGCGGCGATGACGCCCATGAGCAGCATCGTGAGGATCGGTACCGGAATGCCCATGACGGTGCTGCCGAAGAAATTGACGGCACTGGAGGTGGGAATCGGGCGACCGTCGGAGATGACAAGCGTAAGACCGCGGGCCACGCTCATCATGGCCAGTGTGGCAATGAACGACGGCAGCTTAAGGTAGGCGTTTGCAAGGCCGGACAGCGCACCGAACACGGCACCGGTGAGCAGGGCCACTATGATCGTGAACCAACCGGGCCATCCCATGCTCGCACCCGTGTAGGCGGCGAACATGCTCGACACGGCGGCCACTGCGCCGACCGACAGATCGATGCCGGCCTCGACAATGACGAAGGTCTGGCCGAAAGCGAGGATTGCGACGGTGGCGGTCTGAATACCCACGTTGAGCAGATTGGCCCCGGTGAGGAATGCCGGCGTGCAACAAGCAAGCACGATGCACAGAATGACCAGGCCTATAAGTGCACCATTGCGTGAGGCGAACTGCTTGACCTTGTCCATTCCACCGGACTTCTTGGAATCATATCCAAGCTGCCCTCCCGGCTGTTTTGTCGGTTGTCCCGTCGGGGTCTTCGTTGTGGTTGTACCAGTCATTTCAAATACTCCTCTTCCTCATTCACCACGACTTCTTCGTCGGGTCAGCGTTTTCTTCCTCTTCGATCACATCAGACGCTGCCACGGCTTCCTCGCCTGCGGGGTCTGGACCGACTCCGGTATCCATGTGCGTCACGGCCAAGGCCATGACCTTTTCCTGGGTCGCTTCATTGGCAGGCATTTCGCCGCTGATTCTGCCACCGCTCATCACAAGAATGCGGTCGGACATGCCGAGGACTTCCGGCAGATCCGATGATGCCATCAGCACGGCGCCGCCGTTGGATACGGTCTCGTTGATCAGGTCGTAAATCTCAACGCGCGCGCCAACGTCTACGCCGCGAGTCGGTTCATCCAGCAACAACACCTTGACATGCGCCATGTTCCATTTGCCGAAGACGATCTTCTGCTGATTACCACCAGACAGGTCGCCTGCGTTCTGGTTGATGCTCGCCATGCGGATGCGCAGTTTCTTCGCCGTGTCTTCCTCATGCCGCCGTTGGCCTTTCAGATCGGCGAATCCTGCATGTGAGGTGGGCACCAATGTCGCAAGCCCGAGGTTCTCGGCCACCGAGGCCTCGAGAATCAGGCCCTGTGTACGGCGGTCCTCGGGAACCAAGCCGATGCCGGCGTCGATGCTCTTTGCGATATGTGCTTTGGGAAGCGCTTTCCCACCCACACGAACCGTACCCGAATCGTAGGGGTCAGCGCCGAAAATGGCTCGGATCACTTCGGTGCGGCCTGCCCCGACGAGGCCGGCCAAACCGACGACCTCACCGGCATGCACCTCGAATGAGATGTCGTGCAGCACTCCTTCACGGTTCAGGTGGTCGACATGCAGCAACACATCACCCACCTGCTCCGGTCGGTCGCCGTGTGGGAACTGGTTGGTGATGTGACGTCCGACCATGAGCTTGACAAGCTCATTCTCGGGTGTGCTCGCATCGACTGTGGCCACGTATTCGCCATCGCGCAACACCGTGACGACGTCACCCACCTTGGCGATCTCGTCAAGATGGTGCGAAATGAACACCATTCCCACGCCTTTGTTTTTGAGATCATCCATTATGCCGAACAGGTGCTCGCATTCCTTCTTCGTCAGAGCCGCCGTTGGCTCATCGAGAATCAGGATCGACGAGTTCTGCATCAACGCCTTCGCAATCTCGACCATCTGCTGCCGCGCGACGCCAAGATCGCCCATGAGCGTATCCACGTCCTCATCCAATCCGATGAGTGCAAGCGCCTCCTGCGCCTTCTTCCTCATGGTCCTGCGATCGACGAACCCGCCTTTTGTAGGCAGGTTCCCCAAAAACAGATTCTCCATGATTGAAAGACCGGGCACCATGTTGAGTTCCTGATGGATCACCGAGATGCCGTGCTCGCGTGCCGCCTCCACATTCGGAAGCTTGACTCGCTCACCATCAATCTCGATGTGGCCCTCATCCGGCTGATAGATCCCGCTCATCATCTTGATCACGGTTGATTTGCCCGCACCGTTCTCGCCGAGCAGCACGTGGACCTTGCCCGGCTCGACGTCAATCGATACCTTGTCGACCACTTTGGCATTTCCGAAGATTTTCGAAACACCCAATAACGATAGCCGCGTCATCCTTTCCTCCTCGTTCGTTCCGGCTCCATTGCCGTTGCACCGAGACGCCCCATTGCATCTCTTTCGTCAGAGCAGCTATGCATGAATTCTTCGTTCACGGATTTTTCGAATTCCCGTTTTCATTCAGGGACCATTGGCAGCCATATGAATCAGCTCCTTCGCTCTCATTCTCATATGCGTCGGCCAAAGCAGCTCCTCATTGATCCGCTTTGCGTAACACTTAAATGATATAACGTTTTACCAGTGTACGCAGCAGACAGTTCTCCATGAGCAAAGCATTAGATGCATACACCAAATCTGCACAAATGAACCGCTAATCCAGCTCGCGCACAGTCCCGTTCTCCACGAGTCGTGGTTCCAGCAACACCGTCTTCGATTCCACGAGCCACGGCCCCCCTTGGTAACTCTGCGCCATGCGGTTGAACAGCAGATTGCACCCTTCTCTGCCAAGCAAGTCGATATCTTGCTCAACGGTTGTGAACTCGTTTTGCAATCCAAAGCGATTCAGAATATTGTCATAGCCTATAATCGACATGTCCTGCGGGCAGCGGAGTCCGCGTTCATGCAGTCTGCGCAGCAGTCCCAAGGCCATCAGGTCATTGCCGCAGAACACGCCAGTCATATGCGCGTCAATCATCTTATCTGCCTCGGCATAGCCACTCAGGAAGCGATAGTCCCCATCGACGGCATCGACCGTTGCCTTTTCCGAGCGCCTAGCTGCATTCCAATCCCTCACGGCATCCACAAACCCCTGCTTGCGCCGATCCATATTGGCGATTGTCTCACCGCCTGCGATGCATCCCAATTTCGTATGCCCCGCCTCAAGCAGACATCGGGCTGCAATATGGCCGCCCTCCCAGTTGTCAAAGCCCACACCATCACAGATTCCGCTACTGACCATGCGGTCGAGCAATGTGACGGGGAATGGCACCACCTTGAGATCCTCCTGGAGCATATTCTTCTGCGAGAGCGTCTCATGGGCGGG
This sequence comes from Bifidobacterium animalis subsp. animalis, assembly GCA_004154635.1. GTDB lineage: Bacteria > Actinomycetota > Actinomycetes > Actinomycetales > Bifidobacteriaceae > Bifidobacterium > Bifidobacterium animalis_B. The sequence continues at coordinate 360,879 of RSDC01000009.1, forward strand.
AATGATGAGCATACCGTCAACATCCCGGGCAATGAAATGCTTGATGAGCTCATGTTCCTCGTGGCGCCTATCGTTTGAGTTCGCAATGATGACGGAATACCCGCGCATCCGGCACTCATTCTCGATTGCATGCGCAAGACTGGCGAAGAACATGTTCTCAATATCGGGAATGATGAGCGCAATGAGCATGGACCGGTTCGTCACCAGCCCGCGCGCATTCTGATTCGGAACATAATGCAGCTTCTCTGCGGCATCCAGAATCATCTGCCGGGTCTCCTCGGAGATTCTGTTCGGCCGGCCGTTGAGAATGAGCGACACGGCCCCCACCGAGACCCCTGCCTCCTCCGCCACATCACGCAGTGTAATTCGTCGTATCATGATTATAGATTACTGACTGCAGATTACTCGGTAAAGCACTTAACCCGGTAATTTTCCGGGATGCGGAAAAGATTGCCGGCTGGTTTTATGTTGGTGTCTGGTTGTGTGTGGTGGGTTGTCCGGATATGGGGAAAGCCCACCGTTGCGGGTGGGCTTTCGTGAAGTGTGGTTGCGGCGGTGTGCTACTCTCCCATGTCCTCTCGGGCATAGTACCATCGCCGTGCCAGGGCTTAGCTTCCGGGTTCGGAATGGGACCGGGCGTCTCCCCTGGGCCATGGCCGCCGCA